>NZ_VKDC01000003.1 GCF_007097395.1 Fulvivirga sp. M361
ATCAATATGTTATTTTCTCAAAGATTATCTGAAATATCTTCAGGGGTGGCTAAACAACTCCTCAGTACATTCTATGTTTTATCTAAAATCAGATTTCTTAACCCAATGAATAATGCGGGTTAAACTTTTGAATTCAACCTCTTCCCGTTGTTCCCAGGCGCACATTTGGGCCCCGATGACCATAGGTGTTGACTGAAGCTGTATAGGAACAACAGAAGGGGCTTTGGGAAACCAGTTCTCCCACCGCCACATGTTCCACCCATAAATGGTTTTCGGCTCCCATTTCTTTTGATTGACCACATAAATGGGTTTCCAGGATGTATTTACAACAGTGTATCCATCTTCCACCAGGTGATTGGGAAGGTACCGGTTGGTTTCAAATTCGTAAACGATAATATCCTTTGGGATCTCTGTTTTTCCTTCTCTTCTGAAACCTTCCCATACACACATTTGTTTTCCCTGTTTTTTAACCATTTCATTTAGCCTTACCAGAAAGTGCCTGTATAGCTCATGTACATCCTTACCCAGCTCGTGTTTTTTCATATACGCTTTGACATCAGGATCCTCTGTGGTTTTGTTAAAAATGGCCTCATCTCCTCCTATATGGAAATAGGGAGAGCTTTTGAAAACAGGAGCAATCTCTGATATGATCTCTTCGAGTGCCTGATACACTTCTTCCTTCCCCATATTGATGATCCACGGGTTGTCTTTCACATCTTTGAGTGCGAAAATTTCCGGGTAGGCCTTAACAATGGCGCTGGAGTGACCAGGGACATCTATTTCGGGAATGATCACTACTCCCCGCAGTTGCGCATATTGCTCTAACTCTTCCAGTTCCTCAAAAGTGTAATGTCCGCCGGGGGTGGATAATTTGGGGTATTTCCGGGAAGGTAATGTGTAGGATTGATAATCGGTAAAATGTAACTGCAAGTAGTTTGTTTTGTAAAAAGAAGCGAGATCAATTAATTTTTTTATGGTCTCAACACTATGCCAGTTACGGGCCAGGTCAATCATTAGGCCCCTGTACGTGGCGGAAGGTTGGTCTTTTAATTGTAAAACAGGGAAGTACAACTCGTTATTTTCAGTGAAAGACATTTGAAGTAAGGTAGTCCGCGCCATGGCCAATGCCTGGAAGCTGCCCCCTGTAACCTCGATTCTGTCCGTCACGTCGATGTGGTATTGGTCTTTGGCCAATTGACGGTTAATAGAGAATAAAATATCTGCCTGACTATTGGCAATGACAACGTCTAATGAGAAGCCTGTGAGTCGGTTTAACTCGTCGCCAAATACCTTTAATAGCGGCAGAAGTGTGTCATTTTTACCGGAGATCCTGCTTTGATCAGAAAGTAAAAGTGCTTTATCAGATCGGGTAATTTCTTTGGGAACAGGTATAAGGTCTAAATCAATTTCAAGGTTTTTACTATTGGGTTTGCTGCATGAAGTCAATAAGACTATGACTGAAAGCGGTAATAGTAGGTTTCTGATGTTCATTGGAAAGACTGTTTTTAAAAGAAGGCCCCTGAATATTCAACACAAGAGCTTTTTTGTTAAAGTGTTTGATGGTTTATACTTATTGGAGTACCTATTGATTAATTACCGGGACCAATAACCTGGTATCTGAATGCCCATTAAACGAGGTCAATTTTATCGTAGCTAAGATGAAAAGCATGTTGCGTTTTTCTCTCAAACACTGCAAATACCTTTTGCAGTGTTGTATCTCTGTTATTCAATGACATTTTACCTTTTTAATGCACTGTATTTGAGCTGAAATATGCTCACACACCACTATTTGAAGAGACAAACGAATTAAGATAAATTGTCTCCCGGCAACTTTTATAATTTCTAATACAGCATTGATAATTGTATTATATATATCTTTGTTTTTGGTTAAATAATTCATTTACCAACGATTGGTATCAATACTTCGTCATTTGGTAGTGTTCTAAGTATCGAAACCTGTCGCAGCATTGGAGGCCGGATTTCCGGCCTCCAATTTCTTAAGACCAATTCCTGCCTGTTGAAGCTTTACCTGATGGTTGTTTTCCACTTATTTTTTTCTTCATGGTTATGTTATATCCGATTAAATTCAACCTATTGATCCGGTTCAATAATAGTATATGGAGTTCCTAGGGCCAATGACTGGGATCAGCCTTTAACCCTCTGATGATCAATTGCCCATTTTCTTATTAGCGTAGTTTACCATTGGCATTTATATAAAAGTTACATTTACCTCTTCTTCCTGTGTGATTTTATTTTCTGTAACCACTTCCTTGTTCTGGTCGATGACCCTTACTACTAATTGATCACGATTCTCGCGCTTTACTTCGAGGTCAAAATTTTGTCCAAATGCCTGTATATTTCTTAGCGCCATCCGGTCCCAATCCTGTGGCAGCTTTGGTGAGCATTTAAAACTACTCAGCCCGGTGGGTACTATACCAAACATCCCTTCCGTGAATACACGACAATACAGACCGCTTTCTGCAGAAAGATGGGCCATATCACCTTCGGGGTAGGCTTCCACAACATAGGGTACCCGTTTGCCCAAAAGACGTTCTGAAGAAAACTGCATAAGTTTGGAAAGGGATTCTTCTGTCGCTCCGGCCAGGAATGTGCCCCTCAAAGCATATAAGGTGCCCCGGTCCCAGAATATTTTGGAGATGGCTTCATTGTCAGAGTTTTTCTCTACATGCACTCCATTTTCTGACCATAGTTTACTGAATAATGCCTCTATCGTAGCTTCCTTTCGATCATGGATCCCCACCACTAGTGGCAGGCATATCCAATGTCTTAAATATTGGTGCTCTTTATAGTATTTGTAAGTGTCGAGCCCCTCTACAGTAGCTCCAAAATAGCTTTCTATAGCTCTTTTGAGTACACCGGCCTGTTTCTTATAAGCCTCCAGCTGCTGACTGGGTTTGTTTAGGCTTTGTCCTAAATCCACAGCTAATTGTAAGGCGCCATAAGCGAGCGATGACGTAGAGAGGTTGGCCGTGCCCGTTTCAATCCTACCTTCCATTTCATCTGACTGGGATTCCACCACCCCTTCCGTATTGGTCTTTCTTCGGCAATATTCCAGGCACCATTCTATCAGTGGCCACAATTCTTCGGCAATGGCTGCATCGCCGTTCGCCATAGCAAACTGGGCCGCTCCATAAGCGATCATAGCGGCATCACCACGGTCCAATGGATTGATGGGAGCATCTCCTTCCATTTCGAACGAATACCGGATATTCTCATAGGAAGGGCTCATTTCTTTTGCAAAGAGTCTGTAGGTGTTTAAAGAAGCCTCAATGGCTGTTTCATACCCGACATATGGAAAGAAAGGCCCTACGTACTCTGCCTGATCATTGGCCCAAAATCCACAATAATACCTTCCTCCTCCCGGTGAATGCATCAAACCCAGTTTCGATTCAAAAATGCTTTCTGATGCCCTGATCTTTGAAAATTCAAACAATGTATTGAGTACGGGTTCCGGTGTTTCCAAAATAAGAGCACTCTTTATCTCATTGAGAAAATTTCCTCTTTCCCGGATAGACGCTTTTGTCTTTCTCGCGAGCCCTGCTTCATCGTCAAGTTGCGCACTAATGGTAATAGAGAAAGTGAGGTGTTTGTTGGCCGGAATGGTGATCCTGGGCGGTGCATCGGATGAAATAGTACGTGTATACTTTCCTTTTAATCCGTAATCCTGTTGTTGAATGAAGGTCTTCCCGCTTTTGATCTGAATGGGTTCATTCCGTGTATTGGTTACTACCCAGTTTTCTATGAAGAGACGTTGACTCATCGAAGGCATCAATTTTCGGGTAATTTGTAAACCGTTTTGGGCCTCGTGCACAATGGTAAGGGTTCCGTCAAGTTGAATAGACTCTACCGGACCGGGAACGAGGATCTTATCACCTACCAGCATTCTGGGAAGAATACTGTCGTCATAAGTATCTTTCAAATACGCTCTGTAAACAAACCATCCGGGATCGGTTTGTTTAATATGGGTACGCAGTTGAGGGAAAATAATGTGACGGCTCAGTGATAAGCGTTTATCGGTGTCAATGTTGTAACTGATAATACCAGCAACCCTTTTTCCGGCCATTTCAATATTATCGGAATGGGGTAGGTTGTAGTCTTTTTTCATGTCCCACGAGATCTGTTGGGGACTCGTGATTTCCCAATGCGACTTATAGTTGTTCTTGTTCTTATTCTGTTCAGCAGGAGGTGATGACACCGGCGGAGTATCCTTTTTCAGCTTAGAGTGACATCCGGAAAAAACCAGCGTTAAGAATAATAAAGCAATCCATCTCATTTTCATTGTGATCGTACGATTAATTTTTGATTTCCAGTAACATCCATTTATCCTCTACGACTCCCTCCAGCAGATTCTGAATGCAAAGATTCCAGCTGATGAAGCCAACAATGTTCCCATCTTTATCGACATTATCATGACTGGGGGCCAGTGGCGCACCTGTGTCTGCGTGATAATTTTCATGCATGGTATTATATTTTTGGATGTCATTAAGGAGTAACTCGCCTAAGGTTTTGGCTTGCCAGCGAAGCTCTTGCTCAAAGCCATAATGTTTTAAACCTATGGAATAGATGAAATTAGCGATCGGCCAAACGGGCCCTTGCCAGTTAGAAAAAGGGATGATGATGTTTTTATTATTATAATCAGGGTCCTGTACTGAAAGGGTTCTGAAACCGTATTTGGCTTTCATATGCCCGGGATTGATCAAATATTTGGATATCATGGCCTTGCCTTTTTCAGGAGGGGCTATGGCATGCATCAATGGAACAAAGGAGGAATAGCTTACCCTTTTGTAAAAGTCACCGGTTTCACGGTCTACCGTATAGTAGATCTGATCTTCTTCAGACCAGAGAAACTTATTAATGGCTATTTTCAGATCGTCTGATTTCTTTTTGTAAAGCTGCGCGTCTTTTGACTTACTTAATCTACTTGCTATGACGGATTGTGCTAAATATTCCCTGCATTGAAGTGCGCTGGCATCCGGCGCTAAAAAGGAACGTTTGTCATCGGCGAAATAATTCATAGCCACATTATTGTCAGCACCGCTCTGCATACCATTGTCCCAGAAAAACAGACCCGTCAATGAATCTTGTTGGGTCTCTTCCCGGTATTTGAGCACTCTTTTCAGTTCTTCATAGTATTCTTCCACCCAGGTATAGTCCCCCAGGCCTTCCGAAGCAGCATATACCCCCTGTGAAAGGAATGGTTTCATAGCGAATTTACCAAACAGCAACCGGGGTCCTTTTGTGGTGGCGCCACCTGAAACATATCCTTCCTCATCAATGCCTTCAATAAGGTTGAGCGCCCAGTATTTCAGGTATTTGGGTTGTCCGATGCTCACGAAATGATTGCCCATGAAAAACCCGTCCCAATCCCACATTTGTTTGTAAAATCCTGCCGGGATCAGGTAAGGGTATTTCAAATATCCTTCAGCCGGTTGGATCACTTTGGGACGTAGCTCATCGTAGCTGGAAGTAAGATCTTTGAGTAAGGGGCGGAGATCTTCACTATTGATTTCCTGTGCCGGGTTTTTGTCTTCCGACGGCTGGTTTTCTGTATTCTGACATGCTATTATCATAGTGCATATACCCGATACCAGGAAAATTTTCCTGCTTATACTTATGATGGTTCTATTCATGACGGATAAGTTGTGGTGGTAAAATATTTCATTTTGACTGTTGCTTAGTAGGTATCTGATCTGTTAACTAGTGGTGGATTTGTTTTATGTTGCTGTTTAAATGAATGCCATTACTACCGTATTCATTTTAGTAATCGGGTTAATGGTCTGTATCTGCTGTTATCCTTTGACCATTCTTCAATCTGGTTTTGATTTTCTATGTACGTCTGACGAAGCAGCTCATATTCTTTCAGAGCGTTTTTGGCATCTAGGTTTACTCTCCGCCCTGTTTGAGCAGCGAGAACAAAATTATTGAAAGGGTATTTCCAGTCCGGCCAGTGGTTTTCCCGGGCAAAAAGAAATACCTCTTTTGATCGTGATATCAAACCTTTAATGCCGCTGACCAATTCAAGGTCATCTTTTTCAAATTCTACCTCTACTACCACTTTATCATACACACTGTATTCGTTGGTATAGACGACAGCCTCTACCTTCACTCCGTCATACCTCCAGGTTCCTTGTCTTATTTCCCTGGAGAAGGGGAGTTCCTGACCGTTTACAAGAACTTTTTTAGGTAAATGACTGATAGGAAAGCGCAATTCGTAAGCGCGGTTTAACAACATATTCTCATAGGAGCCTTCTATTTTATCAATGACAACATTAGCTTTTTTTCCATTGAATTTGGAGCTGACAGACGTATAGGTGTATGCGCCATTTTGGTAGGCTTGCGTATTACCGGCATCATCATAAACTTTAGCTGCTCCGTTAGCTCCCGGGAAGATATTCAATATCAATGGGTTTACAGGTTTCTCACCGGTGTTGTTCATATCTGGCATCATAGGAATGATCGCTCCGGCTTTTACAAATACAGGGATCTCCGAAATTGTAAACCGGGCTTCAATTTCTTTGCCGCCATCCAGCAATGTTCCGGAACTCCAATTGATCCATTGACCTTTTGGCAACCAAACTTTTTTAGTAGAAGCCATTTCACCACCTAAACTATCAATGACAGGGGCGATAATAAGATCATCTCCAAAGTAATATTGGTCTTTGTATTTGTAAGCCAGATCATCGTCCGATTCATAGTACATGGGACGGCTCAGGCATACGCCAGAATCATATGCCTTACGCGCCATGGTATAAATATAAGGTATAAGTGAATAGCGTAATTTATAGGCATCACGCATGGCGTTGGCATATTCGGGAGGATAAGCCCATGGTCTGCGGTCCATGGCAGGGTGTGCCCAGTAGTGGATCTTTACGATAGGAGAGAAGATCCCGAACTGTATCCATCGGGTAAAAAGTTCCGGCTCTTCTTTCCCTTTGAAAAACCCTCCGAGATCGTGGCCCCAATATCCCCAACCGACATTGGAAGAAGTAGCAGTAAAGTAGGGTTGAAATTGAAGGGATTTCCATGTATTGTAGGTGTCTCCTGAAAAACCTATTTGATAACGGTGATTGCCTAATCCTCCCCAACGATGGTAGATCATAGGACGATCTTTGCCACGCCTTTCCATATCCGTATAGTGAAGATAATTGAGGTAGTAGGTGGGGTTAACCCCGGGAATATCCGTGCTGTTCCACTGCTGCCAGTCAAGCCACCAGAAATCCACACCATCGTCTTCCATGGGGTGCAGCACGATATCAAAATAATTCCTGGCAAAAGATTTATCCGTAATGTTAAAGGGAATATACTTCT
Organism: Fulvivirga sp. M361; assembly: GCF_007097395.1. Lineage (GTDB taxonomy): Bacteria > Bacteroidota > Bacteroidia > Cytophagales > Cyclobacteriaceae > Fulvivirga. Next base: position 7,330 of record NZ_VKDC01000003.1, read on the forward strand.
TAGTTGTGGGGTCCACGCCCATGGCACTGGCAAATTCATGGTACATGTCTTCATGAGGCTGAATACCGGAAGCAGGGTGAAGGTTCATACACGTTTTGATCCCTCGCTTGTCCGTCCAGTCCAAAAACCCCTTAGGGTCAGGAAAATAATTCTGGTTCCAGGAGAACCCGGTCCAACCAGCCCCCTGTCCGGCCTGGTCTGGTTTTTTGTTTTTGCCGTCATACATTTCCGGAAGGTTTACCACATGCCAATCCATGTCAATCACCAGTACATCTAGTGGAAAGTCGTTTGTTTTATACTCTTCCACTAATTCTTTTAGTTCTTCATCTGTGTATTTCCACCATCGGGACTGCCAGGCTCCAAACGCATATTTGGGTGGAAAGGCAACTTTTCCTGCTACCAAAGTGTAGTCGGCTAATGCTTGTTTATAATCGGACCCGTAGGCCATAAAGTACCAGTCTTGCGCCATCTTTTCGTCGCGTGACATTACCCATGGCCAATCAGAATTATCGAAAACGGGTTTTCCTGTATCGTCGATCAACGTCCATCCTTCGCGGGAAAGGATCCCATCTTCCAGGGGAGTAGCCCCATCGACCTGATCTAAGGTCCTGGTCGTTCCTTTTAAGTTCCCGTTATTTTTTTTGCCCGGATACCAGTCGATGAGCTTCTTTTCTGCCTGACCTTCGATGGTTAAATTTGATGTCTTAAAAGATCCTGTTCCAACCTTGTATTTCAGGGTTAACACTTCTGTTTGGATGATCACCCATCCGTCCTGACGGGATACGGTAAAATCAGGTATAGGTACCTTACGATTTACAAAAACCAAAGAGGCATGATCTTCAAACACTCCGTCTTCGGTCCATTCCATTCGTATCATACGAGGGGTGAGTACGGTGAACCTGCAATTATCACTAATGACCGTAGCGTTTTCCGGAGTTTCAGGATCATAACTGTTTTTGGCCCCACTTATCACCGATGTTTGGAGGATCATTTGGAGAATTAATATCGATACGATGGCTTTCCTGTTAAAAATATTCATTTCTTCAGCACATTTCATTGGTTGGTTCAAAACTTGTTTTATTCATACGGTTCACCGTTCAATGGCAAAACCAGGCCTTCAAAGGGTTCAAAGTCCTGCATTTCTGCCGTTTTGTATACAATGCTTAATTGATTCTGAATTTGCCTGTAGTAATATTTGATTGAAAATGAGTATTCTCCCTGGCTATGACTCGTGCTAAAAGACTCCGGTTCGTTTTTGAAGTTGTTCCCTTGTGCGACCAATTTATCGTCAATATATAATTCGGCTAACCCATCCCATGTTTGCAATTGCCATTCATAGGTGCCATCCTTCGGAATTTTTAAGATTCCGGATAATTCAACAGCATACTGATTGTAGATCCCCGGAAAACGTGTTTCGATGTGCCCCTTACTTTTGACTTTTGCAAAAAGCTCTCCGTTGATCTTTTCCAGCCGATCGGTTGTCATTTTACCCGCAAGGCCTTCTCTCATAACATTCAGTTTTGTGAAGTCGGGCATTTCCTTCCAGCCTTTGGTAGGTGCCGGGCCCAAGACTGTATAATCATAAGCGGGTTCGATTTTTCGAAAGTATCGCTGTTCAGGAAAGCCGATTTTTTTGCCATCTGCGTCAAAAAGCTGGGCTGTGATAATAGCGCTTTCATCGATTGAAATGCGCTCGTCATAATCAACGGCTTCTTTCATATCAGGTATTCCCCAATCTGTTGAAGTCATGTATTTAATTTTACCGCTGGTACTTGACGTCAGTTTGACTTTTATGATGTCGTCAAATGTCATGTCATCATTATGAAGCAGTTCTTCGGCTTCAATCGAAATAGGTCGGAATAGTTTGTTGTACAGGTCATTGGTTTGTGCAAATCGCTGCTGAAAGTCTTCGAGGTCAGGTTCAGTTGTGTAGTTCCACATACGTTCGGATAAAACAGGAACTCTTTCGCGAAGGACTGGGATTACTTTGTAGTAATTTTGTTCCCAAAAACTGATCTGACCTCCCAGGGTAGATTGATTCGGGGCTATTTCGATATCATCAAACTGATCATCCCAGTGGTGCCATTGTGTAATGTCCCATTGATATCCTTTTTCTACGGCAGGGGCAAAGTTCATTGCCCCTACCATATACCATGGCACCCATGTTGAATTGACAATGTTATATCCGTTAGCTACCAAACTGTCCGGATGATTATAGGTTGCATTCCAGACGATGACAGTTATGTCACGTGGAATAGATTCTTTACCGGCGCCTGTCCCATGAAACCCCTCCCATATCACTGATTGCTTCCCGGTGGACTTTACCATGGTATGCATTCGGTTAATGAAGTGACAAAAAAGCTCGTTAGCGTCTCCGGCCAGGGCTACATCGAGATTATTTTCCTTGCAATAGGTTTGGTATTCAGGAATGTGTTTTATGGCTTCCAGGTATACTTCATCCCCTCCGAAATGAATATATGGACTTGTGTAAAAAACTTCGGCCAGGGAGTTAATTATTTTCTCGCAGGCCTGGTAGGTTTCTTCTTTTGCCATGTTGATCACATACAGTGATACCGGTTGGTTCGTCTTAGGATCAATACTTCCAAAAACATCCGGGTACTTGCTCCATAGCTGTGTCGAGTGTCCGGGAAGGTCTATTTCGGGAATAATGGCTACCCCCCGCAACCTGGCGTATTCCACTAAATCTTTGAGTTCTTCAATGGTATAATATTCACGCGAACCATCCTTATTCAATGTCTTGAGGTCCGGAAAATCATCCATTGGAAAAGTAAATCGTCGATTATCGGAAAGGTGCAGGTGCAGGTACTTTATCTTGTAGAACCATAGCAAGTCGATGGTCTCTTTAATCGTCTCAACAGGATGCCAAAAGCGAGCAAGGTCAAGCATTACTGATCTATAGTCATAATCAGGTTTGTCATAGACAGATACTCTGGGCAAAACAATTTTGTCCTTTGAAAGGGTGAAAAGCTGTAAGATGGTTGCGGTGCCCATGGCCAGACCACTGTAATTGGATGCTTCGATCTTAATATTTTCGCAAACGTCTAAATAGTATTCTTCTTCTTTGAAACTGTCGTTGAATTCGAGGAGTATATTGTTTTCATCCTGCCCTGCTGTAGTTACATTCAACTTTAGTCCGGATATTTTATGTATTTGCCGTGCCAACAAATGGGCTAGAGGCTTGAGTGAATCACTTGAAGCAATTATTTCGGTTTTACCATTGATCTCAAATGTTCCCTGGTTAAACTCATATTGCCGTGGCTTTGGGATGATCTTCACATCCGGTGATAGTGAAGGTTTGCATTGCAGCAATAAAAGCAACAAGAAGATGGTGTATCGTTTCATAGGTTTATAGTGCTTTTGTGATTAAAAAAGAAAAGTAGCTGCTTTTCTTAGGTAAGCTCAGACTATCAAGCTCGTTATTTTGCAGATCCACGACGTAAAGTCTATGAAAGTAGCGTGACAAAAATATCCACATGAAAAGGATCAGCTTTTTTACTTCCTTTCTGACATTGAATGAATAAGAATCATACTTTTTAAATAAGGACCTAAAAGAAATACCGGAGATCAAAACCATCAGTGAAACATCATAGTTTCTTATTTGAGAAAAAATGAAAAGAGACTTCCTATGTTCTAATAGGATCATCAGGCCAATAGGTCTTGAGAGGCCCATTCCTCTATTTATTTCAGTACTGTTTTTTAAGTCGATCATATCAGGTAATTCTTCAGCCAAATGGAGGATTCACCTTGTTTAGCCTCGTATAAAGTGGATTTGTCAAACCGGATAATCATTATGGTTTATTATCAGATGTCACCATTTTATACATTTCACTTCCAGCTAACAAAAAGGCACCAGTTCCATATACATGCCAGTTATCGGGAGTGAATTTGCGGGGGTCGATGCCTTCCGGCTGCACATTTCCTAAGCGTCCGTTGTCATTGACATTATCACACAGCGCTGTCCAGGCTTTTTCCACTTTTTGCCGGTGTTTTGTATCGATCAGTCCTCTGTTTACCCCCCATGCCAAAGCATATGCAAAAAAGGCGCTTCCGCTTACCTCTCCTTTGTCATGGTAATCCGGGTCCAGAAGACTTACTCTCCACAGCCCATCTACTCCTTGCAGCTCTAATATTCTTCCTGCCATTTCTTTGTATAGCCTTTCATATTTTTCCCGGGTAGGAAAGTCATTGGGCATCAGGTCCAATATGCGGGCAAGACCAGCGATGACCCACCCATTTCCCCTGGCCCAAAAGATCTTCTTGCCACTTTCTGATCGTTGCTTGATGAACCGGTCGTCTCTGAACATCAATGAGTCTTCATTGGAATACAAATAGTCAGTTGTGATCCAATACATCTTGTCCATGTAATCAAGGTATTTTTTCTCTCCGGTTTCTTTGGACATACGGGCAAATGATGGAGGTGCCATAAAAAGGGCATCACACCATGTCCACCACTCTACGAAATAGGGATTGTTCGCAAAGCTCACATCAGCCATATAGGCCCTTCTGGTGGCTAAATGAATGTCCATGGCCCACTTACTATACCTTATTATTTCCGGATCTTTCTGCTGACCATACAGCCATGCCCAGTTAGCAGTGATGGTAAGTTGGTCGGCATAAAATATATTATCTTCCGGTTTCCAACCTGCATATTCTCCGATGTTGATCATTTCCTGCTTGTAGCGATCTTCCTGTGTTAGCTCATACAACGCTTGGATTCCAATAAAATAGGTTCCCCAATGCCATTCGAGTAGTCTTTTGAGATCATAGGGGTTTGCAAATTGCCAATCGGCTGTTTGGCGCATAACATCAATTATCTGTTTTGGCGCTAATGGATCCGTGATAGCAGGGGATGGGAGGTCCATTTTAATCGAACTGTGAAAGCGATCCGCCCAATGTGTTTTGGTCCAGGATGCATGACTGTAATTTAGATATTTTGTGTTTTGCATCCAGACTACCTGTAGAGGATTGCCTTCTTTGGCCCCACGGACAGCAAATGGACGTACATTATCTTTTTCCGAACCTTTAGTAATAAATTCTGCTTTCCACGATCGCCCATCATTTTTCGTCGTCCATTTTTCTATTTCGAAGATAGAATCTCGCTTGACTGACAGGTATAATTCATTCGTATTTTCATGGTCTATGTTTATTCCACCGGAATAATTGGGTTCAGGCTCTTTTTTACCTTCAGGTGTTTGTGGAAACCAGCCTCCTGAATTGATGAGGTCTCGGTTTAACCACTCCTTTCCTGTCCATTTGGCGTAGTAGTAGATATGTTTTTCATCTGTTGGGAACCTGGCATAGGCCAAAACGGGATTACCTTTTTCATCTTCTGCTATATCCCAATTCCATGCTTTGGCTCCTCCTTTTTTCGCGTCATAAACGATGTCCAGCTCTTCTGGCTTTAATGGCAGGTCGGTAATTTTTTTGATGAGTATACCATTAGCCTTATAAAATGCCCCATTTTGATAATATGTGTAATAAATGCTATTTCCTTTTTCATTGCGGGGATGACCGTCCGTGAATGTAAAATGTATTTTATTATCACCATTAGAGTAAACCTTAGTATATGGACGTCTGAAAGCGTATATCGGATCTGGCATCAAAAGTATTTGCCCTTTTGTCCATGATTCACCATTATCGTCACTATGTGAGTATCCGGGCTTACCATCTACACCTCTCCAAAACAAGTATATCCTTCCATTTTCAGCTTTAAGTCGAATAGGGTTGGTGTAAGTGTGTGTGAAGCTGGTTTTATCACTGACCTTATCTTTCTCATCATTGAGGAAAAGTGATTTGACTTTCGTCCATTTTGAGATGTCTTCAGGATTTTCGGATTTTATAAGATATAATGGGTGGGGATGGGGAGAGTCTCCGTAGCCGTGCCTGTTAAAAAAGATCAGGAGCTTTCCTTCTTCATCAAACAGGATGGATGGATTGTCGTGATCATCTATTTCGAGGTTTTTCCGGACGATATGTGTATTGATCTGTTTTGTTTCATGATCATAAAAACCTACGGTTATGTTTCCATAGTTATCAATCCAACCGGAATAAGTTCGCTTATGTTTCCCTTCGTAATAAACGGCCCTTGGGTCAGAAAACCAGCACCACGAACCATTGAATGTAAATGACTTAAATGACTCACTATGTTCTCCGGTGCCTTTCTTTGGTTTTGCATTGATCAATGGTCCCTGAGCATTAACCGTTGTCACTGCAACCAGGAACATCAGTGACCATACCATCGTATTTTTCATATATCTAGCTTTCATTTGTTCTTTACTGTCCTTATTTCTTGCCTCTTACCTTTAAGTATTCAAATAGGAGAGTCTTTCTTATCATTTATTTCGATTCTGCAACCATTTTATGTACTTCCGCCCCTGCCAGTAAAAATGCTCCTGTTGCGTAATTGAATGAGCTATCTTTATTAAAAACAGGGGTCGGGTCAATTCCCTCCGGTTGTACATTGCCCAAGCGTCCGTTTTCATTGACATTGTTGCAAAGTGCCTTCCATCCCCTCAATACTTGCGGCTTATGTTTTTCATCAAGCAATCCGTTATTGAGACCCCAGGTCATGGCGTAGATATAAAATGCAGCGCCACTCACTTCGCCTTGGTCCATAAATTCCCGATCCAACAGACTTGCATGCCAAAGCCCGTCTTCTCTTTGCAGGCTGAGCAATTTGATCATCATTTCGTGATAGAGGTTTTCATATTTAGTTCGGTTAGGATAGTCCTCAGGCATCATATCTAATATTTGAGTAAGTCCTCCGGCCACCCAGCCATTTCCTCGTGCCCAAAAGATCTTCTTTCCATTGTCCGAGCGTTTGTCAAAATAGCGATCATCTCTATAGATCAATGAGTCCTCTTTGGAGTATAAATAGTCTGTGGTTACCCACCACATTTCATCCATATAGTCGAGATACTTTTGCTCCCCGGTTTCCCTGGCCATTCGGGCAAAGGCCGGTGGAGACATGAAAAGAAAATCACATAAAGACCACCATTCTTCACGGGCCGGGTTATCTGCAAAACGAACATTTGCGTTCCATTTTCTTCGCATGGCGATATGCACGTCCATAACCCACCTGGCTTGCTCTATCATTTTTGACTCTTTTTCAAGTCCATACAGCCACGCCCAAATTCCTGTATGCACTACGTTATTACCATCAAAGATCTTGTCATTGGTACGCCAATTCGCGTGCTCACCTACATTGATCATCTCTTGCTTGTAGCGATCTTCTTTTGTCAGTTCATACAGTGCTTTGACTCCGGTATAGAAAGCTCCGTAGTGCCATTCCAGGATTCTCTCCAGGTCATAAGGGTTGGCAAAATCCCAATCTGCTGTTTGTCGCATGATCTCTTCAATCTGACCTGGATCAAACGGATCTGTCATTTTTGGGGAGGTAATATCCATTTTTATTGAACTCTGGAAACGCTCAGACCATTTAATATGCTTTGTCCAGTTGGCATAACTGTATTCAATGTATTTGGTATTCTGCATCCATAATACCTGAAGCCTGTTATCCTCACCAGCCCCGCGAATAGCAAACGGGCGGATATTATCTTTTTCAGAGCCTTTTGTAATAGGGTCTATCTTCCAGTTCTTACCTCCATTTGAGGTGGTCCATTTTTCAATTTCAAAAACAGTTTTTCGCTTGACCGAAAGATATAATACATTGGTGTTTTCATGGTCAATGTTCATCCCACCGGAGTAATATTGCTGGGACTCTTTTCTACCTTCCGGTGTTTCAGGGAACCAGGCTCCCGAATTGACCAGATCGTAATTCTTCCACGCTTTACCGGTCCATCGGGCATAACAATAGATGTGATCTGATGTGGTGGGGAATTTCGTATAGGCCAGTACCGGATGACCATTTTTATCTTCGGCTATGTCCCAGTTCCAGGCGCGCTCTTTGCTGCTTTTTGCGTCGTAGACCACATCCAATTCTTCCGGTAATAAGGGTAACTCATCTATCGTTTTTATTTTCTCCCCACTGGCTTTGTAAAATACTCCGTTTTCGTAATACGTATAATAAATACTGTTTTCCTTTTCCCGGTCCGGATGGCCGTCAGTAAAGGTGAAGTGTATCCTCTTATCGCCATTGGAATATACTTTGGTATATGGTCGCCTGAAACTATAGATAGGAGCCGGTGTCATTAAAATACGACCTTTGGCCCAGGTATTTCCGTTGTCCTCGCTCTGTGAATAGCTCGGCTTTCCGTCTATTCCTCTCCAGAAAAGATAAATCCTTCCATTCTCAGCTTTTAACCTGACCGGATGGCTATAGTCCTGGGACATAGATGCATTTGGGGTGGGTTTGAGGGCTTCATCGTTTAAGTACAATTCCTGAACATCTTTCCATGCTGAAATATCTTCAGGGTTTTTGGATTTGATCAGGTAACCCGGCGGCGCTACCGGGGAAGTTCCGTACCCGTGACGGTTGAAGAATACCAGTAACTTTCCTTCATCATCAAACAAGATGGAGGGATTGTCATGATCATCTACTTCAAGATTTTCCCTTACAATATGAGTGGCTATCTGCTTTGTCTCGTGGTCATAGCTGCCAATTGTAATATTTCCATAATTATCGATCCAACCGGCATAGGTGCGTTTATGCTCTCCTTCGTAATAAACTGCCCTGGGGTCGGTAAACCAGCACCAGGAGCCATTAAATGTAAGCGACTTAAAGGACTCACTATGTTGACCTGAGGTTTTATTGATCCTTGTTTGTACAAGTTTTGTCTGACCATTAACTTCTAAACTTGTAATGAAGATAATAATAAGTAATAGGGTGGTATTTTTCATTTTGTTCATTTCATAAATGGGTACGTTGGCTGAAGGATGATTCTTTTTCATTATCTGCTTTATTTAGTCAAACTCATTTATCGTCACGCTACTTCCTGCATAATCTCCGTCGGGTAGATCGACTACCAGGTTATTCTTCCCTGAAATACCAATGTGGAGCTTATTCAATGTGCGTGATGGGTCCGAAGCCGATATGCTTTCTATGGCATCTCCCTTGGTTTTTAGCATGATAATACCCGGTGAATCCAGCGTTACCCACAAGTCTTTGCCAATTTCTACTTTCCCGGAGGTGTAGAAAACGATCTGGATAATGCCCAGCCCTTTATGTTTTACGGCCTGTAGTTTTGAGGTATTGGATAAGATCTCTATATTCCGGTCGGTGTTCAACGCGTCAGGTGTTGTGACCGGAACGACTATATACTGGTAGGTGACATCCTTTGTGTCCATTTTGCCGGGATACAACCATAAGTTCTCTCCTTGCGGACGTTTACCATGATCAACCCATAGCTTAAAAACATCTTTTTCAACCAGTTCTTTTGGGGAAGTTACCTGCAGGTTTATGTCAGACCAGCGTCCACTCTCCGTTTTGTTGGTGATGTTTATGTGTGTTGAGCATGGGAATATATAGCCGGTGCCATCATGAAAGACCCAACTTACGTTGTCCAGCTTATGGTCTCCTATGTCTATTTTGCTTTTACCATTTGCTTTGGAAACCAGCACATCTCCATTTAGTAGCGTTTGATTAATAGTAGTGGCTACAGGATATCGGAAATTGTTAGAGGCAATACCTGCCCCCAGACAAACATATTCCTCATCAAAAAAGAACCATGACTTTTTTACTCTTATATGATCATGCGGACTGATAAAATCAAATCCGGCAGCTCCGTATAACCCGTCTGTTACGGCCCCTACAAAACTTGTAAGTCCGTCTTTCTGAATTTCATGCTGTGATGGTAAACCCGGCTTCTGTAAGACTGTTGTGCCGGGTATTTTTTGCCAATCATAAACGGGCCAAATGTTTAAGTACTCATTCCCTTTGACGGCCAGATGATTGGTGCCATCGCCCCTGTGATGATTAAATATACCTTCACCATTATGGGCTAATTCCATATTGCGATTACGAATCGAAAACATTCTTACGGAAGTAAAAAAGTTTGGGCGCTGGAATGTAAGGAGTTCTGATTGCCAGAAGAATTTACAAAATGAAAGTGTGGGTTTTTCGACGCTGCCTTTTCGAAGGTTTATTATTTCCAGGATCTCAGGTTTGCGATAGTCGGTTACCTCAAGGAGCGTTTCCATTGTTACCGGTGAGAATATCAATGTGGTTTCTTTTCGTGTGATATCTCTATTGGCGACACCTTTCTCATCATGTTTGCCATAAACCATCTGTTTACAGATCCCATCCAAATAGTAATCCACCATTAGCTTTATCTTTTCTTCAGAGAATACGTATTTGGTGTTGGCGACATGTGCTGCCCACTTGATACAAGCATCACCATAGGGCACTCCGTAGGGTATGGTATTATTTTCTCTGTGAACACGGTGATGGAAGCTATAATCGGATTGAAGACCTCTATTTCCGGTGGAAAATTTGACTTCACTCTCTATCAGTGTTATAATCCTTTCAAATTTTTCTTCATCTCCGATGAGGACGTAGTACTTGGCTTCAATATCGGCTATCCTTATTTTATCGGCACTTGGACGCGCCCAGGGGTTGTCCTGGTTGGCCCTGCTGATGATGGCTTTTACTTTTTTAAGAACATCCTTATTAATGTCCTTTTCCATAAAAAGAGAAATGGTAACCAGTGTTTTTGGCAGGAAAATAATGTTATGCCACCAGTTATCACTTATGAAATCATTTTCACACCAGAATTTTAATGATTTATTGATGCTGTTTTTCAGCTTTTTGTCTTTGTAAAATTCAGAACCCTTTTTGCAGTAGGATAGGGCCATTGCCATTAAGTTTTCTACATGATAGCTATGCTCAAAACCTGTAAGGGATACATCTTTGTAGTTTATATCCGGCCAACTGCCATCTTCCTTCATAGTGACCATTGCTTTTTTAGTATGCTGATCATTCATATCAGCCTTAAGCAACTCTTTGACGATGTGCTTTTTTATTTTTTGCAAATCGTTTTGACCAAATACCTCGACTGAAATGGCTACGCAAAAAATCAGACTTAATAATCTAACTATCATTTATTCATGTTTTGATGTCTTGCAGTACAAACACAGCTGGTATAATTTTCCATTTTGATCATATCCTTTGAGGGATGTTTTTATCAGAATTTCCTGACACATCATTTTTAATAGGTGTCAATTGTTTTCATTGAAATAAGACTGATATTCTTTATTTAATCTTGTAGCCACATCGATTACATCTCCGGTAGGAGCACTTGGATACGCTTCATGGCTTCTGGTCCATTGATAATCCATGGCCCTCACCTCCAGATCGTATTTTTTGGGATCGAATGTTTTACCTTCGGATAAAGCCGTTCGCATATGTTGGATCAGTAGTTTCCATCGCGGCAGGTAATATCCTTTGAATAAGCCATTCCATTGTTTTCCTGCATAATCCCGCAGGTATCCTTCTTTCCAGGGCTGCCAGATGGTGACAATGGTTCTGGCATTCCACTCGTAGTAAGCCGCTTCCTCTTCATTTTGGGCCCAACCTTTTGCATCTTCCAGCCATTTGCCCAGGAGAAAATTCTCATTGGTGCCTGTAATTTCATCCAGGTCTGTGATCAGTTTTTCCAGGCTTTTTGCTGCTTTCTCAAAACGCTTCGTGTCTTTTTCCTGGTAAGCCACCGTCAGTTCGTTGATAAACCGGTGGGTCAGACTGCTCAGTAGCTCACGATAAACGTTAGTCAGGTCGAACCGATAGGTATCCACTGAGGCCAGTTCATCGGCAGACTGTAAGAGCAGGCTGGCTGCTTTTGCGAGTTCTATCGGTTGAAAGTCCCAGGCAAAAGGGTCTTCTTCGGTGATGGTGAAACTTTTTCTCTGGTGCCTAATGTCTTCTTCGGATTCTTCAAAACGTATGGGCCTTGGTGTAGTGATCAATGGTGACCACATGGTTCGGGTCCTTGAATAGACAGTATTCAAGAGCCCTTTCCAGGCATCTATAACTTTTTCGCTGTCTGTACCATATCTCCGGATAGCATATTTTTCGATCCATTTATCTACATCTACCTGTGATTGATTCCAGGCTTTTTCGAAGATAAAATACTGAACAACAGGGTTGTATCCTAACCCTTCCGGAATGACTCCTATGCCTTTGAGGTTGTTTTTGATCTCGCTGTTATAAGCCGCTGTGAAGTTGGTTTGCATTACCGTAAGGTCACCACTCATATTGACTTTCTGGTCTTCATTGCAGATCACGTTCCATATCCATGGCTGTCCATAGAATGCTTCTGTTTTATCCCATGTGGGATTTTTCTCTCCGTAGAGATCGAGGACAATGACCTTGTCTTTTGGGACGGCTTCTAAAAACGCACGGCCTCTTTCCGGCGTCCAGAAGTCCTTTTTGAAAAAGAAGAACCAGCCTTGTAGCACCCAGGTCGCTTCCGGGTCAGCTTTGGCCATGGACTGGTAGACATTACGACTTACCTGGGCTAAGAATTCCGGGTCAGTAGATGGAGGGTCAACTTCTATGAAGCAATCGGCATCGTAGAGATGGTCAGTGCCGAATAGCTCTGTCTGTTTTTCAATAAAAGCGGTACCAATTTCTTGAAAGAGGGAATCTGTGGGATCAAGGAACCATGTGCCGGGTATGCCTGCCCAGTCTTCTATCTGGAATATATTGGCAGTGGGATATAGTTCTTTTAAAGCCTGAGGCACATGTCCGGTAAAGGCCTGCAAGACTGGCTTCATTCCTAACGAACGCATCCGTTGTAAAACCTTGTTTTGCAATTCTTTCCGCTGATCGATCCAGTTTTGTGGAAGCGGGCCACCCAGTCCGTCAATATTGCCCATCCATCCCCATGGAAGGTGGGCAGGTCCCACAAAAAAATCATCAACCTGTTCTTGAGAAAGCCCCAGATCAGTGAGTACTTCCTGCCAGACGGCCTCCTGACCGATGGTTGCCAGGGGCATATTTACTCCCATCATAGCCATGTAATCGATCATTTGCTCCCATCGATCCCAATCCCACCAGGGCATAGTGTATCCATAGGTACAGTAATTGAACATATATCGATAGTCAAACGGGGTTTCGATCCTTTGTTTTTCGTTTACTTCCGGTAGTTGGGGCGGTAGGTTTAACTGGTTATAGTTGATAGAGACCTGGGCATTACAATAGTTTTTCAAGTACCAGTTAAGCCCGGAGGAGAGTGCTACGCCACTGGTTCCTTCTATACGTATTTTGCCGTCAACACTACTGATTTCGAAGAAGTCTTTTCCATTATTCGCTACAGTTTCCTTGAAAATGAACGAACTATTGTGTTCCGGAAGCATCCTTGCCAGAAGGGCGTAAGCAGCTTGTTCGTAGGGTGTGTTAGGAATCTCTTTTTTTGTATTACAGCTTATTAAAACAAGTAATGCTAAGCAACTGATGATTCTGTATGCGCCCATGATTATCCTTAAAAATTGTTTAGTGATTATTTAGTTACTTTTTATGTACCGTTACCGGAGTATCTTTTATTTTCATTTTTATCTTTTAGTAGGACGGATCACTTCGTATTACCGTGTTCATTTTTTTATGTTTTGCATTTAGCATAAAGTATCACTACGTTTTCAGACGTCGGAGACCTCCGTTGCGTTAGCTGTAGTACTGCTGGTGTGTCATAAACTATTTTTACCACCACCAGCGATAACAAGAATATGGTTTGGTCTGGTCTTATTTCAGACATATGCATTGATCTAACAGGTGCTTTAGCCTTTCGAGTAAATACAGTCGTGATATGAATTCATAACTCGTCGTAATCGGAGTATGGTATTTATTAAATCTATACTGACCGGCTAACTATTATACTATCCATTGATTAGTAAGCTGTTATTACTCAAAGAATAAAGAAGAAGACTCCTGTAAGCCAGGAATCTTCTTTTTGATCTCTGCCTGGTTTTGAAATGCGCTTGCGACCATCTGTTATATTGGTTTTTAGCAAGCTCAATTCATGGCTTAATTATAACCTGGATTTTGCTCCAGTACAGTTTCCGTGTTTGTTTCTATCTCTCTGAATGGGATTGGAAACAGGTTGTTGAATGGTTGTATGGTTGGACCAGCTGTTGGGTTTGCCATAACAGTCCGCTCAAATAATAGGTTTAACCTACTTAGGGTCATTCTACGCTGTTCTTCCCAGTTCAGCTCTCTCAATCTTTCATCTAATATGTAGTCGATGTCTACATCTCCTTCGGCTACGGGGATCGCTCCTGCTCTGTTTCTAAGCATATTGATGTCTGCGGCAGCTAACCCAGTGTTTCCCTGAGCAAGATAAGCTTCAGCTCTGAGCAGATAAGTTTCTGCGACTCTCATTAAGTACCAGTCTGTATGTGTTTTACCTGCCAGGGGTGATAATTCTCCGGTGGTAGCATCTAAGATAGCGTCAGCAGGGTGATCATTCTTGGTAGTGATCTTAGTTACATTTGGAAAGAAATCCCGCAAGGTGTCTTGTGCACTCAGACCATCAAACCATGATTGAGGTAAATCACTTATATTTTGACCGAAATAAGCAGATCCCGGATTATCTACCATCCAATCTCTTTGAATATTCCTTTCGTGATTTCTCACATCTACATCGAAATTTCCATTGCCCCAAATGGTATGGGTAAAATATGGAGTAGGTCGTATAAAGCCAACAGGCCTGCCTCCTGCTTGAGTAGTAGGTCCTAAAAATATATCTTCCCCGTCAGGATCTTTTAGCACAAAGTAAAGCGGTCCGTAATTTCTCTCATAGGACAGGCCGGCCGTGAAGTTTTCAACAGTAGAACCACCAGGAACATTTGTTTCTGTTTGTATGACATAAATTCCTTCGGTATTTCCACTGGCTCTGTTTTGATTGTTTCGCTGGAACAGGTCCCAGTAAGGATCTCCATCGTCTGTTGCCCTGTTTCCAAAACGCGTAGTCATCAGGCTTATATTGGGGTCGTCAATAACAGCCGAAGCAGCAGCAATGGATTTGTCCAAATCACCGGAAGTAATATAGAGTTCTGCCAATGTATGTAGTGCAGCAGCATTAACTAAACGCCCCTCGTCTTGCGAAGGAATTTCACTTACGTTGGGTAAATTTTCTGCGGCAAACTCCAGGTCTGAGATGGCTTGTGCTACAGTGGCTTCTTTCGTATCTCGCACAAAATCTCTTTTGGGGCTGCTAATTTCATCTAATACAATGGGAACCCCGCCATACAAGTTTACCAAACAGCGATAAGCATATCCTCGAAAAAAACTTGCTTCAGCTTTGTGTCTCGTCCTTTCATCTTCTGAGTCGTAGTCTATACCATCTAATCTGCCTAGTATAACATTAGTGTTAAAGATAATGCTGTACATAGCATTCCAGTAATTAGCTACAAAAAAAGAAGTTGGATTAAGGTCAATCGTATAATCCTCCAGAAGAGGGATTGCCGTACCCCTGGATGACATAGCGAGGTCAGTAGCAGAATGTAAATGGCCGGTAGTAAAGTACTTGCCATCATAAAAATTTCTTATGTTATCATAATTCAGAAATAAAGCAGCTTCTATATCTTCAGGCGTTGTGAACGAGTTTTCCGGACTTAAGAAATCAAGCGGTGTCTCGTCCAATATGTCCTCATCGCAAGCACCTGCAAGAAACAGTATGCCCACCATAATTATATATCTGTATACTTTCATAATGTGTAAAAGTTAAAAAGTCATGTTTAAACCGAAAGAATAGCTTCTCAAAACGGGAAAACTACCAGTTGAGAAACCAGCGCCTGTTTCAGGGTCCAGACCTTCCCAGTCGGTCCAGGTCACAAGGTTTTTGGCACTGAAAAACAACCTCATGTTATCAATCCCATATTTTTGTAACAGGCTTTCAGAAAAGTTGTATGAAAGATTTACATCCTGTAGTCGTACAAAATTCCTTTGTTGGTAAATATGTGGTTGTGGATTATTAACATTTCTCACACCGGCATATTTGGCGTTAGGGTTTGACGGAGTCCAGAAGTCAAATTCTTTAACGGTATTAAAGTTATTTATAACACCGGGTCCCCAGGCAGCTTCTGATCTTACAGGAGTGTTGGCGGCTGTATAACCATCTTTACCACCTTGGATAGAGTTTATAAAGAAGCTGAGTGTGAATCTTTTGTAAGACACTTCATTATAGATGCTGAATCTATATGCTGGTTCTGCCATGCCCTGGAACGTTCGATCATCTAATGGAGTTATTGCATCATCGTCATTAAGGTCTCTGAGTCTGTATTGTCCTACGGCGAAACCGGTTGGGATTTCATCATCAATTTGATAAATACCATCAACGACGTAATTATAGACTGCTCCAATAGACTTTCCGATGAAGAGGTTATCCGTAATCAGATCATCTTCATTGCCATCTCCATCATTATCTGCGCCATTAATACTTACTATTTCATTAGTATTTCTGGAATAAACGAAGGTACTTTTCCAAATGAAATCACCTTTTTCAATATTCACGGAAGAAAGTGTAATTTCTATGCCATTATTGTCAATTGCCCCAATGTTGGAATTGATATTTGCAAAACCAGTGACTCTGGGTATTTGAATTCCAAATAAGACATCTTCGGTTTGGCTGTTATAGTAGTCAATGGCACCGGTCAATCTGTTCCCAAATATTCCGAAATCCAATCCGAGGTTTAACCCGGTGGTGGTTTCCCAACCTATATCGTCATTAGCTAATGATGCAATTCGTTGACCTAATACTCCTGATCCTCCATTGCCAAATAAATAGGAGAAACCCGTGTTTACTCTCGCCAGGGTAGCGTATCTCCCCACCGTCCGATTTCCGCTAACACCATAGGAGGCTCTAAGTTTAACATTATCTATTTTAGGCGATAAATTGGCAAAAAAGTCTTCATTGCTTAAAACCCATGCAAAAGCTGCGGATGGGAAAACTCCGAATTTTTTATTTGTGCCAAACCCTGAAAAACCATCTCGTCTTACGCTGAAAGTAGTTACGTATTTGTCTTTGAACTTGTAGTTTAATCTACCTAACTGGTACAACGCATTTTCTTCAAAGGCAGCAGAACGCACATCACGTTGATCAGCATCTCCACTTTCCAGGCTATTATAACCCAGGGCCTGATTCAGGAATATCCCGGCGCGGGCGTCCGACTCATCTCCAATCCTGTTTTCTCTACCATATACCAGGGTCACATCAAAGTTATGATCTTCATTAAATGTCTTCTTATAGGTTATGATATTGTCAATCGTTCTATCTCGGAAAACTTCATTGTACTTCCGTGCTGAGCCTCGAAACGTATTTTCGAACTTATTGAAGTTGTAGAACCGGCGGGTTCTATAGTTAGTATTGAAATTGAGACGATAGGATAACCCCTCGATAAAAGGTACTTTGACCTCACCATAAAAAGTACCCAATAGATTTAATCGCTCATCCAAATTGTCAACTTCCAGTGCTGCCAACGGGTTGATGTCATTGCCGAATGGAAATGGGATCAGGTTACCATCTTCGTCATAAGGTGATACTAAGGGTGAATACACTATGGCATTTCTTAAATTAGCTGCTTGCCCGGAATAATCACTGGAAGATACCTGGCTTTGCATTCCTAAAGCAAACCAGTCTGTTATATCAGTTTCAAAATTCACCCGAAGGTTTACCCTGTCATACGTATCATTTTTTATAAAGCCTTCTTGTTTCGTATATCCGGTGGAGATGTAATAGGAAGTAGCTTCAGTACTGCCGGCCATACTCATATCGGCATTGTATATAGAACCTGTTTGTGTTACAAGGTCTAACCAATCTGTGTCCGTTCCATTGTTGAAACCTTCTACAACTTCCGGAATAGTGTATGCCGTAGATGGATCGTAATTGGGATCTCGCTCTGTAAAGTCAGGTCCTATAAAAGAATTCGGATAATCAAACTGGATGGTTTTTTCGATATATTCTTCCCGGTTTAAAGGCGTTAACATATTTGCCGGTGTTTGGAAAGAATAATAGGTTGAAAAATTAAAAACAGGTTTGGATGCTTTTTTTCCCGTTTTACTGGAGATCAATATAACCCCGTTTGCAGCTTGTGATCCATAAATAGCTTTGGCACTGACATCTTTCAATACATCAATGGATTCGATATCATTGGGATTTAGATCAGTTAAATTACCACGGTAGATTATTCCGTCAAGCACGATCAGAGGATTAGTAGCACCGCCGAAAGTATTCCTACCCCTGATCGTAATAGAAGGTGCCGCACCTGCTGCAGTAACCTGTCCCACATTTAAACCTGCCACTGTTCCCTGCAGTGATTGAATAATACTCACATTAGGTTGATCTTTAAAGGCGTCAATGTTTGCAGAAGCAACTGCTCCCGTTACATCGGCCCTGGTTTGAGTACCATAACCAACTACCACTATTTCAGAAAGCAAAGCGATGTCTGTTTCCATGGCCACGTCAATGACACTTTGGCCATTAATGGCTATTTCTTTAATGGCGTACCCTACGAAAGAAAAAACCAATGTCGCCTTACTATCTACCGATAAATTATAGTTCCCATCTATATCGGTAACCGTACCGTTAGTGGTGCCTTTCTCCAATACACTTACTCCAGGTAGTCCCTCGTTGTTCTCATCTGTGACTGTTCCGGAGATAGTTACTTTCTCAATTACTTCTACGATCTCAACTTTGTCAGCAGATCTTTTTCTTTGTATCTTCTTAACATTGATGTTATTATTGACTTGCTTAAATCGCAGGCCGCACTTCCTGGACACTTCAATTAATACATCTGAAACCTTGATACTTTGATTGGAAATTGAAATTCTATTATTCAATTCCGATTTCAACTCCGATTGATCTAAAGAAAATGTAAAGTTGGTTTTTGATTCTATCTCTTTGAAAAGACGGCTAACGGTAGAGTTTTGAACGTTTAGGTCTATTTCAACCTTTTTGACACTAATCGCTTTTTGACCAATAGCATTTCCGGCGATCGCCAGATTTAAGAATAATAATTGGATCAAAAATGCATACAAAGCATACTTTGAACCCATCATAATAATTCGTATAAATCTTAATTTCATACTTTTACATATAATTAGTTAAACATGTTTTAGCTATTCCCAGGTATTGCATTCCCCAATGACCTGCCTGGGAGAATTTTAAACCGGCAACCTTGTTGTCGGTTTTTTTCCTTTAAGTACTATTGTTATACATTGTCGATTATTAAAATTTGATTTTTACAGTATCTTTATGTATTTGATATTCAAAGTTTTTAGTGTAGCTAAGGCTTTTTAGTACATTGTCCAGACTCTGGTTGTCGAACTCCGAACTATAGTCCCAGACGCCTTTTTTTCTTTCGTTTTGGATCTTAAAACTTACTCCATACCATCGTTCGAGCTTTGAGATCACCTCCGTGAATGAAGCGCGTTCAAAAAGGATTACACCATTTTTCCATGCCATTGTAGCATTTATATCGGCTTTGCCTTTAATGGATTTTTTATCCCGCTTGTTGTAAAGTAAAAATTCACCGGGATCGAGAAATGCAGCTTCTTGCGCTTTACTTTGAGCAGTGGGACGTTCTACTTTCACTTTACCTTCAACCAATACGACTTTAGCCGCATTATCTTCTTCAAAGGCTTTAACATTGAAAGCTGTGCCAAGAGCGGTGACTGACATTTCTCCTGACTCTACTATGAAAGGCCTTTCCCCGTCCTTAACAACATTGAAATAAGCCTCACCCTTTAATTTCACGATTCTCTTATCGCCTGAAAAGTTGGCAACATATTCAATTGAACTAGCCGAATTCAACCAAACCATGGAGCCATCAGGGAGGAATATCTGAGATTTTCTCCCTGCCGGATTCTCTTTATAAATTAATGATTTAACCACTACCGGGCTCCCGGTATTAGTGAGGTTATATGACTCGATCAAAAAATAAATACTAACGATCAGTACCAGGGAGGCGGCTATTTTGAAAAGTAGTTTTCCGGGAGCTTTATGTTTCCTGAAGTTTGAAGGTGTGTTTTTACTTCCTGAGTTCCTCAGTACAGAGTTCAATACTTTGTCTTTAACCTCATCTGTGGCTTTAAATTCCTTGAATTCAATATTTTGAACTAATTCCTTGGCTATCAGGAAAGTCTCCTTTTGCTTAGGATGATTCTTAAGCCAAATCTGCCAAAATTCATTAGACTCGGGGGTTGGCTCAATAACCCATGATTTGAATTCCGGGTTAAGGATGAAGTCTTCTATGTTATCGAAATGCTCTTTCATTATCACCTTCTCATTTTCAAGTTCTATGTATAAGAGAGGGAAGTTTTGAAAAAGAAATCACGAAAGATGAAAAATATTTGCACTTTTTTCTAAAAGGGCAAAATATAGGTCTGATGATTAACTAAGAGGTGTATTGAAGCCGTTCAGTTAAAAATGAACGCGGGTATTACTACAAGTAAATGTTTTTTCAATTCGGAAATAGCGCGGTACATAAGGTTGCGCGTGGCTTGAATATGTGTGAAATCCATCAGTTTTTGTATCTCGGCATAACTCATGTTTTCATAGTAAAAATAATAAATGGCCTCCCTTTGTCGAGGTGTTAGTTTTTTTATAGACTCGGCAAGTTTTTGTCTTTGCTCTATATGCATCTGACTCTCTATGAGCCTTTGTTCTATAGAAAAAGTTACTTCGAATGCGGCGTACTCAGGCTGAGGCGAATAAGGTAAATCCTTTCTGCGTTTTTCTAAAAGCTTTATCAGTTTCCTTTTAAGTGATTTAAATAGATAGAACCGGATTGACGTTTTTATTGTGATCTTTTTGCGTTTTTGGCGCAATTCCACGAAGAGGTCCTGAATAGCGTCTTCTACCAACTCCTGTATACATGTAAACTGACATCCATATTGATACAATGCCTGAAAATGTTCATTGTATATGTAAATAAAGCTGGCCTCGTCACCTGATCGGAACCTGTTCCACACGTCCGCATCGGGCAAAGTGGCCATGGGGTTTTGGGGCGAATGTAAAAGAACTTCGTCCTCCGGCTTCGAAGAAGTATGCAGTCCGTTATTTAATAGTTTTGAATTACCCATGTTAATATAGAGCAATTAAATAAACTAATAAAGATCAGATTACCAATTTAATAATTCCCCTTTATCGTTTTTGATGTCCTTTCTTTAAAACTGATCCAAAAAAATCTCTATTAAATACTAGTTGGTGGTATAGTGAGTTGATTTCCAGAATTTTAAATGAAGAATTGCCGGTAGACGGAAATCCTCAGATATGTGAGCGTTGGATAGAGGGAACCATTTGGTAATACAGAATTTTTTCCTTATCTCAATAAGCAGCTTAATAAGTTAAAGGCTTTGATTAGTCTGTAACTCATACTTCCTTGAATTGCTTAGCCCTACAAAAAACCAATGATATGAAAATAGTGACAAGTCAAAACATACTAAAACTACCTTTGTTTTGGGGGTGCGATGTCACATATTTGCCCATAAATAACCAAGTAACAAACATATTAGAAATTGGAAAAGGCGGGAGTACAAAATATTATCTTTGATCTGGGAGGTGTGATCATCGGCCTGGACATCTCGCGCACATTGCTGCGACTGGCAGAACTCCTGGACATGCACTTTGATGAAATGTCACGGATATTTTATCAGGATGTTCGATTCAAAGAATATGAAACAGGCAATTTGACTGATCAGCAGTTTCGGAATTTTATTAGAACATTAAGTAGTGTCACCATAACGGACGCAGCTATTGACGAAGCTTGGAATGCTATGATATTGGACATTCCAAGGGAGCAGATGAATTTGCTCAAAATGCTAAGGTCTGATTATTCCGTTTATTTGCTAAGTAACACGAATGCTATTCATCTTGACTACGTAAAAACCAAGCTCCCCGTAGATGAGGCGGACTTGTTTGATGAATTTTTTAACAAAACATATTACTCTCATTTAATAGGAATGAGAAAACCTGATAATGAGATTTATGAGTATGTTTTGAAAGATCGAAATATGCTGGGCACGGAGACTTTGTTCTTTGATGACAATGCGGACAACATTTTGGGCGCCCAGGCCGTTGGTATTCATACTTTTCATGTCAAGGATCTGGCAGACGTTATAACTTATTTTCATGGATAAAGACCTTAAGAGGTATCTTGTACATATCGGATTGTTTCTGGTTACTTTTTTGTCAACCACATTTTCAGGTAGCTTTTTTATAAAAGGTAAAATGTGGGGATACACCGAGTATTCCTGGGAAGATTTTCTAACAGGAATGCAGTACTCTGTACCTTTTTTACTCATCCTGACGGTCCATGAATTCGGTCATTATTTTACAGCCAGGTATCATAAGATAAAAACCACACTTCCGTATTATATTCCATTACCTCCATTCCCAATGCTTATTGGTACTATGGGGGCTGTTATCCGGATCAAGCAGTTTATTAAATCTAAAAAGATCCATTTTGATATTGGTTTGGCAGGCCCCCTGGCTGGTTTTACAGTGGCGATAGGATTACTTTTTTACGGATATGCGACCTTACCTCCTGCTGAATACATCTATGAGATCCACCCGGAGTACAAAGCGTATGGAGAGAATTATGCAGAACATTTCTACAACAATGATACCTTAATGAATGTGTCGGTAGGTAAGAACCTGACTATCCTTTTCTTTGAAAATATGGTTGCTGACCCGGAAAGAGTACCACATCCCAATGAGTTTTTACATTATCCCTATTTGTTTGCCGGATTTTTAGCCTTGTTTTTTACCGCGTTGAATTTACTTCCCATAGGTCAGCTCGATGGAGGACATGTATTGTACGGTTTGGTAGGCGCCAAGTGGCATTCCAGGATCGCTGTCACTTTTTTCTTTGGATTACTTTTTTACGCAGGTTTAGGATATGTTACGCCCTTTCAGCCCTATGAGGAGTTGTTGTGGAGCGTGCCATTGTATATCGCATTTTTGTTTTTTGCCTTAAAAGGGCTTAAAAAGGATAATCAAACTACTTTCATGTATGCACTGATCATTTTTGCGGTACAGTTTGTCGTTACTATGTTCAACCCTGGCATCGAAGGTTTCCAGGGTTGGTTGCTGTTTGGATTATTGATAGGTCGTTTTTTGGGTGTGTACCATCCAAAGTCACCCGAAGAAGAACCGCTGGATACTAAGCGCGTGATATTGGGGTGGCTAACGCTGATCATTTTTATTATTTCATTCAGTCCGGCCCCTCTGATTGTAAATTAAAGTAAGCCTCTATCCCGCCTTCCAGTGATTTCACCTTTGTAAAACCATTTTTCAGCAAAAATTTAGCAGCCTGATGGCTTCTTTTACCACTTTTGCAATGGCATATGATCTCTGCATGTTTTAGTTGAGCCAGTTCGTTGATACGATCCGGAATAGAGCACAATGGGACATTTTTAGCTCCTTCAATATTAAACTCTTCGTATTCCCAGGTTTCCCTAACATCCAATATATATGGTTTTTCTTGATGGGCAACGCGCTGTTTGAGTTCTGCAGGTTTGATGATTTCCATTAATTTTTGATAATCTTAATAGACCTGTACTCACTCTCCACCCATATTTGCATGAAATAAATGCCATCAGGAGCATTTAGCAAATCGATTTCAGTAGTTTGGTCCACCAGGGTTTTTTCAAAATTAATCTCTCGTGCGTGAATATCAAATATTCGAATGGTTTCTATTCGGGTATTCATATATACCTTACCATCAGTAGGATTAGGGTAGTACTTAATGGTTGTTTTTGTGAATGGATCATCCACCGAAGTGATCTCACTTGTATCGGGTACTCCAAATACAGGTCGTATCATCAGACTGCCGGTTTCAAGATCTGTTTCAGATTCCCAGAAACCTTTTGTATTTTCAAAGATCCTATCTATTGTGTTGGTATTCCTATCTAATCCAATCCGCAGATCAGTGTCAACATTTTGTAAATAACCTACGTAAAACCTACCGCTTAACAACGCTGAATTCCGAAAGGGATAACGTTGGTATTGGTTTATCTTAGTTCCTGTAATGATGAACACCCGTTCTTGTAATATCCGGTTGCCGGGCTCTCCATTGTTATCTGCCCAGACAATGATGTCGATGGATCTGCCGGCAGGATCTGTATTGATGAAGGGGAAATAAAGGTCCAATGCAGTTATAGAATCCTGAACACCATTTGGAAGATCAAATTGATAGGCCACCAGGCTTGCAGACTGTTTGAAGCCGGCACCGAATTCTGCAGTGCCGTCATCGTAAGCGTAGTAGTCAGAAAGCGTGTACCTTGTACGAACCGTATCATTGCTCCTGAAATTAATGGGTCGGTATACCTCAGGTTGATATTCAGGAATGGGCTCGGCTGGAGACTCAGGTATTGATATTGAATCCATATCGTCAGAGTTGAGAATAAAGCGAAAATCAACATAGATAGAATCGGCGTCCACAAGGAAATCATTGTTTGCAAAAGGAACATTAACGTCAATTTCTTTGAATTGGTTGGGTATACTCGGACTTTCAGTTGGTTCGGGTACATCTAAGAAGGAACTATTTGTGATGGTATCTTCTGCCACAAAGTTTATTACGTCTGTTTCTGTCTCGTAAGAGATTACCTGCTGCTGACCAATCCCTATCCTGTCCAGGTTGAACATACTCAGTGTTGGATTAGATAAACTGGAGGGTTCAAAATGTTCTTTTGGGATGGCCGTATAGGTATTAAATATTGAGGTAAGCCCTGAGGAGATTGTTCTGTCCGGATAAAATATGTCGTTTGGGGTCCTGTTTTTATTCATATAGACATAGTCTATATTCCAGTTATCCCAAAGTCCTGATTGTCTGCCAAAACTTCTGATCCTAAATTGGAAATTACCCTTAAAGAAGTCAGGGTCATCTAGTCGTAAAATCTCCTGGATGAATGCTCCTGACCGGTTTATCGTCGAGCTACTGGATGGCCATACCTGCACCCAAGTAGTATCGACAGATTGTCTGTAGAACTCAACGACCAGGGAATCTCCCTGCCCTTCTTCCGAAACTTCACCAAGGCCGGCAAATTGATAGAAGAAACTGAGATATACGTTATCATCCACGGTAAGTGCTGAGAGGTCAATAGGGCAGGAGGTCAGAACATCCGTAGGGCCTTCAGCGCTGGGATTGGAGCTATATCCTTTTCCATTAACATCTAATCCGTCAAAAGATGCGACATTAATACTGGGAGGATTTAGTCCAATGTCAGGATTGATTCGTACGTTTTGACTATCCTGCCATAATGTGTCACTGGGTACGTCCCTGGAAAAGGAGAAATCATCCCAAAAAGGAAGTTGTACAGGTGCAGTACTTTGCGTTCGTGCGGATTTAGATGTTCTTTGAGGGGTAGTTTGCTTTACAACAGGACTGACCTTTAACTGGGCCATCAAAAGGCCAGGTAGTAAAATACATCCTATTATCAAAACAGTTCTCATTGATCTAAACTTCCATCGGTTTCTTCACTCTGGAATAACAACTGGTATAATGAATCCGTTTCCGGTACGATCCATAAATCTACCAGGTCACCCAACTGTACATTTTGGCCTTCACCCGGATGTTGCTTTATTACAAAAGACTTTTGCTCTGTAGTGTCATTTTCTACTGTGATAATGCCTGTAGCCAGTCTCACACCTTTGATGTAAAACAGCGCTTCTTCCAATTCCAGCCCAACAAGTTTAGGTGCTTTAAAATTACGGGCTGCGTGGCCGTCACCAGCGATAAGATCTATTACAGACCCTTTTGGGATCATATCGCCTTCTTTCAAAGATTTACCGTTCCATTTCATATCCAGTACCAAATCAAAAAATGGACTCGGCTTGTAAAGAATCTTACCAGGTTTGAGTTCTGTGCTTTTTAATACCGCCTCGGCCCCTTTTAATGAAGAAGAACCAATAAGTTGGTGCGGAAAAGGAACGTTTGGTGGAGTCACCCTATTGACCGAAATAAATATTTTTCTATTCTCTTTGACCTTCGATCCTGGCTTTGGGTATTGTTTCAGGATGGTCAGCGGAGGGTGTTCGTCTGAGTAGGTGCTGTCGTTGATCTCATAACGTAAATTCCGTTTGGTGATGAAATCATCAATATCCTTCATATTGAGCCCATGAAGGTCAGGAACAGTGATGCTTTCCCCTTTGTTAGTAACCAGCGGAAGGTAGCTGTAAAAAAACAATAACGTGGCGACTGCCATTACAATAATGACAATGATAATATGTATACCAAAATTTTTGAGCGAACCAGTGTTGAGTTTCATTATGATACTATGGCTGTAAACGTCAAACTTAATTAAATCTTGTGTACCTTGAAAAATGTTATTTTTTTAAAGGTTATGAATAGTCTTTTTCAATGTGTTTTGAGGCTATGTACTTGTCCTGTGCCATTGTTATAAGTTGAGTGATGAGCTCAGGGAATGATATGCCTCGCTCTTCCCACATCATAGGGAACATACTGGAATTGGTAAATCCGGGTATCGTATTTATTTCGTTCACCAGCACCTCATTGTCTTTAGTCAGAAAAAGGTCGACCCTGGCAAAATCATCACAGTGAAGCGCTTGATAGGCCTGAATAGACAGTTTTTGTATTTTCTGGACGAGGTTATCTTCTAAAACGGCGGGAACCTGCAGTGTTACTGCATTAGGATCAAGGTACTTCGCTTCGTAAGTATAAAACTCATAGTCCTTGCTTATTATTATTTCGGCCGGTAGTGAAGCATGAGGAGATGTGTTACCCATTACAGAGCATTCTAATTCACGTCCTTCGATATATTCTTCAAAGAGGACCGAACGGTCAAATTGAAAACACAATTCCATCGCCTCATCAAAATCGTTTTTTGATTTTACTTTTACCACACCTACGGAAGACCCCAGGTTTGCTGCTTTTGCCATAAAAGGCAACCCTATGTCTTCCGCGATAGTATCAAAACTGAACGTATCTCTATCTTCAAAATTGCACGAAATGTAGCGACTCACCGGAATATTAGCAGCCTGAAATAACTGTTTACTGGTCAATTTGTTCATAGCAAGCGATGAACCAAGTACACCTGTACCTACAAAGGGCATATCCATGGCCTGTAGCAACCCCTGGATGCTTCCGTCTTCACCGTCGGTACCATGGAGAACAGGGAAAAAGATGTCAACAGTAACCCGTTCATCGCCATTTTGTAAAAAGAAATTACCGGGATCCAGTACCAATGAAAGAGGTTTACAGCCAGTGAAATCACTATCTACTTCTTTTTTTAGATGCCACTCACCTGTTTTTGAAATACCAATAAGAACGGGTTCAAATTGTGTTTTATCGATCTGTTGGAAAACATTTTTAGCGGAGTTGATAGATATCTGATGTTCTACTGAACGACCCCCGTAAAGTATAGCTACTTTTTGTTTATCTGCCATTAGCATCTTTTTAGTAGCTTTCAAAGATAGTGTAATTACTTATTGCACGAAACAAAATTAATTGCCTTTCATTACACGCTGTACATTAGAGAAGGATTGTCCTACTATTTTTACCAGGTAAATGCCTTGTTTTTGCCCGCTTAGATCAAACGTGTAGGTTTGATTAAGTGTATTTGG
Source organism: Fulvivirga sp. M361 (assembly GCF_007097395.1). Lineage (GTDB taxonomy): Bacteria > Bacteroidota > Bacteroidia > Cytophagales > Cyclobacteriaceae > Fulvivirga. The sequence continues at coordinate 34,827 of NZ_VKDC01000003.1, forward strand.
GAAAGAGTTTTCGGAAAGTATATGCCCCAAAGCATCATAAATACCAATCGTTACAACTTCCTTGTTGGGTAAGTCAAAGAGCAGGTTGAACTGGCCATTGACGGTGGGATTAGGAAAAAGGTTATTTTGAGTATTAATGAAAAAGGGAGTGATAAATATCTGGATATTATCCACGTATATAGAGTCACCATTGTCGTTTGTAGATACAAAGGCAGTTCTTACATTTTCCCTGCCAAGATAATCGCTTAGTGAAAGAGTTACGTTTTGATATTGTGGTCCGGTGGCCCCGGCCCCTTCGGTAACAGTATTTAGATCATCTCCGAACCGATTAAAAGAAGTCAATTCATAGGTTTCCCCACCATCCGCAGATATAAACACTGAAAGACCATCATTTTTGCCGGCATCATTTGAGTAAGCGTAGTCAAAATTCAGGTCAGCCTGGGGTACATCGGATAAGTCCAGTGCAGGGCTGACCAACCAGTCCTTTTCCCCGATAGCCACATAACTCCCAAGGTCAATAAAAGCTTGCCCATTATCCACTACCCAACCTATATCATTATCAGGGTTAGCCAATGTAAATGAATTTTCTGAGGTCGATTCAAAAGCTTCCCTTAAGGGTAGTACGTCAGCATTGTTTGTCACCTCGAAAAATTGTACAATACTATTATTATTGAGCGTGAAGTCTTCTTCTCCGTTAGGAAGGCCCACTTTGGTGTATAAACGATGTGAACCTACGGAAAGTGTGGGTAACATCCGCTCTACGATGAAACGTTCGCCGATAGCCAAGGCTAAACTAATCGTTTCTTTTATGGTATCTTGTTGGTCTAAAACGTATTCAAAATTGAAATTCTCCAGGACTAAACTACCGGAATTACTGATTTCAAGATTTAAAAGAGGAGAGGTATTAGCGGAGGCTATGGAAGGTGAATGAATAGTTTCCAGATCAATACCAGGTATGGAATCGAGCAACAATTGCAGATTATCAATGTATAAATTATTCCCAAAACCATTTTTGGCTATCATGGAGAGACGTATGTTATTAAGGCCGGCGTAGCTTCTCAGGTCAATGACCTCCGTCCTCCAGTCATCAGCACCTGTGGGGATAAAAAAACCGCTGGCTACATCCACAGTTGCAAGTTCTGGAGCCATTTTATAATAAACTGTATCCGCTTCAAACAAAGGGTCCTCACAATCCTGCGATATAGTTACCAATAGCCCTTCACCTATAACACCCGGAAACATGTCATAGGCCACATCGAAACTAAAAATACTTGCGCCATCCGTAAAATCAAGTACAGGAGAGGTGAAAAAGTCGTAATCTCCTTCGTTTTCATACCTACTGAACTGTACAAATAATGCCTGGTTAAAGATCTCACCATTAGGTGCAGACCTTGTTTGCCAGGTAAGCAGATCATCCGGATTGCGTATGTCCCAGTTGGAGGGAACCCCGGTACTAAAGTCGATGGTAAAACCACCTGATAATGCCTCAGGAACTTCTACCTGAATACTTCGAGCATTATTATCCGTGTTATTATCCACACTTCCATTAACATTGAGAATTTCAAACTCAAATAAATAAGTACTATTAATGGGGAGTGAAATAGGTTGAAAAGTTACATTTTGTATATCAAGAGGTGACAAACTAAAATTTGCCATGACAATTTCCTGCGAAATTCCATTTACCGACAGCTCAATTTGTGCGCTGGATAGGGTATTGTTTCCATAGTTGCGAACGTCCAAAACAGGTGTGATCTGTCCGTCACAATTTACCATACCTGGTGAGATAATACTGCGGATGCCGAGATCATTGCTTACTATTACAGGTTCGATCGCACCTTTTGAACTCACAAGACTTAACCTTCGTGGGCTATTATCCAATACAGTTACCATACGCGTTTTTTGATCTTGCGTGAACAGGTTCATACAGAGATCATCGGTAAATGCCATATAGTTTTGGAACATATCGTCACTGTCACAGGTACTGGTTGCCGGGAATGAGCAATTGCCAAGTCCATTGTGATCCTCACTTGATTGTGGAGTGTCCTCACAAAAATCATCCACTCCACAACCTCCATCTCCCCAAATATGCCTTAACCCCAGGTAATGCCCTATTTCATGCGTAGTGGTTCGTCCTAAATTATACTGGCTGCGCAAATCAGGGGAAGGAAATTTATCCACTGATCCAAAAGACCGGTAGTCTACCACAATACCATCCGTCAGCTCACTGTTACTGGCTGTTGCCAGCCCTCCAATGTTGGAGATGGGAAACTGTGCATAGCCCAGAAAATCATCTCCCAGTGCGGTCACCCAAATATTAAGATAATCCGCGCTGGGCCATTGGCTCAATAATTTCAGGTCATAATTATCAATCAGCAGCCATTCGAACCGGTTACCGTTGACCCTGTTGATACCACTGGTGGCGAGACCCTCAGGGTCTCTCTTTGCCAGGACAAACTCTACCTCTATATCGGCTGCTACGGGTTGAAATACAGCAGGCGTATTGCTTGCGTCCTCGTTCAATCTTCGGAAATCTTCATTGATCACCTCAATTTGTGAGGCGATTTGTTCATCTGCAATATTTCTTCCCAGGCCTAATGGCTCACCGTTGTGAATGATATGTACTACCACAGGAATGGTGATCACGGCACTGGTACGTAATGATTTAGGGACTCTTTTACGTTGTTCTATACGTTCCTTTATCCAATCTTCAAATTGGGATTCATCTTCGCGTACAATATTTCTCTGCTGCAGTAATTCCTGGTATTTTACGGTCCCACATCGTTGCTGGGCATGTACTAACGAGGAAGTCAGGGTTAAGAAAAAGCCTGTTAGGAACAGGCGTAATACTTTTACGGATATATTGATTGATGATTCCAGGCCGGGATATTTTAACAGTTAACGGGAAGTTTTACAACATATTGTCGGGAAGCTTGGCATAAGGGTCATCCGGATGAGTGATATTTACGGCCTCTACTGCTTTAACCTCCGGAACGGCCTTTCTTATAGCTTCTTCCACTCCGGCCTTCAGTGTCATAGTGGACATAGGGCAGGAACCACAAGCGCCCAATAACTCGAGTTTGACCGTCATGTCTTCGGATATGTCGATGATCTTTACATTACCTCCATCCGTTTCCAGGTAAGGCCGGATACTATCCAGTGCCTTATCTATCCTATCATGTATTTCTTCCCTAAACTGCGCGTCCATAAGTACTAAGTTAAACTTTTATTTCCACAGGTTTGGTCTTTTCCACGGTAGCGTTGCGAATTGCTACCTGACGGGCCACAGATTCTGCAAGTGATACAAAGGCGGTGGCGGTAGGGCCTTCTTTCATTGCTTCGGGCATTCCGTTGTCTCCGCTCTCACGTATACTCTGTACCAGAGGGACTTGTCCCAGGAATGGAACATCAAACTTTTCTGACAAATTAAGACCGCCATCTTTACCAAAGATATAATATTTATTTTCAGGAAGTTCTTCCGGAGTAAAATAGGCCATGTTTTCAATTACACCGAGCACCGGTACATTGATCTGAGGTTGTTTAAACATAGACAACCCCTTTCTGGCATCCGCCAGGGCCACTTTCTGAGGTGTGGTTACAATCACAGCGCCGGTGACCGGGACAGTTTGAACCAGTGTGAGATGAATGTCGCTTGTGCCGGGAGGCAGGTCGATCAGCAAATAATCCAGCTCTCCCCATTCAGTGTCTCCTATGAATTGTTTCAAAGCGGAACTGGCCATAGGACCTCTCCAAACCACGGCATTGTCAGCCGGTGCAAGGAAGCCAATAGAGATCAGTTTTATACCGTACTGTTCTAAGGGTAAGATCTTGTTTTTGCCGTCCACACTTTTTACGCCGGGTTGCTCGTGCTCACAATTAAACATCGTAGGCATAGATGGCCCAAAGATATCAGCGTCAATAACCCCTACTTTAGCACCCTCATTAGCTAATGCTACAGCCAGGTTGGCCGTTACCGTAGACTTGCCGACACCTCCTTTTCCGGAGGCTATAGCGATAATGTTTTTCACACCAGGTAAAAGAGGAGCACTGTCCCTGATGGTGGTAACATTTGAAGTCATAACAATATCCACCTTGAGGTCCGGACTAAGGTGTTTATGAATAGCTGCCAGGCAGTCTTTTTTGATTACCTCTTTTAGAGGGCAGGCAGGTGTAGTCAATACAACGGTAAACTTTATTGCATCACTAAATACCTCTACATCCTTGATCATATTCAAACTCACCAGGTCTTTTTTGAGGTCCGGGTCATCTACTGTGCTCAGGGCCTTTAATACATCACTCTCTTTGTAAGCCATTTAATTTGCTTTGGTCGATCCTTAAATATGCTGCAATTTAGCTCAATCGTTTGTTTTAAGGAACAACTACTGATACAAATAAGTTGTCATTATTTTTCTTTAAATAGCTTGGTCAGTTAAATGACAGGCTAAGTGTGGTTATTATTAACAGTGCATATTCTTTTTACTTAGCTTTTTAAAAAACAGCTATCTTTACTCAAAAAAATTCGAGGTGATTTCGCAGCATACAATCCAGCTTGTAAAAGATAGGATGGACATTGAAGAAGTAGTGTCCGATTATGTGAGCCTGAAACGCAAAGGCCAGAACCTTTGGGCCTGCTGTCCATTTCATGATGAGAAAACACCTTCTTTCTCCGTCGCCCCGCACAAGGGGATATACAAATGTTTTGGTTGTGGTAAAGCCGGTGATAGCATTTCATTCATTGAAGAGCATGATGGACTTAACTACCTGGAAGCGATACGTCATTTAGCAGGGAAGTACGGTATTGAAATAGAGGAAACAGAGCAGTCTGATGAGCAGATAGAAGCCCAGAATGAAAAGGACAGTCTTTTGATCGTGCTTGGATTTGCAAAAGATCATTATAGAAACCTTTTGACCCAAAGTGTAGAAGGCAAATCCATAGGAGGGAGTTATTTCCGTGAGCGTGGCTTCACAGAGCAAATCATAGAAAAATTTGAATTAGGATACAGCCTTGATCAGTGGGACGGATTTACCAAAGAGGCACTGAGTAAGGCCTATAGTGAAGACCTGCTGGAAAAGGCCGGTTTACTGGTAAAAAAAGAAAACGGCAGACAGTATGACCGGTTCAGAGGTAGGGTGATCTTCCCCATTCATAATGTCTCAGGTAAAGTAGTTGCGTTCGGTGCCCGAACGTTAAAAAAGGAAGACAAACCCAAATACCTGAACTCGCCTGAAAGCGATGTTTACCATAAGAGCAAAGTGCTTTATGGCTTATTTCAAGCAAAACAAGCCATACGTCAGCATGATAACTGTTACCTCGTAGAAGGCTATACGGATGTCATTTCACTTCACCAGTCAGACATAGAAAATGTTGTAGCTTCTTCAGGTACTTCGCTTACTACGGATCAGATCAAGCTGATCAGTCGATTCTCTAACAACATCACCGTACTGTTTGATGGAGATGCAGCCGGGCTCAGGGCCTCACTGAGAGGTATTGACATGATCCTGGAAGCAGGTATGAATGTTAGGGTAGTAGTATTTCCGGAGGGAGAAGATCCTGACAGTTATTCCAGGAAACTGGGAACCACTGCTTTTAATACTTACCTAAACGCGGAATCTCAGGATTTTATTTCTTTTAAAGTTACCCTGTTTGCGAAAGAAGCAGCCAATGATCCTGTGAAAAAGGCCGATGCTATCAAGGAAGTGATCCAAAGTATCGGTGTAATTCCTGACCCGATCAAAAGGGCGGTGTATCTCAAAGACTCTTCCAAGCTACTGGATATGGATGAGTCTCTTTTGGTAGCGGAACTGAATAAACTGCTGATCCAGAAAAGAAGAACGAACCAAAAGAAAGAGGATCGATTAGCGCATGAAACCCCATCTTCGGAGGTAATTCCTGAGCTCAAGGAAAAAAGTTTTGATCCTGACGATTCCATTGTGGCCCAGGAACGGGAGAGCATACGGTTATTACTTAATTATGGCAATGAAGACCTGGAAGAGGATTATAAACTTAAAGACTATTTGATTGAAGAGTTGCGTGAGATTGAATTTATCACACCGATTTTTAAAACAATTTTTGAGATCTTCCAGGAGCAACATGCCAGTGGAAATATGATCGACAGTCAGTATTTTATACGAAATGCTTCTAATGAAATAAAAAAAGAGGTGATAGACCTCACAGCTGTACGAAGAGAAGTGAGTCCGATCTGGACCGATAAGCATCAAATACAAATACCACATGAGCAGGATTTCCTGGATCATACGGTTTATCAAAATATTACCCGACTGAAGAGAAATATTGTTCAAAAACTGATCGAAGAGAACAAAGAAAACCTTAGAGATGTCACTGATCCTTTAGAAATGGATCGTTTGTTTGAAATACAAAAGAAGTTGAAGGCCAGTGAGATGGAACTTTCTAAGGTGCTAGGTACAGTGATTCCCAAGTAATTCAGCATGATTTTGTACGATTGATATTCTTTTTAAAGGGTAGATAGGTTTAGCTGGTTACATTTAATGTAACTTATGTGTCATAAAGGAGGATAGTCAGTAAAAAAGATCGTTGATTATTTTACGACTCATCTGTCAAGCAAATACAGCGCTGGAGGTTTGGTACAAAGAAAATCTCAGTTGATCGGTAAGAATTTGAATGATGCAAAACCAGGTTTTTTTTAAGTGCTTATTATGTGGATAGCATAAGAGTTGTATTTCACATCAGGATAAATGATCATTGCTTGATAGCCCGGAGGATTGTGGCGGATTGGTTTACCTTTATCATTTGAGATGACGCGAGATATTATAGAAATAAATGACTTTATCGTTTTAATTGAACAATCCACTGAAGAAGAAACGATCGTTGATAAGTGTGGTTTCGATGATCAGGTCATTGTATTTTCTTTCTATGGGTCAGGAAATGTAGCGCTGAATATTCACTATGGTGATAATACAAGGGCTTTTAACAATACAAAAGGTATTGCTATTTCTTTTTTTGCCAATGATAAAGTAGAATTTGTTCATAACATATCCAACCAACAGCCATTGCAATGCATTTGTATCGTAACACGTGTCAAAAATCTGGAGGCATTACCTAACGAGGAGGGCAAAATATTCTCTGAATACCTGCATCAGTTGGTGAACCCCCAGGATGATTATGTGGAAGGTCCTAACTTTTATATGACCCATGATATGCAAAGTGCTGTGGATAAGATCTTCAACACATCCTATACCGGGAAAACCAGGATCATGTTTCTGAGAAGTCAGATAACGGAACTACTGTCGCATTTTTTTGCATTACTTTCTGACACAGAAGTGGATGGAGTAAAAGAGCGAGACCGGGAAAAAATCTATCAAGCCAAAGAAATACTTACAAACAACATAGAAACACCACCCTCTTTAAACGAGCTTTCAAAACTCATTGGCCTTAACAGCTACAAATTAAAAAAGAATTTCAAAGCGCTTTTTGGCATCCCGGTCTTCAAGTACCTCCAAAATGAGCGCTTAAATAAGGCACATGACTTATTAAGAGATGGTGATACCAGTATCCAGGAAGCTGCATGGAAAGTTGGATATGAAAGTGTGAGCTCTTTTTCAAATGCCTTCATCAAAAAATTCGGCTTTCGACCAAGTGAGATAAGGAAGTAATCCTTTTAGAACAGATCTCCATCCTTTTCGGACAAATGATTGTATGCCTATAGCTTCAGCTTTGTAGGGTCAATTATTCAAAAACGAAAAGGACTATGAAAACAACAAGGGCTATTTTATCAGGGACCCTGGTATGGCTATTAGGCGTTGGTATTTTTACTTTGTCAGACTTTGTAGTGGTATTGCCGGATGCCACATTACAGCAAAATGGTGCGTTATCCATTTTTCTCATCCCGTTCGCTATTTTGGGTTCTGCCATTTATTATAAAAAGGGACATACTACACATGGGCTTATTGTAGGGGCTATCATGGTGATTACCGCTCTGGTGTTGGATGCCATGCTCACCATACCTTTTGTTATTATCCCTAATGGTGGAAGCTATTCATCATTTTTCAGCAGCACGTTCACATGGATTATTGCCCTGGAGTATATGATGATAGTATTCTTTTACTGGGTAATTAAAGTGAAACCTTTCTATTCCAGATCGGCAAAATGAAGTCATTCATTTCCGCAAATGCACAATAACTTAAATACAAAAGCAATGGAAAACAACTTTAAGGCACTAATGATGCTATTGACTATTTTGTTAACAGGATTGTCAGCAGGACTTTTCTATGCATGGTCAATATCTGTAATTCCGGGGATAAAACGTATTCCTGATAAAAGCTACCTGGAAGCTATTCAAGAGATCAACCGCTCCATTCTTAATCCGTGGTTTTTCATCCTCTTTTTTGGGGCCGCTCTAATGATGGTATATAGCGCTTATCTCCAATTCAAAACAAACGCATATCTGTCATTTTGGATCAGTCTGTGTGCAGCGGTGATCTATCTCGTAGGAACTGTAGGGATTACAGCATTTGGAAATGTTCCGTTGAATCAAATGTTGGACCAGGTACAACTCAATATACTCAATACGGGAGACTTGCAGCTCACGAGGCAGGCTTACGAAGGTCAATGGAATAGACTCCACACGATAAGGACCTTCTTTTCAGTTGTATCTTTTCTTTTACTGACTGTTCGATACAATGGTCATCAGACGGCAACAGATCTTCTTTAGAGAATTACAGTGCTCTTTGAATAGACTATTTTATAAGATTCTATCCATCTAATGAATCATAAAACACAAGAGTTTAAATTATTTAAATAAAACAATTATGGAAAGTAAAAAAGTATTGGTACTTGGAGGAACTGGTAAAACAGGACGTAAAGTAGCCAAAAAATTAACCGACCTTAATCAATCAGTCCGGATTGGCTCAAGGAATGAAAGCCCGGCATTTGATTGGGAGGCTCCTGAAACATGGGAGGGAGCCCTGGATGGAATGGATGCTGTTTATATCACCTTTCAACCCGACCTGGCAGTGCCGGGTGCTGTTGAAGCCATTAAAAGGTTTACAGCACAAGCCGTCAGTAGTGGTGTAAAAAAGATGGTATTACTTTCCGGGAGAGGAGAAAAGGAAGCCGAACTTAGCGAAGAGGTTGTAATAAATGCCGGGGTGGACTGGACGATAGTTAGGGCAGATTGGTTTAACCAGAATTTCAGTGAAGATTTCTTTTTAGATCCAGTTTTGGCCGGGCATCTCGCCTTGCCCAGGGCAGAGGTACTTGTGCCTTTTGTTGATACAGATGATATTGCTGATGTTGTGGTGGCTTCACTGCTATACCCTGATCATAACGGTAAGGTCTATGAATTAACAGGGCCACGGTTATTGACCTTTGGAGAGGTGGTTGAAGAAATTTCGAAAGCTACAGGCAGGGATATTAAATTTCAATCGATCACTATGGAGGCATATACAAAAATGCTTAGTGACTACCAGGTGCCGAAGGATTACATATGGTTAATCAATTATCTTTTCACAGAAGTTCTGGATGGCCGCAATTCCAACACTACTGATGACCTGGAACGTGTATTGGGAAGGAAGGCTAAAGATTTTGTGGAATATGTAAATGAAACAGCAACCACAGGAGTATGGACCCCTTCTGAGAAATAAAGTAATTCCATACAAGTCGGGCTATTGTTTTGACTCCGATAGCAAAAGTGACTGGTATAGTCAGGCTATTTGACGTCTTGCAAGTGCCTGACTTTTTCTGTTAACTGGCCTCAATACATTCTTCTGGGAGAAGGAAACAAATAAAGATAAAGGCTTGTCATAGTACTGACAACCGTTCTTTCCAGGCATTTTGCGGGTAAACCTTCTTCTGTTTCCTTCGTTCTTATTGAAAGTTGGCAGGATAAACCTTGATCACATCAAAAAGGCTTATTTTTGCGGCAACAAACCGAAAAAATGCAGGAAAATATTAAGTTAAACACTATCCCTGAGGCGTTGGAAGATATCCGCAATGGAAAAGTGATCATTGTGGTAGACGATGAGGACCGGGAAAATGAAGGAGATTTTATATGTGCAGCAGAATGTATTACTCCTGAAATAGTAAATTTTATGGCCACTCACGGCAGAGGCCTGATTTGTGTGCCTCTCATTGAAGACCGATGTGAAGAATTAGGACTGGATCTGATGGTGGGCAGGAATACTGCCAGTTTTGAAACACCATTTACGGTATCTGTAGACCTTATCGGGGACGGCTGTACAACAGGCATATCGGCACAAGATCGTTTTAAGACGATTAAGGCGCTTGTAAATCCGGAAACGGAACCTGAAAAGCTAGGAAAACCCGGTCATATATTCCCTTTAAAAGCTAAAGCCGGTGGCGTGTTAAGACGTGCCGGACATACGGAGGCAGGCATTGATTTTGCGCGGATGGCAGGATTCAGACCGGCTGCTGTCCTGGTAGAGATCATGAATGAAGACGGGTCGATGGCCAGGTTACCTGATTTAGTAAAAGTTGCAGAACGATTTGATCTTAAACTAGTCTCTATTCAAGACTTGATAGCCTACAGGCTTGAAGAGGAAAGCCTTATAGAAAAACGTGTGGAAGATGTACATATGCCTACTGAATTTGGTGAATTTAAGCTGACAGCCTATGAACAAAAGAATACAGGAGACAATCATCTGGCACTCGTAAAAGGTAGTTGGGATGAGGATGAGCCAGTGCTTGTCAGAGTACACTCTTCTTGTGTGACAGGCGATATCTTTGGCTCATGCCGATGTGATTGTGGAGGTCAGTTACATAATGCTATGGAAATGGTAGAGCGTGAGGGAAAAGGAGTGGTGCTTTACATGAACCAGGAAGGTAGAGGGATTGGCTTGGTAAATAAATTGAAGTCTTACAAACTACAGGAAGAAGGGCTGGATACTGTGGAGGCTAATTTGAAACTGGGTTTTGAGATGGACCAACGGGATTATGGAGTAGGAGCTCAAATATTAAGAGATCTCGGAATTAAGAAGATCAAGCTGATTTCAAATAACCCAAAGAAAAGAGTAGGACTTATAGGATATGGGCTGGAAATAGTCGATAACCTTCCTATTGAAATAGCGCCCAATAAATACAACGAGAAATACCTGAAAACCAAACGGGACAAAATGGGGCATCACATATTAAAAGACGCGGATTAACCAATGAGAACACCCCTTATTATAGTGCTACTTTCTGTGAGTGGTGTGCTGTTCGGGCAACGGTTCCCCAGCGAACTATGGCACGATGGTTACGTTGTTTTGATAGAAGGAGATACATTAAAAGGTCAGGTTAAATATGACCTTGAAACAGACCTTATTCAACATAAATTTGGCCCACAGGAGACCATAAATACCATTACTGCCAGAAGTTTGTCATTTTTTGAAATATTTGACGGCACGGCTAACCGCTATCGGCAGTTCTATGTATTGCCTTATAATGTTCGCATAGATTATCGTGCGCCGGTGATATTTGAATTAATTTACGAGGGTGAGCACCTTACATTGCTGAGTAGGGAAAAGGTAGAATATCAGGTAACGAGCTATCCATATGCTGTAAGTGGTACATACACAAGGTTGACGTTGGTTTATACTTATTATTTCTTATCGCCAAACGGTGGAATAGTGATGCATACTGGCAAGAAAAATGACTTACTTTGGAATATGAAAAGGAAATCGCCGCAAATGAAAAAATTTCTTAAGGAGAATAAGATAAAAGTAGATAGAAGGTCTGACCTTATAAAAGTAGTCAGCTATTACAACAGCCTTTTCGAGAATTCTTCAAGCAGAGTAAACTAATGAGTAAACCACTTATTTTGGTGTCTAATGATGATGGCATCACATCCAAAGGTATTCGTGTATTGGTAGAGGCGATGAAAACATTGGGAGATGTTATTGTCGTGGCACCCGATAGTCCTCAAAGTGGAATGGGGCATGCCATAACCATCGGTAATACCCTGAGACTGGAAGAAACTGATATTTTTAGTGATGTTACAGCATATGGATGCTCCGGTACCCCGGCGGATTGTGTGAAGATGGCAAAGCATTTTGTGTTAAAGGAACGTAAGCCTGACCTCGTCGTAAGTGGTATTAACCATGGTGCCAATACTTCGATCAGTGTACTTTACAGTGGCACCATGTCGGCAGCTATAGAAGCGGCCCTTGAAGGAATGCCTGCTATAGGTTTTTCCCTTTGTGATTACTCTTCTGAAGCAGATTTCAGTCATACCGTAGAGTATGTCTTGAAAATAGCTAAGAATGTGTTGAATAAAGGGCTTACAAAAGGAGTGGCACTTAACGTAAACATACCTCCAAAGAGAAACGAGGCGGTAAAAGGAATCAAAGTCTGCCGTCAGGCCAATGCCAAATGGCAAGAGGATTTTGACATGCGATACGACCCGTATGGACGCAGGTACTTCTGGTTGGCAGGCAATTTTATCAACCATGATAAAGGAGAAGATAATGACGAATGGGCTATTGCCAATAACTACATTTCAATAGTACCCTGTCAATATGATCTCACAGCTTATCACGCTGTTAAACATATCAATGAGGAATGGGATCTTTGATATTCAGGGGTTTACAAGGTTAAAACTTGTATTTCAAATAAACATTTACTGCAGGCACAGTTTGATCAAGTGTTCTTCCGTATCCAGGTATTGCGTATGTATCTACAGGTGAAAATTTATCTCTTTGATTCATCACTCTTAATGTAAACTGCCCTCCAACGGCCCACTTTTCATTTTTTAACTTTTTTTCTGAACCCATCACTAATTCAAACCAGTTGGCTTCCAGGTCTTTTTCACTAAAGCTTACACTATATGTATCGAAAATGTCACTACTGATCTCATACATTCCTTCATCTTCATAAAAAGCCAGGGCATACTTAATGCCTACAAAAAAAGTATTTGTATTGTCAAATGGGATCAGATAATTCACGCCAATCCTACCATAATAACCCGTGCTTTTATAAGTGCCATTTTCAAAAGCAGTTGCCGGTTCCAGTGTAGCGTAACCGGCCTGAAAGTTAGGAGCGAGCTTGTTGGACAGTTGAATGGCGATACCCGCTTCCAGTTTGCTCTCAAACTCTGAAAACTGTGTGATCAACTTTCCATAGTCCAGGTACACCTCCAGGCCTGTATCTATCACCAGTTTGGTAGAATCCTCCTGTGCATTTCCCTTTAAAAATATAAGAGTGAACAGCAGACTAAAAACGAGCGGTAACAGTGGTTTCATTGCTGGTACAAGTAGTAGATGAATCTTGACATATATAAGTGATTTCCAAGCTTTCGCTTATGACATCCGTCAGAAATGCTTCGACAATCACGGTTCGCTGTTCCACTACTGTATTACGTTCATAAGTAGCTTTCAGATCATATTGTTGGCCCTCAAGGGAAATTTCAAATTCACTTATGTCTTCGGCGGGGTTTAAAGGAATTCTGAAGATCTCCGCACTGTCCGGAGAAGGTATTATCGGGTTTATACCGGCGGGGGAGGATATCCCGAATACTCTTACACTGCCGCTTTCGATGTCCGTAACCGTAAGGTTAAATGCTGATTTTGTAGTATTTAACGCTGCTTTTTCCTCATTAAGACTATCAATAGTTTCTGTACGATCTATGACACTATCTAATGCCAATATAGCGATGGTGTCATCAATGTCTTTTACTGTCAGGTCTATTTCCTCGATCAATGCATTCAATTGGTCAAGGCTGTCACCATTGATGAAAACGATATTTAGAAACGGGTCAATATTATCAATTTCCGGTTCTGTATCCTCACAGGACAGTGCTACTATAAGCACACATAAGGATAGAAAGGCAGAAAATTTTAAACTCATCTTTATCACAGGCCGCAAAAATAGGAAATGTTACTGACTCGTAAGGACATTTTTCTTTAAGCAAAAATATGGCCAATTATGAGTGTTTAAAGATGGCTGCAAAAGTGCTACTGAGGGTCTACGTTAAACACGATCTTACTTGACTTTAGTGTTTTTTCCTCCATTAATTCCAGGCGGGCCTCCTGACACACCTGCTTTACTTTTCCCTGGTCGATGCCTGATCGCTCCAGCTTTATTACCAGGTCCATAAGATATTCGTTCCTGATTTTTGAAATTACCGGTTCTTCCGGGCCTAATACTCGTGAACTTCCCAGTTGGTCTCGTAGCAGATTGGCTAGTTTTTTGGCGGTGACTTCAGTTTTCTTTTTGTCTTTATTTTTGATGGTAATATGAATGAGGCGGGTAAAAGGCGGATAACGATGATTTTTACGCTCATTGACCTCAGCAGTATAAAAACCAATGTAATCGTTTTCCATGATCTGCCTGATGACCGGCAGCTCAGTGTTCCTGGCTTGTATCACTACCTGGCCGTTCTTATTTCGTCTTCCTGCCCGACCACTTACTTGGGTAGATAGCTGAAAGGTACGTTCAAACGACCTGAAATCAGGAAAATGCAGCATCCGATCGATATCCAGGATACCTACCAGGCTTACCCGGTCAAAATCAAGACCTTTACTTACCATTTGTGTTCCCACGAGTATATCAATATCTCCTTTCTCAAAATCACCGATAATGGTTTCATAACTGTATTTACTGCGCGTGGTATCCAGGTCCATGCGCTGTACCTTAGCTGCAGGAAATAATAATTGCAGCTCTTCTTCCAGTTTTTCAGTACCAAAACCCATTGTTTTCAAATCAGTTGACCCACATGCTTCACATTCTCGAGGAGTGGGTTCTTTGTATCCACAATAATGACAAATGATCTCCTTGCGGTACTGATGGTAAGTGAGACTCACCGCACAGTTTTGGCATTTAGGTATCCAACCACATTCCTGGCAGGAGATGTAAGGACTGTACCCTCTTCTGTTTTGAAAGATAATGGCTTGTTCTTTACGATCTAATACATTTTGTATTGCAGTCATTAATACGGATGAGAACTCACCTTTCAGGAGCTTCTTTTTTCGCTCCCGGATCATGTCTGTAACGGTAAAAGCGGGCAGTTGCGCATCTCCATAGCGTTCCAGTAGTTCCACAAAGCCATACTTACCGGAAGCCGCCAGATAATACGATTCAATGGCCGGTGTAGCAGAACCTAACAGTACCTTGGCATGCTGGTAATGTGCCATGACCAGCGCTACATCCCTGGCATTGTAACGCGGTGCCGGATCATATTGTTTGTAAGAGGATTCATGCTCTTCATCTACAATGATCAGTCCCAGGTTATCAAAAGGTAGAAATATAGCTGATCGTACACCTACTACAAACTGGTAACTTCCGTTGATTACGCCTTGCCAAACTTCCACACGTTCGTTGTCAGAGAATTTGGAATGATAAACACCCATTTTATCACCAAATACCTTTTTCAGACGTACTACGATTTGTGTGGTAAGTGCTATTTCAGGTAATAGGTAAAGTGCCTGTGAACCACCTTCCAGGGCATCCTCTATCAGTTTAATGTAGACTTCTGTTTTGCCACTGCCCGTTATTCCATGTAAAAGTACAGTGTCTTTTTGCGAGAACTGGGCCATTATTTCAGCTTTGACCTTTTCCTGGGTGGACGTAAGCGTTATTTTAGTGAGCTCTGAAGGTTGTTTTGCAAATCGGGATACTATCACTTCAAATTCTTCCAGAATGCCGTTTTTTACTAACGTCTTAATGGAAGATCCTGACAGCCCTTCTGTTTTGAATCGTTTTTTGTTTAATCCATCAACATTTAATTCAGGGTTTTGATATACCGGTACATGCTGGAGATAGAAAAGTAACACCTCTTCTTGCTTCGGGCTGGTACTTAATTGATCAAATACTGTTTCCAATTTACCCTGAAGTATCTTTTGAGCTATTCGTAGACGTGTTTCTTTTTTTGGCTTATATTTTTCACGTACCTCTTCAAAAATTAAAATGGTCCCTTTTGATACCAGTGATTTTAGTAAGCTATATATCGTTTTCTGATGTGTTATCTTACTTATGTCTGTATAGGAGAGCTCATCATTTCTGGATAATGCTTCGAGTACCAGTAGTTCTTTTTCGCTGAATTCAACAGAAGACTCATACAAGTCAAATTCCGGGTGGAGCTGCACACGGGACTCGCTGCTGAGCTTTAACCCGGATGGTAAGGCTATGTTCAATACTTCTCCAAGGGTACACATGTAGTAATCAGCCATCCACTGGAACATCTTTATTTGTACCGGGTATATTACCGGTATCTCATCGAGGAGTTCCAGAATGTACTTGGCTTCATACTTGGCAGGAGGGGTCTCATGAATATCACCGATCACTCCTGTAACAATTTTTCTTGAGCCAAATTGTACCACTACCCTACAGCCTACCGATACGTGTTCATTCAGTTCAAAAGGCACCCGATATGTAAACATACGCGGTATCGGCACCGGAAGTATAAGGTCAACAAATAGTGTTAACCTGGTTGTTTCCGTCAGTGTATTGAGCTGTAGCTGCGACAAATGTGCTGGGATAAAATTCAAAAATAGGAGACCGGCCTTGAAGAAGAAAACTAAAATGAAATATCTATTCTATGAAATTGCATTTGAGTAATGAAAATACCTTCAATAGCGCAAACTTCGACAGATCAGTACCCTGGGCGGGAGAACTTTTCTATTATCTATTTCCTCACTTTTTTTAATTGCTTGTAAGCCTCTTCGACTGATGTTACAGGTAACTTACATGTTTTATTATAACATACGTAAATGGTGGTTTCGCCATTTATGGCATATTTCCCTTTCATCAAAGGAAGGTCACTTTCTTTCAAAGCGCCCATCATGACTTTGTTAGGCAGATATTTTTTTGAAAATTCCTGTTGTACACGTTGTGCATCAGGGCCTACGATAGATATTTCCGCCGTAGGTGTAGCAAAGTAACCATACAATATACCCCAGTTGGAAAGGTTGGCTGTTTCGGCTTCCGTTAATTCAGCCATTTTTGATACCATCTTTGACGCCTTACTCTTAAACTCCTCTATGTCATAGATCACCCCTAACTGATACAAATTGATAGCCATTTGGGAATTGGAAGCTGGAATGACATTGTCAAACACCTCTTTTTTACGTGCAATGAGCCTTTCCGCACTGTCATCAGTAAAAAAGAAGAGTCCCTCTGTTTTATCATAAAAATGGTCCAGTACATATTCCGTAAGAGATAACGCCTTCGACAACCATTTTTCTTCGAATGTTACCTGGTAAAGTGCGGTAAGCCCGTTGATGACAAAGGCATAATCTTCCAGGTAGGCCGGAATAGAAGCTTCTCCGTTTTTGTACGATCGGTAAAGTTGATCGTCTCTTACCATGTTTTCTAATATAAAATCAGCGTTATCCTTTGCGAGTAAAAGAAATTTTTCATCATTGAATGCACGATGCGCGTCTATCAGCCCTTTCAGCATTAAGCCGTTCCAACCTGAAAGTATTTTGTCATCCATACCGGGACGAACCCTATCAGACCTGGCGTCCAATAACGTACGTTCAGCGCTTTCCAGCTTTGCTTCCAGCAGATCATTATCTATTTTATGTTTTTTGATGAATTTTTCATCAGACATAGTACGTCTCAATATGTTCTTGTCCTCCCAGTTACCTTCGCTGGAAATGTCATAATAGTCTTTTACTATAGGCGAAGCCTCACCAAGTAATTGGTCTACTTCCTGTTCATTCCAAACGTAGAACTTGCCTTCTTCACCCTCACTATCGGCATCCAGCGCAGCATAAAACCCACCTGATGCGTCTAACATTTCACGTTCCAGCCACTGCACGGTTTTATAGACCACTTCCTTATAAAGTTTTTTGCCAGTCACTGTGTAAGCTTCTGAATAAAGGCTCATTAACTGTCCATTATCGTAAAGCATTTTCTCAAAATGTGGCGCCAGCCACTCGGCGTCAGTAGAATAGCGTGCCCACCCGCCGCCTATTTGATCGAATATGCCACCCATGGCTATTTGATCTAAGGTAATTGTTAGCTGTTCCAAAGCTTCAGCATCTTGTGTGTAATGATAATAGTGCATCAAAAATAACCATATGCCGGGCATAGGGAATTTAGGTGCCCTGTTAAACCCTCCGTATTCGGGATCAAACTTTTTACGGAGCGATTGGAACATTTTTGATAGCGAAGTTGCCTGAAAGTCAGTATCAGTACCCGTTAATTGATATTTGATCACCTCACTTGTAGCCAAGGCATTGGTCAGATCTCCGGCAGACTTTTCTATCTCAGAGCGCTTATCGGTAAAGGCTTTGGTCACATTTTCCAATAGTTTTACCCACTGCTGAGGAGGGAAATAGGTCCCTCCGTAGAATGGTTTTTGATCCGGAGTAAGAAACACATTGAGTGGCCAACCCCCATTTAACCCCATGGCCTGTACAGCATCCATATACACCTGGTCTACATCGGGCCGTTCTTCCCGGTCTACCTTTATGCATATGAAATTATCATTCATCACAGTCGCTATGCTATCATTTTCAAAAGACTCTCTTTCCATAACATGGCACCAATGACAGGCTGAATATCCAATACTCACAATAATAGGTTTATCCTCTTTTTTGGCTTTTTCTAAAGCCTCGTTGCCCCAGGGATACCAGTCTACGGGATTATAGGCATGTTGTAATAAGTAAGGGCTGGTACTTTCTATTAACCTGTTGGCTTGGTGTCCATGCGTGTTTTTTTCTGACATCTGGCTTTCCGTTGGGTTGCATCCTGCTACATAGAATGCTATGGTGAGTAAAATGAAAGGTCGTTTCATACTAGTTGATGATCAAAGCAGTTGAGCCTTGAGCTTATTTAACTCTTCGGTAATATCAAACTTATCACTTAATTCAAGGAGTTGTTCTATCGTATGTTGGATAAATTTCTGGTGTCCTTCAGAAGCTATATTAAAAGGTCTGTGATTAAGTGCTTTTTGTACGACCGACCATTTTTGTATAAGTTGTAGGGTTTCTTCGTCAAGATAGGCTGCAGTAAACTTGCTCCAGATATAATCCTCTGCGACATCACTGGGATGAAGCATGTCCGGTTTGTAAAACCGATAGTCTCTCAGGTCATCTATCATAATCTCATAACTTGGAAAGTAATTGGCGTTCTCGTGTTGCATTATGAATTTATAACACGCGGTACGCAGTATTGATTTACTCACCATATTCAACTCCAATGTTTCCTTGAGGTGTCTTACGGGGGATACAGTAAGGATCAGTTTTATTGATGGGTTAAAGGCATGAAGCTTTTCTTGCAAACGTTTAAAAGCATCTATGATTTTTGCTTCCTCCAAAAGGGACTTTGAAAACTCTCTGGCCGGTACCTTATGGCAGTTGGAAACTATGGCATTCAGTGTTTCATGTTCATATACCATAGCAGTACCTAGTGTAATGAGCAGATAATCTGCACATTTCAAAAACTCATGCACTTGTGCAAGTGCCGTTAATATCCTGCTCTTTAATTCTTCCTTATCCGGGCTTGAAAACTGCGAGTGAAAGTCATAATGTGCCCATAGCCCTTGTGTGTTTACAAAACCGGACTCAGGAGGGGTTTGCTTGTTTAACGCGTACTCAAGCAGACGAATAATGGAAATAGGATTGTAGGCTGTTCCAAATGGATTGACAAGTACTGAAAATTTGTTTTGCCTAAAACGATATCCCATTGCATCCGAGAAACATGACCCTATCGTTAGAATGGAGCTGGAGAAGTTAATTTTTTTCTGTGCGGCAGCCGGATTGATCTCTGTGCGAAACATACCTTAAAAATAGTGAGTTTACATTATGAATAGAGATCAGTGCTAACAAAAAAGGTCGTGAAACGAATTCCACGACCTTTTTCTTTGTAGTGATTTAGGTAAACTACTCCGCTATAACTTTTACAACGATATCGTGTTGTACTTGTCTGTGTAGATCAAGTGTGGCGGTATATTCCCCTAATTGCTTTATGCTTGGTAAAGAAATTTTCTTTCTATCAACTTCAAATCCTTTATTCTGAAGTGCAGAAGATACCTGTAAGGTAGTGATAGCTCCAAAGATTTTACCACTGTCACCTGCTTTAGTACCTATTTCCAGCGTCAGGCCGCCAATTTTATTGGCTATTTCTTCAGCATCTTTCTGAAGCTTTTCTGCTTTGTGAGCAGCCTGTTTTATATTCTCAGCGATCTTCTTCTGATTACCGGTATTTGCAATGATGGCAAAACCTTGTGGGATCAGATAATTTCTGCCGTATCCGGGCTTTACAGATACCGTATCATTTTTGTATCCAAGCCCTTGTATATCTTGCGTTAGTATTACATCCATATCCGTCAAAGCTTATTTTAAAGAATCAGTCACATAAGGAAGCAATCCTAAGTGTCTTGCTCTTTTTACTGCCTGAGATACTTTCTTTTGGAATTTCAGACTTGTTCCGGTTATCCTGCGAGGTAAGATCTTACCCTGCTCGTTTACGAACTTCAAAAGGAAGTCAGGATCTTTATAATCAATGTATTTGATGCCGTTTTTCTGAAAACGACAATACTTAGCTCTGTTTTCTCCTCTGTTTAGAGGCTCATTCATTAATGTCATTTCTTTACAGGCTCCTCCTTAGCTTTTTTATCTTTCTTAAATGCACCTTTTCTTCTTCTTTCGTTGTACTCGATAGCGTGCTTATCAAGTGCAGTGGTGAGAAATCTCATTACCGCCTCATCTCGTCTGAATTCTGTCTCCAGTTTGTCAATGGCTTCAGGAACTGCCTTAAATTCAAAAAGGTTATAGAACCCGGTGGACTTATGCTGGATAGGATATGCCAGTTTTCTAAGCCCCCAGTTTTCTTCATTGATCATTTCAGCTTTCGCGTCTTTGAGCACCTGGATGAATTTGTTGACAGTATCCTTCATCTGATCTTCAGACAAAACGGGATTTAAAATGAATACCGTCTCGTAATTTTTCATAAGAATAATTTTGTTTAAAAATTTTGAGGTGCAAATCTAATGATATTAGGTAAATAATAAAATCATTCTTCTCGAAATTGAAAAGGTCGGTTAGTGGAATATAGTATGAAAGATAAAACGTCAGGCAATTGACATACATTTCTTTACACAATAAATACCGTATCAATTAATAGGTTAAACCGTTAACCGGAATATGTTTTTGAAATGGCTGATGATCCTGGGCTTACTTTTTTTAGGACTGATTTTTATGGCATCATGTGATGCGCAATCCATTAAATCATCCTCTGAACCGCCTTCCCATGAACTGTGGACGTCATTACTTCGGACGCACGTAAAAAGTAACGGGTTAGTGGATTATCAAGGTCTGGTCAAGGACAGAGAAAAATTAGAGCAATACCTGGACCTGCTGAGCGCTAATGCCCCGGATCCGGATGCCTGGACTGAACAGGAAAAACTTGCTTATTGGATTAACGTGTATAACGCATTTACGATTAAATTAATTGTGGATAACTACCCCGTAGAGAGCATTAAGGACCTGCATCCGGTAAATATTCCTTTTGTAAGTTCCGTATGGCAGAAAAAGTTTTTTAAGATCGGAGGTGTCAATATGAATTTGGATCAGGTAGAGCATTCCATTCTGAGAAAGAAATTTGTTGAACCAAGAATACATTTTGCCGTTAACTGTGCTTCGATGTCATGTCCGCCATTGAGAAATGAAGCTTTTACGGCTGATGAGTTGGAACATCAACTCACAGAACAGGCGATTAACTTTATTAATGATCCGCTACAGAATGAGATTACAGCAGAAGAAGTACGTATTTCCAGGATATTTAGCTGGTTTCGACGTGATTTTACGAAAAATGGGTCATTTGAAGACTTTTTAAATATGTATTCAAAATTGAAGGTAGACAGAGGGGTTGATATAAATTACCTGGATTATGATTGGAAGTTGAATGATGGGAGTAGGGAATAATCAGGTTTTGGTGGAATAGCGCAGTTTTTCTGCGCTATTTTTTTTCATTATGCTTATCGGTGGGGCGAATATATTTATGCGCTAATATGGCAAATCGGATCATCGAAACATGCTGATCTACACGTTAATATCTATTACTTACCCTTAAACATTACTTCATACGGAAATAACTTTTCATTAACATTTAGATTTAACGCGAAAAGCACTAATTTGAAAAGCTGAACTACCGAATCAATTGGTACGACACCATTTCAAACTTAAATGATATTCCTTTGGCGGTAAGGAACAGACATCAGGAACAAATTGGGGAATACAGCATAGTCAGTAAAACAGAGAACCATCCCTTACATTCTTCTGATCAGGAAGTCTGGAAAAGGTTTGTTCAGGGTGACGAACTGGCTTTTGCTCATATCTATCGGTTAAATGTGAACCTGCTGGTCAACTTTGGCCGCCAATTTACCAATGATCACGAATTGGTGAAAGATGTCATCCAGGATTTGTTTATAAGATTGCGTCATCCTAATACTTCCCAAAAAGTAGTTAAGATCAAATCATTTCTGTTCAAGTGCTTTTACAGGGACCTGATCAAAAGAATGGATCGGGAGAAAACGTTTGATGATGCTTTTCAGCAAGACTCTTTCGCAATTACAATGTCACCGGAACATACTTTGATCAATCAACAGTTAGATTGTTTAAAGCGACATCATTTGAGTGAATCAATTGAAAAACTGTCTGTCAGACAAAAACAAGCCCTTCTCTTATTTTACTATGAAGACTTTTCCTATAAAGAGATTGCAAGTATTCTGGATATGAAAAGTGTTAAATCTGCCAGGAAGTTGGTTTACAGGGCTATAAGTAAGTTGAGGTCCGTTATAAACCCGACTTTTTTAAAGGTAATATCCATTATTCTGCTGATATATCCTTTTGGCACTTGAGCTTCAGCTAAGTGCATTCTACCGCTAATCCTAAAAAAAGAAAAATTTAATTGGGGTCATTCGTTCAAATTATTGCTCATTATTCTGAGCAATGTTGAATTTATGAACTACACAGATTACGAGGTCCAAGATTTTCTCAAGGATGAGTCATTCGTTGCATGGGTAAAAAGAAACGATCCTGATCTCAACGATTTCTGGGAGAAATGGCTGGCTAATAACCCGGAGAAGGCAGCCATTTTAGAAGAAGCGGCACAGATCATAAGGTCCACCCATTACGATAGCGTGCATCAACTGACTTCGCAAGAATACATCATGTTATATGAAAATGTACTACGTAAATCAGATCTGAATTATAATAAAGAAGAGCGTCGTAAGACAGTACCAATTGGTTTGATCGCAGCTGCTTCGATAATCTTATCGGTGTTAGTACTTGTCGGTATTTGGAGATCACCCGGATTAAATGAAAGAAAGAGTGTAGTAGTTTATGAATCAGTAATAAAAGAGAAAAAGACATCCAATGGTCAGAAGCTAAGTTTCAAGTTGCCGGATGGTACCAAAGTTATTTTGAACGCGGCCAGCACCATCTCATATTCTGTCCCTTTTATGAGAGAAAATCGTGAAGTGAAACTGGAGGGCGAAGCTTTTTTTGATGTCGTGGAAGATAGAAAAAAACCTTTTACAGTGATTACCAGTAACTTTTCAGCTACTGTTTTAGGAACTTCTTTTAACGTATTTGCCTACCAGAATGAAACCGAACATACCTTATCACTATTGACCGGTAAGGTCAAGGTAGAGAGCCCCTATGCATCCAATGATGGACCTCAAATACTTGAGCCGGGACATCAGATCAAGTTTGATATTGAATCCAATAATTTCAGCCGGCAAACCTTCAACCCACAACTAATAACAGGTTGGAAAGACGGAATAATCACCTTTAAAGATGCTGACTTTGCCAAGGTAATCAGTACACTGGAGCGTTGGTACGGTGTTGAGATTGCTATTATAAATGAGAATAAAATGAAAGAGCGGCAGTTTTCAGGCACGTTTGAAAAAAAGAGCCTCGAACATGTGCTTCAGGTACTGAGTTTTTCCGGTGGGTTTTCTTTTAGCATAAAAGATAAAGCGGTCATTATAGAGTTTTCAGATTAACCATAAAATAGTATTAACCAAAACAAAACAAGCTATGCATCAAATAAATACCAGTTAGTTGTAAAAACCCGGACTTAGAGCCCGGGTCTTTTCCTAAATCTTAACCGCATTGTTATCGCCAAATAACCTTCAGTGCGGCAAGAGATTTCATGATCAAATTTTTCATAAAACCACACAAAGATATGAAACATAGATTTTTACGAGTAATCCTAGAGTCTTTGAAGTTCACATGTTATATTCTAATTATACAAGCTCTCTTTATTACATCTTTAATGGCATCTAATGCCAATGCTCAAATGAAGAGTGTAAAAGAGGTTTACATTCAGTTGGATCTTAAAAATGCCAGTGTCACGGATATTTTTGAAGATATCGAAACAGAAACCAGTTTTAAGTTCCATTTTTTCAAAAGAGACATAAAGAATAACATAAGACTGGATTTTGCAGATGCTAATTTGAGTGTTGCAGAAGTACTCTATAAAGTAGCCGAGGCGGCTAATCTAAAATTCCGTCAGGTGAATGAAAATATAGCAGTATCAAGGGATGATAAAACTTCAGAGGTCGTATCAGTCATTGAAGTCCTTCCTATAACAGGTACTGTTACGGACGACAAAGGGGAACCTCTGGCAGGTGTAAATGTGGTGGTGAAGGGCACCACTATAGGTACTATAACGGATATAAACGGCAATTATTCACTTGAAATCCCGGAGAAAGCTACACTGGTGTTTTCATTTGTAGGTTTATTGACGGAAGAGGTGGTAGTAGGCACAAATTCGGTAGTTGATGTACGAATGCAGCCCGATGCTAAAACCCTTACGGAAGTTATTGTGGTAGCTTATGGGACTTCTAAGAAAGGGTCTTTCACAGGTTCAGCTACACAAATCAATTCGGAAGCCCTGGAAGGCAGAGCGCTGACAAACATTACCTCTGCGATCGAAGGTGTTGCCGGTGTCCAATTTTCGCCTGGTAGTGGCCAGCCGGGATCCACTTCACCCCTGAGAATAAGAGGGTTTGGCTCGGTAAATGCTTCCAGTAGACCACTTTATGTAGTAGACGGGATAATATTTTCAGGTAGCCTTTCAAGTATAAACCCCAATGATATAGAAAGTATTACCATATTAAAAGATGCTTCTTCCACAGCGTTGTATGGCTCTAAAGCCGCCAATGGTGTAGTGTTGCTAACTACCAAGACGGGAAAGTCAGGAAAGCCAAAGTTTTCAGTCAACGTGAGTCAGGGAGTTACTTCCAGGTTTATTCCGGAATATGAGCGGGTTAGTGCAGAACAGTACTATCCGTTAATGTGGGAGGCGTTACGAAACAGTTTGTCCATTTCCGGAAATACACCCCAGGCAGATGCCAATCAACGAGCTTCTGACGGGATTTTCGATGAATTGGAAACGAATCCCTTTAATGTTCCTAATGATGAGATCGTATTGACCGATGGAACACTTAACCCAAATGCACAGCTTTTATACCCGGATGACCTGGACTGGCAAGACCAGTTAACAAGAGGAGGAGCACGTACCAACGTGGACATGTCTTACCAGGGAGGGTCAGGTAAGAGTAATTATTTTGTATCTATGGGATACCTGAATGATAAAGGTTGGATACTCAATGCTGATTTCGAGAGAATATCAGGTAGGATTAATGTTACTACGCAACCAAAGGAGTGGATTAAAACAGGTTTTAACCTTTCCGGTGCTACTTCCAATTCAAATCAGGCTGCTGATGCCGGAAGTACTTCTTTTGTCAATCCATTTTTTTCTACCAGAAACATAGCCCCTATATATCCTGTTTTTGAGCATGATCCTGTTACGGGGGAATTTATACTGGATGAAAGAGGCAACCCTATTTATGACCTTGGAGATAATCGGGTAGGAAATACAAATGGGAGACATGCCATCCAGGAAACTATTCTCAATGTGGATCGTGATAGAATATTTTCCGTATCGGCCCGTTCGTTTGTTGATCTTTATTTTCTGAAAGACTTCAAATTCACCTTTAATGCCAGTCTTGATAAACGGTTTTTTAATAATGAAGAATTTGACAACCCAATCGTAGGTGATGGACAACCGGCGGGTAGAGCAGGGCGTGACGCCAGTACACGCACATCTGTGAGTTTCAATCAACTATTGAATTATACTAAAGACTTCAATAATCACAGTATTTCGATTTTGGCTGGTCATGAAAGTTTTGAATATGAATTCAACCTAATGGAAGGGAACAGACTTCAACTGGTGGCAGAGGGTAACACTGAACTAATCAATTTTACCACTACCTCTAACCTAAATTCGAGGACAGACCTGTATACTACAGAGGGGTATCTTGGACGTATAGAGTATGACTACGATGATCGTTACTTTTTCTCCAGTTCTTTTCGCAGAGATGGGTCTTCTCGCTTTGACAGGTCCGTTCGCTGGGGTAATTTCTGGTCGGTTGGCGGTGCATGGAGAATTGACCAGGAGGCTTTTGCAAGTAACTTTTCAATGGTGGATCTGCTAAAGTTAAGAGCTTCTTACGGGCAGGTAGGAAACGACTCAAATTTATCTGACGATCCAGATAATAATGGAATAAGTTTTTATGCCAGTCAGGCGCTTTTTGCATTGAATAATAACAATGCGAGTGAACCGGGAATTCTGTTTGATGCTTTGGATGCTCCGGCTTTGGGCTGGGAGGCTAACTCTCAATTTGATGTAGCGCTCGAGTTCGGATTGTTAAACGATAGAATTTCAGGAAGCTTTGAATATTATGATCGTATTACAGACAATTTGCTCTTTGAGGTTCCACTTCCATTGTCATACGGAATAGACGATGTGAATAGAAATATCGGTTCAATGTTCAACAGAGGTTTTGAGGTGAATTTATCAGCAGATGTTATCAGAGGTCGAGGCTTTTCATGGCGACTGAGTGTTAACGCTTCTACCTTGAAAAATGAGTTTACCAAGTTACCCCAGGATGAAATTATTAATGGCACCAAGAAGCTGGTAGTCGGAGGTTCCATCTATGACTATTGGTTGAGGGATTGGTATGGAGTAGATCCTGAAGATGGGGCAGCGCTTTACGTGCTTGACCCGGACGTAGATGAGACTGACGCAGCTGTGAGAACGGTCGACGGCGTATTGGTAACTACAGATCAAAATGACGCCAAATTTGACTTTGTAGGTACGGCAGTCCCTGATGTATTTGGAAGTTTCACCAATACCCTTTCTTACAAAGGGGTACGATTAGGCTTCTTATTTACTTACCAGGTTGGTGGGGAGACATATGATACCAACTTTGCATCACTTATGTCATCTGGTGATTACGGTGATGCCTTGAGTACTGAAATTTTGGGACGTTGGCAGAAGCCGGGTGACAGAACGGATGTGCCAAGGTTAGATGCTTCTAAAATAGTTCCTTTTGGAGCGGCGTCAGACCGGTGGCTGGTCAGTTCGAGCTACATCTCGCTACGCCAGATCAATTTATCGTATGACCTGCCTGACAAATACACGGAACTCGTAGGAATGAGTAGTGCGCGTATATATGTTAATGCAGAGAACCTATTCCTACGTACCAAAAGAAAAGGGATGGATGTGAATCAGAATTTCAATGGTACCACACAAAACAGGTTTACACCTTCAAGAGTGGTTACTGTGGGCCTCAATGTTGCATTTTAAAACGAGTGGAAAAATGAAAAAGAACCTATTAATATATCTTTTAACTATCGCAATGACTGCCACCACTGTTTCTTGCGATGATGAGTTTTTGGACCAAACTCCCACGGATGCTGTGGCAGCTGAAAGCGCTACCGCCACTACGGGTAGTCTTTTCCTCATTGTAAATGGTATACATAGATTGATGTATACGCGACAAAACTCTAATGGAAGAGGAGGATACTCTGCCATGATGATCCATAATGATGCACTGGGTGAAGACCTCGTGATGAATGCCCGTGCAAATAGTTGGTGGATCAATATGGCCAGTTGGAATGATCATACAAATGAAGCGGACAATGATACAAGGCATCCCTGGCGTGTATTATATAAAGTGATCAATAACGCGAATATAATTATTGAAGGTGCTGAGGGTGCTGTTGGGCCGGAGGAAGAAAGGAATGCTGCCTTAGGGCAGGCCCTGGCCTATCGGGCTTTTGCACATTTTAGAATGGTGCAGTTGTACGGTGAGCGATATGATCCGTCAGGGGCTAATGAGCAGTTAGGTATTCCTCTGGTGATCACCAAATCGACTAATGCCTCGGAAGGACAGCCACGTGCCACTGTCGCAGCGGTTTATACGCAAATCAACGAAGATCTGGATGAGGCTATTACACTTCTGGAAGGGTATGATCGTCCCAATACTTCACATATAGATCAGAGTGTGGCTCAAGGTATGAAAGCAAGGATAGCTTTGGTACAGGGAAATTATGAAGTGGCTTGGGAAATGGCTATAGCGGCGAGAGACGGCTATGAACTTATGGATAGTACTACTTACACCTCGGGCTTCAATGATTATACGAATGATGAATGGATGTGGGGTGGATTTTATAACGAAGAACAGGGTTCTGCATTTACTAACTTCATGGCATGGATGTCACGTAACTTCAGTTCATCGAATATCAGGGGCAACCCTAAGTCTATCAACAGCACGCTGTATGACATGATCCCAAAAACAGACGTCCGTTCAGCGGTTTTTGACCCTACCGGTGAGCACCCGAATTTACCGGCAGGAATTGAGATCAGTTCAAGACATAAGCGTTTTCCATATACTAATCAAAAGTTTCTTGCTTATGGGACAGGAGATAGCCGGGGGGATGTGCCCTATATGAGAGCGGCGGAGATGTACCTGATAGAGGCTGAGGCAAAAGCAAGGCTGGATGAAACCGGTGCGGCCGAGGCTTTGTTTGAATTAGCGGTTAACCGCGACCCGGCCTACACACTATCTTCGAACACCGGTCAGAGTCTTATTGATGAAATACTGATCCAAAGGCGCTGGGAGTTATGGGGTGAAGGTTTTCGGTTTAATGATTTAAAGCGCCTGAATGCGCCATTGGACAGGACAGGAGCCAATCACAATGCTTCTTTAATTAATAATCTATTGGAGATTCCGGCAGGTGACCCGCGTTGGCAGTGGAAAATTCCGCTGGATGAATTGAATGCTAATCCGGCCATTCAATCCCAAAACCCGTAGATGCTCACTACACTATAATTGCTCCCTGGAAAACAGGCTGCTTCGTAAATTCGAAGTAGCCTGTTTCTTTTAAGCTAAGTGTTTTTTGTAGTATGCTAAGATCAGATTTTACTTCACCTCAAACGAAGTACTCCCCATCTTGTAATCTTCTGTATATACTTCCAGCTGGTAAACCCCGGGCTCATATTCACTTCCCTTCTCATATTCAAATGTGAGTTGCTGTCGGCT
Organism: Fulvivirga sp. M361; assembly: GCF_007097395.1. Classification (GTDB taxonomy): domain Bacteria; phylum Bacteroidota; class Bacteroidia; order Cytophagales; family Cyclobacteriaceae; genus Fulvivirga. The sequence continues at coordinate 64,142 of NZ_VKDC01000003.1, forward strand.
ATTGTCAAACAGTATTTCCTGGTTAGCAGTATAAAATGCCTCTTTATTATTGTACATGAATGTTCCTGATCCCTTAGCGACATCGAATATTACTTGTTCATTAGCATCCAATATGCGCACCAGAATATTTTTACCCTCGATAGGGGCAACCTCATTTTCAGCTATATTGAATACCACCTTTATTTTCTCTGCCTGACGTGCTTTAAAAGGGGATTCACGCTCTTTACCACGACTATTGATAGCGAAAATCTGAATATTTTCAGCCTTCAACTGAGAAGCCTGGGCTACTTTGGATGCCAGCTCTTCCTTAGATTCATTTAGTTGCGTTAATGAATCATTCAGAACATTTTTTTCTGTTTTTAGCGAGGTGTTTTCCGTAAGCAGTTCATCGTTGATCTCCTTCAGCTTTTCAATCTCTACATCCTTGGCTTTTAGCAATAACTCATATCCGTCGGCTTTATCTTTAAGATCCTGTATAGTCCTCCTGCTGGTCCTTCTGCTTTTGGATAATTCCGCTTCTATTTCTGCTTTAGCCTGCTCCAACTCCTCTACGTTACCACCCAACTGCTCTATTTCAGCTATCTTAAGGGCCAGTTCCTCATTGATATTGGTTAACCTTTGCATGGTAATGGCCAGTTCTTCTTCCGTATTGGCCAGCTGGTCTTCCTTTGCGATGCTTTCCTGGTGGTCCAGGTATATTTTTATCCCTTGAACGACAACTACGGCTACCAACACAATAATAATGACGATGGCTTTATTATTTTTCTTAGGTCGGACAGCCGATTCTTGTATCGGTTTATTTTCTTCCATGGTTGGTTTTTGATGCGAATGAGCGTAAAATTATCGTTTATTTAAGATTATTCAATAATTCACAGGCTTTTCTGACCCCTACTGGTCAGTTTCTCAGCGTATGACACATGATGAAACTTACTGGACGCAACGCTATCATAATAACCAGACACAGTGGGATACGGGTGCGGTTACCACTCCCTTAAAGGAATATTTTGATCAGTTAACGGATCAGACGCAAAGAATACTTATCCCAGGTTGTGGTAATGCCTATGAAGCAGCCTATTTATATCAGAGTGGTTTTAAGAATGTGGTGATAATAGATATAGCCCAACAACCGCTGGAATTATTTGGTGCAAATCACCCTGAATTCCCTAAAAACAGGTTAATTTGCCGTGATTTTTTTGAGCTCGAAGATAGTTTTGACCTTGTCATAGAACAAACTTTTTTTTGTGCCTTGCACCCATCACAAAGGCAGGCCTATGCTGTTAAAATGCATGAGCTCTTAAAACCTAATGGTAGGTTAGTTGGTCTCTTATTTGAAGATGAGCTTTATACAGATCACCCTCCTTATGGAGGAAGTGCTGATGAGTATCAGGCATATTTTTTGGACCATTTTGAATTCCATGTTTTTGAAAGGTGTTATAATTCTATAAAACCCCGGCAAGGGAGAGAATTGTTTATAAACCTTTTGAAAAAATAATCATCTAAATAGAGGTAATTTAGATGTTGCATTAAAAATAACAGGGGTCTGCGTTGAAGCAACTATTCATCATATTATTATGTCTGTCCTGTATTAGCGTCTCGTTTGGTCAGCGGAAAAAGGCCGGAGATGATGGTATGGACAGTGTTTTTGTGAAAGGCAGAAGTTTTTTGATCCTGGCAGATTCATCCCTCTATGTAGAAAATGACACTTTAATCATCCTTCCGGATTCGATTGCAGTAAAACTTAAGAAAGACGAAAGCCGGAGAAGTGAAGAGTTTTACGGGAAGATCAAAGAGCAGCTTTATAAAACAAAGTTTACTAAAAGACTTTATAAGATCATTTTTAAAGACCCCGGAAAACCTAAAGGTAGAAAGACACCTGTCGCTTCCAGAGGTCATAATTATGATCTTTTCAAAGGGAAGACAATAGATAAAGTATCCATTAAGAAGCTCGATATATTTGGTACCAGTATTAATGATACTACCAGGAGTTCAGATAACTGGTGGCTGAAAAGTGCCAATAAGCTTCACACCTATACCAGGGGGAAAGTAATACGAAATAACATTTTTTTTAAGAGCGGGGATAAGGTAGACCCGGATCTTATCATAGACAGTGAGCGGATCCTGAGGTCTTTACCTTTTGTCAGAGACTCACGTATTTACCTCGTACCGGGAGAATCAAAAGATAAAGTAGATGCCATTGTAATAGTGAAAGATGTTTGGTCTCTTTCTTTTGACGGGGGAGCCAGTGGTCCTGACGAATGGGATTTTGCATTGACAGAACGAAATCTTTTTGGTTTGGGGCATGAGTTAAGAAATGAGATCAATTTTGACGAACGAAATAAACCGAAGGCTGGGTATTCTGCTACTTATGCTATCAATAATATCAAAAATACGTTTATCACCGGCCAGTTTAATTTTGTACGGTCACAAGATCTGGACCGCACACAATTACATGTTTTCAGGAATTTTATTACGCCGGAAACAAAGTATGCCGGAGGTATTCAGATTACTAATCAAAATAACCTCGTGGAGCGTATAGAGCCTGATACAATACTGGGGTTTTTTGCAAAGTTCAACAACCAGGATTTCTGGTTCGGACGTTCTTACCAAATTGATCGGACAGAAAATGCACGTACTAACATTCAACTGGCTGCCCGATTTTCGCGTACCAGGTTTCTTGACCGTCCCTTTGTGAGTGAGGATACCAATCAACTCTTTTTTGATAGTAATCTTTACCTTTTTTCCATAGGTTATTCTCAAAGATCCTATGAAAAAAGCAGTTTGATACTTGGGTATGGACGTACAGAAGATATACCAGAGGGTATGTTATATCAGCTTACCTTCGGGCGCGATGCAAATGAGTTCAATACACGCGGCTACATTGCTACTAAAGCATCCAAAGGAGGGTATTTGGGTAGAATTGGCTATGTGCGGCCTGAAGTGGCGATAGGAGGCTTTATAAGACAAGGAAAGTTTGAACAAGGCATGTTAAGTTTTAACATGTCTTACTTTAGTTACCTCTACAGATTGAAACGATTGAATTTTCGTCAATTTTTCAATTTGGATTATACCATTGGTATCAGACGTTTTAACGATGAACTTATCACCATTAATGATGAATCAGGTATTCGTGGATTGAACAGTGTGTTCCTTAGAGGAACAAGGCGGCTGTCTTTCAAAAGTGAAACGGTACTTTTTACTCCTGTTTACTTCTTTGGTTTTCGAATGGCCTTATTTAGCTTTATAGATATAGCGATAGTCAATGGTAATTCGAAAACACTTTTCAGAAACCGGTTTTATCAGGGCTACGGTCTTGGCTTCCGGTTCAGAAATGAAAACCTGGCCTTTAATACGATCCAGATCCGCCTGGCATGGTATCCAAAAACACCAGGTGATGTATCTGATTACGATTTGGAATTTACCGGACGTACGTCTTTACAGATTGGTGACTTTGATGTACGGGAACCTGAGGTGTTGGAGTTCAGGTAGCTAAAGAATATAATCTTCAAAGTCCTACTGAAGTAGATATGTTGATGCCTCATTAATTCCCTTGCTTTGAAAATAGAATAGTACTGATCAAACCCTGAGTTGATTTAAATGGCTCAAAATCAGGTTTAAAAGATATTTGGCTGATGCGGAAGTTTTAGGAGATAAGCTGTTTAATGAGTTTGCCTATACGGATGCAGTAGAAGCTTATCAAAGGGCCCATGCAAAAAATACATCCTCCAACACATTGATATTAAAAATTGCAGAGAGTTATCGGAGGTTGAACGATCCGAAAAATGCATTAGCATGGTATGAGAAAGTATTAAATGACAAACCAGACGTAGCTCCTGAATATTACCTGCATTATGCAGAGGCGCTATCATCAGAAAAAAAGTATGCGGAAGCAAAGAGTTGGTACGATACGTATGGTGGTTTTAGTGCCGAAGATGGTAGAGTAAATAAAAAGATAACAACGATAAACGACCAGGAGGAGCTTTTCAGAAATGTAAGCTTCGTCACTACAAACAAGGCGGATTTTAACCAGGAAGGGTCTGATTTTAGTCCTGCATTTTTTGGATCAAAACTGGTGTTTGTTACTTCAAGACCTGATGACACGTCCATCCCTGTAAAATTTCTTTGGGATGACAGCCATTATTTAGAATTATACCAGGTGGATGAGAATGGGAATGTATCGGCCTTTGACAAAAAAATCAACTCAAAATATCATGAGGGGCCACTCGTTTTTTATGAAAATGACAACAAAGTAATTTTTACAAGGAACAACTATCACAAAGGTAAAATCACAACGGATAGGGAGGGTATTACCAAGTTAAAACTCTATAGCGCCGAATATAATGCAGAAGAAAACACATGGAACAACATTTTGCCACTTGATTTTAATAACGATCATTATTCTGTGGGGCATCCGGCGATAAGTAGTGATGGTAATTTTCTGTACTTCTCATCGGATATGCCCGGAGGATATGGAGGCACGGACCTTTATCGTGTTTACAATAAAGATAATAACTGGTGGAGAACCTGGGACCAACTATCAATACCGAAGGGAATGAGCTCTTTCCTTTCTTACATAATGATCGTGATCTATACTTCGCCAGTAACGGACATGGCGGGTTAGGGGGCCTGGATATCTTTGGGATAGACCTTACGGACGGATTTGACGGACGGATCAGTAATGTGGGATCTCCTATAAACAGTGCATTAGATGATTTTGGTATAATACTTCGTCCAGACGGTAAAACCGGATTTTTCTCGACGAACCGGGAAGAAAGTCTGAGTAATGATGATATCTATTCATTTACAACTACTCAACCTTTAATTGTTAGCTATTTCATAAAAGGAATAGTGTATGATAAAAATGAGAATACCCGGCTATCCGGTGTCCCTGTTACTTTAGTGCAAAATGGTGAGATCATTTCGCAGATAATGACAGACCAGGAGGGAGATTATAGTTTTCCGGTAAAACCCAATACTGCTTACGAATTGAAATCAGACAGTACCGGAGGTTATATTCCATCCGTTGAGACGGTGACGACCTTAGAAAGTGAAAAGAATAACATTTGGGAAAAAGACCTCTTTTTAACGAAAGACCTCGATTTTGAACTTTTAGTAGATATTAAAGAGAAGGAATCAAAAGAGCCTATTGATGGAGTGAAAGTCGTTGTAGTAGATAACCTGAATGGAAATACAATCATTGATCAGGTTACAAATGCGCAAGGACAATTGTTGTATTCCATGACAGATAAAGAGCTTAATGATAGGGTCAGTTATCAAATTAGACTTAGCAAAGACGGTTACTTAGGAAAAATAGAAACGTATAATGGTACACTGGATCAACCGGGCCGTCTGGACATCAGTAAATTTCTCGACTTATCACTTGACAGGATAGAAGTAGGTGCCGATCTCGGAAAGCTAGTCGATATTAAACCTATCTATTTTGATTTGGGTAAATATAATATTCGACCTGACGCTGCCGCTGAACTGGACAAGATTGTAGGAATTATGCTCGAAAACCCGGGAATAGAAATCGAATTGGGCTCACATACCGATAGCCGGGGAAGTGCGTCTTCCAATGCACGGCTCTCTGACAAAAGAGCTAAAGCTTCCGCAGATTATATTGTGTCCAGGGGGATAGAAAAGTCACGTATTATTGGGAAAGGATATGGTGAAAGTGTGTTAATTAATCGATGCTCTGACGGTGTCAAATGTTCAAAAGAAGAACATCAACTTAATCGACGAACAGAGTTTAGAGTGACAAAAGTCAATTAAAAAGCATGCTCCAGGTCATAGATTAACATGTTTATTATTTATAAACATTCTAAATTATTTCCAAAAATGGCGTTTTTGACAACTTAAAGGCGATTTTGAATCTGCACTACGTAAGCGCACGCAATATTGTTCCACCACCAACCAAATGCCCCAGAAAATATGTTTGAAATAAACCCTTCCAATAGTAGATTTGTCACCTGATAAGGTTGCACAAGTGTTGTGGCCTTGATAAAAATATAAAGCAAACATGACGCCGAAAATTTCACTGACACGCGTTTTATTTTTCGTTTTTTTCACATCCATACTCTCATTCCCTTTTATTAGTTCTGCTCAAGATGAAATTCCGACGGAAGAAGCCCGAATTTCTGAAGGAGAATCTCTTTTTAAAGGTAATTGTGCCAGTTGCCATAAAGTACATGAGAAACTGGTAGGTCCTGCACTAAAAGATGTGTATGACAGGGCTCCTTCCATAGATTGGATAGTGAACTTTGTATGGAATTCTCAAAAAGTCATTGCCAGTGGGGATGAATATGCAAATGCTCTATGGGACGAGTATAAACCAACTCAGATGACGGCTTTCCCTACGTTCAGCAGGGATCAGATACTTTCTATATTAGCTTATGTAAAGGTGGAGACCGAAGCAGGGCCGGCGGTAGCGCAGGTGGCCACAGATGCCACGACTGGTGCTGTGTCGGCTGGAGATGCCATTCCGTCATTCTATTTAAATACTATCATGATCGGTCTGGTCGTGGTACTGGTACTTATTTTAGTTGTACTTATCCTGATTACGACGGTTTTAAGAAAATACCTGAATCAGAAGGGAGACCTGGAAGCAGATGATGCGGAGATCATTAACAGTACCTTTAGTTTAGAAGGTTTGGTTAGAAGCAAGCCTTTCATCTTTCTGGTGACCTTTATCTTTGCTGCTGTTGTATTCAAAGTAACTATTAACCAGTTGTTTGCTGTTGGAGTACAGATAGGATATGCGCCCAAGCAACCTATTGCATTCTCTCACGAAATACACGCTGGTCAATACGAAATTGATTGTCAATATTGTCATACCGGAGTACGAAAAAGTAAGAGTGCCAATATTCCTTCTCCCAATATCTGCATGAATTGCCATAGCGCCATTAAGACAGAATCTCCTGAGATACAAAAGATATACGCGGCAATAGAGAATGACAAGCCTATTGAATGGATAAGAGTACATAATCTTCCGGATTTAGCTTATTTCAATCACTCTCAACACGTCGAGGTTGGGAACATTGAATGCCAGACCTGCCATGGTCCGGTGGAAGAAATGGAGGTAATCGGGCAACACTCATTGTTAACCATGGGATGGTGCATAGATTGCCATAGAAACACAGAAGTAAACACAAAGGATAATGCCTACTACGATAATCTTGTAGAGCTGCATGATGCTTCAAGTAAAGAAGCGTTAAAAGTTGAAGACATTGGTGGTCTGGAATGTTCTAAGTGTCACTATTAATTGATTTGATCAAGATTTATCAGCTACTTTAATATGAGCGACAATAAAAAAACTTACTGGAAGGGCATTGAGCAATTGACAAACGATCCTGCATTTGTTAAAAACGCCGAAAATGAATTTCCTGAGTTTCTGCCGATAAGCGATAACGAAGAAGGAGGTAGTAGTCGAAGAGATTTCCTTAAAATGATGGGGTTTGGTGTGGCTGCGGTCTCTTTGGCAGCGTGTGAAGCGCCCATAAGAAAAGCCATACCTTATGTGAATAAGCCTGTGGATATCGATCCTGGCGTTCCTAATTATTATGCATCTACCTATGTACAGGGTGGGGATTATTGTAGCATAGTAGTTAAAACACGGGAAGGAAGACCTATTAAAATTGAAGGTAATGAGCTTTCAAAAATCAGTCAGGGTGGAGTAAATGCGCAGGTCGAGGCTTCGGTTTTATCGCTTTATGACAATGAACGATTAAGGAACCCCAAAAAAGCAGGTGCTGATATTACGTGGGAAGAGTTAGATAAAGAAGTGGCTGCTAAGTTAAACAGTATTGCCACGCAGGGAGGTCAGATCAGGATAGTAAGCAATACGGTTTTGAGCCCTACTACCAAACGAGTAATAGAAGACTTCAAAACTAAGTACCCAACTACGCAACATGTGGTATATGATACCGCAGCAGCAGAGGGTATGCTGGTTGCCAATGAACAGTCTTTCGGTAAGCGAATGATCCCTTCTTATGATTTTAGTAAAGCCGATGTAATTGTGAGTTTTGGAGCAGACTTTCTGGGTACGTGGATTTCTCCTGTAGAATTTACAAAACAATACAGCAAGACGCGGCGACTGGGTGATGGTAAGAAAGAGATGTCACGACATTACCAATTTGAAGGTAACTTGTCTCTGACAGGAGCTAATGCCGATTACAGAACTCCCGTAAAGCCTTCTGAAGAAGCAAAATCAGTAGTAGCATTATACCAGGCATTGACCGGAAAAAAATCGTCGATAGCTAATATTGATAAAGCTGCTGCCGACTTGAAAAAGGCGGGTTCCAAATCATTGGTGGTATCAGGGTCTAATGATCCTGCGGTACAGGCCGTTGTAAATGCAATCAATACCATGTTGGGCTCTTATGGTACTACTATAGATGCTTCTAAGCCTGTATATTACAAGCAAGGTGATGAAAAGGCATTCGGTACTTTTGTAGCAGATGCCAAAGCGGGTAAAGTATCAGCCGTTATCTTTTATAATTGTAACCCTGTATATAATACACAATATGGTGCTGATATAAAAAATGCACTAGCTAAAGTTGCACTTAAAATATCTACTTCAGACAGGTTAGATGAAACGGCCGATCTGGTGGAATATATTGCTCCTGATCACCACTTTTTAGAATCATGGGGAGATGCCAACCCTTCCAAAGGGGTGTACAGTTTTGTGCAGCCTACCATTACACCAATATTCAAGACGCGTCAGGTACAGGAAAGTTTGCTGACCTGGGCGGGTGTAGAGAAAGTGGACTATTTCGAATATTTGAAAGGTGGTTGGGAAACAACATTGGTCGCACAGGGAATGTCATGGGACAAAGCGCTCCACGACGGTGTTATTGAAATAAGTGAATCGGGCACTGAGACCGATACAGGTACAGAGGAAGAAGGTGACTGGGTAGTTGGACCTCCGGCAAGCGCTTCGATACCTGATGCGATAAGTAAGATCAATACGAATTATAAAAGCTCGGGCACAGAACTTTCTATTTATCAAAAGATAGGAATAGGTGATGGTACTCAGGCTAATAGCCCATGGCTACAGGAAATGCCTGATCCGATCACAAAAGCTACCTGGGATAACTACCTTACAGTATCACAGGCATGGGCCGTGGAAAATGACGTTACTTTCGTAGAAGGCAAGAGTAACATGGCTAAACTTACGGTTGGAGACACTTCATTAACACTGCCGATAGTGATTCAGCCGGGTCAGGAGAAAGAAACAGTGGGTGTGGCTGTGGGGTACGGAAGAACCAGTGCCGGAAAAGTGGCTAATGGCAGGGGAGTAGACGTTTATCCATTGATCAGCAAAATCAACGGAATGTCTTCCTATAGTGTTATGTCCGGCGTTTCTGTGGAAGTATTACCCGAAATGTACCAGGTAGCACAAACTCAGACTCAGCAGACTTATATGGGGCGTGAGACGGTAATACAGGAAGCGACTCTTGGGGAATATCAGAAAGACCCTGGTGCTGGAAGATACCATCCTCATATAGCGACCTGGCAAGAAGAATCGGGTGAAACAAGCCCGGGAAATTTAAGTTTGTGGAAAGGTCATAAGTATAAAAACCATCACTGGGGATTAGCAATTGATTTAAATACTTGCACAGGCTGTAGCGCTTGCCATGTTGCCTGTCAATCAGAAAATAATATCCCTGTTGTAGGGCGTGAGGAAGTCATCAACCGACGAGACATGCACTGGATGAGGATAGACCGTTATTACAGTAGCAGGCCTGAGGAGGAAATGTCTGAATCAGAGCAAGGGATGATGGATTCCAGGAAGTTGGAACTTACAGCTTCTAATCCAGAAGTTACTTTTCAGCCTATGATGTGTCAGCATTGTAATAATGCACCGTGCGAAACGGTATGTCCGGTCGCTGCCACCACACATAGCACGGAAGGGTTGAACCAAATGACCTATAACCGTTGTATCGGTACAAGGTATTGTGCGAATAACTGTCCGTATAAAGTAAGACGTTTCAACTGGTTCAAATACCATGACAATAGCCAGTTTGAAGATGTTAATACTTATATGAGTAATGACCTCGGTAAAATGGTATTGAACCCTGACGTAACGGTTAGGTCTCGCGGGGTAATGGAAAAGTGTTCATTATGTGTGCAAAGGATCCAATATGGTAAATTGGAAGCTAAAAAAGAAGGGCGACGTCCTAATGATGGAGATATCAACGTGGCGTGTGCTTCGGCATGTCCGTCCGATGCGATTGTATTCGGAGATATGAACGACAAGGAAAGCCAGATATACAAGATGCTGAAGATCCAGGATACGGAAAAAGCTGACTATATTATAGAAAAAGAAATTGGTGAGCCCCGTGCCTACCATGTTTTGGAGGAAATAGGGGTTAAACCTAACGTTGCCTACTTAACAAAGATCAGAAACAAGGATAAAGCGTAATAGAGGAAAAAAAGTTAAATTATGTCAATTCCGATAGACGATATATTAGTAAATAAAGACCATGCTCCATCAGGACCTGTGGTGTCCTCATTGCGAGAACCGTTGGTGACCGGTGGAAAAACAGTTCATGATGTAACGGAAGATATCTGCCGGCAGGTGGAAGGTAAGCCAACTACCACGTGGATGCTGGGGATGGCAATATCTCTGGCCACACTTGCTGTTGGCGCTTATTGTGTCTTTATTCTTGTTTGGGAAGGTATAGGCGTATGGGGCCTTAATAAAACTGTGGGATGGGCCTGGGATATCACCAACTTTGTTTGGTGGGTAGGTATTGGTCACGCTGGTACTTTGATTTCAGCGATTCTGCTACTTTTCCGTCAAAAATGGAGAATGTCCATTAACCGTGCTGCGGAGGCGATGACCATTTTCGCTGTGATCTGTGCGGCCTGTTTTCCCGGATTGCATATGGGTAGATTATGGCTGGGTTTTTACTGGGCATTACCCTTGCCAAATACGTTCGGATCATTATGGGTGAATTTCAACTCTCCACTTCTTTGGGACGTATTTGCGATCAGTACTTACTTCACGGTTTCATTGGTATTCTGGTATATCGGTCTTATTCCTGATTTCGCATCTATTCGCGATCGGGCAAAAAACAATATATCGAAAGCTGTTTATGGTGCTTTATCCTTTGGGTGGGACGGTGCTGCTAAAACATGGATGAGATATGAATCCGTAGCGCTCATTTTAGCTGGTTTGGCTACACCACTGGTACTTTCAGTACATACTATTGTATCTTTTGACTTTGCTACCTCAGTTATACCCGGATGGCATACTACTATTTTCCCTCCATATTTCGTGGCAGGGGCGATTTTTTCCGGATTTGCTATGGTGTTAACACTCATGTTAATTACCAGGAAAACATTTAAACTGGAAGACTACATTACAATCAACCATATTGAGATGATGAATATAATCATCATTGTTACTGGGTCTATTGTAGGTATAGCTTATATTACTGAGTTTTTTATTGCATGGTACTCCGGAGTGGATGCGGAGCAATATGCTTTCCTTAACAGAATGACCGGACCATACTGGTGGGCTTACTGGACCATGATGACATGTAATGTTATCTCTCCTCAGCTATTCTGGTTCAAGAAGATCAGAACCAATATAGCGGCCACATTCATTCTGTCTATTATCGTAAATATCGGAATGTGGTTCGAGCGTTTTGTGATTATTGTAACTTCTCTCCATAGGGATTATCTGCCCTCAAGCTGGGCTATGTTCTACCCTACGATATATGATGTAGGTGTGTATTTGTTCACGTTCGGGTTGTTCTTTACGGCATTCTTATTATTTGCCAAATTCTTTCCTGTGATCAACATGGCAGAAGTTAAAAGTATTATAAAGTCATCTTCTTTAAAGCAGAAGAAATAAGATGGAAAAAAATAAACATTACGTACTAGGTGTATACGACGATGAGGATGTACTACTTTCAGCCATTGAAAAAGTGCGCGATAGTGGTGTGAAGATCCAGGAGGTTTATTCACCTTTCCCTGTTCATGGAATAGATGACGCTTTGGGATATAAAAAAACACGCCTTCCTATTGCTGCCTTTTTGTTTGGACTGCTAGGGACATCTCTAGCGCTTATTATGCAGGTTTCCATGTTGGGATTTGATTGGCCCATGATAATTGGAGGAAAAGATTTTGTTGCATTACCGCCATTCGTACCAGTGACCTTCGAACTTACCGTTCTATTGGCGGCGCTTGGCATGGTGGGTACATTTATGATCGTAAGTGATTTAAAACCTTATAAAAAGCCCAGACTAATGGACATTCGAATTACGGATGACAAACATGTAATGGCAATAGACCTGGCTGGAAATACACTGGCAAAAGAGGACATAAAGAAAATTGTCAATGCGACGGGAGCCAATGAAGTTAATGATAAGGATTTTGAAGATTAAGACTGTTCAGAACTAACATGAAAAAATACATACAATCGGTAGCAGTTTTGGCCATAGGAGCAGTACTCAGTAGTTGCGGCGCTGGCGGCGATAATCAGGGATTGGAATATGCGCCCAATATGTACCATTCAGTACCTTACGAGGCGTTATCTCAAGTTACAGATCCTGGCGCTGGTGAAGCAACACAGTTTATGAGTGATACGGAAGATGGTCATGGTGAGTACTACAACTCAAATCCGCACAACCCCAACAGAATGACCATGCGTGTACCTCCTGTGAATGCTGTGCCCAGATCACAAAAAGGATATCTCCCCTATACGCTTCATAAAGATAGCCTGGAACTTGCAGCACGTACACTAAAAAGCCCATTGACGGCTTCAGATGAAGCGATCTTAAAAGATGGTAAAGTTCTTTATGAAAGATTTTGTGAGCATTGTCACGGATCAAAAGGTCAGGCAGATGGGTTGGTTGCTGAAAAATATCCTGGTGTCGCTAATCTTTCCGGTTTAGCATATCAAAACATCACTGAAGGACACATTTTTCATGTAATCACACATGGAAAAGGGTTAATGGGGGCCCATGGTTCTCAAATAAGCCCTGAGGAGCGATGGGAGATCGCTAAGTATGTTAAGAAACTTCAAAATCAATAGTTAGGATATCTATTCAGATATGGCAAATACAACCGAATTAACAGAAGAAAGATTTTCATTTACCGCAGGAGCCAAGAAAAACCTGGTGATTATAGCGATTGTAGGTATTGTACTTACAATATTGGGTACGTTTATGGCTATGTCATCAGGCGGTCATGATACAGATGAAGGACACGCGATTACAACGTTTAATGAAAATGCACTTGTAGCCAGTATTGACGATAATGCACCAGCTGCCGATGAACATCATGCAGAAGAAGGGCATCATGGAAGCGCCCCCTGGCTGAAGCGATTATTTTCTAACCTTTGGATCAATAATGTTTATTTTACCGGCTTAGGAATTATTGGATTGTTCTTCGTAGCTATTCAGTATGCTGCTCAGGCCGGGTGGTCAGCAGGAATGAAACGCATACCGCTTGCTATGGCACATTGGTTACCATTTGCCGGTATTCTGATGCTGGTATCCTGGTTTCTGGTAAAGTCAGATGTTTTTCATTGGACCCATGGAGATCTTTATCATGGTGACCATAAAGATGATATATTAATAGGTAAGAGTGCTATGTGGTTTTGGCCTCTTGAAATGGGCTCATTTCCCTTGTTTTACGTCATTAGGATGGTTATTTTCTTTGCGTTATGGTATTTGTTCTTTTTATGGATCAAGAAAGAAATGCTTGCCGAAGATATTGACGGCAACACCAGCCACTGGCTCAAGGCGAGAAAATATTCAGCTATTTTCCTGGTTATTTTTGCGGTAACATCATCAATAAGCGCATGGGATTGGGTAATGTCGATAGATCCCCACTGGTTTAGTACCATGTTTGGCTGGTACATGTTCGCAAGCTGGTGGGTGAATGGTTTAGCGGTGATTACGCTAATAGTAGTGCTCTTAAAGCAGAAAGGATATCTTAAGGTAGTCAATGCGAATCATTTACATGATATAGGTAAATTTATTTTTGGATTTAGCATCTTCTGGACCTACATCTGGTTTTCACAGTTTTTATTGATCTACTATGCTAATATTCCTGAGGAAACAGTCTATTTCATTCAGCGTATGGAGACCAGTCAATATAAATGGGTATTCTTTGTTAATATATTGCTCAACTTTGTGCTTCCTTTCTTGTTATTAATGACGAGGGATGCGAAACGGCATATGTCAATGTTAAAAGTTGTGTGTCCCATTGTTATAGGTGGTCATTTCTTTGATTTCTATTTGATGGTAACGCCGGGAGTGATGCAAAATGATGGAGGATTTGGGTTTATGGAAATAGGAATGTTTATGGTGTTTGCCGTGGCCTTTTTGTTTGTTACATTGACCAACCTGGCAAAAGCTCCGCTGTATGCCAAGAATCATCCCATGTTACAAGAGAGTTTACATCACCATATTTAAAATTTAAGGGTAGTACTAACGAATAAAATATGTTTCAGTTTATCATAATTCTTGGGGTAGTTCTGCTGTTAGTAATCCTGTTTACTTTATTCAGGATCAGCAGATTGGTAAGTGTGGTAAAGGGCTCTGATAAAAAAGTTGCTTCAACCAGTAATAAAGTGAATGCAGCGCTTTTCATGGTCTTTTTGATTGGAGGGTTTGGATTTTTCTTCTGGTATTCATGGACTTATTTTGATGATTATAATCTTCCGGTGGCGTCAGACCATGGGGTATGGACAGATACATTGTTCTGGGTAACTATGGCAGTTACGGGTATAGTTTTTATAATAACGAATGTGTTATTATTTTGGTTTAGCTATGCTTATCAACACAAGGATGGTGTAAAAGCGAAATTTTATCCTGACAATGTGAAGTTAGAGCTGTTATGGACGGTTGTACCTGCCATTGTTCTGGCTGGTTTGGTATTCACAGGTTTGCAAGCCTGGAATGATATTACAAGTGCAGCCTCTGAAGATGCTGAAATTGTGGAAATTATGGGGTACCAATTTGCCTGGGGGGTACGTTACCCTGGCGTGAAGGACAATGCATTGGGTGAGTATAATTACCAATTGATCGATGCTGTGAATCAATTTGGTATGGACCTCAAAGATAAAAACAGTTATGATGACTTCATGCCAATTGAAATGCATATTCCTAAAGGGAAGGAAGTATTGCTGAAGATCAGAGCAAGGGATGTATTGCATAGTGTGTTCTTACCTCATTTCAGAGTAAAGATGGATGCCGTTCCAGGTATGCCTACTCACTTTAAATTCACAGCTACAAAATCTACTCAGGATATGCGCGAGGAATTAGGTGATCCTGAATTTGATTATTTTGTTACCTGTACTGAAATATGTGGCAAAGGACATTTTTCAATGAAGTTAAAATTAGTTGTAGATGAGCCTGCTGATTTTGAGAAATGGAAATCAGAGCAACCAACCTGGTTGAAATTAAACCCGGACTATCTTTCAAAGGTGCCGGAGGAAAAAAGAGAACTGGCTAAGATCAAAGCCGGTATAGTAGAAGGAGATGAGAATAATTTGAAAGCGTCGATTTAATAGAGTAAAGATATGGCTACTGCGGACATTCATATTACACAAGAAGCACACCACGATGATCATGAGCATCATGATGAACATCATGGTAACTTTTGGACTACCTATGTATTTACTATCGATCATAAAATGATCGGTAAGCAATTCCTGATCACTGGTATATTCTGGGCGTTGATCGGAGGTGCATTATCGGTTATTTTTAGGCTGCAACTGGGTTTTCCAGATATGCAATTGGAGTGGATACGTCCTCTGTTGGGGCAATGGGTAACTCCGGAAGGAAAACTTGACCCGGAATTCTACCTTGCTTTGGTAACAATGCATGGTACTATAATGGTGTTTTTCGTTTTAACAGCCGGTCTTAGCGGTACATTTAGTAATTTCCTGATCCCGCTTCAAATAGGTGCGAGAGATATGGCCTCAGGCTTTATGAACATGCTGTCCTATTGGTTCTTTTTCATATCAAGTGTGATCATGTTCATATCATTGTTCATAGAGACCGGACCGGCATCCGGTGGTTGGGTAATTTATCCTCCACTCAGTGCACTACCGCAAGCAGTGAACGGTTCTGGTTTGGGAATGACACTTTGGTTGGTTTCTATGGCGTTATTCATAGTCTCTCAGCTATTGGGCGGTATTAACTACATTACTACTGTTATAAACCTGAGAACAAAAGGGATGTCTTTCTCTAAGCTGCCTTTGACGATTTGGGCATTCTTTATTACTGCAGTCATTGGATTATTATCCTTCCCGGTGTTATTTGCCGCCGCTTTATTGTTGATCTTTGATCGAAGTTTTGGTACCAGTTTTTACCTTTCTGATATATTTATTAATGGTGAGGCACTTCCTAACCAAGGTGGAAGCCCCATACTTTTCCAGCACCTGTTTTGGTTCCTGGGACATCCGGAAGTATATATTGTATTGCTGCCTGCCCTTGGTATAACGTCCGAGGTGATAGCGACGAATTCAAGAAAGCCTATTTTCGGATACAAGGCGATGGTAGGTTCTATATTATTTATAGCCATACTGTCTTTCGTCGTATGGGCACACCATATGTTCGTTACAGGTATGGATCCTTTCCTCGGATCGGTCTTTATGTTATTAACCCTAATCATTGCCGTACCTTCGGCTGTCAAGGTGTTTAATTATCTGACGACCTTATGGAAGGGCAATATCCGGTTTACACCGGCAATGTTATTTTCTATTGGGTTAGTATCTTTCTTTATATCAGGGGGACTTACAGGTATTTTCCTGGGTAATTCTGCTATTGACATACAACTACATGATACCTACTTTGTAGTGGCACACTTCCATTTGGTAATGGGTAGCGCTTCTTTCTTCGGATTGATGGCCGGTGTGTATCATTGGTTCCCTAAATTCTATGGAAGAATGATGGATGCCAAGTTGGGTTATGTTCACTTCTGGTTAACATTTGTAGGTGTCTACATGGTGTTTTTCCCAATGCATTACATAGGTATTGCCGGGTACCCCAGGAGGTATTATTCATTTACGAATTTTGATACCCTAAACACATTCAGTGATTTGAACATGTTTGTGAGTATTGCAGCCATCATTACGCTTGGTGCACAGTTCATATTCCTCTTTAATTTCTTTTATTCTATGTACAGGGGAAGAAAAGCTACACTTAATCCATGGGGCTCAAACACATTGGAATGGACTACACCGCTCAACCCGGGGCATGGCAACTGGCCTGGAGAAATACCAGCGGTATATCGTTGGCCTTATGATTACAGTAAGCCCGGAGCAAAAGAGGATTTTATTCCTCAGACCGTTCCTTTCTCCGAAACACCGGAATCAAACCTGCCTCATGAAAATGAGCTCATTAAGCTGGAATCAGATACGGACGAAGATGTGATCGTCGTGGATGAAAAATAGAGAATTTAAGCAGATCAGGCTGTTCCGAAGGATCAGCCTGATTACTTTAGTAGCAGTCTATCTATTGATCCTGGTAGGTGGTATTGTACGAAGTTCAGGATCGGGTATGGGATGTCCTGATTGGCCTAAATGTTTTGGTTCATGGGTGCCGCCCACATCGAAAGAACAGCTCCCTCCTGATTACAAAGACATTTACTCTGCCAAGAGGGATAACAAAAACAAGCGTTTTGCCAGTTACCTGACTACATTAGGGTTTCGAGAGACTGCCGATAAACTATTGGCAGATAAATCAATCCTGGAGGAGGCTGATTTCAATAAATACAAGACCTGGATAGAATATATTAACCGATTGATAGGAGCTATCATCGGTCTGCTCATTATAGCTACATTTGTAGCTTCCATACCTTTTTTCAAGAGTGATAAAAAGATCACCATTACAAGTTTTTCGATACTCTTACTGGTACTGTTTCAAGGTTGGATAGGGTCAATAGTGGTATCAACGAATTTGTTGCCCTGGATGATTACGATTCATATGTTCCTGGCCTTATTGATTGTGGCGTTATTGATTTATGTTTATCACAGTATATCATCAAAACATATAGCCTCTGACCCGCATCAAAAAACATACTGGTTAAAACTCCTGCTCATTGGGTGTATGCTCACTTCATTAATCCAGATTGCTTTCGGTACGCAGGTAAGGGAGTCTGTTGATCATGTTGCTTCGTCATTGCTTTATCAATCCAGGGAAACATGGATAGGAGAATTAGGGGTCGAATTCTTTGTGCATCGTTCGTTTTCATGGGTAGTATTTCTACTACATGTTATATTGATCTATCTTTTTAGAAAGTCACAGGTCAAGTCCAAACTTGTAACTTACTTAATTGTTATCCTTTTAGTGTCGCTGCTTTCAGGGGTTATCATGGCATATTGGGCGATCCCTCCCACAATGCAACCTGTCCATTTATTGGTGGGGACATTGGGTTTCGGCATACAATTTTTGCTATTTTTGAGGCTAAATCGAAATAATGCGGTTTTAACATAATGGTGGGTAATACATACGGATTTTCACGAATTTTGATTGTAGATAAACTGAAAGTTTATCTGGAGCTTGTTAAGATGAGGTTGTCTTTTCTTGTAGCTTTTTCTTGTGGTTTTGGTTATGTATTAGGCAGTGGGGGGCAGTTGATATGGACACATCTTTGCTGGTTAAGTTTAGGTGCTTTTCTTGTTTCAGGGGCTTCCATTACCATTAACCAGATCATAGAAAGAGACTTTGATAAGCTGATGTCCAGAACAAAGGGGCGTCCATTACCTACGGCGCGGATCTCTGTCCGTGAAGCAATGTTATTTGCAATTACTATTGCGGCAATAGGTATAAGCATTTTAATGTTTTACACTAATATGCTTACCACTTTGTTGTCTATCTTGTCCATGGTATTATACAGTTTTGTATATACTCCCCTGAAGAGAGTGGGGCCTATAGCGGTATTTGTAGGAGCTATTCCAGGTGCACTACCGCCATTGTTGGGATGGACCGCTGTAACCGGGATGATCACTTATGAAGCACTGATTATATTTGGTATCCAATTCATTTGGCAGTTTCCGCATTTTTGGGCCATTGCATGGGTGGGTGATGACGATTATCGCAAGGCAGGTTTTAAATTATTGCCTTTTGGTGGTAGAAAAGACTTGAATACAGCTATACAAATAATGGTATATACTTTATTTTTAATACCGCTGGGTTTGTTGCCTTTGAAGTTTGGTATTACAGGTGTGGATTCTGCCATTGTAGTGACCATATGTGGCGTTTTGTTTTTAAGCCAGACTTTTTCTTTGATGAAAGATGGCACCAGGCGTTCTGCTTTGCGGATCATGTTTGGTTCCATTATATATTTGCCTATTGTACAAATTGCTTATCTTCTTGATATGGTTTAAACCATGGGTAAAATGAATAATTCCAGTAGTAAAAGTAGATAGAAGATGACGGGAGATTTAAAACTTGTAGAGGAGCCTCAAAAGCAACTTTCAATGCATCCCAAGAAGTTTGCATTGTGGCTGTTTATCATAACAGTGATCATGATATTTGCCGCTTTGACCAGTGCTTATATTGTAAGGCAGGGTGAAGGGAACTGGATGGTATTCGAATTACCTATGGAACTATGGGTGACCTCTGGTATTATCTTGATGAGTAGTATTACAATGCATTGGGGGTATCTTGCAGCCAAAAGAGATGAATTGGAAAAAGTCAAACTGGCTGTGGGTATTACTACATTCCTTGGTGTTGCCTTTCTTGTTGGGCAGTTCTACGTCTGGGGAGCGCTGGTAGATAATAATGTGTTTTTGGTAGGTAACCCTTCCGGGTCGTTTTTGTACATTCTTTCCGGATTGCACGGCTTACACTTAGTGAGTGGTGTTATTTTTCTAATAATTGTATTAATTTCAACCTTTAAGTATAAAGTTCATTCAAAAAATATGACAAGGATGCAGATGTGTGCCACTTACTGGCATTTTCTGGATGCACTTTGGATATATTTGTTCATATTTTTATTATTGAATCATTAATTGATCGTTAAAAAGTAATTTATGTCTGCAACTGCACCTAGCATTAACGCACCCAAGAAGAGCATTTGGGATGGTGGCCAATCACCTTTTAAGGCGAGCTATGGAAAACTAATGATGTGGTTTTTCTTATTGTCTGATGCCTTTACCTTCTCAGCGCTTTTAATTACCTATGGTTTAATACGGTCAGCACACCCTGCATATGTCGGGGAGGCGGAAGCTTTTGCATTCTCACAGGAATATTGGCCGATACCGGAAAAAGTTTTTGAAGCGGTACCTTTTCTCCATGGGGTAAGCTTACCTCTGGTATTTGTAGGTATTATGACCTTCATTCTTATCATGAGTAGTGTTACAATGGTATTGGCCGTAGAAGCCGGTCATAGAATGGATAGAAAGGACGTAGAGAAATGGATGCTATGGACGATTATCGGAGGCCTTGTTTTTCTGGGGTGTCAGGCGTGGGAATGGTCGCATTTTATACATGGTACGGGTGGAGGCGGTGCAGGCCTTTCATGGAACGAATATGGTCCTCCTGATTTTGCCGCTTTTTTCTTTTTCATTACCGGTTTTCACGGGACACATGTGTTTAGTGGAGTAGTACTGAACTTTATTATTTATTACAATACGGTTACTGGTGTTTATGATCGCCGGGGGCATTACGAAATGGTTGAAAAAGTGGGGCTTTACTGGCACTTTGTGGATTTGGTATGGGTATTTGTTTTCACATTTTTTTACCTGGTTTAAGTTTTAAAGAGTATATATTATGCACGCAGAAAATACAACACACGTTCAACCTCAACCGGTAGATAAAGCAAAGATCAGAAAAATATGGGTTACTGCCGGATACATGGCATTGATCACTATACTGGAATTTATCGTAGCATTTACATTGCCCTTGGAGATGGCGACTACACGGGTTTCCATCTTTGTTTTGATGACCATTGTAAAAGCCTTTTACATAGTAGCTGAATTTATGCACCTTAAATACGAAATGAAAGTATTGATATGGTCAATACTCATTCCGATGGTTTTTGTCATTTGGATGTTAATAGCTTTCATTTATGAAGGGGCAGCGATTAACGAAATTCGATATTAATATTCACTGAATAATATAGAATGGGGCTAAGGTGAAAACTTTAGCCTTATTTGTTTCTAATGAAAAAAGTAGTCCAGGCAATATTTCTACTGCTCATTCTTATTGTACCGGTAGTGATTTTTCTATTCTTGAAGACATTTGGCGATAACAAGTTTTTTGTTCCGGTTTATCATCAGGATGGAGTAACCGCTCGCTTCGATGATTGCGATTTTGCAGAGGGTACTTTTACCGTACCGCTTAACAATAAAAATAATCAAAAGGCTAATATCACTGTTTTTTTTGAAGAGACGGCTGATTTTACCTCACAGGAACTGGTCAATATTTCTAAGCGTTTGAAAGCCACTTTTTCGAAACATATATCTTTTAATGCATTCGGTGAAGCTTCTTCTGAACAAGGTGAAATGATAAAATCAGAACAAAGTGAGTTGAAAAAACGCATGCATTGTAATTTTGCCACTGACACATTGAATCAATTTATCTTACATGATCAGAAAGGATATATCAGAGGGTATTATAATAATGACCTGGATGAGATAGACCGCCTCATCGTGGAGATCAAAATAGTATTGGAAAATGAGTGAATTATTAGCAACTAAGGAGGCGAAGTACAACAAAATTATTATACTACTTTCCGTTGTTATTCCTGTAGTAGTAGCTATACTATTTGGAGTGAAAGTAGAAGGGTATGATTTGTCTTTTTTGCCCCCCATTTATGCTGGCACTAATGCTTTGACAGCATTTCTTTTGGTTTTAGGCTTATGGGCCATTAAGAATAAAAAGAGAAAACTTCATGAAACCTTTATGAAAGTATGCCTGATACTCTCAGCGTTGTTTTTAGTTATGTACGTTTTGTATCATATGACGAGTGACCCAACGCCTTATGGCGGTGAGGGTGCTCTTAGGTACGTCTATTACTTCATATTAATCACCCATATAATACTGTCCATTGCTGTAATTCCTTTGGTGTTGTTCACTTTTACTAAGGCTTGGACGGAAAGGTTTGATAAGCATAAGAAGTTAGCCAGAGTCACCTTCCCGATATGGCTGTATGTAGCCATTACAGGTGTAGTAGTGTATCTAATGATTAGCCCTTACTACGTTTAAGATAGATTTAATATCTTGTAACTGAATGTATGGCAGACGATAGAAACATCATTGAACTAATAAAGTGCAAGTTCATGTTAGTATGGACAGGGCTGTTAATAAAGCGATAAGAAGGATTAAAACGAGGTGAAGATGAAGAAGACAATCATGGCATTTGTTTTTGTGATGCTTACAGCATTTGGCAGCTATGCGCAATGTGCAATGTGCCGGGCCACGCTTGAGAATAATGTGAGCAACGGTGACATAGGCATAGGAGCAAGTTTGAATTTTGGTATACTATATTTATTTGTGATGCCTTATCTTATCATTGGCGTGGTCGGATATCTGTGGTATCGAAACAGCAAAGCTAATGCAAATAAGCAACAACCGAGGCAGCGCCATACTTCATGGTAAATGTCCGCGCTGTAGAAAAGGTGGAATGTTCCCTTATACAGCTTATAACCTTATGAAATTCCATAAAATGAATCCGGATTGCCCAAACTGCGGATTGCATTTTGAGCGGGAACCAGGTTTCTTCTTTGGCGCTATGTACATCAGCTATGCCTTTTCTGTGGCTATTTTTGTAACAGTTGGTGTAGCATTAACTGTATTGGGTGATTATCCGCTTTATGTCTACCTTATAGGCATTATAGGTAGTGTGATTCTATTATTACCAGTAAGTTTCAGGTATTCCAGGATACTATTTCTTCACTTGTTTGGAGGAGTGAAGTTTGATACTCGGTACGGTAATTGAGCTAAATCACTTATATTTAATAAAGATCATAGTTTTGTAAGTTGATTCATTCTTCCTTCAGGTATAATCTATTGTACATAGCCATTCCGTTTTTATTGGCAGGTACAGGGTTGTATTTTTTTATGGACAGGCCAGATGCTTCTTTGTCTTTAGAAAAAGAAGCATCAAAAATCGTAAATAACCTTGTACGGGAATTGTCTTCTATACAAAGGCAAACGGTCCCTGTATTGGAAGTGTTAGAAAACGAGGATGAATTTCATTTTACCAAATTTAATGGTCTATCAAGTTATCCCTTTTTCATTTATCAGGGTGGTGATCTTATTTATTGGTCAGATTATCGTTTTGTGCCTGATTATCATTCGGTCCGGGGAGATTATCGATACCGCTTTTTACAATTACTAAGAAAAGATTTTATTGCGAGGAAATGGGTAATTGCCAATTCGTCATTTGAAGTAGTGGCGCTTTTGCCTCTTTACAAAGGGTATCAGATAGAAAATGATTTTGTAGCGTCTGCATATAATCCTGAAATATTTCCTGTTCAGCAGTTATCCATACTTCCCATGTCCTCGGAAGCGGGCACGGACATATGCCTGGATAACAATGAATATTGCCTTTTTAAAGTATTGTTCGATAAGGATTATTCCAGCCCGGACAGGTCTCTCTTGTTATTGATCAATGCATTGTATTCCATTGGATTTCTGCTGCTTTTCATTGCCATTTATGTCATAATATATCAGGTAGGTCGTAGGGTTGCTATCAAAGGAGCGCTCCTGCTTGCCGCAGGCATATTACTTATCCGACTGCTCATGCTCTGGATAGGGTTTCCTGATAACTTCACCGATGCCCCTCTTTTTAATTCCAGGTATTTCGCCTCATCCAACCTGAACAGATCACTGGGGGATCTATTAATAAACCTGGGTGGCTTTTGTTCTTGGACTATTTATGTGTTCCTCCATAGGTCACGTATATTGGAAGAATTAGCGAGTAGGTTGCCTGAAAATAGGCATATCAAGATCCTGCTCGGAGCATTGACCATTGGGGGTGGATTTTTTTCCTTCCACATAGGCTATCTCATGTTCCAGACATTGTATCACAATTCACAGTTGACATTTGACATTGAGCAAACGTTAGATTTCGATAGTAGCCGGCTGACAGGGTTTGTAATCTTCCTTGTTTTTATTTTTTCGGTTTTCTTTTTTTTTCATGTCGTTTACAAACTGATGAAGCAAACCTTCTCGGAGAAACGCGCGCTTATACAGGCGTTTTTCAGTGGAGCGGCCTTATTTTCACTGGTTAATCTATTAATAGGGCAGATATTTTGGCCAGCTCTCTTATTAGGTAGTGCGACTTACTTCGTGCTTCACATTACTGACCTTCCCCGGTCTATAAAAAAACTGGGCTATAGTACTTTCCTTTACTTTTTTGTTTATGTTATTTCAGGCGCACTCTTAGGTACTATCTCAATTTACCAGTTTGAAAATGAAAGGGACATCAAACGGAAAAAGAAATATGCCAGTCAGCTGTTGATAGAGAATGATAACCTTGCTGAGTTCCTGTTATCAGAGGCAAATGACAGGATTGAAAAAGATGTGTTCATTCAAAATCGCATGTCAAGTCCGTTCCTTTCTAAGGACATCATTAAAGCAAAAATAAGGCGGGTATATTTGAATAGCTACTTTGATAAGTATGATGTGAATATTTACTTGTACAATGCATTGAGTGAACCCTTTGATAACTCTTTTGAGACTATCTTACCCAATGACTTTCGGGGCAGCTACAGTACTTCCTATGATAGTATTTATTTTATAAATAGTTTGGGTAGTGAACTGTCTAAAAGATATCTAAGCTTTTCTAAAATTGAAAAACGAGGAGTAACCGTAGGATACATTGCCATAGATCTAAACCTTAAAAGAGTCATTCCCGAGAGTGTATATCCGGAGCTTTTAGTAGACCACAGGTTTCTTAATCCATATCAGAATGCTAAATACAGCTATGCCGTCTTTGAGAATAATACGATTACTTATAACTCCGGTGATTTTAACTACCTGCTGAATTTTGGAGAAGTACTTTTTCAGGACCCGGCTTTGTATGATCAGTCCCTGATTGTCTCGGGGTATCGGCATATTGCTGTAAGAGATGTTAATGATAAAGTAATTGTCATTAGCTCAGAAGATCACTCTTTTTCTGATGTGATCTCCAATTTCTCATTCCTTTTCTTGATACAGGTTTTTTCAGTGGTCTTGCTGGCAGGGTTTTACGCTTTATATTTTCTATTACAGCAGGAGAGCCTCAATTATTCGGCTAAAATTCAGCTTTATCTTAATGTGGCCTTTTTCCTTCCTTTATTCGCTGTGAGTGCTACTACGCTTAGCCTTATTAACTCTTCGTTTGAGAAAGAAGTGAATTATGAATATTATAAGAAAGCTGAAAACATAAGCATTAATGTAAGTGAAGACCTCAACGATTTTGTAAGTGACAGCACTGCCAATGCCGAGGAACTCCAGACACAACTCATTCAGCTTTCGAAATATTCAGGGGCAGATGTGAACTTATTTGATACTCAAGGGAAACTGATTGCTACAAGCCAACCGTTGATCTATGAAAATGATCTTTTAAGTAACCATGTTAACCCAGTGGCCTATGCTTATATTAAAGAGCGTGGTGAAAATGCGCGTATCCTTCAGGAGTCGGTGGGTGAGCTGGACTATAACACAGCGTTTTTTGCCGTAAAGTCTTTTGATAAAGGCGACCTTATCGGAATGGTCAGTATTCCCTTTTTTCAGTCGGAATATACGCTTGAACAAAACCAGATTACGATACTTACCAACGTGATCAATATATTTACAGTTGTTTTTATTGTATTCCTAGTAGTGTCATACCTTGCGGCCAAATGGCTTACTTTTCCGTTATGGTTTATTACACAAAAACTTAAAAAAACAACCCTTACTGGATTTAATGAGCCTCTTTCGTGGGATGCCAATGATGAAATCGGGTTGATGGTGGGAGAGTATAATAAGATGCTTGAAAACCTTGAAAACAGTAAAAAAGCCTTAGCCAGGAGTGAAAAAGAATCAGCCTGGAGGGAAATTGCCCAACAGGTGGCTCACGAGATCAAAAACCCACTCACACCTATGAAACTTACCCTTCAACACTTGAGTAGAAAGCTACGGGATAAGGGAAGTAAGGAAGAGATGGACCGGCCTATTAATACGTTGCTGGATCAGGTAGATATACTTAATGATATTGCTTCTTCCTTTAGCTCGTTTGCAAAGATGCCCATTCCTGAGCATGAACGATATGAACTGGCACATGTAGTACGCAATGTAGTAAGTCTTCATAAGTCAACAAAAAACGTTGTTATTGACTTACATATAGAAGTAGAGCCAGTGTTTACTATAGGTGATGAACAATTAATGGGAAGGATCATTAATAATATACTGTTGAATGCGATACAAGCTACAGAGCGTAAAGACTCTTGCATAAAAATTTGCTTAGATAAGATACGAGCGTCAAAAGTAAGACTGGAGATTAAAGATAATGGTGCCGGGATAGCTAATGATATCCGTAACAAGATATTCATTCCTAATTTTAGCACCAAAGAGATGGGATCAGGTATAGGCCTGGCCATAGCTAAGCACGGCGTAGAACATGCCGGTGGAAAGATTTGGTTTGAGACTGAAATAGGAAGTGGTACTTCTTTCTTCATTGAATTGCCTACACAAAATTCATAATGCGCTTTTTGGCACTCATCGTAGGTGTGTTAATACAACAGGTAGCCACAGGGCAGACAACGAACGACCGATGCCGATGGGTTAAAGATATTGATGGTGCCTTTATCCCGGATAGCTTATCCGTATTACCCGATTCATGGGTATTCCCAAACGGGGAAACTGTAAAAGTGTTGCACAACCTGAGTTCCGGCACTGTGACATTCCAGGTCGATGATGCAGTAGATTCCATTTTTGTTTGTTACAAAGTGTTACCTTTTAGCTTTCATCAACGCTATTTTCATCGAAACCTTGATATCTATGATTCAGGTGCCCTTTTTAAAGACCGGGTAGCCGTTGATAACGGTCTTTTAAGGCGTGATCAGCTGTTTGATACTCCTGAACTTAATAAAAGTGGTACCATTAGCCGTGGTATTTCCTTTGGTAACAACCAGGATGTGTTTGTAAATTCTACCCTTAACCTCAATCTGGATGGAAAGCTTACCGATGATCTTAATATCCGTGCTTCTATTACGGACCAAAATGTGCCCTACCAGCCGGAAGGAAATACACAACAACTTCAAGATTTTGATAATGTATTCATTAAAATATACAATGAAAAGATCTCCCTGACCGGGGGAGACGTAGTGCTTAAAAATCGACCTTCGGAGTTTCTTCGTTTTTATAAGAACGTGCAGGGAGGGCAGG
This sequence comes from Fulvivirga sp. M361, assembly GCF_007097395.1. Taxonomy (GTDB): domain Bacteria; phylum Bacteroidota; class Bacteroidia; order Cytophagales; family Cyclobacteriaceae; genus Fulvivirga. The sequence goes on from NZ_VKDC01000003.1 coordinate 91,465, forward strand.
CCGAAGTAAAATATAAGTTGGGTAAGCAGGGTAGGGCTACCACTTCTGCAGGTATATCGGTTGCAAAAGGCCGGTTTGCCTCTGTTCAAATCGATCCCATTGAAGGTTCTTCCGGCCCATATCGTATCCCCGGGCCTAATAATGAACCTTTTGTGATCATATTGGCCAATTCCGAACGTGTTTTTTTAGATGGCAAACAGTTGGACAGAGGTTTTGACAAAGATTACATCATTGACTATAATATTGGAGAAGTTACATTCACCAATCGTGTTCTCATTACCGAGTTTTCCCGTGTTAGAGTAGATTACGAGTTTTCTGACCAAAATTACAATCGTACCATTGCTACTGCCAGCCACTATCAGAAAACTGGAAGGCTTGGCCTCTTTTTCAATACCTACAGCGAAAGCGACAATCGTAACCGGCCGTTGAGCATTGAACTGAGTGAACAGGATAAGTTGTTTTTAAGTACGGTAGGTGATAACCTTGATCAGGCTGTTACTTCCGGTGCGGATAGTGTAGGGTTTACAGTAGAGCGGGTACTTTACAAGCAACTGGATACATTAGATGCCGATGGAGGTACTCAGCGGATCTTCAAATTTTCCTCTGACCCGGATAGTGCTTTTTTCAGCGTCACCTTTTCAGATGTCGGGGAAGGGAACGGTAATTATATTCAGTTAAGGACTACTGCCAACGGACGTGTTTTTGCATGGATTTCACCTGTTCAGGGGGTCAGTCAGGGCCGTTTTGAACCTGTAGTTGCTATACCATTACCCAATAAAAGACAAATGACCACTTTCGGTGGAAGCTATACATTTTCTGAGCATGAGACGTTTTTTTCTGAGATAGCTTTTTCCACACTCGATAAAAACCTCTTTTCCGAACTGGATAGTGAAGATGACCAGGGGCATGCTGTCAAGATGGGCTTTAACAGTAAGGGACGTGAGTTGGGGCTGTTACCTGCTTATAAGGTCAATACCTATGTCGATATTGAGTATGATGATAAAAACTTCAATCCGATTGACCGGTTCAGGTATATTGAGTTTGATAGGGATTGGAGCTATAACCCAACTTCTGATTTAAGACGATTTGATGACCTGATTTTTAATGCAGGATTGGAGTTCACTAAAGAAAGTACAAGTACCTGGAAATACGATTTAAGCAGAAGAAAACGAGGAGAGCAGGTGGACGGTTATCAGCATCGCATTAATGTACTACAAAAGTTGGGCAAATTTCAGATGAAATCGGATGCCTTTCTGATGAAAAGTACACTTCCTGATACTATGTCAGAATGGAATCGCTATTCCGCTGACCTTTCATACCACGGCGGTAAATGGGTACCTGGCTATAACTACAACGTGGACCAGAATAAGTTGATAAATAACGAGAGCGATTCTGTTATTTCTTCGGCAATGTATTTCAATGAGCACACCGGTTATATCCGGAATGGAAAAGAAGCAGAGATAAATGTAGACCTTCGCTACAGTTACAGAGAAGATAAACGCCCCTTGGAAGGAAAATTATTGGACTTTTCTTCGTCTCAGACGAGTAGACTTACCTTAAAGAAGCAGTTCAAAAATAATCGTTTTGAAACGATATTTATCTATAGAAAACTTGATTTGGCACGCGAAGGAGAAGATGAGGAAACCATTTCAGGACGTATGGACTGGAGCGGTAACCTGTTTAATAAACTGGTGCGATCACAACTTACCTATACCATTGCCAACAGCCGGGAATTGAGAAGGGAGTTTATATACATTAATGTGCCAGCCGGACAAGGCACACATACATGGAGAGACCTTAACGAAGACGGAGTACAAGACCTTACAGAGTTTTTTGAAGCAATAAATCCGGATGAGAGAAACTACGCCAAAATTTTTCTTCCATCTAATGAATTCATCACCGCTTTTCAAAACCAGTTTGTCTATCGTGTTGACATCCGTTTGCCTAAGTCATGGCTCAAACAGGGCGGTTGGAAAAGGTTTGCCGGAAGGTTCTCGAATAACACTTCATGGACATCAGAAAGTAAAAGCACAGACAGTGAACTTAGTACACGGCTATTTGCTTTTGCGCGTGCCATTGATCAGGAGTTTCTTTTAAGCGAACGTAAGAACCTCCGCTCCACTTTATTTTATAATCGTAGTAATTCAATCTATGGTATAGAAGGAGTGTATTCCAATCAAAAGACCAAACAACTTTTGAGCAATGGCTTTGAATCGCGGGCGTTTGAAGAATATGCCGTGAATTTTAGATTAAATATTAGCCGTAGATATAATGTGAAGCTTAGAACTGCCACGTCCAGCCGTGAAGCTGATTCTGATTTTTTAGCAGGCAGGACCTATAGAATAGAGGGGTACCGATTCAACCCGGAGTTTGCCTGGCAGCCAGCATTAAATTTTCGACTTTCACTCCAATACGAGTACAACAACAAAGAGAACAATCTAACCTCCGAAAGTATTGAAAGTGCGCAATTCAATGAGGCGGTTATAGAGATCAAGTATAATAAGGCAATAAAAAATTCTCTTAATTTTCAATTCAGACTGGTAGATATTACTTTTTCAGGTGAAGAAAACAGCCCGCTAGGCTATGAACTACTGGAAGCGTTACGCCCGGGTAAGAACCTTACCTGGTCATTGAACTGGCAACAAAAGATTACCAAGGGTCTGCAACTGAACCTGAATTATGACGGACGCAAATCAACCTCTAACAGAGTAGTACATGTTGGGCGCGTCCAGGTGAGCGCTCTTTTCTGATAGTAAGAATATTTCGTCTTACCCCTTTGAAAAAGAATGGGTACTTAGCCCTTTTTGATTCGGATAATACCCAGAATAAACAATCCAATAGGAATAAGGATAGAAGAGAGGTAATCAAATGTGAAGCCCGGCGCACCCAAAATAAAATCCAAACGGATGTAGGCGTACCAACAAGCAAAAATGATATATATGACACCGAAGACTCTTTTGATACCCATAGGCTATTTCTTTCTTAGTTTTTGCATCACTTTATTGGCAAAGACAAAATCATCAAATTCTTTTACCCCGCTGTCCGTGATCTCGTCCCGGGTTCCTTCCCAGCATTTTAGTCCTTGGTACAAAAACATGATTCTTTTACCGATGCCCATGACAGAGTTCATATCATGACTCACCACTACAGTGGTGATGTTATACTCTTCTGTAATTTCCAATATTAAGTCATCAATTAATATTGAGGTTTGTGGGTCCAGACCACTGTTTGGCTCATCACAAAATAGGAACTGTGAGCTATTTACAATGGCCCGGGCGATGCCCACCCTTTTCTGCATACCACCGCTAATTTCAGAAGGCATTTTGCTGTTCTGGCCACCAAGTCCAACACGTTCCAGACAAAAATTTACGCGGTCTATTTTTTCGTTTTGAGGCATTTTTGTCAATACATCCAATGGAAACATTACGTTTTGTTCCACAGTTTTAGAATCAAAAAGAGCCCCCCCTTGAAATAACATACCTATTTCTCTCCGGATTTCCGTTTTTGTATCTCTATTGGCCTTGGTAAATTCCTTATCCCCATAAAAAACATGCCCCTCATCTGGCTGGATAAGTCCTACGATACATTTTAGCAAGACACTTTTTCCCGTACCGCTGGCCCCTATGATCAGGTTTGGTTTGCCTTGCTCAAAAACACCACTTATGCCTTTTAGTACTGGTTTACCCTGGAATGATTTATGAATATTTTCTATTTTGATCATTGTAGTAGTAATTGCGCCAGTAAATAATCAGCGGTCAATATAGCGATTACACTCTGTGTTACGGCAGCCGTACTGGCTTTACCCACTTCCACTGCACCGCCAGTAGTATAATAGCCTTTGAAAGCAGAAATAGAAGCTACTAAAAAAGCAAAAACAAATGATTTGATGATAGCGAAAGTGACCATGTACTCGTTGAAGTCGAAACGTATACCATAAACATATTCGGTAGGTGAAATCACGCCCGTGAAAGTACCGGCAAGATATCCTCCTAACATAGATAATAACCCGGCCAGAATTACCAGCAAAGGGTACATCAATAGTGAGCCGATTACTTTTGGTAATACAAGATAGCTGGCAGAATTGATACCCATTACTTCCAGTGCATCAATCTGCTCACTGATTCGCATGGTACCCAGGCCACTGGCCATACTGGAGCCAACCTTTCCTGCATAGATAACTCCAATGATGGTTGGTGCAAGTTCAAGGATAGTCATATCTCTGACTACCAATGATATAACATAATCCGGGATTAACGGGCTTATAAGATTGTAAGCCGTTTGGATGGTAGTAACAGCTCCCATGAAAAATGAGACCAGTGATACAAGGAAGAGAGAATTTATACCAATAGTAATACATTCATCTACCACCAGCTTAAAGTAAGTGCCAAAGGTTTCCCGGTTGACGAACAGTCTACTTAAAAAAATAAAATACTTACCAAGTGTCTCCATTCACTGCTAATATAAAGGTTTCATTATGTGGATCAGTATTTTAGAAAATATTACAATAATATGATAAATGATCTTGGCCGGGTAATCATTTAATGATAATTTCAAAACCCAGGCGATGAAATGACATTCAAACTGACATTATGAAGAAATTAGCTGTAGTCACAGGAGGAACAAAGGGTATTGGTAAAGCTATTATAGTAGCTTTTGCCAGGGAAGGCTTCGATATTGCCACCTGTGCACGAAATGAGCAGGATCTTGCTGATCTCAGGAAAAATATCGAAGTGGAATATGGTGTGAGTGTGCTTACTCATCCTGCTGACCTGTCCCAACGAGCGGACGTTAATCAATTCATTGAGAAAGTAAACGCTCTTGCCACCCCGGTAGATGTGTTGGTGAATAATACCGGGACGTTTATTCCCGGTACTGTACATGAAGAAGAAGAAGGGGCGCTTGAAGCTATGATCAATACTAATTTGTACAGCGCCTATCATATTACACGGGGGTTCATTCATGCTATGAAAGCCGCTCGCTCAGGCCATATTTTTAATATTTGCTCTACAGCTTCCATTACCCCTTATATAAACGGAGGCTCTTATTGTATTTCCAAATTTGCTTTGCTGGGGATGTCTAAAGTGCTTCGTGAAGAGATGAAGGAACACAATGTTCGTGTTACCTCTATTATGCCTGGTGCTACGCTCACTGCCAGCTGGGAAGGGGTAGAACTTCCGGAAGAACGCTTTATGAAAGCTGAAGATGTGGCTGAGACAGTTTGGAATGCCTATGTAATGTCAAAGCGTACGGTAATTGAAGAAATTGTGATGCGACCTCAACTTGGGGATATTTAGAATGCAGTACTAAGGTTAGCCTGAGATTTAATAGTATTTCCTTAATTATTGTCCAATACTTATTAGCTGTTTGTATTAACAGAGGTTGACCCTCGTAAATCTCTCATTCAAGCCACTTGTCTAGTTTTTGTCTAGTATAGAATGCGTGTTTAGTTGCTTGTTGATTGCGATATTTATAGACATTGAATAATCAAAAGTAATGGAGAGTAGTAAAAAAATAATAGGGGTGTGTGTAGGGATGCTGGCTACGATAAATACGTTGGCCCAGGTTAGCGTACATGTAAACCTGAACATGGAGCATAGTGTAAATGGAGTTTCTGAATTTGATAGAAGTAAGTTCTTTATCCTTCACGCAGGTATTAACGATAACGATTGGGATAACGACGAACAGAGACGGGAGCTGTTGGAGGATTATAACGTCTATCTTGGTCGCAACAACGGGAGTATTGTTTGGGAATTCAACCAATTGAAAGAAGACCCTGATAAGTTCGGGTGGCCTGATCTGGCACACATGAAACAGAAAGGGACGAGTTCAAAAAATAACTATTCATCAAAGACCAGTTCCCATCAGTTTGAAAATAGAGTAAATAGAATGGTCATTGGAGGACAACCTACTCCTATGTTTCCCAATGGTCAAAAAACAAGGCCAAACCCATGCTGTAGTGACGGTGCCACACCGTGGGCTTATGAAAATTTTGATGCTGTAGCAGAGTATTATGCCAATTACCTCAAAGAGTATTTTGGTGACGGAGGCAATACGGGTATGGTCAGACCTACTTACCTGGAAGTGTTAAATGAGCCTTTTGTTCACGCAGGTGAGCTCAAAACAACTAACACCCAAATTTCGGAAATGCATAATGTGGTGGCTAAAAGGGTCAGAGAATTGAATCCTAATGTAAAGGTTGGTGGTTACACAGCAGCACATCCCGCATTTGAGAGTAATAATTTCAACCACTGGAATGGTACCTGGAAATTATTCATTGATGTCGCAGGAGCTAATATGGATTTTTTCTCTTTTCATCTATATGATTTCAGAAGGACTAAAACCGGTGCAGAGTCACAAAGAAAAGGTAGCAATATTGAAGCTATCATGGATATGATAGATCATTATAGCGTTTTGAAACTTGGAGAACGAAAACCTTGGTATATCACAGAATACGGATATCTGTTAAATGAAGCCGTTTTATACAATAAACAAAGCGACTGGTACCAGGTAAGGTCATACAGTACTATGATGATGCAGCTAATGGAAAGGCAGGATCAGATTGTGGGAACAATACCATTTATGATTTTGAAGGCACTTTGGGGTACTAATAGTGAGGGGATCCTATATGGCCCAAGACTGTTGAGACAAAAGAAAGAGGTAGCAGGATTCGAAGGAAATGGAGAGGATTGGGTTTTTACCGAATTACTTACCTTTTTCCAGTTATGGAAGGACTTAAAAGGAACCAGAGTGGATTCTTACGCTACTAATGCAGATGTCCTTGTTGATGCCTATGTAGAGGGGAGCACGGCCAGAGTGATTCTCAGTAACCTTGTTAATGAGGTGGTAACGGTGGACCTAAACATTTTGACAGGTAACTCTTCAAAAATCACAAAAATCACGGCTAAACATTTACATGCGAATGAGGCAATAGAACCTGTCCTGGATGAGCTGGATTTAACAGGAGAAACCAGCGTGGAACTTGGAGCTGAGGCAACCATGATCCTGACCTATACATTAGATGCTCCCATAGCATTAACAGAAACTTCTGAAGAGAAAAAATACTTTGCGGATAAATACCTACAGCCGATCAACGCAAATCAAGCCATTGAAGTAACCATAAACGGAGTGTTCAAGGACAACTTTGGAGAAGCTATATTAAGGTTAGGCATAGGAAGGAATAAAGGGTTGACCGTTAGGCCGCAAGTAAAAGTCAATGCCCAATCTGTTATCGTTCCGTCAAATTGGAAGGGCGATGATCAAAGCAATAGAGATAAGTTCTTTGGAGTGATGGAAATACCCGTGCCTTTTGAATTGCTGGAAGAAAATAATACTATTTCAATCCGTTTTCCGGATAACGGAGGACATGTCTCAAGTATAAGTATGCAGGTATTCAATCAAAGCACTGACGTCAGCAGGCCAGGCGTTGTATTAAATACCGATGATCCGCTCATAAATTCAGTATTGAAAGTATATCCCAATCCTTCAAAAAGTATTCTAAACATAGCTCTGCCGGCTGATTTAGGTGAAGGAATTTTAGAAGTGCACGATTATTCAGGTCGAAAAATTGCTGAATATCCGACAAAGCAAGTGAGTAAAATAGCCATTGGTGATTATGACAGCGGCATTTATTTTGTGAGCCTCAAATCAGATAAATATGTGCTTCAATCCCGTTTTATTATTGAATAATAGGTGCGTTTGAAATGGTTATACCACGGGCTAAAAGAAAATATAATATCATGTTTTTGGCCGGGTAGGTTAAAAATCTCTGAGTTGATCGCTGATACAGTCAAAATCTTTCAGGGGATAGTAATTCTTATAGATTGTAATGTTCTTCCCTTTTATATCTATTTGATTTATAGCAAGATATGATAATTCGAGATGGCATTATATGACATGTGCTAAAAACAAGTGCGTCAACTTTTGATCTCTTTATAGCCTTTTGTGAGTTATTAACCCTTTAAAACGGTTATTCAGTTTTTTATTTTCAATCAATTCTTTTATACATTTGGGCGATTTCTAACTACTCCCGTTGTCATGAAGTCTTACCATTTTTTCTGCCTTTGGACTTCCCTATGGCTATTACACGGCCTGGCTTATAGTCAATATGATAACGATTACGTGCCTATGGACTCTTTGGGCCTCCGAACGGAAAGGTTAATCGATGACATTCATAATGATATAGCAGGTGTTAAAGCTGCACTACCCAAATCTTCGAGGAGTGAACTAAAGGAAATTTTCGAAAGGAAAGCGGACCTGCTTGAAAAACGTTTGAAATCCAACCACTTTGTAAATGACACAGAAGTGGAAATGCTTGTGAATAAAGTATATGCGGAAATAGTTTCAAAGAATCCGCGAAAAGGATATCCAACAAGAATTATGATCTCAAGGAGTGCCATTCCTAACGCATCTTGTTGGGGGGAAGGCACCATGATCATCAACCTTGGGTTGCTGAGCAGGCTACGTACAGAGAGTGAACTTGCTTTTATCATGGCCCATGAAATGGCACATCAGTTACTGGACCATGTGAACCAGGCCTCTGTGGATGCTTTAAAAAGGCGTAATGACAAAAGCATTAAAAAACGTGCAGAAGCGTTTGGCAAACTGGAAGTGCTGAAAGATATTATGTATGATGACGCTAAATATTCCAGAAAAAAAGAGCACGAAGCGGATTCAATGGCAGTAGTACTACTGCGCAATACTAACTATCAATGGCTGGTCTACGAAGACGTTTTGAACATACTGGATTCAGCTGACTACCCGGAGATTGTTAAAACCCCTGACTTAAGATCCAGGTTCAATTTTAAACAGTATACTTTTAAAGATAAATGGCTGAGACCACCTGATAGCGGACTTGGCAAATCTGCTAACACCGGACTTTTTTCTACCGATTCTGTCAAATCACATCCGAACATTTCCAAAAGGATAGCCTACCTGGATTCAATGTTTAATAAGCAAAATCAGGTGCAGGAAACCAAAAAAACTATATCCACTTCTTTGCAACGCCGAATTGATTTGGAGCTTGTTTCAAGCTCCTATATTCTTAAGGATTACGCTAAGTCGATGTTTTATACACTACAGATGTTGGACCACTATCCTCAAAACAGGTTTCTGAAAACGCATTTAGCCAGGCTGTTGGTCCAATTACATTTGTCCCGGAAAAATCATACGTACAGCAGGTATGTAGGTGTATCGAATTACTACCCTAAAATGATGGAGGAGGTATTTATATTTCTCAACAATCTAAGAATGTCAGAAATAGGAAAACTTGCTTACAATTATATCAACAGAGACTCCGTTTTCGACAAAGCTAACGAAGAGCATTATTACCTTCTTTTTACGGTAAGTACTGCATTGGAAAACCTGGAAGTGAGTGAAAAGGTACTGGAGGCTTATGAGACCGTGTTCCCTGATGGAAAATATTTAAAGGCAATGAAGTATTAAATCAACCCATTAAACTCTCAATTTAACGCATAATAATGATGTACAAACTAAATTTTTTTTTCATGGTACTGCTTGTATCATGTATGATGCTCCACCCTGACGCCCGTGCGCAAAAAAGAACTTTTGATAATATCAAAAAAATGAGCATAAGAAGTGCCGGAACTATTGAAGAAAACAATCAGGTCAGTGGTTACTACGTACTTTACGATGTTGACAAAGCGAAAAACGGTAAAAGAACTTACTTGCTGAAGATCCTGGATGAAAACCTGGATGATTTCAAAACTACCACTTTAGAGGAGGGTAAATATGTTGCACTGACAGAAAGTGTTTTCAATGGCGAGGCGATCATGTTGAAATTTGTCGATATACAAAAGAAGCGAATGATCTTTATGTCTTATGACAAAAATGCTGATCTGCTAATGAAAACGGAAAAGGAACTTACAAAAAGGGAAGTACTTCTATATAGAATGATGTTGAGCGCCGATACCGAGGGCAGTGCGCTGAATATCATACCTGAACGAGGCTTCGTAGATTATGGAATGGCTGATAACGGTAAAAAATATACCATTTCCTACATGCCTTCTAATCCTAAGGAAAAAGGATGGAAGAAGCAATCAGCTAATCCAAAAGGAATAGAGAATGCAGGCTTTCTCTGTACTTCCGAAAACCATGTTTACAGCCTGGTCGCTAGAAGACAAAGCTTGAGAAGTACCAAGATCGAGTTTGCTGTTAACGCCTATGACGTGGAAATAGGCTTTAAGGCGTTTGAAACTAATCTGAATTCTGAAAAGTACAGCACGCAGCCTATGAGTGGTTTTTTTGATAACAAAACGCAGCTTCTGAATGTCATTGGGATATATTACGAGCCTAATACAAAGCAGGTTAAGGATAATGGGTTAGGCTTGTTTAACTACCAAATCAATATAAAGGGTGAGATTGTTAATAAAAAATACCTTAGCTGGGCCCAACATTTTAGAAAGTACGTGAAAGTGGATAACAAGGGGAGGATCGTTAACGAAAAGCGTAACGGTTTTATATTCTTTCACAATATTATTCAAAATACGGACGGTACTATCATTGCCGTGGGAGAGCAGTATAAAAAGGCAGCTGATGCAGGAGGAATTGCTGTAGCAGCCCTGGGCGGTACAACCAGTACTACAAAGGTTGTTATTCAAGACATGATCGTCTTTCATTTTACCAAAGAGTTTGACATTTCAGGGGTAGAAATAGTTGAAAAATCCAAGTCCAATTTTTCACTCCCACAGGGATACGATTTCATGAATATACATATGTTGAGTACCATAGTAAAAGCGAATGGAGGCTTTGATTATTCTTTCACCAGTAAAAATGACCAGGACGAATCTACATCCATTGGTTATGTGGATTATGAGAGGAAAAAAGGAGCTAAGAATGAGTTTACTTTTGGGGCTATAACCTATTACGACGGGGAATTCAATAAAGATAAAATTCCTTTAGGCAGGCCGACCGGCAAAGACTGGATCCGCGTTTTACCGGGGAAACCGGGCTATGTTATGTTATTGGAATACAGTAAAAAAGAAAAGAAGCTGGAGACAAGATTGGAAAGGATTAATTTTTAGCATCAGTTTAAATGTGAGGCTGTCTGAAAGGTCAGCCTCCATGTTTTATTGCTCCTTTACACCTGTTTGACATACCGTTCGAAACCAGCCGCGGATATGCTCACATTTATATTTCCTTTCTAAACCTTCCTGCCTATCCCGTGATCGGGGCATTTGGAAAAGGCTTTCTGAAAATCCGTGAGCTCATGCCACTGGTCCAGGCTGAAAGTAAATTTGGAACCCGCGTGGTTGATGTCCATGCTTAAACCAGTTTAAAACGGATAACCAATCCCTATATTAAATACGACTGCTTCTGATGCAGAGGAAGTGAATGGTGCATCGTAAAACCCTTTAGCCAGGATGAACCTTCTGGATTCAGGCCGTGCCGGGTCGTAGAGTTTTATTCCTGCGTCCAGTCGTAGTACCAGAAAAGAAAAATCGAAGCGTAATCCTAATCCACCACCTACAGCAATTTCCTTAAAGAAGCGATCAAATTTGAACTGTGACCCTGGTCGGGTGTTATCCTCCCTTATGGTCCAGATATTGCCGAAATCAAAGAATATGGCGTAATCAATAAAACCGATCAGGTTCTTTCTCAATTCAACGCTTCCCTCCAATAATATTTCACCCTGTTGCTCAAAATCATAGCTCACCAAAACACCATTTTCCGTTGAATCCAGCGGGGTATAAGACCCGGGGCCTAAACGTCTGGGTCGCCAGGCGCGTATGCCGTTACTACCGCCGGCAAAGAAGTATTTTTCATAGGGTAGCACGCCATTATCGCTATATGGATTGACTATACCGGCATTGATCCTGTAAGCCAGTGTAGTGTTTTGGTTGATAGGCTTTACTTTCCTGTAATCTGCGTTAATCTTGATGTATTTGTAAAATTCCAGGGCTTCGCGTTCAAGAAAGCTGGTGTTGATGAAGTTGAGACTCGTGCCACCACTTTCCAGGAATAGCCGGAAAAAAGAAGAGTTGTTGAAATTAAGTCCGTAACTGTTGAAGTTCCAGGTGGCGCTGAAGATCATACTACTTACAAATGAAGGGCGGAATGAGTTAATAAGCCTGTTGCCATTACGCTCTAAAGTGTTCAATCTTGCCCGGAACAGACTATCGGTAATAGAAGAATTAATTACACTCACGTCTGCCACCGAAAAGCGATATTGTGTATTGTTCTTATTTTGCCAGGTGAACGTGCTGGAAAAATTAAAATTCTCACGCGTGTACTCCGGTCTTTGCGTATAGTTGAACCCGGCCAGTAGACGGGTTTTAGGATTGATCTTACCGAGCCTGTCTTTGGCTTTTGTACTGATAGGTAACAAGAATTGTGGGAAAGTAAGCGTGGCATTCGCACCAGCTTCAATGCTGGCATAAATATCATCTACCTCTGTGGCGGGAGCCACCCCTTCGATTCCCACCCGGCCATTCAGCTCAAGGATCTCAAGACCCTGAAATACATTCCTTTTTTTAAAAGATACATTGTAAAACGGTCCCGGAAAGCCCTGAGTGACGTTGATGCCCACCTCGTTAGACCACTGGTACCGGTTTAACGGACTCGTGAAGATATTGGCCACTAATTGGCCTCCTGTAGAGTCATAGTTGATATTAATAAATCGAAACATGTCCAGGTTAGCCAGCTGACGCTGTGTGCTGAAAGTATTGGATTTGCTGTAAATACTGTCCTGCTCTATAAAGACCCGCCTGCTGAGGATCTTCTTGTTGTAGACTTTTTTAAAGTATTTATAATCTACGCCATTTAGGAATTCATGTTCACGTAGTGAGTCTGGTAATGCTTTTAAGTGTGCATCGGTGGTGAAATTTACCGAATCAACCTGAAACACCTTGTGGTAACCTCTTTTGGAAGGTTGAGTAATACGTGTCCTAATGGCAATACCTTTTGGCTTAAGATATGAAGTGTCCACATCAAAAGCCACATACTGCCGGCTGAATTCAAAGTATCCGTTATCTTTTAGCAGCAGGTCTATTCGTTCGCGTTCTTTTGTCAGTTTATCCTGGCTATAATTATCCCCTTTTTTTAAATAGCTTTTATCCTCATTGAGCTCTAATAATCCATAAATGGACGAGTCAGCCGTCTGAAGCATTAAAGTGTCTATAACATAGGGCTCTCCGATATTCACTACGTAAGTAACAGATGCTGTTTTTTTTGTCTTTTTTACAATACTATCCGCGCTGGCCAGAAAATATCCTTTGGACGAGAGGTATAGCTCAAATCGTTCGATCGTTCTGGAGGTGTGATCTTCACTAAAGGTGGAAATAGGCTCTCCCCAGCGCATCCATACATTCCCTTCTTCAACGATTTTATCGATTTTTGAAAGCTGTTTATTCATTTTTCGCTGATAACGAACCGCTTTTTTTTCGTTGTTGGACACTTTTGAAATACGCTCATTCCATTTTGATCGGATGGCATCCTTTTTTGCAGCATAATCAATTTCGTTGTAACGCTTTTGCCCGTGATAATAAAACCAAACGTAAGGTGAGAAGGGGATCAATGGGAATTGACGGTTGGGTTGTTGTACATATAGCTCCGCCAGCTCGTCCTTTTTTACTTCCTTGGGGGCATTTATCCGTTGTTTAACAAGTAATTTCTGGTCTTCTTTCAGATATTTGGTGCCTAAGCATCCGGAAAGAGAAAATAGTAAAACAAAAAGGAGGGGTGCGCTACGAGTTATCCTCACTACAACGGTCCGTTATGATATCCAAAGCCACTACGAAGTTCATTAAATCACTGCAATTAAAAAAATACCGAAAACAAGAACGCCTTTTTGTTGTAGAGGGGAAGAAAAGTGTTTTAGAAGTGCTAAAATCCGATTTTAATATCAAAACTTTATTAGCTACAGGAGATTTTTTGTCCTCATACACAGATAGTTGCAATATTATTGATGTTCATGAAGTGTCTGAGAGTCTTCTTTCATCACTTGGAGGATTTAAGACCAACAACAGTGCGCTTGCTGTGGTGGAGATGAAAGAAAACCACTCATTTGAGGTCCAACATGGTTACTTCCTGGCTTTAGACAATGTAAATGATCCTGGTAATCTGGGCACCATCCTACGTGTGGCAGATTGGTACGGTATAGCCGGTATACTGGCATCGAAGGATACAGCAGAACTTTATAATCCAAAAGTAATTGCCGCGTCCAAAGGGTCTTTTTGTCGTATTCAATGCCATTATACTGATCTGGCAGATCAACTATCTAAAACGAAGCTACCGGTATATGGTGCCCTTATGCATGGTGAAAACGTTCATAATGTTCCTTTTAAGCCGTCTGGTATAGTAGTAGTAGGTAATGAGGCGAATGGTATTTCTGAAGCTATAACCGCTACTATATCTCACAAGATCACCGTACCCAGGTACGGTGGGGCTGAATCATTGAATGTAGCGATGGCCACTTCTATTATTTGCGATAATATAAGGCGAAGTACTTCTTAGTCCGTAGTATCCGTCAACTCGCGTAGGTCTACGGGTATCACCCGTGAAACACCCTGTTCTATCATAGTAATGCCATAAATGAGATCTGTACTGGCCATTGTACGCTTGTTGTGAGTTACAATAATAAACTGGCTGTCTTTACTGAATGTCTTTATGATGTTATTGAATTTGTCAATATTAGCATCGTCGAGTGGTGCATCTACCTCATCAAAAATACAGAAGGGAGCAGGTTTGATCAGGTAGATAGCAAAAAGTAATGAAGTGGCCGTAAGTGTTTTCTCGCCTCCCGAAAGCTGGTTGATGGTAAGAGGCCTTTTCCCTTTAGGCTTGGCTATAATATCAATACTGGACTCTAAAGGGTTTTCAGGGTCACTCAGGAGTAGGTCACAGTCATCTTCTTTAGTAAAAAGGCTTCTGAAAACCTCTACAAAGTTGGTCTTTATCTTTTCATACGCTTCCAGGAAAGTTTCTTTGGCTACACCATCAATTTCATCTATGGTTGATAATAGCGACTCTTTTGCCTTAATGAGATCATCTTTCTGGGTAGCGATGAAATCGTTACGTTCTTTGATCTCATTGTAAGCTTCCATGGCCATTGGGTTAATAGGACCCATTTTTTCCAATCGCTCTTTTATTTTAGTAACTTCTTGCCTGAGGGTTTCTTCGTCTTTCTTTTCGTCAGAAGTGCCAGTTTCTTCTTCCATCAGATCATCCAGCTCAATGCTGAATTCTACAGAAAGCCGTTCTTTGATGGAGCTCAATTCTAGCTTAGTGTCGTTTAGCTTGTTTTGAAGCTCCATGATCAACGTGTCAATACCTTCACGTGAACGTTGAACCTCGCGCTCTGATTTGTCTATTTCATCAATTAGTCCTCGTGCAGAATAGTAATCTTTTTCCGCTTCATTAACTCCTTTTTCAATCGCTTCTTTTTCTTCGTACATCGCGATCAACTCATCATCATTGATCTCATTTTTTTCCAGTAGCTGTTTGATTTCCGATTCATTGGATTGAAGCTCCTGCCGATTTTTTTCGATACGATCTTTACTGTGATTAAAAGCTTCCTGCTTGTACTCTATTTCCTGGGTGACACTTTTCACCCTGTTTTCCTGCTGATGGAAAAAGATATTCTGTTCATTAAAAGCAGAAGAGCGCTCAGAAAGCATACTGCTTTGCTCTGAAAGGTCGGATTCCAGACCGGCCAGTTTTTCCTCAAAAGTCAATAACTCCTTCTCGCCCTCTTCGGCCTTAGGTCTGCTTTCTGAGATATCAACGGTCAGTTCCTCTATCTTTTCCAGGATATCTTCTTTGCGAATATCTGCGTCAGACAGCATCTGGCTGAATTGCTCCTGTTTGGTTTTGATAGAGATATACTCTTCGTTAATATGGTTGATCTCTGCCTGTAGCTCCTCTATTTCAGCTTTATGTTTATTGGTCTTTAAACCTTCCAGCTCCTTTTGTTTTTCTGCAAGACTTTCAGTGATCCCATCCAATTTTCCGGAAAGCTGTTTGATTTCCTTATCAAGTTTTTCCAGGTTTTTGGCCCTGCCGATTTTCTTTCCTTCAAACAGTCCTACAGACCCTCCTGTTATGCTGAACCTCCGTTTAGTTACCTTACCGTTTTTGGTAATAAAGATGTTGTCATCTGCCGGGATGTTATGGTAGTCTCCCTCGAACAAGTATACCTTATCCAGGATATATCCCATGAGCTTACGATATTTGGCATCATATTCCATAATCTCCGTAGCGGGAAAAGCGTTATCATAAATGGTAGTGCCGGAAGGAGTGAAGTTTTCAAAAGTGTCCAGTATAAAGAAATTAGCTTTCCCCCTGGCAGCATCACTTAGTATGTTAATTGCTTCGTAAGCCTCCGCCTCTTTATCTACGATGTAATAGTTGAGGTACGGTTCAAGGTAATTTTCGATGGTAACACGATATTCATCATCACATGTAAGTATGTCGGAAAGGAGGGGAGCATTGGACTTCCAACCCGCTTTCTTTTTTAAGAACTTGATAGCTTCAGGGAAGCCTTCAAGGCTCTCCACCAGTGACTTTGTAAGGTTAAACTCGTTCTGACGTGCATCTAACTTACGATTGGTCTGTGTCAGCTCTTCACGGATCACTTCTATGGTTTTTTCCGTTGATTCAATACGCATATTCAAGGCATCTTCAGATGCTTTGAGCGTATCCAGTTGCTTGTTTTTTACTGTAAGCTCCTCGGATAAAGCGCTGACTTTTTTCTCAAACTGGATCAGGCTGGCATTACGCTCACTGGTATCAGAAGCTGTTCTTTCCAGTTCCTGTTTCAATGAAGAAAGTTGTAATTCTTTTAATTCCACAGATTTTTTAAGCTGGTAGACCTCTTCCTGTTTGTTTTTCTGGATTTTTCTTAAGGTGTCAGTTTCTTCTTTTAGCTGAGTAGTTTTGACCTTCTGACTTTCATAGTCTTCCTTCAGGGTCACCAGTTTGGCTTCTAGTTCGGCCAGTACCTTTTCAGCTGACCCTTGCTCTTGTGTCAGACTTTCTATGCTAAAAGCTGCACGTTCATTACTTTTTTTGTCCTGGTCTATCTGCTCTTTCAGGTTTTCTGATTTATCGTTAAGGAACCTGAGTCTTTCATTCTTTACTTTTTTCTCACTTTCATATTGCCTGATATTACCTACATGTTCGTTTAACGTTTTTTGACGACTGGCCAGGGTTTTTTCTTTGGAGATCTGATCTGTTTTGGCTTTTTCAAGCTCAGCTTCTTTTTCCTGTATCTGTTTGTTCAGACTTATTTTCTTATCATTCTCCGTTTCAATTTGACGAGTGAGATTCTGGTAGGTATCGGTATACTTACTGACCGTAACACGAGCCAGCTCTACGCTTAACGTTTTATATTCTTCTTTAAGTTTATAGTATTTCTCCGTCTGTTTGGCCTGGCGCTCGAGTGATTTCATGTTCTTTTCAATTTCGAAAAGCAGGTCGTCTACACGATCCAGGTCAGCATCCGTGTCCGAAAGTTTTTTGAGAGTTTCCTTTTTTCGCTTTTTGAATTTAGAGATCCCCGCAGCCTCCTCAAACAGCCCCCGCCTGCTATTGTCCTTGTCATTAAGCAGGTCGTCCACCATTTTTAATTCTATTATGGCATAGCTGTTCGAAGCAATTCCGGTATCCAGGAATAAGTTAGTAATGTCTTTGAGCCTGCAGGTGACCCCATTTAGCAGGTATTCACTTTCGCCCGATCGGTAATAGCGTCGTGTCAGGGTGACTTGAGAATATTCTGTGGGCAGCAGGTTTTTGGTATTGTTAAAAGTGAGAGATACTTCGGCCAGCTGAGTGGGCTTACGATTTTTAGTGCCGTTGAAGATAACGTTCTCCATCTTTTCTGAGCGTAACGTTTTGCTGCTCTGTTCACCCAGTACCCAACGTATGGAATCAACTATGTTGGATTTGCCACAACCGTTCGGGCCGACAATACCTGTAATGCCCTCGTCGAAATTGATAGTGACCTTATCGCCGAAACTTTTGAACCCCTTGATCTCAAGCTTAGAGAGCTGCATTTGGTTTACGTCAAGTGAAAAATTGAAAAGGGCTCAAATTTATTATATTTAATTCTATTTTTGTTAAGCATGGATGATATTCAATTACTCATTTACCTGGCTTTAGTCGGTTTTGGTATTTTTAGCCGCTTCTTCAAAGCAAAAAAAGGAAAACCGAAGCCATCTGTAACCTCTCAAACCCCTGAGAAAAAGGAGAAAACACTGTCTTTTGATGAGCTTTTAAAAGAATTTACGGGAGAAGCTGCTAAGAACGTCCAACCGGAAGAGACCATCGATAGCCCTGAACCTGTGAAACAGTTTGAACCGAAGCCTGCTTATGTAGATACAGATGAGGCACGTCAGCGTTACGAACAATCCATAAAAAGTGCGCAGGAGCTAGAATTGAGTGATAACTACGCCAATGAGGAAGATGAACGCCATACCGGTAATTTTCGACATTTCAGAGGTTATGCATCTCACGAACAGGAAGAGCCGGAGCACGAGCTGATAAAATTCCTGAGAGAGCCTGGCGGCGCACGTAAGGCGATTATCTTAAATGAGATCTTGAATAGGAAGTACTAAAGCCTTTGCTATAAATATGAAAGCCGTTGATGAATGTTTTGATGGTCATTGTCTACTAAAACTAGAGCTAGAACCATTTCTAATCTTATATTCAAGTTAAAGAATAACATTAAAACCAACTTTTACGGTAAGGTTTCTTCATTAATTCTTCTGTCAACAGATACAGAATACACAAGCCGTATATTCATGCATTAACCTAAATTGGATTGAGCCGATAAGGTAAAAGCTCACACATAGCTCTTAGACTATATAAGTGATTTGTATGATGTACTTACCATTCAAAAGCTGCTATACGGAGGTTGCCCCGTTGGCTATCCTTATTTTTTGGTTTTAAATAAACAATTGGAATTTCTTTTTTTTACAATCAAAATTCAAATTTGATATCCGGTTGTATTTTTTAATGGTTTGTTTTTCATTTACTTTAAATGATGGATTTTTTTAAGTTTAGGCTTCATATAAGTGTACAATAATTACACAAAAAATATTTCCCCTAAGTGAATCTAATCTGGGTATTTAAACCATAGAAGCCGGAATATTTGGAAGATCTTAAGACCTTATTTTTCACATAAATTCTCAACGAATGTTTAATCGAAAACTTATGAAGTACAATTTTTTTAATAGCATGGGTCTATTTTTGATAGCAATTCTTTTCATTACCTCTTGTTCCGATGATGACGATAGCCCTACACAAGCTACTGCATGTTCTGTACTATCCCTATCTTTTGATTCAATGGAGGACCTGGCAGGGGGAGGTACTGAAACGGTGAACTCTGATGTAACCTTTACTTATAACAGTGAGGGTAATATTACATCCATTAAGGAAGACTATGATGAAGAAATTTGCCAGACACCTGATGATTGTGTCAATGACCCGTTTAGAGGAGAGGTTCGTGTTATCTATGATGGCGATTTAATAAATGGCATACGCTTGTTTGAAGATGGTCAGGCTTCGGATGATACGGAAGTGGTTTTGACTTATGATGCTAATGATCGTATTAGCGTGTACGCTGTGACAGAGTTAAATGATGGTGTTGTAGTCGATATCGATGAATACAGGTTTATCTATGAAAATGATAAAGTCGTCAAAGTAGAGTTTTGGGAGGCTTTTTCAGCAGATGAGGCGCTTGTGCCAGATGGTTCAGAAGAGTTTACCTATACAGGAAACAATATCACAAAAGTGGTTACTCGGGAAGTCGGAGGTGAAATATCCTTTGAAATCAACACTTCTTATGATGACAAAACTAATCCTTTCTTTAATCAGATTGCCTTATTTGCTGCTAATATTGCCTTTGATGAAACATTCCAACTCGCGAATATTTTCAGTGAAAACAATCCTGTTTCCATTAGATCTGAGGATTTTTTGGATCAGGATATAGATAATGCTACCGTTACTTACCAGTACAATGAGTTTAATGTACCTACAAGCATTGACTATGACGAAACGGATGATGGATTTGATGCGTCATATACCGGTATCGCTACAATTAACTGCAACTAGCATTAATTAATCAGGTTTCCTGATATGGAATATAACGATGGAGAAAGCCGAGGTGAGATAATTCCTTGGCTTTTTCATCATAACACTTTCATACCCCATTAACAGCGATCTTTTGCTCTGGCCTTAAGTGTTTCCTGTTTATTTACATAAAGTTATAGCCTTGATTAGAAAAATGTGAATACGGATCTGTCCAACCGGTTTATAACAATGAAATTATTTACCTTGATAATCCGGTTGTGTGTCCCCGTAGTAGGAATAATATTTACCGCTCATATATTCCGTATCCCACCATCACGTAAGGTTGTTTATATTCGTGGCAGAATGTCAGACTAATTATGTGATAATCACGAATCGATGGAAGAACTCATTTCAATACATTACAGGAAATTTAGAACCGTTCTGTTCTTATTGTTCTTATTTCCCCTTTCATCATGGGCCCAGGATGTTGACCTGGCACCTGTAACAGGTACCTATGCTATCCACAATGTGATCATTAAAAAAGCACCGGGGGTCACAGTTGAATCCGGTACCGTTGTGATAAAAGATGGTGTGATAAGCGCTGTTGGAAAAAATATTATCATTCCTGCCGACGCCCACATAATACAGGCAGATTCCATGTACCTGTATGCCGGTTTTATTAGTGGACTTTCACATACCGGAATTCCAACACCGAAAGAAGACAAAAAAGAAAAAGTAAAAGATCCGGGTAATCCTCCTCCGGATAGAGCAGGTATACAACCTCAACGTAAAGTAAACACTATGCTGGATCCCCGGGATAAGTCTATCTCCAATTTGCGAAAAATTGGGTTCACCAGTGCTCATGTGGTACCTCATGGAGGTATGCTTCCGGGACAGGGAGCGCTGATATTGCTGACGGGCAACAGCCCTGACCAAATGAT
Organism: Fulvivirga sp. M361; assembly: GCF_007097395.1. GTDB lineage: Bacteria > Bacteroidota > Bacteroidia > Cytophagales > Cyclobacteriaceae > Fulvivirga. Next base: position 112,431 of record NZ_VKDC01000003.1, read on the forward strand.
CTATAAAAATGAATTTTCACTTTTTTCACAATTAAAAGGCGCTCAGCGCATGTACCCCAGCACTGTAATAGGGGTTATGGCTAAATACCGTGACCTATATGGTAAGGCAGTACAAAGTAAGGGATATCAGCTCCGTTATAACAGCAATCCGCAAGGCATGATACGCCCCGAAAAGCTGGCTGTTGAAGAAGCCTTCTATTCTGTTATTGATAAAAAAATACCTGTGACATTTGTAGCCGAAAAGGTGCTTGACATACAGCGGGTACTCACACTTCAAAGTGAATTGGGCTTTTCACTTATGCTTGCAGAGATAAAACAAGGATGGGATTTAACGACTAAGTTAAAAAATGCGGATGCAAAGGTATTTTTATCTCTTGACCTTCCGGAAGTTAAAGAGGAAAAAGAGGACTCATCTGCACTGAATACTTCTAAGAAAAAAACAGCTGTAGACTTAGAAAAAGAGGCATTAGAAAAGCGAAAGAAAGAAGCTATTCAACAAAGTTATGGTCAGCCGGCCATTTTCAAAAACAATAGTATCAGCTTTGGTTTTTCCACAATGGAAGCTAAAACCTCAGCTATTCAAAGCACGTTGAGGAAATTTTTGGATTATGGTATGACAGAAGATGATTTGCTGGCCGCACTTACCACACACCCTGCCAGGTTACTGGGAGTTTCTAATGTAATGGGTACAATTGATCCTGGCAAAATAGCCAACCTGTTCATTTCTGATAGGTCTTATTTCCAGGAAGGGGCTCATGTGAAATATGTATTTGTAGACGGTACGCTTTACAGCTATGATCAAAAGAAGGAGAAAAAAACAGAAACGGAGGAGAAGGTAAAAGTGGGAGGTAACTGGAGTTATTCTTCAGAAACACCGGATGGTACTGTTACGGGGAAAATCAAGGTGAAAGAGAGTGAAGGTGGTTATGAAGGAACTATAAGTAATAGTTTCAGCGGTCAAACAAAAGACTTATCTGACATATCGGTAGAAGGTAACCAATGGATGTTTTCTTTTAAGCTCAATATTGAAGGCAATGAAGTGACGATAGAGTTTAATGTGGCTATTGAAGAAGATATGTTCGAAGGAACCATGTCAGCAGGTGAGTTTGGAAGCTTTGAAGTGGAGGGGCAAAAGGATCCTGAAGACAAATAAAAGTAATGAAAATGACTAAAAATATAGTAACTACTTTTCTTTTACTGCTGACAATACAGGTATATGGTCAGCAAAAAGGAAGTGTATTGATTAAAAACGGTACGCTACTTACCATAACCGATGGGGTTAAGGAAAAGACAGATATTCTGGTGAAAGAAGGTAAGATCTCCAAAATCGGTGTTGACCTTAAAGTACCCTCCGGTATCAAAGTGATCGATGCGACAGACATGCATGTTATGCCCGGTATTATTGATGCTCATTCACATATCGGGTTAGATGCTATTAACGAAGCTACAAGCCCGGTAACGGCGGAGGTATTTACCGGCGATGCTGTTAATCCACTGGATGTATCTATTTACAGAGCGTTGGCAGGAGGTGTTACTATCTCACATGCCATGCATGGGTCGGCCAACGCCATTGGGGGGCAAAGCGAAACGATCAAACATCGTTATGGCACGATTGACCCTGATGAGATGAAAATGTCGAATGCACCACGCACGATAAAATTTGCCTTGGGAGAGAACCCGACGCGTGTGCATGGTTCAGGTAATGGAATATTACCTCGCACACGGATGGGAGTTGAAGAGGTCTTCAGGAGCTCTTTTTCACAAGCTCGTCAATACATGAAAAAGTGGGATAAATATAATGCGGAAAAGAAACAAAAGGGTTTTAAGGGGATGTCTCCCAGATATGATCTCAGGCTGGAAACATTAGCAGACATACTGAAAGGAGAAATTATCATCCACTGCCATTCCTACCGGGCAGACGAGATCTATATGTTAATGAACGTTAGCCGGGATTTTGGCATTAAACGGCTGGTGTTCCAACATGTGAACGAAGGCTTTAAAGTAGCGCCTGAGCTAGCCGAATTTGGTGCAATGGCCTCCGTTTTTTCAGATTGGTGGGCGTATAAATTTGAAGTGTATTATTCTACAGCCTATAACGCAACTATTTTGGCTAGGAATGGGGTGGTAACTTCTATCAATTCCGATTCCGGTGAATTAATCCGGCACCTTTATCATGAAGCTGCTAAAACGCAAAAATATGGTGGATTATCAGATGTTGAAGCTCTTTCTATGATCACGCTGAATCCGGCAAAACAGCTCGGAATAGACGATCGGGTAGGATCTTTGGAAGTGGGTAAAGAGGCTGATATTGCCATTTTTAAGAATCACCCATTATCTATTTATGCGATTCCTATGATCACGTTGGTAGATGGTATTATCGAATTTGATCTGGAAAACGATGCCGATGACATGCGCATTTATGTAGATCCGGAAGAAAAGATAGAGGTAACATTGGCGGTTTCTGATCACGAAACAGACCGATGCATGCAGGATACTGATTTTTTATTCAAACAATAGGAAGAGGGACTATGAATCACATCGCAAAAATAGCTGTAGTCATACTTTTCACCTGTTCCATTGGTTCTGTGAATGCTCAGAATGCAAAAGGTAAAAAAGGTACGTTCGCATTGACCAATGCGACGCTTGAAACTATTACTAATGGCACGGTCAGTAAGGGTAGTTTGTTGATAAGTGAGGGCAAAATTAAAGCTATTGGCACGTCAGTTTCCGTTCCTGATGGTGCAGAGATCATTGACTGCTCCGGTTTGACTATCTATCCTGGTATGATCGATGGCGGCACCCGTCTTGGTCTTACCGAAGTAGGCTCAGATGCCCGGACACGTGACTTCAGTGAAATTGGTGATGTTATACCTCAGGTTCAGGCGCTTACTGCCATCAATCCAAATTCTGTGCTGATACCTGTAACCCGGGTAAGTGGGGTCACTACATCTCTGTCGGTTCCTTCGGGAGGATTGTTTTCCGGAACAGCGGCACTTGTTCATTTACATGGTTATACCCCAAACCAAATGTATGCAGGTTTTAAAGGTGTGGTACTTAACTTTCCTTCCACAGGCAGGAGAGGGCGTTTCGATCGCAGAACCGATGAGGAGATAAAAAAGGCATCTGATAAATCTCTGAAAAACCTGAAAGATACCTGGGCCAAGGTAGTAGAATATCATAAAATCGATTCAGCGATCAAAGCAGCTGCGAGTAAAGAACAGCTGGATTACTACCCTGAGATGGAGGTATTATTACCGGTATTACGAGGTGAAACCCCTTTGCTACTGGAGGTAAATACTGCCAAAGACATACAGGCCGCCCTGGATTGGGTAGAGAATAAAAATCTTAGGGTTGTTTTTACCGGTGTCTCAGAAGGGTGGCGAATGGCCAAAGAGCTTGCTGAAGCTAAGGTACCTGTAATCACCGGCCCTGTATTAAGTCGGCCTACACGCGATTATGATCGGTATGATCGTCCGTATGCTAACGCGGGAATTATGCATGAAGCAGGGGTAAAAGTGGCTATTCGTACTTCAGGAGCTGAAAATGTAAGAAACCTTCCTTATAATGCTGGGTTTGCAGCAACCTATGGTATGGGTAAAGAAGAAGCATTAAAAGCCATTACTATCGTACCTGCGGAAATATTTGGGTTGCAGAATGAAATAGGTTCTCTCGAGACAGGAAAAATAGCCAACATAGTAGTGACGGATGGAGACATTTTCGAAACAAAGACCCAGGTGAAGCACGTTTTTATTAACGGTTGGCAAATACCTATGGAAAGTCGCCATACAAAGCTCTACGATGAATTTCTTGAACGTAGCCCGGGGCTGAAGAAATAAGTATAATTGGATGGAAATTATGAAGGTCGGTTTTTACTGACCTTTTTTATTTAGTAGCTATAAGGCAAGTTCAGTATTTATGATTTCTTTCACTTTCTGAAGTTGTACTTTATTAAAAATGAATGCTGGTAAGCCCTCTATTTCCTTTAATTTGGCCTATTTATCTTGTTTTCGGTGTGTCTTCAAGCGTTACGAGTCAAAGCAGGGTCTTTATTAAGACTACCTGATGATAAAGCATTCCAAAATAAATTTTTCTACGTGATACAGCGTTTGTTCCGCGGGGCGCATTATTAGATAAACGATGGCAGAATTCGCAGCATATTGACAGACCTCGAACTCATTCAACTTTGTAAAAAAGGAGACCGGAAGGGGCAGAGGCTTTTGTTCGAAAAATACTGTAGTGCTATGACGCGTATGTGTTATCGGTATATCAAAGATGAATCAGAAACGATGCTGGTACTTAATGAAGGTTTTCTAAAAATATATCGTAACATAGCACAGTTTGAATACCGGGGAGAAGGCGGATTGACCGCCTGGGTTAAAAAGGTAATGTTAAATGAAGCTCTAGGTTATCTGCGTAAGCGAAAGCCACTTCATGTCTCATCACTTGATGAAAGCTCTGACTTGTCCTGGGACTACATAGCATTGGAAAATTTAGAAGCAGAATACATCTTTCAAGCCATATTGAGTTTACCGGAAGGTTACCGCGCAGTATTTAACCTGAGCGTAATTGAAGGTTTTAGCCATAAGGAAATAGCTGAAAAATTGGGCATCGCAGAGAGCACTTCAAGGTCTCAGCTTGTTCAGGCAAAGCGCAGATTACAAAGTATCCTGATCAAAGAAATATGCCGATGAAGACACTTGATGATATACTAAGGGAAAAAGTGACATCACTTGATTCTATGCCGGAATTGTCGTGGAATGAAGACGACTTGTGGCAGACATTGCAAAGTGAACTTGGGTACCAAAATCTAAAAAAAAGTAGAGGGCGAACGATGTTATGGTCATCTATAGCCGCAGCAGTATCTATTGTTACTGTTGTATTTATCAAAGTTTTCATTGCTGATCCTGGAGCTACTATTACCTACACTCACTATGTGGAGGATGCAGAAACTGCCATGTTGGATGAAAATGAGGCCGGCTCTGATGAAGGTGCCAGGGAATTGATTGAGTCTATGTGTCTGAGTGACCTGGAAATATGTAAAACCCCGGAATTCATTGAGTTAAAAGATCAACTGGACGAGGTAGCAGAAGAAATCGAGAGCTTGGATCAAATGATTGCCATGTATGGTGAAGATCCGGCGCTGGCCCGGTCCAAAACAGAGATCGAAAATTTTAAATCAGAAATAATGTATCAGCTTATCCAGATTATAACATCATGATGAAGGTACAAATAAAAATAGTCATGTTTTTGTTGATCAACATGGGTTTGATGACGCTACCATACTCAGTTTTGAGTCAGAACAAGGTACATGTAGTCACAAAGAAAATTGAGCAGCAGCTGGAGTTCAAAGCAGGGGAATCATTAATGATTACTGCTGAAAAAGCCAATATTAATGTGGAAGCCTGGTCCGGTGATTATATTGATATCATGCTCAAGCTGATCTCTAAGCACCCAAATGAAGAGATCGCTAAAAAGGAGCTGGCATATATAGGCTATAAATTGGAAAAAGCCGCTAAGGGTCATAGCATAAAAAACTACTTTGATGCTAATGGGCGTAATGCTCGTATCAAGGGTAATCTATTGTTCTCCTATACGATAAAGGTGCCTTATGAATGTGCGTTGGATGTAACCAATTTGTACGGTACGCTATATGTTTCAGGGATTAGGTCAAACCTCAAGAGCAGGGTAAGATTTGTTGAGTTTACGCTGAAAGATCATCATGGTGGCACCATGCTGGAATCCTTTTTTAGTGACTTGACGGTGGAAAACTATAAAGGTCATTTTACGGGAAGCTTTGAAAAGTCGAAACTGAGGATGGCTGCTTTCAAGGGACAAATAGATATAAAAAGTAATTATGGTGAAATAGAAATTGAAGGAGGTACCCGTGATGCGTTGAATATAAATAGTAATAAAACCAAGGTCAGTTTTAATGCCCCTAACCTGACTTCCTATAACTATCGTTTGCAAAACAAGCAAGGGAAGATTATTCTCCCGAACTCACTGGGAAATTCCGAAATTTCCACGGATGGTAATATGGAACATTACGACCGGGAATTTAATCAATCCAATACCTCAATATTTATCTCAACAAGTTACAGTACTATAGTACTCAGAGAAACGTCGAATTGATATGCCAAATTTTACAAAAACGATCCATTTAACCATTTTCTTGGCACTTATAGCTTCGATACAAGGTATAGCGCAAGAAGGAACTATCTCAACATCAGTGGAAGAGAAAAGCTTGGAAGACTTCGAAGAAGAAAGAAAATACCAATATGTTGACCAGCGTTGGCAGGAAAGAAGGAGTTTGATCAAGTTGAATGTTCCTATAACGGAAGATGTAAATATTGATGGGCTAGGTATGTCGGTGGAGCATAAATTAAAACCATCCCTTTCTGTTGAATTAGGTTGGGAACTCCCCTTATATTATGGAAGTTCTTTGTTTGCTCAATTAAGGTATTATCCGTCGAAACGAAAATCGTCTAAGTCTGCCTATGATCGAGTGAATAATTTTTCAGGGACTTACTTCGCCGCTTCTTTTGAAAGATCTTTTGGGCAACAAGGCTTTGATAACGCCATTTATACCAGTCTTGAAGATGACTATATTTATGGACTTAGCTTTGGGAGGCAACAAAAAATTGGTAAATGGGGATTTTTTGATGCACGTATTAAGGCGGAATATCTCAGTAATCTAAGCACATTCCGAATGGGCCTGTCAGTAGGGTCAGGCATAGCATTCGGCAAATCTAAAAGCGTTGATACCGGGGCTTCAAAATTCAATGAATTTAGCGAAGGGTATACCATTGGAGGCGGAATGTTCAGGATCTCTGACCCGGGCTTTTGGTACCAGCCTAATACCAGAAATCACACCCTTGGAACTGTCTCGGGAGGGAGATTAACCTTAGGTTGGGAACAACAAATAATGAATAACCTTTCCCTGATCGTTCAATACAGGTCTCAGTTTAATCATGGCAACTCCAGGCGGATCACCAAAAATTATTCATCGTTTTTCAGTAGTGATAATTACAATGAATATAGAATAGCCATTGATATGGAGCTACGCTATTATTATAACTTCAACAGGCACATGAGGAGAGGCACTGCAACGAGAAATTTTGAGGGGAATTATATTAGCATTTTGATAGACGATTTTTATAAAAATTATTTCCATAACACGGATATAAACTTAGGAGGCGGGCCAAGTGGGGTAGATTATAAAGGGTTTGACGAATTTAAGATCGGAGTAGCATGGGGAATGCAAAGACGCTTTGGGAAACGAGGTTTCCTGGATGGAGGAGTTGGAGTTTCTTATGACATAGGGCATGAATATTTTGAGCCTTTGATGAAAGCTTCTATTGGCGTTATGATAGGTAAATGATTATAGATGTGCATTTCATTCCGAGTATTCAACCTTTACTTGTAACAGAATGTTCTATCTCATCTGCATTAAAGTCAATCAACTGCTCACAGTAATTTTTGTGCTGGTATATGAGTATCGACACTTCTAATTCTTAATCTATCTAACAGGATTATAACTAACTACTTTACCAGAGTGATTAAAGGAATCAGGGTCAAGTACGCCCATTTAGTAAAACCAATTGCCTTTGATGTACCTGAATAAAACCACAAACAAGATGAAAGATATATCAATAATTATGATCAACTATAACTCTGCATCCTATTCCATGAACTGTGTGAACAGTATTCTGAATAAGACAAATAGTGATCTGGAATACGAAATAATCATAATTGATAATAATTCAAATGAGCAAGACTATGATCGTCTAAACCATTTTTGTAAAGGAGTGGCATGTGTGTCATTGATAAGAAGTCGAATTAATTTGGGGTTTTCCGCAGGTCATATGCTCGGCGTACAGAAGGCTCAGGGAAGTTACATTTATTTCTTGAACAATGACACCGAGTTCCTCAATGATAACCTTCGGATTCTTTACTCTTTTATGGAAAGTAATAAGAGCGTAGCATTATGTACTGGTCAAATGTATGATTCAAATAAAAATTTTAAACCTTCCTTCAACAGCTTTCCTACCTTAAGGCGAGCGTTGTTCGGTGCATCCCTGCTGAGTATTTTTAATCCTCGCAAATATCCAAGTCGCAAACGTGCATTTACTTGTCCGGTACAAGTGGACTTTGCAACCGGGGCTGCAATGTTTGTTAATTTTGAAAAATTTGCAGAAGTAGGTGGCTTTGATACAAACTATTTTTTATACTGTGAAGAGGAAGATATTGCGATGAAGTTTAAGCAGGCCGGGTATTCAATTTTCTTAATTCCGGAAGCAAAGTTTATTCATCACGTGAGTAAAAGTACCATCCGTGATCTAAGAATTGAGAAAGAGTTTTATGTTTCGCTATTCTATTATCACAAGAAGTACTCAGGCTTCCTGGAATATAAGATTATAAAACTTTTGCATTTTCTTAAAAATGTCAAAAGAGCATATAAAGGAGCCAATTACCTGAAAATTTCACTTTTCATACTAAAAGGAGCTAAGATGGGTAATTCATTAAGGCATGGACAGAAAATTGCACTTGGTGATAGGTGAATTTTAAACTCAATGGCAAAGGTCTAAAAAAAGATACTGATCTGCTATATAATGAGAATTTAAAATAGAACGGTATGGGCGTGCTGAGGCGTTTTGGAAGGGATAAAAGGATTGAGGTTTCAGATACTTGTAATTGGATTCAGTGAATAGCCTGCGAACCTCATTAACTGGCCGTACACAGTACTCGATTTATCTCAGGTAGTGGGGAGTTAGTTAAAATTACCCTTAACACACTTGAATGAAACCAAAGATATGGTGAGAGATGTATATCAATAATAATGATTCTTCGTTGTGTTTAGCGAAGTAATCGAATACCATGAATAAAACAATTAGTACAATAGGAGGTACAAGGTACTTCAGGCATTTTTTCCACATATCAAAAATTGATAAAAAGGTTAGAGCGTAATGATTTCAGATATGTGGCTTACAGGTTTATTGGTCATTGCGGATAAAACCGGTAATGACTACCTTGTTAAGTATTTTTGCATTTTGTAGGTATAATGAGTCTTATAATATTTAAATACACATGTTGTATAGTTAGTTGTTGGTTATGAAAATCTTGATCTATGGATGGGGTTAAGATTAGCTTCTCAACACGCGTACTCAGGTGAAGTATGTTCCTTATCATTCACAATTTAATGTAACTCAGTAATCATTTTTGCGTCAATTTTACCTTACCCCAAACATGAAAACAAAACTAAGGCTTGGCCTTGTCATTTTTCTTTTGCCCTGTAGTGTTGTTTTTGCACAAAAATATAGTATCAGTGGTTATGTCAAAGAAAAAGGAAGTGGTGAGTTGTTACCCGGGGTTACTGTCTATCTGCCTGACTTGAAAACCGGTGCAGTTACCAATACGTATGGTTTCTATTCCCTTACGTTAGCCGGGAATGAAACATATGATGTACAGTATTCCTTCATTGGTTACGAGCCAATAAGCAAACGTCTTAACTTAAATGAAAATAAAAGCATCAATATAGAACTGACAGCTTCTGCAATAGCTTTAGAGGAGGTAGTGGTCATGGCTGAGCAACAAGAACTGATAAGTGAAAAGAGCCAAATGAGTGTCGTTAGCCTTCCAACAAGAAAGATACAGGATTTCCCCTCCTTTTTAGGTGAAAAAGATGTGATGAAAACGCTTCAATTGATGCCTGGTGTTCAGTCAGGGTCAGAAGGAAGCTCAGGGCTTTATGTCAGGGGGGGCGGGCCAGACCAAAACCTGATAATTCTGGACGAAGCTGTGGTGTATAATGCCAGTCATCTTTTCGGCTTCTTTAGTGTGTTCAATGGAGATGCGTTAAAATCTGTGGAGCTGTATAAAGGTGGCTTTCCGCCCAGGTTCGGAGGAAGGCTGTCTTCCGTGGTGAAAATGGATATGAAAGACGGCAATAAAGAGGAAGTCCATGGAAAGGTTGGTATAGGTCTGTTATCCTCCAGTTTCATGCTGGAAGGGCCTATTAAAAAGGGAAAGACTTCTTTCCTTGTCAGCGGCAGAAGAACGTATCTCGATGTATTGGCAGCCCCCTTTATTAAGGCGTCTTCGGATGGTGAGGCAAGTGGCGGTTATTATTTTTATGACCTCAACACTAAGATCAATCATGAATTTAGCAGTAGGGACAAGCTTTATGTGAGCGGTTATTTTGGCCGTGACAAGTTTTATGCAAAAGAGAAGTATGAAGATAGTAAATTTAATGCGGGTCTTGGCTGGGGTAATGCCACCGGCACTTTGCGTTGGAATCATCAGTTCAACGATAAGCTGTTTGCCAATAGCTCCTTGATTTTTAGTCGATATAGCTTTGATATCTCGGCCGATGAAGAGGATCGGGACTTTGATTATAAACTCAAATACTCATCCGGGATAACAGATTACAGTGCAAAGTTTGACCTCGACTTTTTTCCTAACCCGAGTCATAGCTTACGTTTTGGTTTGCTGACCACCCATCACAGCTTCACCCCGCGTGCTTTGGTATTGCGGGAGACAGGTATAGAGCCTAAGGATGAACAAGATAAATTCAATTCTATCGAAACGGCTGTTTATGCTGAAGATGATATGCGACTTTTTAATCGGCTCAATATTTTACTTGGATTGCGGCTAAGCCATTTTAACTATAAAAACACACAATATTTCAAACCGGAGCCGAGATTGTCTATGGCCTATATGCTGAATGATAAGCTCTCGGTGAAGGCATCCTACGCCAGTATGAACCAATACATACATTTGCTTACCAACTCAGGCATAGGCCTGCCGACTGATTTGTGGGTTTCGTCCACAGATAAGGTAAAACCACAAAGTTCCCGGCAGGTAGCCATTGGGCTGGCAAAAGATTTTAACAGCAGGCATGGACTTAGCCTGACCATAGAAGGGTATTATAAAAAGTCAGACGATGTTATCGCCTACAAGGAAGGGGCAACTTTTTTGGTACTGGATGATCCTGAGTCTGCTGAAAATGTTAACTGGGAAGATAACATCACTGCCGGGCAGTCCTGGGCTTATGGCGCTGAAGTATTTCTGGAGAAAAAGCTGGGAAAATTTACCGGTTGGCTTGGCTATACCCTTTCAAAGACAGAGTTGCAATTCGATGAATTGAATTTAGGAGAAAAGTATTTTGCCAAATATGACAGACGTCACGATGTATCTTTGGTAGGGGTTTTTAAACCATCAAATAAAATTACTTTGTCCGGAACCTGGGTGTATGGTACAGGTAATAACTTTACTGTGCCTACCGGTACTTTTCGGGTAGCACAAGAAAAACTGTCACATTCTTTCTTTTTTGAACCTGAGTTTGATGATATAGAGCAAATCAATAACTTCAGAGCGGAGGCTTATCACCGCCTGGATTTTGGAATACAATTCCATAAAAAGAAGAAAAGAGGTATCAGGACCTGGGACATCGGTATTTATAATATATACAATCGTAGAAATCCATTTTTTTATTATACAGAGTCAAAGACAGTACCTCAGGGTGAAAAGATAGCTCTTAAAAAGGTGAGTATACTTCCCGTTATTCCATCCATCAGTTATCGCCTGGAGTTTTAAATATAAATGATGAATAGTATGATCTGCCTTCCTAAAATTATTTTCAACAATGCTTTGCTGCTTGTTCTATCTGTTTTTGTTGCCAGTTGTGTAGAAGAGGTAAACCCGAAAGGTTTGGTTAATACAGATCGAAAAGTGGTGATTAATTCTCTCATATCTCCACAAGATTCTATTATTTCTGTTGAGGTCTCATTGTCCAGACCAGTTTTGGGAATTACCAACTTTGGTGCCGATTTGATCACGGATGCAGAGGTTATTATTTCGGATGGTACTGTGAGTAACGTAATTCCCTTTGATGATGTAACTGCGAGGTACAATCTGGAAACGGATGTATTCCCGATACAGGCTGGAAAGCAATATTTTCTCGAGGTAAAAACTGGTGGAAATACATATAAAGCAAGCTGTCAGGTACCTGAAACACCGGCTACTGACATCAGAACGACCATCAGTGAGACTAGGGATGGTTTCCGGCTAAGGGTATTTTGGAGAGACCAGAAAGGTGAAGAGAATTATTACAGAGTATCAGGAGGTTATAAAGATGATGTTGATCGTGATCGCAATTTTTACCTGGGATTGGATTTTGCTGAAGAAGGCTTTAAGACAGATAATGGCAGGGACGGGGAGGTTATTTCGGCGGATACTGATATTTTGTTGAATTACTTCGTAAATGGTCAAAAGGTATTAATCGATTCGTTAGAAATTCAATTGCTCACTACAGACAAAAATTATTACGAATATCAAAAAGTTTTAGTTGATATCGATCAGAATGAAAATCCGTTTGCCGAGCCCGTCCGGCTTATTAGCACCATAGAAGGTGAGGATGCCTTGGGCATTTTTGCTGCATATCAATCTGTTATAAAAAAGATGAAAGTGGAATGATCTCAGACAAACGTCTGTAGGTTTTTCAATAGATAAACCTGCATCTGCATTTTGGTAAAAAATGACCAAGGTTGGTTATTGTAGGCAAAACAGGTAATGGCTAGCCTTACAAAGCATTTCGTGTATTGTCGGTATGTCTGGTATGATAGAAGCTACCTGCTAATACAATACACATGCGGTTGAAATGAGTCGCTGGATATGAAAACCTTAACAAGGCGAGTCTTTCAATGCAAGAGCTCAGATGAAGTATGGTCCTTATAGTTCCCGATGTCCTTAATGTACTTTAGTAAAACGGTTGGTCAAATGAAAGATGTATCAGTGATCTTTATCAATGATAACTCATCATCCTATTCAATGTACTGTGTGAACAGTATTTTGGATAAGTCAAATGATGATCTTAATTATGAAATCATAATCGTTGATAATAATTCTAACGAATTGGACTATGACCGTTTGAGCCATTTTTGTGAAGAGATAGCCTGTGTATCAGTGATCAGAAGTAGTGTTACTTTAGGAGTTTCTGAAGGACATATGCTAGGTGCTGAACAATGTGATGGAAAGTATATTTATTTCTTAAGCAATCATGTGGCATTTCTTAATGATAATCTCAGGATCCTTTATTTTTTTATGAGAAGTAATAGAGAGGTGGCGTTATGTACTGGTCAAATGTATGATTCAAATAAAAACTTCCATCCTTCTTTTAACAGCTTTCCCGGTTTGATACGATCGCTATTTGGTGTATCCCTTTTAAATGTTTTTAATCCACTCAAGTACCCGGATCGTAAAAGTGAATTCACCTTTCCTATACAAGTCGACTTTGTTACTGGTGCAGCAATGTTTGTTGATGGTAAAAAATTTAAGGAAATAGGTGGTTTTGATACTAATTACTTTTTGCACTGTGGAGAGGAGGACATTGCTATGAGATTTAAAAAAGCTAACTATCCAACTTTTTTAGTTCCGGAAGCAAAGTTCATTTACCATATGCCAAATAAGGCCTGTGATATAAAAGTCGAAAAAGAATTTTATAAAGCGTTATTCTATTACTATAATAAGTTTTCTGTCAAATTGGAATATAGAGTAATGAAAATATTACTCTTTCTTAAAAATGTTAAAAGACTATATAAAGGCTTCTATTATCTGGAAATAGCACTCTTTGTTTTAAAAGGAGCAAAAACAGGAGAGTCGTTAAGACACAAGTAATAAGCACAAAAGTATGTTCGGTTATAATAGGTAAGCGATCTTTTTCTCAAGAGGATTACGCTTGGAGTTACCCTGCTAAAACCAATTCATTAAGGTAATAAAGAAGAAGCTATGCAGAAGGGAGTTTTGGATTTACTCACTTCTTAATGATTCTGCCGGATTAGCTTTTGCTGCCCTGAATGCCTGGTTACTTACAATGATCAGGGCAAATAACAGTGCCACACCACCGGTTAGAGGAAATACCCACCAGTCGATAGCTGTACGTATGGAGTAGCGGTCCAGGTATTGATCGAGTAGCCACCAGGATATGGGGCCTGAAATAGCGAATGAAATGATCACCAGCAGCGAGAATTCCTTCGATACTAAACCGACCAGGCTGGATATGGAAGCACCCAGTACTTTACGTATTCCTATTTCTTTCGTACGCTGTTCTGCTGTGAAAGAAGCTAATCCAAATAAACCCAGTCCGGTGATGACAATCGCTAAAGACGCAAATAATGTGGCAAGTTTGCTCGTCATCTCCACGGTGGTAAATTTCTTTTGAAAAGCTTCATCTGCAAATGTATATTCAAAAGGATATGCCGGGTTGTGCTTTTCGAAGATACCTTCTACTTGCGCCAGTGTAGCGTTTAAATCATTTGTTTTTTTCAATCTTACAGAGATGACATTGATCCAATCCGGGTTCATGATCATAAAAAGGGGTTTGATCGCCTCGTTCGGAGACCCCATAAGTACATTGTCTACTACACCTATGAGTGTTCTTTTACCTCCCCATAAGTCCAGTTCAGTTCCTATTGGCTCATCGAGGTCCATTAAGTCCAGCGCTGCTTTGTTAATGATAATAGCGGCGGTATCACTTTTAAACTCTCTTGAAAAATCCCGTCCCATAAGCACTTCTATGCCCATGGTCCTGGCATAGTCATATTCAGTGGCAACAGTGGTAAATATTACCCTCAGGTCTTCCGGTTTGCCAGGCCACCCGACAAAGTTATTGGAGTTAATCGTGGTGATAGCCCCATTTGACCTGGTTACAGATAATACAGCGCCGGATTGTTCTAATTCATCTTTGAGTGTGTAATAGTTTTTATCAAGTTCATCATTCGTAAAGATGGAGATCAGGTTTTCCTGGTCATAACCAAGGTCACGGCTTTTTACGAGCTGGATCTGACGGAAAATGACTATAGTGCCAATAATGAGTAAAATGGCAAAACCAAATTGGAGTGTGACCAGTACTTTCCTGGGGGTACTGACCTGTCTGCCTGTGGTGACTTTTCCCTTGAGTACTTTCACTGGCTGAAAGGAAGAGAGATAAAAGGCCGGATAACTGCCGGAGACAAGGCCCGTAAATAAGATAATACCGATAGAAAACAGCCAGAAAGATAAGGATGCATAAGGTATACTAAGTTGTTTATCAACGAGGTCGTTATACGCAGGAAGAACTAATTGAGCCACTAAAAGGGCAACGATAAATGATACTGTTGCAATAAAAAGCGACTCACCGAGAAATTGCAAGATCAATTCATAGCGATTAGAGCCAATACTTTTACGTATACCAACTTCTTTAGCCCTGCGCTCTGATCGTGCTGTGGCGAGGTTCATGAAGTTGATACATGCAATGACCAGGATGAAAATGGCAATAATGGTGAACAACCGGATAAAATCATTTCTTCCGCCACTTTCCTGACCATTTTCAAAAGTAGAATGTAATCGCCAGCGATGCATGGGATGTAAAAAGAACTCGGGCTTCATGTCCTCTTCACCGTTTTCCTGCAGCAGGTGTACTATGGCTTGTTCTACTTCCAATTCATTTTCAGGGTTATTGAGCTCCACATAAACTTGAAAGGAATAGTTACCCCAGTTGTCGTTATTATTCTGTATCCATTCCTTTAAAGCATTTAGCTTCCAGGTCACAAGAAAGTCAAATTCAAAAGATGAGTTTTCCGGTAGATCCTCTAATACTCCGGTCACTTTGAGATCATACTGATCATTAAAGCGCACCACTTTGTTGATCGGATCATCATCGTTGAACAATGCTTTGGCAGTGGATGCGGTGAGTACAATTGAATAAGGATCGTCCAGGACAGTTTCAGCACTACCTGAAGACAACGAAAACCCGAACATTTCCAGAAATTCTTCACTCACATAATAGGCTGTTTTAGTTACCCGGGTTTCTTCCCACTTTAGAAGGTGTTCTCCACCCCAGTCTGAAACGGCTGAATTGACAATATTGCTGTTACGGGTTTTCATAGCTTCGTAGGTGGGAAGAGGCACGGAGTTCCATGAATTGATTTCCCCACTAAACTGGGCATTTACCCATACCTGGTATAATCGCTCACTTTTAGGAATAAAATGATCGTAAGATACCTCATCTTCTACCCAAAGTATGATCAATAAGCTGCATACAATGCCGATAGCCAGACCCGTAATGTTGATAAATGAATAAACGGAATTCTTGAAAATATTCCTTAAAGTGACAACAAAGTAATTTTTCAGCATATTACAAGATGGGTTATATCAGGAGTACTCTTTGTTACAGTAAAGGTTACGGGTTAAGAGTTGATTTTTCATTTGATTAAAGACCCTATTAACTTTTAAGAGGTTGCATGAAAAAGAAAAAAGGAGAAGTTTAATAATTGTGGGAATTTGACTCTGAAACTAATTTTTTTTTGAAACGTTTGTTTCAGTATGCCTAAGTCTGTTTTGTTTGATCGCGAAGATGTGATAAAAAAAGTAACACAGCTTTTTTTGCACAAAGGCTATAACGCTACATCCATGCAGGACCTGGTAGATGTTACCGGCTTAAATCGATCCAGTATATACAATTCCTTTGGTGATAAATTCAAACTCTACGAAGAATCTTTGAGGTATTATCAAAAGATGCAAAATGATAACTTGCAATCACGTATTAAGTTAGAGGAAAGCCCCAGAGCTGCTATTACCTTTGTGTTCGAAAGTATACGAGATGAAATCATTCAGGGCAAACAAGATAAAGGCTGCCTGATTACAAACTGTACTACCGAACTAGGTGGCAATGAGCCGAAAATCCGTGACTTTCTCTTAAGAAACCAGGAAAGCATGGTAACTATGTTCTCAACCCTTATTGAGCAAGCCCAGGAAATGGGTGAAATAGCGGTTTCGAAAGATCCTAAACAGCTGGCGCTTTACTTGTTTTCCAGTCTTCATGGCCTGAGATTGATCAGTATTTTAGATCATCAAAGTTCTGATATAGAGGATATTACTAATCAAATTTTAAAAAGTTTATAAAAAGGCCCGTTTATTTGAAACGTTTGTTTCAGTATATCGTTATTTGGAATGAACGTTTCAAATAAAAAATAAATAATGGGAAAATTAGAAAACAAAGTAGCGCTGATCACCGGGGGTAATAGTGGGATAGGCCTGGCTACGGCTAAACTATTTGCACAAGAAGGAGCTAAAGTGGTGATCACCGGCAGAAGGCGTGAAGCGCTTGAGCAGGCTGCCAATGCCATATCAGGCGAAGTCACTTACATTTTGGCAGATGCAGCGAATATTGAGGAAGGTAAGTTAGCGATTCAAAAAACGGTGGAAACCTATGGTAATATTGATATCCTGTTTTTAAACGCTGGTATTGCTCCTTTTTTACCAATCCTGGATATCACGGAAGAGCATTTTGATGATTTATTTGATACCAATGTGAAAGGCCCTTTTTTTACAATAAAGGAGGCAGTGCCGTACATTAATGAGGGAGGGGTAATCATTGGAAATACTTCTATAGTAGGACAAAAAGGCTTTCCGGGTACATCCGTTTATTCAGCCACCAAGGCAGCGCTAAGGTCGTTGTCCAGGGTATTGGCGAATGAGCTGAAAGAGAAAAAAATACGTTCTGTGAGTGTGGCGCCGGGCCCGATAGATACACCACTTTATGGTAAAATAGGTTTATCTGAAGATGAAGTACAACAGATGGGAGCAGGTTTTGCGCAGCAGGTGCCACTTGGTCGTTTTGGTTCCTCGGAAGAATTAGCCAAGACCGTGTTGTTCCTGGCTTCAAATGAGGCCTCTTTTATCAATGGAGTAGAATTGGAAGTGGATGGAGGATTAAGCCAGGTGTAAACCTGGAGAAACAATCCAACAAAAAGAGGTTGTTCTTTTCTTATGAGCAACCCCTTTTTTGTTTTCATTACTTTTCGTTGTATACGTGTATATCGCGTTGGGGGTAAGGAATGGAAATACCTGCTTTGTCAAATTCCAGTTTGACCTTTTCCTGAAGGTCGAAGAAAACACTCCAATAGTCCTCTTTCTTTACCCACGGGCGTACGGCAAAGTTTACCGAGCTATCTCCAAGTTCACTTACTGCTATGGTGTGTGCCGGGTCTTTGAGTATACGTTCGTCACTTGTAACAATAGATTCCAATAAGTCTTTTGCGGTTTTTATATCATCGTCGTATCCAATGCCAAATACCATGTCGACTCGTCGTATGGGTTCCGAAGAGTAGTTGACGATGGAATCATTAGATAATGTTCCGTTTGGAATGGTGATACGTTTGTTATCTGGTGTTATTAAGACCGTATTGAAAATCTGGATTTCTTTTACGGTACCGGAGTGCCCACCTCCGTCAATGTAATCACCTACTTTAAAAGGCCTGAGCACGAGTATTACCACGCCTCCTGCAAAGTTTTGAAGAGTGCCTTGCAGAGCCAGGCCAATCGCCAGGCCCGCCGCACCAACAATAGCTATGAAAGAGGTCATCTGTATACCTATTGTGCTAAGCACGCTAAGGATCAATAGCACCAGGAGGATGTTATAAACCAAACTTCCTAAAAATGGTTTCAATGATGCATCGACGTTTCTTTTCGATAATAGTTTCTCAAATCCATTACGAATGGCCCTGATAATCCATAATCCAATGACGAGGACAATTATCGCTTTCAGGATGGCCAACCCATAGTCTACCGCATAGTCCATGAGTAGATTTTTCATTTGTTCTAAATGCTCCATTTAAATGTAAAAGGTTTAAGTTGTAATAGTTTTAAATATAACATATTAAAAATCAATTACATAGAGCCAATTATGAACAAATGATTACGATTATTCTATACGTTGGATGTCGGCTCCAAGTGCTTTTAACCGATCTTCAATGTCCTGGTATCCGCGGTCAATTTGCTCGACATTGGAGATGATACTTTCACCATCTGCTGACAATGCTGCAATAAGAAGTGATACTCCTGCCCGAATATCCGGAGAAGACATGTTGATACCACGAAGGTTCTGTTTTCTGTCTAAACCTATTACCGTGGCACGATGCGGGTCACACAGAATGATCTGGGCCCCCATGTCGATCAACTTATCAACGAAGAAGAGCCTGCTTTCAAACATTTTTTGATGTACCAAAACGGTGCCTTTGGCTTGTATAGCTGTTACAAGTATAATACTCAGCAGGTCCGGTGTAAACCCTGGCCATGGGGCATCTGCTACAGTCATGATAGAACCGTCTATGAAGGTCTCTATTTCGTAATGCTTGTGTGCGGGAATAATAATATCATCCCCTTCAAAAGTCATCCTGATGCCCAGCCTTTTGAATACCTCAGGTATTAATCCGAGATATTCTACTCCGGCGTTTTTGATAGTAATGGAAGATTGGGTCATGGCGGCCAAACCAATAAAACTCCCTACTTCGATCATATCAGGAAGTAACGTGTGATCGGTACCGTTCAGACTGCTAACTCCTTCAATTTTTAATAGATTAGATCCAATACCTGAAATATTTGCTCCCATACGGTTGAGCATATTGCATAGCTGTTGCAGGTAAGGTTCACATGCTGCATTGTATATGGTAGTAGTTCCTTCCGCCAGTACGGCAGCCATAATAATATTGGCTGTTCCTGTTACTGAAGCTTCATCCAAATGCATGTAACAACCTTTCAGATTAGATGCATCAATTTTAAAAAGACCGTCATTTTGCGAATAGTCAAACTTGGCGCCCAGATTTTGAAAGCCTAAAAAGTGAGTGTCTAATCGCCTTCTTCCTATCTTATCGCCTCCCGGCTTTGGTATTTTGGCTTTACCATATCTGGCCAGAAGCGGGCCAAGGATCATAATAGAGCCTCTTAATGAGGCTGCCTTGGTTTTGAAATGTTCACTTTCCAGGAAGTTTACATCAATGTTTTTGCAGGTGAACCGGTAGGTCTCGGTATTAAGTTGTTCAACCCGTGCGCCCATATCACCAATGAGCTCTATTAATTTGTTAACATCGAGAATATCCGGTACACGGTATACTGTTACAGGATGTTCTGTGAGCAGTACAGCGGATAGTATTTGAAGGGCCTCGTTTTTGGCTCCTTGTGGAATGATCTCACCAGAGAGTTGTTTACCACCACGGATTTTAAATGAACCCATTATCTTCTTCTGCGGTTCCTTCCACCTTTTCTGTTATCGTGCTTACCGCCCTGTGATCTGTTATTATTGTTATTGTTAGACTTTTTCCGGTCCTTGTAAAGTCGCTCAAAAAGGTTGCCTTCTCTCACTTTTTCAAGATCGATACTCAGGGCGCCGCCTGAAATGGATTGAATGTTATTCAGAATGACTTCATCATCTATTACCTCTTTGTTCCAACTGCTATAGAAGCTTTTCATTAGCTTACCTATATAGACAATAGCATCTTCACGTTCCTGTGGGTCTTCTTTTTTGATGGCTTCATTTACCAATAATTCTATATTGCGGCCATAGTGTCTGTATTTTATTCTGTTATTCACATACCCGACCCGGTCCGGTTTTTTGTCCAGTATTTCCTTTTCAGGGATAGGGTAGGGGCTGTCCACCTCCAGCTCGAAACCTGCCATAATGAACATATCGTCCCACAGTTTTTGATTTGTTTCATTGGTCTCTTTAACCGTTGGAGCTATTTGCTTCATTAATTCTACCAATGTATGCGCGTATTGGGTCCTCTTCTCCTTATCTTCTATTGTTCTTAAGAAGCCAACTAGTTTTTGAATGTTCCTCCCATATTCTTTCAGAATTAAAGGAGAAAGGCTTGTATTATAATCCATGTAATGCTGTTTGCTGGCCGAAGCTGGTATTAAAGTATTGGCCAATTGTTAATTGTCGTGAATCTTGAGTTTAGCAAAGCTAAGTAATAATGTCTTTTCTCCAAAGTCGTCGAAACTAACTTTGGCCTTACGGTTGGCCCCACTTTCATCCATGTCTACTACTTTACCGTATCCAAATTTAGGATGTTCTACTTTCATTCCTTCTTGTAAGTTCGATGTATCGCTTGGTGTAAAATCGGCAGAGGGTTTGTAACTGCTCTTTTTCACCGGTTTCGAAGACACCGTCTTTTTCATTCCTTTTACAAAGTTTTTTGCATAATCCGGCCGCTCGTTTTGGGTAGTGCTATCTGCCGGATTGTACTTTTTATTTATTTTAATGAATGCAGGATCTATTTCTTCAATGAACCGACTCGGTTCACAGTTTTTTAATCTTCCGAAACGGTAACGGCTTAGTGCATACGAGACAAATAGTTTAGATTTGGCTCTGGTGATAGCTACATAAAAAAGGCGCCGCTCTTCTTCCAGGTCAGCACGGCTACTTAGCATCATTTGTGATGGGAAAAGATCTTCCTCCAGTCCTACGATATAAACATGCTGGAATTCCAGGCCCTTTGCCATATGGATGGTCATTAAGGTGATTTTTTCTTCATCATCATCTTTATCATTGTCCAGCCCCGTCACTAAAGCGATTTCCTGTAAAAAGGCCCCCAGGCTTTTGTCTTCTTTTTCAGGATCGTCTACATATTCTTTAATAGCGTTTAACAGTTCTTGTACGTTTTCGTATCGGTTAAGGCCTTCAACGGTTTTATCTTCGTACAGCTCTTTCAGAATGCCCGAGGTCTTGGCGATTTGAGTAGCAGCTTCAAAGGCATCTTTACTTTCTATTTCCAGTTTAAACCTTTTAATGGTGGTCACAAAATCCATTACAGCATTTGCTGCACGTCCACCCAGGAACGAGTTGGCGTTTTCCAATACTTCCCACAAACTAATCGCATGATCATTAGCAGCTACAATCATTTTACTTACGGAAGTATCACCCACGCCTCGTCGAGGGTAGTTGATAATACGTTTAAAAGACTCTTCATCGTTATGGTTGATGGAAAAGCGGAGATAAGCCATAAGGTCTTTGATCTCCTTGCGCTGATAAAAAGAAAGACCACCTATAATTTTGTATTTGAGGTTCATTCTCCTGAGCGCCTCTTCAATAGCCCTTGACTGGCTGTTGGTCCGATAAAGCACCGCGACTTCATTATTTTTGATTTGACGATGCATTTTTTCTTCAAAGATCGCGGAGGCTACCAACTTGCCTTCTTCACCATCGCTATTGGCTTTAAGCAGCTCAATGAGGCTCCCCTCTTCGTTATCTGTCCAGACGTTTTTCTTGAGCTGGGCTTTATTTTTAAAAATAACGGAGTTCGCAGCGTTAACAATATTGCGTGATGAACGATAGTTTTGCTCCAGCTTGATCACTCTTAGATCAGAATAATCTTTTTCAAAATTCAGGATATTCTGAATATCCGCCCCCCTGAAGGCGTAGATACTTTGGGCGTCATCACCTACTACAGCAATGTTCTGGCGTACGGCGGCTAATTTTTTGGTGATCAGATATTGTGAAATATTGGTGTCCTGAAACTCGTCCACCATAACATAATGAAAGCGTTGCTGATATTTATTGAGTACGTCTGTGTGTTCTTTGAAAAGCACATTGGTATTGAATAATAGATCGTCAAAATCCATGGCTCCGGCTTTGAAGCAGCGCTCTGCATAGGTTTTATAAATACGACCGAGCTCAGGCTTCATGTTACTTTCATCGTCAGCCTTGTAAATGGGATTATTTAAATATTCACGCCAGGAGATGAGCCTGTTTTTTGCCCCGGATATTCGATTGAGCACTACATTTGCCTTATATACCTTGTCATCAAGGTTAAACTCTTTGACGATAGTTCTTATGAGTGATTTGGAATCGTCCGTATCATAAATAGTGAAGTTACTGGGGTAGCCTAAATGATCGGCTTCGGCTCTCAGTATTCGTGCAAATACAGAGTGAAAGGTACCCATCCATAAATTACGGGCCTCAGTACCTACCACTTTTTCAATACGTTCCCGCATTTCTTTAGCGGCCTTGTTGGTAAACGTTAACGCTAGAATGTTAAACGGATCAACTTGCTTATTATCAATAAGATAAGCAATTCGATAAGTCAGCACCCGGGTTTTTCCTGAACCTGCTCCTGCTATGATCATTACGGGGCCATCTGTATTAACCACCCCTTCTCTTTGTGGCTCGTTTAAGCTATTTAAATACTCCATTCTACCTCATTAATCTTTTTGCAATTTACATTTTTGAGGGGATCAAATAAGGGTTCAGAACAACAATTTGAAGGGTTTGTTCTATAGACCCGATACTACATGATGCAGAAGTGATATCTTACGGTTAACAACCAGCTCATATGGTTAGGAATCATTTTAGAATATATATTTTTGAAGTAATGATAGAATTTGGTAAAACGATAATCTCAGATGACATTAAGGATAATTTCTTTGTATGTAATCTTGAAAAGTGTAAAGGAGCGTGTTGTGTGGAAGGTGATCTGGGAGCGCCTTTGGAAGAAGATGAATTGGACGTGTTGAAACAAGCATATGAAAAGATCAAACCCTTCTTATCGGAAGAAGGTATTCGTGCTATAGAGCAGCAGGGGCCTTACATTCTGGATGAAGAGGGTGAGTATTCTACACCTACTATAGGAGGAAAAGAATGTGCTTATGCCATTTATGATAAAGAAGGGATCTTAAAATGCGGGATTGAACAGGCGTATAATGAAAAGCAAACAGATTTTAAGAAACCCATCAGTTGTCACTTATATCCTATTCGCATTACTAAATATGATGAATTTGATGCACTGAACTATGATCAGTGGGATATTTGTGATGCTGCCTGTCATTTGGGCGCCTCTCTTAATGTGCCGGTCTATAATTTTTTGAAAGAACCCCTGATCCGGAAATATGGCAAAAGTTGGTATAACGATCTTGTTGATCTTCTGGAGAAGGAAAGCAGCTAATAAGCTAATCGGATAATGGAATAAGGAGTGCAAGTCTCAGGTTTAATGCATTATCATTTCCACTGTCTCCAAGTTCTGAAATATTGTCAAGATAGTCGGTATTAGTATTGAATATACCTGCCTGGAAAGAAAAGCCGAGCTTTCTTTTTGTGAAATAAATGATCCCTATGCTTGTGGGAAGAATAAAACTCAGATTTCTATAAGTTTCACCTTCATTTCGTGTATCCTCCTGTGACTCCAATACCTCGTCAAATTCATCTTTAGGGGTAAAACGCATGAATCCAATACCCTGGCTTAAGTAGAGGATCAGCTGTTCTTTTTTTATAATGTTGATATGGAGATCGTAGTTGAAGAAGAGGAAGTTCGTTTTTACGAAATTGTTAGGTGCGGGTGTGCCGGTATTACTTTGAAAACCGAAGGTCTGGTCTTCACTACTCAAAGAGCCGAATCCAATATTCAGAGCTCCATTCAGTCGTTTCTTTTTGTTAAAAAGTATCCCCGCTTGTATTCCGGGAGACCAGCTATCGTAGTTGCCTATTTCTCCTTTATAGCTATTTGCGGATACACCTACCTGAAAGTATGATTCCTTTTTTTGTCCGAAAGAAGGAAGTGCAAGCAGCACGCAAAGTATACCAATAAAGACCTTCATGGATTGTAATATAAAACAAAAGCCTGTAAAATCAGGCTTCTGTTTTCTGGAAATAATTTTAAATTCCATTTTGTATTAACCCTTGCATATGCCGGATTGTTTTGCAAGACCGGTATACTAATCACTTCAGGTCGCTAAAATCAAAGTCTTCTAAAAATTTTGTGGTGAACATCCCGGATTTGAATATTTCATCATCCATGAGTTTCAGGTGGAATGGAATAGTTGTTTTTATCCCCTCGATGACAAACTCGCTCAGTGCTCTTTTCATTCTGGTGATCACGTCTTCACGTGTTTGTCCGCTTACAATAAGTTTGGCGATCATGGAATCATAGTTAGGTGGTATGGTATAGCCAGCGTATACATGACTATCCACTCGAACGCCATGCCCACCTGGCATATGGAGGTTCGTTATTTTTCCGGGAGATGGCCTGAAATCATTGGACGGATCTTCCGCGTTGATCCTGCATTCCATAGCGTAGAGGTTTGGCTCATAGTTATTTCCTGATATCTCTATACCTGCAGCTACTTTGATCTGTTCTTTGATTAGGTCGTAGTCGGTCACTTCTTCCGTAATAGGATGCTCCACCTGTATCCTTGTGTTCATTTCCATGAAGTAGAAATCACCGTTTTTGTCTACCAAAAATTCAACCGTACCAGCTCCTTCATATTTAATAGCCTCTGCTGCTTTTACGGCTGCTTCACCCATCTTATTCCTTAACTCCGGGAATACCGTCATAACGGGTGACGGTGTTTCTTCCAGGAGCTTTTGATGCCTTCTTTGAATGCTGCAATCACGCTCGGAAAGATGGCAGGCTTTACCCTTACAATCACCTACTATCTGTATTTCTACATGGCGCGGCTCTTCTACAAATTTTTCCAGGTACATGCCGTCATTTCCAAATGCGGCGGCGGATTCCTGTCGTGCCGAATCCCATGCCTTTTCAAATTCAGATTCGTTAGCAACGATACGCATACCCCTACCTCCGCCACCTGCTGTAGCTTTCAGAATGACCGGGTATTTGATCTTTTTTGCAATTTTCTTTCCTTCAGCTACAGAACTCAACAAGCCTTCGGAACCGGGTATGGTAGGGACTCCTGCCGCTTTCATTGTAGCTTTAGCGGTAGCTTTGTCTCCCATATTATTGATCATATCCGGAGAGGCCCCAATGAACTTTATATTGTACTCCTGACATACGGAGCTGAACTCGGCATTCTCCGCAAGAAAACCATATCCCGGATGGATGGCATCCGCATTGGTAATTTCTGCAGCGGCTATTATATTGGGTATGTTAAGATAAGACTCACTGCTTGGAGCTTTTCCAATACATACAGCTTCATCCGCGAAACGTACATGGAGACTGTCTTTGTCAGCGAGAGAGTAAACAGCTACAGTTCTGATATTCATCTCCTTGCAAGTACGGATTACCCGTAGTGCAATCTCACCTCTATTAGCGATTAGTATTTTATTGAACACAATTTTGTCGGTTAAGAGATAATGATTCGATTGAAAAAGACCGCTTCTTTAAGAAGGGTCTACCAGAAACAATACCTGGTCGTATTCTACAGGAGAAGAGTTTTCCACCATGGCTTTCACGATAGTGCCGCTTACTTCCGACTCAATTTCATTGAAAAGTTTCATGGCCTCTACAATACAGAGAGTCTGTCCGACTTCTATCTTATCTCCAACAGAAACAAAGGAAGGACTGTCAGGATTGGCAGATCGATAAAATGTCCCTATCATGGGAGATTTTACCTCAATATACTGACTACTGTCTTCAGTACTTTGTGTTGTTGCAGCTTTTGGTGCTGCCGGGGCGATTGTTTCAGCAGGGGCAGGGGCAGGGGGAGGCGCGGCAGCGGCGGCCACAGGAATCGCGGACACACCTGATTCAACTATTTTTGTTTTAACATCCGGGGCCCTTTTTATGGAGAGCTTAATCTCCTCGGTTTCTATGTTAACTTCATTAAGACCTGTTTGAGAGATAAAGTCTATTAGGTCTCTTATTTCTTTGGATTTCATATCTCAGTGCTTTTGTTGACTGTTTATTCTTTGACCCGTTCTACATAAGAATTCGTACGGGTATCTACTTTGATTTTTTCATCCTGATTAATAAAAAGAGGTACTTGCACAATTGCTCCGGTTTCCATTGTAGCGGGCTTAGTAGCGTTGGTAGCTGTGTCACCCCGTAAGCCAGGCTCAGTGTATGTAACGACCAGCTCTACAAATGCCGGTAGTTCACAACCCAGTACTTGTTCTTTCTCAGCATGATACAATATATCGACATTCTGACCATCTTTCATGAGGCCAGGATTGTTGATCAGGCTTTCTTCAACGGAGATCTGCTCATAGGTTTCGTTGTCCATGAGGTGATATCCCAGGTCATCTTTATATAAAAACTGGTGTGCCCTTCTTTCGACACGCGCTGTGGTAATTTTATGACCGGAAGTAAATGTGTTATCTATTACTTTGCCCGAGGTCATGCTTTTAAGCTTTGTTCTTACAAAAGCAGGCCCTTTTCCAGGCTTTACATGTTGGAACTCAACGATGGTATAAAGATCGTGGTTGAATTCAATGCATAGTCCGTTCTTGAAATCGGCGGTTGTTGCCATTGAATATAATTTTGGTCTAAGTTATCAATGAATAAAGAAAAAGCAACTATTTGGAGTCATATGCCCACTTTAAATAAATAGCACCCCATGTGAACCCGCCACCAAATGCCGCCATTACCAGGTTGTCTCCTTTTTTGAGTTGTGATTCATAATCCCAGAGTAATAAAGGAATGGTTCCTGCAGTGGTGTTGCCATAGCGCTCTATGTTCATCATTACCTTATCTTCCGTTACACCCATTCTATTGGCCGTGGCGTCTATAATTCTTTTGTTAGCCTGGTGAGGAACAAGCCAGGCAACATCGTCTGAGGTGAGATTATTCCGTTCCATGATTTTAGCTGCGTAGTCTGCCATGTTAGTTACTGCAAACTTAAATACTGTAGCTCCATCCTGGCGGGCGTAATGCCATTTATTATCTACTGTCTCATGTGATGCCGGATATTGGCTTCCACCGGCTTTCATCTTAAGGAATTCTACTCCTGTTCCATCACTTTTATGAATAGAGTCTACGATACCTACTTCTTCCAGACTTGGTTCTAATAACACTGCTCCGGCACCATCGCCAAAAATGATACAGGTAGTCCGGTCTTCGTAATCAATAATGGAAGACATTTTATCTGCACCCACTACGATTACTTTTTTGTAAAGACCCGTTTCTATAAACTGACTTGCCGTGGTCAAGGCGTAAAGAAACCCGGAACAGGCGGCTGAAATATCATAGCTGAAAGCATTGACCGCTCCTACATTGGCGGCTATCAGGTTGGCAGTGGCAGGAAAGACCATGTCCGGTGTTACTGTAGCGCATATGATCAGGTCTATCTCATCGGCTTTAACAGCAGTCTTTTCTAATAAGCCTTTCACCGCTTTGCTGGCCATCACGCTGGTGCCTTTTCCTTCGCCTTTTAAAATTCTTCTTTCTTTTACACCCGTTCTGCTGGTTATCCATTCATCGCTCGTGTCTACAAGTGTTTCAAGTTCCTGGTTGGTAAGGATATAATCGGGTACATATCCATGAACTCCTGTAATGGCAGCCTGTGTTTTAGCCATAGCGTTAGTTATTCTTTAAACTTATCTTTAATCTTCAAATGAATATTGGATTTAGCCATTCTATGAGATAGCAATACCATGTTTTTAATGGCTTTGGCACTCGAAACACCATGACCTATTACTACGTTCCCATTGATTCCAAGAATAGGACTTCCACCTATTTCTTCATAGTTGAAACGATCGAAATAAGGGTCTTTTATTTTTCGATCCTGGATCATATCATAAAATGATTCTGCCATTTTTAGGATCACATTGCCAGTGAAACCGTCACATACGATCACATCGGCCTTGTCATTGAAGAGATCCCTTCCTTCAATGTTACCAATAAAATTTAGATTTGAGTTGATTTTGAACAGTTGATATGCTGCTTGTGTCAGAAGGGTGCCTTTCTGTTCCTCTTCTCCGAGATTAACTAAACCAACTTTAGGGCTTTCTATATTAAAAACGTGCTTTGCGTACAGTGAGCCGATCTGCCCAAATTGGTATAGAACATCAGGCTTACAGTCGGCATTTGCACCCACATCCATGATCAAGCCAAAATCTCCTGATTCCTTAGGAACGAAGCCAACTATACCGGGTCTTATGATACCCTCAATAGATTTTATGGTAAACATGGCGCCAACGTGCATAGCGCCTGTGTTGCCAGCGCTGCTGAATGATGCAACTTCTCCCGATTTTAACATACCGTAACCTATAGGAATACTGGCCTTAGGTTTGGTGGAGAAAGCCTTGGTAGGGTGTTCACCCATGTTAATTACATCATCCGCATGTACGATCTCTATTTGTGATGAATTGATATCGTAGCCTTCTAGCTTGTGCTCAATGACTCCTTTATCTCCTATTAACACAATAGATGTGTCTGCAGGTAGCTCTTTACACGCCAGCACTGCACCGTCAACAGTACTATCGGGGGCATAATCGCCTCCCATTGCATCTAATGCAATCTTCACAGAGCAGTGGGCTTATGCTAATACTTCTTTCTCTATTACTACTTTACCTTTATAGTAAAGCTTGCCTTCATGCCAAAATGCTCTGTGCGGTAAGTGAAACTCTCCTGTAGTAGGGCAAATAGCTAAATGTTTCGCCTCCGCTTTCACGTGAGTTCTTCTTTTGTCCCTTCTTGACTTTGAAATTTTTCTTTTAGGATGAGCCATTTGTATTAAATATTTAGTTTTTTATTCTTTATTTTTTAATCCTTTTAACATTTTCCAACGTGGATCGATATCCTCTGCTTTGCCGTCCTGATCATTTTGCGAAGAGTAGATCAATTCATCATCTTCATTTTCATCTTTGAACCTTGGGTGCAGCCTTTTCATTGGTATTGCCACACCGATGAATTCATAGATATATTGCGCAAAATGAATCCTTTGTCGGTCCCTTTCGATGATCACAATATTATCATCCAGCTCCTTCTCTTCTTCACCAAATTTGAAGATCATCTCCTCCTGGTCCCGAATTTCAAAATCAAAAGGATCCAAACTTCTGTCACACGTTAACTTTACTGAAAGCGCCATATCAAATGTAGCCTTAATAAAATTGTCATTTTTAGCCAACACCATGTTCACTTTGCCGTTCCCTTCCTCAATTACACTTCCCTCATGAGCCGCAAAAAAAGAATTACCAATATCAAATTGGTAATTGTGTTCTTTGTTGCTCAGTCTGAAAATGTCAATATCAAATGATTGAAGCACATTCACTACGCTCTCCCCCTTAAATTAAGTCTGCAAAGTTAATAAGATTATTGAAATAATTAAAAGCTAAAGGAAAACGTTTAGGTGTATTTCCTAAAAACCATTTTCTTTAATTCTTCCAAGGTATGTTCATGGATTTCTTCCTGAAGGAATTCCACCACATCTTTTTTGAAACCTAATTTGATGGCAATGTCTTTGCAAAAGAGAACTTCCGTATCGAAAATCTTCTTATCGGCAAGCATTAGATCAATAATGTTGTAAAGGTAATCGAATCTCTGCTCACTGGACAATGCTCCGAGAGTACCGATGGGTTCCGGATTTCGGATCAATTCCTTGACCTGATTTGAGGGAAACTGTTTTTTCTTAGCTAAATTAAAAATCATCTCCCTTTCCAGGTGAGAAAAATGTTTGTCAACTTCAGCCAGCTGAATGAGAATATTGAGTTGTTTTCTGGTAACGATGTCCATTATTGGTCGACGAAATCAGGTAAATATAAGGCATTTGGATCATTTAAAACAAGCCACTTGTAGAAAGAACCTCAACGATTGTATATGAATACCCCTTTTTCGGGGGCAAATTGATGAATATATGCTTATCTGTGCTTGTTTTTGAAGATATCATAAGCCATCATTATTGCCGTGCGCATGGAAGATGCATCTGCAGTGTTCTGGCCAGCAATGCTATAAGCAGTGCCATGGTCAGGCGAAGTTCTGATTATCGGGAGGCCTGCAGTATAATTTACACCCTGCTGAAATGAAATGGTTTTAAAAGGGATCAAACCCTGATCGTGATACATGGCCATTATGGCATCGAATTTTTTATATTCTCCCTTTCCAAAAAAACCATCCGCCGGATAAGGACCGAAAATAAGCTTACCGTTATCTTTAAGTCTTTTGACTACAGGACGAATGATGTCATCATCTTCTTTGCCAAGAAGCCCTTTTTCCCCGGCGTGTGGATTTAGTCCAAGGACAGCTATTTTAGGTTTACTGATGCCAAAGTCATTTTTTAGGGCTCCTTCGAGGATGTTGAGTTTTGAGGTGAGCCGGTCGTCAGTGATGTACTTACTGACTTCCTTCAAAGGTATATGACCGGTCACCACACCTACTTTCAAGGTTTCAGTGGCCATCAGCATTAGACTGTCTTCTACTTCAAAAGCGTCTGTGAAATATTCAGTATGCCCCGGGAAATTAAACTCTTTGCTTTGTATATTATTTTTATTGATGGGAGCTGTCACTATGGCGTCGATCATACCTTTTTTTAGGTCTTCCACTGACTTTTGGATGGCCATCCATGCTGCTTTCCCGGATTCGTTGGTCGCTACGCCTGTCTTGATCTCTATCATTTCACTCCAACAGTTTACGACATTCACTTTCTTTTCGTTGAATTGCTGATCATCTTTCACACTGCCAAACTGAAAATCTTCTAAACGCAGGTTTTTACGGTAATACGATAGTGCTTTTGTAGAGCCATAGATGACAGGGGTAATGTAATTTAGCAACCTTGAATCGCGTAATGATTTTATTATTACTTCCGGTCCTATACCATTCAAATCACCTATCGTTATTCCTATTCTCGGATTCCGTAACTCACTGCTCATTATTTTAATATCTTTACACGTGACACAACCTCTTCAATTAAGCTTGCAATTTAACGCATTTATACTGATCTAAAATAATGGTTCAAGCCAAAAAGCATCTCGGACAACACTTCCTCAGAGACCATCAAATTGCCCGTGAAATTGTGCAGGCACTGGACCTGGATGAGAATGATGTACTGGAAATAGGACCCGGTACCGGAATACTTAGTGATCACTTACTGAAAAGAGAGGGACATCGGGTCTTCCTAATGGATGTTGATCATGAATCAATCGAATATCTTCGGCAAAAATACGCATCGAATACAAGCCGGATCATTGAGGCAGATTTTCTAAAGACGGATTTAACGTTTTTGTCTGATCAATTCAAGATCATTGGTAATTTACCTTATAATATTTCTTCTCAAATTTTTTTTAGGGTCATCGAACTGAAGGATCAGGTTAGCGAAATAGTTTGCATGCTGCAAAAGGAAGTGGCCGAGCGTCTTGCCTCACCTCCCGGCAGTAAAGCCTATGGTATTCTTAGTGTGCTTTTACAAGCTTATTATACGATCGATTATTTATTTACCGTTGGCCCTGAAGTATTTCAACCTCCTCCAAAAGTGCATTCAGGGGTGATACGCCTGGTAAGGAATGATACCACACACTTGGAATGTGATGAAAAACTCTTTAAAACTGTTGTTAAACAGGGTTTTCAAAACCGTAGAAAAACATTGCGCAACGCACTGAAACCACTAAATTTGCCGATTGAAATTACGCGTATGGAGCTTTTAGATCGTCGAGCTGAGACACTTTCAGTTGAGGATTTTGTAGGGCTCACAAAACTTATTGAAAAGTGGAGCAACTAGTGCAATTTGAATTGACCAATGAGTTTCTTGAACGTATGCGTACGGCGCTTGCGGAAAGGGATACAGATTTCATTAAAATGAGTCTTAACGGTGTTATGGCGGCTGATGTGTCTGCTCTACTCACTGAATTCGATACCGAGGACAGCAAGTACGTTCTTGAACTTTTAGATGAAGAGCTGCGGGCAGAGATCATTAATGACCTGGATGAGGATATTCGTGAAAGATTTCTGAAAGCTTTCAATGCCGGAGAACTGGCGGTTATCATCAATCACCTTGACTCTGATGATGCGGTAGATATTCTTAACGAATTACCGCTAAAGAACAGGGAAGAGGTCATAGCCAGTCTGGATAACGAAGAAAAAGAATCTCATATTCTTGACCTGCTGCGTTACGATGATGATGTGGCCGGAGGTTTGATGGCTAAAGAGTTGATCAAGGCGAATCATAACTGGACCGTAGTGCAGTGTATAGAAGAGATCCGTCGGCAGGCGGAGAATGTCCAGAAAGTGTACTCTGTATATGTGGTTGATGATGATGATAGGCTGTTAGGTAGGGTTTCACTAAAGAAGATCATACTGGCCAATGACAGAACCAAGGTTGCTAATATTTTTGAAGATGATGTAATCTCCGTAGAGACGTTTATGTCAGAAGAAGAAGTTATCCAGATTATGACCAAATATGATCTGGATGCTGTGCCGGTATTGAATGTTCAGGGAAAGTTATTGGGTAGGATCACCATAGACGATGTGGTGGATGTTATCACAGAGCTGGCTGAAGAGGAAAGGAATTTGATGGCTGGTATCACGGAAGATGTAGAGGAGGCAGATAGCGTGTGGATGCTTACAAGAGCACGGCTACCCTGGTTGATCGTGGGAGTGTTTGGTGGTTTTATCAGTGCAAAATTTATAGGTCTCTTTGAGCAGGAGTTGCTGCGGATAACGGCTATCGCTTTTTTTATTCCCCTGATACAGGCTACAGGTGGTAATGTAGGAATACAATCCTCTTCCATAGTAGTACAGAGTCTGGCTAATCCATCTGCCTTTAGTGATGGGATGTTGAAAAGATTGGTAAAAGTGTTTTTGGTAGCTATTTTAAATGGGCTGGTCCTGGCATTGATTGTTTACGGATTTAATATCGCTACAGGAGGAGATGCCAGTTTGTCTCTGGTGGTTTCGTTGGCCTTGTTTGGTGTAGTAATTATTGCCTCATTTTTAGGTACCGTAACACCCTTGATTTTGGATAGGTTTGGGTTGAATCCAGCCCTGGCATCAGGACCTTTTATTACCACCACCAATGATCTTTTGGGGTTGGCCGTATACTTTTATGCTGTTCATCTGTTTTTATAATATATGAAATGTTTGGTAGTAGATGAAATGCATGATAGCTTGGCCCCAATGCTTGCCGCTATAGGTTGGGAGTGCGTCTATCAGCCGAAAATTACACGAGCGGAGATCATTGATATAATCCCGGACTATGATGGTCTTATCATTCGAAGCAAGACACGTGTTGACCGGGAATTGGTAGGACATGCCAATAAGCTCAAGTTTGTAGGGCGAGCAGGTGCAGGTATTGATAATCTGGATGAAGCTGTATTAAAAATTCTGAATATCAGGGTTTTGAATGCTCCTGAGGGAAATCGAAATGCAGTGGCAGAACATACTGTAGGACTTGCCCTCGCACTTTTAAATAATTTGACAATTGCCAATGAACAGGTCAGACAAGGAGTCTGGGATAGAGAAGGTAACCGTGGGATGGAATTGGCAAGTCAAACAGTAGGTTTGCTTGGTTACGGGTTTATGGGAACAGCGGTAGCAAAAAAGCTTACGGCTTTAGGGTGTAAAGTGCTGGTCTATGATAAATACAAGCGGACCACGGATAATGGATTGGTTTCTTCCGTAGAAATGGATCAGATTTTTGAGGAGGCGGATATTTTTAGTATTCATGTGCCACTTACTCCGGAAACAAGAAATATGATTGATCTGAACTACCTCAATCAATTTAAAAAATCTGTTGTGATCATCAATACGGCCAGGGGGGAAGTGCTACAGTTAGAAGGTCTTCTGGAGGCCATGAAATTGGGTAAAGTAAGGAGTGCCGGGTTGGATGTTTTAGAAAATGAAAAACTTAATAACCTTACTGAAAATCAACAAATGACATTCAGTAAATTAATTAAAAGCTCTAAAATCATACTTACCCCTCATGTGGCAGGATGGTCGCTAGAGTCTTATAAACGGATCAATGAAGTACTTGCAGAGAAAATAGATGCTGAAATAAACGTAAATAACTAAAAATTATTACATATTGTTAAGTTGTTAATTAAATGCAAATTTTCATTTTTCAATTCAATTTTGTTAATATCGTTACCGCGAGTTATTTTTTGATATACGGATTTCATGTTTCTTAAAACTCAACTTAAGAAGTTAAAGGACTATGTAAACTCAATCATAGAGCAGCCCATACTCACGTCGTCTATCGTATTAGGCATTTTGTCGATAGTGGTTCTGGGGCTTAGTTTGAGATACTACCTTCAAGATTTCGACACATTTTTTAGTCAGGTCATGGCTGAGGCACATGGCATGCTGTTCGATATAGCAGTGATAGGTATTCTCATTTTCTGGTTAAATAAGAATGGTGAGATGCGCCTGCGTATTCGTATGTATAGAGATGAGATAGACGACTTTCGTCTTTGGGAATCTGAGGAAGCTGCATTTCGTACCGTGGGTAATATTAAAAGGTTGAATCGGCACAATATTTATGAAATGAACCTGGTGAATTGTTACTTATCCAGGACCAACTTAAATTATGTGAATTTAGCCGGGTCTAACCTTAACTCTGCAGACATTAGTAATGCCTTTCTTATAGAGACTAACCTGGAGAATACGAGGTTGAATCAGACAAATCTGGAAAACTCCAATCTTAACCAGGCACTTTTAAAAGGAGCATATGCAAGTGGTGCAAACTTTAAAGATGCCTACCTGATCAAGGCGCAATTGGAAAATGCCTTTTTGATCAAAACTAATTTTAAGAATGCATTTTTGATGGAAGCTAACCTAACAGGATGTTACCTGACAGGTGCTGATTTTGAAAATGCCAGTTTGTATAAGGCGGATCTCAGAGGAGCCAAAGGCCTTACCATTGAGCAACTGACCAAGGCAAAGACACTCTATCTTGCCCAGTTTGACGATGAAATATTAAATCAAATCAAAACCAATATACCCGAATTAGTGGGTAAGTAGAAGGTGCGTTTTTTTGGAGATAAACGATAAAAAACTACCTTTGTAATCTATTTAAACAGGATAAAGGCGTAAAACGGTTACATGTTTGTGACCGTTCTTTGTTTTTTATGGACTTGTAGTAAATACAATAAATCAGGAATTATGGGAAATGTGTCATATTATACAAAGGAAGGATTAGATAAGTTAAAAACTGAGTTGAACGATTTGAAAACCAAGGGCAGATCTGATATTGCTCAACAAATAGCTGAGGCAAGGGACAAAGGTGATCTTAGTGAAAATGCGGAATATGATGCGGCTAAAGATGCGCAAGGACACCTTGAGGCGAAGATAGCCCAATTGGAAGAAGTAGTAGGTAATGCACGGATTATCGATGAAAGCACGATAGATACTTCGAAGGTCTCTATACTCTCAAAAGTTAAGATCAAGAACAAAAAAAATGGAGCTACTTTTACTTACACACTGGTTTCTGAAGAGGAGGCAGACCTTAAATCGAGTAAAATTTCAGTTCAGTCACCGATTGGCAGGGGGTTATTGGGAAAAAAACAAGGAGATGCCGCTAAAATACAGACGCCCGGCGGTGAAATAGAATTTGAGGTAGTAGAAATAGGGCTATAATGAGTAGTATTTTTAGCAAGATAATCAACCGCGAAATCCCGGGGCACATAATTGCTGAGGATGATAATTATATTGCGTTCCTGGACATTAACCCATTAGTTGCCGGGCATTGTTTGGTGGTACCCAAAAAAGAGATTGATTATATATTTGACCTGGATGATGATACATTGTCCGGGCTCACTATTTTTGTTAAAAAGGTCGCTTTGGCCATCAAAGAAGCCATTCCTTGCTTACGGATAGGTGTAGCGGTAATCGGTATTGAAGTACCACATACCCATGTTCATCTTGTTCCACTTAACTCGATGGACGATATTAATTTCTCCAGACCCAAGCTTAACCCTGGTGAGGAAGAACTTAAGCTTGTAGCTGAGAAGATCAGTGCTTTTTTATAAGAAATCAATATCGACACTGTACGGAAATTTCATTAATTGTTGAAGAGCTTCATCCACGGTAAGGTCTTCAAAGAGTACCTGATGTATGGCATCAGTAATAGGCACACGTACTTTGTAGGTATCGGCAAATTTTTTAGCGATTTGTACGGTATTTACTCCCTCAGCTACTTCATCCATAGAATTGATGATCTCAGCTACCTTCTCACCCTTGGCAAGTCTATGACCTACAGTATAGTTACGACTCAGTGTGCTATTACAGGTAGTGACCAGATCACCGATACCGGCCAATCCTAAAAAAGCCTGAACATTACCACCCATTGCCTGGCCTAAATGGATCATTTCCACCATCCCGCGACTTACTAATAACCCTTTTGCATTCTGCCCGAATCCCAGCCCGCTAATGGCCCCCGATGCTATGGCAATAACATTTTTTAGCACCCCAGCCAGTTCAATGCCTATTAAGTCTTCGTTGCCATAGACCTGAAACATTTCGTTTCTTAATAAATTGCCACCTTCTCGGATCACTTCTTTGAAATGGCTGGCTACCACGGTTGCAGCCAATTGATTTTCACTCATTTCTTTCGCCAGATTAGGGCCGGCCAGGCACCCTATTCTGAGCACCACGCTCTCATCCATGATCACTTCACTCATAGTCTTGATCTGGTCCCGTTCTAACCTGTCAATACTACTCAGAGTCTCCCCTTCTGGTAATGAAATATCCAACCCCTTGGTGCCGTGAATAAGTATGTGATAAGGGTGAAGGTATGGTGAAAGTAACTGCATCATATCCCGAAATGAAGAGGACGGAACGATCGGAAAAATGATATCACAGGTATTGGCCAGGTGACTTAAATCACCGGTAGGGGTGATGTTTTTATGCAATGTGTGCCCCCGATGTCGCTTCGTTTCAGCAATTTTTTTTACAACGACGCTGTCTCGGGCGAAAAGTAAGACTTCAGAATTTTTTGCAAGAATATTAGCAATGGCAGAGCCAAAACTGCCTGCACCAATTACGCCAACAGGTTTTTTAGACTTTTTTTTCCAATTCATAGCCAGCCATTCTATTGTGATAGTAATAAAGTGTATTGAGATCTTGCGTAATAATAAGTTTGTCTTTAGTAAGTAACAATGGCCTTTTGGAGTGGTACATACCTACGTTCTCAAGCCCTGTTTTAATGACATCGTCCAGTTCACCTTTTAAGTGAAGTGCTACATTGACCTGCTTTTTTTTGTTAAGCTTAAAAATAACTTTCCTGACTTTTTCAAACTCACTCTTAAATGTGTCATAAGATATCATTAGTTCTTCCTCAGGAAGTCTGAGGAAATCATACAGGTCTAGTTTTAAGTATTCTTTTCGCCATATGTTAAAAGCAGTAAACGCTACCAGGTGGCTGGCGAATACCCTGTTTATTTTACGATACTCCTTGACAATAATATCACTAAGCCTGCGGGTGTATTCTTTTTCACGTTGCAGGTCAACGGTGATTTTTCCATCCGACATGAAATAATCGCGGGTATCAATGACCCTTCCCTTTGCGTCTATACTATTTCCTTTTGGGTCTACATAATTGCCGAGAAGGTCCATAGCCCTACCTATTGAAACGGATATATCTGAGCCCTTTGTGAAAAATTTTAAGAGGAACTTAAGCATCTTATATGAAGTAGAATATTCATCATTTTCCACATAATACCTTTCCTGTCCTTTAATAGACAAATATTCTTTGATCAAAGTAGGAGCTTCTAATACAAAATTATAGTTGATGGTTACAGGTACAATGAACAGTTTTTTGCCATCATGATTGGGATGATTCATAAAAATGGTGCGCTGGGCTTCCATGGCTGATCCCAGTAGTCCCATTTTCAGTGAGGTTTCTATTTTTCCACTGCGTGAACGTGTGCCACCCGGGAAAAATAATGTATGTGCTCCTTCTTGCATAGCAGCGCTCGAATAGGTTTTCAATGTTTCAAGATAGATAGGATTCTTTTTACGGCGATCGACTTTATAGGCACCCAGACTGTTCATAAAATAAGCCAGTATCTTAATATTGAACAGATTTAAACCAGCGCCATAGATGAATGCGGGTAGGCCTAATACATGAATGATCCATCCAATCAGGATAGAATCCAGGTTGCTAAAATGAGTAGGTACCATCACCACGGTACCAATTCTTGCTAACTTTCTTAACTGTTTTGCTTTACCGGTGATTTGTATCTTGTCGTTAAGAGAATACTCATTGGAGAAAAGTGCATTGAAACGTTTTACCCGGGTAGCATTCAATAATTTTGAGAAGCCAAATTTTATTATTTCACGAGCTAATTTGTAACGGCTTTTTTTGAAATTACCGGCTATTTCATTGGCGTATCTGGAAATAATGCGCTTTAAGATTTCTTCTTCTTTTTCACGAGAACCTGATTTGCTGACCAGCTCTACCAATTCCTGACGTACAGTATTCCAAAATGAGTAATCATCAGGAGGATCTACAAGCCAGGGATTCTTTTTAATACGAAGCTTCTCCAGGTATAAAGTAGTTTCAAGCTCTTCCCTAAGATTGTTACGCCTTACATTATCCTTACATATTTTATCAAAGGTCTCTTCAATTACAGTCTCAACAAACTGTTTTCTATTCTTACTTAACTGGACTACGGGCCAGTCTTTCGTTCCTTCTAAAATAGGTTTATAAGATTTTTGTCTACCGCTGTCCTGGGACTTCATTCTTTTGATTTTATGGCGCCAAAGATAGCAGAAAGAAGTTATTGGATTTTGAACATGTTATTTTTAAACCTCATGGGGATACCGGTTGTAAAGCAGCGGTGGATATTGGGCCTTCCATATGCGGGATCAGCTCTCCTTGTTGATTTTCTTGGTAGTTTACCTGCACATTAGCACTCAGAGGTTCGAAAAGTAACGTAACATAACCATTTTGATAGACCGGCTTTTCCAGAAGCTCTTTAGAGGCAGTAAACGTTATTTGCTTGCGTTGTAAGGCGTCAAGCCATTCCTTTTCCAAAATGAGTACATAGTATACCGGAGGAGTATTACTGGCTTGATACCTGGAAACAAAAGAGACAAAGGATTTTAGGTTTTTAGTGGATGATTTGATGAAAAAGTCAAACTCTTTCACATTCGTAGTGACAGTGAGTGTGTTGCCTCCTTCATAGCCGTAGTAAAGAAGAAAGAGACCCCCAATAAAGCTGCCCATTGTGAGCCAGGGACTAAAAACATCATTGAACAAAGCGATTAACGAAAGAGGACTGATGATCCCTCCTAATATCATAGGGAACATCATTAATTTATCTTGAAAATCAATTTTCTTTATGTCTTCAAGAAGAAAAGAATCCAGCTTGCCAGAGCGCCTGATAAATAATCGGGTTTCTGACAGGTAACAGACATTGCTTTCATCCCCTGCTTTTTGTAGATAACAGCTTGCCAGAATGGCTTCATTCTCAATATACATAAGTTAAATTTCTTGCAAGGCATGCATCAGATCCTCTTGCATAGCCTTAAATCTTTCAAGTGCACTTTCAATAAACTTTTCTGTCAGTAGATCTTCCAGTTGTTGTGGGCCATAAATATCCAGTTCATCCACTTTAAAGGTTTGTTCCAGGTTATCCTGCTCTAGTTTTATAAGATATTTACCGTTCCAATTGAATATGGTGATGCGACAATTATTTTTATTGATTTCTTTGATAATACGCATAAAATGAGGTCTTTAATGTCAGTTATTTACTTTTATAGCTCTTAATCGGAACTTATTCTTTGAAGTGTAACTTATTCTGTAAATTTAATGTTCAAAAAGAGCTTTAGGAATATTTAGTGGACCAGATTTGAAGCGAAAATTTTTTTTACATAGCATCCGTTTTCTTATCATAGGCTTAGTAACAATCATTTCCAGTTGTTATCAGCAGCTATATGCTACTCATTTACGAGCGGGAGAGATCATTGTTCGAAGGGATAATTGCAGCGCAAATATATTCACAATCACCATCATCGTTTATACGGACACTGGCTCCGATGTACGCTTTGGCGAAGGGATACTTGATTTCGGGGATGGCTCCGACACATTCACTGTACCTGTCATAAATAATGGAAATGCAGTAACATGGCCTGACGTACAGAACCCGGCAAGTATTGATATTGATGGATTGGGGAACGAAGTTTCTGCTGCTTCTTTTACCATCGATCACGTCTACTCATCAGCCGCTCCATTCTATGTTATAACATACACTGAACCTAACCGAAATGAAGGAGTGGTAAATATTGATAACTCGGTAAATACTACCTTCCATTTAGAAACACAGATTAGCTTAGATGCTTCTTTAGGGTGCAATAACTCACCTGTACTACTTATTCCACCTATTGATCGTGCGTGTGCCGGTGTTGCTTTCTTTCATAATCCAGGAGCCTTTGATCCGGATGGGGACAGCCTCTCTTTTGAATTGGTAATCCCTAAGAAAGATGCAGGGACCCTGGTAGATGGATATGAACCGTTAAACGATCCGAGTTTCTATGAGAATTTTGGGCAGGGTAATGAAACCAGGAATGGACCCCCCACTTTCAGTATCGACCCTGACATAGGTGAAATAGAATGGAATGCACCGGGAAGGTTAGGTGAATATAATATAGCATTTATAGTTAAAGAATATAGATTTCGTTTTGGAGAATGGTTTCAACTCGGTTTTGTGCGTAGAGATATGCAGATCATTGTGGAGGGTGATTGCCGGAATGAAAGGCCTGAACTTCGAATTCCCGAAGACATTTGTGTGGAAGCCGGAACATTGATTGACGAACGAATACTTGGTTTTGATCCTGACGGGGACAGTGTGGTAATAGAAGCATTTTCTCAGATAATGGAGGAAGGCGCTGTGGTAGTTGGTGATGGCGTTATTCAATCCTCTGTTCCTCAAGCTGAAGTGAATTTTCGTTGGCAGACAGAGTGCGAAGATATTAGAGAACAACCCTATCAGGTGGTTTTTAAAATTACAGATCAGCCTGCCGATAATGGGATTAAACTTGTGAGTTTTGCAACCTGGAATATTACAGTGGTAGGTCCCGCTCCTACATGGAATGATCCTGATGCTGTGGTTCAGGAAGGTCAATCCTTACGATTATCATGGGAGGACTATGAATGCAGGGGTGTGGCTACCAATTTGCAGGTTTGGCGCAGGGTCGATTCAAATCCTTATATACCGGATGAATGCGAAACGGGTATAAGGGAGAATGCCGGATATGAACTGATTAGTTCTTTGCCGGATAACCAGGACACTTTTCTGGATGAAAATCTGGCCTCAGCTGCTAAGTATTGTTACCGGTTAATTGCCGTATTTCCGGATCCTCCCGGGGGTGAAAGTATTATATCTGAAGAAAGGTGTTTTGAATTTGTTCCGGCCGAAGAACCTATTATAACACACATTTCAGTAAGAAGCACCAGTGAATCAAATGGTGAAGTTTCCATTACCTGGAGAGAACCTTTCGAACTGGGTGGGTTAATACCTCCTTATACGTTCCGGGTTTATCGCTCCACAGGTTTCAATGGAACAGGAGATGAAGCATTGGTTTCTACTGATATTGTAAGAGATATAACAGAAACGGATAGCACAAACCTGACCTTTGTCGATACTGGCCTTAATACCCTTAATGAGGTCTATCATTATAGAGTGGCTATAGTAGACCCAACCGGCGGAAGTGGTGGTGATGAAATATTTTCTGCCCCTGCTTCTACTGTCAGACTGGAGCTTACTCCCCAGTTTGGACAGATCCAGTTGAATTGGAGGGCTGAAGTTCCATGGTCAAATACGATAGCCACTGCTCCCGGCAGCCAACATCTTATCTACCGTGGATTAGAAGGAGATACAGATGATGAACTAGATTTTCTGGCAGCTGTAGACGTAACAGAATTTGGTTTTGAATTCATTGATTCAATGAATCTCAGTGATGATCAGATATACTGTTATCGTGTACTGACAAAAGGTACGTATGGTAATCCGGCCATCCAGGGGCCTTCACTGGATCCGCTGGTTAATTTTTCACAAATGGCCTGTGCTCAGCCAAGTGATTCAATACCACCCTGTGCACCGGAGCTAGCACTGACTTTGCCTGATTGTGAGGTATTTACTAGTACCAATACCTGTTCCTTTAACGACTTTCGAAATGAGTTATCATGGACCACTGATTTTGATGATGATGCCTGTCAGAATGATATTCGGAACTATGAGGTTCATTATGCTCCTACCACAGAAAGTGAATTTACAGTAGTAGCGGAGGTGACAAATGAACGCTTTGACCATGAAAACCTGCCCTCATTTAAAGGGTGTTACAAGATTTTGGCGATAGACCGATCGGGTAATCCCAGTGAGTTTAGCAATACGATCTGTGTGGATAATTGTCCTAATTATGAATTGCCTAATGTTTTTACTCCAAATGGAGATAAATGTAATGAAGTATTTAGCGCATATAGCGACACTAATTTTACAGGAGAAGATGGTCAGGTAACAGGCGAGTGTGGGGTGGTAGAGGCTTTCAGGTGCGCCCGCTTTGTGTTGGCTGTAGACTTTACGGTTTATAACAGATGGGGAAAACCTGTGTATACCTATCAGGGAGATCGTGGCAGCGAAAATAGTATCCTTATCAATTGGGATGGGAGGGGAGATAATGGTTCTGAACTATCTGCCGGTGTATACTATTACCTCGCACAGGTGACTTTCGATACGGTTGATCCGGGCAACGCTGTCCGTGATATCAAAGGATGGGTTCAGATCATCAGATAGTTGCCAGCACACGAAGTTATATTGTTCGATGGGGTTTGTAACCTTTGTAATAATGCCGTTAATTTCGTCATAGACCATGATAAAGCAGGCCGATTTCGTTTTGCTTCGTTACAATCTGCATATGCCAGTAATTTGCTGGCCTCAGCGAATGTGACCTATCCGTTTCCGGATTCCATCATCCTTGTAAAAAAAGATAATCAATTAAAATTTAAAAGTACAGCTGCCCTACATATCGCTAAAAAATTAAACGGAGTATGGCCACTTTGTTATATTTTTATATTGTTGC
Organism: Fulvivirga sp. M361; assembly: GCF_007097395.1. GTDB lineage: Bacteria > Bacteroidota > Bacteroidia > Cytophagales > Cyclobacteriaceae > Fulvivirga. Next base: position 155,915 of record NZ_VKDC01000003.1, read on the forward strand.
CGGCATTTATTCGAGATTACCTTTATGATATTATAGCGAAAAACCGTTATCGCTGGTTTGGAAGACATGATGTCTGTAAAATCCCGTCTCCGGAATTACAACGACTGTTCTTGGATGTGCAATACAATAAAGGATAAACTGATTTTAGGAGATTTCATCCCCGGGCTGATCCTATACCGATCACCTGACAAACAACAGTACGGTAAACTTGCCCACTCAGTAAATACCATTTAGCTTTGCAGACTTAAAAATAAGACGTTATGAAGGCATATATTTTTCCAGGTCAGGGCTCTCAGTTTTCAGGTATGGGTAAAGACCTGTATGAAAGTAATCAGAAAGTGAAAACTATTTTTGATTCGGCGAATGATCTTTTAGGGTTCCGCATTACAGATACCATGTTTGAAGGAACTGCTGATGCTTTAAAGCAGACAAAAGTTACGCAACCGGCTGTTTTTTTGCATTCAGTAGCTTTGGCTTTAACAGCAGAAAATTTTAAGCCTGATATGGTGGCAGGTCATTCACTTGGAGAATTTTCCGCACTCGTAGCTAATAAGACTTTATCTTTTGAAGATGGTCTTAAGTTAGTTTCTCAAAGGGCCTTAGCTATGCAGAAAGCCTGTGAGCTCAACCCTTCTACCATGGCGGCTATATTGGGGTTAGATAATGAAATTATAGAGCAAATATGCTCAGATATAGACCAGGTAGTAGTACCTGCTAATTACAATAGCCCCGGTCAGGTAGTGATTTCAGGTTCAAATGAAGGAATTGCCATCGCCTGTGAGAAACTCAAAGAGGCCGGCGCAAAAAGAGCACTACCGCTTCCGGTAGGAGGAGCGTTTCATTCTGAACTTATGGAGCCCGCGAGAGAAGAATTAGCAATAGCCATTGAAGGTACGTCTTTTAACGCACCCGTTTGCCCTATCTACCAAAATGTAAATGCAAAGCCATCTTCTAACGTCAATGACATCAAACAAAACCTCATAGCACAGTTAACTGGCCCGGTAAAATGGACCCAGTTAGTAGAGCAGATGATCAAGGATGGTGCTACCGAATTTATTGAGTGTGGACCGGGAAAGGTGTTACAGGGTTTAGTAAAGAAGATCAATCGCGAAATGGAAGTGAGCGCTATTGATGGTTAAAAACATCTGACACAAGATGTAAGAGGCGGGTTAGAGGTGAAGTCAAGACTAAGGTAATTCCCACTCGATTTCCCAAATATGTGTTTTGGAAGCGACAATGGTGAAAATGGCGTTCTTTTTACGTGAAACATGGCAACCTTCACGTCTAATAGTTAGCCTTTCCTGTCCCAGGATATTCCTCTTATCGAGAGTATGAAATGCTACCATGTTACTCTGTCTGGATGGAATGATTACAGTGTTATTATCACTTTTTATCTGGATGACCGGGATGTGCTTCATATCTGCTTGATGAAGAGCACGCACAATTTTGCGTGCGTCAGGTACACCATGGCCCAGGAAATTATTAGGCCTGGCGTTTAGATGAGAAGAGGCTAAAATCATGTTTTTAACTTCTTTATTGGATAGTTCCTTATTGGCCTCCATGATGCAAGCTGCTAACCCGGTGATAATTGGAGCGGAGAAAGAGGTGCCATCACGCGAGAAGCAGGCTACATCAGGCTTGACGTAGCTCAACGTTCCAGGCCCAACAGAGCTGTAAGGCGCTTTAGTCCAATAGGGATGATCAGTAGCTCCAACTGTGAGTACTCCTTTGGCATCCGATGGAATAGAAATGACCTTAAACTTTTTATTCCCATCGTTTCCGGCGGAGATGACGATCAACATACCCTTTTCTTCAGCAGCTATTTGTGCAGCTTGTGTAATAGCACTACTTTTTCCGTCTACGTCAATGGGGGTGTAGTCTTCTTCTAAAAGATCATACCCATCTGAATAGCCTAGTGAAGAATTCACCAGTCGGACACCCTCGTCGTACATCCATTCCAATGCTGCTACCCAGTTATCTTCTTCACCGCGATATTCCCTATCAGACTGATCTGTTCTGGCCAGATAAAAGGAGGCATCGGGAGCAAGTCCTGACATAAGTTTTCCATGTCTTCCCGCTATGGATAACCATACTCGGGTACCGTGATAAGCATTACTTTTCCTGGAATCTATGTATGGATCTGAAAGATGTTTTTCAATAAAATTACGATATCCCAATACCCGATCATCCATGATTATGTCAGCCAACTTCTTTTCCTTATCGGAGCGATGAAAACCTCCATCTATAATCCCTATTTTGATACCTTTTCCAGAATAACCTGCTTTGTGCAATGCAGCGCCATTGATTTGACTTATAGGTGTGCTTATTTTTAAAGTGTCAACATTTTCTATTGCCGATGCAATAGTATAACCCATGACAGGTGTAATATATTTTATACTATTATTGGATGCCAGAACCTGTAGCTGCCCTTTCGTCAAATAAGCTGAAACAGCCTTAAGCCATTGCGATGTAACCACTGGTTCTATCCCTTGTTCTGTGATATTTCTAACTTGTTGATCAAACGTTTGCAGGGTTTGGGGGTTAAAATATATCCAGTACTTTTGCTGGCACCATAAAGAGGTGCTGGTAGTCAGGAGGAGCACAAAAAGGACCACTTTTAGTCTGCAAGTTTTCATACTAAACGAAACTACGTTTTTACCGGAATTAAATTATAATTATATGAAATATAAACCACTGAATAAAGAGCTTTACGTTCTTAACCGTAAAAGATTTGCCAAAGAACTCAAATCCAATTCCTTAGCTGTTTTTAATGCGAATGACATTATGCCCATTAATGCGGATGGTATGATGGCCTTCCGGCAAAATAGTGATCTCTATTATCTTTCCGGTATTGACCAGGAAGAGACCATCCTTTTATTATATCCCGATTTTCATAACGGTCAGCTCCGTGAGGTTTTATTTCTTAAAGAAACAGACGAAAATATTGCGGTTTGGGAAGGGCATAAATACACCAAAGAAGAAGCGCGTGAAGCTTCCGGTATATCATCTGTTTATTGGTTATCTGAGTTTGAGCAGATATTTAAGACATTAATGACCCAGGCTGAATATATTTATCTTAATACAAACGAGCATTTACGGGCTGTTATAGAAGTAGAGACACGTGATGCGCGTTTTTCAAAATGGTGTATAGAACATTATCCAATTCACAAGTATGAACGTTCTGCACCCGTAATGCACAAGCTACGGGCTATAAAATCTCAGGCAGAGGTAGAGGCCATGCAGATAGCATGTGATATTACAGAAAGGGCATTCAGACGTATATTAAAGTTTGTGAAACCGGGAGTAATGGAGTATGAGGTTGAGGCGGAATACATCCATGAATTTGTTCGGTCCCGGTCGAAGGGGTTTGCTTATACACCAATAGTAGCGTCAGGAAGCAATGCCTGTGTACTGCATTATATTGATAACAACGAAGAATGTAAAAGTGGAGATGTACTACTGATGGATGTAGGTGCCGAGTATGCAAACTATAATGCAGATATGACACGATCGATACCGGTGAATGGTAAATTCTCGCAACGCCAGAAAGACGTATATAATGCAGTTTTGAGAGTGAAACGAGAGGCTATGCAAATGCTGAAACCAGGGAATACTATTCCGGAATATCATAAGGAAGTAGGTAAATGTATGGAAAGCGAGTTGATAGGGTTAGGCCTGTTGGATGCAACCGATATTAAAAACCAGGATCCGGAGAAACCAGCCTATAAAAAGTATTTCATGCATGGTACTTCCCACCACTTAGGGCTGGATGTTCATGATGTAGGAAATATATATCAGAAAATGGAAAAGGGTATGGTATTTACCGTTGAGCCGGGGATTTATATACCTGAAGAAAACCTGGGGATACGTCTTGAAAATGATGTGGTGATCACTGAGGATGGATTGCTGGATCTCATGAAGAATATTCCAATTGAGGCGGAAGAAATCGAAGAGTTAATGAACACTTGATATTACCTGTAAATGAGAGGAATAAATTATACGTGGTGAATAACCTGGATGGTATTGCCAAAAGAAAGAATTAGGTTAGATTATGCAACAGACAAGTCACAATTCAGATAGAGCGCCGGAGCCTGTTGGGCTTTATCCACATGCCCGTCAGGTAGGTAACTTATTATTTTTATCGGGCGTTGGCCCCAGGGAAAAGGGCTCAAAAGATATACCTGGTGTCACATTGAGCCAAGAGGGGAATGTAATAGCTCATGATATAGAAGCACAGTGCCATTCAGTCTTTAAGAATGTACGATCGATTCTGGAAGCTTCCGGTTCGAGTTGGATGAACCTGGTAGATGTAACGGTTTTTCTGACCAATATGAAAGAGGATTTTAGTAAATACAATGCGATCTATGCGGAATACTTTAAAGACAATCAGCCGTGTAGAACTACGGTAGAAGTAAATGCACTTCCTACACCGATTGCGATCGAGTTAAAGTGCATTGCCATCATGGAGTAACATTATGATAATTAGATTATCATAATGTTATCAGCCCCTGGTGATTGGTAAGAAAATAGGATTTGGTATATGGAAGAACAGGATATAGGAAGTGCCAAACGTGACGTTAAGTAAGAATTTTGGCAGTTCACTAAGTATTAGTCCATGTTAACCCGAAATTATGAAGTGTTTGTAGTTGTTTATCTGCAAATAATGCAATTCGTCTAAATTCCGTGCAAAAATCTAACCTAAGTTTATTTTATTTGTTTATATAAGTACAGCACAAACTTTACCTAAAGATGAAATCAGATAATAAATTGCTTTCCGAGCTTCTCAGAAGAGGGATAGCGCCATTAATGCCAGCGAATGAAGAAGATGAATACAAAATCAGTGTATTCAAAAAATACTGGCAATCCTTTAATCACAGGGAAATAGAGCAAATTATGCAACAGGCATATGAGTATAAAACTACTCACACACCTTTTGCAGAGTCTGTTTAATCAAACAGAGAAACTTTCGCCACACCCGCAGGTCCTCGTGGCATTAGGATTGATGAATTGAAACCCTTTCCCATTCAGGCCATCAGAAAAATCCAGGGTAGTACCTAGCAGATAGAGTAAACTCTTTTTATCTACTAGAATTTTAATGCCCTTATCTTCAAATATTTCATCATTTTCTTCTGTGGCAGGGTCAAATTTTAGATCATACATCAGCCCGGAACACCCTCCCCCTTGTACCAATACTCTAATATTATGATCGTCAGATTTGCCTTCACTTGCACGTAATTCGACAATTCTGTTTTTTGCCTTATCTGTTACACTTATCATACCCTTTTAATTAAGCTACCGGATTTAAAACAACACTAAAAACTGTGATTATGTTCATATCACGTCCATAATACAATTTGTCCAATGCATCGTATACATTGCTCGCTCTGAAGTAAGATGTATGAAGCTCTTTGTCGCCTTTAGCGATCCATTGTATCGTATAAGGACTTTCTTTTTCCTTATAGTTTTCTACATACTCCAGCATCTTTTTTAAGGCATCCACCTTATCAAACCCTAATACGGAGTGGAACAGGAATGACTGGTTATGACGAGGATTAATCGTAATGAGATCAAGTTTCACCTTTCCTTCAAAGCTGCTATACTCAAAAATTAATGCATTAGTCCTCAGACCTAGATAGCCTTTAATATCTTTCTGTATTTTGGCTGCCTCTACATGCACGTCCGTGGATGAATCAATCATCTATTTTAGCTTCAGAATTTCTTTAAAATTAAATCTACCTCAAAACTTTCTGATCAGACAAAAAGTTTCAATCTTGACAAAGTTAACCAAATGATTAAATATTTAATATAGACATTGACCATGTTAAGAGTTGAGCACATAGGAGTGGCAGTTAAGAGCCTTGAAAATTCAAATAACTTGTTTTCTAAACTTTTTGGTGAAGATCATTATAAAGAAGAATCAGTGGAAGGGGAACAGGTGCGAACTTCCTTCTTTAAAATCGGAGAAACGAAAATTGAATTGCTGGAGTCTACAGGGCCTGACTCTGCCATAGGTAAGTTCATTGAAAAACGTGGCGAAGGAATACATCATATTGCTTATGAAGTAAGTAATATTGTCAGCGAGGTGGAGAGATTAAAAAATGAGGGTTTTATAATACTCAATGAAGAGCCTAAAAAAGGTGCTGACAACAAGTTGGTTTGCTTTTTACATCCAAAAAGCACTAATGGCATATTGGTAGAACTGTGCCAGGAAATTAACGCCTCTTTTGATTGAAGCTTTTAAATTCCTTTGGAGAAGTTTTACCGTATTGCACTGAATTATAGTATTTCAATTTCTTTTTTCCCAGGGCAGTCTTGTATTGAGGTTTCTGACCACATGAAGTAAGAAGTACCAATCCGACCAGAATAATTCCGAAGAAAAATACTCCAATAAATTTGCTAGGTGATTTCATAGTTTAATTGGCAGTTGGTTTACATCTGTAAATCAGGTTTTTAGAGAAACAGTAACCAGCTTAAATTCCAATATCAGATATTCGACTACTTTTGTACTATAAATGGCAGAATATGCCGGTGAATTACATCACGTAAAAAGAGAAAATGACCGAAAAAAGAACAGAAATAAGTAGTGTTGGCGAATTTGGTTTGATCAACCGTATCCAGGAAAATGTTTCATTGAACAATACTGAATCAGTGCTGGGAATAGGTGATGATGCAGCGCTCCTGGATAACGGAGATGATTATACCGTAATGTCCAGTGACATGCTATTGGAAGGAGTACATTTTGACTTGTCCTATATGCCATTGCAGCACCTGGGCTACAAGGCGGTGGCGGTCAACGTGTCAGACATAGCCGCCATGAATGCTGTTCCTAAACAAATCCTGTTGAACATAGGTGTCAGCAATCGCTTTTCTGTGGAGGCCCTTGATGTATTTTATCAGGGTGTGAAAGCAGCTTGCGAGAATTACAAAATAGATCTGGTAGGAGGTGATACCTGTTCATCAGCCAGTGGTTTTGTAATATCAGCTACTGCGGTTGGTTCTGTGAAAAAAGACCGTGTTGCTCTTCGCTCCGGAGCCAGGCAGAACGACATAATCTGTGTTACGGGCGACCTGGGCGGCGCCTACCTGGGTCTGCAAGTACTGGAACGTGAAAAACAGGTCTATCTGACCAATCCTGAAATGCAGCCACAGCTGGACAAATATGATTATATCGTGCAACGTCAACTTAAACCTGAGGCACGTATGGATATTGTTTATGAGCTGGCTGAAATGAATGTGAAACCTACTTCTATGATTGATATTTCCGATGGACTTGGTTCGGAGTTGTTGCACCTGAGTAAACAGTCAGCACTTGGGGTGCAGATTTATGAAGATAAGCTGCCTGTAGATAAACAGACGTATGATACCGGATTTGAGTTAGGTATTGATTCTACCACCGCCGTGTTGAATGGAGGAGAAGATTATGAGCTTCTATTTACGATAAACCAGGACGATTTTGAAAAACTCAAAAACCATGCGGATATTCATTTCTTAGGTTATATGAAAGAACCCAAAGACGGTAATATGATGGTGACCAAAGGTGATAATGTGGTGCCCATTGTTGCCCAGGGATGGGACCACTATCGCGAATAACCATAGTGATAAGAAAATAGGACAACCGGGTAAATGCAGGAGATTCATTGGGGTAACTTCAATTTAACTTTTTTTTCATGTTGTTGCCGTTCTAACGTTTTTCTGGCTTTTTCAGCAATTACGTCCTGTACCCTTTCTTTTTGTATTTTACTTTCCAGCCATGAAATGATGTCAAAGTATATAAATGCTCTCTTTTCAAATGGATTATTTTGCATGGGTAGCAGCCGTTTTCGTAATTTTTGGAATTCAGGGATTAGGTCCTCCTCTGTAAATTCTCCTGCCAGCTTACGCAAAAAGTTCAATATTGCCTTTTGAAAGCGGTGTAGGTCATCCTTTTTTAACATAAATCGGTACGTGGAGCGTATGTAATAATCAATTACGTCCATATTACCCAATTCGTAATGACTGATCAGGTTCAATATTCGTGCGAAAGAGTGAATGTCCTCTCTCAAATCGATGTTTTCAAAGTATGTGATCCTATTTAACCACTGGATGGATTCGCGATAGTTATCATTACCAAAATAAAGACAAGCCACTTTGTAATAGAGAATGATTTTAGAATGATTGTCTAGTTGCGTGATAAAATATTCCAGTCGAGGTTTTATTTTATTCATAAGAGATACCCCGGAACTGAACTCACCCAGCATAAAGATGCGGTTAAACTCATGTACATAGGTGTATTTAAGTAATTTAAGTCGGATGTTTTCGTTGATCAGGTTTTTAGGGTAGTGGCGTATTTCTCTTAATCTGCGACTGGTGTCCACAAATGAATGGTACTCATGGCGTTTGTATTGGGCGATCATCAGGCTATTGATCGCATTCAAATATCCTTCCACACGGAAATAACGCAATTCTTTATGGCTATCAAATAATTGTACCCCTTTCTCAGCGTATTGATGTCCCTTTTCAAAATCTTGCAGGAAAAAATAATATCCAACATATAGATTGTAGAGATTTAATTTTTCATTAGGAGAAAGTTCATCCTCATTAAATTTGGGTAGTTGTGAATTGAACAGACCTGAAATGGTGTCAAGGTCTGTTTGGTTCCTTATGAAACCAATTTTTGTATAAATGGAGTTAAGCTGTGCTGATAAGTTGGTGAATTTATTAATATTATTGATCCTGGCGCTGACATCTTTTACTTCTTCAATGATCCTGTTTACCCGTGTTTCGTTGTCAGGACCAATCGTTTGGGTCAGGATATTTTTTTCCCATTTGAGGATCACGAGTTGTAATTCCAGGTTATCAATTTTTTTTGCCCTCTTTTTTGCCTTTTTCAGCATTTCGACGCACTGATCATAAAGACTACGGTTAAAAAGTATCTGAGCATGATCTATCATCTCGCGTATCTGAATGTCCATGACAGCGCTTTGATTATACTGCCGGATACATTGCAGGACTTTTTTGTACAAATGTGCTTTCAGGTTAGACAACTGCTGCGCCTTGATACCTGGTACCGCCTGTATGATTTCCCTCTCATTATAAGTAGTTTGGCTATCCATTTGATCAAAAAGCATCAGGTATTTGGTATTGGGATCTTCTAGCCGTGACTGTAATTTGAAATAGCGTTTTTCACTTTTTTTGAGCGACTTTATTAATTGAAACAAAGCGTCTGATTTTGTCTTAGACATCGTAATTACCTGTTCATTATTTTGTCTTTATTTTAATTTAAGCATAATAATACACAAATCGATCTCATTTAGCCGTCGTAGATGACGGAATTTTTGGTAGTAGGATAACCTTTGTTTACAAATACTTTTGAATGGAGACACTTAATGAGATTTTTTAGAATGACTTGCTATGAACAATAGAATTCAGATTTTCGATACTACGTTGAGGGATGGTGAGCAAGTGCCCGGTTGCGGGCTGAATAAAGAGGAAAAAATCACCATAGCAAAAGCCCTTGAAGCATTGGGGGTAGATGTAATAGAAGCAGGTTTCCCCATTTCAAGTCCGGGAGATTTTGAATCAGTGAAAGCACTGGCAGATGTGATAAAAGATGCTACTGTTTGTGGCCTGTCCAGGGCCGTAAAAAAAGACATAGAATGTGCCGCCGAAGCATTGAAAAAGGCGGTGAAGCCAAGAATACATACTGGCCTGGGGACATCAGACCAACACGTTTTTACCAAACTTAAAATTTCCAGGGAAGAAGTGCTGATAAGGGCCCATGAATGTGTGTCCTACGCCAAAAAATTTGTAGAAGATGTAGAGTTCTATGCCGAAGATGCTGGTCGTACGGAGAATGAGTTTTTAGCCCGGGTCATCGAAACAGCAGTGAAGGCAGGAGCTACGGTAGTCAATATTCCTGATACTACCGGATATTGTTTGCCGGAGGAGTACGGACAAAAGATCAAATATTTAGCAGATAATGTAAGAGGTATAGAAAATGTTACCATATCCACTCATTGTCATAACGACCTTGGTTTATCTACTGCTAACAGCATTGCAGGAATTCAAAATGGAGCTCGTCAGGTAGAATGTACGATAAACGGTGTTGGTGAACGGGCCGGCAATACTTCGCTCGAAGAAGTGGTCATGATCCTTCGCAAGCATAACTGGTTGAACTTTGAGACCGGCATTAATACTCAGCAACTGTACCCAATAAGTCAACTGGTATCTGAGACTATGAACATGCCCATTCAGGCGAATAAAGCTATAGTTGGATCCAATGCCTTTGCACATTCTTCAGGAATACACCAGGACGGAGTTATCAAAAACAGGGATAATTATGAGATCATAGATCCTGCTGAAGTAGGAGTAAATAAGTCAAGTATTATTCTTACTGCCCGTAGCGGAAGGGCGGCGTTGAATTTTAGGTTAGGCCAGATAGGTGTGCACCTGAATAAGGAGGAGTTGGAAGATACTTACCAACGTTTCTTGAAAGTCGCGGATGAAATCAATGTGGTCAATGATAAAGACCTTAAAGAATTAGTAGAAGGAATAGCTTCTGTAAACGCTTAAAATGCTCAATGCTGATGGAAGTTAAAACATTATTCGATAAGATCTGGGATAACCATGTGGTTCATCAAATAGAAAATGGACCTAACGTATTATATATTGATAAGCACTTTATTCATGAGGTGACCAGTCCACAGGCATTTGCGGGCCTGAAGGAACGTGGAATTGGGGTATACCGTCCTGAACAAACCGTAGCCACTGCGGATCATAATGTGCCTACTCAGGATCAACACCTGCCGATAAAGGACGCACTTTCCAGGCATCAGGTGGATACCCTGATAAAGAATTGCGATGAGTTTGGAGTAGAGCTCTATGGCCTTGGGCACCCCTATCAGGGAATTGTTCATGTTATAGGACCTGAACTGGGTATAACACAACCAGGTATGACCATTGTTTGCGGAGACAGCCATACCTCAACGCATGGGGCCTTCGGAAATATTGCCTTTGGAATAGGTACCAGTGAAGTAGAACAGGTATTGGCCACACAATGTGTGTTACAGCGTAAGCCCAAAACCATGAAGATACAGATTGATGGTGTACTGAATAAAGGCGTAGTGTCAAAAGACATCATACTTTATGTTATTTCAAAGCTATCTACAAGTGGCGGAACGGGTTACTTTATTGAATTCTGCGGATCAGCCATTGAAGGGCTTTCCATGGAGGCTCGTATGACCATTTGTAATATGAGTATAGAAATGGGGGCCAGAGGAGGTTTAATAGCCCCTGATGATACTACATTTAACTATATAAAAGATCGTGAATTTGCGCCCAAAGGTGAGCTGTGGGAGAGGAAACTTGCATACTGGAAAACCTTAAAATCAGATAAAGGTGCCAGCTTCGACAAAGAAATACACTTTAAGGCAGAAGATATTGAACCCATGATCACCTATGGCACTAACCCCGGAATGGGTATAGGGGTCAGTGAAACCATTCCTGCGGTCAACGGTCAATCTGATGTTACTTTGAAAAAGGCGCTGGAATACATGGACCTTACCGGGGGGAGCCAATTATTAGGCAAAAAAGTAGACTACGTCTTTATCGGCAGCTGTACTAATTCCAGGATTGAAGATCTAAGGATGGTGGCTGATCTGGTAAAAGGTAAGAAGAAAGCAGAGCATGTAAATGCAATGATCATACCGGGCTCTAAACAAGTAGAAAAGCAGGCAGTAACTGAGGGAATTGATAAGGTGCTGGCAGAGGCCGGGTTTGAGTTAAGGCAGCCAGGTTGTTCAGCTTGTTTGGGAATGAACGAGGACAAGGTGCCTAAAGGCAAGTATTGTGTTTCTACCTCCAACAGAAATTTTGAGGGTCGTCAGGGGCCTGGTGCCAGAACCATGTTGGCAAGCCCGCTGACAGCGGCTGCTTCAGCTATTACAGGACATGTTACTGATGTAAGAGAGATGTTGAATTAACAGAGATGGAAAAATTTAAAACGCTTAAAAGTACTTGTATCCCACTGCCGTTACAAGATATAGATACTGACCAGATCATTCCGGCAAGATTTCTCAAGGCAACCACACGGGAAGGTTTCGGTGACAATCTATTCAGAGATTGGCGTTACAAGGAAAATGACCACCTCAATCCTGATTTTATTCTGAACCAACCAGGAATAACCGGAGACGTGCTGGTAGCCGGTGAAAATTTTGGATGCGGCTCCAGTAGGGAGCATGCGGCATGGGCATTATTTGATTTCGGATTTAAAGTGGTGATTTCCAGTTTTTTCGCTGACATTTTTAAGAATAATGCTCTTAATAATGGATTGCTGCCTGTTCAGGTGAGCAATGAATTTCTGAACCTATTGTTTGAAAAAATCCAGGCCGATCCTTCTACTGAAGTGAACGTAAGTCTGGAAGATCAGGAAATAAGTATAGCAGGTACTGATTTTAAAGAAAGCTTTGAAATCAATCCCTATAAGAAATATTGCCTCGTACAGGGGTATGATGATATAGACTTTCTTATTAGCAAGAAAGAAGAAATTAAGGAGTTTGAAGACAATCGTCTTGAAGTAGCGAGATGATTACAGCCCCCTAAATATTTTATTCTAGTGGTTTAGGTTGAAAAGTGGGGGCTGTTTTTTTTTGAAAAGAATTGATAAGAAATATTTAGGGACCTTGTTGAATCAGGGAATTGACACATGAAAAAGAATATTGCAGTTTTACCGGGAGACGGCATAGGGCCGGAAGTGACAGCGCAGGGAGTAAAAGCACTTAAAGCTGTTGCCGAACTATACGGTCATGAATTTACTTACGAAGAGGCTCTGGTAGGTGCCGTTGCGATTGATGCTGCTAATGATCCGTTTCCTGCTGAGACTGAAACGGTTTGTAGGGGCGCTGACGCAATTCTTTTTGGAGCTATAGGTCATCCGAAATATGATGATGATCCGAAGGCCAAGGTAAGGCCGGAGCAGGGACTGTTAGCAATGCGCAAAAAGCTGGGACTTTTTACCAATGTGAGGCCGGTGACCAGCTATGACGCCCTTTTATCAATTTCTCCTCTTAAAGAGGAAATCATCAAAGGAGTAGATTTTGTGGTTTTCAGGGAGCTTACAGGAGGTATTTATTTTGGTCAGCCACGAGGTAGGTCGGAAGACGGCACAAACGCTTTTGATACTTGTAACTATTCTAAGGAAGAAATTCTCAGAGTGAGTAATCTTGCTTTTCAAGCAGCCCGAAACCGGTCAGGAAAAGTGACGCTGGTAGATAAGGCAAATGTATTGGCTACCTCGCGACTTTGGAGAGAGACTGTTCAGGAATTGGCAAATGACTATCCGGATATAACACTGGACTTTATGTTTGTAGACAATGCTGCCATGAAGATCATCCAGAATCCGGGTTATTTTGATGTTGTGCTTACTGAAAATATGTTTGGCGACATTATAACGGATGAGGCATCTGTGATTTCAGGTTCATTAGGTATGTTGCCTTCTGCTTCCATTGGTGTGGAAAGAAGTTTGTTCGAACCTATTCACGGTTCCTATCCTCAGGCGGCAGGGAAAAATATTGCGAATCCTTTTGGAGCTATATTATCGGCCGCCATGCTTTTAGAGTATGCTTTCGGTTTGATAGAAGAGAGTAAAACCATCAAAGAGGCTGTGATGAAGACAGTCGATAGCGGGGTAGTTACTGAAGATATTGACAAAGATAAATCCAGCTCTACGGAAGAGGTGGGAGATAAGGTTGTAGCCATGATCCATGAACTATCAGCCGTTAATTTTTAGGTGCGATGAAAAAAAGTGAGGTTGGATATTGCTTTTGTAAACACTATTTGATTAGCTTTATAATAAGATTTAGAAATGAGAAATATAAATATCATAGTCCTCGTCATTATTAATGTCATCGTCAAAACGGCGATCGGGGATAGGTGATATTTGCATGCTAATGAAAAATATCAAGCGCCATCCCCCGGGATGGCGCTTTTTTTATGTCAAAAAAATAGAAACCTGCAACCACATATATCATGTACTACGATGAAAACACCATAATATTCCTCGATGGGAAATGGATACGAGCCAGCGAGGCCCGGACCGGCATGTATAATCAAACTATGCACTATGGCAACGGGGTGTTCGAAGGAATCAGGGCCTATCAGAATGCCGATGGATGCAATGTGTTTAAGGCAAAAGAGCATTTTGAAAGATTACAATATTCTGCCACTAAAATGCATATTGACCTTCCATATTCAATCGATGAATTGATCAATATTTCTTACGAATTGTTGGATAAAAACGATCTGAAAGATGCGTACATACGGCCACTGGTATACCTGGGAGCTAATATGTCACTGTTGCCTACGGATGAAGTACATGTTTTAATGGCAGCCTGGAAATGGGAGAAATTGTTAGGGGAGGAACCACTTAAAGTTATGGTTTCCTCTTACCAACGGCCTAACCCCAGGTCGTGTCACGTGGAGGCTAAAGTGGTGGGACACTATACAAATTCAATTCTCGCGACTGCCGAAGCTAAGAAATTAGGGTATGATGAAGCGCTACTGCTGGATATACATGGTAATGTAGCGGAGGGTTCCGGAGCTAATTTTTTCTATGAAAAAGAAGGGATATTATACACTCCTCCGGCAGGTAACATTTTACCTGGAATTACTCGTGCAACTATCATGGACCTGGCAAAAGACCTCGGAATACACGTGACCGAACGTCAATTTACAATAGAAGAGGTCTATAATGCTGATAATGCCTTCTTCGCTGGTACGGCAGCCGAAATAGCGCCTATTGAATCCATTAATGGAGAGAAATTCAAAGGTTCATGGCAGGAGTCTGCAGGGCACAGCCTTTATCTGATGTATCGTCAAAAAGTTCAATATAACGAATACCAAGGTTTAACTATTGTTTAATTCCAATGTCCAAAACACTTAATAAATACAGCCAGCGAGTCACCCAGGACCCTACCCAACCTGCGGCACAGGCTATGTTGCACGCTATAGGTTTGTCTGAAGAAGACCTTAAAAAACCTCAGGTGGGTATCGTAAGTACCGGTTTTGAGGGTAACCCATGTAACATGCATCTGAATGACCTGGCCCAGGTAGTGAAAGAAGGTGTCAATGCACACGAGCTGGTAGGTTTAGTATTTAATACCATCGGAGTAAGTGATGGCATTTCTATGGGTACACCCGGGATGCGGTATAGCCTGCCCTCACGCGACCTTATAGCTGATTCTATAGAAACAGTAGTTAATGCACAATCCTATGATAGCGTAGTGACTGTTGTAGGATGCGACAAAAATATGCCTGGCGCCATGATCGCTATGGGACGCTTGAACCGACCCGGTATTTTGATGTACGGTGGAACCATTGCCCCCGGGTGCTACAAAAGTAAAAAGCTTGACGTTGTTTCCGCTTTTGAAGCATTAGGAGAGAAAATAGCCGGATCCATTAATGAAGAAGACTATAAAGGTGTGGTGGCCAATGCTTGTCCCGGGCCTGGTGCCTGTGGAGGGATGTATACAGCCAATACCATGGCTTCAGCAATAGAAACATTAGGTATGAGTTTGCCTTACGGGGCTTCTAATCCTGCTATAAGCGCTGATAAGCGAAGAGAGTGTAAGCTGGCAGGGGAGGCTATGAAATATATTTTGGAGCATGACTTGAAACCCAGAGACATTGTCACAAAAGCTTCTTTTGAAAATGCTATTAAAATGATAACTGTCCTTGGGGGATCGACAAATGCTGTTCTGCATTTACTGGCCATAGCTAAGGCTTTTGAAATAAAGCTATCTCTGGATGACTTTACCAGGATCAGCACTGAAACTCCTTTTTTAGCAGACCTTAAGCCCAGTGGTAAATACGTGATGGAAGATCTGCACGAAGTAGGCGGTATCCCGGGAGTGATGAAATTAATGTTAAAAGAAGGCTTGTTGGATGGAACCTGTAAAACAATCACTGGTAAAACAATTGAAGAAAATGTAGCAGATCTGCCAGGGTTGGATACAGGCCAGAAGGTGATCCATATGGTAGATGATCCTATTAAAAGCTCAGGTCATATCCGCATACTGAAAGGTAATCTGGCACCGGAAGGTTCTGTGGCAAAAATTACGGGTAAAGAAGGAGAATTGTTTGAGGGCCCTGCGAGGGTGTTTGAAAGTGAATTTGAGGCAAACGATGGATTAACAGCCGGTCAGGTTAAATCAGGAGAAGTCGTTGTGATACGCTATGAAGGTCCTAGAGGCGGTCCCGGAATGCCGGAAATGCTTAAACCTACTGCTGCTATTATGGGCGCAGGTCTTGGTAAAGAAGTTGCTCTGATTACAGACGGTCGATTTTCAGGAGGTACACATGGTTTTGTAGTTGGGCATATCACCCCTGAGGCGCAGGAAGGTGGGGCGATCGCTTTGGTGAAAGATGGTGATATCATTCGCATAGACGCTAAAGAAAATACTATCCAGGTGTTGATCTCCGATGAAGAATTGGCTACACGAAAAAACCAGTGGCAGGAGCGACCTCTGAAAAAGAAAAGTGGTGTGCTTTATAAATATGCAAGATTTGTTTCATCAGCATCCGAGGGGTGCGTAACGGATTTATAATATGGAGACTATAGCAGTTGAAAAAGAAGTTGGAAAGAAAACACAGACCCTTAGTGGTGCCGAGGCGGTTATCCTGTCGCTCATTGAAGAGCAGACAGAATTTATATTCGGATATCCGGGTGGAGCTATTATGCCTATCTATGATGCACTGTACGGTTATACAGAACAAGTACAACATGTCCTTACCCGCCATGAGCAAGGTGCTATCCATGCTGCCCAGGGATATGCAAGGGTCACAAATCGGCCTGGTGTGGTATTCGCTACTTCCGGTCCGGGTGCTACTAACCTCATCACTGGTTTAGCGGACGCCAAAATCGATAGCACTCCCCTGGTATGTATTACCGGGCAGGTGCCTTTTTCACTGCTGGGAACGGATGCATTTCAGGAAACAGACGTGATCAGTCTTTCCATGCCGGTAACAAAATGGAACTTTCAGGTCACAAAGCCGGAAGATATACCAGGCGCCATTGCCAAAGCATTTTATATTGCTACTTCAGGAAGACCGGGTCCCGTACTGATAGATATTACTAAAGATGCACAGTTTGCTGACATGGAGTATTCTTATAAGAAATGTACGGGATTTAGAAGTTATATTCCAAAACCTCCGGTAGATATTGAAAAAATTAAACAGGCGGCTGAACTAATAAATGCAGCAAAAAGACCTTATATCCTCTTTGGACAAGGAGTGATCCTGTCGGAAGCAGAAGAAGAATTAGCCACATTCGTTGAAAAAACAGGTATTCCTGCTGCATGGACTATTATGGGTTTGTCTGCTATGCCCACTGATCATCCATTAAATGTAGGGATGTTAGGTATGCATGGAAATTATGGGCCCAACAAACTGACCAACGAATGTGATGTTTTGATCGCCGTGGGAATGCGTTTTGATGATCGTGTTACCGGTAACCTGAGCAGGTATGCAAAACAGGCCAAAGTCGTTCATCTTGAAATCGACCCTGCAGAGATAGATAAGAACGTTCAGACAGATGTTGCAGTGTTAGGGGATGCTAAAGAGTCATTGAGACTTCTTGCAGAACATTGTAATACAAATGAGCATAGCGCATGGCTTGACCGTTTTAAGGAATATTCAAAAATAGAATATGACAAGGTAATTCGTCAGGAATTACAGCCTGAAAAAGAAGGTCTATCTATGGGGGAGGTGATCCGCCGGATCAATGAACTTACGGATGGTGATGCTGTAGTAGTTACAGATGTCGGTCAGCACCAGATGGTAACATGCCGATACGCTCATTTTAAAAAGACAAAAAGCAACATTACGTCTGGTGGACTGGGTACTATGGGATTCTGTTTGCCGGCTGCATTAGGTGCAAAGCTTGGTGCTAAGCAACGCGAGGTAATAGCGGTCATCGGAGATGGCGGATTTCAAATGACCCTTCAGGAATTGGGTACTATTTTTCAGACACAGGCTGCAGTAAAGATCGTTATCCTCAATAACCAGTTTTTAGGTATGGTAAGGCAGTGGCAGCAAATGTTTTTCGATAAACGCTATTCATCAACCGAATTGATCAATCCTGATTTTGTGGCTATTGCCAGAGGGTTTGGTATAGAGGCAGCTACGGTAAAGGAGCGTAATAACCTGGATGGAGCCGTAAATACCATGTTTGACCATGACGGCCCCTATTTACTAGAAGTAATGGTTGAAAAAGAAGATAATGTTTTTCCCATGGTACCTAGCGGGGCTTCTGTAGATGAAATAAGGTTAGAATAATCATACGCGGAACGAATACAATGTAAAAGTCTAAACTTAACTGACATTAATGTGAAACAGATATTCACCATCGTAATATTTACAGAAAATAAGATAGGCCTCCTTAATAGAGTCACATCTTTGTTCACTCAAAGACATATTAATATTGAGAGCCTCACTACGTCAGAATCTGAATATACCGGTATACACCGCTTTACAGTAGTGATCCATGAACTGGAGGATAAGACCTTTAAAATAGTAAAGCAAATTGAGAAACAAGTGGAGGTGATTAAAGCTTTTTGCTTTAAAGATGATGAGACTTGCTACAGTGAAATTGCTTTGTATAAATTAAGGCTCGATGAACTTAGCGATATGAAAGAACTTAACCAGGTACTGGAGGCAAATGAAGCAATAATCAAAGAAGAGCTGGGTGAATTTTTGATCATCGAGAAAACAGGGCATAAAGAAGCAACCCATCAGTTGTTTGAAGACCTGAAACCCTTTGGTTTGCATGGGTTCGTTCGATCAGGCAGAGTCTCACTAAGTAAAACGTACAGCACGTTTTCACAGCACTTACAAGACCTTGAAACACATTCAAAAGAAATTATAACAGTTAATTAATCAATCTATTAAAATGGCAAAGATCAATTTTGGTGGTGTCACCGAAGATGTAGTTACCAGAGAAGAATTTCCCTTAGCCAAGGCGAATGAAACTCTTAAAGAAGAAACAATTGCAGTGCTCGGATATGGAGTGCAGGGCCCCGGACAGGCGCTTAACCTGAAAGATAATGGGTTTAACGTGATTGTAGGACAAAGGAAAAACTCTAAAACCTGGGATAAGGCAATAGCTGATGGCTGGGTGCCCGGTGAAACGTTGTTTGAAATTGAGGAAGCTTGTCAAAAAGGAACAATCATTCAGTTTCTGCTCTCTGATGCCGGTCAGATCACACTTTGGCCCACAGTAAAAGCAAACCTTACCGCTGGGAAAGCACTTTATTTTTCACATGGTTTTGGTATTACGTACAAAGAGCGTACAGGTATTGTGCCCCCTGAAGATGTAGATGTTATTTTGGTGGCCCCTAAAGGTTCAGGTACTTCATTACGAAGAATGTTCCTGGAGGGAAGAGGGTTGAATTCAAGTTATGCTATTTTTCAGGATGCCACCGGTAAAGCGAAAGAAAGAGCGGTTGCCTTAGGAATAGGCGTTGGTTCAGGCTACTTATTTGAAACTACCTTCAAGAAAGAAGTATACAGTGATTTAACAGGTGAACGAGGTACTTTGATGGGCGCTATACAGGGGATTTTCTCAGCCCAATACGAAGTTTTAAGGGCCAACGGCCATTCTCCGTCAGAAGCATTTAATGAAACAGTGGAGGAGCTTACACAGTCTTTGATGCCACTTGTAGCAGAAAATGGAATGGACTGGATGTATGCTAACTGTTCTACTACCGCTCAACGCGGCGCGCTGGACTGGTGGAAGAAATTTAAAGATGCTTCCAAACCCGTGTTTGAAGAACTCTATGCTGAGGTAGCTGCAGGTAAAGAGGCACAAAAATCCATAGACTCCAACAGCAAGGATGATTACCGTGAAAAGCTGGAGGTAGAACTGGCAGAGCTTCGTGACTCAGAAATGTGGCAGGCCGGAAGCGCTGTGAGAAAACTCAGACCAGAAGATAACTAATCTAATTACCATGAAGACCATCGGATTGTATTACGGTGGTCTTTTGTTAAACCCGTCATTGGGCTCGCAGCTATGACACAGCTCACTACAACAAAAATATCCATAGATAATATTAAACATGCTGCGCACACATTGAAAGATGTGATTGTCCGGACTCCTTTATTGCCCAATCCTTTATTGTCCGACAGGTATGGGGCCTCCATTACATTAAAACGGGAGGACCTTCAGGTAGTACGTTCTTATAAGATCCGTGGGGCTTACAACAAAATACAAAGCATACCTGCTGCACAACTTACCAATGGAGTAGTATGCGCCAGTGCCGGAAACCATGCACAGGGTGTAGCGTTGGCTTGCTATAAAAAGAAAATATCAGGCACTATTTTTATGCCCGCGCCTACACCCAGTCAGAAGGTGAACCAGGTGAAAATGTTTGGGAAAGAGTATGTGGAAGTGGTGTTGATCGGCGATACCTTTGATGACGCCTTTATTGAAGCCACTCAATTTTCGAAAGATAAGAATGCAGCCTTTATTCCACCTTTTGATGATGAAAAGATCATTGAAGGACAAGGTACTGTAGGTAAAGAAATAATAGAAGATACTCTCTCACCTGTTGATTATTTAATTTTACCTATTGGTGGCGGAGGGCTGGCAGCTGGCGTTTCCAGCTATTTCAAAGTATTGTCGCCGCATACTAGGATCATTGGTGTGGAACCTGCCGGAGCTCCTGCTATGAAAGCATCCATTGATCAGGGGGAGGTAGTGGTCCTTAACAAGATCGACAAGTTTGTCGATGGTGCCGCGGTGAAACGGGTGGGAGACATTACTTTCCAGGTTTGCAAAGAAAACCTTGACAGAGTGATCACAGTTCCGGAAGGTCAGGTCTGTGGAGATATCTTAAGCTTGTATAATGAGCAAGCTATTGTGGTGGAACCAGCCGGAGCGCTCTCTATAGCTGCACTGGAGAACCTGCGGGAAGAGATCAAAGGAAAGCATGTGGTTTGCGTAATAAGTGGCAGCAATAATGACATTACACGTACCATGGAAATCAAAGAACGCTATTTGTTATTCCAGGGACTGAAACATTATTTTATTGTAAACTTTCCGCAACGGGCTGGTGCACTTCGCGAATTTCTTACCGACGTACTTGGGCCGGATGATGATATTACTCACTTTGAATACTCCAAGAAAAATAGTCGTGAACGTGGACCTGCTCTAATTGGCATCGAATTACAGCGACCTGATGATCTAACTTCTTTGATGGATAAAATGCAAAAAAAGAAGTTCAGGTACGAATATGTGAATGACCAACCGGACCTGTTTCATTATTTGATCTGATCTCCAACACTTGTTTATCTGTCAGGCTTTTAAGATAAGTCTTCTCTGAAAATTAAAAACGGATGGAAGGCATCCAATCACCCGCTATGCTCCAGGCTCTTTGCACTTTGCTCTTAAGGGAAAAGCCCGACAACATAATTGCTGCCAGGCTTCCATCATTGAAACAAAAAGAGTGCTTAAAAAGAGATTGTGGCTCCTGCACCAAACAGATTATGTATTTGTTTGGGGATACCCGTTTGAAAAAAGTCATAACGTTCTACCAAACCAGTGTTGAATATATCTGTGCCCCAGATGAATATACTGGCTTTACCGTCATTAAATTTTTTAGCTAGTTTGAAATCCAGTCTAAACCTATCTGTATCTTCGTCTATCACGAATCCTGCACCCTGACGTCCGCCTGGTCTGGATTGCTGATCATAGATGAAGCCGGTATTGGAATGAATGGCTGTTCTGTAAGACCCATTAAACGATAGCTCAATATCGGGATTAAACGTGAAGTAAGACCGCAGGCGAACCAAATGTTCCGGCATTATAGGGTTATCAGTTTCAGGAACTGTGAATCGTTCTCCTGTCACACTACTGATCCTTCCGGTCCGGTCATTTTTGAACCATGCATGGGACAGCTCAAATCGTGCCTTTTCAGAAGGAACATACTTCAGCACCGTTTCCACACCATAGTTCTCTGCATCAAATGCATTTTTATATAGGATAGCCACCACTGTCTCATCCGGATTAAGTGGTGAGGGTAATGGAGTGCTGCTACCATCAAAACCTATAATACCGGTAGCCTGTGCATAAAAACCGCTAACGTCTATGCTGAAATTCCCAAACAATCCTTTAAATCCTAGTTCAGCAGTCAAATATTCCGTCTGGTCTATGTCGTCTGAATTTGTGAAAATAACGGGAGGTAAGCCATCAGGTAAAACACCTGGGATCGGATCTACTTCTTCAACCACTGATAATACTATATTGGTTTGTATAAAGCCAGGTGTTGTTACACTTCTGGACCCGGCACCCCAAATGGTCGTATTTTCGCTGGGTTTAAATGCCAATCGTAAACTGGGAGATAATTCAGGCGTATTATCAATTAAGCTCCATGTTTCTGCTTTTATACCAAGCGTGGCATTGAACTTGTCGCTAAAATTGATTTTATCCTGGGCGAATACCCCCCAAAGATGTTCTGAGGTATTAGGATCTGTGAAATTCAATCCATATTCTTCCGGGAAGGGTCCAATGCTGAAATCAACTACTCTTGCATTGAGCCCGAAGCTCAGGTTATTTTTTCCTACGGTAAGATTATCCTGTATTTCCAGATTGCCTATATACGTGTCATTATCTCCACTGCCTTCTTTGTTGCCTGAAATCTGAGCAAAGATAGAATGGTTTTCACTGAAGTTATGGTCCACCCGTGCAGAAGTGACATAGCGTCTGGAATTCACTTCATACAGGAAAAAGCTTCCCTGTGGTGTCGGAAGGACTCTTGTTGGTTCAGGTAAATAGGTGTCATAATCGTGCCCTATCATATAAGCGTGACCACTTATCCGTGTGTTGTCGCTTACCTGGGAAACAGCTGAAAATCCGACGTTAAACTTTTTGGTAAGGTATACATCATCATTCAGGTTGTTCAATATAGTGGTGTCGCCATTCGTCATTCCTGTAGAAATACCGCTGGCATCTCTTACCATTTTAGGAACGGTGACATAATCTCCATTCAATTGATCTAAAGCCTGATAACCATCAAAGAAGTGTCCCTTTGCATGAAATTTTAAAGATGTATTATCGATTTTTGTGCCATAACGTACCGAAGGAGCTATAAAACCGTTTGTCCCCTGGTTAAATGTTGCCCGGAAGCCTTGACTGTCCTCAGCTGATTTTGTAAAAATGTTAATGATACCGGTAGCTGCGTTAGCGCCATAAATAGTACCACCAGGACCTTTGATCACTTCAATTCTGTCAATTTCCTCCAGATCAATATCATAGTTTTCATAGTCAAACGTAGAACTATAAACAGACTGTAAGGGAACATTATCTACCAGTACCAACACACTACCTTGTGATCCGTCAGAGACTTCCCGCGCACCTGAATAGCCGTCATTGTAATCCGTGTGTGCGAAATAAAAACCAGGGACCATGTTTAAAACATCCTGTAGACGTGTAGCTCCGGACCTTTCAATATCTTCTTGCGTCACTACGTAGATAGATGATGCTACATCCTGCAGCTTTTCCGCTGTCTTGGAAACTGAAGTAATGTCAATGGACATTAATTCCTCTAAACTTAATTCAAACAGTTCGTCCGTATCCTGGGCTGAGGCCTGACCTACTACCGCGATACATGTAATGATTATACCTAATATTTTTTTCATGATTATTTCTTTAGCAAATGTCTATTCTATTATTTTTCCTAATGCAGTGAGTGTACCACTGGCTTTGAGCTGGTAGGCAGCCATGTTCTTAGGACTTATCGCAAATTTCAAGCGTCCTCCTTCCGTGTAAAATCCAATGCAGGAACCTTTTCCAACATGTTTTTGGCCTTTGGTGACCAATAAAATGTGGTTGCTTTTTGCAGAAGCCACAGCCTGTTGTAGCGTAGCATCTGTAGTTTCACCAACATATACAATATCACACTCTTCAATTTTTGAAAGACCATCAAGTTGTATTGCTGTAATTTTTCCAGAGCTGGCAGAAACCTTATTCAGCTCTTTCAATACCATACTGTTGTTCAGTACGCCCACCGTTTTTTTGGCTTTGTTATCAGGCCATTTGATATAGTCACTAAATTTGTAGATAAATAGTGCTTCAAACCGCTCTGTGCTCTGTCCAAATATGCTTGTCAAACTTCCCGTTAGGACCAGCATAATCACCATAATCATTTTTTCCATACCCTTCTTTTTTTCAATCATCTTACAAATCTAGAGAGGGCAAATGCACTATGTAATCAGCGATTGGTCGTATTCTTATTAAGTGTTTTAGCGTATTTATTGGCGTAATCAACTGTTTTGTAGGTATTTATGTCTATAGTACGTGAGGATGGAGCAGACATGAATTTGAATTTGAACCATTGGTATATGCAATAACATCAGTCCGACGGGGCATCATTCATTTGTTAATTCAATACAAAATCAGCGATCCTATTGTAGTTTTGTCTGAACTGTATTATTGATGGCGCGTTCCGGAACATCGTGGGCCATTTAGCATGATAATAAAACAAATGACCGGGTAAATCAAAATCTATTGAAACGTCGTTATTAGCGTATGACTTTAAAGGGGTTTATATTATCGTTTGCTGTGGTGATGACGGGAGGCCTGGAGCTGATCGGGCAACCTGATAACATTAAATACTATGATAAAGAGACCTTCGGGCCAAAACTGGATACATTAAGACTATTGAATGGAAATGCTGTAACGCCACAAGGTGACCCATTGGAATTGGCAGTAAACATTGCTTTGCAGCACTACCCCGAACTGAAAGGGCGTGATATCCGCATCAAGTACAAGAAAAACGTGCGACACCCGATCACCGCAAGTTGGGCGGCAGGTAATGTATTCAGGTCCAGGAAGAAGCATAAGTATGTTTTACTCATAGCGTCTAATGCCTTTATAAAACATATCTCTCTAAATGATCAGGTAGGCGTTTTTGGTCATGAAATGGCACATTTCAAATATTATAGCGAACACCCTTCTATTCACATGCTATGGTGGGCGGCCAAATATCTAACCTCTAAGAAGTTTCACTATGAATTTGAACGTGAGGCAGACAGGACGGCCATTGATCATGGACTGGGCCATCAACTTTTGGGAATAGCATTTTATCTTAAAAGAAGTGAGATTGAAGATTATATGAAAAAGAGTGGAGCGTTTTGATCCATAGGGCCTAAACCGGAGTGCAACGACTGATGACTAAATAGGGAAGTATCTTTTATTTTTTTTACTGACTAACTTCAAGTTTTAATTTGATTTTTTTTATAATATATCCTTACATCATAAAAAAAAATGGTTCAGATTCATTTTTAGCAATATCTTGAAGATGCTTTTAGGAAATTAATGCGCTAATTTTCAGGCTGTTAACTTTTTAGTTTCCCTTCAGTCAGTTATCTTAATAAGTCATTCTGTGAAATAGTGATGGAGGAGGTGGTTGATTCGTCCTCTTTAATCTCTTAAATTGTAAAAGGGTTTTAAAAATAGGATACTGACGAAAGAACTTTATACGGATAATGAGCTGGTGAAGCTGCTCCAAAAGGGAGATGATAGTGCTTTTGAAATTATTTACAACAAGCACTGGGAATCTATGTATGCAATGGCTTATAATCGCTTGAGATCACGAGAGGTGGCGGAAGGTATCATCCAGGATATTTTTACGGACCTTTGGGTGAAACGTCAGGACCTGACAATCTATAAATCATTAACATCTTATTTGTTTTCTGCTTTAAAGTATAAAACACTCAATGTTATTGCTCACCAGTCTGTGAGAAGAAAATATATTCAGGAACAACAACCCTTTTCCGTTTCTTATAAAAACAGTACAGACGATACATTGTCCTTTAACGAATTGTACGAACTTATCTCACAGACTATAGACGAACTACCAAAAAAATGCCGGTTGGTTTTTCGACTTAAATACGATGAAAACTATAGTACAAAACAGATAGCAGATGAGCTGGATATTTCTCCCCGGACAGTGGAAACACATGTTGGCCAAGCAAAGAAAATACTGAAATCGAAGTTGACAAGGTATTTGGGTGTTTCTGTTTGCCTATTGCTGTCATTGTAACCATTCTGCTATCTACTCCTGTCTGACGGATATCTTAAGGGCCACAAAACTCAATATTTTTCGTTTTAACTATCTGATTTTTAATTGATTTAGATATTTTTTAATTTTTTTTCTTTGCTCACTACGTAGTTTGGGCCGCTGAACTGACTTTATATAAAGGCCAGAACTATTCACTCCCATGAGACAAGAGAAATTGGAAAAACTAATTCGTAAATATTTGAAGGGTCAAGCCAGCCTTGAGGAGCAACAAAAGGTGGATAAGTGGTATACTTCTTTTGATGATACTGAAGTGCTCATGGTGGGTGATCCAGACAATAAAGAGGAGATCCGAAAGAAAATGTTCTCCAATATTCAATCAGGTCTAGTGGTACAGCGACTGAGAGACCACTATGCCGCAAGGAGAAAAAGGAGGCGTTTTATAGGTACCAGTGTAGCGGCTGTTCTACTATTAGTATTGGTTGCTACAGGTGTGATCTCAAGATATTATATGAAACAAAGTCATTTTTCAGCTGCTGGTATTGTATATGTCGATCGGCATACCGAAGCGGGACAAAAACGGACCATGACGCTTCCGGATGGGTCAAGGGTGCGCTTGAATGCAGGCAGCGAGATCCGATTTCCTGAAAAATTTTCTAAAGAAAGTCGAAATGTTTTTTTGAAAGGAGAGGCATTCTTTGAGGTAACTAAAAACCCTTCAAAGCCCTTTATTGTTACTTCCGGACAGTTTACTACTTCCGTATTAGGGACTTCCTTTAACGTAAAGTATTATCCTGAAGAGGACCAGATGCAAGTGACGGTGGCCTCAGGAAAGGTAAATGTCACACATGAGGACAACGCTGTGATACTTGAAAAGAATCAAAGAGTAGTATTTAGTAGTGCTGACAGTGCCTGGATAAAAAGAGTGGTAACAGCCCAGGATTATATTGCGTGGAAAGACGGCTGGTTGGTATTTCAAAATGAGCCACTTGATGAGGTGATGCCTGCATTGGAGCGTTGGTATGGTGTTAAGATAGTAACAAAGAGTATTCATGAAAACCCAAAAATAAATAAGTTCTTAAAAGTAGGCTTACTTAAAAGAAGGGTTACCCTAAAACAACAGAACCAGTCATTGAGTGCTGTGTTAAAGGCTTTGGGGCATGCTGGAAATTTTACTTATGAAATGAGAAATGATTCTGTCATGATTACAATATCACCTCAGAAGTTTTATCTGAACAAAGATTTAGTAACCAATTAAATCAAAATGAAAATATAGCGTCAAAAACCATATAAATAAAAGAGCGAAAGTACGGCCAGGTACTTTCGCTCAAAATTTCACGATTAACTATTGTTTCACAATTAACCGTATTGCTTATGCACAAATTTACCAAAAACGATTGGGTTAAAACAATTCTAACAATGTCGAGGAGGATTTTTTTGATGTGGATGATAACCAGCACCTTATCGGGTGTGTTATTGGCCCATACCGGGGAGTCTCAAAAGCTGTTGAGTGACTATAAAGTCATCCTGACACCTGGAGTAAAAACACTCTCTAACGTACTCACTGAGATTGAGACCCAAACTGATTTTACTTTCACCTACTTTGATGAACTTGATGAAAAGATTGAAGTAAGGGTAGATGCCCGCAAAAAGCGCCTGGATAAGGTGTTAGAGCTGATAGCTGAAAAAAAAGACCTTCACTTTAAGCGGGTGAATAACCTTATTTCTGTTCGTAAAAAGCTCGTCGTAAAGCTGTCAAATGGTCTCTTGAAAGAGAAGAGCCTGGATTATGTTATTAAAGGTAAAGTGCTTGACGAGAGGGGAAATGGACTCCCGGGAGCGAGTGTGGTTGTCACGGGTACTACTATAGGTGCTATTACAGATATTGATGGAAATTACACTTTGAGAGTTCCTGAAGACGCTACTACTTTGACGTTTTCTTTTATCGGATATACTTCTTTTAAGGAGGAAATTAGTGGTCGGACTGAAGTGAATGTGACCATGAATCCTGACATTGCTCAACTGCAAGAGGTAGTGGTGATTGGTTATGGGAATGTAGAACGTAGGGATTTAACAGGAACTGTATCTACCATTAAAGCTAAGGATATGGAGGCGCTGCCTGTAAACATCAATATTGATCAGGCTTTACAAGGGCAAGCAGCGGGTGTTTATGTAGTTCAGGAAAGTGGACAGCCAGGTAGTGCAGCACGGGTGCGTATCCGGGGATCTACTTCATTACTTGGCTCAAATCAACCATTATATGTTATTGATGGTATACCTGTTGTCGCTACGAGTAATATACCAAGCAACGCCAATAATTTGAATGGAGAATTACTTAATGAGGGGGTGAATAGTCCTTTGGGTAATATCAATACATCAGATATTGAATCCGTTAATATTTTGAAAGATGCTTCAGCCACAGCTATTTATGGATCAAGGGCTGCCAATGGAGTGATTATTATCACCACTAAAAGAGGTGGAGAAGGTCAAAAACCAATTTTTAATGCAAATTTCAGTGTAAACAGAGGAGAAGCGCAAACAGTTGACTTGCTTAATGCAGAACAATTTCGGGGTGTATGGACTGAAGCCGTAGTGAATTCGGGATCCACCAACGGCTTTGCTCAAAGTGTACTTGATAGTACTTATTTTGGTGATGCCGATACTAATTGGGAAGATGAGGTGAGTGTCACGAATCCAGTGACCACGAATTTTAACTTATCTGCCAGTGGAGGATCCAAAAACACTAAATATTATGTGGGTTTGGGAATTAGGGATCAGGATGGCGTTTTTGAGAATTCTGCATTTGAACGCTATTCACTTAATTTGAATTTAGATACTGAACTAAGTGATGCATTAACAATAGGGACGAGTATAAGTCTTTCGCACTCGAATCAAATCATACCGGATCCAGGTTTATTGAATACTATTAACCGCTTCCGTCCGGATGTGCCTGTATTTGATGAAAATGGTGATTATTTTGTTTCAGGTACATTTCGCGAACAAAACCCGGTAGCTTTGTCTACAGCTAAAACGGAGAATGTTACCAGTCTTCTACTTGGGTCGGTCTATGGTCAACTTGATATTTTTGAAGGGTTATATTTTAAATCATTTCTGTCTTTCAACTACAATGCAGGTAATCGTGAAAGTTTTTACCCTAGTCATACTGGTCAAGGTGGTCTGAATACGATAACCGGGGCATTGGGAAGCGGATATGCTGTTCATGGCAACTCAGATCTTTTATCTCATGTATGGGAGAATACGGTACACTATGACCGTCAGTTGGACAAACATTTGTTTAATGCTGTACTTGGAGTTAGCTGGCAAGGTGATCAGAGTAGTTATTTGGAAGCTTCAGGTGAGGGCTTTCCGCAAGATGATGTGTTAACAAACCTGGGCAGTGCTACCAGTGATTTCCTGATAGACTCATATGAATCTGAAAATGGACTAACTTCCTATTTCGGCAGAGTAAACTATACCTACGATGATCGTTACTATATAACTTTGGCAGGAAGGGTTGACGGATCTTCTAAGTTTGCTGACAATAATAAATGGGCGTTTTTCCCAACAGCTGCCTTGGCCTGGAGGATTTCTAGTGAAGAATTTATGTCCGGTGCGCGAATTTTTGATGACCTTAAACTTAGGGCGAGTATTGGTGTTACCGGTCAACAGGATTTTGGAGACTATCAATGGCGAACTCTTTTTGAATCAAGTACTTATGGAGGTTTGCCGGCAGTTGTACAAAATCAATTGGGAAATAGCGATTTAAAATGGGAAACTAGTCAGCAATTTGACCTTGGTTTAGACTTTTCAATGCTATCAGGAAGACTTAGCGGATCAGTAGTCTATTATCAAAAGAGTACAAATGATCTATTATATTTTGCTAATATTCCCAGAAACGCTGGTTTCACCAGGGTGATAAGCAATCTTGGGGATACAGAAAATGAAGGGATTGAATTAGAATTGACGGCTGACATTATTCGTTCAGAAAACTTTGGTTGGCAACTTTCAGGTAACATCAGTCGAAACCGCAATAGACTTACAAGTATTAACGATGATTTCCTTGATGAGGACACAAATACGATCAACCCTCCAAATACTGGTTCGAGACTTAAGGTGGGTGAGCCCATAGGGCTTATCTTCGGATATGTAGCCGATGGTATTTTCCAAGAGCAATCCGAAATTGATGCTCTTAACGCCTCTGCGCCTGATGGCAGTTACCAAAGAGATGGAACGGCACCCGGTGATTTGAGATTTCTTGATATTAACGGGCCGGATGGAATACCGGATGGAGAGGTTAATGCTTTCGATCAAACAATTATTGGTGACACTCAAGCGGATTGGTTCGGTGGTTTTACCAATACGCTTACTTATAAAGGTCTTACGTTAACAGCCTTATTTACTTATTCCATCGGCAATGACTTGTTTTGGGAAAGTCAACGTGTAGGTATTACGTTTGCAAGTGCCTTTGCCAGCGAGAATAAGATCGCTGAAGTGTTAAATAATTGGACAGCAGAAAACCCTACCGATCAGCCAAGATCGGTTTTTCTTGACCCAAATGATAATGACCGTTTTTCAAGCTATTATGTGCATGATGCTTCTTATCTCCGCTTGAAAAATATCAGTTTGTCATATCAATTGCCTGCATCTATCTTGAAAAGAACGAAATTCATTAACACCTGTGTGTTCCATGTATCGGCAACTAATCTATTAACATTTACTAACTATCCCGGTGCAGATCCCGAGACTAACAATTTGTTTAACAATGATGTAAGCTCAGGCAGGGATAATAATCGCTTTCCACAAGCAAGGTTATACAGCGGGGGAGTAAGAATAAGCTTTTAATATAATTCAAACTGATAAATATGAAGCATATATATATAATACTTATAATTATTTTAACCATTACAGGATGTGGCTTAACGGATGTCTTAGATAATGAACCACCTAATAATCTTGTTCCTGAAAATGTGGTTAATGATGTATCAGGTGCTGAAAATCTACTCAATGGCGCTTATGCCACACTAAATGAGCAGGGTTATTATTTGCATACAGAGTATACACCGGGTCTGTTGAGTGGTAGTATGGAAATTCGTACGACTATAGGTGATGCGCAATTGGAGCAAAATGCTGTTGAGACTGATAATTCAGTTACTTTGCCAACGCTGTGGGGTGTATTTTATGAGATGATCAATGCGGCTAACAATGTTATTGATTTAGTTCCTGAATTGGATGACAACCTATTCTTGAACGGCCGTAAGGAAGAAATAATTGGCGAAGCCCATTTTCTAAGAGCTATGGCTCATTTCGATGCACTCAGGTATTTTGGGCAGTTCTATGACCTTAATAGCGCACTAGGGGTAATAACTCGTACAGAACCATCTGATTTTGTAACAAGGAACCTGGGACGAAGTAGTGTGAGAGATGTTTATGAATTGATTATAGAAGATCTGGATGTTGCTATTAATCAATCGCCTGATCTCACTGTGCCCTATTACAGTTCAAAAACGTCGGCGAAAGCACTGAAAGCGCGAGTTAGGCTGTACATGGGTGAATACGCTGAGGCGGCCGTATTGGCTGATGAAGTGATTGAGGAAGGTCTCGTTTCACTCAGTTCTACATTTGCCGATGTATTTGATGATGGAATTACATCAGATGAGATGATCTTTATGCGCTATCGGGATGATGTGAATTTTAACAGTGCGCTATTAAATAGGAAAAGATTTCAATATGGCTTTAGATGGTATCAAGCTGGTGAATGGCTTGTGGATCTTATGGGCACTGATCCCAGAGCAGGTGAGACTTATTCTTTGAGTAATTTAAGTATACAGAAAGTCTATAATATTGATACTTATAATCCTACATATTATATACGTCTGGCTGAGATGTATCTTATTAAGTCAGAAGGACTGGCCCGGAGTGGAGCTTCGTTAGAAGAAGCTAAAGCTCCCTTGGAAGAAATACGGTCGCGTGCGTTCGGATCACCACAAATTTCTGCTGCTACCACGATCCCTGAGCTACTTGACGAAATTTATACAGAAATTGTTCTGGAGTTGTCCTTTGAACATGGAGCCGAATGGTTTGCCGGTATTCGCTTCGATAAAATTATAGATAACAAGCCGACGGTTACATCAATAGATCAGTATATATTACCAATTCCACAATCAGAGATTGATGCTAATGGTGCACTTAGTATAGGAGATCAAAACCCTGGATATACACAATAAAAATTTCAACATAGTTGAAAAGACGTATGGGGTATTGTCTCTTGTTTGGTTTAGGTTAACGATGATACCTCGTACGTCTATAAATTAACACTTTAAACTGCGGTTTAACCCTCATTTTATGAATAACAACCATTTGTACGTAACCAATAGCATTACTTACAGTCTTCTTTCGGTTCTCCGGAAATCGTGCAAAGTATTCGATGAACCAAGATATGATTCACCAATACCAGTGATTTATAGCTGATGCCATTAAAAAAATACATAGCCAGAGTAGAACAGTTTGACCAATTGATCAAATTGAAAGCGACAGGAACACCCTCCGAATGTGCGGAAAAATTAGGGATTTCAAAAAGGTCACTGTATGAATTGGTGGCTGAGTTGAAGGATGGTTTTGAGTTTCCAATCGAGTATAACCGAACCCGAAGGAGTTTTATTTATACCCGGCAAGGCACTATGTGTACCCTTAATTTTGAAAAGCTAAATGAGGTGGATAACGGCTAATAAGATATTGAATTTGGTAAGTGCAGTATTGTTGCACTCATTGATTTTACTTTAGTGATTGGTTGTAGACTTTAATGAATAACATAGCTCTGGAGCGACCTACTACTTTGACCTGATTCTGAGCTTTGTGACTTTGATAAAATGGTAGCCTCGAAGGCCATACATATAAACTGATTAAAATGCTTGAAGTTGGGTTGTAGTGGTGATGTGACTTCCGCATAGACCGTAGGAAATGGGTGTCTGTTTCCACGATTATCAAAAAAAAGTATGCTATTATGTATTAAGAATAACCTAAGGCGAGTTTAGCATTACTCCCAAAACAAAACAGTATTGTGTCCAGCTAGTATGTTTTGTTCACCCGATTAAAAATCAGATGCGTTATTATTGCTTATTATGTTGCCTGTTTTGTTTTCAATTTTCCTATTCACAAGTAGATCCTGACTCAGCAATCAAGAAAATTAGGGTTGAGGGAAAGGTAATGGATTCCCTGAAAAATGAGCTTCCCTATGCTCATGTAGTTTTTACATCGATAGAAACACAAAAAAAGGTTGCGGCTGTAACTCAGGATCAAGGCCTTTTTTCTATACAACTTACTCCGGGAGAATACACCGTAGAGGTGAGTTTTTTAGGCTATTTAAACCATACTCAAACGTATTTCCTGCAAAAGGATACAACACTGCCTGCTATTGTTTTGAAGGAAGGGGATCTTCAATTAGACGAAGTCGTCATAAAAGCTGAACTTGAAAAAGACATTGAACATAGTGCTACAGGGATGACTTTTAATATCAAAAATGATTCATTATATAAAAAACTGTCCATCATAGAGGTATTGTCTTTTCTTCCCGGTGTACAGTTGGATGAAGAGGGCAATGTTTCCCTGGAAGGTTCACCCGCCACGATAATGCTCAACGGCAGATCGGCCAGATTATCGAAAGGGTTGCTCAACAATATCCTGGAAACCATGCAGGGCGATCAAATAGAGCGTATTGAATTGATCAGTACTCCTTCCGCCAAACATGGGGGCCGGGTAAAAACGATCATTGATATTGACCTGAAAAAACAACGTAAAGATGGTATATCGGGATCTGCTTCTGTTCGAGCCAGAAATGCCAATTTAAGCGTTTTTCCTTCAGTAAGCCTCAACTATAAAATTGGTAAACTGATCTTTTCGGGTGCTGCCGGACCTTATTCCTACGCAAGAAGGGTCTCATCTTCTTTTGTGATCCGGGAACCAAGTGATCGGAGTTTATTCTTCAATGAAGAACAGAAGACGGTATCCAGGTACGATAGCAGGTACAGCAGATTAGGTGTGGACTATACCATTAATAAATACCATTCAATCGGGGGGAATGTTGGTTTTGATAATGCAAACACAACAACAAAGACTGACTTTACTACAGAAAAGTTTGAGCAGGAAAACCTTCTAACCACCCAGTTGAATTTCAATGATAATAGTGATGAGGTACGTTCCCATTTTGCTGATCTGGCATATCGTTATGATATAGGAGAAAAAGGTGCTCGCCTGGACATAGCGGGTAATTACCGGTTGAATGATACTGAAAATAATCACCTTAACAGCAACGAACTGGTCCTGGTGAATGATCTTGATTCAATCACAACGTTGAACAGAGATAAGAAGGCGCAAAATAACCGGCAAGTTAGTGGCCGACTGGACTATACCTTACCCATAAAAAACAGAAAGTGGAACTTTGAAACAGGGCTGAAATATGATTTTTTATCCATAGAAGATAACAATGTACTCGAAACATTTAATGAAGGGGGAGAAGCGTTTCAAATCGATCCGACATTCACCAACTCATTTGAATATCGTGAAGAAGTCTATGCAGGATACGCATCTGTCGCATCAAATCATGAACGTTTAAAGTATTCTCTTGGCGTCAGGGTAGAACGAGTGGAAACCAGAAGCTTTTCCATTACGTCAGACCGGGCGTTCAATAATTCATTTAATAATGTTTTACCGGTGATCATTGTCAAATACATGCTTGGGGAAAAACAAACCAGTAATATCAATGCCTCTTATAGAAAAGGATATAATTTACCTCCCTACATACAATTAAACCCCTTCGAAGTTTTTGTGAATTCAACGATGATACGACGCGGAAATCCAAAACTGACACAAAGTATTTATCACCTTCTTAAACTAGGGTATACCCTTAAAAACAAATATTTCTTTTCAGTCAATGCTAATTTTTACAACAACCTATTTGCCAGTACACAGCTTCTTGAAAATGATGTAGCGATTATGTCAT
Source organism: Fulvivirga sp. M361 (assembly GCF_007097395.1). Taxonomy (GTDB): domain Bacteria; phylum Bacteroidota; class Bacteroidia; order Cytophagales; family Cyclobacteriaceae; genus Fulvivirga. The sequence goes on from NZ_VKDC01000003.1 coordinate 190,958, forward strand.
ATCAAAATTTAGGTACAAGGTCTTTATACAGGTTAAACTTCAATACCAATTTTAAGCTGGTGCCTTGGTGGAGGGTGAATATTATTAGTCAATTGATTTACAGTGTTTTAGACAATAATCGAACCAGTAATAAAGTATTTACGGGCAGTGCCACTCTAGCTAATACCTTTACATTGCCAGCTGATTTTGTTTTAAATATAAGGTCATCGTTTAGCAATGGTGAGGCCTATGGTTTTGGTGAACCTAATCGTTTTATCCGTGTGAATTCAACAGCGAGTGTATCAAAGCAATTTTTCAATAAGAAGGCCAGGTTATCCATTAGTGTTTCGGACATCTTTGGGGTTACAAACAGAGAGAAAACTACTTTTGTATTAGATGAAACCACCATTTCAGCAAGGTCCGAAGTGCCACGACCTTTGATGATGTTCGTTTTTTCTTACCGCTTTTCATCAGGGGAAAAGATTAACAAAAAGGCCAAAAAGACCAGTGGTGTGGACGGGTCGAGGTTTTAAACCTGTTTTACCCCATCCATTTATCAGCTTCCGGTACCAGTATCCACCACACGGTATGCTCCAGGCTCTTCGCTATGCTTTTTCCCTAAGGAACAAAATGAATTTTCGGTAAAACCCTAATCAGGCCACATTGAAAGATGGAGGTATCCGATTAAAAAAAGGAGATGCCCCAAATTTTGAGACATCCCCTTATAACGATCCGTAAAATCCAAATGAGTTATTAATGACTTAGTGTGGTACTTTATTCTCTGTATTCCAATCGTTTAACATTGGCAGAATGGACATTGAAAAATTATAATTAGTACTTCTCCTCCAGCTTATAATCAGGCGTTTCAACCTTCTCCTCCGGCATCAGAATAAAGGTGGCATGCTCTTTTTTGAAGTATATGTTTGCGGCCTCTTTAAAATCTTCCGCAGTAAGCCGGTTAATGTCCGCCTCATAGTCTAATATCTTCGCCGGGTCAAGACCGTATTCGTGGGCCGTTTTCAATTTTGATACCCAATACCCATTATACTTTAATCCTTCTTCAGCATTGGTCAGTTCGGCTTCTTTGATCTTGTTTAGATCTTCTTCGGAAATAGTTTCTGTTTTTAGTTTTTCTATTTCCTCCAGTACTTTGTCCGTTAAAGCATCTACGTTTTCCGGGGCGCAGGTAAAGGCTACTTGCATTCGGTACCAGTCATAAGGCCGGTCGCTGGCGAAACCAGAAACCCTTACACCGTAGACTCCGGCCATTTTTTCACGCATTTCTTCTGTAAGTTTGATTTTTAGAAGCTTTGCTAACAAACTCAATTGATTTTTCTTTTCCAGCGAAAAATCCAGCTTGCCAACAAATTGCAGATCTACCTGGCTTTTCTCCTCTACACCTTTTACTATGGTTTTTTTAATAGACCCTTCAGCGTAACGTAATCCGATGTCTTTCCAGGAGCTTGTCTCCTGCATGTTTGAAGGAAGACTTCCCAAATATTGAGTAGTTAAATTTTTGACCTTGTCCACATCAAAACTTCCTACAAAGATGAAGGTGAAGCCATTGGCAGATGAAAAACGATCTTTATAAAACCCGTAGGCCTGGTCCAGCATCAATTCATTATTTATTTGGCCCTCAGTCATAGAGATACCTCTAAGGTGGTTATTGCTCATGGTCTCTCTAACTTTCATGCTGAAATATGCCCCCGGGCTGGATTCCATATTTTTCATTAGCGATGCAGTAGTCGCTTTTTTAGCGTCAAATACATTTTCATCCTTGTTGGGAGCCGTAAAATATAGGTGGGTCATCTGAAGCATCCTTTCCAGGTTAGCTTCGGAACTTGAGCCAGAAAAAAGATCATCGTAATAATTAATGATAGGACGTGCCGAGACGGTCTTACCCATGTTCAGCTTTTTCAGGTCCGTAGTGGATATGCCGTTTATTCCACTGGCCCCAACAATGTTACTTGCATAGTAAGCCGATACAAAAATGGAGTCGGGTGCCTGGGAACTCCCGCCAGGTCTAAAGCCCGACATAGAAATCAAATCGTTTTGTAACTCCGTTGGCTTAACGATTACTGTTACTCCATTGGATAGTTTCCAGGTGGTTACATTCACCTTTTCATTATAATTGGTCTCCACTATTTCTCCGGGTGTTGGCTTTTTTGTCATCAATTGAACATCTCCCAGGCTATCTTCGTACTTGTCGATTTTCTTCGTTGAAATAGTATTCAACAGGTCGTTGATCTCTTTTTCGTCCGGTAGTTTCAACGATTCTTTAAGAGGCGCGCTAAGTATCGCCGAGATATTATTCTCACCTACCCAATCACTGGCTACTTTATTAACTTCTGTCAGGGTGATTCCGGGCAGCATACCTTTGTAGAATTCATAATTGAATGCCTCACCTACGATAGGTTTATTATCCATAAAATGATCTGTGTATTGCTCCACATAATACCGCGATGATATTTTTCCGGCTTCCTTATAATATGTTTTTGTATTATTCAGTAATACAGCTTTATATCGGTCAAGTTCGGACTGTGTAAAACCATACCTTTTTGCACGTTCGCCTTCTGTTAAAAGTGCTTCTATACCAGGTAAGATCTCATCTTCTTTGAGTGTAGCCCGTAAATAGTAGCTATCCATATTACTCAAAAAGTCACCAATGCCGGCGGAGGCAGCCAGTAATGGAGCGTCAGGCAACAATAGCATTTCTGACATCCTTTGACGTAACATTCCCGCATATAACCGATGCACCAAATGCTGCCTGTAGTCGTTCAAGGTGTTTTGTTCATGACCAGACTGCTTATGATAAACGGAAAAACTTACCCTGGTGGCCTCAGTATCTGTGATCACTCCAATTTTTGAATCATTATGACCGGGAATAGTGTAATGCACTCGCTCCCTGGCATTTTTGACTGACTTTAGGTCCTTAAACAATGTTTTGACCTTTGTTTCTACGCTTGCCACATCAAAATCACCTACCAGTATTAATGCCATAAGATCCGGTCGATACCAATCCTTGTAAAATCTTGTCAAGGCCTCATACTTTGAGTTCATTATTACATCCAAAGTGCCTATAGGTGACCTATCGGCGTACCTTGAATTATTCGTCAATATGGGAATGGATTGGTAGTACATACGCATACCTGCACCACTCCTGGCCCTTAGTTCTTCTGCTACAACACCGCGTTCGTTATCAATTTCCTCTTCGGAAAAAGTAATGCCGTCAGACCAATCGCGTAATATTTGCAGACTGGTATTGAAAGTTTGTTCATCATCAGTAGGTACGGATAATTTATAGACAGTTTCGTCAAAACTGGTATGTGCATTTAAATCTGCTCCGAATTCCACCCCCAGGCTTTGTAAATAGCTGATCAGTTCATTCTTTTCAAAACTCCTGGTCCCATTGAATGCCATGTGTTCTACAAAATGAGCCAATCCAAGCTGGTCTTCGTCTTCTAAAATAGAACCGGCATTTACAACTAACCTTAATTCAGCCCTGTGCTCTGGTTTTGTGTTTTTCTTAATATAGTAGGTAAGTCCATTATCCAGTTTACCCATTTTTATTGTGGGATCAATTGGAATGGGTGAATTAAGATTATTTTCCCCAAATGAGGTCGTCTGAGCCTCCAGGTTATTAACGCCTACAAGTAACAATGCCAGTATTATTGTTTTAACAGAAATCATTAAACGATGGTGGTTTTACAATGCTTTTAAAATTATCAACAAATGCCGTCTGAGTTCAACGGCACAGGTATTCATAAAGTAAAAGTAGAGGTGGAAGATGCGATAATACAGCACCAAATAAGTCTTTTCCCAGCACAAAGTTATTGATGTGGCAGAGTGAAGGGCGACTAAATATACCGCCGTTTGATATATTCTTTTATCATAGCGAGTAGGTCGTGCAAACCTCTCAGACAAGCTCTAAGCCTTTATGCTAATCAGAGGATTCGATAAACACAGAGCTTTATAGTTGAGTGGGTTGTATTGGAATAATATGAAGAAAAATGTTTTGACTTTAGCATTCTTAAAACCTTCAATATGTATGAATGTTATCAAAATGTGTTGATAATGAGATTAGTATGCAATTATTTGTATAGTATGAGATAATATCTCACTATTTCTCAGCTAACGTATTACCGTTCTTTGAATAAGGATTCATAAGTGTCATTTTGCAAATAACGACTTAGCCTTCAACACCCTCAACCACTATCTTGGATGAAGGGTTCTATCAATTATTGTCAAAATTTCAAAACTATGGAAACTTTGTGGTAAAGAGACGAATAGAAAACTTACTTTAACCCTGTACTAAAAGTTCTGAAAACAAATCGTGAAAACTAATAATCATTAACCAGAACATCACACGTTAAAATGAATGAAGTGAAAAATATTATCCTGTTATTTACTATTCTTATCGTTACAGCTTCAGTAGCAAAAGGGCAGCTAAAACTTGTACAAACAAAGGTCAATAAAACCGTCGGGCAAAATAGTGAATCCTATAAATCATTCACTTTTAATGGTTCCTGGTGCTGGTATACTGATCCCAGGGCGGTTTATTATGAAGGAAAGTATAAACGGACTTACTCGGGATGGGTGGATAATTATGGAAACATCATCATGGCGTGGTATGACCATGATACAAAAGAGATAGAGACTCATATAGTAGAAGAAAATCTTGAAGTGGATGATCATGACCATCCATCTATTTTATTTGATGGTGAGGGGAAACTACTGGTCTTTTTTAACCGGCATGGTTACGGAGAATCTTCGGTGGCGCCTCCGGGTTTTTTGATCAGATCTGAGAATGCTGAAGATATTTCGAAATGGAAACAGGTACAACACCTCTATTTGAATGATGAAGCAAAGAAACCTACACCGAATGCTTCCATGTCCCAGGACTATAGTCATCCCATAAGGTTGGAAGCTGAGAATGGAAGGATCTATCTCTTCTGGCGGGGGATCGATGGTAAACCCAGCTATTCTCAAAGTGACGATAACGGTCAGACCTGGACTAAAGGGCGTTTTATTTATACACCGGATCCTACCTATGCGTTCAGACGTCCCTATACCAAAGTGTATTCAAATGGAGATAGTAAAATACACTTCACTTTTACAGATGGGCATCCGGATAAAGAAAAGAACAACAATATATATTATACCTATTATGAGGATGGGGCATTTTATAGGGCCAATGGCGAAAAGATCAAAAACATTACAGCATTACCGTTAAAGACGGAAGAGCTGGATGTAGTATATGACGCTAAAGAAGGTGGTGCAAAAGCATGGAACTGGGACATTGCAGAAGATGAAAAAGGTAACCCCGTCATTGCTTATGCTAAATTCCCAACAGATACCACACACTATTATTGTTATGCAAAATGGTCCGGAAAAACCTGGATGAACCGGACATTGATCAACTCGGGAAGCTGGTTTCCCAAGACACAGAAAAATAGGAGAGAGTGGGCGCCACATTATTCCGGTGGGATGAACATTGACCATGAGAATACAAATGAATTATACCTTTCCGTTAAACGTGATTCGGTCTTTGAAATAGAAAAGTGGACCACCGGCAATGATGGAAAATCATGGAAGATAGATTTGATCACCCAGGGGTCTGCTAAAGATAACATTCGTCCTTTTGCGGTAAGAGGAGCTAAAAAAGGTAATCCCTTGCAGGTCTTGTGGATGCAAAATACGCAATACATCGTTTATAGTCATGCTTCCTGGACCAATACCACCTGGGAAGAACGTTTTCACAGCTCCATAAAAATGGGCATACCATCACCAGACATCACAGACCCTCTAAAGCCCGGACAGATCATTGATATTATGCGTCAAACTGCAGATTGGCAATTTGCCAACCCTTATGACCTCACACGTGTGACGGATTGGCATTGGGGCACCTATTTTGTCGGTCTGGAAGCCTTGTATGAGTTGACCAGGGAGGACCGCTATAAACAAGAAATGATCAACATTGGGGAACATGCTAACTATAAGATCAACGATAAGATTTTCTATGCTGATATGCTGACGGTTATTTCAAATTGGGCATGGCTTTATGAGAGGGAGAAAAAGCCGGAAATGATCGAGCATAGTCAATGGGTATTGGACGCACACCTTGCTACCCGACGCGCGTACAAGGCTGATGTCAGGTTTAAGGACAATCCTTATTTTGATGAATGGTGGACATGGTGCGATGCTCTCTTTGTCGCCCCTCCGGTATTTGGTAAAATGGCACAGGTTACAGGTGAGAAAAAATACCTTGACTACATGGATAGAATGTTCTGGATCACTTCAGACTATCTGTATTCCAAGGAAGATTCACTCATGTTCAGAGACGACCGTTATTTTGAACAACGGTCTGAAAACGGAAAAAAAATATTTTGGGGACGTGGAAACGGTTGGGTCATAGCAGGCATTTGCAGAATAATGGATTTGCTGCCCGGGAACCATCCCAGCCGGGCGAAGTATGAACAGATGTATCAGGAAATGGCTTTCAAACTAATTAGCCTTCGCGGTAAGGATGGATTATGGAGAGTAAGCCTTCTTGACCCCGAATACCAGGATGTAGGAGAATCCTCAGGTAGCTCTTTTTTTGTATATGCCCTGGCATGGGGATTAAACAACGGTCTGCTGGAAGCCCGTCATAGAACGGCCGTGGAGAATAGTTGGAAGGAGCTATGTACTAAAGTCAATGAAAACGGCAGGCTTGGCAGCGTACAGGCAGAAGGCATAGATCCGCGTAAATTTACGGAAGAAGACTGGCAGGTGTATGGAACAGGTGCCTTTTTAATGGCAGGCAAGGAAATGTATGAGCTAATGACTTCGGATAAATAATTAAGTCTGATTTTTAATACCAATCATTGGATGTGATAGCATAAGAATACAGGCTTTAATTCTTTGTTTTCATTCATGTTAAGCAGGTGTAATCCATCTAATCTCAGGTAGGTAGTATTCCAAGGTATTTTCCCAAAGAAAAATAAGATGCGTTTGTCCGTGTAGCGTGGGTGCTATAGTGGATTTTAAAGAGGAATACCGGTATAGGGCTTACAGGCTTCAAAAGTACTGCCGTAGTATCCAAAAATTTCAAGCGTGTTGTATAAGATGGTATTAAAGTATTCGGAGAAAACTTTAATATTGAAGTGTAAAGAGTAGGGAAGAGGCTGAAAGTGAGTGTATTTGGAAAGGTACGGGGCCGTTTACCGCATAAAAAAATATTGAGAACTTCTATCAATGCAGAACCAGAAATAACGGGTCATAAAGTATATGATCACTGGTTATCCTTCAAAGAGTAAAAAAACGAATGTCATAGTATAAATATACTTTGTACAAGAGTTTTAAAATCTTATAATTGATTAAAATAAGACGTCAACAATTGTTAACAGAACACTACCATGATCACAGACATCAGCTACGAAGAAGTAGGTTTCTTTGAAGAAACCCGGTACGAGAAAATTCACAATAAAATATTTGATAACTCTGCTCTGGCATCAAAAGTAATCGCAAAGGAAATTGCGCAACTGATCACAGAGAAGCAAAAAAATGGAGAGACTTGTGTTTTAGGCCTTGCAACAGGATCATCACCCATAAAGGTGTATGAAGAACTGGTTAAAATGCATAAAGAGGACGGGCTGAGCTTCTTTAATGTCGTTACTTTTAACCTGGATGAATACTATCCTTTAAATAGGGAGAATGCGCAAAGTTACTACTACTTTATGCATCAACACCTGTTTAATCACATCGATATTCCTGCTGATAATATTAATATTCCGGACGGTACCACTTCGATGGATAAGATGGAGGAATATTGTATCGAGTATGAGATGAAAATCAAAAGCTATGGCGGACTTGACTTTCAGCTTTTAGGGATAGGACGAACGGGCCATGTAGGTTTTAATGAACCCGGATCCCATTATAATTCCGGGACCAGGATCATCACCCTTGACTATCTGACACGTTATGATGCTACCTCAGATTTTAATGCGATAGAAAATGTTCCTAAAAAAGCTATTACTATGGGTATTGGTACTATACTCAGAGCGAAACGCGTTGTACTTTTAGGCTGGGGGCATAAAAAGGCGGAGATAATAAAGAAAACCATTGAAGGACCCATAACATCAGATGTACCGGCTACCTTTTTACAACAACATAAGAATACCACTTTTATTCTTGATAATGAATCTGCTTCAGAATTAACACGTTGTAAAACCCCATGGCTCGTCAAGCAATGCAAATGGGATGAATCACTAAAAAGAAAGGCCATCACCTGGTTGAGCCACGAAGTTAAAAAACCTATACTGAAGTTAACCGACAAAGATTATAACGAACAGGGGATGTCCGATCTGCTGGCGCTTGAAGGGTCAGCGTATGATCTGAACATCAAGATGTTCAATGGTTTGCAGAGAACCATTACAGGTTGGCCGGGAGGAAAACCTAATGCAGACGATTCGAAAAGACCGGAAAGGGCTAACCCGGCGAAAAAAAGAGTTTTGATCTTCAGTCCACATCCGGATGATGACGTTATTTCCATGGGAGGGACCTTTCTCAGACTCGTTGAACAAGGACATGAAGTACATGTGGCTTACCAAACTTCCGGCAACATCGCAGTTTCTGATGATGAGGCGCTTAAATTTGCTGAGGTAACACAAGATATTGCCGGGAACAATGATGCTGTTTCCACCTATCAGCACATTATTGATCTGCTTAAAAAGAGTGCAGGTCAGGGTAAAGACCATGAAGAGGTAAGGAACCTGAAATCGGCCATTAGAAAATATGAATCCTATGCAGCCGTACGGTCTATTGGCCTTGCAGATGAGTACGTTCACTTTTTGAACATGCCCTTTTATGAAACGGGAGAGGTCAAGAAAAAGCCTTTAGGATCGGAAGACATTGCTATAGTTTCTAAGATTATTGAAGATGTCCGCCCGCATCAGATCTATGCTGCAGGTGATCTGGCAGATCCGCATGGTACACATAAAACTTGTCTGGATGCCATATTTGAGTCATTGGATAACCTGAAAGAAAATGATTTTATGAACGATTGCTGGGTGTGGTTGTACAGAGGCGCCTGGCATGAGTGGGAAATTCACGAAATAGAAATGGCCATTCCATTAAGCCCGGATGAAGTAACGAAAAAAAGAAACGCCATACTTTTCCACCAGTCACAAAAAGATCGTGTGATGTTCAAAGGTGATGATTCAAGGGAGTTTTGGATGAGGGCGGAAGAACGAAACAGATCCACTTCAAAACTATATCATTTCCTCGGATTGGCTGAATATGAAGCCATAGAAGCTTTTAAAAGATACCATTTCTAAAAGAGCTTTGGGATGAATGAAACGATGAAATACGGAGTGGATTTGATCCCCCTGGCCAGATTTTGAATAAATATTTAGTTAAAAAGAGGATTGCCCAACTACCATTTGAATAAAAGAACAGGACATGAATTATTAGACGCTTAACTTAACTTGTATTAAGCTGAAATAGCTATCTGTGTTTGGGTAGCCTTAAGGTTAGTTTTGTCGGCACAACCTTCCGGCAGGCCAGACTGGCATTAATCTTTTATGGATCTATTCTTATATAAAAGTGCATTTCTATAATGCCTGACCATTGGGCGAGTCTAAAAAAATAAAGTATGGAATTAGCAGTATTAGATTATATAATTATCTTCTCATTTCTTATTATAAGCCTTTTTATTGGCTTAAAATTTCGAAAACAGGCAGGGAAAGACCTGGCCCATTTTTTCCTTGGCGGTAGAAGTCTGCCCTGGTATATAGCAGGTACCTCTATGGTAGCAACTACATTTGCCGCAGATACGCCTCTGGCGGTAACAGAGCTTGTTGCTCAGAGTGGTATTGCAGGGAACTGGTTATGGTGGAATATGTTGGCAGGAGGTATGCTCACCACGTTCTTTTTTGCCCGGTATTGGCGACGCGCTGACGTGCTTACAGATATCGAATTTATTGAGATGCGGTATTCCTGAAAGGTAGCGTCTTTTTTACGGGGTTTTCGCTCGTTGTATTTTGGAGTATTCCTGAACGTTCTGGTGATAGGTTGGGTGAACCTGGCCTTGATGTCCATTCTGGAGGTTTTCTTTAATATACCTGCACATGAACAGCTCTGGTATGTAGGCGGAGCTATGCTTTTGGTAGTGGCGTACTCAGGATTATCAGGCCTGCTGGGTGTAGCGTTCACCGATGTTGTTCAGTTTGTTATTGCCATGATCGGGAGTATAATCTTGGCAGTTATTGTACTGAACAGTGATCGTATCGGCAGTATGGATAGTTTAAAAGCGAATTTGCCGGAAGGGACATTGCGTTTTTTCCCTAAAGTAGGCGCTGAAACTTCAGGATCAGTATTAGCGTTGGGGGCAGGCAGTTTTCTTGCATTCATTGGCTTTCAATAGTGGGCGAGTTGGTATCCTGGCAATGAACCTGGCGGCGGCGGATATATAGCTCAGCGTATGATGAGTACAAAAACGGAGAAAGATGCCATTTACTCTACACTATTCTTTCAGATCGGCCATTACTGTATACGACCCTGGCCCTGGATCATTGTAGCGCTTTGTGCTGTTGTTTTATATCCTGATCTATCTGCCAGCGATAGTAAACTAGGCTATGTGCTCGCCATGAAAGAGTTCTTACCTACCGGTTTGAAAGGGTTATTATTAGTAGCCTTTTTTGCCGCTTATATGAGTACCATATCCACCCAGCTTAATTGGGGGACAAGCTATCTGATCAATGATTTTTATAAAAGATTTATTAACCCGCAAGCAGGGGCTAAACAATTCGTAACCGCATCCAGGGTGGGTACTTTTGCATTAATGTTGATTGCTCTTTTTGCAACTTCATTTATGACCACCATCTCAGGAGTATGGAGTTTTATAGTTGAATGTGGTGCAGGCCTGGGAGTAGTTTTAATTTTAAGATGGTACTGGTGGCGTATCAATGCCTGGAGTGAGATAGTAGCTAACATAGCGCCATTTGTCGGATATGCATTGGCCAAGTACGTATTTGCTCATTACGACCCTTCCTGGGGGCTTGGCATCGGAGAAAATCCGAAGGGTTTCTTTTTTACTGTGGGTTTTACAACAGCCGCGTGGTTGATTGCCACATATATCAGCCCTGCTACGGACAAAGAAAAACTAAGACTATTCTTTGATAAGATCCAGCCTGATGGTAACTGGCGTCCATTCCGGAAAACCAGCAATGGTAGAAGATTATTGGTTTTAGGGGTCTGTTGGTTAAGTGCTATAGTGATGGCTTATTCATTTCTTTTCCTTACCGGGAGTCTGATCTTTAAAGAGTGGAATGATGTACTCATTTATGGAATTCTGGCTACCGTTTCTTTTATGATCTTGAAATTAAGCTCTGGTAAAGTGAAGATCTTTGGAGATTGATCTAAATCGGTTTTGAGTTGGTATATATATAAGGTGCCAAATCAGATTATCGGAATAGTCCTCAGTAATATCCGATGTGTCATTAACCCGATGATTGCCTTTACCAGTAGACATGAAGAATTTGATAAATAAACTTTGTAGAAACTCCTTTCAGATAAGGTTTGTTGAGCTAATAATCTGAATAACAGCTTTTTTTGTATACTAAATAACTAGCTGCATTCAATAAATAAGTATGAATGCATAATAAACCCCAAAATTATGACTTAAATAAAACACTAAACTCACTTAGGTTGCGGTGAATATGGCGTGCAGTATTCATAATTAAATTACTATCGAAACTGTATGCATTTAAAAAACTGCAATAAATTATGATGAACAGAAGTGTTTTATTTTTAGCTTTTACAATGACCATTTTGGCATTTTTTTCATGTAGTGATGATGATTGTATAGAGATGACCTGGTATGAAGATGCTGATGGAGATGGGTTTGGAAATATCGATAATACTCAATTTTCCTGTGATCAACCGGAGGGTTTTGTGTCAAATAATGCTGACTCGGACGATAATAATGCTTTGGTAAACCCTGATGCAACTGAAGTTGCTGATAATGAAATAGATGAGAATGGAGATGGGTTCTACAGTTACAACCTTTTTTTTGATAATGATAATGATGGCTTTGGAGCTGCAGGAACACAGGCTGTGACAGTGAATGTTCCCAATGTTGTCAATTCGGAGGCCAATACTCCACAGAGATATTCACTGAATGATCGGGACTGCAATGATTCGGATGCTTCTATCAATCCGAATGCCTCTGAAGTGCGTTATAATGGGATAGATAATAATTGTGATGGGGCTCCTGTAAGCCTGACCTTTGTAAAAGAAGATAATGCGGATTGGACGCTGGAGGAAAATCAGGATAGAATTACAGAAAACACCTGGATCACCAGGCAGGATAGGCGTAGCATTTTTAATATTGCTGACAGTGATGTAACCAGTACTGACTGTAGCGATGAGCACCCTGTAAATACAGAATGGGCATTTGGCACAACCAAAAATATAGCCTCCTTGGAGTTTGGGACTTTTCTGGGGGAGAACTTTGCCGATTGCAGCCCCCCTAGTATAATTGGCCGTGAGGCAGTTCTTCATATTATTGATGAAGATATTTACATTGACATAAAATTTCTTTCGTGGACACGGAATGCACAAGGTGGAGGATTCTCTTATATCCGTTCTAACTAAGCAGCAGAATATGACATTCGCCTCATGTATGGCTTCTACTCTATATATGAGGTGATTTTTCTATTTTTTGAAGAAACAAGGTTCAATGCTATGGCTGACGTAAGTCAGTATCATTCACTTTAAAACTGTAAGCTCAATCCCGGTAGCTCCACTGATTTCAAAGGTGCCTTTGTTCTGAACATAAGCAATTACACTGCCGTTTTCCAGCTTTGGATTGTTTGCGAAGGGTAGCATAAGCTGTCCTTTTTTCCTGGCTGGGATACTTTTAAACGAACGCACGACATTATCATGTCGTAACGTGCGATTTCTATTTTCACCCCTTTTCACTTCTGTAGCAATGTTACGTTCCACTAAAGCAATGTTTAACACTACATCATTAAGTGGTCCTTCCATATCATAATGGATGATGAGTTCTTCATGAGTTCTTTTAACATCCAGGTTCAAATGATGTACTGCAGGTTGAGATAAAGCCTCTTCTATGGCCTTTTTAGCATTTGCCTGACTGGATCCTACAAACTCCCTTTTACCATTTACCACCATTTGTGGAGTATAAATACTACTGTTTCTGAAGAAAGCACCATAGTCACGTTGGCGTTGAGTATATTCTTTGCTGCTGTAGGGATCTTTCCATCCCAGGTAATTCCAATAGCTGACATGAAATGAAAGCCCGAATACCTTAGTATCATTTTTTTCTTTTACTATTTCACTTAACAGCTTGTCTGCGGCAGGACATGAAGAACAACCCTGGGAGGTGAATAACTCTATCACGGCAAAACCGGTCTTTTCGGCCCGGACATCTTTACCGCTGGTAAAGCTAAGTAAAGCAAGCCCTACACCAGCAAAGACAATAATTAGAAGAACTATCTTTTTCATATCAAAACGAATTAATCATCTATTGACGGACAGATTGAACACCTTTTATCAAATGTTAGATTGCTGTCACTACTTCAAATGATTACGCGCTTATTGCCAAGGTGTTATGTTAAACTCCTGACAAATACTGTTTTTTGCTTTTATGAATCGAAGCTTTGTAGTTCTGCTACCAGCCATTCCGGCAAGGGGGTAGTTTTGCGGGAGGTCATATCAAACATGACCTGGGTAGTCTTACCTGAGGCATGGATAAAAGTGTTATTGTCTTTTTCCGATGTGATGAGATATTCTAACTCAAAGCTTTTCGTACCGAAATGACCGGCGCGTATCCATACTTTTGGGTGTAAGTCAGTCAATTTCAATTCCCTTTTGTAATCACACGTTACATTGGCAATTAAGAACATGTTTTTGTACCAGTTCCAGGTAGGACTGGCCTCTGTCATATATCGGCCCCTGCCTAATTCAAAGTACTGTAAGTAAACGGAATTGTTGACATGATTTAAAGGGTCCAGGTCTATCCAACGGATTTGCAAGTCTTGTTGAAATTTAAAATGTTCAGTTGACAGCATGCTTCAAGTGGTTTAAGTTGTTGCAAGAATATCTGTAACTACTGAAAAAAGAAAGAGACCCGTGCGATTCTATTATTGTTCGTTATTCATTTAAACTGAAATCAGGTCCGTCCTTGTCAATGTTGTTATAACTGTGATAAGAATGGGTTTTTGGCAATCCGGGTGACGTTTTCTTCGAAATACAGTTCCTCAATACTTTGTTAGTTTAATTGTATCTTGTTGATAATCAACAATTATAGGAAGGTGCATGCATGGTATAGTTACAGCTTGACAGGGTTTAGTCGTAGCCTTATCGTTTGATATTCTAAAATTACTCCCAGGCAATAGATCCTTAAAATAGGTGTTGGTTGCTTCTTACAGTTGAGATTTAAGAATATGGAAATGGCGCTTAAATATTATCAGAATATTATTTTTTTAAAGATATAGAGCAAATCTGTCTAAAAGTGCGGGGTGTGGTTCTCAAAAATTAGGAAATCAACATTAAATCAATTAAGTTTATATGTAGTACATATTAACATTTTTCAAATTTATGTAACTGACAATCTGAAAAACAAATTCGAACTATGAAAAAAACTTTACAGATTAAGAAACTTAGGTATCTGCCAGCATTCTTATTGACGATCCTTTTTCTTGTGACTGGTATTGACAGTAATGCCCAGGGACTTGGACAAGATAATGTCACCGTGTCAGGTACTGTGGTCGATGGTGAGACAAATGAGGGATTACCAGGTGTTTCAGTGCTGGAAAAAGGCACCACAAATGGAACAGCCACTGACGTAAACGGGCAATATAGCGTTAATGTTTCCAGAGGAGCTGTTTTAGTGTTCAGTTCTATTGGCTATGAAAGTCAGGAGGTAACTGTCTCCAGCCAGTCAAAGATCGATATAGGATTGAAACTGGACGTACAGTCACTTGATGAGGTGGTTGTAATTGGCTACGGTACGGTAAAAAAATCTGATCTTACCGGTTCTGTGGTCACTGTGGACCAGGAAGTGATTAAAGAAGCCAACAAAGTTAACTCTTTCCAGGCTATCCAGGGGCAGGTAGCCGGTGTGGACATCCAGGCTTCCAGTAATAAACCTGGTGGGGCCTTTAACATCCGTATACGAGGGGCCAATACGGTGAACAAAACAGAATCCGGTCAAAGCGGTGGCTTTAGTCCGGGGCAAGACCCATTATTCGTAGTGGATGGGATATTTGTAGATGATATTTCGTGGGTAAATCCGGCTGATATTGCCCAGATGGATGTACTAAAAGACGCATCTGCCACTGCGATCTACGGAGCCAGGGGGTCTGCCGGGGTGGTGATCATTACCACCAAGAAATCGGAGTCTGGAAAGCTTAGCATTCAATACGATAACTATTTTGGAGTAAAACGTGCGTACAACCTTCCTGATATGTTCGATGGACCGCGGTTCGTACAGTTTATGCGTGATGCTGTGGTAGGGATAGACTATAGCGGAGGAAATTTTAGCACTCGTCCTGAAGACGTGGTACTGGAAAACTTTCTACGACCTAATGAGATCTCTAATATTTCCAATGGCAGCTACACGGACTGGGTGGACCTCATGCTGGAATCAGGGTTTCAAACCAACCATTCCGTTAACCTTACAGGCGGGCAGGGGAAAACAAGTTACGGCTTTGGCGCTGCATATACGCAGGACAAAGGTACGTTTCCGGGAGAGTCTTATGAACGTTTTAACCTTAGGACTAATCTAAGGTCCGAGCTTTCAGATAGGTTTACATTATCTTATAACGGCTATGTAACCTATGATATATTAAACGAAGGAAGTCGTGAGGGTTTCAGAAGTGCGTATCGTCTGAGGCCTACGGGAAGTCCGTTTGACTCCAATGGTGATCCCCTGTTTTTTCCTATAGAAAGTGAGACGTTTATTACCAATCCACTTTTTGAGGAAGACAATATTACACGAGAGACCAAAACACTGAGGTATGTTGGTAATCTGAGTCTGTCTTTCCAGCCCGCCAAAGGATTTAAATTCACCACTTCTTTTTCACCTAACCTGGAATCACAGCGTTATGGAGAATATCGGGGATTATTTTCAAAGTCTGTCAGTAATCGACCTGATGTAAGAAGAGCACAGGTGAATCATGCAAATATTTTTGGATATACCTGGGACAATATCATAGACTATTCAACAAGTTTTGGTGTCGATCATGACTTCAAAGTAGGCTTGATCTCTTCTTTATGGAAGCAAGATGTAGAATCGTTTGAAACCCAGGTAAGGAGCTTTACTACAGATGAATTTCTTTTTTATAACCAGGATGCAGGGTCTGACATTAGAACATTGGGCGGTAACCTCGTCAATTCTTCCATTGCGTCTTTTAGCGCCAGAGTCAACTACACATTCAAATCAAAATATTTGTTGACATTGACAGGTCGTTATGATGGGGCGTCCCTATTGGCCGATGGAAATAAATGGGCATTTTTCCCATCCGCGGCTTTTGCCTGGCGTATTAAAGATGAACCGTTCTTAAGTACGGTAGATGTTGTATCTGATGCCAAGCTGCGACTGAGTTATGGTGAAGTGGGGAATACAGGCGCTTCCAACGGGCTTGTGCCTCTTCAATCACAATCTAACATAGCACAAGATTTTACCAACCTGGGAGATCAGGCGGTACCCACTGCCTTTTTTGCTAATATTCCTAATGATGAACTGTCTTGGGAAAGGACCCGGGAGGTGAACATTGGCCTTGACTTTGGTCTGTTTTCTAACCGTATTGTCGGTACCCTGGATGTTTATAACAGAAAAACCTCTGACCTGATCCAATTCAGAGATCTGCCTGATGTGTCCGGGTTTGGCGGGATCTGGCAGAATATCGGCGAAGTGCGTAACAGTGGGGTAGAACTCTACCTGAAGGGTGTCCCTGTTAATACAGGCGACTTTAAATGGACGGTTAGTATGAACTTCGCCAAAAACAAGAATGAACTCCTTTCCCTGAACAGCAATGCATCGGAAGAGCTTTTCAGCGTACGTGAAGCTGAAATGATCAACCGGGTCGGTGAAGAATTGGGTTCCATGTACTGGTTTGAAGCGATTGGTGTCTGGCAGATAGATGAACTCGATGAAGCGCAAAGATTTGGCCAGCAACCCGGGCAGGTGAAGGTCAGGGACCAGAATGACGATGGTGAGATCAACGACCTGGACAGGGTCGTGCTGGGTTCCCAGGCTCCGGACTGGACAGGCGGACTTACCAATACATTGAACTACAAGAATTTTGACTTTACTGTATTCGCCTATACAAGACAAGGGGTGATGAACTACAGTTGGTTCCATCGTTCCCATGGATGGGATGCAGATGACCGCCCGGCGCGTTTTAACGGGTGGGACACCAATTATTGGACGCCGGATAATCCTACCAATGACTGGCACCAACCGGGAAATTCAGGACCCCATAAAAGGGCTTTGTTTTATCAGGACGTATCATTCGTCAAAGTGGGCTACATTACCGTGGGCTATGCATTTCCCAGGGCTATCACCGAGTCTTTGAAGTTGGGTAGTTTAAGGATGTATGCTACGGTGCAAAACCCGTTTGTTTTTACCGATTATGAAGGTTGGGACCCTGAAAATGCAGGAAGAAATTCCTGGGGTGCGGCTCACCTGACCCGGTCTTTCATAGCCGGAGTGAACGTAAGGTTTTAAAATTCAAAAAAATGACTAACATGAAACAAACAAAAATAAAATCAACTGCATTGATATACATTTTTGTGATCAATATAGCATTGAGCGGTCTCATAGGTTGCGATGACTTTCTGGAAGAGACTAACCGGACTTCCATAACCGATGCAAACGGTCTGTCAGATCCTGATACTTATGACCAGTTTGTTGCTGAAGCCTATAACCAGTTACGTGAGGCGCTGGTCAATTTTGGTCTGGATCATCAGGGGACAGACATAGCTACGCGTGAAGACCTTATCACCGGCGTCAGCGAATTAAATGATTATGTTAATATCAACCCAAGTAACGGAACTGTTACGGACTATTGGAAGGCTTATTACGAAGTGATACTTGCCGCAAATAATGTAGAACTGGTTTCTGGCCAGGTACAGGGGCTCTCTGATGCAGCCAGGGACCTGGGGCTGGCTGAGGCTTTATTCATAAGGGCCTATGCCTATTTTCATCTTGTCGAAAATTACGGAGATGTACCACTGGTAGTGGAAGAGGTTGACCTGAATGCACTTAACTTTGTCAAATCACCTGAGGAGCAGGTCTATGATCAAATGGTGGCAGACCTTCAACAGGCCATAGCTGGCTTACCTGAAACGGTGACGGTCTTTGGAAGAGCAACAAAAGATGCGGCTAAGCACCTGTTGGCCAAAGTATTGTTAACCCGTGGGTACAAGAGCTATGCTAATTCCAATGACTTTGAGGAAGCGGCACGACTGGCTGAAGAGGTGATCGCCAACCACCCGCTGGAAGATAGTTATGCGGAGTTGGTAAGTATAGATAACCAGAGAAATTCGGAGGTGATATTTAGTGTCCTGTACGGGCCGGATGCGTTGTCTCGTGGTCCGGGAGGTGTCAGACATACATTTTTTAAGTTTAGCTATGATGTATATCCGGGATTGAATCGTTCAAATACTTATGGACGTGGTAACGGGCAGATGGTCACCCCGTTTTTCATTAGTCTTTTTGAAGACGATGACGAACGGGAAGCGGCTACTCTGAGAAGAGTGGTGTATGCTGTTGAAGATTTTGCTGAAACCGACGACGGGCCTGTTGTTATAGCGGTAGGTGATACTGCCATTTATTTTCCGAAAGTACCCTGGTCACAGGCTGAAATTGACTCCAAAGTATACGCAGTGATCAATCCTGATACTTACTTTGAGATCAACTTTGGTAATGGTGTAGCTGCCCCAATGTTCCTGAAATTTGATGATCCCACTGTACCTTACGCAAATCCGGGAATAGCTCCCGGAGGTATTCGGGACGCTATCCTGATGCGGGCCGGGGAGACACGACTTATTGCGGCAGAGGCTTATTTAAATGCCGGAAACGCCGGAACGGCAGCAGATCATCTGAATGCTATCAGGACCCGGGCCGGCGCCAGTGTGATCCAGGCCAATGATGTGGACTTAGACCTGATACTGGATGAAAGTGCGAGAGAATTAGCAGGTGAAGTAAGCCGGTGGATGGAACTTAAGAGAACAGGAAAATTGATGGAAAGGGTGCTGGCCCATAATCCGCATGCAGCGCTTAACAACAGTATAGAAACCTGTCATGTGGTGAGACCCATTCCACAAAATGATATTGATGCTACGAACCGATCATTGATACAGAATAGTTGTTATCAATAGAAAATAAGGGTTTAATAGTTAGGGCCGGGCTTTTCCAAAACAGAAGAGCCTGGTCTTATCTTTCACCTAGTGCAGCTAATAATCCATGAGGAGTATCCCCTTTCTGGCTTTGATTGCCTTATTACAATGTACCCCATCGGAGACACCTTCCTTTGATCCGGTCAGTTATGTAGATGTATTCATAGGGACGGCTGGCGATAATGGTCAGCTTGACCCGGCGGCCACCGTCCCTTTCGGTATGGTAAAACTGGGACCTGACACCGACCCTCTTAACCATAGCGGATATAACTATGAAGCGGAAAAGATCCGTGGCTTCTCGCACAACCGTATAGGAGGGGTAGGCTGTAGAGGCGCAGGAGGTAATATCCGCATTAAACCGGGAATAGGTATTCCGAATGCCAATAGTGAATGGTATCGGAAAGCGACGGAAGAAGGTACCCCAGGTTATTATAACGTTACCTTCCAGTCAGGTATTCAGGCCGAGATGACGGTCACTAACCAGGTGGGCTTTCACCGTTACACATTCCCTGAAACGGACAGCGCTTACTTTGTCATAGATCCGGCGGCTACCTTCGAAAAGCTGGAAGTGTTGGATCACAAGGTGATATCAATAAACGGAAACGAGCTCACCGGTTTCATCACAGCACAGAATGTATGTAACCAGGGGGCTTATACCACTTATTTCGTGCTATATGCCAGCGAGAACTTTGGAAATACCTGGTATGAAGATGATAAGCTCTACTGGTTGCTAAACACCCAAAGAAATCAACAGGTAGAGTTTAGCGTAGTATTGTCCCCCGTTAGTATAGCGCAGGCAAAAAAGGATTTTGAGGTGAGCTACGCAGATTATGATTTTGACAAGGCCAGAGAAGAAGCCAAAGAGCGATGGAGTAGTTTACTGAGCAGGATAAAAGTAAAGGAAGAAGAAGATCAAATGACCTTATTTTATACCCACTTGTATCGTACTTTACTCACGCCGGTCAATACCACTACTACTGACAATACCTATAAAGGCACGGACGGAAAAATACATAGAGCGGATGGTTACACACATTACGATTCATGGTCCATGTGGGACACCTTCAGGACCAAATTCCCACTGATCACGCTATTGTATCCTGAGCTGGCACAGGATTTTGTAAAATCGGTCGAGGACCTTTATGTAAATGGGAAATTTGACTGGGCAGGCTTTCATGAACCGGTACCTACTGTTCGCACTGAGCATACCATACTTTTCTTGTTAGATGCATATAGAAAAGGGCTCAACATTAATTGGGAAAGGATTTATCCTTACCTCGTCAGTGAAATGGATAGTTTGCCTTATCGTTCGCCGGACAATTGGCTGGAGTCTTCCTATGATAAGTGGGCCATGTCCCAAATTGCTGAGATAGTTGGTAACTCAAAAGATGCTGAAAAGTATCAGAATGAATCTGCTCAATACCGGCAAGTGTGGGCTAATCATTTTCAACCTATAAATGATAGCTCTGACATTATGCACGGCTATGGCCTATATGAAGGTACGATATGGCAATACCGCTGGCATGTGCATTTTGATATCGAAGGACTGATCGAGCAGCTTGGAGGCAGGCCGCAGGCCATCGAACAGTTGTCTTACTTTTTTGACCACCACCTTTACAATCATGGGAACCAACCGGATATTCATGCACCATACCTTTTCAATGCATTTGGAGCTCCCGGGCTTACGCAAAGATGGGTGACTAAAATACTTACCGGACCCATGGAACAGCATTATGGTACGCACCGCAAATGGGAAAGTCCGTATCAAGGAAAGATCTACAAAAACGATCCAAGGGGATACTTTCCTGAAATGGATGATGATGACGGCACGATGTCAGCATGGTACGTACTAAGCGCCATGGGGCTATATCCGTTGGAAATAGGAAAGCCTTTTTATGAACTTACAGTACCCATTTTGGATGAAATACATATAACACTTAACAATGGGAAAACATTTGAGATAATTAGCGATAAACCAGATAGCGGGAAATATACTGTTGAATCTGTAACCCTCAACGGAACTAAAAAGACGGATTTTCGGATACATCATTCTGTCATATCAGAGGGAGGACTCCTGAAGTATAATTTGAAATGATCAAGCATTCAGCAAAGGTTATGATGGAAGCACAACATTCGAACGGAGATTTTATAAAGTTGAAAGGTTTGACAGGAGTGAATGTTTTTATACATCCTAAGCCATTTTCATTTGACGATAAGTTCTTATCTCAACGTCCGGAAATGGAGGAGAGAAATTTTACCAGTCCGGCGGTCGAGCATAAAATAGAACAGGTTAAAAAACGCATTAAAAACGAAGAGCTGGCCTGGATGTTTGAAAACTGCTATCCAAACACCCTGGATACGACAGTAGATTTTGAATACATTGACGGAAAACCCGATACCTTCATTATAACAGGTGATATTGATGTCATGTGGCTAAGGGATTCTACCGCGCAGGTATGGCCATATTTTGAACTGATTGACCGGGACGAAAGGTTGAAAGAGTTGTTCAGAGGGCTGATCAATCGTCAGGCTAAGTGCGTTTTACTGGATTTTTGTGCTAACACTTCTTATAAAGGTAAGCATAAGGTATCTGAACGGAAGGGTGACAAGCTAAAGATTGCCACGGGAGTCAGTGAAAGCAAATGGGAGATTGATTCCCTTTGTTATTTTATCCGGCTTTCTTATCGTTATTATGAACTTACCGGAGATAGATCTGCGTTTGATGAAAGTTGGGACCAGGCCATGCGCCTGGTGCTACGAACTTTTCAAAAGAAGCAGAGGAAAGGCGATACCACTTCCTCTTTTTTTGAAAGGAGCCAGGGTAAACGAACCTTATCACTAAGATATAGAGGTAAAGGAAGTCCCTCCAATCCCATTGGATTGATCGCCTCAGCCTTCAGGCCTTCCGGTGATGGGTGTATGTATCCTTTTTGCATACCTTCTAACTTATTTGCAGTGGAGGCATTGGGCCAGTTAAGTGAGATGTACATTGAGGTTATGGGCAACCGAAAATTTGCTGATGAGTGTATGTGTATGGGGAAGGAGGTAAGAGAAGCTTTAGATCACCATGCTGTTGCCGAGCATTTAAACTATGGAAAAATATATGCCTATAAAGTGGATAGTTACGGGAATAAGTTGTTTCCGGATGACCCTAATGTACTATCGTTGATCTCCCTGAAATATTTATTGTCCAAAGAAAACTATGACAGCAACGTCTACTTCAACACCCGACGCTATTTGCTAAGTAATGATCACCGTTATAGTTTTAAAGGGAAGGTGGCCGAAGGATGGGGAGGCCCTCATACCGGTCTCTATACTATACGGCCTATGGGGATTATCCTCAGGGCAATGACCAGTGAAGACGATGAGGAGATAATGATCTGTCTCAAGACATTGATAAAAATGCATGATGGGTCTGGTTTTATGCATGAAACCTTTCACAAAGACGATGCCTCCGGGTTTCCCCGAAGTTGGTTCGCCCGGACAAATACATTATTTGGTGAGATGATTCTTAGGCTGTCGACACAAAAACCAAAACTGCTGAAATCCATTTAAAACATGCTGCATAAAAAGATACTCGTACTTCTGTTCTTTACCTGGTGTTTTGCATCATGTACATCAGATAATAAAGTCACGGTAATGCCCGCTTCGGTCCGTCCGGTAGACCAGGTCTATCCATTACTGGATGCTGCTAACTCCAGGTGGTTCTTTTTT
Source organism: Fulvivirga sp. M361 (assembly GCF_007097395.1). Classification (GTDB taxonomy): domain Bacteria; phylum Bacteroidota; class Bacteroidia; order Cytophagales; family Cyclobacteriaceae; genus Fulvivirga. The sequence continues at coordinate 214,061 of NZ_VKDC01000003.1, forward strand.
GCTTCGGCGTGCAGACCCTTTGGTATGGTTACACTCCATCCGGATACACAGGTTGGAGGTGCCTGGGGAAGTGGGTACAAATATGACACGGATACGATAAAAGGATTTAGTCACATCCATGGGTGGCAGATCTCAGGTGTTTCTGTGATGCCTGTTACGTTCAATGAAGCACCTGATCCTTTGTTAACCGATTACTATTCAGCGTTCAGCCATGATAAGGAACATGTCCGTGTGGGGTATCATAAGGTGGTGCTGGACCGCTATCAGGTTACCACCGAATTAACCAGCACCAGGAGAGTAGGTTTGCACCGTTATCATTTTCCCCGGAATGAGTCCGTTGGCATCGTTTTTCAATTGGAAGGAATATTAGGTCCATCCATGATCAAAGACGGCCGGTTAGTCCAGGTCGGGCCAAAAACCCTTTCCGGCCAGTTGACCAATGGTCCGACAAAGAGACGTCCAAAAGACGTAGTAGCCTATTTTGAAGTGGCGTTTGATAAAGCCATTGCCGGGCTTACAGGAGAAAATAAAGGAAACAAGCTGGTGACATTTCCGACCGGAACGGAGGACGTAATGATGAAGGTGGCTATTTCATACACTTCAAATGAAAATGCCAGGCTTAACATGCGTGAAGAACTGCCCGGATGGGATTTTGACCAGGTAGTGGAAAATTCACAAGTTGAGTGGGATGTGTTATTGAGTAGAATAGTGGTAAAAGATGATGATAGTTTGGCTGTGAGAAGGTTTTACACCGATCTCTGGCATTCTCTCCAGGGGCGTAGGACCATCAGTGATGTGAATGGCGCCTATCCTGACAACACGGGCGAAATGTTTAGGGTTGGGCAACTGCCGCAGGACAGCCTTGGCAAACCAAAGTTCAGCCACTATAATTCGGATGCCTTCTGGGGCGCCCAATGGACTTTGAATACGCTCTGGGGGCTTTTATACCCAAAGAGATACGAGGAATTTGTCAACTCACTCCTGGTATACTATCAGGACGGAGGACTTATACCCCGGGGTCCTTCCGGCGGGAACTATACCTACGTAATGACGGGTGCTTCATCCACGCCGTTCATTGTGAGTGCTTACCAGAAAGGCCTTCGGGGATTTGACGCTGAAGTTGCCTACGAAGGAATGAAAAAAAACCATATGCCAGGGGGTATCATGGGGCATTCCGGATACGAACATGGGTCTGCATCAGGAGGGGGCCTTGAAGACTATATTGAACACGGTTATGTACCTTATCCGAATCCCGATGGTGATTTTGGCTATCACCAGGACGGGGCTAGCCTTACTCTTGAATATGCCTACCAGGACTGGGCATTGGCACAAATGGCCAAAGCGTTGGGTAAAAAAGCAGACTATGACTATTTTTTGGGAAGATCAGAAAATTACAAAAACCAGTTTGATCAAGAGACCGGCTGGATGAGGCCCAAAGATATAAATGGCCAATGGCGGCCGGCTTTTGACCCGTATGAATATGAACACGGCTTCAATGAATCCAATGGAGCGCAGTCTACCTGGTTTGTGCCACACGATGTGCATGGCCTGGCTGCATTGATGGGAGGAGAGGCAGCAGCCGTAAAAAAACTCAATGCCCAATTCGAAAAAGCAGCCTTGATGGGTTTTACAGCCGGCACTTCGCATGAAAGGGGAGAAGACCCGAACAGGGCCCGGGTGCCTATTAACTATGGAAACCAGCCTTCCATACAAACGGCTTTCATTTTTAACCATTTGGGCCGTCCTGACCTGACGCAATACTGGTCGGGTGAAGTAGCAAAGAAGGCTTTTGGCGGGTTATCACCACATACCGGCTACAACGGCGATGAAGACCAGGGGCTGATGGGGTCTTTGGCTGTTTTACTAAAACTGGGACTTTTCCAGATGAACGGGGGAACAGAAGAAGACCCGCGGTATGAGTTTGGAAGCCCCATGTTCGACCAGGTGTTGCTGCATTTACCCAACGATAAGTCGCTTGAGCTTCTGAGAGAAGGAGAAGGTGTTTTTATTGAAGAGTTGACGTATAACGGCAAGACCCTTACGGATTTTTTCCTTACACATACTCAACTGATGGAGGGGGGTATATTGAAATTTAAAATGAGCGAACAATTAAACAGTAAAGAATGAGATCATTACACACTATGAAGTACACCCTGGTCCTTTGTTACCTGTTGGTTAGCGTTAACCTGCTGTCAAAAGACATTAATATTCTTACGTTTGGAGCTAAACCCGATGGCGAAACCCTCAACACTTCGTTCATTCAAAAGGCAATAGATAAGGTGAGTAACGCCGGGGGTGGGAAGGTGATTATACCGGCAGGTACTTTCCTTTCGGGAAGTATTATCCTGAAATCAGGTGTGCACCTTTACCTGGAAGAAAACGCAATTTTGCTGGGTACTACAGACATTTATCAGTACACAAAACTTAATTCGTGGAAGGCGTTGGTGCTGGCAGACCAGGTCAATAACATCAAAATTACCGGTAAAGGTATCATAGACGGTCAGGGTCGAAAACTGGCTTTAAATGTGGATAGCCTGTTCCATATCGGGGAAATTAATATTGGTTATAACTTCAGAAGGATGCGCCCTAATGAAGATGGCAGACCTCAGTTGATCAATTTTAAGAACTGCAAAAACATAGAGGTCAGCGGGATTGAATTAAGGAATGCTTCCAATTGGGTACAGACTTATGATCAGTGCCATAACCTGGAAATTGATAACATTAGTGTAAATAGTACGGTGTATTGGAATAATGATGGGATCGATATCAGCGATTGTAAGAATGTGCGGATAACCAATTCTTTTATTAACTCGGCCGATGACGGGATATGCCTCAAGTCACATAGCGCTGAGCATTCCAATGATAGTATTTACATTGCCAATTGTACGGTACGGTCCAGCGCCAGCGCCATTAAATTCGGAACAGCTTCAGACGGAGGTTTTAAAAATGTGAAGATCCATGACATTACTGTATATGACACGTTCAGGTCCGCCATAGCATTGGAATCCGTGGACGGCGGTGTTTTAGAGAACATAGATATTAGTGACATTGTCGCCACCAACACCGGCAATGGTATTTTCATCCGCCTGGGTCATCGCAACACACAAGGGCAGGTGGGAGTATTAAAGAACATTAGTATTCGAAATGTGCGGGTTGAGATCCCTTTTGAGCAACCTGACCTGTATTATGATTGTCGGGGTCCCCGATTACCTTTTTTCCATAATCCCTTTCCTAACTCTATCACCGGTATTGAAGGGCACTATGTGGAAAATGTACATTTGGAAAACATAACGATCACCCATCCGGGAAGGGCTTCGAGTGGCTATGCCCAGGTACCACTTTATCGTCTGGCCGGTGTGCCGGAAAATGCATCAGACTATCCCGAGTTTCACATGTTTGGGGAGTTGCCTGCCTGGGGGTTTTATGTCAGGCATGTAAAAGGGCTTACCTTTAAGAATGTACAACTCAAATTGAAGGAAGATGACTTCAGGCCGGCACTTGTGTTTGACGATGTGCATGATCTGGAACTCGATGGGTTAAAAGTATATCCACGGACAACGCATGATCAATTGATATTTTGGAACGTTGAAGATTATAACATAGCACACAGCACGGTAGATGATAAGAAACTTGACAGCCCTGTGATTTTAGAGAATGTTATCACCGGTAAAAATAAAGAGTGAAAAGCAGATATTACATTTTACTACTGGCAGCATTGTGCTGCTGTCAGCCTAAGGCTGAGTTGAGACTGAATGATGTACGGGTGATCGGAAGTCACAATAGTTACAAGCTGCCCATCGAAAAAGCACTCCGGGACCTTCTGTCACTGCAAGATTCGGCCCGGATGGCAAGCTTACAATACGGTCATCTGCCGCTCAGCGAACAACTTGATCTTGGCTTGAGAAACCTGGAAATAGACCTGTTCCATGATCCGGTCGGTGGTCGGTTCGCAAATCCGAAAGGGCTGGAAATGTTGGCTGCTTCGGGACAACAACCCTTACCCTATGATGAAAAGAATGATCTGTCAAAACCAGGGTTCAAGGTCTTTCACGTACAGGACATCGATTTCAGAAGTCATAAGCTCCTTTTCGAGGAGGTTTTAAAAGAGCTGAAATACTGGTCAGACCAAAACCCCGATCATTTTCCCGTATTTATCACATTAGAAGCCAAAGATAAAGCCATTGAGGGTTTGACACCTCCTTTGAAGTTTGCGGAAAGTGCGTTAGACAGTATTGACCTGGTACTGAATCAATATATGGGGACTGATAAGCTGATCACACCTGATTGGGTGAGAGGCGAAAAAACGACACTTGAAGACAAAATACTACAGGACGGCTGGCCGCTTTTGAGGGAATGCAAGGGAAGATTCCTTTTTATACTGGATGATGCTAAAGAAAAAAGAGCTCTGTACATTAAAAATTATCCGGGATTAAGTGGCCGGGTAATGTTCACCAATTCCCCTGCGGGTACTTCAGAAGCTGCCTTTATGATCATCAATGATCCGAAGAAGGAGCAGGAGCGGATAAAACGGTTGGTTAAGAAAGGGTATATGATAAGGACACGTGCCGATGCCGGGACCCGGGAAGCCCGGACCGGTGACTATTCGAAATTTGAAGCGGCCCTCTCCAGCATGGCCCATGTGATCACAACGGATTATTACCAGCCGTCACAGCTTTTTGAATCCACTTATTCAGTCCGTTTTAAAGAGGGTGGTTTTGTGAGACACTTTTAAAAACTTTAAACCTACTACTTTCTGTCTCATAAACTCGTCTCGTGAAGAAGTCGCTAATTTTTCCGATGGTGTAGCTAAACGTACGATAATTAGTTTATTTTAATTGTTGCCACGATTTTAATGCACCACCATTGCAGTATCCTCCTAAAACGCTCTGTCCATATCTTGCTACCGATACCCGCTGAGTAAACATTTTATGCATAGCTTATCGCACCTTGTTAGGTTTGGGGAGGATGTTAAATCGACCGATACCAAACGTAGACTCTTTCTCAACGTTATAGACTTACAAATTCTATTCGACGATATTCAACAACATCATCAGAAAATAAAAGAATATAAATGTAAGTCTATTATAATGCTCTATTGTTGTCTTAAAAAAAACAGACTCACATGTTTAAAAACTGTAACAATTTAGTGCCCATGTCAAAGCCTGGCATAATGCGGAGTAAGATGCGCCCTCATGTTTCTGCGTAACTCTGCCGCCGTACCTTTTTCCAGGGTTGTTACCAGGTCCATATGTGAGATATCCCCTCTTGGGGGTTCGGATTTCAGGTGCGATTCCACTTCCATCATATAGTTGAAAATCGGAAGCAACATTTGCTGGAAACGGGTCAGTGTGGAATTGCCCGTCATAGCGTAGAGCTTACCGTGAAATGCAATTTCATACCCTAACCGTACTTCGAGGGAATGCTTACACTCGGGATCCTCTGCCTCTTTCCGGGCAATATCTTTTAACTCTACAATATCTTCATCCGTTTTTCGCACCACAAGCAGGTCGGACATCCCCACTTCAAGTACCAACCTGAGCTCAAAAATATCTTTCATGGTTTTATCACTGAGAAGGCTGGGGTCCATGAGCCGGGTCACACTGCTTAGCAGGTCCGGTTCAGTAATGACCATTCCCTTACGTTTCTTAGACTCTACTATGCCCAGCATTCTTAACCTGCTGAGCGCTTCCCGCACCACATTTCTGCTTACACCGAGCTCTTCAGCCAGCTCGATCTCTTTGGGCATGGCATCACCTACCTTGAAGTTGTTCTTTTTCAGGTACTCCATCAGGTTTTGCTCTACCTGATCTGCCAGTGAGGTTTTTACAACTGGGGATAACTTTAACGATTTAGTCACTGATTGTCCGATTTTATAAAGTTGTCGAAATATATGGAGCCATAATTGATTTGTGGTCAAAAATTGTTCCTTAAAGTCATACTTTTTTGATATATTGCAATATGTAATTATGTAGTACATAAATAGCAATGGAATACAATATAACGGAATTTGGGGCAAAAGGCAATGGTGTAGCAGATGATTCTTTTGCAATACAGCAGGCGATTGATACATGTAGTGGCCAGGGAGGAGGGCGTATAGTAGTGCCTTCCGGGCGTACGTTCTTAAGTGGTCCTTTTAAGCTTAAGTCAAACATCGAATTTCACGTAGGGATTGGGGCAAAGCTGCTGGCCAACCCGGACGAAAGTGTTTACACAGAAAGTGCTTTTCGTGAAAACAGGGGGGAAGGCTCCATATGGATAGGTGGCGAGAATATTGAAAATGTTATTATTACAGGGGGTGGAACCATTGACGGGAACGGGATTTCTTTCATGGGACAAGAAAAAAATGATGCCTACGATTTGAAACCATTTGATGAAGTAGATCCCAGGCCGCATGTTATCACCATTATAGGAGGTAAAAGCATTAAGATCATGAATATAACCATGAAGGATGCGGCTTACTGGGGCATTCATCTTGTAGGCTGCCACGACGTGAGCATGGAGGGTCTTTTTATTTATAATTGTTTGAAAATCAGGAATAGCGATGGGATAGACCTGGACCATTGCCAGAATGTGAATATTTCCAACTGCCATATCGAATCAGGAGATGATTGCATATGCTTCAAAAACAGGCGTGAGTATGCAGAGTTCGGACCTTGCAAGGACATTACGATAACCGGGTGTACGATGGTGTCTACTTCATGTGCAGTAAAATTTGGGTCCGAGAATGTTGACCAGATCAGAAATGTAACCATCACTAATTGTATTATTAAAGACAGTAACCGTGGCATTGGGATCCAAAATCGTGATGAAGGTACCATTTCAAATATTATTGTATCCAATGTGATCATGGAGTGCAGGTTGTTTTCCGATGTCTGGTGGGGTAAATCAGAGCCGATATATATCACTGCTTTTCCCAGGTCGACTGAAAACCATAAAGACGCGGGGATCAGGTTGCCAAAAGGTGCTACAAGCGGTGAGGTAGGACAGGTATCGAATATTACTTTCGCTAACATTCGTTGTAAAAGTGAGAACGGTGTGTTTGTAGGTAGTTATGCCACGGATAAGGTACGTGACGTACGCTTTGAAGGAGTGGATATAGCCATTGATAAGACTACCGATTATCCTGGTGGGATCTATGATTGCAGGCCATGTGCCGGCCCGGATACGCTTGAAGGCCGTACAGCTGGCTTTTTCTTATACAATGTTTCTGATGTAAATATCGTGGACTGTAGTCTCATTTGGGGGCCGCATCGCGCTGACTATTTTGAAACTTCGATCATCGACGAAGGGTCGGTCAATGTGAAGGTCAAAAATTTTGATTTTGCGGAAGAAAGCAGGACAGGCCATACTAATTTAAAGATGATAAAGTGATTTTCGGACTGACGGTTTTGGACATTATTGTATTGGTGGTCTACTTTGGGGTCATCATATACATTGGTGTTCGGGCGAGTTTCAGGATCAATAATACAGAAGACTATTTCCTGGGGGGTAGAAAGTTTGGTAAGCTCACCAGTACCTTCGCCAGTTTTGGCCAGGCCACTTCCGCTGATGGGCCGGCAGGAGTAGCTACCACCACGTTCAATAACGGGGCTGCAGGCATATGGAGTTCTTTGCTCATGCTTTTTGTTACTCCCTTGTTTTGGATCACCGCGCCGTGGCTCAGAAGGCTGCATATCCTTACCATGGGGGATTTCTACCTTGAAAGATATGGCTCAGGGAAGATGGCAGCCACCTATGCGCTGATCGGTTCTATTGGAATGATGGGATTATTGTCCGTAGGGTATATGGCGGTAACAAAAACGACTATGGCCATGATGGCTAAGCCTGCCACAGAACTCACTATACAGGAACAGCAGGAGCTGCAAGATGCCAATGAGCTGGTACACCTGGAATCGTCCTCTATTGATCAGCTTTCCGGTGCTGAGATAGAAAGACTTGAATTATTACGTAAAGAAAAACCGAGAGGGATCTTCTCCTATGCCAATGAAAACGTGCTCATCTGGTCGATCTGTCTGCTGGTAATGTCTTATACAGCATTAGGAGGTTTGGAGGCAGCGGTTTATACAGACATGTTGCAGGGCATATTTATTATTCTGCTATCTATTGTTTTGATACCGTTTGCCATGGAGGCTATTAACCTGCGATATGGCGGTTCAGGCGGTATGGGCGCACTTAAAAACTTACATGAAAACTTACCTGAAAGTATGTTTGAGGTGTTTGGATCACCCCAAACCATTGATTTTACCTGGTATTTCATTTTAACAGTAGCCCTGGTATCAGGAATGACAGTGGTCACCCAGCCTAACCAATTGGTGACAGCCGGTGCTGCTAAAGATGAGTTTTCCGCCCGGGTCGGATTTGTTACCGGCACTTTTATGAAACGTATTGTTACCATTATGTGGGGGTTGCTGGGCCTGTGCGCTGTTCTTCTATATACCGGCAAGATCACCAACTCTGACCTGGTATGGGGTTATGCTACACGTGAATTACTTGGACCGCTTAATTTAGGGCTCATAGGCCTGATGCTGGCAAGCTTGATGGCTGCCCTTATGTCTACCGCCGATTGTCTGATGATCACGGTATCCGGGTTGATCGTTAAAAATTTGTATAAACCTTTTTTCAAGGTCGATTCTCACAGGCATCTCGTGTGGGCCGGAAGGGTAGCGGGAGCATTGTTCCTGGTGGGTGGTGCTGTGATCACTACACAATTTGACAATATTTTGCAGGTCTTGAAGTTTATCTGGGAGTTTTTCGTAGTATTTGCTGCCGCTTTTTGGCTTGGCCTGAAATGGAGGAAAGCCAACGTACATGGTGCCTGGTGGTCTATTTTGGGAGCGTTTTCATTGTTTTACCTGGTCCCGGTCATTACTGCATTAGTATTTCCAGGTATAAAAACCTCGGAACAGCTCCTTAAACTGACACAGCCCGAGCCTATCGTCAGGACCTATATCGCCAAACAAGTAGATGTAGATGTCCGTAACGAATTGATCGCCAAATCTTCTGCCAACCAAAATGGCGAGAGTGAAATACCACCATTGATCCGGGTAGGGGAGAAATTCTCAAAAACATACACACTTCCGAAGAAATCTATTTTCTGGTCCAAAGGTATTACCCAGGATGCAGACGGATCATTTTATGGCCAGGGGTATCCTTACTTTGAATTGATATTTCTGGATGCGATCGGATTTGACCTGTCAAAGAACCCGTATGCACTTAACGAAACCATCCGAATGCTCATCAGGCTTGTTTTCCCATTTATACTTTTGATCATTGGGTCGCTGCTGTTAAAGGCCGACCAGGAAGAGCAGATAGGCCGATTTTATCATAAAATGAGGATTCGTGTAGCATCTGGGGAAACGCTTAAAATTGATCATGAAAAAGAAATGGAGGAAAATAATGTATTGTTGTTTCCCGGGTCAGATTGGGAATTTTATCGCTGGAACAGGCAAGACCTTATAGGTTTCGTGCTCGCCTGCGGTATGGTGGTAGCTATCATTGGCCTGTTGTATTTAGTGGTCACTATCGGAAGCTGAATATCTTAATGTAAACTAATTATGGAGTTATCAAAGCAAGAGAAAAAGAAAGCCCATGATCTTATCGAGGAGTGGGAAGACGATGTCCTGAGAAGATACCCTGAGGAGCCCGTCAAGGAAAAAAGTGAATTCAGAAACTACGATGATCCTGCCCGCGATACGGTGAAGGAGTTTTATCGTACGAATCACCAGTATCAAACGTACGATTTTGTATTACAGAAGGAAAAGGAGTTTTTGTCACTGGATAGAAAGCAAATGACATTATGGGAAGCGGTGGAGTACCTCAACACCATGGTAGATGATTCAGACCCTGACATTGACCTGGACCAGACCCAGCACCTGCTACAAACCTCCGAAGCCATTCGTGCTGATGGCCACCCTGATTGGTTTATTCTCACAGGGTTCCTTCATGACCTGGGGAAAGTACTTTGTTTGTTTGGAGAACCCCAATGGGCGGTGGTTGGAGATACGTTCCCCGTAGGCTGCGCTTTTTCTGATAAGATCGTTTATCCCGGGTTTTTCAATGACAACCCGGACACTAAAAACGCACGTTTTAATACCAGGCTTGGGGTTTATAAAGAGCATTGCGGGCTGGATAATGTACATATGTCCTGGGGGCATGATGAATACATCTATCATATCATGAAAGATCATCTGCCGGAAGAAGGGTTGTATATGTTACGTTATCATAGCTTTTATGCTCAACATAGGGAAAGGGCCTATGACCACCTCATGAGCAGGCATGATCATGAAATGTTCAGGTGGGTAGATAAATTCAACCCATACGATCTATATACCAAAGCACCGGTAAAACCGGATGTGCAGGCATTAAGGCCCTATTACGAGGACCTGGCTGCGAAATTTTTACCGGATACACTCACATTTTAAAGTGAAAAATACGGCTGCATTCTTGTTGATAATGTTGTCTGTTGTGCTGGAAGTACAGGCCCAAACTCATGAAGACCGCTATCGGCCTACGGACTGGCCGGACCATGTCATTCTAAATTTGACAGAGGAGGGAAATGAAAGAACGATCACCTGGAGAACAGATACTTCAGCCGGACCACAGTCAGTACAGTGGCTGGTGGCGGATGCCTCTTCTAATCTGGAAGAAAAAGCAAAAACAGCCGCTGCTCATTCGGAAATGATACAGACGGAGGAGGTACTGGCGCAATACAGTACATATCACTTTAAAGGTCTGACGGCCGGAATAACTTATGCCTATCGTGTGGGAGCGAAAGAGCACTGGAGTGAGTGGTATCAGTTTAATATTCCCCACGAGGACCAGGCTTTCACCTTTCTTTATTTCGGTGATGCACAGAATGACATGCGTGACCTGTGGTCGCGTTGTATCCGAAAGGCCACTGACCTTTCAGAAGAAGTCGATTTCATGCTCCACGCCGGTGATATGGTAGATTTTGCCAGTGCCAACCGGGAGTGGGGAGAGTGGTTCTTTGGGGGTGGATGGATGTTCGCCTCTACACCACAAGTGCCTGTGGCAGGTAATCATGAGTATGTCAGGAAAAACGGGCAACCGGCTTTGAATCATTATTGGAGAGCTTCATTTACTGTTCCGTTAAATGGTCCGGCCGGGCTGGAGGAAACGGTTTATTACTTTGACTATGAAAATGTACGGTTTATTGTTCTTGACAGTCGCGATATGCTCATTGATGATGAGCATGCAAAGAGGCAGGCCCACTGGTTGGAAACATTATTGAAAAATAATGATCAAAAATGGACCATTATAAGTCACCATCACCCCATTTACTCTGCCCGGGCCAATCGAGGGGATTACAAAGTACGAGCCTGGCTGGAACCTCTATACGATAAATACGGTGTAGACTTGGTGCTACAGGGGCATCATCATTCTTTCGCCAGGGGGCGTGGCGAAAAGGAAGTAGGAAAAGAAATGTTTTCCGGTCCGGTCTATTACGTTTCTAACAGTGGCCCAAAAATGTATGACACCAATTTTGCCCCCTGGATGGAACGTGTAGGTACTGATGTGCAGCTATTTCACCAGGTCAAAGTGGTGGACAATACCATTGAAGTATTGACGTATCTGGTCAACGGGGAGCTTTACGATCATATCAAACTAACGAAACGAGCTAACGGGGATAAAGAATTTCATGAGATTGCCATAGAGGGTATAAAAGAACGGCTTGATTTTTCACATGCCAGTTATGGAGCGGACATTGACCTGGGAGAGGAAAATAGAAAGCGTTTCAAAAAAATGGCGGAGGAGTATCTGAGGAAAAGACAGAAGCGATAGTGTCAATCCAACGCCTGACTTTCCGCTCAAAAAGCAGTAGGCAAGCATCCAATCTCAACATCCAGCTACTAGCACCTAGCATCCAGTTACCAGCACCCAGCATCTAGCACCTAACTTCTCTACTCTTTGCTCTCTGCCCCAGGCTCTCCGCCCTCTGCCCCAGGCTCTCCGCCCTCTGCCCCAGGCTCTCCGCCCTCTGCCCCTGGCTCTCTCATTCCATTCCTTCAAAGGCGGCTTTTAGCTTGTTGCTTTGTTCTAAAACATTATAGTTTTCCCAAAAGAGTGGGTCGTCTTTACCCAGGCTGGTGGCGAATAGCTGTTTGCTTTTGAAAGCGTCTTCTTTAGAAAATGGCTGTATATTTCTTTTCTTTAGATCAGTGGTGATAATATGAAGGCCCAGGTCCATTTGTTCTGTTGTCTGGGTGTATTCCATTAAATAATCAAATCCAAGACTAAGTCTTACCTGGCTTAACGCCCATTCAGTTCCATACAGGTCATAGTCTAATACCGCCCGCATTGAAGTGGCCGTAACATAGAAGGCTGACCCTTTACCGTTTTTTACATTTTTGCGGTTTAGAATATCAATACCGGAAGGCGTCATCTCAAATTCAATACGGATCACCGCCCTGGAGTCTGTTTCAATATACATTCTGCCCTGGTGAAAAGATTTGGGGGAGTCTTTTCGCGGATTGAACGATATGATATAAACATCCATTCCATTGTAATTGGTGATATCAGTCAGCTCATAATGGAACAGGTTAATTTTTTTGTTGGATAAGAAATTGCGCCTTCTTTTGATGAAATCATAGGAATTGAATGCGGTAGGACCAGCCCTGACAGCAGGGGGTTGCCTGGTTTTATCGCTTGCCAGCTTGCCGTCCCGTTTTCTTCCTTTAATGACCTTTACCTGGTCTTCTTTTATGCTTTTCTTGTCATAACCTGTTTTATAAGTGCTGATCACACCTTCCAGGTAGCTGTAGTATTCATCACTGATCTTTACAGATTCATTGTAAAATCCGGTCAACTGTGTTGGGTTTCTGCCATAGTTGTCGGGTATTTTACGGATTACTTCTTTTAACAGTACTTCGGGGTTTATATCAGTAACTACCACTTCTTCGAGTATTTTGCTCTCCGGGATAAGTATTACTTCAAGGAAACTGCTTTCAATGGATGGGACGGGGATCAACTGAGTCGTATAACCAATGGCGCTAATGGAGACGGTGTCGGTTTTTGACGACATCGGGATCTTGAAAGAAAACTCACCATCTTCATTCACTACAGTGCCTATCGACCGGTTTTTAAGCGTAACATGGCTGTAAGGAACAGGTTCTTCTGATGCTTTGTCATAGACTGTACCCCTTACCACTAAAAAATCTGTAGATTGGGCTTTTACTATTCCTAAATGACTTAGAAAAAATAAGACAAAAATATATCTCATTAACTAAAGGGTTATGCAGTAAGGAATGTTGAATTCTGATCTTAAGACTATTATTTACTACAGGTGGCCTGGAAATCTACCACCTCCGCATTTTCTTCAGATTTGGCCCGTGTTACCATTGCCAGGGCAAGCTTTTCATCCTGGATCTTTTTTAGCGGGTCTTCGCCCGAATAGCTTTCGTCAACATTCTTTCGGATCCATTTTTCCGCTTGCCTTAAGAGTTTCCTGTACTTTGGTGACTTTACACAACAGTCAATGACGAACATATTACTCACAACCCTTTTAGCTCCTTTATTTACCTTGGCATCCATCCATACATACCAGGTATCACTTTCGGCAGCAGTATCTGTGGATTGACTTCTCCCACTTGTAGCGCTACTTAAAAAAGTGATTATCATAAGTATTTGTAAGAAATACAAAGTTGAAAAACGTGAACTATAAAGTTTCAATACTGACATTAATTGGTTTTGCATGGAGATGTGAATTTGCTATACGTTTGAAACGAAAAGAATAGCAACAGGTTTGATCAATTATCTTTTAATTATCCGATGGGTAACCAAACGCTTATCTTGCACAACGGTAAGAATATAAATGCCTGGGCTTAATCCGCTGATGTCTATTTCTTTTGTTCTTGTCCATGTGTTCAAGGGTCGGCCTGCAAGATTAGTGATCTGTGTTTGATCCGGAACAGGCCCGGTGATAGTAAGGGTTTTTGTGGCTGGTTGTGGGTATACTACCTGGTTATTTTCATTCGGTATCTCCGTCGCCGTGATCTGGCATTCCAATGACATTATTCTTGCCCATAGATCATTCAAAAAATTAACCGGTGCTAATTCCTGATCATCCTGTGCCCCTTGACGTATTAATATCATGCCATTTTGTGGTGAAATGCTAATGAATTGACCCTGTGATCCGGCTGCCGTATAAGTGTCGTCCGGTGCATCCGGTGTAAGCGGCCCTGTTAAGGAAGTTGGGCTCTCAGGAGTGATATGAGATGCTTTTCCATTTAACCACCACAAATAACCATAAGAAGGGTTAAGCTCTTGCGAAGTGTTGATCATATCCTTGTAATAATCCATATCGGATAAGATAGGAGAGTCGTTCCATTGTCCCTCCGCTTGTACCATAAGGCCAAACCGTGCCATGTCCCTGGCGCGGCTTACAAAAAAACTATTAAAACCGGCTTTAACCCAGACCCCGGACATTCCTATTTTTTCCTTTATGTGCGAATTGGTAAAAAGATTGAGATTTTCGGCAGCTGCATTCTCAATCACATTTCTTAGCAGTGAATATGGGCCATTATGATACACCCATCGGGTTCCTGCATCTGTTTTGTAAATAAGGCATTCTGGCGAAGAGCAAAAGAAGTCGGTTTCATCTACTCCCGAAGTCATGGTCAGTTGATTTCTAATGGTGATCTTAGCTTCTTGTGCCGGAGTTAAACTCGTCCAGGCTGCCCCAAGGTAGTCGGACGTTTTATCATTGATATCGAGCAGGTTTTCTGCCTGGGCTATTCCGGTTAAAACAGCCATCAGGCTCTTGCCGGCAGAAAACCAGAACCATACACTGTCCTGCGTATAATTTCCGAAATATTTCTCTAATACGATCTTCCCGTCTTTGAGTAGCATAAAAGATTTACTCTGTTCCCGGGCCAGGTAATCGTACAACGCATCGATACTAGTCTCGCACCAGTTGAAAGATGCAGGGTCGGTAGTTTCCCATACATCACTATTTAAAGGAGGGAAATAGAGTTCTTGAGGTTCCTGGGCATGGATAGAAAGTGTTAGTAAAGAAAACGTAAAAAAATAAAAATACTTCATGGTTGATCAGTTCTACTCTTTAGACCATTGAGCGATCAAAAAGTTTAATGTTCCAGGAGTTCAGTGGGAAGTTAAGAGGGTTAATCATTCAGTATTTCAAATTTTTTGATCAATTCGTTGCCTTCTTCATCTACTATGATCAACTCGTGCATCCCCTTTTTTTCACTAATTTCCATTTGATGAAAATCACGAGTCATTCCTAGAAATGAGCCATCCAGGTGCCAAAAAATCTGAAGGCCGGGGTTCCGGTGGGCTAGCTCAAACACCACACCTCCGCGTGTCCCGTCTAATTCTATGGGTATAAATAGCTTATCGGAGTTTTTGGGATAGATCAATTCCATGGCGGCTGTTCGGTTGGCATCAGCACAGTCTTTGCGTAAAGGAGGTAAGGTGCGATAAAAAGGGGACGTTCTTTTGAAATACCACTCCTGGACAGGTGGTAAAACAAACCAACTCGCATTTTTTATGTTCGAGGGGGGCTCACAGTTCGTGTTTACCTGCCATTGTTCATCCTGGCTTAGATGTACCACTTTATGAAAAGGACAGCCCAGCATTTTGGAAACAGCTTTAGGTACCCAGGTAGTGTCTGTGCTGTTACATCGGGTGGAAGACGGGTATCCGCTTTTGACGCATACTGTGGCCTGCACCATGTCATCATAGGGAGGAAAGAACCAGTCAGATGTTTTCAATAAGGTAAAGAGGTCAAACATCAAGGGAGCCGCTGCGGTGACTCCCGTGAGCCCCGTCCGTCCCTCGCCATCGGCATTTCCCACCCAAACGGCTACTACATATTCTGCGGTTACGCCCACGGCCCATGCGTCTTTATTCCCAAAGCTGGTCCCTGTTTTCCAGGCCACCTGACGACTGGACCGGAAAGATTGCCATCCATCCTCACTTACCGGCCGGCTTACTTGTGTCATGGCTTTGAAAGTGTGGTATATTGCTCCTGCAGACAGGTATTTGGTATTTCTAGGATAGCTGCTTAGTGTGGGAGTTATGAGATCCGTTTTAAAAAAATCATTGGATGAATATTCCACTCCCTGGTTTTTTAGTACCCTGGCCATTCCACCATACATATTAGCGAGGTCGATCAATCTGGCTTCAGCACCACCCAGGATCAATGAGAGACCATAATGATTGGAGGGATAAACCAGGGTGGACATACTCATATTTTTCAGATCGTTATAGAATCGGTCTACCCCATATTGCTGAAGCATGCGTACAAAAGGGATGTTCAGTGACCGGTATAACGCTTCATCCGCTTTAACTGCTCCATCGAACGAAGGGAAATAGTTTTTAGGTGCGTAACCTGATAAGTAAGTAGGTACGTCAGGCACAAGCATGTTAGGCAATAACTCTCCATGTGTTAATGCAGCCGCATACAAAAATGGTTTTAGAATACTACCGGTACTTCTGGGGGCGATCACTACATCTACGGCATTATCATGGTTTTTGCCGGTAGTAGCGTTGCCCACATACGAAATGATACTACCGTCCTCCACTTTTAAAATGAGTGCAGCTCCATTGTAAACCTCATTGTAGGATAGCTGTGAGACATGATCGTTCAGTATGCGCTGGGTCTGTCTTTGGAGATTGGGTTTAAGGTTACTTTGTATTCTTTGCCCTCTGTGCCTGCTATATATTCTGTCCAATGCGTGAGGGGCTACCTGTGGCAGGGGATAGGGACGTTCTGGAAGGGGCTCTAACTTTGCCAATCGATTGGTTTCATCATCCAGGATATCTTTTGATAATAGCCTGTCGAGTAGGAAATCCCGCTTTTGTTTTAACAGCTCTTTATTTTTACCCGGATAGATCAGCGAGGGAGCATTCGGCAATACTGCCAATACCGCATATTCTGCCCAGGAAAGCTCATAAGGAGATCTTCCAAAATAGCGCCAGGAAGCGGCTTCCAGTCCTACTACATTTCCACCAAAAGGAGCATTTCCTGCATACAGGTTAAGAATTTCATCTTTGCTCAGGTTAGTCTCCAGGTGAAGTGCGATGAACGTTTCCAACAGTTTCTGCCAATAGTTTCGTGGCTTTCCGGCACGAAGCAGACGTGCCACCTGCATCGTAATCGTACTACCTCCCTGCACGATCTTACCTTCGCGAAGGTTTACGAGCAGCGAACGTAGTACCGCTACAGGGTTGATGCCAGGATGATATTCAAAGTATTGGTCTTCAAACTGAAGAATGCAAACTTTGAAACGATGTGGCACTGAGTCAGTAGCTGGGAAACGCCACTGCCCGTCTTCAGCTATACGAGCGCCAAGCAGGTCCCCATTTGATGCTTCTAATACAGTGGATGTAGGTGTTGTAAAAGAGGGTTCAGGAAGTATAAACCGAGAGATCATCAGCAAAGTCAAAACGACAATGCCAAACCACTTTATACTCTTTTTCCAATTTACCATAATATTGCTCTATGCTCCATGCCCTAAGCCCTGGCTCAAAAGCAACAGGCAAAAAGCAGTCGACAAGCACCCAATGTCAAAAACCTATACCCGGCACTTGCCCCCATGCTCCATGCCTTAAACCCTATGCCCTACTCCCCGGGCCGCACCACTTCCACCCATTGTCCTGCGGTACGTGCGAATATCTCGTTATCATACATAGATTCTGCCGATACGGCTGACAGGTAATATTTCCCCAGGTAGGCAGCATTAAGCATCACCCGAAAAGTTTTTGTATGGTTACCTGAATTATAGGTAGTATACCTGTACAGATCGAAATAAGTAAGCACTCTGTCATCACGAATATCCTGGTAATCAGGGATGTCAGCTGTATGTACGGATTGAGTGCCATCCATTCGCGTATTCAGTATTTCCCAACCTGATGGAAATATCTGGGTCAGGGCCATGTTTTCCAGTCTTAGGTTTGGATTGTTATGACTTACCGTAACCTCTGCCATGAAATCGGTTCCCTGTTCAATCTTAGTGGGGTCCAGATTTTGGTCATCCATCGTTAAGTAATTCACATATATTTCCAGGTTGCTCTGTGCGCTGGTTTCATTGCCCATAGGTGGTACGCCTGATATCGCCATTCGTGCAAAAAGTACACCCTCTCCTTTATTGGTAATACTTGCAGTTCCCTGTTTCGTTTTCGTGTTTTCAACCTGTATGAGTCTTAAAGGCAATGTAGAAGTCAGGTTGTCTTTTTGCTTCCCGATTTCATAGCTGAATTTCATCGCTTTGGAAGTACCATCCGACCCTGCAAACTTTACCATGGCCATCAGACAGTAAGCAGTAGATTGAGTACTTAACCATCGCTTGCCTGAGAGGGCAGAAGAAATACTTTTTACCAGAGTGATAGCTTCGGTGCGCCGATCCATAACACTCATAGCTTCCAGCACCATGGCATTGTCACGATCTATTGATCCGTAGGTGTAGCTGTCATTGCCTTTGGTAGGTACGTAAGTATGTACATTGGCAATCATTTTTTGAGCGGTTTGCTGCTGTCCGGCCAGGTGGTACGTCATCGCCAGGCGCCATATGCCGGTGGCACCAAGTTTGTTATCCGCTTTTAACCGGTTCATGGCCCCTATCTCCGGTTTTCCGGCAAGGGCCAGGGTGTACAAACGATAGACCTGTGCAAAATCATACCTGTAGTTGACATGACGGCCCCTGGAGTCAGTGGTTTTCACCGGGTTGTAATTTCGTGCGGTACGTTTTTGATATTGGATCCATTTGTTTTTCATGCCAATGGGAAGCGTAAAGCCCTTGGCTTCGGCCTCTAACATAAAATGACCTGCATAGCTGGTGGCCCAATCACTTGAACGCGTGCCGTTTGGCCAGTAGCTGAATCCACCATCACTGTACTGAAAAGAATTTAATTTTCGAAGCGCTGATTTAATATTGTCTGACATACGGGCCTCTACACGGCTGTCCACCTCCATTACATCCCCAATGTATAACTGAGGGAAAGCTTTGGAAGTAGTTTGTTCAATACATCCATGTGGATAGCCGATGAGGTATTTGAGCCTTCGTTCGAAGTCAATGGGTGGAATGTTGGAAAGCTCCAACGTGGCAGCATTAGTGCCATCCACGCCAAAAAAGCTATAGGCCAGCTCTGAAGTTTTGCCTGGTTCAATAACAGTTTCTACAAAATCCGTGGCTTCCGGGTTGGGGTTACGGACTTCCAGCTCTATCTCATGACTTGCTTTTTCACGGCCACTGCTTACTATGACTTTTACCGTTCCCTTACCTATAGCTGAAGCCACGTCCAGTTCAAAATTTACCACCTGATCACCTGGTTGGTCAAAACGAATGGTCTGTGTATGGGTATACCCTTTTTTGAAAAGTGTATTGGCCTCTACCTGTACTTTTACCTCTTTGATCTTTTTCTCCATAGCAAATACAGTGACCGGCAGTTTTACAGACTCTTCGGGACCAAGCACACGTGGGAGCGTAGCCAGTACCATGAGCGGTTTTTTCACCGGAGTGGTTTTTTCCGCATTTCCATAAGCCCCATCCTGACCGGCTATGACCATAGTACGGACAGAGCCTACGTAGTTAGGAATATCAATTTCATGGACATTTTTATCACCACTTTCCAATTCATAGGGGCCTAAATAACGTACCATGGGCTTAAAGCGATTCACACTTTCTTTTTCATCAGCAGCTGCTTCTTCATCACCACCAATACTTAGCAAGCGTTCCAGCTTTCCGCCATAAGCCCCGATGACCTGGTCATACAGGTCCCATGTTTTTACCCCCAATGCTTCCCTGGCATAGAAAACCGGGTGTGGATTTGGTGTGCGGAAACGAGTAAGGTCAAGTAAGCCATCATCTACTATGGCCAGAGTGTACGTCATGGGCTTACCGCCTTTTTCCGATATTCTTACCTTTATTTTGGATTCGGGCTCCAGTTCGTCGGGCATGTTTATGACCGGTTCCAGGTGGGTCTGTGGATCTTCCACCAGTAGTGGGATCACCCCATACAGTCGGATAGGCAAGTTATTTTCATGAACATGAGGCTGTAACATGGTAACACTGACAAAGGCATTAGGCGCCATATCGGGAGTTATGGTTAAATTGTGAGTAATTTCACCTTCACTCACTTCCAGCCAGCTGGCTTCTATCACTTTTGATCCCGATTCCACCGTAAGTAATGCGCGCCCATTGCCGCTGGAAGGAATGGATATTTTAGCTGTTTCCCCAACGCTGTATTTTTCTTTATCAGAAGAAAATGAAAGCATGGAAGCCCCACCGGGATTTTCGCGCTTTCCTCTGCCTGCCCATCCGGGCCAGTCCACATAGACAATTTTTCCGGTGCTATGCCCGCTTTTTCGGTCCGTAACACGGATCATATATCTTCCCCAGTCCGGGTATTCTATTTTAAAACTGAATGTTCCTTTGCCGTTGACGGTTTTAGCTTTAAACTTTTGGAGCCAGTTTTTATAGGAACTACCTACATAATTTGCCAGGTATTCATCAGAGGAATCCCACCACCATCTCCAGTTAAGTTTATACACGCTTACGTCCATGCCGTCTACACTGACGGGTTTGCCTTCCGGGTCAACCGTTACTAGTTGAATAGTGTGTAAGGTATCGGTTAACAGCATTCCTCTACGGTCACCTTTAGGAGTTTTAATGCCTACATAATGTTCATAAGGTGAGTAGGGGATAGAGAACCGGTCGATGCTGAAATCCCCACTTTCCTCGAAAACGCGTGTTACGAAGTTGGCCCGTAGCTTTCCGGGAGCGGCGTCGTTTACCCTGATATTTGCTTTCACTGTAGCTGAACCGTTCTCATCAATGTTGTCGTCAAACAATATTTGTTCATCTGCTTCAAAACGTCTGGCAGGGTCAGTGAAAGTGTATTCAGGATACTTATCAAAAGAAGTAGTACCGGGCGTCAGCGTTACGGCCACTTTAGCCCGTAGGTTCCTTGCTACGGCACCATGCAGCCAGGTGACATTCATTTCACCTCGTACATCCGGTCGATGCACGGAAAGCATGTCTACGCCAAAATCCATTTTTACTTTGAGGCGATTGGGCTTAATGGCTTCAATTTTCAATATTTTGGTAAAAGTAGCTCCACCTACTTTGGCTTTCATCGTCCAGTTGCCGGTAGGAGCTTCGGCTTCCGTTTTTACCGTAAAATTGAAAAAACCGTTCAGCCCGGTATTTTTCACCATCCGGTGAGTGATCTGACCTAATGGATTGGTCATTTCAAAGATCACCGGATGACTTTCCGGGAGCAGTTGGGCTTTATCTTCCAGCATCAGGTTGAGAAAAAGTGTATCTCCGGGACGCCAAACGCCTCTTTCTCCATAGATGTAGCCTTTTAATCCATTTTGCACGGTCTGACCACTGACATCGAACTGGCTAAGAGAAAGAGAAGAGCCGTGGTCCAATTTCAGGTAGCCTCTTTCAGTGCCATTACGGGCCACCAGCAGAAAGGGTTTGGTAGACAGGTCCACTTCCACCATACCCTGACCATCTGTTTTGCCTGAAGTGATCAGCTGGTTTTGGAAATTGTAAAGTTCAATGTCTATTCCGGACAATGCATCTGTAGTGCGAAGGTCAGTGGCAGCCACTAAGATTTTCCGGTTTTTACCTCCTTTGGCAATCAGTCCGATGTTGGACGCCAGTATGTTTCTGCTCACTTTTCGGTTTTGACGATAATACGCCTGGTGACAGGGATTGTCACGTTCATTCCAGTCATAATTGTAGCCGTACCCATAATCGTCATAATAGTAATCCTGGTAATAGTCCCATTGAGAACTCTCCTGGTCCTCATACGTATCCCAGTTTTCTTCTGTCTCAGTGTTATCTTCTTCATCACTCTCACCTTCGCAAGCGTACATCGAGTAGGCCTTTCGGAATCCCAGTTCTATCCGGTAGATAGCGCCGGGTTCTTCTTTGATGATCTCAGCAAGGTCTAAAGTGAATTTGTTCCATACCCCATAATCTATGGGGGTGTCGGAAGTAAGATTGATCTTCTTTTTAAGGATCGGCCGGCCTACGCGTGTCATTTGCGCATTACCCCCTAGTCGGTTGACCTGTAAAAACTGTTGGATATTACTTTCATAGATCTTAATGATCTTCACATCTACAGCATTCAGGTTGACGGCTTCAAATGGAAATACCATGCCGTCTGTGCCTGGCAGAATGATGCCGTTACCCGTTAAACGTACGGCAGGTTTAACTTCTACAAATGCCAGTTCTATTTTCTGGGCCTCGGCCAGTCGGTTACCCCGTATATTTTTCACCCCTTGTTCTACGATCAGGTTTTTCGTTCCTTTTTGGCGTGTGCTGGTGTATACTTTGACGGTATTTTCTTCTATTACATAACGAAGGTTAGAAACTCCATCGATACGAATGAGTCCCTGCAGGTTCTGGTCTTTTTTCAATGGGTCTGAAAAACGGACCTGTATATATTGTTCGGGCGATTGTATTACAGTAGCTTCCATCATGACAAAATCACTCAACGAGGGGATCTCGTATTCCAGATTGCCTTCTACTTCTACCTCTACAGGGTCACCAGACCACTCCAGTAATACAATGCCGGCACTTTCCTTTCGCTCTACGCTGTCTATGGTGAACTCATGGTATTTTCCGGAAGCGTAATGCGTCCATCGTATCTTGAGGCGCTGCTTGTTTTGCTCCGCATGTAAGAGTTTAACCACTTCTTCTTCTGTCATATAATCAACAGAAGTCAACTGGCCGGTAAGGCTATTCCAAACCAGGTCATTTTCATCGTACAATTGTGTGCCTTCCACAGAAAGATCAAAAGATTGAGTAGGCGTCTGGATCTGGTAGTTAAATTCATCAAATTCTGAGGTCACGTCCAGCACCTTACCTAATTCAAAGGTCACATCATATTGTGTGCCTGAGGCTAAGAATTCTTCAAAGCGAAACGCTATGGTTTGATTGTCTATCCAAAAGGCTTTTCCTTTAGCTTTGGGTGAGAAGTCAAAGAGGGTTTCTTCAATAACCCCTTCAGATTCCGTAAACTGCTGGCTTGCACTGGCCAGTCGTATGGTTAATTCTGAGTTTTTTGAGATAAATCCCGAAGTAAAGCTGCTGATGTATTCGCTGAACGCCGGATCAGGGTCACCCATTTTTTCTTTTTTACAGCTGGTAAAGGGTAAGATAAAGGCCAGAAAAAGAAAGAGAAATGGCCGGGGTAAGGGCAAAGCGATCATCAGGAATGTTAAGGTTTATATACAGTCCCTAATATGGTCATATTATTTGAATAATGGAATGATGAAAGATAGCTTTTGGCTTTTTTCAGTGGTTGGACTTACCATGAAGTTGAAATAGGCAGGACCTGTAATTTTACGGTTGCCTCTGATATTTTTGGATGGGTTTCTAACTGTTGTATCTTATAATAAAAGCAATATTTTGTACCATCCCCATAGAACACCCATTGAAAATAAAGAGCTAACAAATGTTGAAACAGGGTAAATTTCATTACGCATGATAGCCGTTCGTTTCTATATCTTTATTATTCGCGGCACGGACACAAACTAGTTGGAGTATGAATTAAAATCAACTGGCTATAACATTTCTCAACTCATTTAAATTGCTTAATTTCATTCTGGAATTTAGAAAAAAGTTCATCTCTTAGCTGCCCGTCTGTTTATAATTATTTTCAAATTCTCGGACTAATTACCATGGGTGCATCAATGATTTCATAGTAGTGATTAGCTGATATTATAGATAAGGATATTGAGATATTCCATTATGTAGTACTGTCACAGGCGACGCCGAAAACCTGTTAATAGAGTAGGTCTGAATAGTTCATTAAATCAAAATCATGAAAAAATTAAAAAGAATTTTACCGGTATTAGCTTTTTTATTTGCGATAGGTTTAGCTTTTGCTGACCCAGCCAGAGACTTTATTATTACTCCATCCGGGCAGGTTGCAGTTGTTTCTGAATTAGGTCCTGAATGTAATATAAATAACGTGGGACCAGCTTGTACAGTTTTTGGCTTGACAGTATATGATGCTGTAGATGCAAATGGAAATCCAATAAATATAAAAAGACTAGGCCTACTACCTTGACCGGGTAGTAAGTTGAGAGGCCGTCTCAAAAGTAATTTTGAATAGCCCCAGCTTTTGTATAAGAGGTACCTGAATGCATTTACCTTTTTGAGACAGCCTCTTCAGTTGTAGTTTTCACTACGCTCCAATTGCCTTAAGCTTCATAAAGCTACTGGTTACCACTTGTTTCAGGAGTAATTCAGTATAGTAATGCATTGTTTTTATAAAATAATGTACTGAAAGGAGTAATACGACAAGTGCTGGAATAAGATGGTTTTACCTTACAAAATCAAGCTAGAGTGAAATACTAAATTTCATATCGATTAGAAAATGATACTCTTCAGATTAGTGTAAGTGATCTGGGTGCAGGGGTGTATTTTGTACGAAAAATAAACGAAGAAAAAGTGGTTAGCAAAAGGCTTGTCAGACAATAGCGTATTATTAGCATGTGTCGCTTTATCAGATCTAAAACCTTGTTGAGGTTTAGTGCGGCGACCTCAAGACTAGTGTGAGGTTATATTTTATAAACAGATACTCAATAGAAAAAACTTTCAAGAAGATGATATTACTTTAACATTAACTAACCAATTTCTTGCCTCTTCCGGATCATGGAATTGTTTTAATTCATAATTAGAAACTTTTTTAATAGTATCCCTGGCAGAAAGTTTAGCAAAGATATTATTGGGAAGTACTATGGCTTGAAATAGCTCACCATTCTTAATTAATTTGGACATGATTTCCTCGGCGATCCAATCTTTTGACCCATCAAAAGAACCTTGCATATTACGCAGATCAGCCAGCCATTTTTTAATGTTCCTGGCAAGTATTTGTTCTTGTACGTAGACCAGAACTTCCTTGAAATTGTCCTGACTGCCAAATACACCGTTCCAGACATCAGAAATAATGTCTGTCTCTTCCTCGTAATGAACGATGGCATAAGCTTTACCTGAGGTGTCTTTAAACTCTTTTAGTAACATATTCTTTTGTTAAATACCAAAACTGAAAATTCAATACTGTCGTCATCATAGATGATTTGTTTTATTGATGCAGTATTAACTAAAAAAATACGAATAAGTTTTTGAAAAAAATAGATTAATTTTTACACTAACACATTCATTATCAGATTTTAATGTTAAGAGTGTTCTTTATATTATAATAGATTTTCGGAAGAGAAAACGGATCTGTTATTTGTGATATAAGCAACTTTTTAAAGTAGCCTGAATCGATCCTCCTAGCTCCTGTACTTGGAGGTATTATGCTAAACTTAATATCAGGCGAGAACTGTGGTTGGCTTAGGTTACGATCTGATCTATTACAGCTTCATTTATTTTCAATCGCAATACTGAGACTAAATTCATAATTATTCCCTGGCCCTTCATAGCCGGAGGAATAAAGAATTCCCATTAACCGGATGTTGTTTTTCCATTTAATCCCACCATTTAAATTCAGGAAGTTGTTACCTTCCGTGACCCTATAAGATCCACCTATCAACAAGAGATCGCGTATTTCGAATAAAGTATTCAGATCTGCAAGCACATTGTCATAATCTGTTTGCAAGTATAGGGAAGGGTTGATCACGACATTCGAAACTTTGAAAGAGTGATTCACATAAGCGTTCAGGAACTGAATGTTAGTTCGATTTAACCTTGAAAATTCATTGTCGTGAATTTCTGACTCCAGAACGTTACGAATGGAAATGCCAGCCTGGGTGTTCTGCCATATATACGCTATTCCAAAGTCAAGATCAAAAGCCGTGGTGGTAGATGATCGTTCAATGAGTATAGGATCATCGGGGTCAATTACTTTATACAGGTACAAGTCGTAGGAATCTGAAATCAAACCAATACCTGTCCCTATGACCAAAGTTTGATCATCAAAGGCGAATTGATAATTGTAAAGGGCTTTACCGGTGACCCTGGTGGATATTCCAGCTTGTCGGTTTT
Source organism: Fulvivirga sp. M361 (assembly GCF_007097395.1). Taxonomy (GTDB): domain Bacteria; phylum Bacteroidota; class Bacteroidia; order Cytophagales; family Cyclobacteriaceae; genus Fulvivirga. The sequence continues at coordinate 240,055 of NZ_VKDC01000003.1, forward strand.
CCAATATAAGACCGATCCCACTGTTTAAGCTGGTCAACTGATTTTCATATGAGATCAATGCAAAAGAAGGATGAAAATCGACTTGGGTATTATTGGCCCGAAACTGGATATCAAATTTCTGCTCATCGAAGATTCCTGCTGCTGCTGGGTTTATGGTTTTGAAATTGTTAAAATACAATTCAAAGGGAATAACTTCCTGACCTTTAATATGTCCGGTTATCATTATGCCTATTATGACAAAAAAAACTTTTGTGATGCTATTTGGTAAGAACATAAGCCAAAGACAGTTGGAATACTCTATTTTGAAATTTATCATCGCCTGGAATCACGTTCCTTGAAGCATTTGAGATCCCGTAGTTGTACCTGGCTTCCAGACTAAGTGAGCTCGAAAGTTCATACTCTATCCCAATCACAGCTGAAAAATCAATGTTTTTAAGCTGGCTGGTTACATCCTGATCTCCGTCTGCACCTTTGGTCTTAGCGTTTAAAACCGTTCCAAATTGGACTCCAATATTGAATGCGACCGGAGTTGCCCTTTGATATTGAAGTAGTACCGGAGCATTCAGGTACCAGTACGTAAATTTTACGTCGCCATTACCTGAATTCCTGGCTCCTTGATTTGACGCGATGATCTCCGGCCGTAAACTCAGCTTTTCGGATAATTTGAGTGAGCTAAAAAAACCTCCGTGAAATCCCCATTTTGTGCTAAGGTTTTCAGTATCACCTCCGAGGCTGGAAATGTTTGTGCCTGCCTTTAACCCTATGACAGCGTTTTGTGCCTGGCCTGATTGTGAAAAAGCTACTATTAAAAAAAATAAAGTTAGGATTCTGGTCATGCGCTGAGCCTTTATCGCTGGCAATGGTAATACAGTTCTCTATTATAATCCATACTTCTTTAGTCTGAGATTTTATTAAATCATGGTAGGTGAAAATAACTAACTTTCATAACAGAAATCATGAACATTCTCACCTTTTTAATGCAAAAACAGTCATTCACTTTATTATCAATGTTTTAGTATATTAATTTTAGTTGGATCAATTTCAATACATTATCCAGATCACCTTGAGTATTAACCTGGGTCTGAATGGTTCGACCTTCTATATATTTTTTGGCCTCAGATAGGCCCTTTTTTATGGATTCAGGCAAATCACTGTTGAAGACCAGGTCAGCTGCTTTATCTCCCAATGTGAAGGCTACTCTGAAATAGTGAGGACATGGAACGATAAACAGCACATTCCTCTTTTTTGTGAACATTTTAAGGATCCAACCTGATTTCTTGTTATAAAACTTCCATTCAGGTTTAAAATCACCGTATTCACGCTCGATGAACGCAGCTATTTTATCTAAATATACCTTTGTATCAGCCAGGTCATGCGTTAGCATTTTGTCGTCAGGCTGGACTGATTTTTCCGTGTAAATACTGGCAGACATAATGTCATGACTTAAGGTTAGAAGCTCAGTGGCTTTAGCGTCTGTTTTGATCGGTGGGGTGGATATAGCACCCATACGATCAGGCTTGTAAAATAACGAAAAGAAGAGCTTGAGGCATATGATAAGCATCACTAGAAATGCTATATAATAAAGCTTTATGGCAGTATTCCTACGGACTTACTTACTATGAAGGACGTATAGAAAGAATTGATATGCCAAATAGGTGAGTGGGCCATTGGTTCAGCGCGACCGGACTATTAGGAATATTGGTATTTATGGCCACCTTAATTGAGGTGGACATTTGTGCAAAAATGATAACCTAAAAGCCTATGCTAACGTATATCCATTATCTTAAAACAAAACACGTTGAACGCAAGGCTAAGGATATTGGCAAATTTAATGAAGCACTTAATGTTTAGCACATTGGTGTTAATATTGGCGTGTGCTCCGGCCATTGCAGAGGAAACCAGCGCTGAAAAGAACGAAGCCATAGAACGGTATGTCCTTGTAGAAGAGCAGGTTGGCATCAGGGCGAAAGCCAATGGAAACAAAAAGTTACTGTTCAGGCCATTTAGCGTTTTATCCTCTTCTTTCCAGTGTGTTGATGCCTTTAATCACCTTAGTCGCCCCAAACTGTTTATTCTCTATCGAAACCTGAAATTATGTGACTGAGTAAATGAATGTTCCTTTTAGTCTTTAAGTAATTATTAATCATTAAAACATTCATTTATTATGCAGGTAAACACTATCACAAGAGTGGATAAATCGAATATTAGCCACTTGTCCTTTCGAAAAGAAGAAGTACTTTATAACACTTCGGATCAAGCCATTCGTCAATACAACCTCAACAGGGGCCTCAAGTTAGGCAACCTTTATAAAAGGAGTGTGTTAATACGATTTGAGACCGTCAACTATGAGCCCATGGAAACAGAAGCCACCATCTGGGCAGTAACGGAGAAATACATTATGTTAAAAGGTGGGGCAGTGATCCCTATTAAAGCAATAATTAACGTTATATTATAAATGATTTACACAATAAAAGGGCTGTTTCGAAAGAGACAGCCCTTTTATTGTGTTTTAGAGCATCTTTGTAAGATTTGGTTTAGCTGGGTTCATTAGAGGCTTATTTTGTGTAAAGATGTAGCCCGGTATTAAATACTTTCTTTTATATCCCGTCCTATGTCCCTGCCAATGCGTTCAAACGTCCTTGTCATTTTTTTGAATTTGGAAGTGAATTTTGGTCTATAGAAATGACGACCACCTGTAACTAACCTTGCGTTCTGGTTGTAAACTTCAAAATCAACCTCGTGCACATCTTGTGGAGCATTAGAAATACCTCCATTGGCTGAGGGTACAGGAGTACTTTCGTATGAAATTCGGTAGCGCGTTATGAAGAATACGTAGTCTACCTTTTGCTGTCCGACAAATGCCTTTATAGCGCTTTGAGACGCCTCATTGATCACCAAACCATTGTATTTTTTCTTCTTTTTATCTTTTATGGTTTTGGGAATTATTTTATTCCATCTCCAGAAATATGTGGTGATAGTATCCCCTTGTCCTGCCTGGTGATAATGTACTTCTTGTGACGTGCTGTTGACTAAAGCATAAATGAGTTCTGTACGAAGTAGTGGGGCCAGCCCCTTTATGGAAGTTTTATTTTTTTTGGCCATTCTTTTCCCAACCTTTGTTGAAAATTGATTGTTTTCAAACCCAACAATAAGTACTTTTTGCGCTTGAGATTGAAAAAACAGCAATAAGAAAGCGATAAGGAATAGTATTCTCATTTTTTAATTCTTTTTGCAAAGCTAGGAATTAAAGTAAGTCTCGTATTATAAAGAAATTATGATTTTTGGCAGTGTACCTTTGAAAGACTGACTCAAGTAATTGAATGATACACATCTACTCTTCAGGACTGACTAGTTTGGAGCTAATAAACCTTAATAGAGTATTTAAATAGTTAAAAATACCCGGAAGCTGGTATTGTGATTAATAACTCGCTGCACTAATTTCCATACATTCAAGATGCGTTAAATAAGTCATGAGAAACAAGCTTCTTATTTTCAGGAAATTTCACTTTTTTTGTTTGAAATTTAAATTTTCAGATAATGGAAGAAACACCAAAGTCAAAGGACTGGATATCCGTTTCGACTGTAAGTTCCGTTAGTGGTCTCTCAGGTTCAATTTGGCTGGTAACCAATTTTAGCTACTCTTTATCTAACTACATTTATACATTTTCATTTGATGGAAAGATTGATAAGACGCTTTTTTGTCTTTTACTTTCTCTTGGTCTTGCAGTAGTTCTCGTTCCGAAAATTATCCATAAGTTTTTCCCACCCATTGAAGACCGAACAATAAGGTCATTTGTCATAGCGCTCAATATTATTCTGGTCATATCAAGTGCCAACGGACTGCAAACAGGGTTTAGCGCTATTTCAAGTGGAGGTGATCAGTCTGTTAAGAAAGCTGAATTTTTTCTGTTCGACTCAGACCCCTGGTTAAAGCCAAAAGGAATGAAAAAAGAAATTGAAATTCTTAAAACTGAAAAAGAAGTGGTAAGACAGCAATTGAAAGCGGCAAATCAAAGAATAGACTCGTTGAATAAAAAAATTGGAGTAGAAACAGACCTTGGCGCCATAGAAGACTTTGACGATCGGAATGAATTTCTTCTACAATCTGTAACCGCACTGGAAAAGACCAACCAGAGATATTTAGACCTTATAAATGATAAATCCGATTCAATCACAACGCTTTTAATGTCATTTTCAAAGATCAAGCAAGAATATAAAAAACAGTTTTCTATCAATAAATCTTATGATAGTCTGCTGCGACTGTTGAAAAGAGACATAGAATTGGAAAAGTTAAGAAAGAAACAAATAAACGATAGGATGAGAAAAATAGATTCTTTAGATCGATTAAATGAACACTGATGCGGTGGGATCTTAACTTACGACAATCTGACTCTTAACTATATTTTCTGCTTCTTAGTTTTACCGGTTTAAGGTTTGTAGGCTCTGTATAGTATTTTACGACCGGTCGGCCAGAGCAGCTTTGCTTCGCTTAATACCCAGGTATACAACGGCTCCACCTGTGAAAAACATAAGCAAACTATATATGGCAGGTGCAATTGCAAACGTTGCGTTTCCAAGTAAGACTACTGCGATAGCGATGGCCATAGTGCCGTTCTGAATGCCAGATTCAATGGAAATGGAAATCGCACGGCGGTCCGTGATTTTGAAAAGTTTTGCTGAATAGAACCCAACCATCATGGTGGTTACATTTAGAACCAGTGCTGCAAAGCCGGCTTGCTGAAAATAGGGGACCACATGGTCTTTTTCTTTGATGATCAGCCCTATAATGACAAGAGCAATGACAACTCCTGAAGCTTTTCGGACAGGTTCAGACATTTTGTTGGCAAATGCTTCTCTTTTTCTTCTGATGAACATCCCTGTGCATACCGGGATCACAATGATCACAAAGTTTTGTACAATGGTCTGGACCACATTCAGTTCCACCATTTGTCCCTTTTCGAAAAATTGTACCATTCCAAAGTTTACCACAAAAGGGATAGTGATGATGGTTATAAAACTACTGATGGCAGTCAGGCTTACCGAAAGTGCTGTATCTCCTTTTGCAAGATGTGCAATTAAATTCGAGGTTGGGCCGCCGGGACACGCTGCAAGGATCATTATTCCCACCGCTATTTCCGGGGCAACAGGGATAAGCGATGCTACTCCAAACGCAAGTAAAGGTAAAATGAGTAATTGATTTACTAATCCCACCATAATAGCTTTGGGGTATTTTAGTATCCGTCTAAAATCATCTGTCTCCAGGGACAATCCCATTCCAAGCATGATAATGATCAATGAAATAGCTAAAATGGCTGTAGATATACCGTCCATAATTTCCTGGCAGGTTAAGTATTAGTTTTGTGTTTTATACAAGTACCTGTAAATAGATAAGCGCGGCAAAACTACACAAAGCGTGAGGCTTTAAACTATTACAAATACGACCTATATAGGTCATTTTCCGACATAGATAACTATCTGCTTGCATCACTATATCTAAAATAGTTCTTCAATACGTTAGCCAGGACCGGAGATTTAGCATTTTGTGAAAAGACGAAGTTAAGGAAAAAGTCAGTTGCACCTGTATCCTGGCCTGGGCCTCCTGCAACCAACGACAAAATAAGAGATGATACAACCTTGTCCAATAGAATACAGCAAGACAGTGGTTGACTTAAGATCGCTGTGATCTTTTGAAATAGGGTTATTAAGAAACAGGCTCACAACTCATCCCAGAATTACCTGTTTCAGATCGGAAAAGAAGTGTAGGATGTAAGGCTGTAAAACAAATGTTCAGCCTGACATCCTAAAATGATGAACCAGTTTTTTTAAAGAGCTAATAGGGATAAAATCGTCGATCAAATAATTTTTGATAATCAGAAACTTGGCTTACGTTAGCCGGAATAAAACCAGACCAGAGATTTCCAGAAATAAAAAGAATGATTGTACAAAAAATAGTATTGATAGCATGTATACTGATTTCAAACCATTTATTCTCTCAGGACAAGAGAGCAAGAGATTATGGTATAGAGATCGGTATATTAAAAACCGGAAAATACAATGCCATTACAGATGTAAAGGGTGTTAAAGTCGGTCATACAACGATAATAGAAGGTGATAGCGTCAGAACAGGGGTTACTGCTATATTACCACATTCAGGAAACATTTACCAGTTGAAAGCGCCGGCAGCTATTTACCTGGGAAATGGATTTGGAAAACTAGCGGGTTACAGCCAGGTAAAGGAATTAGGAAATATTGAAACCCCTATCGTTTTAACGAATACGTTAAGCGTTCCTGAAGCTTCTAATGCATTAATTACCTATACACTGGCACAAAAAGACAATGAACATGTTCGCTCTGTTAATTCCATTGTCGGAGAAACCAATGATGGATGGCTTAATGATATAAGGGGCAGGCATGTCAAAGAGAAACATGTTTTAGATGCTATTCATAATGCTAAAAGCGGAAAAATAGAAGAAGGTAATGTAGGTGCAGGAACAGGGACTATCTGTTTTCAATATAAAGGAGGAATAGGAACCTCTTCTCGCGTTATACCAAAAAAATTGGGTGGGTACACAGTGGGTGTATTGGTACAGACCAATTATGGCGGTGTGCTTCAGATCAATGGCGTACCTGTAGCAAAAGAATTTGGCAATTACCCCAGACACTATTCCTATGATGTTGATGGTTCATGCATGATCGTAGTAATGACTGACGCTCCTTTGGGGGCCAGAAATTTGGAAAGACTTGCTAAAAGGGCCATGATGGGACTGGCCAAAACCGGCGGAATAGCTTCGAATGGAAGTGGGGATTATGTAATCGCGGTGTCTACGGCAGAAGACAATTTTATTCCACATAACAGTAGGTCACCATTTATAGCAACGGAAGAGTTGAAGAATGAAGCTGTTACACCTCTTTTCCTGGCGGTGATAGAAGCGACCGAAGAGGCCGCTTTAAATTCTCTGTTTGCTGCAAAAACTATGACCGGACGGGAGAACCACGAAATAAAGTCCATTCCTATTGATGAAGTCATTAAAGTGATGAAAAAATACAATGGAATTAAATAAACGGTAAAAAGCATTATGCCATAGGTTAGATGCATCAGTGCTCATTGGCTTAGGTGAGAACCTGGGTAGCCGCTGTTACCAGGATATCTTTTTATAAAACAATCCTTTCATAGCATAAGCCAGACAATAGTAAGACCTCGTTACTGCTGAGTAGTTACTATTCCCTACTACCGTTGTAAATCCAAAGGCGGGTACGCCTCCTTGTAAATCTTCATTACGTCAAGGTTCAGACGCAGGTAGCGCTACTTGCAATGGTTGACACAATGGATTAGTTTTAGTATTGATGAGAGAACTATAACTCATTAAGTTTAGTCAGATATAATGGACAATGGACAATCGAACGATACGTAATGTAAATAGAGATGCGTTTTGATGCCGATAACCTTCACTATGCTAAAAAAGACCATCAGATTGAGACTGGTTATTGTCGCAATCATAGTATTCTATGCAAGCTTAATTACCGCTGCTGCCATTCGACTTCGGGACAGTGTATTCCTTCCGGACCGGGTACTTATCTCAGATATTCTTTCAAAACACAATAATCCTGAAGGGGCCTGGATCGCTATATTGGGCATCAACATCTGTGTCATCCTTTTGTATCCTGTTACACAAGCCCTTCAAATAAATCAGGGTAAGCGTCTACGAACAGCGTCACTCACAGGGAGGTGGATGTTTTTCTTAGGAATATTGAGCATCATTGCGCTGAGCCTTACTTCGCTCTTAGATGAAGGAGGATATAGTGATTTGCATGTATGGATGGCTTACGCATCCTTTATGGGAGTGGTAGGTGGTCTGACGATCGGGTTTACTATCAACTTTCTCTCCGGTTATAAAAGATTACTTTCATTGACCTTAACCATGATTCTTCTGGCCACTTTTTCCTATCTGGCTTACCTATTTACTCAACCTGAATACTTCAATGGCAGGTTATGGTTATTGGCTGTATATGAATGGATGCTTAGTGCTATAATTTCAGCCGGTATCATTCAGATAGTATGGATGGCAAAGCACTAACTTACGTTAGGTGATCAACAAGAACATCTTGTTTTTGACGCAAAATCCGTATTGATATGTATTCGGCAAGTAACAAGCGCTGTCGGATTATTACAAGCATTTGACGGAATTGTCTTGCCACTTTCACTCAATAACCAACCAACTTTACTGCAGAGATAAACCTCATCGAATACTTTAGTTATTGACCATCATCTGTTCAGCTATTGTCATGACTACATCTTTCGATTAGCGGGAAAAAATTGAAAACCGTAGGATTTAAAACCATACTAAGCATGAAGGCAATCTTATTTTTTTTGTTGGTACTTCCACAACTGATTTTTGCACAAAATAGAGGTCTTTGGAAGGAAGGAAGCCCAAATACAAGGGCTTCCGTCCGCTGGCAGGATGTCAAACTCAACAGGAAAGAATTGAATAGCGAGGCCCTGAGTGTCATTTTGAGTGACATCAAGAAAAACGGAAGGGCTAAATTTTCAATCCCCTATCCATCAGGCGGTGAAATGACCTTTGACGTTCGCCCCTCCAATCTTTTATCTAAAGCAGTTCAGGAAAAGAATCCGGACATTCAAACCTTTAAAGGATATAGCAAAAACGGAGAGCTGGCCCGTATAAATTTGACTTCGGCAGGTCTGCATGCCATTGTCTTTTCAAAGGATGATACCATTTACCTGGATCCCGTGAGCTACGGAATGATCTGTATGTGAGTTACTTTGAGGCTGATTATAGAAGCGCCCATAAAGACGATCAACGAGTTCCTTGTGGAAACGAGGAGCTGTATGAAAGCTACGACCGGGCGATTCATAATGGCAGGATATTAAATACAACATTTCAAAAAAGGACGGTCGGTCGTCAATTCAAAAAGTATCGCCTGGCGCTTCTTGTTAAAGCGAATTATACCAACGAAAGAGGAAGAGGTAGTGTAGACAAGGCGTTTGATGAGATCCTGACCATAGTAGACCGTCTAACCGGAATTTATGAACCCAGTTGGCCATTACTTTTGAGCTGGTGACGGGTAAAGAAACGGTTTTTTCTAATAGCAATCCCGGACCATATGAAGGTAAAGAAACTAATCGTTTAAGTGGGGAAAACAATGATCGTATCCTGGCCATAGCATATTTAAACAATGAGGAAAATTTTGGTGTTGACAAATACGATATCGGGCATGTAGTAGCAGCTGGCCAGGAAGGAGGCAAAGCCGCTCTTGGCTGGGTATGCAGAGATAACCTGAAAGCGGGCGGGATGTCTACGTTTCCTTTTCGCCGGCCTGTTGATGTGTTTGCCACAGGAACTTTTGCGCATGAAATAGGACATCAGTTTGGTGCTCATCATACATTCTCTACTAATGAGGGCCCTTGCCTGGAGGGTTTTTCAAGTCGGGGCGCATATGAAATTGGAAGTGGAAATACCATTTTGTCATATGCCGGTGCCTGCGGAAATAATGACTTACAGGGACGGCGTGATGATTATTACCATGCAATATCTGTTCAACAGATATTGGGATACACCACAAACGAGCATGGAAGCGCATGTCCTGTTTTGGTAGAAACAAATAATACTCCTCCTACTGTAACCATTCGGGAAGGAGGATTTGTAATCCCTGTCAATACTCCTTTTACATTAGTAGCTAATGCAAATGATGAAGACGGCGATGTCCTCATGTATAATTGGCAACAATTTGATAACGCTGTAACGCAGGAAAATATGATTGGGACCGTGGAAGAGGGAGAACCTATGACGAGAGAGGAATATGCCAAAAGACTGCCCCCGAATACACCAGAAGTACATATCGATTTACTATATCAAAATTATTTACAAGGGTTTGAGAATAGCTTTAGAGGAGATGGTCCTCTGTTTCGAAACTTTCGTCCTACTACGAGCAACAAAAGGTATTTCCCTCAGCTTGATCTCGTATTATCTGGTGATACCTCTAACAAGGAAGTGATGCCCTTTACATCCCGGGAATTGAACTTTGTTATCAATGTACGTGATGGAAGAGGAGGGGTAACCCATGACCTGCTTTCATTTTCCTCTACAGAGGATGCAGGCCCCTTTGTGGTGACCTCTAAGTTTTCTGCACCAGAGTATGCAGGCTTTAGCGATCTTTTGATAGAATGGGATATGGCTAAAACGAACATAGCCCCTGTCAATTGCCAAAATGTTAGCATCCCGTGTTCTACTGATGGCGGGAAATCCTTCGACATTACCCTGCTTGAACGCACAGCAAATGATGGATCTGAAACCGTAAGACTCCCTAATATCGCAACATCTGAGGCGCGGATCATGGTAAAGGCCGTGGATAATATTTTCTTTCATGTGAACGATAGAGATTTTAATATCACACAATCGGAAGTAACTGCTCCGGAAGCCTCTACACGGCTTATTGCCCGTAAAGTAACCGCCAGGGAAATAAAGTTACTGTGGACGGACAATAGTGAAGTGGAAGATGGATTTATCATTGAGAAACAATCAGCAAATGAAGTGGATTTTGTAGAAATTGGCAGAACGGTAGGTATTGGATGTTGCTTCTTACACGGATCGTGATGTGGAAACAGGCAAAACCTATTCTTATCGCGTAGCCGCATTCAATGCTACCGGTATGGCAGACTATACAAATGTAGTTTCCGTTACCATTGATGGCGTGATTGATCCAACCTTATCTGTTTCTGATCCATATGAATTTGAGATGCTCTATCCTAACCCGGCAGTGGATGAAATATACCTCCCGGTTACTTTATCACAAAAAGCTACTGCGATCAGCATCTATGACATGAGCGGGGAAATGGCAGAAGGCTTTCAACGCAGCAACACCTCGATAGAAAAGATCGATGTTTCCGATTTAAGCCAGGGCGTGTACCTGATCCATGTTTCTACCCCAGGCGGGGAGGTGATCCGGAAATTCTATAAAGAATGAATAGGTTTTATCCCAAAGTTCAATAACCTCAAGACTTTATGGGTGATGCGCATTTTGAGAGAAATACGCAAGAGGGTCGGCTTCATTACAGGACTGACCCTTTTTGCATCACCGAGTACAGCTTCGAAATATAATCCTGGTAGTTCGTGATGTGGGACATAAATAACAAGGCGTGGGATTTGTTGCAACATTTGGCAGGATCAGACCTTCCATTACTACGAATTAGACTGAACATTGTAGCGTCAATTCCAACTATTACCTTACCCTGTGTCTTAGGTTTAGCGTAATGATTCTAAGGCTAGGGTGCGTAGACTTTTCATCATAATTTTTGTAGTTCTTATTTCTTGAAATACAAACAAAATAGGCCCTCTTCTGGCGTAAGTTGGTCACAGCCGGGCTTATGCCTACTAATGACGTAAGTCCTCATCCGTAGCAAAAACGGCAGTCTGTTTGTTTCTGTATTTTATCCATTAAAACCTATTTGATTCTTTAAATTTAAGATAAATACATCTCAAAATATTACTCGTAATTTAAAACCAATAACTATGTTTAAGCAAACATTTAAGTACAATACCCTCATTTTCCTAATCCTCTTTTTTAGTAGAACTAATGTGTTTTCTCAATGGCAACTAGATGAATTTATTATAGCTACGTGGACTGAGGATGCACTGAGCATTGGTAGCTATTCGCAATTAGATTATCAAAAAATGCAACTTGTTAAAGATGCACACTTCAATTTAATTTCTGGCCATCATTATATTAAATATAATACAGTTCAGGACTTTGAACATAACCGTTATTATCTTGAGATGGCTTCTCAATTTGGATTAAAATACATGACCAGTGATGTTGCTTACCGTGGTATTGATAGACGTCCCAAAAATTTGAACCTTTTTGATTCTAACGTTGCCTTATCAATAGTAGAAAATTATCAAAGTGGATTAACAATACCCCAAAGAGAGGCTTTCTTTGGATATAGTCTGGGTGATGAGCCTAGGTTTAAAGTAGTTAATGATGAAGCTGAAGATGGTCGTAGTGTTGATGAAGAACAATCAATACTAAGGTCATGGACTAGAGCTTTTAATCAAATAGATCCATTCAAAGCTACATTTGTTAATCTTTTCCCCTATTACCAAAGTAATATTAATTCCATTCCAAACTTTGATGAATATATGGATTCATATTTACTAGATCCAATACAGGATGAGAATGTAAACATATATTCATTTGATCATTACCCTTTTGAAACTGCAGGAATAAGGACCTCCTATTTCTACAATTTGCAAGAAATAAGGAATAAAGCAAATGGAAGGCCATTTTGCTCTGTTGTGTTAACTTCACGCCTACCTAATGGGGTTCATGAAGACCCTGATGAAAATAAGCTGAGATTTATGACTTTCAGCCCAATTGCTTACGGAGCTAAAGGAGTTTTTTATTGGAAATACCAAGGAACACCGAAGGTAGGAAATTATTTAGGACAGTGTTTAGGCAATTTTAGGTCTGACGTAAATATTTATGGGGACAAAGATGCTATACCTGTCCCTGCTGACTACAATAATGATGGACATATTGATTTGGGTTTAAAAACTTCTGATGGCCGATGGTTGATCAATTATTGGGAAAATGGCGATGAAAATGGATATAACACCGGTTATGATTGGGACTTTGTATCTGACTTCAATGTATATGGAGATAAAGATGCAATACCTGTCCCTGCTGACTATAATAATGATGGACATATTGATTTGGGTTTAAAAACTTCTGATGGCCGATGGTTGATCAATTATTGGGAAAATGGCGATGAAAATGGATATACCACTGGTTATGATTGGGACTTTGTATCTGACTTCAATGTATATGGAGATATAGACGCTATACCTGTCCCTGCTGACTATAATAATGATGGATATATTGATTTGGGTTTAAAAACTTCTGATGGCCGATGGTTGATCAATTATTGGGAAAATGGCGATGAAAATGGATATACCACCGGTTATGATTGGGACTTTGTATCTGACTTCAATGTATATGGAGATATAGACGCTATACCTGTCCCTGCTGACTATAATAATGATGGATATATTGATTTGGGTTTAAAAACTTCAGGTGGTCGATGGTTAATCAATTATTGGGAGGCAAAGGATACTGTTGAGTTAGGATTTGATGGGTATACCACCGGATTTGCCTGGGACTTTGAATCTGATTTTAACGTGTATGGAGATGTGAATGCAATTCCTGTTCCAGACGATTATAATGGAGATGGACGTATTGATTTGGGTATAAAATCCTCAACTGGCACATGGTATATAAATCACTGGGAAAATGGCGATGCCTTTGGTTATACAACTGGTGATCAATGGGATTTTATTTCTGATGAAGGTATTTATGGTGATGTAAATTCAATTCCAGTACCTGCAGATTATAATAATGATGGAAACATAGATTTGGGAATAAAATTAGCGGACGGAACTTGGGCTATTGATTATAAGGTTAAGGAAGGCCTTGTAAATGTAGACGCTGATAATAACCCTACACCAACATGCAAATATTCTATTGTTCAAAACAATAATCTTTATATTAAGAACATTCTTGGGCCAATTGTAATGAACTCTGATTATATAGGGACTTTTCATGTGCAGAATACACTTATGAATCAAGGTTTTGATTTTGAAGTTGAGAATTTAGTTAATCCAAATACACCATTGATTCAAAGCATGAATCATAGTACGGATGAAACGTACAATCATTTATTTGCAGGATTATTTATTCAAACAAATGAATTGAATGATATATATTATGGATTGGTCACAAATAAAGCCCTCACCCCAATTCAAAGTGTAAATGTTGTTTTAAAAGGCGATTTTAGAAATGTAACATTTCTATCACCTCGTTTAAATGGTTATGATACAAATCCAACTATGGATTATACTCTCGTCAATAATATTTCGTATGACGATCAGAATGATTTGACTACTGTCACAATTCCTGAACTTAAAGGAGGTGAAGTCAGGGTGATCAAATTAGCTCTTAGAAAAGGATTAATAGGAGGTCGAAAGAAAAATGATTCAATTCTAAAAAACACTGCATTAGACAATGAAGATATCAATTTTTATTCATTAACTAATTACCCCAATCCATTTAGTCTGACAACTGAAATACATTTTTCACTTTCACAGGATAGTTACACTAAACTTACGATCTATGATATCAATGGGCAAGAGATAGAAACGGTGGTTGATTCCTACAAAGATGCTGGTTCATATTACTTTGGTATTAATTCACGCAATATGAAAAATGGGATTTACATATGTAAACTTGTTACAAATTTAAGGACATTAACTCGTAAACTGGTCGTGAATAAATAATGTAAGCAATACATGTCACATTGGTCTAATTGTAATATGCATTTAATGGGCTAGGTGGACGTTCCTCAATGCACATCGTTTTCCGGTGATCTTGGTCGACTAATTGAAGGTCCTTTATTGGGCCTTTATCTTTGAATTACACGAATTAAACCAATAGAAAAATGAAACCATTTTTTTGCTAAAATAAATACTATTTTTTCAGATAGCATTGAGCATTAATATCCATGTTAAATATCTAATGGCGAGAAGTATTGTCCTGCTACAAGAGTGCTTGCCTGGTCCTCCTTTGGCATAAGTTCAGGATGATATAACGTATGCCACTGACTTCAAATTCAACATCTGCCTCGGAAATATTAGGTCGTTCGTTCCTTTTGATATTTTCATTTATTTGCCAGATAGAAGTTGATCAGGGTTTGAACCTATTAAAAGCCCATTGAATTCTTTAAATTTACTGAAAATACATAGTGAATTTATACCCAACTGAGCATCTATATGTTAGCGTCAAAGAGCACTATGAAATCAAAAGCTTTCTTCCTCTGCACATTCTGTCTGATAGGTTCATCCATTGTTTCATGCCTCCATGAAACATGTGATCCGGCACCTCCCCATTTTGAGATCAAAGGTATAACATCATCTAATAGGAGGTTTACCAATTCGGTAAGGGGTCCGTCGGTAACTTTTGAAGATAACCTGCCGGTGAACTGGAGCAGTTTTTTAACCAGATTCGAATTCGAAGTTAACTATATTGCAAAAGCAAGAACAGGTTTGAACGGGACACTAATGGCCCTTTCGTGCCTGGGACCAGGCGAGGCCGGAGATAAAATTGGCGTGGATACGGTCATTGTGCGAACTACCAATGACTACAATAAAGACTATCTGAAAGGAGCTGTTATAAACGATATTATTTTAGCGAATGACTGGATTTTTCATACAGATGATTTTGATCAATTTATACCGTTAGCCGATTATATAATGAATAATTCTGAAGGTGTACTGTGGCATACATTTGAACTTAAACTGACGGAACCACCGGCCCGGGACACTGAATTCTCTTTTGAGCTAACGTATAAACTGAATAACGGAGATGAGTTCACGCATACTACTCGATCAGTCAATCTCACGGAATAAAAGATGTGGACCGGTATAGTTTCCATAAATTACTAAAAAACGAATACCCTCCGGGCCTGTACGTGTTTTGAGTATACTCCATACCTATCCAAATGGCTTTTGGTAGGTGTTTTTACCGCAGAGGCGCAAAGACGCAGAGGGAATTTCCACGCGCCTAAAAGCTTAGCGCCTCTGCGGTGAGAAAAATCGCTTTATTCAATCGATGTTTACAAAGGTTTTACCGGTATACAAATGTCCACCGGTGATTTGCCATCCTTTTGTTCTTCAGTGTACATTTCGAAGCATGGTCCGTCATCCGGCTGGTAGCCGCTGGCCGGGAGCCAGGTACCGAAAAGCCAGTTCCAGGCCTTTTCGTAGTCCTTTGCTGTCAGAATAAACCGGGCTACGGCATACTTACCGGCGCTGATCTTCATTTTACCAATTTCTCCATCCACCTTTGTATCCGGAGGTATGGTCATGCAGGCGCTCGTTCTGAGGTTTTGCTCCTCGGTCACCTTCAGGTCATCGTGATATACGGCGAAAAATGTCAGCTCTTTGCTTTCCATCAAACCGCGTGGACCGGCCCAGGCGCAGAGTTTGTTGAACAGCTGTTCAAACAGTTTTTCATTGCCTTTGTAAGCCCCGGTGTGGCGGATGTAAGCAACCGTCACCTCTGGAAGGTTTTTTACTTCAATACTTTGATTTAGTTCCATAGTAGATCTCCATTTAATTGTTTTTGATTCGTCACAAAAGTACATGGAGACCTCTTCGGGCCGTTGATGAAAATTGCGGTGTGTTTGACTTATATTGCTATTTTCAGTGGACGATTTACGCCATGCCGATGGCGATACTTTAAAGTAGGTTTTAAAGTTCCGGGAAAATATCGAAACATCACTAAAACCGCACATCATGGCGATTTCAGAGATGGTATGGTTGGGATTGTATTTTAACAGTGTTGCAGATCTTTCAATTCTTACCCGGTTAATGAATTGAAAGGGCGTTTCCCTCACCATAGCAAAAAAAATACGATTGAAATGATATTTGGAGAAATTAGCTTGAGATGCTAATTCTTCCAATGAAAACGATTTATCGAGATTGGCTTCTATGTAATCAAAAACACGATTAATACGCGACTTGTATTCGGCCACAAGGTGTTTGTTTTCGATTGGGTTCATGTTTTTTAAGACTAATTTCCGGTTAGTCAAAAGTACATATTACCACAAAAGAATGACGAACGAATACATTTTATGACAGACTAAGTTTAGGTTAGCGGTCCTGGTGGTGGGTTTATCTTTCAAATTCAGTAAGAAAACCATCGACTGCAACTCCGTCATCGATTTTCAAAATATTATCCTCTATTTTTAAAATTCCTCTTTCTGCACCATCAATGTATAGAACTTGATGGTCATCTTCATGCTGTATTTTGTAATCGTAAGTTCCACTTTCCAATCCGGCATAAATATCTTCAGGGCCGGTTGATTCTATATTATTTTCTATTATCAAAACCTTAGTATTTTCATTGAAAACCCAGGATACTTCACCAACATTATAATCGATATTGATCCCGGTAAGCCCACCACTTACATTACTAAGGTTCCAGGTGCCATTAATGGTTTGTGCCTGAGTGGTAGGATCATCGTCCTGCCCACAACCCGTAAAAAGACCTATAACAAACGCAATAATCAAGGTGAAAATGGTCGATTTCATGGTGGTGAGTATTTTTAATGTTGTCTATAAGACGCTTAATCCATAACCATGGTTGGAATGTGATGGTAATCGATATGCCTGGGAAGGTTTAATAACACTCGTTAATAGGTATAGAGAAACATATCTCACCCTGGTCTTAGGTATAGCGCAGCGATCCTAAGACCAGGGTGGGAATAGTGCAGATGATAATTATCTAAGGACATTGAAATGTCACTTTCTGTAAGAGAGAATATTTAAAAATAGATAGTAATAATTATATGTTTTTTAGAGTATTGTTGATCATTGATAAAGTAAGCGTTTTTAAGTGATCAACAAAAAACGCTTGCAATACTAAATCCTTTTAAAATGTATTGTTTACGAGCGGCCTTTTTTGTAATTCTAATTACTTCATTAAGCTCATACGGACAAACTCAGCTTTCTAAACAGAATGATTTTATAGACGGTGTTTACCAAACATTGGACGAATTTAAGACAAACAACCCGTCGATACCTTCAGTTGTTATTATTCAAGACAAAGAAAGATATGCGTTAAGACAAGTTATATGCGAAGAAAATATAGTTTATGCCTCAAAAGAGGGTACCAGTAAAATAGCTGCTGTTCATATATGGGGGATATGTGTATATGGAGATCCATATATTAGATATAAAGGGTGTTTTATTAAAATTGCCCGATTCGGATTGATTTCTACGTTTGCTCTTCCACTAATTTTGTATACAGGACCTGATCTTCCAAACACTCCTGATATTGACGTTTTTGCTGTAGATTTATCAACAGGTAGTATATTTCATCAAAGAAACGATGCTTCGAAAATAATCGACATCATCAAAAGAGATGAGTTTTTTAAGAATACAAGAATTAAAAAGAAAGACATTGGTTTTTATATAAATCAATATAATGCAAGGCATCCATTTAGCTTTAGTAATGATTAGACCTATAATCTGGTTTTAGGTTTAGCGCAGCGATCCTAAGATCCTAAAAAGCCGAGAACATCTGCTCGGACTACTTTAGAAAAATACCTTCTATTATTTACAACATTCGCCTTACAGAATGGACATTAACACGCACAAGTCGGAAGTCGTACCTATACGATAAAAACGATTTCCAACTTAGCCTCAACCTGTCTTTCATAACTCATACAACTACTCCATTCCCAGGCTGCTGGATCATCTACAAAACCAGCTTTTATCGGGTTGTGGATATAATCCATCTGCTGGTCAATCATATCGATGGTAGACAGTTCCATAGGGTGGTTATACTGTTGCCATCATTGGAAGTCCAGGTTGCGTTTGTTCTTTTTGTCAACTCTTTCAAACATCCGCAACAAGCATTCCTGCCTGCTTTCACTTGGATTTGCTTTGATACATTGCCTCAACTGCCTGGAAGTAAAGCTTTTAAAATCACGAATGATCGCCGATGGTTCCTTACCTTCTGCTGACTCACCATTAAATGGACATGGCTGGCCATGATACACCAGGCATGGATCATTAATCTTTTATGCCGCTGACAGTAAGCCGGGCTGTCTATCAGGATTTCCCTGTATTCATTCCGTATGAATAGATCGATCCATTTAATTACTGTGAAGGTGACGAAATAGTACCCTTGTTGATCGTTGATGGTGTATTTTCTTCCTACAGATTGTAAAGTTGTTTACAGTGAGGTAAACCGAGCGAGACACTCTATCCGGTTATAGGTCTTAAGATCGCTGCGCTAAACCTAAGACCAGAGTGGTTACGAATCCTGGCGTTGGGTTAACGCGGGAGAGGAGAAGTAATCTCCTAATCGCCGGACCTGGTGGGTCGATTTATATCTTCGCAAAATGTTCCGACTCGAAGGAGGTAATAATCAGGTTCATCCGAGCAATGTTATCTTTAATGCAGCATAGTAATGTTGCAGCCTTAGTAACTTATGTCACGGACTGCCAGGTAATACCAGTCTACTTTTGCTTCATCAAAATAAGATGAAGCATGAACAAGGCATTGTTTTTCAGAGTGGTCTTTTACTTTTTGGCCATATCTCCATCGTTATGGGGCCAAGAAGTGGTACCCATTACCAAAGAGGAAGTACAGCAGGCAGTTGCGGAGCATAATTTAGCCATAAAAATATCAGAGCAGGATTTTTATAAGGCTGAGGCGGATTACAAACAAACCACGTCCGTGGTGCTGCCTCACATAGGGGTGTCTTACACCGGTTTAACCACAACCAACCCCTTGATGGCTTTTGGCAGTAAGCTAAACCAGGAGATCCTGACCGAAGGGGATTTCAACCCGCAGTTGTTAAATGACCCTTCCAGCATTTCTAATTATGCACTGGCCATAGAGGTACAGCAGCCGCTGATCAACCTGGACGGGATCTACCAGCGTAAAGCGGTTAAAACGAAAATGGAGGCAGTGGCCCTTCGTACTACCCGGACGAAAGACCACCTGGCTTTCGAGGTGGAGCAATACTATATGCAGCTTCAGTTGGCCTATAAAATGGTAGAAGTATTATCCAAAACCAAAGAAAGCGCATTAGCGAACCAAAAACTGGCAGAAGATAATTTCCGACAGGGCTATTTGCAAAAAGCGGATGTGCTGGCGGTTGAGGTGCGGGTAATGGAAGTGCAAAATCAGCTGCAAACAGCCGGGAGCAATGTAAAGAATATCTCGGATCATCTTTCCCACTTGATGGGAGAAAAAGGGAACGTCGTTTTTAAACCGGCTGATAGCCTGTCTTTAAACGTGTCTTCAGAGACGGAGAGCTACCAGGTGTCGAAAAACCGGGCTGATATCAAAGCTTTGCAATTGTCCACCGAGGCACATGCTACGGTCCATCGTGCCAGTAAGATGTCTTTCCTGCCCCGATTGAATGCTTTTGGAAGTTACCAAATGTATGACGATCACCCTTTTTCTGCGGACGCCAATGGCTATGTGGTGGGTGCACAGCTAAGCTGGAACATTCTGGAAGGAGCAAAGCGGGTCGGGTTAGCTCAAAAAAGTAAAGCTGAATTCAAACGGTCTGAGCTGGAATACGCGCAATATGTATCTCAAAGCAATGTGGAAATGGGTAAAGCCCGACGTATGCTTACAGATGCCGAAAGCCACCTGGTGCTGGCCCGTCTGGCCATGGACCATTCCCGGGAGTCATTACGTATCCGTACGAACCGTTTCCGGGAAGGGCTTGAAAAATCTGCTGACCTACTATTGGCGGAAACACAATATGCCCAAAAACAACTTGAATATTATCAAACCGTTTTCAAGTTCAATTACGCACTTGCATACATTCAATTTTTGACCAAGGTATAATCATGAAAAAGCATAACTATTCATTAGTTCTTTTCGCCGTCATCATCCTATTTACAGGTTGTAACGAGGGTAAGGAAAATACATTACAAGACTCCTCTTCACTAATAGCTGTGAATGTCAGCAGCGTAGGCCAAAGTCCTGAGGTTTCTTATTTTACGGGGAGCGGTAAAATTGAGGCTATGAACAGCGCTAACCTCAGTACCCGCGTGATGGGCCTGGTAGACAGGTTGCATGTGAAGGTAGGAGAAGCAGTAAAAAAAGGACAGGTACTTGTAGTACTCAATAATGCAGACTTGCAAGCTCAACTGGCTCAGGCCAACGCCAGTATTGCAGAAGCTTCCGTAGCTTTTAACAATGCTGAAAAGGATCATAACCGATTCAAAAACCTCTTTGCTGATAACAGCGCCACACAAAAGGAACTGGATGACATGGCCGCACACTTTGAAATGGCCCGGGCCCGGTTGGAGGCTGCACGTCAGCTAAAAAACGAGATCGTCGCCCAGTTTTCGTATACGAATATTAAAGCGCCTTTTGATGGTGTAGTGACCCATAAATTTATTGAAGCCGGGGACATGACCAATCCTGGCATGTCACTTCTTTCAATAGAATCAACCCATCATTTCCATGTTATGGCAATGGTACCTGAAAGTGAAATAGCCGGGGTCCAAACAGGCGGACAAGTCACAGTCACTATAAAGTCCATCGATAAAATGATGAAAGGGAAAGTGACAGAGGTGAGTGCGTCTGCAAAAAATACCGGAGGGCAGTACCTGGTAAAAGTGGTGATGGAAGAATTCGATAGCCAGGTGCGTTCGGGAATGTTTGCCTCGGTTGATTTTCCTGTCGAAAGGGTGACCTCCAGTGTTCCAATGATCTCAAAGGCAGCTTTAGTCCGTCATGGGCAGCTTACCGGGGTGTATACGGTGAGTGAAAGTAATACCGCAATGTTACGCTGGCTTCGACTGGGCCATATGGATGGCGACGAAGTGGAGGTGCTGTCAGGGCTTCGGTCAGATGAGCAATACATTCTGTCTGCTGAGGGTAAATTATACAATGGAGCAAAAATTACGATCCAGTAGGCGTCAAGTGATTTTATTATGAAGGAAGGATTAGCAGGAAAAATTGCCCGGGGATTTATAAGTTCCAAACTTACCATACTTCTCATGATCGTGTTCATGATCGTGGGAGTCTATACCTCATTTTTAATTCCAAGAGAAGAAGAGCCCCAGATCAATGTGCCCATGGCAGATATTTTCGTGGGCTATCCCGGGGCCAGCCCTTCTGAGGTTGAGTCACGTGTGATCAAACCATTGGAAAAACTCATTTCCAATATTAAAGGCGTAGAGTACGTGTATTCCACCTCTATGAAAGAGCAGGGGATGGTGATCGTACAGTTTTATGTAGGAGAGGACATTGAGCGGTCTTTTGTAAAGATGTACAATGAGATCAATAAGCATATGGACATCATGCCGCAAGGAGTAACAATGCCTCTCGTGAAAACACGCGCCATAGATGATGTCCCGATGCTGGCCCTTACACTTTGGAGTGAGACGTATGATGACTACCAACTACGACAGATCACGGAAGAACTAAGAAGTGAAATAGAAAAGATAAAGGATGTGTCGGCAACTAAAGAGATCGGAGGCAGGAAACGCCAGGTAAGGATAGTGCTGGACAAAGATAAGCTGGCAGCCAGTGGATTAGATCTTTTGTCGGTATCGGAAATGATAAAGGTCAATAACCAGCAAATGGCGGCCGGGAGCTTTAATAAAAATGATACGGAGTTCCTGGTAGAAACCGGTCACTTTTTACAGACTGCTAAAGACGTGGAAAACCTGATCGTAGGCATCCGGGATGATCAGCCGATCTATCTGAAACAGGTAGCTGCTGTGATAGACGGGCCTGAACTTCCCGAAAACTATGTGGCCTTTGGTTTTGGGCAGGCAAGTGAACAGGCGGGGCAATATCGGTCCTCTTATCCGGCCGTTACATTGTCCATAGCTAAAAGGAAGGGTGCGGATGCTATGCGTTTGGCGGATATCATTCTGGACAAGGTAGAACGATTAAAAGCCGGTTTGATTTCGGAGGACGTACATGTGGAAGTTACCCGGAACTATGGTGAAACAGCTTCACAAAAGGTATCTGAATTATTGTTGCATCTGGTAGGCGCTATCGTAGCCGTAACCTTTGTGGTGATGTTGGCCATGGGATGGAGGGGAGGCCTGGTGGTGTTCTTATCTGTGCCGGTCACTTTCGCATTGACGCTGCTTAGCTACTACATGCTGGATTATACCCTTAACCGCATTACGCTGTTTGCCCTGGTCTTTGTAACGGGGATCGTAGTGGATGATTCTATCATTATCGCTGAAAATATGCACCGTCATTTTAAAATGAAGCGTTTGCCCTTTAAAGATGCGGCTTTGTATGCCATTAATGAAGTAGGTAATCCCACCATTCTGGCTACGTTCACCGTGATTGCCTCTGTGTTACCTATGGCTTTTGTGTCCGGGCTTATGGGGCCTTACATGTCGCCTATGCCTATCGGGGCTTCTATGGCTATGCTATTGTCCCTGTTCGTAGCGCTTACCATTACGCCTTACCTGGGGTATTTATTTCTGCGAGAAAAAGAAGACAGTAACAAGAAGGTGACGTCTAAAAAAGTAGAAGACACGCTCATTTACCGGTGGTATGAAAAACTGGAGCGGCCGTTGATAGAGCGCAAAGCCCGTCGCTGGATCTTCCTGGGCATTACGGGTGTGTTATTATTAGGGTCGCTGGTCATGTTCTTCACCAATTCAGTGATCGTAAAGATGCTCCCGTTTGATAATAAGAATGAATTCCAGGTAGTGATCGATATGCCGGAAGGAACTACCCTGGAGCGTACGGCTGTGGTGACACAGGAAATCACCCAATACCTGGCTTCAAGACCTGAGGTGGTAAACTATCAAAGCTATGTGGGTACTTCGGCGCCCATTACATTTAACGGCCTGGTGAGGCACTACGACCTTCGCGGAGGAAGCAACATGGCAGATATCCAGGTGAACCTCGTAGATAAGCATGACAGGAGTGCACAAAGCCACGATATTGCAAAATTGTTAAGGCCGGGGATCCAGCAGATCGTGCGTAAGTATGATGCCAATGTAAAAATCGTGGAAGTTCCCCCGGGACCACCGGTACTGTCCACCATTGTGGCAGAAATATACGGACCGGATTATGAAGGACAGATAGCCGTGGCAGACCAGGTCAAAAATATCCTGACCAACACCCAGGATGTGGTAGATACGGATTGGATGGTCGAGGATGACCAGGTGGAATATACCCTGGTCATTGATAAAGAGAAAAGTATGCTTTACGGGGTGGCACCGCAGCAAATAGTACATACTATGCATATGGCGCTATCAGAAAATGCCATCACTACCCTGTATGACGAACGAGCTTCTCACCAGGTAGGATTAGTCTTAACCCTGGATGAAAAAGAGAGGTCTACGATAAGTGATATAACAGCGCTCAAAGTGAGATCAAAAATAGGTAAAATGGTTTCTATCAGCGACCTGGTGGAGGTACAGGAAAAGAGCCGACCCAAAAATATCTACCGAAAGAACCAAAAACGAGTGGTATATGTGATGTCAGATATGGCGGGTGAACTGGAAAGCCCGGTATACGCTATCCTGGGGATGTCGGATAAGTTGGCTGCCATTGATTTACCACATGGGTATAGTATCAATGAGTTGTACATTAAACAGCCGGATTTTGAAGATGATTATACGGTAAAATGGGATGGAGAATGGCAAATAACCCTGGAAGTTTTCAGAGACCTTGGCATCGCGTTTCTGGGGGTGATCGTGATCATTTATATCCTGATTGTAGGCTGGTTTCAAAACTTCAAGGCACCTTTTGTTATGATGGTGGCCATACCGCTTTCCATGGTTGGGATCGTCCTTGGGCATTGGTTATTGGGTGCTTTTTTCACGGCTACTTCCTTTATAGGTATGATTGCCCTGGCCGGGATTATGGTACGGAATTCCGTGCTGTTAATTGACTTTGTTAACCTGAGACTGTCTGAAGGAGTTGCTTTGAAACAGGCGGTTATCGAGGCGGGAGCTGTGCGTACCACTCCTATTTTGTTAACGGCAGGTACAGTAGTGATCGGTGCATTTGTGATCCTTTTCGATCCTATTTTTCAAGGCCTGGCCATTTCATTAATGGGGGGTACCATAGCCTCTACCGTATTGACACTTTTAGTGGTTCCATTGGTATATTATTTAATCGAACGTAAAAACCATAAGTAACATGAAATTGCTGATCATAACGGCTGTAGCACAATTTCAGCATGAAGTTTCCAGGTTGTTGAAAGAGGCAAAAATTGACAGCTTCAGTAGCTCGGGCATTGATGGCTATAAAGAGTCCACCCTGCAATTGATAAACTCGGGTTGGTTTGTAGGGGAAAGGGGAGGGGTCCGGTCCCACCTTTTCTTTTCTTTTACTGAGGAAGAAAAAGTGGAAAAGCTTATGCAGTTGATAAAAGCATTCAATGAAAAGCTGGAGACAGATAACCCGGTGAAAATGGTGGTCGTGCCCATCGAAAAATATATTTAACTAAATCTTTTAAACATGAAAAACAGGATAGTAAGAGCTGTTGCAGGGTCTTTTGTATTGATAAGCCTTGCGCTGGCGATGACAGTGAACATTAACTGGTTGTGGTTTACCGCTTTTGTAGGTGCTAATTTGTTACAATCGTCCATGACCAGATGGTGCCTGATGGATATTATTTTAGGGAAACTTGGAGTGAAGGATTGAGGAGAAACTGTTTTACGTTTTTTGGCATTGGAAATATACATGTAATGTGGTTTTCAGATCAACCTATTTTTAACGTGGATTTTTCCTCTTTTAATTACTCTTTGATCTTTAGAAACAAGATCAATAGTTCAATGACCAGACGTATTGATCTTGGGTAAATTTTATCTTTGAGTAGGGAGTAGTCAGGTTGTAATACTTTCTCCGAGGTTTTATGAAAATTAAAACAGGCATGTAACAATGTCTACTTTGAATACAAGACGTATTGGGTGACGATTGTGGAAGACATAAACTTCAAAAATGAGTGTTGACTCCGGGGTCTTGAAGTTTTTTGGTTTGGTTTTCATTCTCCCTTTGCCCTCCATTCTTGCTCTCTAAACCATAATAATAAGGACAGGGCCTTGTCTGTAATGCCTGATGAAGTTGCCATCATTCCCTCCCAAACCAGCTTTACCTCATTTATCAGCGTCCGGCACCAAGTACTCCATTTGTGCTCTTTGCACTTGTTCAGTCAACCCCCTGACTAAAAGTGCTTGCGGAAGTCATTTTAGGGTAACAAATGAACTCGAATATCGTCAGATCGGTTTATAGGAAAACCTGAGTTGAAACACACTCTATATGTGGGTTTTAACATAATTAACTCAGGAGGATTGTGAAAACCTATGAAACGATTAAAATGATGATCAATGAGAACCTTACAGTACTTTGTATGCCTGGTTATACTTTCACTGAACGCTTGTAATACATCACAAAAGGATAGTATAATGAATACGAATGATATTTTGAACAAAGGCTTAGTGACCAAAACCAGCAATGTTGATTTTGAGACTACCTATCGAAACCTTAAAAACGCATTGGAGGCTAATCCAAATCTTAAAATACTATTAGAACTGGACCATAGTAAAAATGCCGGGTCTGTGGGACTGGACTTGGACCCCACACGCATTATTATGTTTGGTAATCCTAAATTGGGTACCTTGCTCATGCAGCATAAGCAAACTGCAGGAATTGATCTCCCGCAAAAGATTATTGTTTACCGGGAGTCGGATGGCCAGGTTAAAGTAGCTTATAATCATCCCATTTACCTTCAGGAAAGACACGAACTTAACGACCATGAAGAAGTGCTGAATAAAGTAGGTACGGCGCTTGACAACATAACAGAGATTGCGATAGGTAAATAACCAACGATCAATCCGGGTAGGTATGAAATTTTTAGGGAACACCAGCGAATACCTTCAGCTTGAAACGATAGGTAAAGACAATTGCGAGGTATTAAAAGAAACGGTTGAAAGCAGTTTAACGATACTGTGGTTTGAGTATGATCACAATGTGCTGGCAATAGATGGACAGGAGTATATTTTCAATAAGAATGAGATCGTTTTTTTTAACAGAATTTCATACCATTAAAATCATCAGTACCAAGCGCATCAGGTTTCTGAGGTTCAACCGTCCTTTTTACTGCGTTTTGGACCACGATGATGAGGTGAGCTGCAAAGGAGTGCTCTTCTTTGGGGCATCACAACTGCCTGTGATCACCCTGCCGGAGGAGGAAATAAAGAAATTTGAGATCCTTTGGGAAATGTTCAGCATTGAAATGGAATCCAATGATAATTTGCAAATTGACATGCTGCAAATGATGCTGAAGAGGTACTTAATTTTATGTACCAGGCTTTTTAAACAGCAAACACAGTACCCTGAAGACAAAAAAGAGGTGGATATTGTGCGGCAATTTAACTTCCTGGTAGAGCAGCACTTCAGGTCAAAACATACAGTAGCCGAATATTCCGGGTTACTAAACAGGTCCCCCAAGACTCTTTCCAATCTATTTTCAAAGCTCGGATCAAAAACACCTTTACAGTTCATACAAGATAGGATAATGCTGGAGGCAAGAAGACTCTTGCGCTATTCAGAGCTTCAAATACAGCAATGTTAGCCTATTTATGGCAAAGATGACATTTGAAGTTTTAGTTGGTGAAGCCGGCCGGAGGCCTCAGCAATAGGCGTCACTCGGAAACCCGAGCGACTGTTGAGGCAGCAAAAGATAACCGATGATTAAATTCAACTTCAACAGTCGCTTGGCTCCGCCGAGTGACCCAATATCACTTCCGGCCTCTGGCCGTTACACCGGCTCAATTTGTAAGGGAGAGCAATTGCCCACACTGCTGTAAATCCATGAAAAGGGATCAGAAGTATAACCAGCTTCCACAGGGTTACTATGTATATACTCAACCTTTTGGTCAATAATATCAGGATAGTTTAATTCTATGGGATGATTGGTCTTCTGCCAAAACATAAACCGAGCGTTTTGTTTTTGGTATTTGGCATAATATTTAAACATGTGGATAAGCCATTCCCTACGACTTTCCCCCTGTTCGTTTTCAATTGATTTCATTATTTCTTTGGCAGTGTAGCTTTTAAAGTCCCTTATAACACTATTCAGTTTGTTCTTATCATGGCGTGCTACCAAGTGCATGTGGCTTGGCATGATCACATAAGCATACAATAGTAGTCCTTTGTTCTCTATACAATATTTCAGACTTTTAATGATTATGTCACAATACCGTTGCCGGGTAAAAACATCTATCCAGCCAGCTACGGTCAACGTAAGAAAATAAGGATAATCGGTGTTAGCTTTTCTCAGTTCTGACATGGGAGCAATGTTAGCCTATTTATGGTAAAGATGACATTTGAAGTTTTAGTTGGTGAAGTCGGCCGGAGGCCTCAGCAATAGTCGTCACTCGGAAACCCGAGCGACTGATGAGGACTGATGAAGTTACTCGGCTCCCAGCAGAGCGACCAAATATCATTTCCGGTCTCCGCTCATCATCATATCTCTTAGTATAATCAACGTCCATTTCTCTCCAAATACTTCTGACGAGAGGTTTATGGGGCATAACGATTTTGGATCTTGCGTAAAATTTCAATTTTCTTTTGCACAGTTAAAACATTTTAAACATGTTTGCAACCAGTTGTTAAATAAAACTGGTTTTAATTTAGATTATTTTTGCAGCTCGTTTCTGGAGAGAAAGGTCTATTAGATAGAAAACAATGAGTTTCAAGCAAAGACAATTAAAATCAATACATAAAACGATTAAAAATAAATTGAAAATGAAATTATTAGCTAACAAAAATGCCGTAATCATCGGTGCAAAAGGAGGAGTAGGTCAGGAAATCACCCGTCAGTTCAAACAGCATGGAGCAAAGGTTTTCTTGTCAGACATTCATGTAGAAGGCACAAAAGAGAAGGTCGAACTTGGCGAAATCAGACAATTAGATTCATTGAATGAAGATGCTCTTAAAGGATATTTCGATTGGTTTGATGAAGAAAATGTAACTATCGATATTTTAATCAACTGTAGCGGTGCAAACCCAGCATCGCACCAACACGGAAAGCCAGCAACAGAAGTGTCTTATGAAGATTTTATGAGTCCGCTGAAGTCTTCATTAGCCTCTCATTTCCTGAGTGCAAAATATGCTTATCCGGTAATGAAAAAGCAGGGTAGCGGTACGATTATTTTCATCACTTCAACACTTGCGCATGTAGGATGTCCTTGGAGTCCTGCCTTATCTGCTACTCACGCCGGAGCAGAAGGTTTGATGAAAAGTTTAGCCAACGAATGGGGCCCTGATGGAATTCGTGTATTAGGTGTTCGCTCTGAGGCAATGTTAGATACACCAACCATTGACTATACTTATAGAGCAATGGGTGCCAATATTGGCCTGAATTATGACCAAATGAAAGAGTTTGTTGCCAATAAAACATCATTGAAAAAACTAACCAATTCATCAGAATTAGCCGATGTCGTTGCTTTTGCAGGGTCTGATATGGCAAGTTATATGACGGGTACCATGTTGAACCATTCCGGTGGGCATATTTTAAACTAATCTGTTATGGAAAAACCGGAAAAAGAACCAACTGTGGGTTTTTTACATAAAGATCTTGTGCCTTTAGCAAATTATTATGATGTCTGTTCTTCGGGTTGAGATTTTTATTTAGAAAAAGTGTGAAAGAATTTATTGAATGGAACAAAGGACAACTAAGTGAAAAATAAGGATAATGAGTAAAAAAGTTTTAATCAGCGGTTTGTTGTGTACCATGTCCATTGCTCTGGTGGGGGTGACGTGGCACGTAGTACTATTCAAAGGGCAATACATTTACCTCGGCGTTTATAACAGAATGGATGACCCAATATATGCATTTGGGTTTTTAGCTTGGATTTTGGAAGGTTTTGGAATTGCTTATTTGTTTTCAAAATCTTCTTATGCCAAGAAAGGTTTGTTTTCAGTTTTGAAGTTCGTTTGGTTAGTGGGTATGATAGTTTCAGCAACAGAAACCATCGGATCGGCGGCTAAAAAGCATATTCCGGACATGGTTCAGTGGATTTTGCTTAGTGGCGGATTTATTCTGATTAACTATTCCATTATGGGGATTGCTCTATGGATGGTTTATAAAAGGAATGAGAAAATTGTATAATGCTTTTAAGGAAATCGTTTTTATTTCCACAGTTTTCCAAGTTTCGATAAAATTCCTTTTCCGCTTTCTTGTTTCGGATTTTGGTCAATTAAGCCGGAAATAAATGAGAATATTTCAGAATTCTTTTTTTTAGCAATATCTTTTGCCGTTTCACCGCTGGTGTTTTTCAGGTTGGTTTTAATTCCTCTCCTGATCAATACCTCAATAACTTTTTTATTTTCTCTTTTTGTTGCTAAATGCAAAGCAGAATTTCCTTTTCTGTTTTGATAATTTATTTTCGCTTTAAAATCTAATAACAGATTTACGTGTTCAGGAAAATCATGTTCCGAAACTCGTCCTAGAGGTGAATTTCCATTGGCATCAATATGATTCGTATTCGCTCCCGCGTTTAGAAGTAATTTAAGAGCATCGGGTTTCTTTTGATGTAATGCTCCCATTAAAGGTGTAACGCCGGTTCCTCTACAAGTAAGGTTTACATTTGCATTATTTTCGAGTAATAACTCAACTATTTCGGTTCCGTAATATGAGTTAGAGCTTGCCATATCGAGCGGGTTATATTCACCGCTTATATTTATTTCTGCTCCTTTAGAAACCAGTGTTTTTACGGAATCAAATTTATAATCACAACAGGCCAGGTATAAGGGTGTTCTACCCTTATTATCTAAGCTGTTAATTGCAATTCCTTTTTCAATCAAAAACTCAATCAGATCTGAATGTCCTTTTTGTGAAGCGTGATGAAGTAAATTTCTTTTATAACCATCTCCTACAGTTGTATTCAAATCAGCCCCGGAATTTATCAATTCCGAGACTTTTTCCAGATCTCCATTTTTCGTTGCTTTGACTAAATCTGTGTTTAAACTCATTGGTTTTTTAATGGGGCTAACGTCTGATTATTATCGGTAATTTGAGCTTTTCAAATTTCTATAAAAGTATCCTATCACCCAAGTCTTTGCAAATAGCCCAGTTAACTTATGAATGATAGTGTTTGTTCCGTGAAGTCGTCTTTACCTTTCACCTACCCAATGCGGATAAAGTAAATTAGGTTGTGTTAAAGTGTTTAATTCTTCCATGTGGTGCGGAGCTAATGACCAACCAACCGAATCCAAATTATCTATAAGTTGCTTTTCGTTTCTTGCACCTATCACTATACTGGAAACCGTTTCGTTTTGTAACAGCCAGTTGATAGCGACTTGTGGGATGCTTTTATCCATTTCTGTTGCAATGCGTTTTAATACATCAACAACATTATACAAAAATTCGTTATCAACAGGTGGGGAACCAATATCGCCTCCTGATTTTATTCTTCCTTCGCCCATTGGCTCATTTCGTTTGATTTTACCGGTCAACCTTCCCCAACCTAAAGGGCTCCATACCATCAATCCCAATTCCTGGTCTTTGATTAAGGGCATCAATTCTTGTTCGTAATCCCTACCAATAAGAGAGTAATAACCTTGATAAACTATGTACTTCTCCAAATTCAACTTTTCTGAGACAGTAAGAGATTTCATGAGTTGCCAAGCTGCAAAATTGGAACATCCAATGTAGCGTACCTTGCCACTATTGATCATCCTGTCCAGGGTTCGTAATGTCTCTTCTATCGGTGTATTTGCATCGAATCCATGCATAATGTACAGATCAATATAATCTGTTTGTAAGCGTTGTAGACTGGCATCTAAAGCATTAATTAAGTGAAAGCGAGATGCACCTTTGTCATTTGGTGCTTTTCCCATTTGGAATGTTCCTTTTGTTGAAATAATGCAGTCTTGCCTTTTTCCCGATAAAGCCGCACCGAGAATAGCTTCGGAATCACCCTGAGAGTAAACATTTGCAGTGTCAAAGAAATTCACACCTCGCTCCAGACAAATAGCGATGAGCCCGGAGGCTTCTTTCACATCAGTTTTACCCCAGCGACCAAAGAACTCGTTCGTGCCACCAAATGTGCCTGTTCCGTAACTTAATACAGGCACTTTTAGTCC
The DNA here is from genome assembly GCF_007097395.1 of Fulvivirga sp. M361. GTDB lineage: Bacteria > Bacteroidota > Bacteroidia > Cytophagales > Cyclobacteriaceae > Fulvivirga. The sequence goes on from NZ_VKDC01000003.1 coordinate 271,743, forward strand.
TGACTTTCCTAAATTTCTATATTCCATATTTTTTTCACTGAGTTTATTTTCAGCAAAATTCGGGTATGAAATACTCAAACCACAGGAGGGTTGTCACAGATATGATGTGCGGATTGTCACACTAAGCAGGAATGAGACGACTAAGTGTTTCTCTGGAAACGCCTAAGTACGAAGCAATCATTGTTTTTGGAATTCGTTGGATCAAGTCAGGGTATTGCTCTAGCAAGTTATGATAGCGCTCGCTTGACTTACTACTAATAAAACACATTATTCTTTTCTGTAATGCTATATATCCAGCAGTTGTTTTCTTACGGAAAAAATATTCCATTTTTTGTAAGTCATGGCACAGTTTCTCTTTATTCTCCAGTGATAAAGAAAAAACGATTGAATCTTCCAGGCAGTCTACAGACAAGCTTGCTTTGGTGCCGTAATGAAATGCTTCCGGGTCGGTTATCCACCAATTTTCCATTGCAAAATGAATTATGTGCTCTTTCCCTTCAGAACTTATACGAGAAGCTTTCATCAATCCTTTTACAACAAAATAGTCATGTCTTACATAATCGCCCTGTTGTATAATGAGTTTATGTTTTTTAAATGCTTTTTGTTCGAAGTGAGATAATACAAGTTCAAATTCTTCATCAGTAAGAGAAACAATTTCTTCTATCTGTTGTCTAAGTTTTATTTTCATTTAAACTATGGATGAGTTTCAGTGTAGTGATTACACAACCAGCAAATAACATCCATTTCGTTTTTAAACGTTTACAAATATTTACAAATAATATTCAAATGGATTAAGCTAAATTAACCATAATCAAATATTTCTTGGAAAATGCTTAGCAATATACCGGGAGTATCCGGATCATTTAGCATAGGTTCTCAAAAACAATCCTTAAGCTTTTTTTGGAAACTGCGCCTTGAATTCAGGTGTTTTAAAACGAATAGCTTCTACCTGTTGTCCTATGAAAGTTTTAACCTGAGCGACTGTTGAGGGATCGTCAGGTGTGAGCCCTATGGCTATCTACGGCCTGATTTGTAGGAGAGATAGAAAATTAGAATAATCCGTGTTCTCTCTTCTCAGTCTGACATGGAAGAAGTGGTGACAATTCATTCACAGGAAAGATGACATTTGAAGTTTTAGTTAGTGAAGCCGGCCGGAGGCCTCAGCAATAGTCGTCACTCGGAAACCCGAGCGACTGATAGGTGATCTAAAGCACTTTTATTCTCTGTCTTCTATGTTCAAGGTGATGATCAGCCTATTCTTTTGCGATTTGATTTTGATTTGACACCCTTCTTTAAACCCAAGTGCATCAAGCCATTTCCCCTCCAGCCTGATTTCAGGAACGGTGATATGATCCCACCTTCTTGATCTGTACTTTGAATGGATTTTCAATTTTCTGAAGCTGTTCATTTGTCATTCAATTATATGACAAACATAATTCAAAAATCTAATTTGTCAAACTTTAATATGACAAAATTGTCGTACAGTTAGTTGACATTTGTTTCGTGACCAAAGAAGAACTCAAAAAGAAAATTGGCAAGCGGATCATTGAGCTAAGAACGCAAAAGGGGTGGAATCAGTCTGACCTGGCAAGGGCTTGTGAAAAGGATCGTCAGGCGATAGAGAAGTTGGAGAATGGGAAGGTGAACCCTACGCTTTATTCGATTTACGAGATTGCAAAGGCACTTGGCATACCTCTATCTAAACTGATTAATTTCTGAAATAGCGTTATAGTTGAAGAACCACTAATATCCCAAATAGTCTGGCTCTCAGCCGAGCAACTGATGAGGTCACTCGGAAACCCAAGCGACTGATGAAGACAATAAAATCCTCCAAACCACTTTCTTTTTTCTTGCGCAGTACACCGGGTACGTTTTCAACGATTACGTATCCAGGACGGAAGTATTCAACAAATCGCCTAAATTCAACCAGTAAGTTTTTAGACTTTTGAGATTTGGTTTTGTCTGTATTTATAATGCTCCAAAATTGACATGGACTGCAACCAATTAAAACAAGATTTTTATCTCTTCTTTTTAGTCCAAGTTGCTTTTGAAGGTCTTTTTCTTTTAAATCAAATACATCTGCTTTTATAAAAGATGCTCCTTTGATATTTGCTTCATAGGTTTCCTTACAATTTTCATCATTGTCAACGCCTGCGAGAACATTTATTCCTGCTTCTTGCATTCCGTAGCTCATTCCACCTCCTCCACAGAAGAAATCCACGGCTTTGAGAGGTGTTTGGCTTGATATGTCTTTAATGTTTTCCAATTAAAACTATTTTGTTGAAATAAGCAGTTCTCTAACATCTATATCCAACGCCTCCGCAATCTCCACTAATGTTTCCAATGAAGGTTGCATATCATTAGTACACCATCTTGAGACCGTGGTTCTATTCTTTCCAACTTTTTCAGATAACCATTTATTGGTTCTGTCTTTTTCGGCAAGGACTACACGGATTCTGTTTATTTGCTTTTTAGAGGTCATTTGAATCGTTTTACACTATACAAATAGCAATTAGGGCAAATTTAATTGATTTAAAAATTTTGATTTTGTTCTTTTAAAGCTATATTTGTTTCGTAATACGATTCATTAATTATCTAAAAAGATGTTTTAGATCCTTTTTAAGAATCAAGTGTAATTTTAAACTTTTACTAAATGAGCAGGAGATATACCAAAGCCGATTTAGAGCAAATCGTATCGGTTCAACTGGAAAACCTTAATGCCATGCATGACCTTTTGAGCATCATGAAGCATCAAAACGAGCTATTGAATAGTGCAAACAAGAAGTTGAAAGATGAAATCACAGATTTTAAGCAGAAGTTATATCCAACTCGAAAACGAAATTAAAATTCTTAAATCTGCGGATGGGGAGGCAAGCTCTTTGTGGCTGTCCCGAAGGGCAGACGCAATGTGCTTGTCCGTGTGTTGGCAAAATCAAATAAAAATCTCTTGTGCGGTGGGGAAACTACCACTGACCTTTCTTAGGGCTATTGTAGCTAACTATTGAATAACATCCATTTCGTTTTTAAACGTTTACAAATATTTACGAATGACATTCAAATGGATAAAGCTAAATTAACTATAATCAAATATTTCTTGGAAAATACTTATCAATATACCGGGAGTATCCGGATCATTTAGCATAGGTTCTCAAGAACAATCCCTAAGCTTTTTTTTGGAAACTACACCTTGAATTCAGGTGTTTTTAAAACGAATAGCTTCTACCTGTTGCCCCTATGAAACCAACAGTCGCTTGGCTCCCTTAGCGACTGATGATGCAGGATGTCGCGTACGGGCAGTTTGTGCTTTACAACCACCGTTTGTATTTTACCAGCGCAATATCCGGAATGTGTAAAATCTTAATAACTTTAAGCCTATGGAAAGTACTACAACACCCCGACCAAAACACCTGGGCAGAAAGATCCGCCGCATGCGTGAGATCCTGGGCGTAAAACAGGATACCGTGGCCGATGGACTAGGTGTAACCCAACAAACCGTTTCCAATATTGAGAACAACGAAGAAGTGGAAAACGACACCCTGGAAAAGATCGCCGATGTACTGGGTGTGAACCCTGATGCCATCCATAATTTCGATGAAGAGCAGGTCGTTTACAATATCCAAAATAATCATGAAGGGGCGAATCAAGGTGTCTCGAATGTTAATGTAGGAACAGAAGTTCAAAACTATTGCACCTTTAACCCCATCGATAAGTGGCTGGAGGCCATAGAGGAAAACAAAAGACTATATGAGGAGCTGCTGAAAAGTGAGCGGGAGAAAGTAGCCCTATTAGAGAAAGTGTTGGCGGGTAAAAAATGATACTTCCTGGTAAGACGCTGGTGTAGCAAAAAATAGACGCTTAGGCCCGGAAAAACATCGGGCCTCTTTTTGTTGTATTTTGTACACTTTTTTTATCGAAAAAAAATTGAAGTGTACAATCTTGTACACCATTTTATAAAAACTTTTAAAAAAGTGTACAAAACCTCTTTTCTCGATACGCTAAAAATGTGCTTTGGCGTGGGTAACACATCCATAGCCAACCTGATAGGCACTTCGATTGATTTTGTAAAATCGGTATCTGCCGGCAGGCGGTCTTTTTCCCTGACTCATTACCAGCCCTTATTAAAACTGCAGCAGGCGCTTTCGCTGGATACACCACTGGAGGAACTGGCTCATGCCACCCATGCCTGTCTCCAGGATAAAACAGAAGCGCTCAATGCGGAGATCAAAAAATTGGAACAGTCCATCTTACGAAAAAAAGAAACGTTGGAAGACTTGGAGCAGGAATTGGCCCCGTTACGTCGTGGCCTGCATGCCTGCCAGGTGCTACTGGCGCAGGAGGGCCTGACTGAGCATGAACAAAAATGGATAGCGCTCCGCCGGCGCCACCTTACATCCAAGATCAATGATCGCTACCCTCTTAAAATAAGCCTGATAAAAAGTAAGTTAGCAGGCCTTCAGGCTGAGCTGCAAGTACTGAAAGGCATTAGGTGGTGATTTTTCGCTTTTCGTATATGACGTCTCTTGAAAGGGAGGTGGATTCCGAGCTTTTAAAATCTTAATCAAACTAAGTCCATCAAAAGTATCCGCATTAGAAATGCTACATGCCCGATCTTACGAGGAAAATGGGAACGCATTGCGCTTTGCTAAATGCGCTCCAGGGGGGGTATTGCATCTAATCTATTTTTTTGATTCAAATAAAATTTTTGCAATTGGATCTGTCAAATCAACTCTTGATTCTGTGAATTCAAAATTACTCAGCACTATGATACAAATACCGTTATCAAGATATCGGTCAATACATGCTGAGAATCCATCAATTCCTCCTTCATGAAAAGTTCTATAGTCCTTAAACTGCCAGTGATGATCAACGAACCAACCAAATCCGTAAAAACTAGGGTCAACAGTTTTATTTTGAGCAAAAATTTTATCTAAATTTTCTTTTTTCAAGAGTTGGTCGGTGAGTAGTGCCTTGTGCCATTTGTAAAGATCGACTATGCTCGAATACATTCCTCCCGCAGAATAAGCAATTGCAATATCAGCTATATCTGTTTCTAATAACTGGTTATCTATTTTGGTATATCCTTGGGCAAAATTTTCAGAATTTTTGTTTAGGTAACCTGTGTTATTCATTTGGAGCGGGTCTAAAATATTTTCTTTTAGAGCCTTTTCGAAAGTTGTTTTCGATATTTTTTCAATCAATATGCCTAGAAGGAAATAATTTGTATTGCTATAGGACCATTCTTTACCCGGTTCAAAATCTGACTGTAGTTTCTGAAAACACTTGGCAAATTCTTTAGGGGTATCTGACATCTGCTTATCGATATTACAGCCAATTTCAACTTCGGTATAATCTTGTATCCCTGATGTATGATGTAAAATTTGTTCAATAGTAGCTTTACTATCAAGGTTAAGTTCAGGCAGATAATTCCTAATTTGTCCTTCTAAACTTATTTTTTCCTGCTCAACGAGCTGCATTATAAGCATTGAAGTGAATTGCTTTGTCAATGATCCAATTCTAAATTTCGTCGTAATCAGGTTGGGTTCTTGCTTCTCAATGCTTGCAAATCCGTAAGCCTTTTGAAAAATGATCCTGTTTTGATCAGCCACCAGTACAACACCATTGAACTTACCACTATCTACTTGATTTAAAATAAGTTGATCCAACTCATAATTGGTGCTCTGAGCGTAGGTAAAACGGATAACAATAAGACATCCAATAGTAAATAGAATAAAAATCTTATTCATAATTCAGTTTTAATGAAAAGACGGCAATCCTTTCAAATGGTTGCTTTCCTCAACAGTCGCTCGGCTCCGCCGAGTGACGAAATATCACTTCCGGCCTCTGGCCGTTACACCGGCTCAATTTGTAAGGGAGAGCAATTGCCCACACTGCTGTAAATCCATGAAAAGGGATCAGAAGTATATCCAGCTTCCACGGGGTTATTATGTATATACTCAACCTTTTGGTCAATAATATCAGGATAGTTTAATTCTATGGGATGATTGGTCTTTTGACAAAACATGAACCGAGAGTTTTGTTTTGGTATTTGGCATAATATTTAAACATGTGGATAAGCCATTCCTTACGACTTTCCCCTGTTCTTTTTCAATTGATTTCATTATTTCTTTGGCAGTGTAGCTTCTTAAAGTCCCTTATAACACTACTCAGTTTATTCTTGTCATGGCGTGCTACCAAATGCATGTGGCTTGGCATGATCACATAAGCATACAATAGTAGTCCTTTGTGCTCTATACAATATTTCAGACTTTTAATGATTATATCACAATACCGTTGCCTGGTAAAAATAGCTATCCAGCCAGCCACGGTGAACGTAAGGAAATAAGGGTAATCTGTGTTGGCTTTTTTCAGTTCAGACATGGGAGTAATATTAGCGTATTTATGGCAAAGATGACATTTGAAATTTTGGTTAGTGAAGCCGGCCGGAGGCCTCAGAAATAGTCGTCACTCGGAAACCCGAGCGACTGTTGAAAGCACTAACCTCTCGTCTCGCACATAGCCACGCCCTGATTTAAATTTAAAGCTTGTGGCGGACTTTCCAATCCCCACCAAAATATCCTGACCGATAAAACCCCATTCATTCATAGCATATGTTATATGCCTTTCTAAAGACTCATTCTTTAATTAAGTCTTCATACAAAATATATCCTATGTAATCCATTAAATGGACTTGGTAGTTCTGTTTATCAGTCCTAACAGAGATTCGTTTTGTGTTGTAATCCACAACACCCTTAGGTAATGGATTTATGAATCTTGGTTTTCTTATAGTTACTCCTAATATCTTTATTGGGCGAGTAAAATGGCCTTCTGTAGATTTATAGTATTCTTTATAGTTCTTAAAAACATATATCGTACCGAGTTCTTTATCCTCGATTTTCCCTTTATCAATTCCAGTAATTACAATTTGACAATACTCTTGATGTAGGGAAAATAAACTTAGAGTGTCTTTACCATGTGAGTATTCAAGTTCAAAATACCCGTCTTCATTTGCAACAAACCCTTGTTTTAAACTATCAAAACTAAAGAAATGAAATTCACGATAGACGTCAATTGGTTTTTTTGTCTCATAATCCAACAATCTACCGCTAACTTTATAAGTCTGACTAATTACGCTACTGTAAATAGATAGACAACCAAATAAAACTATTAGTTTAATTACGTTTTTCATCGCCTCTCTCAATATGGCATATAACGCTCAACTAAAATGAGTATGCGCCCCAGTTCCCGAAAGCACTGAATTTTGCTATTTGCAATGCTCTTTCAAATGGCTCAGTTCGCATATTCATTTTAGTGTTTGTGTGTGCCTTGAATGGTGAATATAGCTCATGAAGTTGAGCGTTCCAAAGGGTGAAAGTCCCGTACTCGCTGGGGTCGTGCCCAGAAGCGAAGCAAGTGGCACGCGTGTCGCTGAAGCTTTAGCGTAAGCACAAGGTGGTTTGGAGTGATCCACGCACTGAAGTAAGCCAGACTGCGGTGTCTGTACTGACGAACAGGAACCACATACAGAGGCTATGAGGCCGGATGAGGCAGCACATCATGCCGAAGTCCAACTCCTCGAAAGAGTCTGGTGCCGAAATAGTAGATGTAGCAGCGATAGGCACAAGGATATTCACCTTACCGAGGGAGGTCTCGAACCGTACGGGGTACGGATTGAGAAGTCAGCAGAAGTCATAGTAGCTACTGGTAACGAGCCGATCAAAATCGGAGGACTCACTGGGCAGCGAAGGACTGAACGTATTGTGAAGCGAANGCCAGACTGCGGTGTCTGTACTGACGAACAGGAACCACATACAGAGGCTATGAGGCCGGATGAGGCAGCACATCATGCCGAAGTCCAACTCCTCGAAAGAGTCTGGTGCCGAAATAGTAGATGTGGCAGCGATAGTCACAAGGATATTCACCTTAACGAGGGAGGTCTCGAACCGTACGGGTTACGGATTGAGAAGTCAGCAGAAGTCATAGTAGCTACTGGTAACGAGCCGATCAAAATCGGAGGACTCACTGGGTAGCGAAGGACTGAACGTATTGTGAAGCGAAAATTCGATAAGGAGTCCCGAAAGTTTTCGGGATAGCCTTATCTTAAAAGTAGCGGAAAGAGGCTATTGGTGTAAAGAGCGATAGCCTTATACTTTACGAACCGCCCAGTACGAGACCCGTACGCTGGGTGGTGTGAGAGGCGCACCGTGGGCTTATAGCTCACGGCCGTCTACTCGATTGGCATTTCGTTTTTCATGAGTATTCCAATCTGCCAATTAAGTTATTTTGAGTCTTCCGCAGCAAGAACGGAATTATTGCAAGTGGTATACTAAACACAAGTGTTGCTAAAACCGGAGAAAGGTCAGATGGGTTTCTAATTAGGAAGTATCCCATTAAGCTAAGAAATGCTGCCACAAAAGTTCCGTAAAGGATGTATGCCAATGTTGTTCCAGTAAAATGGACGGTTACAATCGTTCCTGATTCAATGGGTTCAAAAGTTACTGTTGTTCTCGGCCAGAAGAACATGCTATTACTTTTAACATTCACCTTGTGCTCATAAGGAATGCTGAACCATAATGATTTAGTTGTTTCCAATGCCTTGTTGAATTCAGCAAAATAGGTGAAGTCATTGCCTGAAAACCCTGGTTCTGGACTCATGTTTCTTCTGATGTTCCTATATAGATCATCGGTTGTTAACTTGGTTCTATATATGCGCTTGAGCTTCATTAACTATCGTTAGTTCGGTCCAACACACCCGTAGCTGCAACGGATGTTCCAATAGCCCAAACTGTCTCAAAAATTGATTTTAATCCCGTCATAAGTCTATCGTTCATGTTATTTACTTGTTCCATAATTGTCTCCTTTCTTTTTATTGTTAATTGGTCCATGACGAACCTAATTGATGTTAAACAAAATACTAAAAAGGCTACTGGAACAAAACCGTCGCAGTACAAAGTGGCTACCCCTAAGGATTTCTTAATGTCTTCTCATCAAATTTACGTTTTCCCAATGAATGCCAACAAGTGAATAACATCCATTCCGTTTTTAAACGTTTACAGATATTTACAAACGACATTCAAATGGGTTAAGCTAAATTAAGCATAATCAAGTACTTCTTAGAAAATATATAGCAATATACCAGAAGCATCCGAATCGTTTTGTGTGGGGTTCCCAAGAACAATCCGTACGATTGTTTTGGGAACTACACCTTGAATTCAGGTGCGTTTAAAGAGAAATAACAGGTAGTTTTAGTGATAGTACTTTAAGATAAATTCTATCTATCCAAAAGCGTATCGTCAATGATGCTTTTATAGCTTTCTTCTGAGATTATCAAATGGTCAAGAATATCAATTTCAATGACCCTGCCAGCTTTCATAAACTTTTTGGTCAGGTCTAGATCTTCCCGACCTGGGGTGTTTAGCAAGGATTATTTATTGGATGCAATCTTTTCCTCTTCGTTCTTTTTGCGTTTGATTCTTCCATCCTCTAATCCAAAACAAAGGGCCGCTTTTTTTAATCCAAAAACTCTACCTTCCCGGGCTTCGTAATTGGCAAATAAAGCACCGTTTTTTCTAAATGCCTGCTGTATGCCCTCTTCTTTTCCTCTGTTCAGGTTCAACTTTTTGAAAAGCTCACCCGTTGGATACCACTTCTTTTGCTCTCCATGTGCTTTACCGGTATGATAATTGAGATGGGCAATCAGGACATGGACTGAATCTGCAGACCATATTTTTTTCTCTCCATGTAATTTCCCTTTATGATAATTTGCCACATTTTTAAAATGCCCGTCAGGGTACCATTGAATAGCTACGTTTTGCTTTTTTCCGTCTAATATCCCAAACTTTTCCATCAGGTTCCTATCCGGATAATAACTTATGGCGAATCCGGAATAGGGCAGATCATTTAAAGTCCATAATGATGTGTTATGATTATATTCCAGAGCTGATTTTATAACTCTTTTTTCCGGCACTTCTAAGAAGATATCGACATTACTGCCTGGAGGTGATTTTCCTTTTTGTTCAGTACAACCCATCCATAGAAAGCTTAAAAGCAAAAGCGTGCAAAAAATTGTTTTCATTTTAATGATTTTAGCCCCGGTAATTAGTCTAAAAAAGAAACTACCCAAATCAGAAGAAAATGTGAATGATGGTTTCTTTTCAATCCATGATCTTGTGTATTGCCTACATGATAGTATTGGGAGTGCCCTTCAAATCACCACCGAAAAGGACGATTAGAGCTCCTAAATAATATTCATTGATGATGTGATAATGATAAAACCCTTCACCGTCACTGTGTTGTGTTGAAGAACTATGTCCTCCGGACACATCCAGGTTCGTTGGGTGGTCTCCTGTCGAATTACATTTTCTACCATAAATTAAAAAGCCATCAGCCATGATCCCTACCAGTTTTTCATCATCATGAGAAAGTACTGTGTTTTCAGGGACATCCGAAGACTCTACATGGTAATGATAGCCTGAAGGGCCATTGTGGGCTCCGGCATAATCAAATGTTTCGGCAATTTCTTCTTCTAAAGGTCTGTTGGGTCCTTCCGTATCATTGAAAATAGGGACACCCGTTACAGAAATACCAATGGGACCTAATCCTGTAGCTGTGCTCGAAGAGGCTAATGCCGGTGCATCAGGAACGGTAACAATAAAGCTACGACTTCCAATCCCACCAGGAGTCAAACGCGTAGCCACGATCGGATCAATATATAGAGGTTCCGTTGCAGCCCAGTATGGAGAAGTGTGGTTAGGTAAACCATTTGATTCAATGGTAATTTCATCACCATCAAATGAAATGGTTACTGCATCAGGGTTAAATTCATCAAATGCAGCTGTGGGTGTTTTAACTTCAGTTGAAGTATCTCCATCAATAGTGTTTTCATCATCTTCTCCACATGAGATAAGCAGAACGGCAGTTCCGATGAGTGGAATGAGTAAAATTTTTAAATGTTTCATAGTTAGAAATTATTATGTTGAAAAAGAGGCATTCATTAAGTAAGACGTCTTTTTTTTAAATATCCCTCGCTCAATATTTTTTTAACTATTTGAAATACAGCTATAATTCTTTCAACAGTCGCTTTGCTCCCAGCCGGGTAACCGGATGTCACTTCCGGTCTCCGGCCGGTATACAGGCTCAGTGTTCAGGGGAGAGCAGCTACCTGCATTACAGTAGGTCCAAGAAAAGGGCTCAGAAGTATAACCGGCTTCTACCGGGTTATTATGTATGTACTCAATCTTTTGATCAATAGTGCCGGGGTAGTTTAATGCTATTGAGTGATTGGTCTTTTGCCAAAGCTTAAATCGGGAATTTTGTTTTGGTAGTTGGCATACTATTTAAACATGTGGATAAACCATTTCTTACGACTTTCCCCTGTTCGTTTCAATTGATTTCATTATTTCTTTGGCAGTGTAGCTCTTAAAGTCCCTGATAACACTACTCAAGTTTATTCTTATCATGGCGTGCTATCGAGTGTATGTGGCTCGGCATGATCGCATAAGCATATAAGAGTAATCCTTTGTGCTCTTTCAATATTTCAGACTTTTCATGATGATGTCGCAATACCGTTACAGGGTAAAAATGGTTATCCAGCCAGGGACAATGTAAGAAAATAAAGATAATCTGTGTTGGCCTTTCTCAGTTCTGATATGGGAGTAATGTTAGCGTATTTATGGCAAAGATGACATTTGAAGTTTTGTTTAGTGAAGCCGGCCGGAGGCCTAATGAATATTGGTCACTTGGCGGAGCCAAGCGACTGTTGAAGGAACTAATTCCTAACGCTTACCAAACAACTATTTCAATACTGTATGGACAAGAAAATAATGATACTTACAATACGGTGATTGATGCAGTTGAACAGTTACCTGAAGTAAAGGAATGAACGGAATATGTTCTTGAGGAAAGTGAAGGCGATAGACTCCTTTCAGTCATCGTTTATTTGTCATTTCCTTACCCATCGTACCAAAAATTATCTAGTTCATTAATGATGATATCAATGGAATCTCCAAAAGTGTCCCTGTCCCTTTCTTCTCTTCTATGAACTACAGAGTATACATTTTTATGGTATTCGTCAGGACTTGGAGCCAAAACGAAGCATAAATGTAACGCAACAAATTGGACTCACTAGTGCTGCAGACAAAATGAAATAACTTGTTACTTGGGTTGCCAGGTAGGAGGCATATGGTTCTCAGTGTTTTCTACGGGTAACACCTCTTCACTGGCATCACATGCTACAAGTAACACACTTAAAAGAACTAAAATGAAAGCTAGATTTTTCATAATGTAACTTTTTGTTTTTACTAAAATAAATCAAACCAATAGCCAATTTATCCTGTTGCGTCATCTTCTCCAACCATTTATCAAAATAATTACTCAACCAAAAGCAGAATTTTCGCTCGTATGTGGCGAGTGACCATTATTCTCAGGCCTCCTTTAGATTTAAGTAATATAACCATTCGTTTATTGTTGCTATTGTAGACTGAGGGGGGTGCAGGGGGGAGACTGATAACTTGTGGATAATGTGGATAACTTTTAGTCTGTCAATATGGCTAAATTAGAAAAGAATGGGGTGAACTTGTAGGCC
>NZ_VKDC01000030.1 GCF_007097395.1 Fulvivirga sp. M361
AAAGGCGGCATAGGCTTAGGACAACTCTTGCCTTTTTGAAAAAGAAGCTTGCTAATCGTTAAATCAAAAACTCAATCCTTGTAAAAGTAAAAAGACCGCCTCAATCACTTTTGAGACGGCCTCTTTTTAATTGGGCAACTCATGAAAAATGATTTTGACTCAAAAAGTGCTCTTTTCATGATTAGATGTACTTTTTTTTGCCGGATATTTTGGCAGCTTGCACCTCAGAATCAGGAAGTTCGTGCCATTTTTGGGGTTTTCATCTCGCTACCACAGCCCATCAGCATTAAAATCGCTGAGCAATAGTGCGTTTTAAGCACTTTGTAATATATTGATAATCAAAAAGCTACATGCTGTATTGCCAGTAACCCAGTAGCCAACACCCAGCAACAAAAGCGGAAAACGCATTTTCAAGAGAACCCTGATTCGCTTTTGTAATATGCATGTAGTATAAAAGAAAAGCCCTGGTATCTTGAAAATACCAGGGCTTTTCTTTTATTGTATTTCTGAAGATCAGCCTTCCTCCTTTTCCGGTAAAGCTTCTAGCCTGGCTTTAACTTCTTCAGCTTTGTCATATTCTTTTTCCTGGAGGTATATATACTGTAATGTTTCCAGTGCAGTTCTTTCCTCTGGTTGTAGTTCCAGCACTTTCTCCCAAAAAGGTAGCGCCTTCTTTAATTTAGTATCTATTTCTGTCTGCATTTCCTTGGCTTTAGCAATGTCAGCTTTAGATATGCCCAGGTTATTCTTTTCTGTAATCAAATTCACAGCCTCGTTATAGTAAAGTACTGCAATGTTAAAGGCAGCATTGAAGTAATCAGGATCCACTTCGGTTGCTTTCACATAAGCTGCTTTTGCTTCCTCTATATTACCCAACTCTTCTTCCATTATACCCAACTGAAAATGTAATGCGGCGTTACTCGGTTCTTTAGCAATAGCGGCTACTAATCCGTCCTTTGCCTCTTCTGATTTACCCATTCTAATCAAAGTTGCCACTTCAGATTTTGCAAAATCCAGGTTTTCAGGAAATTTCACTTTCGCTTGTCGAATGATCTCTAATGATTTTTCATTGTCTTTGTTGATAGATCCCTCTATATAGATCAGCGAATTGTAAGCATCCTTGGAATGAAAGTCAAGATCATTAATTAGGGCATAATAATTCTCTGCAGCTTCATCATATTTTTCTGCAGCTAAAGCAATAGACCCTGCATAAATATATCCGGTTGTATCTTTCGGAGACACTACTTTAGTCTTATTTAACCAAACAAGCGCATCTTCTTTATTATCAGCCTGGAAAGCTTCCACTCCTTTATTCAAATAATAGCCCCACAAACCTTGCACCTGCTGACTTTTTAGCTGAGGAAGTCCGCCAGGCCCTGAAATATAATACTCACTGGAACCTTTTTGTAGTTCATCTGCTTTCTTAAAAGACTCCATTGCCGTTTTTAAAGGATCACTGGCAAGATTTTTATATGTCGGATTTGAAGTTGTATCTAACGCTGCATATATGAGGCCACGGTAATACCATGTTTTCCCATCTATTTTAGTTTTTTCAAACTCTGCAGCCGCGTCAATAATTTCCTTCGCTTCACCAAGTTTGCCTTCCAGCCTTAATTTTTCAGCCTGGTTTATTTTAGGTTTTTTTTGTGCACTCACTGCAAATGCTAATAGACAAGCCACTGACAGTGCAATTAATCGTTTCATAGTATTTAAAATTCAAGTTTAATACAAAGTTATTCTTTTTCCTCCTTATCATCTTCAGAGGCATTGCTTTCAGAGGCATCATCACCTTGATGTTCATCCTCATGTACTTCTATCTTTTCTATTTTCTCTACAGAAGATATTGCGTCATTCTCGTTTAGTCTGATCAACTTCACCCCTTGCGTAGCACGCCCCATCACCCGCAGGTCCTCTACTTCCATACGTATGGTGATCCCTGACTTGTTAATGATCATAAGCCCATCGGAATCAATTACCTCCTTAATGGCAACAAGCTTGCCAGTTTTTTCAGTGACGTTGATAGTCTTTACACCTTTACCCCCTCGTTTGGTAATACGATAGTCCTCGATAGACGATCTTTTACCAAATCCTTTTTCTGAAACTACTAATAGGTTAGCATCTTCTCGGCTTATACAGACCATACCCACTACCTTATCTTCATCACCTTCCAGTGTAACGCCTCTTACACCGGAAGCCATACGTCCCATAGACCGCACATCAGATTCATTGAAATGAATGGCTTTACCCATTCGTTTCGCAATAACAATATGGTTCTTACCGTTCGTAAGTTTCACTTCTAACAATTTATCTCCATCTCTGACGGTTATGGCATTGATCCCATTTTGACGTGGCCTTGAATAGGCTTCTAATGTAGTTTTTTTAATGATGCCATTTTCTGTACACATCATGACGAAGTTGTTATTAATGTATTCTTCGTCCGTCAGGTTATCAACATTGATCACTGCACGTACTTTGTCACCAGGTTCAATATTTATAAGGTTTTGAACGGCTCTTCCTTTGGATGTTTTAGTACCTTCCGGAATAGCATATACTTTCTTCCAGAATACTTTACCAAACTCCGTAAAGATCAATAAGTAATTATGTGTGGAAGCTACAAAAAGATGTTCGGTAAAATCATCCTGTTTGGTGCTCACTCCTTTGGACCCCACACCTCCCCTGCTCTGTGTTCTATACTCCGTCAACGGTGTCCTCTTGACGTAGCCCTCATGTGAAATAGTAATTACCATCTCTTCATTAGGGATCATATCTTCTATAGTAAGATCATCCGCACTATGCACTATCTCAGTACGACGTTCATCTCCATATCGGTCTTTGATCTCAGTCAATTCCGTTTTGATGATTTCCATTCGTCTGCCTTTGTTGTCAAGAATATCCTTGAGATCGGTAATCAAAAGCATAACCTCCTCATACTCCTTCACAATCTTTTCACGCTCAAGACCGGTCAATCGTTGCAGGCGCATCTCCAGGATAGCCTTGGCTTGTATTTCAGACAGATCAAACTTCTTCATCAGATCTACCCTGGCCACCTCAGGGTCTCTTGAATTCCTGATCAGTTCGATCACTTCATCCAGGTTATCCAATGCAATCAGGTAACCTTGCAGAATATGAGCCCTTCGCTCGGCCTCCTCCAATTCAAACTGTGTCCTTCTGACGACCACCTCGTGACGATGATCCACAAAATATCGGATCAGGTCTTTTAAATTAAGGGTTTGAGGACGCCCTTTCACCAAGGCTATATTGTTTACTCCAAACGACGACTGGAGTTGTGTATATTTATAGAGGTGATTCAAGACAATATTAGGAATAGCATCTTTTTTAAGATCGTACACTATTCGCATTCCTGTTCTATCTGACTCATCTCTAATATCAGAAATACCTTCTATCTTTTTCTCATTGACTAAGGCCGCCGTTTTCTCAATCATGCTCGCCTTGTTTACCATATAAGGTATTTCGGTAACTATGATTTGCTCCTTGCCGGTTTTAGTGGTTTCAAAGTCAGCTCTGGCTCGCATCACTACTCTGCCACGGCCTGTTTCCAACGCCTCCTTGACCCCTGTATAACCATAAATAATACCTCCGGTGGGAAAATCCGGAGCGGTTACATGCTTCATCAGATCGGCAATAGTGATCTCATTATCATCAATATAAGCTATGGTACCATCTATCACCTGGCTTAAGTTATGCGGCGCCATATTAGTCGCCATACCTACAGCAATACCTGAAGCTCCGTTCACCAATAAATTGGGGATTTTAGCCGGTAATACGGTAGGTTCTTTTAAGGAATCATCAAAATTGGGTTGATAATCTATGGTGTTTTTATTGATATCTGCCAGTAGCTCCTCTGCTAATCTTCGCAGTCGTGCTTCAGTATATCGCATCGCGGCAGGAGAGTCTCCATCTACACTTCCAAAGTTCCCTTGCCCGTCTACTAATGTATATCTAAGGGACCACTCCTGGGCCATACGCACCATAGAGTCATATACTGCACTGTCTCCATGAGGGTGATACTTACCCAGCACCTCTCCAACAATACGAGCTGATTTTTTATACGGTTTATTATAATTTACTCCCAATTCAAGCATTCCATAGAGTATTCTTCTATGTACAGGTTTTAAACCGTCTCTTACATCGGGGAGTGCTCTGGATATAATAACCGACATAGAATAATCTATGTAGGCACCTCTCATTTCATCTTCTATGTTAATGGGAATGATACCTTGTCTGCCGCCTGGCAGATTTTCTTTTCCTCCTTCAGCCATTGATTATTGTTAACTCAGATTTATCTAAAAATTAAGGCGAATTTACGGAATTAGCAGAGCATTTTACAAGGATAGCAAAACAATTATAACAAGGCGTAAAACTGCTTGTTATCCTCAGATTCACCCCATTTATTCCTACTTTGATTATCTTAATAATCAGCGTTTAATCAAACGGTTCAGACGACTGTTCTGATAAGATCAAAAATAGCTCGAAACACTTTGTACTTTCTGCTAATAAGGTTCTAATTTTCTTCTATTTTTCCTTTTATATTTGATCAAACGAGGATAGTTCTCACCATGATGGGGGTTTTGCTTCTTGTAAAAAGGATGTTTCCTGCTCCTGTATATTCTACTATTACCGTGCTGATGGTTAATTTGAGTAGTACAATTCTTTATAAAACATTTAGGGTGTTCTGGAAGTCTGTATTTTACTCCTACGCCAATGTAAAAGGCATTCATAGAATGATTTACATCAAGGTTCGACTCCGGTAAACTGAGGGTATAGTTTTTAAAATCGAAAGAAGGCCTGACAAAAGCAGAAAAGTATTCGGAAAGTTCCCGCTCTATGGTACCTCCTAAATTCACAAAAATCCCTTTTTGTATGATACTACGATCAAACCTTCTACCCAGGCGATAGGCCCCTATCCTTGTATCTACAGAGAGCAACCACTCATAATACCGATATACCTTGGCCCCCAATAGTATAAAATACTTTTTATGAAACGTTGCATTGAAGTCAGGATCAAAAGAAGCAATTCTGTCTTTGAACGCGGTAGGCTCAAATGTACTTGGCCGATGATATTCGAATGAAAAACCTCCCCCTATCTTATACCTGTCTATTTCTACATGGATCATACCCGTGACTGGTATGCTGGTGCCAGGCGCTTTAAACTTCAGGTTCGTGGAATCTCCTCCTATTAAGAAATCATTGGCAGAATCAAAACTAATATTCTCATTACTGTTTGCTCTGTTAAACCAGTAATCATATCCCACCGAAAGATTACCGCCACTGGTATTCAGATCCGGATTAAATATCACAGGAACAGAGTCGACACGTTGGAGTAAATTAAAGTTGGAAAGGTCCTGACTATAAAAAGTACGACCATAACCTGTTTCAAAGCTAAAGTTTAGCTTACTGATTAATTTTCTTAGCCCAAAAACTTCCTTTGGCTTTGCATAAAAATGATCTAGCGGAATAGACGGTTTTTCTTCCTCCTGGGCGCTGACATTACCTATACCTACCAGGCAGCACAGTGCTAAGTAAAACAGAAAGTGAATGAAAAAGGCCCTGTTGATCATTAGATTAGAACAGGCAAGTTTAAAAAATATTATCCTATAATTCAGGAAAATGACTTATTTCACGTCAAAAGTGTTGCAAAACGATTTGAAGACAGGGATATCCTGTAGTTTTAATCTGACACCGATATCTTTAATTTTTTCGTATTCAACAGTAGAAATACTTCTATGTTCCACAATATCAGACTCATCATTAAGTACCATCGTACTTAGAAACCTCACAAAAATATAGGGAACGGTCATAAGATCTCTCGCAAAGTCTTTGATAGGGTCACCCAATTTATGTCCGTCATCTTCCGAAAGTTTTTCACGATTAAAGGTACACTCCATGCACACTTCTACCACGCTCAAAAACTCCTGCTCCCATGTAGAAAAGTTGTTGATCACAAACTTCATGGCATGTGCCACAGGGTCTGCTTTCAAAAAATAGCCTCCTTTTGACATCTTACGTGCCATTTTATTGAGTGCCAACTCTTCAAATAAGCTAATACTACCGTTGGCCAGGGCCACCCCCATGGCAGGGGTCATCATGATTAATGATAAAAAATCGTGATTGGAAATATCCAGAAAATTGGCTTCTTCACGAATAAACTTTTCTTTGGTTTTAACGGTAGCATTTAAGATCTCTTCGATCTCAATCATGGTAGCTATTTCATTTTCCGAAAACATAGTAAGATCTATTAAACTAAAACGTGAGTTAATATAATATTTTTTTAATGAAAAAGGTCAGCATTTTGTTCACTGACCTTTGAATATTATTTAATTCTAACTACACGTATCAGGCATCATCATCACTGAGCTCAAGTGATTTAGCAATTTCTTCATAACGTGTTTTCACTGCCTCATCGGATTTGAGTGCCGCTTTGATTGCCTTGTAGCTTTTTCCTCCGTTAGAAAGCATTTTAGTAGCCAAGATTTGATTCACCTGCTTAATAGCGTCTTTGCGCTCTTCCTGCTTCTCATATATTAACATCATGAATTTCTTCTCGAACTCTTTCGCACCTAATCCATCCAGTTTAGCGGCATCCCCCCCTGCTTTGGCTAATTCTTTATATCTCTTCCCGTCTATGCCTTCCTGATTTTTGATCATATCATTGGTCAAGACACTAATTTCTGATTTCATAGCGTCTATTACCTCCATCATTAACGCATATTTCCTCAGTTGATCATCTGTTACTTCATCCTGGGCTGAGGCCACAGTACCTAAAAGCATTACAAAACATGTTGTAAGCAAAACATTAATCTTCATCATTTTTTCTTGTTTATTGGGTTAATTCCTGAAATTATATTATCAACGAACCCCGAAGTAACAAGATTCCAATGTTTATTTCAAGCAAAACTCCGATTTGATGATGAATATCTTAGTACACGACATCTTTTACTAACAGCATATAAAAGTATGATAACGATATGTGCTCGACACTTAATGTAAGTTGCTCTCTAATAAAGGGTAAGCTTCCAATTTGATCTACAGAATTTATATTCTAAAAAAAGAATACATCTATTAGTTTTATTAATTTAAAGACATAGTATGCATACGTCTACTACCATCACTTTAACTTTAATTACAATATAAGTGAGATTTTGCCTGTCTATAGTATTATTTACAGTCCTATTTCTTTCTTCACCCCTATGGGCACAGAATGAAAGTGAATATCACTTTGTTGACCTCCGACACATAGATTTCAATAATGACCAAGCCATAGAGCTGGATTACAACTGGCTTTTCTACTGGAAACAGTTGCTAACCCCTGATCAGTTAAAGGCCCTACCAGATCATGCAATTTATACTCCTTTGATGAGGTGGCAGGATATCAAAACCGAGGACAAAACGCTTGATTCTTCATTTGGCTATGCTACCTATCATCTTAGCTTGCTTATAGCTGACAACTTGCCGCTAATGGCGCTGCAAATACCTTATGCCTTCTCAAGCAGTAAAGTGTGGATCAACAACAAACTGATATTACAGAACGGTAATGTGGCGAAAACAAAGAAAGAAACCAGGCATTTGCAATTAAATGCCACCATTCCATTTTCACAAATTGGGGATACGTTAGATATTGTTATCCAGGTGGCTAATTTCTATCACAATAATGGCGGACTAATAGAAGCTCCTATACTAGGCACTGCAAAAACATTGCTGAAAAAAGAAAAGCAAACCATAATGGCGGACATGATATTCATTGGCAGCCTTATGTTCATAGGCATGTCATTCTTATTTTTGTTTTTTTTCTTCTGGAACAAAGACAAAGCCATTTTATACTTTTCTGTTTTATGTATATTCTGGTCTTACAGATCACTCAGCGATGGATATGCACCTCTGGCATTATCGTTTGAGTGGCTGCCATGGATCTATCACGTCAAACTCGAATATATTGCGATGTTTTCAAGTGGTTTATGCGGCAGCATGTTTTTAAGTACCATTTTTAAAAAATTCAGCCATCGACTTTATCCAAAAATAATCACCTGGTTAATCAGTGCATTTATACTTCTCACCGTACTGGCACCTTCCAGGCTTTACACACAGCTTTTAAATGTATTTCTCTTATTGATGGGGGTTAATTTATTATATGCGATTATCGTTGTATTTATAGCCGCCAAAAATAAGCTCAAGGGTTCGTCCCTGGCTACTGTCTCCATACTTTTGGGCACCTTAGTGCTTGGTGTTCATGTATTGACTCATATTTTTTTTAATACAAATGATCTGAATGTAGTTCTGCTAAACTCCGGATATGTAGTAGTTATATTGCTCAACTCTTTCCTCCTTGGCCAAAGGTTTTCTAAATCATTTTACACTCTCGAAAATTTACAATTGAGTACACTTGGCCAAAAAAAGGAGATCAGTGCCCAGGCAGAAAAGTTAAATTCAATAAATAATGAGCTGAAAGAAAAAAGCGACATGCTAAAAGAAAAGAACAAAGAGGTCAGTTTGGCTAATAACACACTGGAAAGGCAGGTAAAAAAAAGAACAGCTCGATTATCAGCCATCAATAAAGAGCTAGACACGTTCCTCTACCGTTCTTCACATGACCTAAAACAGCCTATCAGCTCTATATCCGGACTACTTTACCTGGCAAAAAAAATAGTAATCGATAAAACCTCATTAGAATTTTTCGATAAAATAGCCCTCGTCAACAATTCTATGGATGAACTGGTAAGTAAACTCAATATAGTAAGCACTATAAAATATCATCAGGTAAGCTATTCATTAGTGTCCATGAAAAGCTTAATTATGAAACTAAAAACCACTATTATGGAAGTGGTAAAGGAAAAAAACAATATCTCTTTCCTGCTATCCGGCGAGGACAAACTTATTACAGATGTCTTCCTACTCGAAAAAATCCTTTACCAGTTATTCTTAAACAGTGCGATATGGGTGGATCATGTGTCAACATCCATTACAATCACCTGTAATATCAGTGTGGATCAAGAGGCCATTAAAATAACGGTACGTGACAACGGCCCCGGCATAGCCAGAAAAAATGCTCATGAAATATTTGAAATGTACAAAGTAGGAAATGAAACCGTAAAAGGACATGGGTTAGGGCTTTACATCGTAGATAAAGCCATAGAAAAACTAAATGGACAAATTCAGCTTAATAATTCACAAAAAAAAGGAGCCTCATTCACCATAACCATACCAGTAGCCCAGGCAGTGCCAGGTCTGGAAGTAAAGGATAAGATGACTGTATCAAATATTCAGTGTTAACTTAACATTCAAAAAACGGGCAGAAAGAGAGTTGGGAACAGCAAATTGTTGATTATTGACATCTGAAACCCATAAGTAGGAAATAGCATTGGGCGCTCCCAACAAGTTCAATATTTCTGCCGAAAGCAACAACTGTTTATCGTAATTACCAGAAGGTTTACTCAAGTAAAATAATTTGGCAAAACCTATATCCACACGCCTGTATGTATCCCCATTGAACCTGTTCCTATTTTCAAAGTTATTGGGTGGGCCAAAGGGTAAACCTGAACCATATTGTATTCCCAGATTCACTCTAATAGTAGGGTCATTAGGTAAATGATCCTGGAAAAAAATTCCCAGGGTCAATCGCTGATCGGAAGGTCTGCGTATATAGCCATTGCCGTCATTTTCAACATCTTCGCGTGTATTTAATATTCCCAGGCTAAACCATGACTGGGTGCCTTCAATAAATTCACCGCTTAGCCTGAGGTCCAAACCAGTAGCAAATGCTTTGGCATCATTATTAGCATAATATCTTACCCTAACATTATCTACCTCGTAAGGGATCACATTCCACAATTCTTTATAGTAGATTTCACTATAAAATTTAAAACCCCTGCCCCACCAACGAAAGTTGTAATCCAAACCGGCTATAAAATGAACGGATTGTTGGGCCTTAAGCTGCTGGTTGAGATTACCTTCAAAATCTCTCAATTCGCGATAAAAAGGAGGTTGGGCATAAAAGCCGATGGCTCCTTTAAACACAATATCTCTTACCCAATTCGTCCGATAAGATATCTGCCATCGAGGACTAATAATTAACTCTTCATTAAAACTCCAATAATTTAAGCGAACTCCTAATGTAGAGGTCATCCTGGCTGATAAGTCTCTGCTAACTTGTCCATAGGCATGGAGCCTGCTAGCCTCTATCTTATTTTCAGCCTCCAAAAAATTTCTCTCGATCACAAAGTCAGAGGAGTCTATAAAATCGTTCTCACTAAGTACATCATCAATAATCTGACGATTGAATCCCAAGCCAAACTCCATAACGGTTTTGCTGTCAACCGTCAAAATATTACGGCTTTCCATGTCATAAATCGTCGCATCTAACGTATTTCTTCCGAAATTAGCATTGGTACCGATGCCTCGTGTAAATACGCAATCATTAAACGTAGATGACCCTACATTACGGTCCACATCACATAGTCTGTATCCGCCTTCCACATCGGTAAACTCCCTTTCTGATGCACGTACGACGGAAGCAATAAACTGTGTGGTAAGTCGATCGTTTACATGATGTGTCAGATTCAACCCTGACTGATAGGTGTCATACTCCAATATTTCTTGTCCTTCAAAAGCTACAAAAAGTCGCAACGACTGATTAAAAGTTCCAAAATCTGTTTCACGGCTCTCCGGTTCCACCAGGTACCTATTTCTGGCATATGAACTCAGTATACCAAGTTTCGTCCGATTAGGCTTACTTCCCAGGTCAATGTTTATATAAGATTGAATATCCGTAAAGCGAGGAAGGTATTGACCTTCCGTTTCCAAGGTATTCAATAGGTACTGGGCTGATTTGTGTCGTACTCCTAAAATAGCGGATATCCTTTTCCCGGAGCCTTCCAAATTGGCCGAACCGCCTAGTAATCCCAATGTTGCTGACGCTTTTAATTTGGTAGGCTCCTTGTATTTTACATTTAAAACGGATGACAACTTATCTCCGTAGTTAGATTGCCAACCTCCCGCAGAAAACTCAACAGAATTCACGAGGTCGGGGTTAATAAAACTCAATCCTTCCTGCTGGCCATTGGTTACCAGGAAGGGCCGATAGACAGGGATGTTATTGACGTAAACAAGGTTTTCATCAAAGCTTCCCCCTCTCACAGAGTATGTAGATGATAATTCATTATTACTTACTACACCTGAAAGTGTAGCCAGTATCTTAGTAAAATCACCAAATGCAGAAGGTAGGGCTTTGATGGTTTTAGGTGCTATAGTGGTAAGGCTCACTTCACTTCTGCTTTCTTTTTGTCCCTCTATCTCTATGGTATTAAGTACTTCAGTAGCCTCCTTTAATACAATATTGATCTTCGTTTGATTATCTATGGATACTTCTTTCGTCTCGTAACCCACAAAACTAACCAAGAGTGATATTGAAGTTGCAGTTACTACAGATAGGGTAAATTCACCAAAATCATTTGTGATCACACCTGTATTAGTTCCTTTGATAGCTACCGAAGCTCCTTGAAGTGGTTCTGATTTCTCATTTGTAACAGCACCGGATATCGTGATCTGATCCTGACTCCAGGCGTTAATAATGGGTGTTAAAAACAATAAAAAAAACAGGTATGGAAAGTTTCTCATAAACAACGTTTAAACAACGTGTTTCAATGAGGAAATAGTGTCCTTCGGACTAGAAGAAGAAAAAACAAAACTTCCGGCTACCAATACATCTGCACCTGCTTTTAGCAGTCGTTTAGCATTGGACTTAGTCACTCCTCCGTCAACCTCTATGAGTGTGGATGTGCCGGAATCTGTAATAATTTCTTTGAGTTGTTCAATTTTCCGATACGTATTGGGAATAAACTTTTGTCCTCCAAAACCAGGGTTTACCGACATCAGACATACCACATCTATATCAGTAATAATATCTTTCAAAACCTGCACATTCACGTGCGGGTTAATGGCCACTCCGGCCTTACAACCTAGCGATTTGATCTGTTGTAAGTTTCGATGTAAGTGGTTACATGCCTCATAATGCACAGAAATTGATTTGGCTCCGGCTTCTTTAAATGCTTCAACATAGTTTTCCGGGTTTTGAATCATAAGATGAACATCCATTGGTTTCTTTGCATGACGCTTAATAGCTTGCACAACTGGTATGCCAAAGGAGAGATTAGGTACAAATACTCCGTCCATTATATCAATGTGTATCCAGTCAGCTTCACTTTCATTTAACATTTCAATTTCAGACTGTAAATTGGCAAAATCACAGGCCAATACAGATGGTGCGATAAGTGGTTTGTTCATATCGCCAAATATATATAAGATTTAGTATTTAAGGATTTTAATTTGCTTCGAATAAATGGTACTTTTCAATTGGACGATATAGGTTCCTGCCGGCATAGATTGTGTTACTAATTCAATTTCACCCTGCCTTGTCCCGATCTTTCTCCATTGATAGTTATCTTGCTGAGCTCCAGTCAAATCAAAAATATTTACCTCTGTAACCTGGTCAATGGATACACCGGTTATCCTGAATGAATTACCTCTATGCGGATTGAGATATACCTTGCAGCTTCCCTTCAATGTTTCCGACGCTAGGCTTGTAGTGATATCACCATATCTTGGTAATCCATAACCATAACGATTGTCAGGTGATTCAGAACGATCACCGATACTTAAAATGGTGTCTCTTAATTGCATGTTGGTGAACTCCGGACGAGATTGCCAAATACATGCAGCAAGGCCAGTAATCATGGGAACGGATAAGGAAGTACCGCTAGGCGCCTGAACTATGGCGCCGGAGTTGTTTATTCGATAAGTCCCTTGTCCTAACGCTACGACTTCAGGTTTAATTTGGCCATCTGCCGAAGGGCCAAAAGCGCTAAAGGCACTAATAACTCCTCCAAAACCCACGGAGCCTACCGAAATAACTGAATCAGCATCCGCCGGAGATACGATAAAACGCCATTCACGGTTACCATCATTTCCGGCACTGGTAACGACTAACATCCCCTTGGATGAAGCTATATCCGCGGCGCGGCTCACTACCGTGGTATTACCGTCCATATCAGCGTATTCGTAGCTGTCAAAAGGCAAATCAAACGTATTATATCCCAGGGATGAGTTTATGATATCTACCCCTAAGCTATCTGCCTTTTCAGCAGCTATTAGCCAATTATATTCTTCAATAGGATATTCTGAACCCAGATCTTCGGTAATGAACAAGGCAAAGTCCGCACTGTATGCGGTCCCGGTGAAAGAATCATCCGAAAACCCTCCCACCACAGAAAAAACCTCCGTGCCGTGATCGTCACCAACGTAAACATCAGTGTTGCATTCCGGTATATTCTCAGCGTGTATTAATCTGTTGTTGTTAATAACATGCTGAAAAGCTTCAATCGTGTTCACCCCTCTATAGCCACTATCAAAAAAAGCGATAATAATTCCCGTTCCAGTATATCCTTCATTATGCAGATTGTTCAATCCAAGATGCAATATTTGCGCCTCATTAATCACAGATTGAGTCCTTCCCGTAGTATAAGAAGAGGCTTTTCGCGAGTTAAAGACCGGCTTGTCACCCAAAGCTATTTTTTGCACTTTCTCAACAAAGGGTAAAGCCTCTATACTCGACACGATGGAAGGTTCAGACGCCACAATTAATGCATTCAGCCACTTTGAAGATAAAAATACTTCTGCGCCTGTAGTGCTAACCTCTTCTATATATGCCGGATCAACAGGTAGGTCCTGTACAACCATTTCAATACCTTGATCCAGGCGTCTTTGCACAGACTTCTGACTGAGGAAATCCTCGGGAGATTCTAAAGAATAAGGTGTGTTATTTTTATCTGTCAGGTAAACAACATAACGATCGACCTGACAAAAAGTCGAAAAACTGATCAGCAAGAGAGCGATACTACCTATCGTTTTTCTACAACTCCGTACCATAATCTATCAGACTTCGCCTAATTTCCTTACCATTTTCAACAATCTGCTGCCCCAGGCAGGACTCTTCTATGCAAAAGGCCAGATTAATATCTTCGCTGTACACCAGACCTATATCCAAGCCATAAATTTCATGGCGCTTTATGAAATTCACCGTAAAATCCTGATTATCCTCCTGAATAACCGTTAATGTTTGCGGCATCTGAATATCCCGTGTGGTGGTATATGGGCTAAAAAGACTATCCATTTCAAAAAGATCTTCGTCTAAGGCATTCAGTGCATTTGAATCCCAGGTTTTCCCGGCAGAAATAGGAAAAGACAATTTGAGAAAAGGAACGTTACCCTCTATGAATATGCCTTGTACGCCTGTGAGCCTGGCGCTATTGGTTTTTTCGAACTTCCATTCCTCTAATGAAGATACTCTTGTAAACTGGCTAAGCACATAAGTAATACCTCCTGCCTGATTTCGAAAAGAGTCCACCACATCCACTCTAATTTGAAAACTATCCACTGTGGCTCCCTGGGAAGAATGTGTGATTTCTTCCACCTCATACACTCGAAAGTCTCCTAACTGAAGGGGGAAAAAATTATACCCTACAGCTACCGTATCAGGTAAAGCGCCCTCTTCCTGACAACTCAGTAACTGAACAGCACAAAATATGACTATCAAGTATTTTCTCATCTCAAACAAAAAAAGAACGGCTGGATCCGTTCTTTGATTTTAAATATAACCAAAATATTAACAGATCAATTCACAATGTAAGATAAGCATTGTTTTACATTATGAAGAAACTACTATAGTCACCCCAGAGGCAGGGTCTGACCTGTGTTAACATTACTAATTTAATTTATTCAAAAGGTCTAATACCACGTCTTCTTTGTTCGTTGCCACTGTTTCTACCAACTGATCTCCTTTAAATACAGCAAAAAAGGGTAAATTAGTAACTCCTGCCACACTTCTAGAATCAGGGTTCTTTTCAGCATCTATATCTGCGAAGATAATATCACTATAACGTTCATCATTTGATAGTCGCTTAAATTTAGGCGCAAATAATCTGCAACTTCCACACCATCCTGCATAATACTTCACTATTGTTTTTTCACTATTTTTTAATGTAGCGTTGAAATTGCTGTCATCTAATACTTCTACTGCCATTTTTTTCTTAAAGTTTAATTACAGGAACAAAAAAAATAGATTTCGGTTAATTTTGCTGCCAATATTAATAGAAAAAATTTATTGCCTTAGTGTTAAAACCTATATTGTAGATGATGAGTCTTAAGACTTTTGTGAAAATAAATACCGTTAACAATTTATCAGATGCCCGCTATTGTGCGGGGATGGGTGTCAACCTTATTGGTTTTTGCCTGGAAGATGGCCAGCCCGATTATACCCCGCTAGACAAATTCAAGCAGATCTCGGAATGGCTTTCCGGGGTAGAATTTGTCGGTGAATTCGAATATTCTTCTATCAATGATATACAAGCTAAATTGGAAGCTTATCGTTTAACACGGGTACAGGTAAACGATTCGGATGTTGCTTTGGAGCTGAAAAAGGCTGGTTATGAAGTTATATTAACCGTTGAGTTGGATGCTCTGAATGAATTACATGATATAAACGATGTCGACTATTTAATGGTCCATTCAACAGATGTGCCCGAGGAAAGTCATGTAAAAACTCTAAAGAACCTAGCGAAAAGAACAAAATTACTATTTGCCAGTGGTATCAATGAACATAATGTCCTGGGTTGGATTGAACAACTCAACGCATATGGCATAGCCCTTACTGCCGGTGACGAAATACGGCCCGGGTATAAGGATTTCGATGAACTCGCAGATATATTAGAATTACTCGAGGTAGAAACCTAAGCTCAAGGTCTAAAAGCTACCAAGTTAACTTGATATCTTGCATATCAGGCTTCAAGAGGCTTTTTAAAGTTATTCTTACCGGACATCTATACCTGGCTGAGACTACACATAAAAGGTCAGGCAATCTCTCGTAATAGAGTTGGCTATCGTATCTTTCCCGAGCTTATATCAGTGAAAAACTCAGGAGCTGTGAAAACTCATTCCAAGAATAATTTCTATCAACTCGGGTTTTAACTAATCTTTCTCAACATTCACAATGTTATCATCAGGTATTCTATCGATCAATTTATTGTAAGGGTCAATGCCTGCTTTAACCGGCTCCTCATTTACAGTAATTTCGATGGTTCCCTCCCCAGGTTTTATCTTATGCTTTGCTAAATAAATGGGATTAGTACGATCTCTCCCGTTTTCATCTATATCGTCTTCAGCAAAAACACCAATATCAATATAATCGCCATTGTAGCTGGCCGGACTTTCCATCCCCAAACTATCTGCATAGAGTTTGTTGGACTTTATGCTCATAGTGACCAGATACTCCTCATCATTCACCTTTTTGACCTTTGCCTCTTCCATTTTGTTTTCATAAAGTGTGATTTTTTTCCAGGTATCCTCCAAATAGTATTTAAGGCTATCTGGTGTAACCTGATCTAGGTGACGATACAAGTCTGAACTTCCTGGATAAGGTGGGTTTTCACGGAGTCCAAATTCAGTAAGAAAGCTTTTCATAGCGCTGTCAATCGCCACCTCCCCTATATAATCTCTCAGGGCGTAAAGGATTAAACTACCTTTATTATACCACTGATAGGGTCGGTTACAATTGATAAAAGTATTCTCCTTTTTACTTTCGCTTGATCTGCCTCTTAAATAATCATCAAGCTCATCTTTTAGAAAACGCTTCATATTATCTTTCCCATATTTACGCTCTGTCAAAACCAGGGCAGAATATTCAGCAAGAGCCTCAGAGATCAGATTAGACCCACGTGTATAATTTGGCGTAATCTGGTGGCCCCACCATTGATGCGCTAATTCATGAGCCGTCACATAATAAGCATAGTCAAAGCTATTTGGATCGCTTAGATCAGCCAACCACCCAAAACTTTCTGAGTATGGTACGGTATTGGGAAATGACTGCGCAAAACTGGCATACCTGGGGAATTCCAACAACCTCATTTGCCTGAACTGAAATGGTCCGTACGTATCTGAAAAATACTCAAGACCATCTTTATAAGCTGCCTCAAATCTATCCAGGTTATAGTCATGCCCGGGATGGTAGAATATTTCGATATTAACATCTTCGCCATTAGGAAGTTGCATTTTATCTTTATACACTTCATAATCCGCAGAAACAACACTGAAAAATGCCTGAATTGGCGTATCCTGAATGTAGTGAAAGTACCTTCTGTCCCCTTCAGTCCATTCTTTTTGCAAATAGCCAGGGGCAATCGCTATTTGTCCCTGAGTAGTACTTACGACAGCTTCAAAATGGATCAAGTCAGCTTCATCGGAAAAGAGAAGTGTCCGTCTTCCATATTCGTCATCATGGGGTGGTAATTCATTTAATTTTTCGGGGAGACCGTACTTCCTACGCGCCTCATCACTGTTTAGTTCATTTTGTGCAGCATATCCAATTTCAGGCATACCTACTCCAACAAATGTACCGTTATAAACCACTTCCCGACTAAATCCACTATTGGCAAAACCTTTGTTTACAATACTACTCACCATTCGCATATTGAGTGTATCGCCCGGCTGCATGGTTTTGGGCAATGCATAAATTTTATACCACTCCTGTTCTTCCCCTTCTTTGACCAGTCTAAATTTTGGTTTGTGAAAGGTAAGTGGAAAGCGATATTTCATGGTATCCTTATTATATAATAAGTGAAACTTTGAAAGTTGACTGCTTTGCAGGTGAAGGGAATCAATGGGCTGACTTGTTTTGTTCACCATTTGAACATTAGCATCAAAGTAAGCACTCCTATCGAAAGGGTAGATATCGGCTTTTAAGCTAACCTGTGTGATTTTAGGCTGCACCATGAACTCATAATGCTTTAATTGCTTTTCATATTCCGACTGCCGTTCTTCTAGCTCATCATTAGTCAAATAAGTATTAGTGTAGACTACATTGGAATAGATATATATTCCAACTGTAATGGCAACAGCTAAAAATACATAGGAGATTACCGTTGACGGGCTTACAAGACTGGCCTTGGCTCTTCTCAACCTATTCTTAAAACTAACTTCAGTGCCTCTACTAAAGAAAATGGAGAAGAACAATAGCAGAAAAAACCCAAAAGCCATCCAATACGAGTTAAACCAAAATAAGGGCTCTCCAAAGTGCCCAAGCCCATTCATTTCTGACCATGCATAATTTGGTTTATATGAGTAAAAGAACAAGTTAAAATCGAAATTAGCGAAGCTCCTGAGTATGATCAATACCAGCCATAAACCGATGCTTGCGGCATGGCCGGCAAACTTGTTATTAATGAAAAGGTGCACGGCAAACACCAACATCACCATTTGAAGATAGTCTGGAAATGAGATTAAATAACTATCAATAAAATAGGTCGACAGGCTGTAGTTGAAATAGCCTTTTAAAGTCTGAATTGCCAGCCCGATGAGAATAGGTATAGTGGCGAGAATAAAACAAATAAATGCCATTCCTAAAAACTTTGAGCCTATTATCACGCTATCCTTCACAGGAAATGTATCATTAATGGTAGAATATCCCGTCGATTTGTCACGATGAAGCGTTTCACCCGTAAAGAAGACTAGTATAATGAAGACAAAGATCATGTAATCAAATCCCTTATACTCCATTAAAATAGACGTGACCGGCTGGGAAGAAACACCGTAAATGGTATTACCAATCCAGAAATCCAGGATCAGGAATATCAGCCCACCCAATAGAATGGATCTGAAATAGACATCTTTAACTACGTTTTTGACCTCAATTTTGGTCAACGCCTTAAGCACCTTCCATTGGAACCCATCTGCAAAGCTTATGTTAATGGACTTTGTTTGGACGGTTTCAACAACACCATCATCTTTTACTTTCCCGGATTTACCCTGCTTGATTTGAAAGAACCTCGTGAAGCTAAATCTAAAATAAGAGGCCACAAAAAACACAAGGCCAACAGAAAACCAAAGTATACGATTCAGCAAAAGGTTACCATCTATCTGAAGCAGGAAAGTATTTTGCTCAAAAGGTGTGAGATAGCGGGTCTGGTAGCTAAATGAATTCAACCCAAATGGATCAATAATTTGTACCAGGTCCTGGTTATCAATATCTCGTGACAGAAAATTTGCCAGTAAATAACCAATGAATACCACAATCCCACCGGAATAGATGGACTTGATATTCCTGGTAAAAACGATCAGGGCGAAAAATAAAGCCGAGGCAAACCACATGTTAGGCAGAAAGAGTGTCAACCAGGGCTGGAAATAATTGGCAAAGGTATTCGGTCCAAAACGAAGCGACTCCGTCCACCCTGTGCCAGGCCCAATAATACTCCCCAGAAAAATACCTAACACAGCGCCAAATGATATGAAAATCACAGTAACAAAAGACCCCCAAAACCTGCCCATAAAATAGGCTGTTTTAGAAATAGGATAACTGAAAAGAAAGGTGCCGGTTTTATGCTCCAGATCGCGATAAAGAGGTACACCCATCACAGCAGAACAAATCATTATTCCAAATAATGAAAAGAGCAGGTATAACTCTGCAATAACTACCGGGGCATTGTGGAACACTTTTTCTGACGCAGGACTGTTACCTGAAGCAATCAGCAATAATGCCACAAATGCAAGCAGTGCAAAATAGATATAGGTAGCAGGACGCGCAAAACGGTACCTCAACTCAAAAATAAATATGTTTAAAAACATGTGTACCAAATTAAAGGGTGATGGGATCTACTTTTTTAGCGATATGACTGAAGTAAACATCTTCAAGGTCTGCACTCACAGGCTCAAAGCCATTTCCCAATGATGTATCACTCTCAACACGCAGATTCAACTCACCTTCTACCAGTTTAGTGGAAATCACCTGATACTCCTTTTTGTAACTATCCAGACTCTCTTTCTGAATGGCTTTTTTATATATTTTGTCTTTTAACTGATCTATTCCATCTTTCGGTTTCCCTTCCATCATTAACTCTCCGGCACAGATGATTGCCATCCGAGAGCAAAGTGTACTGACATCCTCTACAATGTGCGTTGATAGAATAACAATGGTATTTTCACCAATTTCACTCAACAAATTATAGAAACGATTCCTTTCGGACGGATCAAGTCCCGCGGTAGGTTCGTCCACAATGATCAATGAAGGGTTGCCAATAAGTGCCTGGGCTATCCCAAACCGTTGGCGCATACCACCTGAATAGGTGCCTAACCCCTTTTTACGGTGCTGATACAAATTTACCTTTTGCAAAAGGCTGGCCACCAAATTTTTTCGGTCACCTTTTTTGATCACCCCTTTCATTTGGGCTATATGGTCCAACATCAATTCTGCATTGATACGAGGGTATAAACCAAAGTCTTGTGGCAGGTACCCTAATCGCTCACGAATAGTTTGTTTGTTTTCAGAAATGTCAATACCATCCAGGCTGATTGAGCCATTATCCGCATCCTGGAGGGTAGCTATGGTCCTCATAAGAGTGGACTTTCCTGCCCCATTTGGCCCGAGTAAACCAAACATGCCCCGAGGGATAGTGAGTGAAATGTTATTTAATGCCTGAACCCCGTTGGAATAGGCTTTTGATAAGTTCTGAATCTTCAGCTCCATAAAATAGTGGTGGTCTAAAATTTGCGTGGTAAATTGTTTTAAACATTACTATCAAACAATATACGTCATCATAACCATATAGAGGCAACATTCAGTCTGAACGGTCTGGTAACATTATATGCGTGCCTTTGGCCGGATGATATTGTAGAAAACGTGATGTACTACTCCCCTTTCACACTTCTGGGTAACACATTGTTCTTACTGAGTGCCTACTCTTTTGGCATTACCGCTCTCTACCTTTATTGGTGGATTTTCCTTTTTTGCGTTGGGAAATCTTGGTATCAAACAAATAAGATACACTTACACGCGCTCCGTTGGTTCTTGCCCTAAGCGGATCGGCAAAATCAGATACTTCTAACAAGCGGGCAAAATCACTCCTCGCAAAAAACGAGTGTCCCAATTGATAGCGCAGGTCTACCAATATGGCATTACCGGACGGAGGTTGAAAACTAAGACCTACAGCAAAATTTACACCTAATTGAATACGATTGGGTTTATCTACTACCAATTCATTAGGCTCAGGATTGTCCTTAGCGCCAAAAACCACATCATATTCCAATTCGGACAGGCCTTCTTCAACAAGTTCTGCTGAATTAACCGTACCGCTTGATTTCAACCAATAGCTGAGGTTGGGACCTAATCCAAGGTAATACTTAAATTCAGGTATATTTCCTATCCTGGCTTTAAAGTCCACCCGATAAACGATCGGAAGCTCCAGGTAGTGGCTGGTCATTCTAAAATCAAGATCAGGATCAATGGCCCCCTCGTAACGCTTGCCTTTTCTGGAATACAAAAATTCAGCCTGTAAAAAAAAACGTTTATCCACCTTGCCCACGACAGTCATACCCACATTGTAACCTACAACAGGCTCTGGTTCTATGAAACTTACGTCATCTTCGTAATTTATCCAGTTGAGCTGAATACCTGCACTAGGTCCGATCAAAAGCTGACCATGTAAGTCATTTGACATACATAAACAGGAGAAAAACAAAAAAAGTAAGTATTTTCGGGGTATTTTAAAAAGTATTAACATTTTGGCTGCTATTAAAAAAAATAAAAATATAATAGACCTAAAAAAGCCAACAGGAGGTTTTCAGGCTTAATGATACAAAAAATAATATAAACAAAGCTCGACGAAACCAAATATTTACGAAACGCATTTTACAGAGCTTTTCGTTGATTAAAGTGTTTTAGAGTGATTTAAAGGAAATTCATTTTTAATGTTAATAGATAGTCATTAACCTCATTTTTTGAACTATATCCTTAATGGATCGCGTTACATATTTTTTAATCTTTTGCATGGCAATTTTGCATTCGGCCAGGGCTCAGAATGTGGTTTACAACCACTTTTATGACAATCCGTATGTTTTCAACCCTGCCGAAGTAGGCACCGGCGGATATACCAGTGTCAGTCTGAATCACCGTTCGCAATGGACTGGGATAGAAGGCGCTCCAAAGATCAGTACGCTGACTTTTCAAACTCCATTCAGTTATAAAAGAGCAGCAATAGGGGCTTACATCAATACCTTTGATCGCGGACTTTTTACGACTACTGATGCCTGGGGAACTTTCGGTTATACTTCCTACCTTACCAAAACCACTACGATGCATTTTGGGATTTCCGCAGGTATTACCAGTACAAGTCTGGACTTAAATGA
Source organism: Fulvivirga sp. M361 (assembly GCF_007097395.1). GTDB lineage: Bacteria > Bacteroidota > Bacteroidia > Cytophagales > Cyclobacteriaceae > Fulvivirga. The sequence goes on from NZ_VKDC01000030.1 coordinate 22,237, forward strand.
AATTGATGACCCCAATGATCCTATCCTTGGTGATTTCCTGAATAATAATATGCAGGTAATTGGAAATGTAGGTTTTAAATTGCAAGCCGGGTCAGGGTTAAATTTTGGTATATCATTACCTCAATTACTACAAAAGAATCTGCTCAATTCACAGGACTTCTCCTCCTATCGATTTTCTCCGCTAGATGAAGTCAATATTATGTTGTATTACCGCAAACGATTTGATAAGAAAATAGTAAACAAAAAACGCAGAGGGGTAAGAGGCCGGGTGTCGGTAGAAGACTATTATGCCCCTTTACAGCTTTATTTGTTCTACAAATACTCTGGCCTTGTAGATGACAGGATTGAATTTTTAGCCACTTTAAACCTGGGCGAGCATTTATGGGTGGGCGGTGCTTTTCGTATTAATTACGGACCTACCGGCCTGTTCGGGATCAAAGGGAAAAACTTCAGGCTTGGCTATGCTTATGAACCTGCCAATGATTTTGTATCGGGATTTACCAATGGCACACATGAACTCCAACTGCAGATAAACATTGGCAAGAAGAAAAAACTGGAAAGAAGCAAACCTATTTTACGTACCATTAACAAGCAGAAAAGTCATGAAGCACGATTCACGCAGGGCACCCTGGATGGAGGTTCACCTAGCTCAGATGCTCCAAAAGGAAAAGTCTTCTACGTGGTACTGAAGGCATTCAGTAACTTTAATGCGGCAGATGACCTTGTGAGAAGGCTAAGTGAACAGGATATAGAAACAGACATCTTCTACAATAAGAACAATCGTCGTTTCTATGTATACATCTTCAAAACTACCAAGGCTAAAGAAGCTAACCAGGAAAAAAAGGCGGTTCAGGAGCTGACCAAGTTCAAAAGTGTGTCAGTCATTGTTGTTGACGAATAAGAAACAGGTTACAATGAGCGATCAAACGTTATTAAATAAGGAACTAACAGGCTGGAAAGGTATTTCATCAATGTTCAGGAATCTGTTTCATTCTTTATCCCTTATCACTACGTCAGGTGTACGGCACCATCAAACGGATCAGCCGGTTATGTACTCTCGCAGTAAAACCGGTACAGCGGGCTTCACTCTTATTACCATTCTTGTCTTTAGTTTCCTATCTGTTTCGGTCCGGGCTCAGATACCCGTCATTAGAAATGTCCAGCCCATCAATGGGTACCCTGGTCAGGTAATTAATATACAGGGCGAAAACCTAACCGGGGCTACTGAAATACGCTTTGGCGGGGTTTTGGGTAATGTGATCTCACGTTCCGATCAATTGATAGAAGTAGAAGTACCCATCGGTGCTACTTTTGAGTACATTTCCGTCATAAACACTGCCAATCATTTAGGAAGTAGATCAAAGATACCTTATGCCATGAGTTTTGGAGGCACTCCTGGACTGACCCCCGCAGATTTTGACAGTGAAGAGAAGTTATCAGCAAGGGCCGGGCTATTGGATATATGTATGTGTGACCTGAACGGCGATGGAAAAAATGACCTGGTAGCTGCCAATTCAAATGATAACAGCGCTTCTCTCTTTTTAAACAACAGTACACCGGGAAACCTAAGCTTCACCACTAGCCCGATTGTATTAGGCGCACCCACTTCCAGTGTAACATGTGGTGATTTAAACGGTGACCGGCTTCCTGAATTGATCTTTTCCGAAAATGCTGACGGACAAAGGTTATTTATTCTGAATAACACTACTACTTTACCCGCCGGCATGCCATCTTTCTCGTCTGCCAATATTATTGTAACAGACAACGCTACAAACCGGTCCGAAATTCATGATTTGGATGGGGATGGTAAGCCGGAAATTGTGATTTCAGACTCGGCCTCCCCTAAGGTTTCTATTATAAAAAATAATAGTTCCGGAGGTAATCTTTCATGGGCAAGCACACCTATAAATATCAATCTCCCGACAGGTTCTGACAATGCGGCTAGTATTCAAATTGCCGACTTAAACAATGACGAGCGTGCTGATATCATCGTAAATCAGGTTAGAACTACAAACGGGGATATATTTGTAAGCCTTAATCAAAGCTCCCCGGGAAATATAAATTTCGCTCCTTTTTCACCTCTCAATGTTTCTGGCACACCCATTATTATTAAAATTGCCGATCTTAACAGAGACCAGAAACCAGACCTGGTTTTTACTCAGTCATTAGAAAACTCTCTCTCTATATTGATAAATCAAACCGCTTCAGGTAGTCGTGTTACGTTTGCGGCACCAATTGTAATGAACACTGATAGCCGCCCGTTTGGACTGGATATAGCAGATTTTGACGGTGATGGATTGGAAGACCTGATAGTAGGAACATCAGATATATTTAGGGTTCCTAAATCAGTAAATGTGTTAAGAAATACCAGCTCAGGCTCTACGGTTAGCTTCTCCACCATTAGCATAGGTGTTGAAGTGGCAAATCAAAATGTAAGAGCTGGTGATCTCGACAATGATGGAAGACCTGATATAGCTTTCAACAGAACTGATAATATTGTTTCCATACTCCGAAATACAAAGTGCCTGGTACCTGTTATTGATCCCGATGAAACCGTTAATATCTGCTCAGGTAATACTAAACGGCTAAATACGCAAAAATTGAATGGCGCCACTTACCAATGGGAAATAAATAATATAGCTGCGGGTACAAATGACCCTTTTATCGATATTACCGTCTCATCCGGAGATTATACGGTAACTATATCGGATGCCACAGGTTGTTCAGAGACTTCTTCACCGGTATCGGTCACTGTGGGTGCTTCACCCATAGGATATGTCTCGCCAAACTTTACCTCACCTACTGCACCTGTATGCATCGGCGACAGTGTGATATTCAAAATGAATAGTGGCGCTTACAGCTATGAATGGCGAGGCCCAAATAACTTTACTTCGACAGGCCAGCAAGTAACCGTATCTGACTTTAGGTTTATTAACAGCGGAGTGTATGAAGTAGATGTTATTGATGGTGGTTGTACAGTGGAAACCCTCAACCTGACCGTTGAAACGTTACCGTCTCCTGAATTTAATATTGTGCCATCCGCAACCACTCCCATCTGTGAAAATCAAACGGTCATGCTTACTGTTTCCCCTAATGCCACAGGCTTTACCTTCGATTGGTTTGACTCGAATGATACTCCTGTACAGCCCAATAGCAGCTCATTCACGCCGACCGTAAGTGGTGCCTACCGGGTAAGGGCCACGGATACTTCGAATCCGACCTGCCCTTCCATTGATTCCGCTCCACAAAGAGTAGATATTCTTACATTACCCCAGGCTAATTTTGATTCACCGGCATCTTCTTGTGTAAACAGTGTAATCACCTTTCAAAACACTTCTGTCGTTGATGCTGCCGGCACCGCAAGGTACCAATGGGATTTCGGAGATGGTAAGGTTTCGACTCAGGCTGACCCGGTGCATGCTTATGTAGCGCAAGGTTCCTATACCGTCACATTAACCGTTTCATACGAAGGGGTAACTTGTGAAGATACAGAGACTGCTTCCATCACTATTCAGCCAGGCATTGACGTGCAATTAACTGCTCAGCCGGAAGCCATTTGCGAAGGAGAAGCTTCTGAGATCACCACAACCGAAAGCTTTCAAACGTTTGAGTGGAATTCCGGAGAGTCGACCTCATCTTTATCAGTCAATGCTCCCGGAACATACAGTGTGACTGTGACAAATGCCAGTGGGTGTTCCGGTTCCGGACAAATAACAATTAACGCATTTCCTCAACCGATAGTGGAAGTGACTTCAGATGTTACCAATGTCGCACCAGGAGAACCGGTACAGCTCAATGCCTCTGGCCTAGTAACTTACTCATGGTCTCCGGCAGAGTTACTGGACGACCCTACCATTGCGAACCCTATCGCAGCACTGGAAGTACCTACATTGTTTGAAGTCATTGGTGAAGACATTAATGGATGCCCAGGGTCAGGTAGCATACAAATATTAACGGAAGGCGATCTTATCGGAGAGCTACTGGATCCGAAAAATTTTTTCTCACCAAATACGGAAGACAATATCAATGCGACATGGACCATAGACAGAATACTCGACTTCCCTCAATGCGAGGTTACCATTTATGACCAAACGGGCAATGTGCTCTTTAAAGCCCAGCCCTACCTTAACGATTGGGATGGGACAAGCCTGGGGCAACAGCTTCCTACAGGGGTCTATTATTTTACCATCAACTGCGGAGGAGACGAACTGGCCAAAGCGGGTAGCATTACTTTGCTACGTTGAGATGGTCACTTAAACAAGATTGTTATGATTTATTCCTATTACAGAACTCCCAAACCTTTCAAAACAGTGTTATTTGCACATTTTTCTTACAAGGCTAGTTACCATCACCCACAGCCCTATATTCATATGAGTGGTGAATATGCCGCATGTTGTGATTGTTTTTCAGGTAATGAATTAATTTTTTGAGATATGAAAAAGCTATGTTCTACTTTCTTTTTTTTCTTAATGGCCCTCTTTGCCTATGCCCAGGAGACGCAATGCGGAAATGGCATAGACGATGATGGTGATGGCTTTATTGATTGTTTTGACGGTGATTGTAGAGAAAGTGCCGATTGTGAAGGTTTCTATGTAGGTAATGATGTTGAGTGTCAGGCGACGCCCAACCAATTCCCCGCCTTTTCAATGACACTTGACTTTGCGACACCTGACAGTACTGCCGACCATATCGGTCGTATGGCCATAGGTGACCTGGACAGAGACGGGATACCTGATATTGTCACACAAAGTAAATATGCCGACAAATTGTTCATATTAGATGGTGCATCAGGAAACATAAAGAGCACTACAACGATAGATGGTCAAATTCGCCCTTCTTGGAGAGTAGCCATAGGGAATATTGATGATGACAATTGTGGCGAGGTTTTTAGTGTAGAAGAATTTTTCGAATTTAGAAACGACGGAACTATTAGAGTTACAGATTACAGGATCTCAGCATATGACTGTAATCTTAACAAACTTTGGTCCTCTGATGAGGTGGATGGAGAAAGAATGGAACGGGATCCTGTACATATGGGACTGGCAGACTTCAACCGTGACGGAAGAGTAGAATTATATTATAAGGATGAAGTACGTGACGCAAGGACAGGTACTCTCATTATAAAAAGTCCGGATGACGGTAAATGGAATGCAATAAACGGAGGACCAGTCGCAGTTGACATCAGAGGAGGTGCAGATCTTGAACTGGTATCAGGAGGTACTATCTTCAATGTCAATTTAGGAAACGGAAGCGCCGGATCGGGATCATTAACTTCAGTAGCAAAAATGCCAACGCTACCGGGTGGCAAAGAATATCGGGTAAAGCGTAAGGAATCTTCCACCAGTATCGCTGACTACAATCAAGACGGTTTTTTAGATGTAATCACTACGGGAAAAGACTCTGAAAATATTACTACAGTCTTTTTCTGGGATGTTGAAAACAATGCGCTAAAAATGTTTAACGACCCTATTCCCAAGGTGTCCCCTTCAACGTTAAAGTGTTCAGGTCTTTCTGTAAACGAGAATGACTATGCACTAGGCTGGAAAAACGGAACAGGGCGTCTGAACATTGGCGACCTGGATGGTGATGGTCAATTAAATGTATCTTTTGTATCCGGTAGGTTCTTGTACGCGCTGGATGAAAATTTCAATCAGAAATGGCGCGCAGACGTGAATGAAGAAACCTCAGGGTTTACAGGTTGTACCCTGTTTGACTTCAATGCAGATGGTAAAACAGAGGTTGTGTATCGCGATGAACAATGGCTATACATTATCAACGGAACCGACGGCACCGTATTCACTCAAAAACAATGTATATCACGAACAAGTGTGGATTATCCGATTGTAGCCGATGTTGACGCAGATGGTTCAACAGAAATATGTGTGTTATGTGGTACGATTGATGCCGTTTCGGGTGATAAGAAGAATTTTTGTGATCTGGAATTCAGCGCACAAGCTCAAGTAAGGATCTATAAATCTGATAGTGAACCATGGGTGCCGGCCAGAAGGCTTTGGAACCAACATGGTTACTTTAACGCCAACGTAAATGATGACTTATCCATTCCGGTGAATTTACAAAAACACCACTTGGTATGGTCTACAGGATCATGTACTCAAGGCCCTAACCGTCCTTTGAATAACTTTCTGAACCAGTCTCCTTTTCTTGATTCTCAGGGATGCCCGGTGTATGTTTCTCCTGACTTATCGTTTGTTCAAAACTCCCTTTCAATAGATCAACCGCTGTGTCCTGAACGTGACTTCAACGTTTCCTTCCGGATTACCAACCAGGGTGATGCTGCTCTTTCCGGAGATGTTCCTGTCTCTTTTTATAACGGAGATCCCTTTCAAGCAGGAGCGACCTACCTGGAAACCGAAGTATTTAACTTCAATAACTTTAGTATGGGGGACACGCTTGATGTAAATAACATCACGGTGACAGGCCCCGGATCTGCCTTCACTTTATTTATAGTATTGAATGACAATGGTTCTACCATACCTACACCGGTCTCATTACCCAATACTGAATTTCTGGAATGTGAATACAATGATAATGTAATTCAAGGTCTTGTAGGCCCTGATCCATTCCCGGTAACAGCCGTAGGCACAGACGATGTACGTTGCGGTACTTCTGCGCCGCCCAATGGCTCGGCAAGAGCTTTCAGGTTGGTAGGAAGTGCCGAAGAGACAGCAGATTATATTTTTAACTGGTATGACGGTACAGTGGTATCCGGAGCACCGGATTTCCAGGGCGCTATTTACACCGGGCTGGATTCAGGGACTTATTCTGTTTTCGCTACACATGTCTCAGCTCTATGTAGTTCGGATACCGTGCAGGTTGTTGTTGGCAGAACGAATAAGCCCATAAACGTGACCATAAATATTACTAATAACACTAATTGCAAAAATCCAAATGGAACGTTAACTGCTGTGGTAAATGGTGGTGAACCTTCAACTAACTTTGATTTTAAATGGTTCCAATTTGGTTCTTCTGATATATTAAGTATAGATCCTGAACTTACAGGCCTGTCAGAAGGAGTCAATTATGTAGTGGAAGTTACTGAGAAATCAACAGGATGTAGTTTTAGTCAATCAGATGATGTCAATGATGATTTACCCCCATTTTCTATAGATGTCCAAGTGACAAATATATCGTGTTCAACAGATCCTTTGGGTGCTGTTTCAGTAGAAGTAACTGGTGTAGGAATTGTTGGTCATACTTTTGAATGGTATATTGGCAATACAGTAACAGCTACCCCGGATTTTGTGGGTAATGTAAGAAATAACCTGGCTGCCGGACCGTACACCGTAGTAGCCACCAATAATGCTACAGGATGTACTTCTAACCCGGAAACAGTTACCATAGAACGAACGGTTCCTCCGGCAATCTCATCATTGGTTGGAACACCTATGACATCCTGTGATGCGGGCTTACCCAATGGTACGGCAACCGTTAATTTCACAGGGGCTACCAACGTGACCATTGAGTGGTTTGAAGGACAAAACACGAATGCCGCTAACCTACTGGCCAGTAATACAAACAATACTACAGCTACAGGTCTTGCCCAAGGTACGTATACTGTAAAAGTAACAGATACCGATACAGGGTGTGATATAACAGATGACGTACTGATCCTACCCAATGTGGTAACACCTACACTATCTCTGAATAAAACAGATGTTACCAGCTGTGCTCCATTCAACGGATCAATTACTGCATCCGTAACACCGGGTAATATCTCCGACTATACTTTCTCATATTATGATGGTTCTTCGGTGAAGAGTTCACCCGACTATGCGGAAACAGGGAATGTCTTAAATGGCCTTGTGGCAGGTACATATACCGTAGTTGCTTTTAACAATACCACAAATTGTGTCTCTCAAACAGCTTCTATCATCATCACTGCTCCTGTGATCAACATTTCACTGGACGGAAGTGCATCTTCTTTTCCTTCCGATTGTAGCGCCAATAGTGGGGTTTTGACTGTTAACATCATCCCTAATACGGCTAGTTATGACATAAGTTGGTATGACGGTGTAGTAGATCCTGCTACCTCAACTGCATTTTTTAATCAAACCGGGGTTAATTCATCCACGGCTTCCAACCTGACAGCGGGTAATTACACTGTTCTGGCAGTAAATACGGTGACCGGGTGTGAAGAAGTAGGTATTTTCAATTTACCACTGGCAAACCGTCATGAATTAGCTTTGGTAAATGCATCTCCTGCCACCACATGTTTAAACAACAATGGGGACGTAACCGTAAGGCTTACACCAACTACTCTGGCAGGTTTTAACCAGGATAATTATAGCATCGAGTTATATGAAGGGACATCGGTTAGTGGTTCTCCCAGACTAACAATACCTGGAAGTGCAGGTACACCAAACGGAGGCACACCTGCCACTTTCAACTACGAGTTTACTGGCCTGGATAGCGGCACATATGTAATTACCGCTATTCCTGACAACCTTAGTATTACGTCATGTGAGAATCCTGTGATACTGGCCACTATAGAATTTGATGTACAATTTCCCATTGTTGAAGCCACTACAATTGACGCGAATACGAATTGCCTTGGTACAGCCGCCAACGGTTTGATAGAAATAGCAGTTAATTCCGGAGCAAGACCTCTGAGCGACTTCAATATCAATTGGTTTACCGGAGAAGATACTTCTACTCCTCTATCCGCATCAAATGTAAGTGGAGCGAATAATGAACAAGCTATTAACCTGGAACCAGGGTTCTACACTGTTTCTGTGGAAGATATCGTTGCCAGTCCGGCTGGTTTCACGGGTTGTAGTACCACACGTACGTTCCAGATCCGGGATAACACCCCTGTTATCAGTGTAGCAGCAGCAGACCTTGCGGTGACACCTTTTTCCAGGTGTGACATAAACACCGGAGCGGCAGTGATTAATAATGTAAATGAGAATGGAACACCGGGCAATCTTGCCAGTTATACGTTTGAATGGTTCGATGCAAGCAATAATATATTGCCAACCGCAGCTGCACCCAATACGTCAAATGCCATTAATGACCTAACGCCAGGTAATTATTTTGTAAGAGCTTTTAATACGGTTAATTCATGTATTACCACGTTGATACAATTTGAAATAGAGGATGAAACGATCAATGACCCTTCCATAAGCCTTATCTCTTCTCAAAACCCTACCATTTGTCGTCAGGACGATGATGGAGATAACACGGACAATGATAATTTACTGGGCTTTTTAGAAGTTCAGGTGATTGGTAACAGCACCACCGGTTATACTATTATCTGGAGAGAAGATAACAGCATTGGCAGTATAGTTACAGGTGTAGGTGCCAGTAACGAACGTATTGAAAATTTAACTTTTTCTGGCCCAACCAAACAATATCATGTGTCAGTAACTAACAATGATTCACAATGTACGGTTGAAGGGTTGTTCACACTGCAATTAGAACAAGCGCCCATTTTCACGCGTTTATCTGCCACACCAGTTACGAACTGTGAGACACCTAATGGAAGTGTGTTTGCCACGGTATCTTCAGGCGGAAGCAACGCATATTCTTATGATTGGACCAATGTGACCACAAGTAGCGGTATTGGGTCCGGAAAGCTGATTTCAGGCCTTGATGCTGGCGAATACAGCGTGGTAATTGTTGATCCTAATAATCCTGCTGAATGTAGAGCAGTAGAATCAATAAATATAGAATTACAGCAAACGCCTCCGAATCTAATGGTCGAGGAAGTTGCTCCAATTACTGTTTGTGATATTTCGCTGGCAAATGGGGTAGCCAGAGCTTCCGTTGATGGCAGTTTCATTGGACATACGTTCGAGTGGTATGTGGGCTCTACCGTATCGGGTGCACCTGCTTATGTGGGAACAGAGTTTACAGGATTAGAAGCACAAACTTATACAGTAGTGGCTACCAACGATATTGACCGTTGTTCTACTACAGCTCAGATCACCATCGGGGAAGATATACCCCAGGTATTTGACCCTACGATAGAAATCATATCGCATGTTACCAGTTGTGAATTTGATAATGGCGTATTGTCCGTTTCCGTAAATGGTGAAACCAGTAATTATATATTCGATTGGTTTAATGGTCAACAGGCCACAGGAACTCCTGACTTTACCGGTGAGATCTATAGCAACCTTTCTGTTGGACCCTACACGGTCATAGCTACTGACAGGACTACAGGGTGCGTATCTAACCCTGTTACCGAGGTGATCATTGAAGATAAGGATTTCCCTGAGTTTGAGTTTATCATACAAAATGCAAGTTGTTCACAATCCAATGGTTTCGCATCACTGTCTATTACCAACGATGTGGTAGTAGACAGTATCGCATGGGAAACTCCTGATGGAGGAGTAGTTGTAGGTCCGAACCTGACGGAAGTTCCTGCAGGAGAGTATACAGTAAACGTATGGACTACATTAGGTTGTTTCGTATCAGAGGATTTTACTATCCTTTCAGAGATCAACCCTTACAATGGAGTTTCCAGAAATGGTGATGGCCTGAACGATATTTTCCTTATAGAGTGTATCGAAGATTTTCCTAATAATGTTGTGAAAATTTTCAATAGAGCCGGTACATTAGTATATGAGGATAAAGGATATGATAACTCGTCGGTATTTTTTGATGGTGTTTCTAACAAAGGAATGCGCATCACCGGCACTAATCTTCCGGACGGCACCTATTTTTATGTAATAGATAAAGGTGATGAATCTGAACCTCTGGCAGGATACATGGAAATAGTCAATTAATTTTTTAAACTTCCTAAGAATGCGATACATTCTAACTTGCGTTGTCTTAGTTATTGGTTTTTCAAATGTAAGGGCACAGCAAAACCCTGTTTACTCACAGTATTTGTTTAATGGCCTGGCTCTAAACCCTGCATATGCAGGCAGCCATGTCCAGATGAGCTTGACAACTCAATACAGGAATCAGTGGGTGAATTTTGATGGAGCCCCTCGAACGTTCTCTATTTCAGGACACACATCATTATTGAAGGAGAGAATGGGTCTTGGCGCAATGATAACTAATGACGAGATCGGGAGTTACAGAAATCAAAGCATATTCGGAAGTTATGCATATATTCTAAAAACACCGGCCGGCAAGCTCTCCCTGGGCTTGCAGGCCGGTTTTAATATGGTATCTGCTGATTTTAGCGACCTCAACCTTTTTTCTCAAGGAGATGCCTCTTTTGGAGGCCTTGACAATAAGTTTCGTCCTAATTTTGGCGCAGGAGCTTACTTTCATAATAAGCACTTCTTTGCAGGGTTCTCCGTACCCTTTTTATTGAACAATTCTCTTTCCACTGATGGGATAGAAAGTGCATTAGGAGAAATCCGGGAAGCCAGGTACTATTATCTTTATGGCGGGTTTTTACTTCCATTAAACCGTACAAGACAAGTAGTTTTTAATCCAGCTCTTCTTCTTCGGGCACAAGAAGGTTCACCCTTAAGTCTTGACGTCAACGCAGCGCTTATATTCTATGAAGTTTTCAGTATAGGAGCATCTTATAGAAACATTGACGCTGTTATTACATATCTTGACCTTAAACTATCGGATCAATTACACTTTGGGTATTCTTACGATTGGACTACTTCTGACATTGCACAGTTTTCCAACGGAACACATGAATTTACGTTAAATTATCGCTTCAGAATACGGCAAATACATGGAAATGCCGAATGCCCCAGTTACTTCCAGTATGAATAAAGAAGGTGATCGCATAGATCATACCTTCCCTTGGTGAGTGATATTCACTATCTCATTTGATGCATATCGTTCTCACCAATCGTAAACCATCGGTTTATTCGTGGAAGACCACTATATTCCAATGTAGTTTCTCCAAGTGAACTTAACCTAAGGTAATCACGGGCATTAATACGTACGTGACTCTCTCCTATTATGCCCACTTTAGTGCGGTCCGTCAGAAGATCAGTATTCTTCACCACATTATCTCCTATGCCTTTGATTACTTGTCTTTTCACAATACCTTCTTTGATTTTCAGGTTATGTGTACCATACATCACTACTTTCAGTCTGTCTGCTTTTAACGAGTTTAACCTGATGTCAGATTCTCCGTAAGCTTTGATTTTTAGTTTGTCGGTAATTAAACCCTTTTCAGAATAGATCCGCTCTTCACCTCGCGACTCGATCTTTTTCAGGTCTCGTACCGTTACCACAGCTGTTACACTGGCGCGTTCATAAACATTTACACGTTGGTAGTATGAACCCGTTTGTTCTTTTCTCCTTTGTGGCAAATATTTGGACTTATCAAGGTAAACCTTAAGGGTTTTTCCAACTATCTTAATATTTATGTCATCCTCTTCAACGTTACGGTATTTGACCTCCACACTTTCCGTTTCTCCCTGTGTGAATTCAAGGTTGATCATTGGTCCCACAGAGATCTTATTGAAATATTCCACCTCTTCCAGTTTTATGGACTTTTGTTGACCATATACTATTGGTGATAAAAGGGACGTGGCAAGTAATAATGTCAGGAGTTTCATACTAATTAAATGTTGAGTTTTTGCAATCTTTTAATAAAAGATGAATTTTATATAAAAAGGTTGCTCTTGAACGAGATATATATTTGACAAACTATGAATAACTGCCCCTCAAGCAACTATCTTCACATCATTCATATCTCAAACTATCCACAGGATTCTTACTTATTACCTTGAATATTTCCAGGCTGATCATTAGCAAACTAAACAAGGCAAAAAGTATCCATATACTCGTATACATCCAGGGCGACTGCTCAATACGATAGACAAACCTGGATAACCAGCCTTCCATCATAAGATAGGTAAGTGGTAAAGCCACAGCTGATGAAAGGATCAAGATAAGAGCATAGTCACGGGTGAAAAGCTTTACCATACTCAAACCACTTGCTCCAAGCACCTTTCGTATGCCTATCTCTTTAGTACGGTAGGTCAAATTTTGGAGTGTTACGCCAAACAAACCAATGAGCACAACTCCTAAGGCAAAAAAGGCCGCTGCTGTCAGGGCTTGTTTAAATTGGCGTTCTGAGCTATACAACCGGGTGAGCTCATCTTCCATATACCAGTATTCAAAAGGTACTTCCGGCAATGTTTCATTCCATTTGGCTTGTAGGTTTTGGAGCACCTCTGAACCCATTCCAGCCTCCACCTTAAAGCTAAAAGAGCGGTATAACTGCGGATCTGCCATATGTGTAAAAACCTGGCTTTCAATAGCACGGTGTAAAGATCCAAAATTAAAGTCTTTGACCACTCCCACCACCTGGTGGTCAATAGGGTCCTGCCCTTCTGTATTACGTCCACGAATCATTCTGCCGATGGGTGAAATGTCACCAAAAAGTTGTTTTGCCGCAGTTTCATTGAGTACCACTTTGATCTTTTCCGCAGTGCCGTCGCCGTATTCGATGAACCGTCCTTCCACCAACTCCATCTCAAAAGTTTCAAGATAATGTTCATCACAGGAAATAACACTTAACGTGTAATAGTTTTCCTGATGACTATCTACTCTTTTAAAGTCAAATGTAGAGCCATATCGACCGTTAGGCACTTCAAAAGAAACGGTTACGGAGGTTACACCTTCTACATTCGCCATTTCATTTCTCACGGCCATAACGCGTTTTATTCCATCCGGACTCCACCAGCGTGGTACAGAGTTTACCACAATCACATCACTGGCATCATAACCCAAGTCTTTATTCAAAAAATAGTCCATTTGGTCCGCTACTATTGCGCTGGCGGTAATGAAAAATAATGCCAATATAAATTGAACAGTCAGTAAGGCTTCTTTTAAACTAAGCCTTCTTTTGTGAAGTACCGTTCTACCTTTCAACGACTGCAAAATGGGTTTACGCGCCAATACAAAGGATGGATAAAGCCCGCCTGCGATACCTATAAATAAGGCTATCACACCAAAATACGCGTAAATTAAATGTGTACTAACATTGCTGAATAAAAAAGGTTTATTGACAAGTGATGCGTAAGCAGGTAAAAATATCTGTACCACTCCCATAGCCAGTAAAGAAGAAATCATGGTCAATAAAACCGACTCGATCAAAAACTGTCTTATGAGCTGTAGCTTTATACCTCCCAGCACTTTTCGGACACCAATTTCACGCATCCTTTTGTGTGCCATGCCTAATGAAATGTTAACAAAATTGATCAATGCCATTACCATGATAAAGGTAGCTGCAGCACTAATAACCCAAAGCATTTTACTTTTAGCGCCATTGTTTTGGGTCAAATTATATGTACTCATGGAAGTAAGCTTAGGAATTATGTTATTGGCCATGTAGGGAGGAGCATGAGCTTTTATAAGTTCATTCATTGGCCCGGTTAAATCAGTCGGCTTAATTCCCGGACCTAAGACGATGCGCGTTTGGACGATATCTATATTCCATTGATTCCACATATCGACAGGTCCGTAATAGGCTACGTTCTCTCCATTGATATAGATATCTGTACGACTGTTAAGATTATCTGTAATAGAGTTTTCAGGAATATCTTCAATTACCCCGCTTATAACAAAGGCCTTTTTACCAACAGGATCGTAATTCGCATTCTCTGTTTCCAGAACCAGGGTCTCACCAATAACATCTGATCTACCAAAAAACCTGAGCGCCACTTCCTTTTGGATCACAGCAGAATTTATATCATTTAACGCGGTAGCCGGGTCACCATGAAGCAGGGGTATACCAAAAGGTTCAAGAAATGCTCCATCAATCACTTGCAGGTCCAGACGAAAGCTTTTACCTTCTTCAGTGGAAACATTACACCCTCTGGCATGCACTGTAAAATAATCTGTCACCAAATGTGGATAGTTTTCTGTCAGGGCCTTACCCAAAGGTGCAAGCGTTACTATTTCCAAACCCGTCCCCCCCTCTTTCCAATCCGACTCTATCATATATTGTCTGTCAACATTTTTAAGCCATCGATTTGCCAAAAGCTCGTCCATGACAAACAGTGTTATCAAATAACAGGCGGTTAACCCCACAGCCAGCCCGAAGATGTTAATGATTGAAAATAATTTCTGTCTTAAAAGACCCCTCCAGGCTATTTTCATGTAGCTCCTTATCATGACTGATATTTTTTAGAATCAATTAAAGTACCTTGTAACCGTACCGGCATTTCACTATTGGGTGAATTGCATTTCTCTGCAATACGACCAGAGTCATTTATTTTATTCTTTTCCAATCGTAATATTTAGTTCATCCATCTATTCATGCCTCAAACTACCCACCGGATTCTGAATTGCTGTTTTTATAGTTTGACCTATGATAGTAATAATAGCTATAACTAAAATCAGCGCTAAAGGCATTACAAACAGCCACCACTCCAACTCTATTTTAGAGGCATAATTATCCAGCCATAATAAAACAAGGTAATAGGCCGCTGGTATAGCTAGTAACCCTGCAATCATAATGAGTTTAAGAAAGTCCTTAGACAGAAGATGAACAATCCCTGATACCGTCGCCCCCAATGCTTTCCTGATCCCTATCTCTTTGGTACGTTGGGCAATAGTAAAGGAAGATAAACCGAAAAGACCAAGCGAAGCAATGATGATGGATAAGACGGTAAATAGAACCGTCACATTGCCAAATCTTTGGTCCGTTTGATATTGGTGGTTGTATTGATCATTCAAAAAGTAATAGTCAAACGAGCTATTTACAAAGACGTTTTTCCATAAATCTGACATAGTGGCCAATGCCTTCTTAGTATCAGAAGTATTCAGTTTCACCACGAACAGATGATAGTCACTTTGCCCGGAACAATACATGACCATTGGAATGTGTTTTTCTTTTGGTGAACGTTGATAAAAATTTCGAATCACACCCACTATTTCGCAGGGTTCATCGTACCTGAAATAAGTTATTTTTTTCCCTAAAGCACTTTCAGCATTTTCATAACCTAATGTTTCCACAGCGCGTTCATTGATGACAATTTGTGCCTTAGCTTTGTCAGGAAAAAACTTACCAGCCACTAGCTGAATACCCAGTACATTAAAATAATCAGGCTGTACACCATAGGTATAATAATTAAAAGTCCCTTCTTTTTCATCCGCCTCCACACGCCTAATGCCTGTAGTGGTATTTATCTCATGTAATTCTACACCTGGTACAGCCTCAGCAACGGAGACTCCTGAAACCCATGATTGTTGGCTTAGCTCATTCTTATAGGTATTAACAAGCCCTGCAAAGGCCGAATCATACTTGATTCTGGGAGGAGACCTTAAAACAACTGTGTTATCGATTTTAACACCTAGGTCTGCAGTAGATAAGTGATCAATCTGAAAATATACTGCCAACGAAACGGACAGTAATACCACGGTAGTCAAAAATTGAAAGACCACAAGACCTTTACGTAACAATAAGCCTTTAAAAGATCGGGTGAATTTACCTTTTAAGACCACAGCCGGTTTAAATGAAGATAATACCAGAGCCGGATAACTACCGGCCAGAAAGGTCCCTAATAACATAATCGCTAACAACAGGCCCCATAACTGTAGATCTGTAACCATGGTTGACGGCAGGTCTTGCCCCGTGATATCTCTAAATACAGGCATACCCAATTGAACGATTGTAAAAGCGAATACGGCAGCTAATAAATTGATGATAAATGCGTCAAATAAAAACTGACTGATCAATTGAGTCTTAGAAGAACCTACTACTTTTCTCACACCTACTTCACGGGCACGCTCGAGGGACTTGGCGGTGGACAGGTTGATGTAGTTTACCCAGGCAAGTGCAATGATAAACATCCCGATCAATACCATAAAATTGACCGTTTGAGCGCTGCCGTTTACCTCCGGCTCAAACGTTTTGTTTGAATACAAATGTATATCTGTTATTCGCTCTGAAATGACGATTTCGTCGGTAATATTCTCATTATCCAGAGAGTATTGCTTCAGTTTTTCATTAAATTCCTCTACACTTACTCCCTTATTCATTAAAAGATATGTATACTCATTATTCCCTCCCCATGGATATTTTTCATACGATGTAAAAACTTTAGGAATAGTGGCATGTGAGACCAACATGTCAAATTTCAGATGTGTGTTTTGCGGCAAATCTTTCATAACGGCCACTATCTCGAAAGGAGTTTCTAATCCGGCTAATTCAATAACCTCTCCTATCACATCAAGCTCCCCGAAGTATTTTTGTGCAATAGTTTCAGTGAGTACCACTTTAAAAGGGGCATCAAAATTTACACTTGGATCACCAAAGAGCATACTATAGTCAAATATTGTAAACGCCGAAGGATCGGCAAGGTAGATCTTATGCTCGTAATGCCGGTTTAATGTTGATGGAGCAAAAACCTCACCTGTTCCGTAATGCATAAATCGCACATAATCCCTTACTTCAGGCATTTTTTCACTGAACTCAGGCCCTAATGTCTGGTAAGTTTCACAGTCGTTAACCACGAATTCTGACCCATTATAGAGATCAAGGGTTACTCGGAAAATATCATATGCATTGTCATAAAATTTTTCATAACTTCTTTCATACTTCACATAAATGGTGATCATTAAGACAGAAGCCATGCCTATGGCCAATCCGAAAAGATTGATAAATGAAAATATTTTATTCTTTAATAAGCTTCGAAAAGTAGTCTTTAGATAATTTCTTAACATAACATAAATGCTTAAACAGTAGTTAATTGCTATTTCTATTGGATCTGATTTTCTATAAGTTGCTTTTGTTTATATTCAGATCTGTCAGGTTTATTTATCCCAGGCGTATCCTATTTCCTTCAAATGTTCCATCGCCGTGATCAATACCGTATCATTATTGTTTTCAAAATCTTGCAGCATGTTTTTAACTTCTATATCAACCGGTGTACCTACCCCTTCATAATTGACCTTTTGAGCAGAAAGGTAGCGCTGATTGCTTAAGCTGACCCTCCAGCCATTGGGTAGCTTTTTGGTGTATAGATCAGAATATGATCCATTAGAGCGTTCACCAATAATTGTTACGTTCGGTAGTTCGGCCATCATAAGTGCCAATACATCTGCGGCACTAACTGACCGATCATTGGTGAGTAATATGGTAGGTCCAAAAAACCTGGATTTACCCTTCGACGGGATGAATTTGCTTTGCAATTCCTGGAATTCGCCATCTTCCCGGGTTTGTTTGTAGAAACCAATGGTTTCTTCCTTTACAAGTCTTGCAGCCACCAGCTGTGAGAACTTGTCATCACCTCCCATGTTAAAGCGAATATCGATTATAAGTGCATCAAGGTCTTTAAAAGAGTGAAAAATAGTTTCCAGCTGCTTATCCAGCCCCGGGCCTATCATTACGGCTAACTTACTAAAAGACCTCAGGAACCTGAGATAACCAATGCTGCCATTTTGAGTATAACTGAATAATTTTTCGTCTCGAAAGGTGGGGCCTATCTCATTAATAGATTCAAAGCCGTACTCTTTCAACGTCTCTCTCGTCATTGCTCTAAATCTCTTACGCTTATTCTTTAATGAATTAATCTCATTTTTTATACGCGATATCCGGCTGGCAGAAAATGATGTATCAATATTTTTGGCTTTGATACCGACATGGGCATCGTTCAAAGGTCGCACCATTTCGGTCAACACCCGAAATAATTCATGATCTGTAGTAGTGTTGGTAATCTGAGGTCTGAATGTGTTGTAGGTCTGCTGCCAATCTATGCCCTTTTCATGAAAAGAAGCATAATTTTCATGAAACAATTTCCAAAAGGCCTCAAAGTTTTCAACCGCTGTATTGGATGACTGTGCTTCACTTCTAATGGTCAACAACATTGCAAAAGCCTGGAACAACACGACATGTAAGATCAATGAGATTTTCATACCCTTTTTACTCTTTATATTGATGTATAACTAAGGACATGCCATATTTATAATTATCTAAAAATCAATTACTTATGAACAAATAAGGATTTGAGCAATATAAAAAACGTATCATTATGGTACAGCTAAATGTATCATGATGGCACAATGCAATGGATCATGCCAGGACAGGGGCTCTACTTAATATTTGCTTTTCAAAGACTGTCTATTTCAGCCACTATAAAATTGCTGCCTCCTATGAAGATCAGATCATCTGTTTTTGCCACAGATAAGGCCTCTTGTATAGCTAAGTTCACATTTTCAATCACAGTTCCTTGCAGCTGGTGATGGGAGGCGGCTTTTTGAAGCTCTCCGGCTTTTTTAGCTCTGGGTATACCGGCCTGACAAAAGTAGTAGTAGGCTTTTGTCGGAAGCAACATCAATATATCATCTATTTCCTTATCACCCATCATGCCCCATACAATATGAAGTTCTCCGTAAAGCTTCTTTTTCACCTGGTCCATAATACTTTTAATCCCGGCTACGTTATGGGCCACATCGCAAACCATAAAGGGATTTTCACCCAGTACCTGCCATCTGCCTTTTATTCCGGTATTAGCTACCACATGCTCCAGGCCTCGTTCAATGTGTATTTTTTCAATACGGAAGCCCCTTTCAGCAATAAGTTCAATGGTCTTTAATACGCCAGGCAAGTTATAACATTGATAGTCACCTACTAACCCTGGCTCTATTTCCAGGTAGACCTGTTGATCAAGACGAACAGACCATTTATCATTTTGGGTAGAAACCATATATTCATCGGAAGCATAGCTTAATGAGGCATTTAAGTCGATGGCTTTTTGGTCAAAAACATGCGTTATTTCAGGTTGTTTTTCACTGATCACAACCGGCGTATGGTCTTTTATAATACCGGCTTTTTCAAAGGCTATCTTTTCCAATGTGTCTCCAAGCCACTGTTTATGATCCTCACTGATATTGGTGATCAGGCTCAGTTCAGGCTGTATCACATTAGTGGAATCCAATCTCCCCCCCATTCCCACCTCAATAATAGCAATGTCTACCTGCTGTTGAGCAAAGTAGTCAAAGGCCAATGCCACGGTAATTTCAAAGAAGGAAGGGCTAAGGGTTTCTATCACCGGCAATATTCTCTTTATAAAGCTGACCACGAAGTGCTTTGTCACCGGTTCTCCATTAATCTTTACACGCTCTGTAAAATCCTTCAGGTGTGGCGAGGTATACAACCCTGTTTTATAACCTGCCTCCTGTAGCACCGATGCGATCATATGCGAACTACTACCCTTTCCATTGGTTCCCGCCACATGAATAGATTTAAATCTATGTTGAGGATGGTCAAGAAAGTCGCATAATGCTTCAGTGTTAACCAAATCTTTCCTGAAAGCGGTCCCACCTACACGCTGGAACATGGGCAGTTGGGTATATAAATATTCCAGTACTTCCTGATAAGTAGAAAAATTAGTCATTGGTAACATCATATTAAAGAATAGGCAAATTTCAGACTTCAGATTTCATAATCCTTAATTTGATTTAAGAATCTTATTACCTTCGTGTTCAATTTTTTTAAGTGTATGCGTCAAAATTTATTACGCCCCGGAGCCGACGAGCTGTCTTATGAGATCCGGGGCATTGTGAGAAAAGCAGAAAAGCTCCAGGAATTAGGGTACAAAATTCATTGGGAAAACATTGGTGACCCTATCCAGAAAAACCGAAAGCTCCCTTCCTGGATGAAAGAAAGCATCATCAATTTACTAATGCAAGACAAGACCTTTGGGTATAGTCATTCCAAAGGTTTGCTGGAAACAAGAAAATACCTTGCTGCTAAAAATAACGCCCTGAATGGCGCCCAGGTTAGTTTAGAAGACATAACGTTTTTCAATGGGTTAGGTGATGCCATAGCCAAGATCTACCAATTCCTTCAACCTGCTGCCCGCGTGATAGGTCCTTCACCTGCTTATTCCACCCACTCATCTGCGGAAGCGGCACATGCCAATGCAACACCTATTACCTATACCTTGGATCCTGAGAATTCATGGTATCCGGACCTTGAAGACTTATATATGAAGGTAAAATACAACCAGGGCATAGTAGGTATTCTTGTTATCAACCCGGATAACCCAACAGGAATGGTATACCCTAAGCATATTCTGGAACGCATTGTGGCGATTGCTAAGGAATTCGATCTGTTCCTGATATTTGATGAGATCTATCAGAACATTATTTACAATGGAGCCAGCACAGCCAGTATGGCTGAAGTAATCGGTGATGTCCCCGGTATGTCTTTAAAGGGAATATCTAAAGAATTTCCATGGCCCGGAGCCAGATGTGGTTGGGCTGAGTACTATAACCGGCAACATGATGCAGATTTTAATAAACTTTGCCAGACCATAGACAACGCCAAAATGATTGAAGTAAGTTCGACTACTTTACCGCAGCGAGCTATCCCTGAAATAATGGAAGACCCTCGTTACGCTGATTTCATCAAAGAAACCAACGAGCAGATAGGTAAACGAAGTAACTATCTGACGCAGGTATTTTCAGATATCAAAGGCATCCGGTTCAACCTGACCAACGGGGCTTTCTATAACACTATTATATTCAAAGAGGGTGTACTAAATGATCAACAAACTTTGAAAATTGCAGATCCAAAAGTCAAGGCAATACTTGATACATGGGTCACTCCCGGCATGGCCCTCGATAAACGTTTCGTCTATTATCTATTGGCGGCAAAGCAGGTGTGTGTAGTTCCTATTTCCACTTTTGCCTCTGACCTCCTGGGATTCAGAATGACATTATTGGAAGCCGATAAAGATGAGCAAAAAGAGACGTATCAGCGGATCAAGGAAGGCCTCATAGAGTATTTAGCCTTGCACTAGTTGCCTGATATTCTCTAAAGCACGTTGATAGTGTTACGTTTTATTTACTAACACAATCTGTCGCCGATCGTTTTTGACCACAGTATTGATGAACGCTTTGAATTCATCGATAGCTTCGGTTGGATAGACGCCATCTTTTAGTGCAAACTTTCTAAGCACAGTAATTTTTTGCTGATTTTGGATTATTTCTTTCCGGTAAGTTCCATACGCTGTTTCTAAAAGTACCGGTGAAGAACTACCTTCTATACGATGGTTTTCAGGAACTGCATAAATAATAGTATCCACTTGTGTATAGCCGTACCTAATGCTAATAGGTTTGCTCCGCTCTTCTTCCGTCATTTTTTTTATACCGGCACTAATATATTTACCCGGGTTTAGGAAGAGTCTTTTTCCCATTTTTCGAGCTTCTTTCTCAGCAGTTAATTCAGCTATAAACCCGCCTTTCGGCACACTCTTTTCATCAAATTCCATTAATTCAAAGGAAGTAAGACTAACTCCATCCCAACGATATTTATCTAATAACCAATGGTCTCTATCCTTACTTACTGCATCATACAGCCTGTAAAAGCCTTTGTTTTCTACCTCAAGTCCCTTAAATATTCTTTGCACAGAGATATTCGCAGCACCTTCTTTAGTAAGTTCAATAACTGTCTTGGTAGATTGTACATTTTCCGAAGTTTCGTATTTTCTGGTGCGTATTAATTTACCACCGTCATCGGTGATTAAAAGCGCATTCCTGTTACTGGTAAAAGTACCCATATAGCCAAACGGACTAGTTTGAGAAGTGCATTCAAGAAATATAGTATCTTTTGAAATAGGTACTGTCAGTATTGCATGATTAAAATGGGCGTTTGGAAATTCAGTGTTAACATCATGCGCATACCTACCGGCTTTTATAAGCGTATAATGACTCTTTACACCATAATGTTCCAATAACGACTTCATGTAAAACGACAGCGCCTTACAGTCTCCATATTTCTTTTCGTGCACATAGGCTGCACTAAAGGGCTGCCATCCACCAATGCCAAGCTGAATGCTGACATACCTCGTGTTTTTCTGAAGATAGTCGTAGATAATACGTGTTTTTTCAAGATCGTCCTTCACACCGGTTAACAGAGCGTCTAATTCTGTTAATTGATGGGGTTCAAGATCATTTTTATTCTTGTTGAGTTGTTGAATCCATTCCCCCAATGACTTCCAGCTGGACATTTCACCTGCATAACCTTCCATCTTAAAATTATTGGGTGCCGTATATACTATAGGAGCATAATATTCAATATCCCGATTAAAACTCTCAAACTCGTAGGGAGCAATATTCTTTACCTCCCACTGGTAAATAGTCTCTTCTGACCCTTTATCCGTTTTAACAGGTGGTACATTAAACTCATGAAACCGGATACCCTTTCCAGAACGATCAATCACTTTAAAATCTGCCGACATGATACGTAACTTCTCTTCATCCTGGGGTTTCCATATGGGATAATGGAGCGAACCGGATTTCTCTATCTCATACGATACATTTATTTTCATAGGGTAACTTGAAAAGCTTGGAGATAATGCCTTCCATCTACTGTCTGAGGCTATGTCACTTGACCATGCAGCCCTGTCATCAAAGTCTTTGAGTTTAAATTTCGCAATCTCCTTTCCGGTCAGGTCCGTAATCAGCACCTCGGCCTGTGTCACTTTCCTGAACTGATCATAATACAACCATACCTCTTTCAGGTCACCGGCATACTTATTTTTTAAAACAAGCTCGTATGTTTTTTTTATGACAGACTGCTCGGCACTTTCAATGATAAATTCTTCGTGACTACTTACTACAATAGCATTAGAGGTTGACTCTTTTAAGAATTCATCAGGTACCTGGGCCCAAACAACAGGTATGGCCAGGAATATATAAACCAGTAGGCTAAACAATCTTTTCATCTGGATAGCACTATTAATTCCTGATTTTTATTTGACACCATTTCATAAAACCTTTTCAGGCTGGTATATTCTTCTGTTGAAAACATGGTTTTCTTTATCGTCAATGTACTCACTACATGCACCTGATCACCTTGCTGCTGAACGTTGAAAATAAAAGCCCCGGCCCCATCAGGAAGTTTATAGATTGCAGCTTCAGGTAATTCAGCCTGGTAACCTTCCGGTATTGTTATTTGGGCTAATACACGCCTGGACTGAGTGTAAGGAAAATCAATATGTGATGTTCTACTTTCTCTTGTGAATGGGCAGCTTTGTATACTACCGGTAATAATTGGCTGGATGTAAATGACGTCGGCATCATTTCCTTCACGCACTACATCGTACTCTATCTCTACCGGCTGACTTAGATCAATTTCCGAAACATGGAAATTTTTTACTTCCGCATCAGAAAATGCAGCTGAAATTGTCTTGGAGTATTCCTCTTCGGAGCTATTTCGGATCTTACGCAAGAAAGAATGTGCAGCATAATCTGCTTCTCTCTGCTGTACATGTGTCACCAGCTCCCCCTCTTTAATTTCAGTTTTTATCACAGTGGTCTCAACATACTTAGAATTGGCTTTAAGGTCTAACCACTTCCCCCCACCATCATTTACCAACCATCCATTCCCATTTCTGCATTTCAAAGGGAGTTGCCCAAAAGGCAGCCCGGAAGTAGCATCACATGTAATCAATTTCCCATCTACAATAATAACGGCAATTACATAGTTAAAATCATCATAAGACGGATATATAGGATGGGCTGTCCCATGTCCCCTTGTACTCAGTATTACAGGAAAGGCCTGGAGATCAAATTCTCTTAAGGCTGCCACCAGGGTCAAGTTAATATCAGCTACATTACCACTTTTTTTATTGTAGGCCGGTCTTCCTGCCTGAGAACTCATAAAATTATACGATTTGTTCCAGTCAAAATGCTTACTGATATGAGTGTATATGGACTGTCCTTTCTCAAGAGGGCTTTTACCCTGAAGTGAATTCTCCAGCGACTTAACGAAATTGCCGTTTTTTAACCTGTCTCCAAAAGAACTGCTCGTCAACAGTTCATTATTAAATTTTTGATAACTGCCCGCCACCACTTTCATCACACTATTTGGAAAATTAGTAGACATCAATTGAAATTCTAACCTGGACGGAACGTCGGACCGGTTATTCATGAATGGCTCATCTTCTATGGGAGGAATATTCCTTAACACCATACGTCGCCATTTACTATTCGATTCAAGCGTACCGGTACCTTTTCTGACATTGCCCATTGCCTCCTGGACCTCCCATTTATAGGTAAACTTTTCGGGCTTTGTTTTATTTTCATTCTCTCCGAGATAGACATTTCCTAACTGCGACGCCTGGTAGTTAAAATATTCCGGTATGGTGAATCTGAACTCGCTATGTGCCGTGGGAATATCTGACTGAAAATACCAGGTGGTCAAATTATAGAGATAATCGGATGTTTTCCTGTAGGTGTATTCAATGACAGAGCCCTCTTTTACATTCGGTATAGCAAAGCTGATCTCTACCCAGTAATCACTTATTCTTTTGGTATAGTATTCACTGTTATCCAGCTTCTCCCGTTCAATTTTTCCGTCCACTTCGTTGTAGGTATACGACTTTATTCCCGTTATTTCCTCCTTAGCGCTTCCCTTGACCGGTTCATACAAACTGATTTTTACATTAGCCTGATCGCCATCGGTGATTTTAAATATCTTCTTACGCACCGTAACTTCCATTTCATATTTCCAACCATGGTCATCTGTATAATAAAAACTCAGATCACCGTATTCTCCCAGAACCATTGATTTTGCTTCAGGGTAAAACTCACACTTTTCCAATTGCATCTCTTCTTCGGTAACCTTGCCAAACTTGAAGGGCCATTTTTGAGCGTAAGAGAATGAAGTGATCAATACAAAAAACAGGGCGGGGAATAATGGGGACGTTTTCATAAAATTAAAAGCCAGATACAACGAGGCTCACAATATATTATAAATACTCAAGGCTATAAAGAAAACAGGCCATTTGTAATCCTGATTTTAGTCAGGAAAAAGGTTTTTTTTCATTATACTAAAGTCAAACTTCAGGGCAGGAAATACATACCGAAAACAGGCGTTTTTTAAAACCACATTAAAACTTAACCTTGTCCGGAATTGAAAACTAGTATCCGGGGTTTTGGAAAAAGTTGTCATTAGTATCAATTACGCCTTGAGGAATAGGTAGTAATAGTTGAAAAGATTGAATGGAAAGTTCAGTTTCTGCTTTTCCAAAACGCTTTAGATTCATAAAAGCCATACCTTCAAATTTCATCTCTTTTTGCCATTGCTCAAATACGAAACCGAGTAATTCTTCTTGTCCTGGTCCGTTCGGAAGTTCAGCTTCTTCTCTCCTGATTCTGAGTACGTCGATATCGTCAATAGCGTTAATCGCAAACCCTGACATAGCATTAGATTCCGCACGCGCCAAGTACGACTCTGTCAGTCTGATCAAAGGGACAAATGTGCCTTTAGTAAACATGTTATTGAAAGTAATATTTCCTGTTGCATCAAATCCCCAGATTATTTCAGCTTTATCTGTCTCAAAATTATCCAGGACAGTGTTAAGCTCTAAAGCCTCATCGTTAATCAGTTCTGTAGCCGAATTTAAAACATCAGGCCATTGAAGCTGCCATAGATAAGAGCGGCAAAGAACTGCTTTTGCAACATTAGCCGTAAACCGGCTTTGTGCTGCACCACTACGGCTGGCAGGTAAGTTGGTCACGGCTGACTGTAGGTCCGATTGAATTAACTGCAACACTTCTTCCATAGTACTTCTTGCCAGCATTTGATCATCAACACCCAGATCAAGCGGTAATGCACCATACCAGTTTAAGAGATGTAAAAAAAGGAAACCTCGCATAGTAAGAGCTTCTGCAATAATTTCATTTTGTGTCTGTGTACCTGAAATTACATTTTCAGTACTTAGAGCAATACTGTTCAAGGTATAAAGGATATCCCATGCACCAGACCATAAATCATTGACTTTACCGTCCATTGAAGTCAGAGTGTGGCCAAATGTTGCATTCCAATCCGTATCCGGTGCTGCTATTTCATTTGCATATACTGCATCAAAAACGTAAGAAAACTCTGCATAAGCGTTGAGTTTATTATAACTTCCATCAAGCTCAGCCATCAATTGTGCTTCCGTGGTAAAAAGCTCACGAGAGATATCTGTAAGTGAGATCATAATGTTCGCTGTAGTCATATCGGTCCCATCACTCACTGCTATTTGCAAAGTATACTCAGGTACAACTTCAAAATCAAGTACGCCATTTACTGTAATTTCACCCGATGCCTGGTCCATTTCGAAAACACTGCCAGTATTACCTGAAGTTATGCTAAATGCTATGTCATCCTGATCCGAATCTGAGGCTACAACAATACCTACAGCAGTACCCTCAGAAGCATTTTCTTCGACTGTGAAGTTTTGATCATTTACCGCAGGAGCATTGTTGACATCCGTCTCAGGCGCATCATCATCCCCACAGGAAAGAAAAATAAGGCTGAAAAAGATAAGAGCAAGAAAGCGTTTAGCTAAAGGGAAGGTCATCTCGTTTTTTATTTAACGAGCGAAAATAGCCGTTGCTGTCATGAAATACAATTTAAACAGTGAAAAAGCTCTAACAACTTAATAAATAAGTTGTAATGACTTACTTTGATCGGATAACAAAGGTGATTTTTCCTGTAGAAACAGGAGCCGGAATAGCATTATCAGAAGTTTTGGAAAATGTAAGTTTTTCTACTTCCTGTCGATAGATCTTTTCAGTGGCAGGACTCACCGTACTTTCCAATCTTCTTACGGAAAGGATCTCGCCCTGATCATCAATCTTTACTTCAAATACAATGCGGCCGGTGTCACTGGAATCATCTTTTGGGTTAGGTTTAAAGTCCCAGACCCATCCTGTCATATCCAGAGAAGACCCACCTCCTCCACCCGGATTACCATAAAGGGTCCTGGAATCCAGTGAACCCTGCGGATCTCCCTCGTCACCTGTTGCATCCAGGTTATCCCCCTGATTGGAAGCCTGTTGTTGATCACTTTCTCCGTCTTCTCCATCCGCCCCGACTTCGGGCTGTACAGGTTCTTCGTTTTCTACTTTTTGAGGTTCTTCAGGCTCTTCCTCCTCCTTCTCTTCGACCGGATCGGGCTCCGCTTCTACCGGCTCAGATTCATTTTCCGGCACCACATCCGGACTATCTTGTGTATTCTCTACCACTTCAGTCACCTCTTCAGCCGGAGCCGGGACTTCCTCAGTCACTTCTTCGGCCTCTTCCAAAGTCTCCTCAGGTAGTTCCTCAGGAGCAGATTCCTCTTCACTAACATTTTCATTAGGTGGTGTGGTAGGCTGCGATTGCCCTGTACCAGCATCACTTATACCAAAATTAAGCTCTATACCGTATTCCGGTAAAGGTGGGTCCGGTTCGCGCCAGGCCAGAATAAATAGAAAAGCAATCAATAGCAGTGCATGGATACCAAGCGATATCATCATGCTCACTTTTTGATTTCTATTTTCTTCGTGTTCTGACATATTATTTAAAGGCGATGGCCTTAATATTTACTGCTTTACTGCTACAGAAACCTTTGCCTCCAAGGCAGTCGCGATACCGGCTACATAAACCAGGTGTTCAGAAGGTACAGCTTTGTCAATATGTAAGGATACTACCCCTTCTGCCTCTCCCAGCTTGCTTCTAAGCTCTCCTTCCAACATGGCACGGCTGACCTTTTTATCATTAACGTAATAATCAAGCGCTTCGGTAATAGTCACAGAAACTTTTTGCATTTCTACGGTACTGGTCTTGCTTGTGGGCAGATTAACCGGCAAACCGGATGGAGTAATAAAAGAAGAAGTAAGCATAAAAAAAATCAGCAATAGAAAGACTATGTCGGTCATGGATGACATGCTGAACATAGGCTCTATTTTATGCTTGGTTTGTAATCCCATTACCTCGGCTCTTGTAAAAGGTCTATAAAATCAATCGAATTATACTCCATTTTATGGATCACTTTCTGAACTCTTGTCACCAGGTAATTATAACCAAGGTAAGCAAGTATTCCTACAAACAAACCTGCTGCGGTAGTGACCATAGCCGTATAAATCCCTTCTGACAGCAGTTTAGGGCTTACTGACCCTTCTTCCTGCGCAATGGAGATAAATGCCTGTATCATCCCTATAACCGTCCCCAGGAAGCCCAACATGGGGGCAGCTCCGGAGATAGTGGCTAAAAGAGAAAGGTTTTTCTCTAATTTAAATATTTCGATCTTGCCGACATTTTCTATAGACACTTCAATGTTTTTCAAAGGGCTCCCGATCCTGGCCACTCCCTTTTCTATCATGCGCGCTACCGGAGAGTCATGTTGCTGGCAAGTCATTCTGGCACCATCTAC
The DNA here is from genome assembly GCF_007097395.1 of Fulvivirga sp. M361. Classification (GTDB taxonomy): domain Bacteria; phylum Bacteroidota; class Bacteroidia; order Cytophagales; family Cyclobacteriaceae; genus Fulvivirga. The sequence goes on from NZ_VKDC01000030.1 coordinate 51,333, forward strand.
ATCACCTTTTTCCACCTGTTGCCTAATTTGCGACATGAACTGATCCGGTGTTTTGGAAGCTGCATTTATCGTTCTTACACGTTCTACAAAAATGTAAATCGCTACGATAGATAGTACCAGGATAGGTATCATCATAAAACCTCCCTGAAAAAGGAGGTCAATTACCCTGACCGAGTCAGGTGAGGTTACTACATCTGTGGTGTCTTGTGCCGCCGTAGTAATTTGTGTTAATATCATCTACGCTATCAATATTTAATCACCCATACACCGTCACCATATTCACCTTTAAGTGCATCTGCCTGACTTTGGGCCTCGTCCCATGTATCCAACGCATGTATTGTAACACGGTAAAACAGGACGTTACCGTAAGGTTCAATAATGGTTACACTTTTTCCGTTCGAACTCAATTTTTTCGCAAAGTCCATGGCCAGATCGCCATCCACGGAACTGGCAACTACCACATGATAACGACCTGTACGTGAAGAAATTGTTTCGATACTACCTTCTTCAGGTTCTGCTGCGGCTTCCGCCTCCTGCGCCGCCAGAAGTTCAGCTTCTTCACGCTGTATACGCTCTTGTTCCGCTTTAAGATCTGCCTGACGTTTACGCTGTGCTTCTGCAGCTTTACGTTGCTTCTCGATCTTAGCTTCTTCTGCCAGCTGAGCCGGTCTATGAAACCCAAAAAACCATATAGCAACAGCAGCCAGCAATAAAACTACGATGACACCAATGATCATACCAGACTTATTGCCTTCGCTTTTGGGGGGTGAATAACTTCCTGGAACATAATCATACTCATCTTCTTCTTTCTCATACGAACTTTCAAAGTCTGATGATCCTGATTCCCCGGTACCATACTCCTGTCTCTGATCTGACTCAGATTCATTTTCAGAATCCAGAGGTTGATAAGCTACATCGGGTAAACCAAAGCTATCGTCCGCCTCATTAATATTGTCGCCCAGATTTTCTTCATTGATGTTATCACTTTCTTCTGACTGATCTTTTTTCTTACTAGCCATTTTGATAATGTTATGGTTGAATGTATGAGGTTTATTCTTACAAAAATAGTTTAATTTTTCACTGCCACAAATGTAAAGTAAACTGGCTCTATGATAGGTTCAACGCATATTTCACAATGAGTAGTGACAAATCAGGTGACTTTTTGAAATTTCAATCGACTTGTTAAGCTGATGATCAATAACAGTATTAGGCAAATACTTCTCCAAAAATCATCTTAAGGCTGCCCATTTATTACCTTACTGTTTGTCCTTTTTGTTCCATCAACGATGCACTAAAAACTATATGTTGCCCCTACCATAACCTGTAATTCACGTGACGGATAGTTATTGAGCAATTCGTATTGCTGACCAAAAATGTTATTAAACCTCACAAAGGTCGATATTTGAGAAGAAACAAGATACTCTGCGTTAAGGTTTACATCAAATGCTGCATCAAGATCAATGGATCGATCAGTAGCAACATCTAATGCCTGCAGTCCCCCTAAAGCATATAGCTCTCCTCCAAACAGGAACTTATCAAACAGATTATATGAAGAAATTACAGTTAGTTTATAATTGGGTTTGTGCCAGGCATTTTCAAATGCATCCGGCGTATCATAGGCAAATACGTCCCCTCTTAAACTAAGTCGAAGCTTTTCTTCAGTGTTGTAGGACAATTCACCAAACACATTAAAAACACCTGTATTGTCTTCCGCATATGCTGCAATAAATTTTTGCTCACTCACCACGTCATTAATGAAAAAGTACATGTTTTTATAGCTGGCAGCGCTTATTCCGGCACCAAATCCAAATTTACTTGTGAGTTTTCCTTCTATCCCACCGTAAAATTCGAACGTTTTATTTTGGTTATAGGCTGCAGTATTAGGTCCTAAAAATGGGTTCTCCGTGGTTAATTGCCGCAAGGTATTTTTAACTATGTCGCCACGGATGCCGGCATACACCTGGAAACTTTGGGTAAGATCATAAGAAGCCCGTGCCTCAGGGTAAAAATGTAATTCTTCAGAATCTCCCAGGGTATCGTTTTCATAAACTGCATTAAACCCGGCCTGTATCTTAAATCCTTCGTATTGGAAATGGACGGTAGGTGTTATTCTGAATATGGTCCGGGTGCCTGCCTCGATCAGATCATCTTTCTGTGTGATCAAATCCAGGTCACTGTTTAAGTTTATCGAGGTAAGATCACCTAGTTGGTACTTGCCTCTGAAATCAAATTGGACTTCACTCTCAGTTGCATCAAAGTCATCCGTCAGGTAGTCAAATTTCAACCCAGCGAAGTATTGCACTTTGGCGTCTGCATCTGTATTCTCAATAGAGGTGCTCAAGTAAAAGTTATTGAATCGTTGCTCTTCCAGAACCTGGAAAACATTGGGGTCCGGCTCAAATCCAAAGAAGTGATAACTGCGATTTCTGAAACCCAATTCCCCCCCCACAGTAAAGTCATCATGAAATAGCTTACCAAAAAGATCAAGGTCAAACCTTCCCGATCCGGAAGCTTCATCATTCACAGGACCACGCTGTGAATTTAAATAATAAAGATGAGCGCCATACATTCTTTCTTTATCTCTTTTGCTGGCCACATAACCTTCCAGGTAGGGTGTAACATAGTTACCAAATCCAGCTTTGACATAATTTCCATATATCTTGGAAAGCTTCTGGCTTTTCATTTTCAATGGACGGACCCGTACATTAAGTTCTGGTAATTTGAAATCCATGGATTGAAAAAAGTATTCCAATTTGTCTTTTTGAATGGTAGTGTTTGAAGGAGGGATTTTATCGAATTGCCGATTGGCCTTCGGCAAATTGATCTCACGATCTTTAACGATCTCGATCTCTACATCTTCAATTTCTCCGTCATTTTCCCAACCTTCCTGGGCCTTTGCAATATGAACGGTTGAAAGCAATAATACAACGATTAAAATGGAAAAAAACCTCATATATCGCTGATAGATTTTATCTATGTTAATATTATAACTCATTATTTTTCAGGAACTTCTATATCAATATCTAAAGTATCAGATTCATTTAATTCTTCTTTTCTTTCAGCAGCTTCCAATGCTTCTATTCCTCGTAATTTCTGCCTGGATTGTTCCCGGATATGTTCCAATGGAAAGTTTTCGATCACAGAATTCAGTGTGCCTTTGGCCTGAAAGAAATCTTCAAGTTTAACATAGTTATCCGCCAGTAGCAGGTAAGATTTCCCCACCCATTCCTCATATACATTAAAGTGATTGTTCAAGGCTATCAATGCTTCTATCGACTGGTGATACTTTCCTTCCAGGTAAAATATATAACCTAACAGGTACTGTGCCTCCGCCCCGAATTCATCACGTGCACTGTTCAGTGTATTGAGAAATTCATCCCTTGCCACTTCGTAGTTCCCCTGGCTAAAGGCTGACTTACCCAGAAACAATGAAGCTTTATTCTGAGAGCTTATATTTACATTGCCTCGCTCCAGGATCACTTTTGCATAATGATCTACAGAATCATATTCACTCAGTAAGTAGTACGACTCCATCAGCCCTGACCAGGCATTATATTGCTCCTTCTTTGTCGAGGCCACATCTGCCAATTGATTATAAAAGTAGATGGCATTCTCATAGCGAGCGCTTCTAAATTCTATCTCACCAATACGTCCAATGACGCGATTGAGCTGGGCAAATGTACCTGTATTCATTAGTTCATTATAATGATCAAGGGCCTTTTCAAATTCTTTAAGACGGTAGTAGGACTCGGCAATATAGTATGTCCCCTCCTCTACTTTAGCATTGTCAGGATACTGCTTTATATAATTTTTAAAGCTTTGAATGGCTTTGTTATAATCCAGGTTGAAGTACTGGTTTTTAGCAGTCTCAAATTCAACGCTTTCAAGCCCTTTGTTATCCGGGTTAGTCTTTTTGTAGCGCGTCAAATACTGATCAAATTCGTTTGATCTGCCTTGTAAGTTCAATACTTCTTGCAGTGGAAGAAGTGCTTCACCTGCCACCGAATGCGTATTGAATGCACTCAAAACCTTCTCATAGTCTGCAATAGTCTTATCATATTGTTGCAGATTGTAATAACTTGAAGCCCGGCGCATGTATCCGTACGGAACAAACCTGCTATTGGGCTTTTTAAGGATGAGCTGAGTAAACCCCATGGCAGCTTCTTGATAATTACCGCTTTCAAGGTAAAGCTGTCCTTTTTGGAACAAGGCATCATCTAAGTAACGTGACTTGGGATAATTTTTAATTAGGTAGTTATACTCATTCACTGCACTTGCTACATTTCCTTGTATACCCAGAACAGTACCGGCCTGCAAGTGCGCGTAGTCATTATCTGTTTTATTCAACCTAACTGCCTGATTGTAGTAGTTCAAGGCATTATCATAAGACTTAGATACATAGTAACAGTCTGCCAGTCTCAGCAGCGCGTCTTCGTAATATTGCTTTTCTGTTTCCCGGTTCACAGTGTTAATGTATTCCTTGAAGTTAATAAGTGCCTTATCATAAGTTTTCATATTGTAATAAGCATAACCCGCACCATATCTGGCCTTTTTATATTCTGGCAAGCCAGAAGCACCGCTATTATTTAAAACTGACCGGTAATTATCTATGGCCTGTTGGTATCGATTACCAATAGAATAAGCCTCCCCTGCCCAAAAGTTAGTCAACGCCCGGTATTGATCATCTACAGGATATTTCAAGGCCTTTCTGAACATGTCCAGGGCTTTGGCATATTCAGCTTTATTGAACAACTCCGAGCCTCGCAGGTAGGCAGCTTTTTGATAAACACGTTGCATGCTGATGTTAACATTCCTCAAACTTTCAACATGAGTTATGGCCAGGTCATAATTATTAGTTGTGAGATAAGCCTCAGAAAGCAGGTCATTCATTTCATCCGCATGCTCGTTATCAGGGTACGTTTTGATAAAGCCTATCATGGCCTCGATGGCTTCTTTTGATCTACCCAGATCATAACTCACTTTGGCATACTGATAAGAGGCTTCCTGTTTGAGTTCGGCGTTTATATCAGATTTTCGGGTAACATCAAAAGCGGTTAGGGCGTACAGTTTATTCCCATTCTTCAAATAGATAATACCCAGGTAATAAGATGCGTAAATACCTAAGCTGTCCCTGTCAGAGGCTGCACGTTTTAAGTTAGTAATCGCTTCATCAAAGTTCCCCAACCGGTAATTAGCATATCCTATGCGATAACGGATATCAGCAGAAGGATTTTTCATCTGATTATCATAGAGATCATAATATTCTGACGCCTTCTTGTAGTCGCCTTTACTTAAATAAGCATCGGCAGTAAGTAGGTAAAAATCCTTGGTATTCACTCTGTTCTTACCAGATAGTACTTTTTTGCTGTAAGCAATTAAGTCGTCATACCGTTTTTGCCGGTAATAGAGGTTAGCTAAAATTCCCGGCACTACCGTAGCGTAAGCTTCATTTTCCTGTGCCCTTTCAAGGTCTGTAACGGCTTCATCATAACGCCCCTGCTGATAGGCTATGTAACCTGCGTAGTAAGACGAGGCTGCCATATATGGGCCTTTTTTTGTTTTTAGTACGTTAAAATACCCCAATGCTTCATTAAACTTTCGCTGAGTAAAGTATGAATAACCCAGTTTATAACGCGTATCCTGACTTTCCTCTTTGGAAACCAGGGTCAGGTTCACTTTTGAAAGATATCGGATTGCTTTCTTATAGTTCTTTTGCTTGAAATAGTGTTTTCCGAGGTCATAATAAGCCAACAGTGCCTTGGGGTGTGTTTCATTACTACGAATGAAACGGTCAATCATCTTTTCTCCATCTTTATGATACAAATTCAATGCACAGAAGGCAGAATAATACTCCGCTTCCAATTGATTCACTTTAGTACCTGACAAGGAATTGTATCGTTCAAAAAGCTGACGTGCAGCAGCATAGTTGGATTTATCAAGTAGTTCCAGCCCCTTCCTATAAAGGGACTCATTATCAGTGAAATATAATGTGTTTTGTGCTTGTGCAAAATGAAAGCTCACAAAAAAAAGGACTACAAAAAGCCTTAACTTCATGTATGATATGGTTTTAAAAAGTGGTTAGTTGTTAACTCATTATTAACGAAAGATTTATCAAAAGGTGTCTATCAATGACTAAATCTTTTATGAAAGGTAAAACTAAGTAAATTTAATCAATGGCCTTTCAACGATTTAACATGGATCACTTCAATTAAAACCTTCTGGGGCTTCAAGACCATGAGGGCAAAATATACCTGATGTTAAGTTAAGTGTAAAGAGATGGTTACTTTGTAGAATTTTTTGTTGCAAGTCCACTTTATAACACTATTGCCTGCTGCTTGTTGCTGACTGTTAACTTCCGGAATAACGCAGGTACCTAAAAACACTATGCGTGATCCAATCACATACGTCATTTAATCATTGACGCGATATTAATGCAACAATCGGAAAACCAATTCTTTTAATAGTTCCCATTCCGAAGTAGATGTGTTTCCTATACCTTTTGATTTTAAGTCAGCCGACCGTAGTTGATGGATATTGTTAACCACATTGGCCAGCGAATAATATCGGAGGGCCGTGCTATAGTCTTTTACAAAATACGGGCTTACTTTAAGAGTGGAAGCCAGGTTACGCTCTGATTTATCTTTGGCATGATGTGCCATTAAAAGCTTACTAAAAAAAGAAAACAAGATAGATATGACGGGCAGTACCGGGTTTTTTTTGGGATTGGCACCAAAATGATTTAAGATCTTATTGGCTTTCACTACATCCTTAACTACAAGTGCCTTTTGCAACTCAAAAACATTGTACTCCTTACTGATACCCACATACTTTTGGACCAATTGCTCGTCAATTTGTACCGGTTCATTAAAGTTGATCAGCATTTTGTCTATCTCGTTCGACAACCTCTCCAGATCAGCGCCAATTGAATCGGCCAGCATTTGAACTGCCTTAGTCGTTGCGCTAAAGTTTTTTGACTTAAGATAGCCTTCTATCCAGGCTGGCACCTGGTTATCGTATAGCTTCTTAGTGGTGAGCGCTACTGCCTGCTTTTCTATGATTTTACCAAGGGCTTTCCGCTTATCCAGTGTTTTATTTTTATGGCAAAAGACCAGGATAGTAGATGGCACAGGGTTATTGAGATAGTCGGTTAATAGCTTTTGGCCTTGCTCTCTGTTGAGGTCTGAAATGTTTTGCGCTTCTTTAACAATTACCACTTGCTTATCTGACATCATGGGAAACCTGCGTGCATTGGTAAGCACTACATTCATGGCTACATCACGACCGTATAAAATAGTTTGGTTGAAGCCTTTTTCTGCCTCAGACAACACATTCTTTTCTATGAAATCCGCAATAAGGTCTATGTAGTAGGTTTCTTCTCCTTGCAAAAAGTAAACCGGTGCATATTTTTTACTCTTTAGGTCTGATAAAACAGCATCTGGTGTTAAGGCCATTGAATTAAACTTCTTTTACTATGAAAAAACCATCATCACCTTCCGGCTGATACAATGGCATAAAGATCATACCGTCATGCGCAGATCTTATTTCACCAGAAGTATCATGTGCCAGCAACTCTCCCTTTTTTACATGCATAAAGTTATGATATCCTGGTCTCATACGGAAAGAAGAAGCTGTTTCCAATTTATGATGGTATACAACTGAAACACGACGTGGGAGTTTCAGGTGATGATCTTTGATATATTGTGAGTATTGCGAATACTGTTCTCGTATGGCAGACGAAATCATACCTGAAGCATGCAACAACTCCCAAATACCTGAGATATGTAAACTATGAGCCTCATCAGTACCTACTGCTCCTCCTTCAAATGCAAAAGAGATAAAGCCATGATGGTGCATGTATTGAAGCAATGTACCTTCAAGATGTTTATTCAGATCTATGATCACCGGCAGTTTTAACGTTTGTACAATGGGGTTCTGACTTTCATCTTCCGGTATCACGATAAAATCTCCTTTTTCCGATGAAGTTGAATGTAAATCAACCAATAGCTTGGGGCTATGATTATCCGTAGGTAATGTATTAAAAAAATCAAGTAATTCTCTGACCTCCAGATCCTCTGCTTCCAGGTGGCCTTTATTGCTTAAAATGTCAACGATAGCATTTTCATGCCAGCATCGATTAAGGTCATAGCGAATAAAACGCTTATTTTTTGCTAATGCCTGAAGGTTACCTCGAATAGCAATAATACGTCCCCGAAAAGGAATACTGTCTAAAGCAATTGTATTAACTACATCTTTAGCCGCTTCTACCCCCGATTTTTCATTACCATGTACTCCACTTACCAGCACTACCAAGGGCCCGTCTTCGCTGCCTTCGATGTCCTCAATTATTCTATCCAATGATTACTTCGCGTTTTTGTTTAAAACCTTAAGAAGGCTTGCCGTGATCCCTAAAAAATTACCCTCTGTTATTATACCGATCAGCTTGTCGTTCTTAACCACGGGCAAACAACCAATTTTATTACCTTCCATAATACTCATAGCTTCAAAAATAGTAGATTCCGGGCTAATGGTAATCGGATTTTTGATCATTAAGTCTTTCACCGTTTTATCTTCACGACGGTCCAGTTTATACTGTTGGCTAAAAAAACGCATCAATATCCTGGATGAAAGCAATCCTACCAATTGACCTTTTTCATCTTCCACAGGAGTAAACCTGATCCTTTGCCAGTCCATAACATCTGAAACTAATTCCGGTAAATCGTCTTTGTACACGGTAAATAGATCAGTGGTCATGAATTCTTCCACAAGAATACCATGAGGATGGTATTCATACAGATCATTGATATCGGCCAACTGCCATTTGTGTACAGGCAGTCCCGATTTTTGATTTTTAAGCATAGAAGAAGTAAGCAGTACGGACATTTCTTCCTTCCCCATTTGTTTGTTTAGTTTGGCGTGTGATTTGAGCACCCAGAGCGTGCCATTCTGTTCAGCGTCAATCCTTTCTTCAATAATAGAGAGGTATTTATCAATGTCCTTTTTTTCCACCTTCCTTTTTTCCAGCCCCTCCCTAGCAATGGGTAACAGCTCTTTTCGGATCAGTTCACAAACCCCTATTTTCTTCCCATTAAACCATTTCAGTTCGCTGTGTAGTCCGCTAAAGGCAGTAGAGATATAATTAGATTTTGCATAATCGAAATCTATGAGTGAAGGTACATTGGGATAATGGTCTCCAAAACCAGACATAAGGCCCAACCAAAAGGCTGCGTTAGCCACTTCATCCAATACTGTAGGACCAGCAGGTAATACACGATTTTCAATTCTCAAATGAGGCTTACCACTTGGACTTATGCCATAGCAAGGGCGATTCCAGCGGTATACAGTGGAGTTGTGTATGGTCAAAGCCCTTAATTTGGGTGTAATCCCTTGTTCTATCAGCTCAAATACGTCCTGCTCCGGATCTGACATGAGCATAACTCTAAATCGAACAATATCCTCTTTATAAAGATCCAGGATAGAATTTTTTAACCAGCTATTTCCAAATGTAACTCTTGGACTGCGGTCACGAAGGTGCTCACTGGTAATACGTGTATCCAGTGACTGCTGAAACAATGCAATACGCGTCTCACTCCATAACCTTTTTCCAAAGAGCATGGGAGAATTGGAAGCCACTGCCAACACCGGAGCTGTAATTAATTGCGCAATATTGTATTTCTGAACAAATTCATCCGGGCTTACCTGCAAGTGTACCTGAAAGCTGGTGTTACAGGCCTCTAACATAGCCGAATCATGCTTTACGTTAAGCTCATCCATACCTTTGATGCGAAGTTCATGTATCTTGCCTCTAAGGTTTTCAATAGCTTTGATCAGGGCATAATAACGCTCCAAAGGAGTAATGTTGTCCAGCTCAAGGTCAAATTTTCGAATGGTGGGTAGAATGCCGGTAATTACAAAATCAATCCCTTTCTCATGGGCAACCTGCCTTAATTGTCCCAACAATTCATTAATTCTGTTTTCCAATTTTGAAAAGCAGTCCCCTGAAAACGGGAATGGCTCAATATTAGCCTCTACATTAAACTTGGCCAGCTCTGTAGTGAAGTTATCCGGCAAATGGTCCAGTACGTCCATCGCTAACGGGGCCGGTTTGAAGTGTTTATCTATCAGGCATATTTCCTGTTCAGCGCCCAAATGTATATTACCATTTTCAAACCACCCATTGTTGATCATAAAATCCAGTGCCTCAACATCTTTCAACAAGTGTTTGGTAAAATCATTCAATTGGGCATGGCTCGAAACGTGCCTGACATTAAGGTCTCCCATATACAAAAAGGCTAGGTTATCTTACTAAAGATAAAGAAAAAAGAGCACTCCCTTTGTTTAAACCACAACAAACATTAGTACAAATTGAAGAAAAGAATGTACTAATTACTTATTTAAGCGAGCCTTTCGATACAATGATGCAAAGACAACTCCAATCAAAGCTCCAAAGAGGTGTGATTCCCAGGACACATTGTTCCCGGCAGGTAATACACCGTAGAAAATTGACCCGTAGATAAAAAGAACTATTCCGGCAATCAATAACGAGATGAAATCCCTTCTGAAAAACCCGAAAGCTATTAAAAAGGCAGCTATAGCATAAACGATACCACTAGCTCCTATATGATAGGATGGACGAGCAAATATCCAAACGAGAATATTTGTACCAAAATAACAAGCTGCAAAGATCCTTTTAGCAATAGAGTTATAATAGTAGAACAAAGTGCCTCCAAGGAATATCAGAGGCATAGTATTGGACAGAAGGTGTTGAAAATTCCCATGTATGATGGGAGCAAAAAGTATTCCTGCCAAACCCTGTGTAGTGCGGGGATATATGCCCAGAAATTTAATATCAAATCCATACAGGAAATCTAAGGCAAATACCAACCACATAAAAAATACCAGGCGAAAAGGGATAACGGAACTACCTATTATCGTCCTATTGCTTTTGCCTGGCATACCAGTAGCTAGTTAACTTACTTTTGACGGTTCTTTGATCATATCAAGACCGATCAGTTTGGACTCTTCGTATCCCACAGCCATATACCCAAGGACCCCACCAGAAGCTTCAGCTATTTTTCGGGCTATATCACGGATGCTCGCATAAAAATCAATAGCAAAGTTTTTATCCAGTTTTGGCAATACATGGTTCAAACGTTCCAGTTCTTCAATGATTTTTGGATTGCGGTCACTGGCGTCGACAGGGTATTGTTGTATTGTAACTTTCAACTTATCTTCGAAGTCAGTACCGACTGTTTTAAAATAATCAATGAGATCCTTTCGGGCTTTTTGTTGTTTTAATTTGGATAAATTAACAGCTTGTTTAATTTCAGATTTATCAATCTCATTATCAGCACCTGCTATCAGTATTGAAACTAATATTGGAACCTTAAACATGAGCTCCCTTTCTGATTCAGTAAGATTGTCGAATTGTTCTACCATATTCTTCAGACAAAGTTTGAAATGTCAATTAGTTATAACTTCAAAATTCAAAAATATAACAAGTCGAGAATCATTTCACATAAATTAGTCTATTTTTATTAGCTTGTGAAAGTCAATTTTTAGACCATTATTTTAAATTTCATATCTTCATTTCTAAAATTTAAATAGACGCACCACATGTATGATAAAGACCCTGTAAGGATATTCATTGTTGAAGATGATCCGTCATACACTAAATTCCTGGAATATGTCCTTAGTCTAAATCCTGATTTTGAGGTATCGGTTTTCGAAACGGGTAAAGGCTGTCTCGAAAATCTATATAAAGAACCTTCTATAATAACGTTGGATTATACACTCCCGGATATGTCCGGGGAAAAGGTATTGACGGAGATTCATAAGTACAATTCAAATATGCAGGTGATCATCATATCTGCACAAGAAAAAATTGGCACAGCCGTAGAGCTTCTTAAATTGGGCGCTTATGACTATATTATTAAGGATGAAGAGACCAAAGACCGATTGCTTAATACGATCAACAATGCCAGGAGGAATCTCTCTCTTGTCAAAGAAATTGATCATTTAAAGCAGGAGATTTCTGAAAAGTATGAATTTGATAACAGTATTATTGGTAATAGTATTGCACTAAAAAAGGTTTTCTCCCTTTTAGAAAAAGCCGTCAAAACCAATATAACCGTTTCAATCACCGGCGAAACGGGTACAGGAAAAGAGCTTGTGGCCAAAGCCATCCATTATAACTCTGCTAAGAAGAAGAAACCTTTTGTAGCAGTTAACATCACTGCTATTCCTAAAGAATTAATGGAAAGCGAGCTCTTTGGACATGAAAAAGGAGCGTTTACAGGTGCCAATACCCGAAGAATAGGTAAGTTCGAAGAGGCTGAAGGTGGAAGTATCTTCCTGGATGAAATCGGAGAGATGGATCTAAGTTTACAAGCTAAACTTTTAAGAGTATTGCAGGAAAGGGAACTTACGCGTGTGGGAGGCAATGAAATAATAAAACTTGACATCCGGCTTATCGTTGCTACTCACAGGGACCTGGCCGAAGAAGTGAAAGCCGGAAATTTCAGAGAAGACTTGTACTACAGACTATTGGGTTTACCTGTACACTTGCCTCCATTACGCGATAGAGATAAGGACATTATAGTACTTGCTAAATACTTTCTCAAAGAATTTTCAAAAGACAATGACCTCCCTTCTCTGGTGTTAAGTGTAGAGGCCCAGGAGAAATTAATGACCTACCCCTTTCCAGGTAATGTGCGAGAGCTTAAGTCCATTATAGAGCTTTCAGCGGTAATGGCTAACGGACATGAGGTGCTTGCCGAAGATATTAGTTTCAACAGTGTTTCAAAAGAGACTAACTTTCTGTTCGAGGAAATGACATTGCGTGATTATACATTTAAGATCATCCGCTATTACCTGGATAAGTACGATGATAATGTGTTAAAAGTGGCTGATAAGCTGGACATTGGAAAGTCCACCATTTACAGATATTTAAAGGAAATGGAAGAAGAGGTATAATGCCAGAAAAAAACCTGTTAGACTACGTAAAGAAAGGAGCATTCTACAAAGCTGTAGTAGAAGACGGCTCAGATCTGATATTCATTGTAGATTACTTCGGTAATATTCTATACAATAACCCTTCCGTGCAAGAAACGGTTGGTCATGAGGCGGATAGTCTTCTCAACAAAAACTTCTTTGACTACATTGAGCCTACCACCCTAGCTAAACTAAAAATTGATTTTGAGGAGAGTACTACGAAGCCCTATGATGAAAGTGTTGAATTTAGATTTTTATGTAAAGACGGCACCTTTAAGTATCTTGAATTTAATTCAATCAATCTAAAACACAAGGAGAACCTGGAAGGGCTTATTCTTGACTGCAGGGATATCAGTCAACGAAAAAAAGATGCAGATGAACTATTGAGGGCTCAAAAAGCAAAAGAACAATTCCTTGCCAATATGAGCCACGAGATCAGGACCCCCATCAATGGTATTGCGGGAATGGTGAATCTCTTGTTTGAAGCAACGTCTGATCAGGACCGCCATCAGTATTTAAATGCTATAAAACATTCTACTGAAAACCTAAAAGTAATTATCAATGACATATTGGACCTTTCCGTCATTGAATCCGGAAAGTTGAAATTTGAAACCATTGGTTTCAATATAAGATATCAACTGGGAGCTGTAGTAGATACATTTACCTATCAATCTAAGGAAAGGGGGATAAACCTAAGCTATATGATCAGCCCGGAGGCAGATCATGTACTATTAGGTGACCCTGTAAGACTCAATCAAATTCTGATCAACCTGATAAGTAATGCATTAAAGTTTACACATATCGGTGAGATAAAAATCAGCGTTGATTTGTATAAAAAGGAAGACGCACGCTATTGGATAAAATTTGTGGTTAGTGACACCGGGGTTGGTATTCCTGAGGAGAAGGTAGATCATATCTTTGACAGCTTCACACAGGCAGATGAAAGTGTAACCCGGCGCTACGGAGGTACTGGCCTGGGCCTTTCCATCGTAAAGCAGTTGGTAGAACTTCAAAATGGAAGTATTGAAGTAGAGAGTAAGGAAAATGAAGGTACAAAGTTCTCTTTCATTATCCCTTTTCGTTTTGGTAGTGAAAAGGACCTGGTATATCCAAGTGGAAAATCAGCCGCGTCTAAAAACCTTATTCACTCTTTCAAGGGGTTACAAGTACTCCTGGTAGAAGATAATGATATCAACAGGCTGTATGCACTAAACATCCTCAAAAAGTGGAATTGTAGGGTGGACCAGGCAGAAAACGGCTATACAGCCCTGGAAAAGCTCAAAGCGAATGACTATGATATCATTCTCATGGATGTCCAGATGCCCATAATGGATGGATATGTTGCCACTAAAAATATTCGTAAAACGTTTCCATCACCCAAAAAAGAAATCCCGATCATAGCACTTACGGCTAATGCTGTAAAGGGAGATAATGAGAGGTGCATCGAGTTAGGTATGAATGATTATTTATCCAAACCCTTCCAGCCTGAAGACCTGTATAAGGTGCTATCCAAATTTGCAGCGGAAACCGCCAGACCTGAACAAGACAGTCAAAATGTGGTAGACCTCACCTATCTTGAAAACGTATGCAATGGAGATCAGGTGTTTATAAAAGAAATGATAGAGACCTTTATAAAAAATACCCCCATCGGGTTAAATGAAATGCAAAAGTCAATGGATATGGCTCAATGGGATGATGTGGCAAAAGTAGCACATAAGATAAAACCCTCTATTTCGTTTATGGGACTGGACAATCTAAAGCCCCTGGTGAAAAACATTGAACTGTATGGAAAAGAAAATTACAATACCGAATTGATCCCCAACCTTGTCACTACACTGTCAGATGAATGTAAAAAGGCCATTGGAGAGCTAAGAGCTATTCTGGAAAAGAAGTATCCTGAAGAGTAATTTACTTCCTGTTCATAATAGCCAGTTTGCGATACATAAGAGTTTTATCTTCTACCCCTATTACCACATAATAGACGCCGTTTATTAATTCCCTGGTTTCTATCTGATAAACATCACTGTTTTCAAAGTCTGTCGTACCTTCCAGTATTGTTACCCCACGTTGATCTATGATTTTCCAGTTATACTTGTCAGACGTAAGTTGAGGTACTTTAAAGTTCAGGAGCTCATTTGCCGGGTTAGGGTACATCGAAAGCTCTCTTACATTACGAATAATCTTATCATCAATGGAAGTAACCTGTCTTTCGTTTTTGCTGGGGGCTTTGGCTATTGTAGCACCGTACACCTCACGGGTAACTTTGTCCTGGACAAAGGCTATTATAAACAGATTATCCGGATCAAATACTTCTACGCCAATATTCCATTCTGCATTGAACTTCTGACGCGTACCTGGTGTCCATAAGGTTTCGATCGATTGGCCTTCAGCACCATAAATTAATTTTTTCAAAACATTATTATAAACAATTCCGCCGTTACGTAGCGTGTCTTCCACCACTGCTACATGAAGTACGACAGGATCCGGCAGATCAATTTGTGCTTCTAACGTAACATCCAGCCGTAATACGTCTTCGGCGCTGTTAAGCGTATCAATAGTTATAATAAACGATGGGTCCTCCAAAGAACGTCGGTCAATGTCCGATTCAAAAAGCTCAAAGGTAATACCTCTGTACTGCGACCCGTCCATAACGGTAGTAGGAGGCTGAGATACCCCATAAAATGTCACGCGTCCGGATGGATCATTCGGGTTCTGTAAATTAAAAGGGTCTGTACCTGTAAAATCCATATGATACTGGATGGTAGTAAAGTCAATTTCAGATGCTCCTACCAATTGTTCCTGGGCAAAAGTATTCAAGCGATCATTGGCATCAATGCTTGCCTGCAAGCCATTGTCTGTAAAATGTTCCAGCAAAACGGTCCTGGTTTTATTTCCTATGAACACATTATCAAATGCAAAACCATTAAAATCAGATTCTGTGGGATTATTACCATCACTTGCAAATGCTACTCTTAAGCGAACGAAATCTCGCTGATTTTCAGGTATCTCTTCCAGGCTGAAACGGGCGGAAACCCATCCATTGGTAGGTACACTCCACCCCTTATCTCCTTCATTGAAATTACCAGGATTGTCACCCGGCCTGCTTATTAAGCCTTGTGAACTATACCACTCCAAACCCTGGTCAAGATCTCCAAGATTAGTCCATACAAACCCGCCATCCGTTGAATATTGCAATACAGCACCATCAAAACCCTCTTGTGTATCTACCCATACGTCCATCGAGATCATAGGGCGCGTCAACCGGGCAATGTCAAAACACGGACCGTTGACAAACGAATCTTCATCCGGAAAGTAAGTACCTCCATTTCGTCCTGTCCACCACACATTATTTCCCGGACTTTGAATTACCGTACCATTGGGAACACTTCTTACCCAACTTGTATCACTATAAACAGATGTTCCTCCAGCCATGCTCTTAACTCCGGAAGTAGCTACCCAACCCCCATTACCTGATTCGAAATCTTCTATGTACGCATCCTGAGGTAATGGTGTTATTATGTTAAAGGGCAAAATAAAAACGGTTCGAACTACAGAATTGGTACAGCCATCATTCGTTTGTACCGTAAGTCGTACATTATAATCTCCCACTACTTCATATTGGTGAAATGGATCATCAAATATACCAGAGGTTCTTCCTCCATTAGTCCCCGGAGGAATGACATCTCCGGCATTACCTGTTATGCTTTCCCCATCACCAAATTCCCAGGTAAACGTTTCAATATTACCTATCGAACCAGGATCGGAGTTATCCCTGAATTCGGTTGCATCACCGTTACAGATAGAAGACCACCCAAAGTCTGGTATAGGCGTATCCCCTACTCTGATCGACTGGATTATTGACGACGTACAAGTCTGACCACTGGTCACTGTTAATTCAACCTCATAAATACCTGGCTGGCTATAAGTATGTACAGGGTTCTGCAAATTGCTGAACGTACCATCATCAAACTCCCATCTCCATGATACAATGGACGAACCAGATACCATGGAATTATCAAAAAATTCAATATTATCTTCAACACAGGAATTGAACACCGTCATGGCTGCTACCGGACTGGCTTGCACGATCACTTGTTTGGTTAATGTAGTGGAAACATCAAATGAATTAACAAAAGTATAAGATACATTAATAGTATCTGCTCCAAGTCCGGTTGTGTTAAACAACCAATTCCCGCTCTCATCCTGACTAACTAAACCCGACACCGGGCTACTAAACTCTGTACCTGGATTTCCTGTCCCAGCCTGAGGTGAGCCAATGAGTACAGCCATTCCTGAATTGGCGCATACAATTGGGTTATCATCCGGATCAGAAGGAGCATTTTGTATGTTATAATCAATAGATGTAACCGGGTTTACAATAACGTTTTGTGTATCAGAATTCATGCATCCATTGACATCAGTAAAAGAATAAGTGATGAAGCTCTCACCTATCACAGCAGCTGACGGTTGGAAATCCACATTGTCAAGCCCTCTATCAATCCTGGCATTGGCCAATCCTGACCCCGGACTTATTGCAAACATACCACCAGCCTGATTTCCTGATAAAACAATATCTGCAGCGGCCTCGTTGGAAGTGGCAGGTAAATTAAAGAAGGTAACAACCGGTAAAGGATTTACATCTATGGTGACCTGGTCAGAAACAACTGTACAAGGTCCGGGCCCATCCGGATCGTCACTGGTAAATGTTAACACAACAGAACTGCCAACTTCAGATGGCTGAAAATCATATTTTGCATTCGGATCATTCGAATCATTAAAGCCACCTACACCACCCGTCCAGGTCCCTTGCGAAGTTGAACCTCCTATGCTTCCCTGAAGCATAACATCACCTTCATCCTCACATACCCCCATGTCAAGGCCGGCAAAAATTGTGGCAGCCTGGTTGATCGTTATTGTGGCCTGTTGGAAGTCTGTGGTACATGGCCCGGCTATGCCGTCCGGATCACCAGTCGTCAATTGAAAAACCAGAGGCCCAAACTCGTTGCTTGCCACGATGTAATTGGCTGTAACTACGTTTCCGGTTAAACTACTTGAACTGAGCGTCCCGGTGCCTCCTGAAATCAATGACCAGGTTCCCGAAGTAGCCCCACCACCTATCACACCACGCAAACTTAATTGACCTGGCTCGCAGAAAGTAGTCCCATCATCATCCACAGATACTACAACAGGCGCCTGATTAAACGTGACTTCAATCTGATCCCTACTGATGCATCCGCCGTTGTTTTCCATCCATTCAAAAATATAGACACCAAATTGATCCACTGTGACAGTTGCATTTGGCAGCATATTATTGTCAAAACCTGCCGTACCCGGACCTGAGACCTGAGACCACATCCCCACTCCACCCACTGTACTGATAACAGCAGCAAAAGTATAGTCAAGATCACATTCGGCTGCATCTATACCTGCGTCAGCCACAGGTAATGGGTCTACATTCACTGCACGGTTAATAGCCATTCCTACACACAAAGCTGTGCCGGGAGTAATCTCGAAAATAACATTGCCGGAGTTAATGGCATCTGCAGATATTAGTTGTTGTGTTATGGTATTACCGGTTCCGACCTGCCCCAATGTTACACCTGTGATATTTGTGACTGAAACCACTTTCCAGTTAAAAAATGTTCCTGAAACACCATTGGGATTAAGTAATGTAATATCCGTAAAGTCGCCACTGCAGAGATCATAACTAGCCTGGTCTGTATCGGCATCTGGTAAGGGCTGAACATCAACACTCGCCAACTGGCCTGCAGGGGAGACCGGACAGCCGTCACTGGTCGTCACTTCAAACGTGTAACTTACCGTAACCACTCCATTCGTTGGGTTCTCTAAGATCTCTTGTAGCTGGTCGCCGTCCACAAACGTGTCACCCACCAGAACACCACCACCCGTGACAGCACCGTAGCTTACACCAGTGACAGTGATCACATGGTTGGACGTCGGACTGTTCAACGTAATGTCTGTCTGGTCACCACTGCATAAACTAGTGGTTGTATTGGTCAGCGTTAAAACAGGATTTGGGTTTACCGTCACGGCCGTGGTAAAAGGGGCCACTCCGTCATCACAGCCTGAACCATCACTCACCTCAAAGCTATACGTCAGCGTAACAGGACTGCTCGTGCTATTCGCCAATACATCGCTGATCACATCTCCATCCACAAAGGTCAATCCAACACTGCTAAAACCAGTCACTCCCGCCGTGCCACTCACACCCGTCAAACGCATCAAACTGCCCGTAACTGCACTGTTCAATGTGATCGACGTCGAGGAACCGCTGCATAAAGCAGGAACCGTATTCGTGATCGACATCGTTGGACGGGGCTGAACATCTACACTAGCCAACTGGCCTGCAGGGGAGANGAGACCGGACAGCCGTCGCTGGTTGTCACTTCAAACGTGTAACTCACCGTAACCACTCCGTTCGTGGGGTTCTCTAAGATCTCTTGTAGCTGGTCGCCGTCCACAAACGTGTCCCCCACCAGAACACCACCACCCGTGACAGCACCGTAGCTTACACCAGTAACAGTGATCACATGGTTGGACGTCGGACTGTTCAACGTAATATCTGTTTGGTCACCACTGCATAAACTAGTGGTTGTATTGGTCAGCGTTAAAACAGGATTTGGGTTCACCGTCACGG
>NZ_VKDC01000031.1 GCF_007097395.1 Fulvivirga sp. M361
ATGACCAGGGTGCAGTCCCACAAACGCAAGGACCTCTATCAACTTTTACCCAACAACTGGAAAAATACCCGCTAAGTTAAGATGCCATCACCAAAATCAACAGATGGGTTCTTCGGATGGATACTGAGGAATGGCGTGCGAAACGACCAATAAACTTCATAAAGAGTAGACATAATAAACAAAGTATAAGTGAACCCCCGGCAACCACACCGGGGAAAGCCGAATCACCCGGATGGACTGAGGCAAATGCAAGGGGCCAAGCCGGTTTAAGGTGCGAAGGCAGGAGGGAGGCTAAAAAGGCTTGGATTCATTTCACCCTTGTATTTCCCGAATCAACAGCCGGAACTTTGCTTGATCTCGTGTGGGAGTTCTAATGAAAAAGATCAAGGCTTGTAACTAGGTATGACCAAAAAAGATCCCTCATGAAGGAGGGAACGTGCGAAAACCAAACTCTAGCCAGCAAAACTGGATATGAAAGAAATAGCACCAGCCATGGTACACGCGATAGTGGTACTTTATGGCAAACCGAGGGCGAACGATGGCATAGACATAGCCACCGCCCACACGAAAGCAGAAAATACAATCTGAATCTCTCATAATGCAAGGATTAAAGCCCCCTAAAAAGGGAGCTGAGAGATACATAACTCATACCAAAGCACCCGGATGTGAAAATCCCTAATACCACCCAAAGAGGTGCTACGGACGCTGAATGAACAATGCGGATACCGCACCCCAAAACACCACCAGCCGAGCAAACGAACACGAAACAAATAGCTACAAAACATAATACATAAAGAGTAAAGTGACACCCCGGCAACCGCACCGGGGAAAGCCGGATCACCCGGTTGGACTGAGGCAAATGCAAGGGGCCAAGCCGGTTTACGGCGCGATGGCAGGAGGGAGGCTAAAAAGGCTTGGATTCATTTTACCCTTGTATTTCCCGAACCAACAACCGGAACTTTGCTTTGACCTGTGTGTGGGAATGACAGATAAATGTACTTTTGGAAGCCAAGTGCCAGTCATTGTTCTACATACTGAAATACATGCACCTATTGATCGATGTTTCGATTTATCAAGAAGTATTGATCTACACAAGATTTCTACTGAACATACCAATGAGGAAGCAATTGATGGCGTTACATCTGGTTTGATCAGCTTAAATGAATCTGTGACGTGGAAAGCCAAGCATTTTGGAGTTTATCAGACTCTAACTACACAAATCACTGAATTTGACAATCCTAAATTCTTTGTTGATGAGATGACAAAAGGAGCATTTAATGGCTTTAGGCATGAACACCATTTTAAGACCGTCGAAAATGGCACACTGATGACTGATAGGTTCGATTATCAATCACCTTTAGGAGTTCTTGGCAAACTAGTTGATATGATTGTGTTAAAACAATACATGACTGATCTCTTGATCAAAAGGAACCTGACTATAAAAGAATTTGCCGAATCAGATAAATGGACGCTAGTTTTGTGAATGATACCAACATTATGTTAAATAGAACCTCATGAGCGTAGGGCCGCCAAAATACCGGGCGTGGGTAGGCTTGAGGGCAGATAGTGATTATTTTGGCAAGATTTTTTGCTTACTTTTTTATCGACTGAAAAAAGTAAGAGCCTGCCCGGCTCAAGGGCACTGCGAACACGATTAAAAGACAACTAGCCAGTGAGCACTTCTTGACAGTTCAGCAAAGCAACTCAACAGATCACGGATATCCGCTGCGTTACTTCCGATGACGACCTGTGATTAAGATTATGCTTAAAGAATAAAGCGCAGGCAACAAGTGTTTTAACGGCAAATCGTAAGCCCTGAGAATCGCATATTTAAAGTCAACCCGTACAATCGTACAGAATACTGGAAAATAGAACGTTATGGATTTGACGTTAAATCTCTTGTTGTTCAGGGTTTGCCGCATCACGCCTTAGCGTGACAAAGCGCGTTGGGGAAAAACTTTATATAGCCGTATGGTCAGGGCAAGCTGTGGGGTAAGCCTCGCGCGCTGGCCAGGCGGCTATTTAATATAACAACTAATAAAGAGTAAAGTGACACCCCGGCAACCGCACCGGGGAAAGCCGGATCACCCGGTTGGACTGAGGCAAATGCAAGGGGCCAAGCCGGTTTACGGCGCGATGGCAGGAGGGAGGCTAAAAAGGCTTGGATTCATTTTACCCTTGTATTTCCCGAACCAACAACCGGAACTTTGCTTTGACCTGTGTGTGGGAATATATTTGATTAACGATTACATTTAGCTGCCCGACTAAAGAGTAAAAATTATGAGTACGTTTTTTGATCAAATTGAAGAGCTTAATAGGATTCCCGAATTCAATCTTAAGTATGTTCAGACAGTTCTAAAGCTAATAATCAGCAAAGTATTGGATTTGGATGAGGTTGATGTAGGTGTATTCAATGATGGACACGGGACTTTTGGGTCACTTATAACTTTCACTGTAGATGATTTTGAAACCGTTGTGATTGATCTACGATGTTCTTCAAATAGTTATTATCTCACAATAAATGATAATTCGGAGAATCCAGGAACTGGAACTTTTAGGTACTGTCTATCAGATAATCCTGCTTTGATTGAAACTATACCTGAAGGGTTGAGGGAATTTATGGAAATGGTTGCGTTCGAAAGAGAGGAAACTGTTCTAAGACCAAAAACTTTGCAATAGTAACATTATGTTAAATAGAATCTCCCATAAGCGCAGGCCCGCCAAAATACCGGGCGTGGGTAGGCTGGTGGGTTGATAGTGATTATTTTGGCTAGGGTTTTTGAATACTTTTGGGCCAATGCCAAAAGTATTTGCCTGCCCGGCACGAGGGCACTGCGAACACAATTATAACACAGCTGACCTGTGAGCACTTCTTGACCGTTCAGCAAAGCGACTCAACAGATCCCGGATATCCGCTGTGCTACTTCCGGGATGACGATCTGTGAGTAAGATTATGCTTAAAGAATAAAGCGCAGGTAACAAGTGTCTTAGCGGCAAATCGTAAAGCCATGAGAATCGCGTATTTTGAATCAACCCGTACAATCTACAGAATACTGGAAAATAGAACGCTAAGCATTTGACGATAAATCTCTTGTTCAGGGTTGGCCCATCACGCCCAAGCGTGACAAAGCGCGTTGGAAAAAACTTTATATAGCCGTATGGTCAGGGCAAGCTGTGGGGTAAGCCTAGCGCGCTGGCCAGGCGGCTATTTAGACATAACAACAAATTATATAACAGGATTGGACGCAAACTTTATTAGAAGGACAATTGGCTGGACGATCTCGCCAAGCGGAAATGTCAACTTGAAAAACGAAACCTTTATTTAACATAATATCGAATTATATTTAACAAGTAGCGTTGGCCAATGGGTGAAATCTCTTGAGATGATTTTCGAGAATTATCCCAGCGATACGAAATCTCCTTAACATAAGATCTGTACCGATATACAACTCTACAGCGCACAGGCTGCCCACAGTTATATATCTGATCTTATATTAAATACTCGTTCCTCGTATTACAGAGATTTCTGGATGTTTGTTATATAATGTATTCGTGTTATGTTAAATAGCTTTGGCGCTTTTCGTAGGGTTATTTTTTCCTAACCCGGAGAAAAGCCATGGGTTGGCATAAAGTTTTTGGAGCAAGGGAATTCTGCCAGCAGGAGGGAAGGGCTGAAACACTCTTTTAGCATTTTTGGATTGCGCCGTGGGCTAGAGGGAATGGTAAATGGGTGTGGAAGCTTTGGGCTGATTAGGCCAACTTATTCGATTGATTCACTTCGAAAAATACCCAAGGTTGGGTATGGTGTCAGTTTCAAAAATCCAATACCTTCAGTCATGATTCAATCTAATATTTATTAACTAAACTAATTTTTATGTCTGTTTTTATTGTAATCATTGATAAAACCGAAAACCCATGGAGAGTCCTTGATAAGGATTTTGAAGAATGCCCTACTGATAAAGTATTCTATGATGATATCTATGATATGGATCCTGTTGAAATTCTAAATGAATGTGATCCTGTTGAAATCGAAAGTAACGCAACTGGTGCTGAAAGTCATGGGACACCTATTGAAATTGAGGAATGATGAGAGCATTGGTTATCACAACTTTCCTTCTATTTTTCCTATCAAATTTGGCCGGTCAATCCAAACTAACAAGAAGTTTTAAAAGCATAAAAGATGTTGTGAAGCTTGACACCAGAGCCGATATAGATAGCGTCGTACAAATAGGCCTTTTTTCAGCCCCTAAGGCTTCATCATATAGTGTGGTCTCTACCTCTGTTAAAAAGGGCATTTATGAACTTTCTGAAAAAGGACAGAAAGCATTTATAGAAGCGGCTAATTCAAAAGTAGCCGATGAAAAGAAATTAGTCGAGACATTAGGTAAGACAATAGTTTCAATTCCATCACCTAAACCATTTCATGTTGAAAAAACCAAGTTTATTAAGAAGCTGGAAATAGATGTTCGTGACATGCTTAGAGGCACTAAAAGAGTTGGAAGAATCGAGGAGCTTTATATTAAACTGAAATTGGATGACACTTCAAATATTACGTTTTTAGGATTCAACAATATAGCAACAAAATATGAGGTAGTAGACTTTGGCAAAATCGGCTTAACCAGAAGTCAGAATTTCACGATTAATGCAGGTCTTGAGGTAGCAGGAACTGGTTCTACTTCCAACACAACGACATCCACGGCAGCTAAGAAAACTGTAATTGATGGTGATACAGTTGATATCTCAGATGGAGTGACCGGTGTTGGCACCACTGGCTCTTCAAATACTTCTAATCTTGGTGCCTCCTATGCATTGGGGAGAACTATCACAGAAGAACGTGATGTAAAGCGCAGACGAATTGTACTAAAAGGTACGATAAATAAATATGAGGCTATTATTTATCAAGAAGGGGCTCCCTCTGTTAACCTGAATGATAAAATCAGTATTGAACTTCTATTTGAAACTGTGAATAACGAATCCGAATTCATTTTGAATTTCTCGGGTCTGTACAATTCTGATGGAACCGTAAGAAAGGGAGCAGACACAATTCAGTATAAGATATCCTATGGTTATTTAACTACTCCTACACAAAAAGTCGATTCTATTTCATTAGAGTATGAGTTCATTTATCGTGAAGTCGCGAATAATAAGGGTAAAAAGTCTTTGGGTGAATGGGACGATGAAGTAGTTTTTCTAAAGACAACCAACAGGGATTCAACAAGAACGAAGTATAAGTTCATTTCAAAAGGAGAACTAAAGGCAGATTCATGGAGAATTAAAGATGGCTCAAGTAATTACTTATACGCCAAATACTTTGGAAGGACTTACCAACTGAAGTTTACAAGCTTAAAGGATGCAACCAGTTTTCTTATGTGGTTGTATCAAACGCAGTACACCTCATTTAATGGAACTAGACTTTTGAAAGGAACTAGGAAATCAACAGCATCTCCACTCGTCCCATCAGACATTCCCAACTTCATAGTTAAAAAAGAATGAAACACCTAATTTTCATCGCATTATGCCTTCTAGGTACATTTTCCATTTTAGCTGCTGGTAAGTGTGATGGTTTGAAAATAGTAAATTATGATTCCCCTGATACATTGAAAATTGAAGGTGAAACAATTGTTTTTGAAATCGGATGCCTAGATTCGCTCCTAGAGAAGAATAAAATTGATTTTAAATCAATCCGTCTGTCTATTGGAGAAGTTTCGTTATCTCAAATCATTCCATTTAGATTGAATAATGATGATAAAGACTTATTGAAATTCAATCTCCAACAAAGCAACCTTACAAGAGAAGAGCTAATAGCCCTGTACAAGCTTCCTAGTCAATATTGTAAAAAGGCTTCAAAGAAATTAGCTTGGCTAAAGTCAGAATATCTATCTCTGACAATCGGAAAAGAAAGTCAACTTATTTATCAAACCCCACGAACTCTTGTATTAAACAATCAGAGATACTGGGCATACAGCGTACCAAGAAGTGCAGCTTTCTGGGCAGGCTGCTTAATTATTTTCGGCACGATGTACCTTCTAATTACATTGAATAGTCCACTCTTAAAGGATCCTAAAAGCCGTCTTGCAATTACAAATAGTTCTTTTAGTTTAGGTTTGTCACAGTTTACATTCTGGGTTCTAATCGTAATGGTCTCATTCATATTCCTTAGTACTCAATTTGAGGATGTCAAGGTGCTTAATGAAACGGCAGTGGTATTTCTTACTATTAGCAGCACCACTACAATTGTATCAAGATCCGTTTCTAATAGCCAGATGAAGCAGGATTCATCGCCTAATAAACAAAATACAGTTGATTATAGAACAAGCTTTGGATCCTTCTTCAAAGATATATCTAGCGATGATAATGGAATTAGTATTCATCGCCTTCAGACCATATTTTTCAATATCGCATTCGCCCTCTTTTTTTGAGATCAGTTTATTTTAATTATTCATTCCCAGTTTTTACTACTGAAGAATTTCTACTTCTAGGTGTTAGTAATGGAACATATACTTTTCTCAAAAATTCTGAACAGCAATGAATAAAATTACCTCAAGTTCTTCTTGTACGTATTAAAATCCGATGATATGACGATCTGCCATAGGGGAAGCTTTAAACACATTTCGAACTTGAAAATTAAAGTTTTCCAAAAAGCTATTCCTGAACTGAGTAAGTATTCGTTGGTAAACATTCAATTATAGAAAACCACATCTGAGTTATCACAGAAGTTTAATCCCCATTTAGGTTTCATCAGCTCGATGTGTTCTTGTTTCACTCTCTCAAATGTGGATGCTCCAGAATAAGTATCGATCACTATCCAGTACTTCGGAGAGTCGGCTGACATTGAACTGACAATAAAAATGTCTGTTAGCCATGTCATATGTTGAGAATCCATATAATTACGAAGAAAAGACGAGTATGACTTCAAAATGTCTGATTCCTCGTAACTACAAACAAGGATAATGTTCTCATTTGTAACATCGCGTTCGCCTTTTTTCGTCAATTCATGGATAAGAGCTTTATCGTTATCAGGAATAGTATCGGCTGTTACCTCATCAATTCGCAATAATATTTCTTGAACATAACTTAATTTGAGGCCATAGAACGTGTTTATTTTCTCATCAACTTGAACGATCCTTTTAGATAGAAGATCATTGGTTCTAATCAACGAATCAAATCCTTGAATAACATCATTCCTTTCCATATAATTTGAAAGACTATCTTGGTTCACCTTATTCATGAGATTCCTTTCCAGATCTTGTAAACGAATGTTATTATCATTCATAATAGCTATCATGGAATCTATTCGATTGTTGACTAAACTCAGCTTGGAAGATAGGATTCCGAAACTTGCATTAAATTGTTGATCTAATCGCCTAAATGTTCGCCCCATTTCATCAATGCCATCTGAGTTCTTTTCAATTTGTCCAATTTGCGTTTCACTCAATTCTTCTAAATTCCTCGTTAAATCTTCTTTGACTTTTTGTATTCGTTTTTTCGATTCATCCTGAAAATTCTGCAGATCTTGTTGTGAATCCTTCATTTGATTATCCAAGTAGCTAATTGTTGAATGATACTCGTCCATCAGAACATAACCTATTGCCAGTATCGCTGAAAATGAAACAATGAGAGCAATTGCTAGTATAATAGCATATCTAGAATTTCTTTTCTTGATTTTCAATAATTCTTTATCCGGATAATTTTCTTCGTTCATGATGTGGTTATCTTGTCTGTTTTTATTCCTTTAGCTAGACCAAAACAAGGTGCATTGTTCAACGAAATCTCAGCTTTAACAATGTCCTGTTTTTTAAAATGATATTTGGAAACACTGGTTGCGTTCAGGCAACTCCAACATCGTATGAAGACAACTAGGGAGATCAAAAAAGAGGTGGGTAAGAAGCTAAGAGGAATCAGCTTATAATCTAGACTGCTGAAACTAAACAATACGACTGAGGTTAAGAAACTAATTATCATGAAACAACCTAAAATCTTAATGAGTCTCTTGGTATTATTTTCGACCTCATTGACATATTCGAGATCAAAATCTGATTTAGTTTCGGACATTATAGGATTAATTTGGTAGAATTATTTCATAAAGGTCACCTTTGAAAGTCTTCTTAATTACGAAATTAACTGATCTGATACTACTTAAAAATACCCAAGGTTGGGTATTTATTCATGGGTAAAGATGGCTTGTGCTGTGAGTCAAAGTAAAGAGTTCAGTTAATTTCATTGTGTTATGTTAAATGGCTTAGGAGCTTTTTGCAGGGTTATTTTTTTCTAACCCGGAGAAAAGCCGGGGGTGGGTATAAAGTTTTTGGAGCCGAGGAATTCTACCAACGGGAGGGAAGGGCTGGAACACTCTTTTGGCATTTTTGGATTGTGTGGTGGGTTAGAGAGAATGGCAAATGGGTGTGGGAATATTACGTAATCCTTATTAGTTTTATAAAGTCTAGTAAGAGCATCAAATCGAGTATGGGAATTCACAATATTCCAGATTTATATAGAAGTGATGATATAATTTATCATTACACTAATACTAAGGTTGCCTTATTGCACATTCTGCCAGATAAGACGCTTCGGTTAAGTCCTCGAAATACATCAAATGACCCAATTGAGAATACGGGCTTATTTTATTCTTTCTCGGGTGGAAAGGATGTTGATGGCACTGTATATGAATCTGTCGCATATGAGATTAAAAATGAAGTGAAAAGTGAAGTGGATAGAGCCAAGCAGCTTTGTCTATGCAAAAATCATAAAATGGAGAATGAACAAGGTATCAGATATCTTCCATTTGAAAAGTACGGATTTGCAAAACCTAGAATGTGGGATCAATATGGTGATCATTACCAAGGCGTGTGTTTGGCATTATCAAAGACCGAATTGATTAAATATGCAGACTCTAAGTCTATTATGCCTAGGGACATTGAATATATTACCTATAATGATTTTGAAACTAGGCATCGTTCACTTGACATCACTAGATTAAAATCCATCGGTCGTGACGCTTATCAAAATGAATATGCTGAATTTATAAGAACTAGACTTTGTCAAAAACACAAAGATTATGTAGGAGAAAATGAATTTAGATTCATCTCCTTTGCTAAAGGCTCTTATGAATATATCAATATTCAGAATGCACTAAAAGGCGTTATTATGACAGATTTGGGCTTGAATCGAAAACTATTTCATGCTATGCAAGATGAACTTAGTCCATATGAAGATGTCCATTTCAGTATTATGTCTTTCTCTGAGTCAGGTGTTTCAATTAAAGATACAATCAATCATTTTGAACCAAGTGAGTCTGTAAAGAAAGTCTTTGAAGAATTGCAACGTAACAATTAGAATCCCAATATTATACACTGATGGGGTGTGATAAGTTACCTATCAAAACGCTACGCTCTATCAGGAACCTAACCTCCCGTACTCACCAACAACTCCCTGATATCCACCTCTAAAATCTCCGCCATTCGCCTCAAATCCTTCAAATGAGGCTGAGACTTATTATTGCAAATAGCGGTCATTGCAGTGGTGCTAATGCCCATCTGCTCGGCTAACCATTTCTGCGATTTCCCTTGAATGACGAGTACTTCCTTAACTCTGTTGATTCGATCTTCCATAACGCTATAATACCCGAAAATAGGCATTAAAATGATTGAAAACGCAAGTTTGACTTAGATATTCATAAGCTGTACTTACGTTTATATAAGAAATAATTTAATTTTCTCTTGACTTTATTGAAGTTGAACTTATCTTTGTATAAGATTTACTTCCATAAACAAATTTACTATGCCAAAGTCAATAACACTACCAGCTCACCACCAAGTCAATCAAAAAATGGTGGAAAGGCTATCCAATTTCATCACAGCACTCGAAAAAGAACTAAAAGAAAATATCGAACCTCTAAATTGAAAGTTATGCCCGCACCCAAAAAACAATCAAATAGAAGACCGGAAATCCGAAGTTTGAAAATCCAACCCAAAAGAAGGATTAACAAGTACAGTGAAATAGACGTACCGGAGATCAAACTCTGTGGTAGCTGGTTGGAGAAATTAGGTTTTGTTTATGGTCAAAGAGTACTAATCACAACGATGGATCGACTGTTAGTTATTCGGTTAGAGGAAGAATAGAATGTAAAGTATCAAATTTCTAATTTTAGAGGAAAGACCTAGCAGATGTCAGATATAAGGAAACCAGTTAAACAATTTGTTGAGCAGGAACTAACCAAAGCCAGTTTGGAGGTTTTTAGCAGTGAAAGAGAGAGTAGGGGAGTTGACTTCATTGCAAAGACTCCCTCTAGAAAATACCACGAACTCTTTTTACAACCTATCAATCTGGACTTTACCAGAAGTGTTAAAATACCGAAAGGTGATTTAGGTGAACCAAAAGACAACCTTTGGATTGCGCTGGTATTTGTTATGAAAGAGATCGAGCCTGTTCTGCATCTTATTCCTTCGAAGGTTCTGGAAAACCCTGATAACTACATTTTCTTCAATCATGAGCAAGATGAACGGTTTAGCCACCTTTCGAATTGGGAAATTAAAGTATTCCAGAAAAGTATAGGTGAACTCAGTAAGTATTCGCTAACTAACATGGCCTCAAGGCTTGATTAAGGTATGACCAAAAAAATCCCTCATGAAAGAGGGAGAGAAGAAAAGCCTAACTCAAGCCACAAAAAACGAATGCACAGGCGATGATACCAACCATAACGAACGCTGTAGCTCACCCTGAACGCCAGCCGCTGACGGAAGAGACCATACACCCAGCCCTGCTTCACTTTGAAACGAAACAGGTACTCATCATCAAATAAGAAATTTGTATCTGGCATAATGGTAAGAATTAAAGACCCCTAAAAAGGGAGCTGTGAAACACATAACTCATACCAAAGCACACGAATGTGAAAATCCCTGACACCACCCAAAGAGGCACTACGGACACTGAAAGAACAACGCGGATACCGCACCCCAAAACACCACCAACCAAACAAACGAACACGAAACAAATAAGAACTATACATAATACATAAAGAGTAAAGTGACACCCCGGCAACCGCACCAGGGAAAGCCGAATCACCCGGATGGACTGAGGCAAATGCAAGGGGCCAAGCCGGTTTACGGTGCGGTGGCAGGAGGGAAGCTAAAAAGGCCTGGATTCATTTCACCCTTGTATTTATTCGGAATGTGTATGATTTCCAAAGGCCCTCATGAACCTCGTTCCTCGGTTTCCCGAACCAACAACCGGAACTTTGCTTTGACCTGTGTGTGGGAATTAATATTATCCTCTAAATACCACTTTCGAGAAAATGAAGAGCAATTCACCTTATTTTTTTATTGGGCAATCCATATAGATAAGTCCATCCAAAAAACGGTTAATGATGGTTAGAAATTCATACAAAAAATCTTTGCTGGAAATATGGAAATAGGCAAAACCATAGTACTCTGTAAATTGTATTTTGGGCAGAGAATATATTTTGTCAAATATTTCTTTCTCGGATTTTAGATCCACTTTATTAGTATGATCATGTACAATTTTATGCCTAAGAAATGAGTAATTCAGAATTTTTTTCCAGTCACTTTGAAGATGTCTAAAGTCAATTTGATCATTCTTGCACAAATAGTTTTTATACTTTTGAATATTTCCCTTTCCCTGATTGGGGTTAAGAAGCTGGCATAGAAGACGCATTTTTGTTTCTAAATATGTGAATGACGATATGAAAACAGCGTTATTCATTATTTCCATAGCTGAATTTTTAGCAGCATATTCAAAAGGATCACCCAAATGATGATATTCTTCATCGCCATCATCAAAAATTACCTTGGCACTAGGAGCTTCTTTAATTTCAACTTTGAAATCATATACATGCTGTATAATCATTGAAATGGCTTCAGAATCAATTGAGATTTTTGATATGTCCTGAATATCCCATTCCTTAAATCGTATTTTTCTCAATCCCATTCATAAATTTTATTTCGCGAAATTAACTATTATTAATATAGACAGTTGTATTGAGTGATTTTAACATTATGTTAAATAGCACCCCACGAGCGTAGGCCCGCCAAAATACCGGGCGTGGGGAGGCATGCGGGTAGATAGTGATTATTTTGGCTAGGGTTTTTGAATACTTTTGGGCCAATGCCAAAAGTATTTGCCTGCCCGGCACGAGGGCACTGCAGCCTGTCCCGGACGCGATCCGGGAAACACGATTAAAAGATGGCCAACCAGTGAGCATTTCATTACCGTTCAGCAAAGCGACTCAACAGATCCCGGATATCCGCTACGCTACTTCCGGGATGACGTTTTGGACGTTTTGAAAGTAAGATTATGCTTAGAAGAATAAAGCACAGGCAACAAGTGTTTTAGCGACAAATCGTAAGCCCTGAGAATCGTGTATTTCGAATCAACCCGCACAATCGATCGTACAGAATACGGAAAAATAGAACGCCAGGGATTTGACGATAAATCTCTTGTTTCAGGGTTCGGCCATTCACGCCTTAGCGTGACAAAGCGCGTTGGGAAAAACTTTATATAGCCGTATGGTCAGGGCAAGCTGTGGGGTAAGCCTAGCGCGCTGGCCAGGCGGCTATTTAATATAACAACTAATAGCTTTGGCTTGGGTTGGCATTAATAGTTTAGGGAAGGCCTATTTCATTAATCAGTAGCAATCACATCATTTCTTAGCCTTAACGAGCGCTCTTTTGCCATTATTGGATTGCAGGGCAGGAGTAAGGGAATGTCAAATGTGTGCGGTTAATACAGGTATTATCCCATTTTATACTCCTTGACTAAGACATCAAATGACAAACCCAATTTAGGACCAATTGCTCTTATCACAGGAAGTGTCAGCGGCCTTCGTCTATTTAAAATATTTGAAATAGTCCCTCGGCTTTTCGTTCCAATAAAACTCATTAAGTCTTTTTGATGTAAATCCATTTCAGCCATTCTAATTTTAATTGCTTCTATCGGATCTGGCGCCTCAATCGGGTAATGTTCAGATTCGTACTTATCAATTAATGTAATTAGTATCTCAGCCAAATCATTTTCTGGTGTACCCTTTGGAGCATCAAAAACATTTTCAAGATCTACTAAAGCACGCTTATAATCACTTTCTGTCCTAATTGGCTTTATGTTCATAATTATATAGTTAAAGCATTAATTCGATCATATTCCGAATGAGTGCCTATGAAACGTATCCAACCCCATTGCATTTCATAGTTGAATTTGACAATTAATCGGTATTTGTTTCCGCAGATGTTAAAAACTATTCTGTTATCACCCACAACACTGGCATTTTTGTACTGAGCTTTTACTTCGTTACTATTTTTCCAGTCAGCTTTCATAGCTACTTTGTACCATGTTTTTAGTGTCTCATCACTATCAGGGTGTTTCTCCCAAAACTCTCTTATGATTTTTCTTGAGACAATGTTTGTCATCGAACGTAAAATTAATCCAAATGTTTTCATTTTGAAAACATCAGTAGCATTAATTACAATAATTTTTAATTTTCAATCCTAAAAGCCTATTTAAATAACAGTATTATCCCAACACGAAGTGTTGCATAATGTCCTGCGTTATAGCCTGTCCCGATGTAACGAAGTGGATATCGGGATTACTTAGCTTCGGGTTGGGCGTTGGTCCTGTCCCGGCCGTAGTGCCGGGGTTTAATAGTTGCGTGGTTGGACTTTCTTCCTTTTTAATCTCCTCTTCCTTCCTTAACATACACTGAGCACTCTTTTGACACTCCTAGCTACCAGGAGCCACTGTACCGCAAGTAGGACGTTGGCATTATGGGTGGGAGAGTGGTAAATGTGTGCGGTTTCTAGGGAGTTTTTTGTGATAACTCAAATGAAAGATGGTGGAAAAGTCAATTGACCGAAATTTAAGATGTGTTGGAAGGAGGGGGGCTAAAAAGGCTTGGATTCATTTTACCCTTGTATTTATTTCGGAATGTGTATGATTTCCAAAGGCCCTCATGAACCTCGTTCCTCGGTTTCCCGAACCAACAACCGGAACTTTGCTTTGACCTGTGTGTGGGAATATTAGATTCAAATGTTATTTTAGAATCTCTTTATCGATCATTTTTCTAAAATCTGAAACAGAAATTCCTGAATGATCTATAATGTATTGACTCAAAGCCAAACGAATTAATTTGTATAAATACCAAATGGCTTCTTCGAGGCTAAAAGATTCACCTAAAATCGAAAGATCTTTTTTGGATAGAGAGGCTCCATGAACGAGCTTACTTCTAACTCCATACATTTTTTTCACAAATTCAAAAACAAATTCCCTTTCCGCCGGAATATCAATAAACTTGGCCATTCGAAGAGAAATGCGGTACGAGAGCTCACCTCCTGTATCCCCAAACATGGCTTCAATAGAAATAAATAAATCTATTACTTTATCTTCCAGATTTAACCGACTGAAAGAATAATTAAAGCGATTTAGTGCTATATCTAAGGCTTTATCAGCATTATGTTCAGAGAATCTTTTCCATAGTTTTCTAAGTTTAAATGCGTCCTTCTTAATTAAGTGGTAGGGGTCATGAACGAAGTAATCTTCTCCTGTTTTATAGGTAGTTATGCCAACAGAATTATAATTAGCTGAAGTATCATCGAACCAATAGTTTCTAATATTCCAGATGTCAACACAAGCTAATCTCGTTATTCTGAGAAGAGCTAATAAATCATTTCTCAATTTCGAGGAAATACCATGCATTACGCTTGGTAGTTCTTGAAAGTTGTGCACAACTATATATTCATATTCAAGCAGTTTCTTTACGAGGAAGTATTCATTTTCAACGTTATGAATCCCATAGAGATCTTGTCGTTCATTTAAAGATACTTTCTCTATAGTCGTGTTCTCATTTAATTTGATAGTCTGAAGGTCTGAATTAAAGCCAAGTAAAGGATACTTTGCAATCTTTTTAATGGGTTCGTTTTTCTTATTTCTTAATTTTCGGCTCTTTTCTACTAATGACAAGTACCATTTTTCCGTTTCATCCATGCCCTAAGTTAATTTTTAGAATGGTTAAAATGAATAAGAAGATCACATTATGTTAAATAGAACTCTAATGAGCGTTGGCCCGCCAAAATACCGGGCGTGGGGAGGCTTGCGGGTAGATAGTGATTATTTTGGCTAGGGTTTTTGAATACTTTTGGGCCAATGCCAAAAGTATTTGCCTGCCCGGCACGAGGGCACTGCAGCCTGTCCCGGACGCGATCCGGGAAACACAATTAAAAGACAGCCAACCGGTGAGCACTTCAAAGCCGTTCAGCAAAGCAAGATCCAGTGTTCTAATAAGGAGATTGCTTCTTCGCTCGCACACTCGCTCATCGCAATAACGCCAAGATTCTGCTTAAAGAATAAAGCGCAGGCAACAAGTGTTTCAGCGGCAAATCATAAGCCCTAAGAATCGCGTATTTGAAACTTACCCGTACAATCGTACAGGATACTGAAAAATAGAACGCCAGGGATTTGACGATAAATCTCTTGTTTCAGGGTTTGGCCCATCACGCCACAAGCGTGACAAAGCGCGTTGGGAAAAAACTTTATATAGCCGTAGGGTCAGGGCAAGCTGTGGGGTAAGCCTCGCGCGCTGGCCAGGCGGCTATTTAGACATAACAACAAATTATATAACAGTCTGATTATTAATGAATTAAATATAATTAAGGAAACCTTTTTGGCAAACGATCTTGCTAAACGGAAATGTCAACTTGAAAGATGAAACCTTTATTAATATAATATTATTATGTAATCAAATTAGGTTCCGCGCGGTGGAGAATTTGCTAGGGCTGGCTGTTAGGATATCGTTCGCCCTCTGGATGAAACTTCATCAATGCGAGACCGGAATTTGCTTTAACATAAAATCTTTACCGATATACAACTGCCAACGCACAGGCCCGCCCGAAGTT
Organism: Fulvivirga sp. M361; assembly: GCF_007097395.1. Classification (GTDB taxonomy): domain Bacteria; phylum Bacteroidota; class Bacteroidia; order Cytophagales; family Cyclobacteriaceae; genus Fulvivirga. Next base: position 15,897 of record NZ_VKDC01000031.1, read on the forward strand.
ATATATCTGATTTTATATTAACCATCCGCTGCGCGTCTGGCCGCAAATTCCTAGCGTTTGTTATATAATTTATATTATGTTAAATAGAATTTCCACACCTTCTCTCTACTCCATTAATCAATCTACACCCAAACACCCCTCTCCGCTCAAATCTCTTGCCTCTCAAGCGCTATACAAAACATCCCAAGTCAACACCATGTGTCAGTCAAGTCACATTTTATTGTCGCTAAAGAGTTATTCCCCATCAATATTTAACCCAAAACTATCCTGAAAATTTATGGAAGAGAAAATACAACTCTTGCTTTCAAGTGCTTTATTGAATAGCATTACGACAGTCATACCATAAAACTAATACCTCAATGAAAAGTACTGGGATCTATAAAAACTATACTACCTTACTTCTATTCGTCACGGGAATATTAACACTTCCTCTCACCGATACCTTTTCCCAGGCAAAACAAACTGAGAACTTACCAAATGTCATAGTTATTTTAGCAGATGACATCGGCTACGGTGATCTGGGGTCTTATGGTGGTCTTATACCCACACCTAACATTGATCAGCTGGCCAATGAAGGCATGCGATTTACAGATGCCCACTCTCCCGCTGCCCTTTGTGCCCCCTCTCGCTTCAGTATGCTCACGGGCAGTTATCCTTACCGATCACATAAAGCTGGCGGTGCATGGAATACAAATACTCCTTCAATATTCAGCGACTTAAACAACCACACCAAGGTTGGTCATCATATAACCGTAGCAGAAGTTATGCAGCAAGCCGGGTATAGAACGGCCTTTTTTGGCAAGTCACACTTGGGTGGAGACATCCGGGATAAAAATGGAGAAATTATCAGACAACAAGATAATATCCATCTCATGGATTTCAGCAAAGGGGTTCACAATTCAATCAATGAATACGGTTTTGATTACTCGTATTCCTTACCCAGCGGCATTCAACATGCGCCATTTGCCTTTTTCGAAAATGGGATTTATACACCTTTCGATCCGACCAGACCCGCTGACAATCGTAGCACTAAAATGTGGGCAAACGGCCGATACGAAATGGGGAAAAACGGTATATCTGAAATTGTTGAACATCCAAAAGAAACAGGCATTGGTGACGTAGACTATAATTCCAGCCAAACAGGCATCATGCTGGTGAATAAAGCTTTCAATTTCATCGACAATCACTTAGCCAAAAACAGAATTGAACAACAAGACCGGCCATTTCTGCTTTACTTTGCATCTCAAGCCATCCATGTTCCTCACACCCCGCCAAAAGATTTTGATGGAGACCCCACAGAACTGGATGATCCCGTGGAAGATATGACTGGCGGAAGCACAAGTGATGTTGTTTATGAATTAGATGTGCAGGTAGGTAAGTTATTGAAAAAGCTGAAAGAAGAAGGGTTATCAGAAAATACCATTGTTATCTTTACCAGCGACAACGGAGCGCTATGGCCAAAGGTCTGTGATTATGGCGTTGAAGGCCATGATAATAATGGCCCGTTAACAGGCTATAAAGCTTCAATATATGAAGGAGGTCATCGTGTACCTTTTATTGTCAAATGGCCGGGGACTGTTAAACCATTATCCGTTTCCCATGAACCGATACTGATCCATGATTGGGTGGCTACTATATATGAATTGACTGAGCAAAATATGGCGGAAGATCAAGCGATGGATTGTACCTCACTCATGCCACTACTAACAGGAAGGCATAAGAAAGATACACCGTTGCATCCTTTTTTACTCTACCAGGCTGGCCATTCCAAAGATGGTGCCATAAGGGAAGGAAGCTGGGTATTGACTGTTGACAGGAATAACAAAGCCACAGAGTTGTACAACCTGGACCATGACCTGCAGCAGGAAAAAAACCTCATTGATGATCCTGTTCATCAGGAGATGATAAAGCGTCTGCATGAAAAATTCCTGGAATACAACGACCATAACGATAAAACCAGAGAGCCAAGAACTACCCGGGCATATCGTGTAACCCCTTAAAAACCTCCTTTCACCTCACCCTCTGTGAGAACAGTATTACTCACTCCTCAAAGTATCCACCGGATTGGAAACAGCCGCCTTCATAATTTCAGCCCCCACTGTCATAATAGCAAACACCAACGCGAGTAACCCACCGATAATAAATGTCAACGGCTGCATAGTGGTTTTATAAGGAAAAGCTTCCAGCCACTCTTGCATACCATAATAACTCACCGGCGCAGCCAATGCGATCCCTATGATCACAAGTATGGCAAATCGCTTTGTGAACATGTACATAACACTATTCACCGACGCTCCCAACACCTTACGAATACCGATCTCTTTAGTGCTTTGTTCAATGGTGAACGAAGATAAACCATAGAGTCCCAGCATAGCGATGAAGATGGCAAGCCCTGAAAAATATGTGATGAGCTCTCCCAGTTTTTCCTCCGCCTGGTACTGTTCATTGAAGCGTTCTCCAATGGTGTAATAGTCAAACAAATATCCGGGACGTAAATGGGTCCATTCTTCTTCCAGGTAGCTCAGCGTTTGTTGTTCATAGCCTTCCTTTACTTTAACGATAATGTTATTACCTCTGCCCTGCGTAACTACAAATACTATAGGAGCAATATTCTGGTGTAGCGATTCAAAGTGAAAATTATCTGTCACACCTATTACATATCCTTTACGGCCTCCATAATTAAACTTTTTACCTATCGCCTCTTCCGGTGTTCGCCAACCCAGCCCATCTACCGCTGCTTTATTCAAAATAAACGCTTCACTCGAATCACTGGAGAGCTCAGGATCAAAATTCCTTCCTGCCAAAAACTGTACGCTTAGTGTATTCAAGTAGTTATGGTCTACATGAACATCGGCTATTCTAAAGCCTATTTGTTTCATTTCACCGTCCACCTCAGCGGTCCCTCCCTGTGAATCCAGTAACCTTCCCGAAGGCACCCGACTTGTAAGTGTGACCTCTGCAATACCCGGTTGCTTGGCCAGGCGATCTTTAACTACCTGGAAGTTATTATATATTTCGTCATTGGATGGTAGCACCACCATGTTCTCTTTATCAAACCCTAGCGCTTTGGTCTTCATATAGTCGATCTGATCTCCTATTATTCCTACCCCGATGATCAAACAGATCGATATAAAAAACTGAAATACGACAAGTGCGGATCGCAGATTTACTTTTTTGCCTGCTCCTGTCAGTTTGCTTCCTTTCAGCACTTTAGCAGGTTGAAAAGCCGACAGAAAAAATGCGGGATAACTACCCGCTATCAGCCCTACTATCAGGGTCACTGCTAACACCAACATGGCTAAGAAAGACAGATCCATCGTTTGTAATACCAACTCTTTATCAGCGAAATTATTAAACCAAGGCAATACCATGATTACCAATCCAATAGCTAGCAGTGATGAAATTAAAGCTACAAGTATGGATTCTGCTACAAACTGCCAGATCAATGATGAGCGGTTAGCCCCCATTACTTTCCTCACCCCCACCTCTTTAGCTCTTTTCATAGACCGGGCAGTGGACAAGTTCATAAAATTGATACAGGCTATGACGAGTATAAACAAGGCTATGATGATATAGGCGTAGATATATTTTATGTCACCATTGGCCTCAATTTCCGAATCGAGGTGAGAATGCAAATGAATATCGGCCAAAGGCATTAAGTGCAATTTGTTGGTGGTGGAAGCCGGCTGCCCATTACTGTTTTCTCCCAGGTGTTTATCTATAAAGCCAGGGAGCTGCGTTTCAAAATTAGTCACATTGTACCCTTCAGGAAACAACAGGAATGTAGAGTAGTTATTACTTCCCCAACGGCGCATCATTACTTCACGCCCCATAAAGTTTTCCACCGTCACGAATGACGCCAGCATATCATACCTGAAATGAGAGTTTTGAGGTGTGTCCTCGATGATGCCGGTGATTTTCATTTCTTGTGACATACCAAAGTTGTTGTAAGTGATCATCTTTCCCAATGGATCCTCTTCTTCGAAATATTTACGCGCTGAACTTTCGGAGAGAACAATAGTATTAGGTTCTGTTAAAGCCGTTTTTCGATCTCCCTTTAACAGCTTCCACGAGAAAATTTCAAATACATTCCCTTCTGCAAAGAATAACCGCTCCTCTTCAAACTTTTTATCACCATTTTGCATCAGAGGACCACCTCCTGTCAGAAGCCGTACGACCTGTTCAACTTCACCTTCAAAATCGTTTGCTATCAAGGGGCCAAAAGGAGGAGCTACATGCCCCAGGTGAAGGTTTGATTCACCATTCTCGTTTAACCATTCACGTGACAAGCGATATATCCTGTCTGATTTTTCATGATATCGGTCGTAGCTCAGTTCATGATGAATATAAATGGAAATAAGAATGGTAGCAGCCATACCTATAGCAAGCCCCAGTATGTTGATGAAAGAATACATCTTTTGGGTCAGCATGGTGCGAATGGCTATTTTGAAGTAATTAGAAATCATGTCTATGTTGTTTGAGTTTATCGTATGGTTTTTGACTTTTCTTATGACCGAAGGACGCAACATAAGTATCACTTCCTTCCTGTAGAGATTGCATGCCTTTTTTGTGCCGTAAATTTTAATGTTTTTATAGTATGACTCTTCCAGGTCCCCCTGTAGTTCTTCATAGTACTCATCGGCACAAAACCACGCAAAGTATTTCGTTAATAGCTCAGGAGGCCCGTTACGTTGCTTCATATAGTAATATTCAGGGCCCAGCCGGGTACTTTCTGCCATAGTTGCTGCCGTAGCAGTCTTACTTCACGTAACGTATCTTTTCCAAGGTTAGTGACCAGGTACAGCCGCTTCCTTCTTCCGCCACGTTCGCGGGTAGCTTCACCCATTTTAGAAGTTAAAAAACCCTTTTCCACCAGACGTGTCAGTGCAGTATGTAACGCTCCCCTACTGATGACACGTTTCATTTCATGCTGGATCTCTTCCTGGATACGTACCCCATAAGCCTCTTCACCAAGAATAAGTACCGATAGTAATACTACCTCTTGAAATTCACCTAAATAAGTACCTTTCATAATTTTGTTCGTAACGTAAAGACTATATCTTTCTTAAATGGATGCATTAAGATAATTATTTATTTGTTTCTTAAATGAAAACTTTAGTAAAAGCTATAACAAAAGATGCTAAAAGGTCATAGATGAGAAGATAGAATCGCGATAATTTAAGGATTAATATCCCGAGGAATTAAAAACAAAAAAGTCGACAAAACGCTGTAATGAATCAAACTTTACCAGAGTAAACTTTTTTCACCTAAAAAGAATAAGGATAGCTCCTAACGCAGTCAGCAATAATATCATTTGACGATAGTTGTGTTCCCTGATCAGTTTTACCAATCGGATACCAATGAAAAACCCGACTAAAACGGCGGGATATATCCTAAGACTAACCAGTAATGAGTCGTAGGTGATCGTATGCCATACCCAAATATGAAAGGGTAGTTTGAAAAGGTTGATCATGAAAAACAGCCAGGCGGCAGTGCCAATAAATTGGTCTTTCGGCAAACGCATCGCCAGGAAGTATATGTTCGAAAATGCACCGGCCAGGTTTCCTACCATAGTGGCGAATCCTGCAGAAAGGCCCATAACAATACCAAAACTTCTCGATTGCGGTATTCTCTTACTACTCTTCTCCCACCAGACCATAATAACAACGCTGATCAGGATCACCACTGCCATCCCGTGCCGGAACATCTCATCCGACAACACTCCACCACCCCAAACACCCAACAATACACCTGCCGCCATCCAGGGCATCAGTTTTAGCAGGTGGCTCCATTGGGCATGGCGATGGTAATACCAAACAGCAATAATATCAGCACCTATCAATATAGGTAACATAATACCTGTAGAGGACTTCGCGCCATAAGCTATTGCCAGTAATGCTACTGCCAACATGGCTATCCCTTTAATACCGGATTTGGATACCCCGATAATGATTCCCGCTAATGACGCGAGTATTATAACGTGCCAGTGATGAATGCTGTTATGATTTTAATGGAATGCAATGATAGTAAATGATAGGCTGATGCACCGAGACACCGAAAGCTTTTTAAGAAAGTACCACACGTTTCTTTTCCGCAGCAGAACGGTAAATAGCCTCTACTATTCTGATATCTTTTAAACCCTCTTCTCCCGGCACCAGTACGGTCTGATCATTCAAAATGGACAAAGCATCATCGTCCATTTGTTTTGCCTGCTGATTAGGAATAGATCTATTAAGGAGAATACTGTCACTGGTTTTGCCTCGTATACCTCCGTAGGACTGAAATGGCGCTAATCCATACCACCCTTCCACACAATTTACATGAAGTTCATTCATTCCTATACCCAGGCTGGTCACACAGCTGGCTTGCGTTCCCCCGGGAAATTCCAGTTCAAAAAAGGTAGTTTCATCTACTTCATCATATACCTCAGGCCGGTTCGTTTCATGACGGGCTGTAACGGCAAGGGGCTCCATACCTGTTACGTATCGGGTGGCATTTAAGGGGTAGACTCCCATGTCATACATTGCACCGCCTCCTAAGGCTTTATCTTGTTTCCAATGATTAGTTCTACCGTCGTAATATCCGGCCTCTGCTTTCACGGTAAGAATATTACCATAAGGCTTTTCTTTTGCCCACTTTATAATCGTTTGAGTATTAGGTTCATGTTGCATACGATAACCTATACTCAGTTTTACCCGATTATCACGACAGGCTTTTATTACGGCCTGACACTCAGCAACGGTTCTGGCCATAGGTTTTTCACACCATACATGCTTACCTGCTACTGCTGCCTTAATAGCATATTTACTGTGTAAGCCTGTAGGTAATACAATGTATAACACATCTATATCAGGATTATTAGCCACATCAGACATGTTATCATAGTTATATACATTCTTATCCAATATACCATAACGCCGCTGCCAAACAGGTATTTTCTCAGGACTACCTGTTACAATCCCCGTGAGCTTGCAATATTTTGTGAGTTGTAGTGCCGGGGCCAGCAAATCTGTACTGTAGTAACCCAACCCTACGAGGGCCACGCCCAGTGTTTTCTTCGGCTGCGGTAATAAGATATTGGCAAATGACGAACTACTGCGTCCTAACAATACAAAAGAGCTGACAGCTTTCAATGCCCCGACCATAAACCGGCGTCTGTTCTTGTTCATTTCTATTGAGTTAAAGGAATACTTGATGTCTTCCAGGCATTGTAACCGCCTTTCAGGTCATATATCTTTACAAAGCCAAGTGATTTCAACACCTCTGAGGCTTTGGCGCTTTCTCCACCCTATGCGACAGTATAGTGCAACAGGTGTTTCCCGATCAAAATATTTCATTTTCTTCGTGAAGCTCTTATCGGCAAAATTAATATTCACCGCACCTTTAATAAAGCCTGCCTTATATTCACCTGGGGTTCGAACATCTACGAGTAATACATCCTCGTGTTGAATAATTTCGAAAAAGTCAGCCGTTGGCAAAATTTTATGTTCCGCAGTCACTTTTTCTTCCACCTTCCCACAAGCCATCATTATGAGATATAAAAAACAAAATGCCCAGTGAATTGCCTTCATAAATATTACAGCTATACAATAAAGCTAAGGGTATTTATCTTAAATTATCAGGAAAAATACACAGACAACATTTTACTGAGGATAAAAACCAGCATCTATGCCCCATACTCTTCAAAAGAGTCAAAAATGAATTTCCAATGAAAAACAAAATTAGACAAAAAAAGGAGCCCGGTAGTTCACCGGGCTCCTTTCTTCACATTGATTAATGTAAGATGTCTTATTCTTTTGATTTGACTATGGCGTTATTCACTTTCGCCTGAAGATCACTCAATTGAGCTGAATTGTCTTTTTCTTTAATTTTCATCATACTCTTAATGTAATGATCAGCTGCTTTTTTGTAGAGCTTGCTTGACATATAATAATCACCTGCTACCTCATGTCCTAAAGCACTCTCTTTGATTGTCAATGATTTGTCCAACCATGTTTTAGCCTCTGTCAGGTTAACCTGCTTTCTAATACACATATCAGCTGCTTTCGCATAGGACTCCCAATCGTCCGGAGAACAATCTGTAATAATGGATCTTGCTTTTTCAACGGTTTTATCTACACGATTGTCTGCATAAGTATTTACAGAAGCTGCGAAGATCATAATAGCCATTGCCAGGATTGAAGATGTTTTTGCTAAATTTTTCATGTTGTTATTTGTTTGACCTAAAATTGTTTGTCATCCTTATGACCAATTTGATGCCAAAAATTTCATTAAATATAATTATCTGATTATCAATTAGTTATGATTTTAACAGTGTTCATAATATCCTCTTTGGGTGAATAGTAGTGCACATTATTTGTACGATATCGTTCAGATAACCTTATACAGTGTATTTCGTAATGTGTTAATCCCGTGTCATTTATCACCTGATATTTCTCCGGATTACCCCCCGGTTCCTCTCTTTTTTATTCAAATAAACTTCAGCTGGAAGATACAAAAATGGCAATTTCACATTTGATCATCAGTAAGTTACAGACTGATCCCCATGATTATCTAAATAGATATTTATAAGATAAATACCCTAATGTGACTTCATGGAAGTGATTGGAAGCACAAGAACAGTTTCAATAACATTCGGCAGGGTTTTTAATCACCTTATCGAAATAAAATCGGTCAATTTCCAGTCAACAAGCTATTGTCCGAATATCATTATCACAGCACAGGGGCGGGTTTTGCTTTTTTAGCTGTGATAACGATTTAATCCGTCCTGCGCCTCTGACCGATACCCTGGATAACAAAACCCAGCAAGACCACCAACACACAGCCAAACGCATTATACCATAAATACCCCATGGTAAGCACACCTGCAGCATCTATCGTATTTAAATAATGCACATAAATAACAACAGCCTGGCCAAGCAGAGCGGCCAGGAATACAGCATTGCTTTTTACAAATGGAAAGAAAAAGGCCACAATAAAAATCCCTAATATAATCGGGTAAAATAATGAGCCAATCAGGTTCACCGCTTGAATAAGGTTCTCAAACAAGGATAAGTAAGAAGCGAAAATAATCGCCAAAACACCCCAGCCTAGCGTAAAGAGTTTAGAAGAATTCAGATAATGCTTGTCAGAAGCTTCCGGTTTGATTTTCCGTTTGTAAAAATCAATGGTAGTAGTTGACCCTAAAGCGTTTAACTCACTCGACGTAGATGACATAGCGGCCGAAAAGATCACAGCAAATAACAAACCTACAATTCCTATAGGAAGTGTATTCATCACAAAATGCATAAAAATATAGTCTTTATCGTTTGCCTCACTATCGGGAAGGGCAGCTTTAACGATATATTTGACCTCATCACTAACCGCTTTTGATCTTTCATTAAGGTTATTTAGTTTCTTCTGGGCAAGGGCTATATTTTTTTCATCATTGCCCTGCAGCGCATGGACCAGATCACCTACTGCCGTTCTTTTCTCTTCAAATACTTCTGTATAATAAGACTCTACTGTTTCAATTACTTCAGCGTACTCTGTTTGCTCAACATTTTCCATCACTGTTTCATTGAAAAATACAGGGGGCTGGTTAAACTGGTAATAGACAAACACCATAACGCCAATAATGAGAATAATGAATTGCATGGGCACTTTAAGTAATCCATTCATCATCAATCCTAACCTACTTTCTGACAGTGATTTACCGGAAAGATAGCGTTGTACCTGCGACTGGTCTGTACCAAAGTAAGAGAGAAACAAAAATACGGCCCCCGTCATGCCGGACCAGAAGTTATAACGATCGCTGAGGTCAAATTCAAAATTCACCACATTCAGTTTATCCATTTTACCGGCTATATGAAGCGCCTCCGAAATGCCAACCCCCTCCGGAAGTGACAAAACAACCAGGACTCCCGCTACAATCATCCCTCCCATCATAACAGCCATTTGCTGCTTTTGGGTTTGTGTTACTGCATTAGTACCTCCTGACACAGTGTAAATGATTACAAGTACACCTATAATAATATTGGTTTCAAACAACCTTAACCCTAAAAGAGAAGATAGTATAATAGAGGGAGCATAAATGGTAATCCCAGCGGCCAAACCTCTCTGGATCAAGAAGATAAAAGCCGCCAACATCCTTGTTTTCACATCAAACCTGGATTCCAGGTATTCATAGGCCGTGTAAACCTTTAGCTTATAGTAAATAGGTAGAAAAAACACTGAAATGATGATCATGGCAACAGGCAGTCCAAAGTAAAACTGGATGAAGCGCATGCCATCGGTATAGGCTTGCCCGGGGGTAGAAAGAAAGGTAATGGCACTGGCTTGTGTTGCCATAATGGATAACCCAATAGCCCACCATTTATTATCATCACCTCCTCTTAGGTAGCTATCCATTGTTTTAGCGCCACGCGTTTTCCAAACCCCGTATGCTACTATACCTACCAGTGTACTGAATAAAACAATCCAGTCAATACTACTCATGAAAAATACTGTGTGAATGCGTAAAACAAGATAATGAAGAGCAATAAATTGGCAATAAGCAGTACATAGATATTTTTCCAGCTTCCCAGGACCGGTGGCTTTTCACTTTGCTTATCATCCATCATTAGTTCTGATTATGTCCGTACTTGATTTGTTCAGGCTTTTCGTTACCCAGTGAAACCATGTTTACAAAAAGGCGAAAGGCCCCGGGTACACCCGCCGGCAGCTCTCTGAACCAGGAATAACCGCTATAGATGTAGTAACCTTCCCCATACTTTGTTACAAGCAGCCCTCCATCACGCGCATCTTCTCCCGTATCGTTGCTGGACAATATCGCCTCATATCGTTCATCCCATTCTCCGGGAAAATACAACCCTCTTTCCTGCACCCATCCGTCAAAATCCTTTTGAGTGATCTTATTAGGTTCATTCATCACAGGGTGTTCAGGGTTCAAAATACGTATCGTCGCATCCTCTTCGGCTACTCTGGCACGAGAAAGCTTTAACGGATAAGGAGCAAAATTATCTGTTTTCAAACGTCGGCTGGTATTATACTGCGTGATCATGGTGCCACCTTTCTTTACATATGCTAAAAGATCATCCATATAAAAGCTGATACGGTCATTCGTATTCAAAGCACGTATCCCAAGGATTACAGCATCCAGCTTCTCCAGGTTTTCCGGTGTGATATCTTCTTCACTCATTTCCCATACCTCGTAGCCTATTTCCCTCAATGCGGCAGGCACAGCATCTCCCGCCCCCTGGATATAACCTACCAGGTCTCCTTTACGCTCTATGTCAATTTTCACCAATCGCGTAGTAGCCTTAGGTAACAACATTTGCGTTGGAATATGATCGTATTCAACCACTTGAAGACTATTATCATAAGTTTGCCCCTCCAATGAAACCACAGCTTTTAAGTCACCCGTACTTTGTTGCGAAGGTGGAAATACGCTGAAACTGTATTTCTTTTCCTCTCCCTTCCGTTCTAACTGTACTTCATGCCTGGCAGGGGTACACTTCCATCCGGATGGCAACTGCAGGTATAGTTCTCCTGCCAGTTTTTCCTTTCCCGACTTCACTTTTAACACTACTTCTTTGGCCTCTTCCGATGGAAAAATATAGACAAGGTCATCTATATTAACAAAGACGGGAGGAGTGATATTAAAAGGACGGTACAGTTCGCCATCTACAGGGTCATTCCACTTATAAACCACCGGTACCTGGAATGTAATTGCATTTCCGTAAATATCCATTTCAAAGGTAGTCATCAATGCAGGTGTATTTTCAGGTGTTCCTCGTAAGGCCAGTTCCTCTACCCTATACATGCCAAGGCTCCCTTTTTCTTTAAGCCAATAAGGTTGAGAGTCCGTAAAACTCTCAGGAATGATCACCTCCTTTTTGAACTGCATACGTACGTTATTAGCCAGTAGGGTATTCACAGTTGAATCTGCAAGGTCAGCAAAATGAATAGATTTCAATTTTATCCCATTACTTGACCGGTTAATGGCTTCCACATTCAATACTATTTTCTCACCGGGGGCGGCGGTATGATCATTTGCCGTTACCTCCAGGTAAAGTCCCATCACATCTTTGAGTAGTACATCTACCTCCTGTAGTTTGATGGCTTTCCAATGCCCGTCTTGAAGTGTTGTGATCTTTTCTTTTATCGTTAACAGTAGTGGTACAATAGCGGCAGGGTTTGAAGGATCATATTGGTCAATCGCTGACAGCACCGCTTTTTCAATGTCTCCACCACCTTTCACTTTTTTCCATGATGTATCAATGCCTTCAAACAGGTCTTTCTTAGCCTGGTTCCCTACCCGGAATTCCAGAAATTCTTTTGACTCTCCTCGAGAACCGGTAGAACCAAATCCCTGGCTCTTATGCTGGCTGCGGCTACGTGCAGCTATTTCAGTGTAGGATTCACCTAACAGGGCATTGTATTGTCCGACATCTACTGTAAGCACTCCGGGTTCATCCCCTGTCATATCAGGGTTCCACCATCTGCCGGTATTTGTATAGAGCCGTTTTGGCTTCCATGTGTCTACATGCTTAAGCTGATCCGGGTATTTGTCCGGATCTCCGGCCAGTTTAAAAGCTTCTTCTGCAAAGATAGCGGAGGTAGTGTGGTGTCCGTGCCCTGCTCTGGAGTCAGGTGGAAAGCGTGTGATAATTACATCTGGCTTGAACTTGCGAAAAACCCATACTACATCAGAAAGTACTTCTTCCCGGTTCCATATTTTTTGCGTTTCTTCTGTTGATTTAGAATATCCAAAATCATTCGCACGACTAAAAAACTGCTGGCCTCCATCCATTCTGCGAGCAGCCAGTAGTTCCTGCGTACGGATAACCCCCAGTCCTTCGCGTATCTCCGGCCCTACCAGGTTTTGGCCCCCATCCCCTCGTGTCAATGAAAGATAAGCCGTACGCGCCAACCGTCCATTAGCGAGATAAGCGATCAGACGTGTGTTTTCATCGTCGGGGTGAGCAGCTACATATAGTGCTGTCCCCAGGAAATTTAATTTTTTTAGTTTGAGAAGGATATGTGCGGCATCCGGCTTTGAAGGGCGTTGGGCTTTGGTTTCACTAAAAGCAAATAGTGCAAGCAGCGCAACGAAATAAAATCTTTGCTTCATTTTATAATTTAGGGTTGTCTATGTCGCTAACGACTGCAAAGATTAAAGGTTTGCGAATAATTACCAGTAGTTGATCAGGTTTTTACAGGAATGGCACATTACAAGCTATGCTTAACAGGAAGAGGGCTGAGGCACTAGTGTCCTATCACATTTGCATTATCTTTATTTTCAATCATCATTTACAATGAACACAATGGTTAACCGATAATAAGATCGGCTGTAGGCAACAAACGGTTGGCAAAATTTTATGACGTACTATATACTTACTGTTTTTTGCTTATTGCCAACTCATCGAATAATGCTGGTTCCTGCAAATACTATGCATAATCTACATCGGATATGTTATTTAACCATTGACGCAACACCGGATCACCGGTGACTTAATGTTTGGGTGAGACTTTCTTCACTATATCGGGGGTCTGTCATATACAGTTCTTTTTCCATAGCAGTAACTTCTATGGTATGGTAGCCAAACTCTTCCACTACTTTACCGGTAATGGTATACACTCCTTTACCTCTGAAAGGGTATTGAATAGCTTCAGGCGGAAAATGGACAGTATCAATAAAGTGCCCTTCCAGATCAAGGAACGTACCGAAATACATTCGTTGCCCTTTTGAAGTATTTGTATTTTTTATGACAATCAGGTAGCCTACTATGGTTACTATATTCCCCAGGTATGCTGGCAATTGGCCAACACACAGTGTACTCTTTAAAGGTTTTTTCAGCAATTCAAAAGGACTACAAAGAGGAAAGCCCAGTAGTGTCATTTCATCAAAGGCATCTTCTATTTCTTCAAAAGAGAGTTTAGGCAGCGTAAGCCGTTTCACAGGGATATCAAATAAATGAGGAGTGGCATCACTCGTTTTGCCATTTCCCAATAAAAAATGTGCTCTCCAGAGTAATTCTTTCTTATGATTCCCCGTAAATGCAAACCCTCCTACTCTGATCAGTAATATTAACTGTTCTAATGAGATACTCACCCTGTTTACAAAGTCTTCAAGTCCCTGAAACACCCCATCGCGTGTCCTTACCGTCTCAAACTGTTCAATGATCTTGTGTTCCAGTTCCTTGATCAGGTTAAACCCCAGGTAAATATGGGTTCCGGAGATGCATGTTTGGGCACTACTCTTGTTTACACAAGGGGGGACAATAGTGCCCCCATGCATCCTGGCTTCATGTACGTAAAGTTCTGTACGGTAAAACCCTCCAAAATTATTGATCGTTGCCACCATATATTCCAGAGGGTAATAAGCTTTGAGAAACAGACTTTGATAGCTTTCTACGGCATAAGAAGCTGAATGCCCTTTGGAGAAAGCATACCCGGCAAAACTTTCTATCTGCCGCCATATTTCTGCCGCTAACTCATCCGGGTATCCTTTCTTGCGACAGTTTTCAAAATATTTTCTTCTTACTTTCCGGAACTCTTCCCGTGAACGGAACTTTCCGGACATTCCCCTGCGTAGTACATCTGCTTCAGCCAGGGTAAGATCAGCAAAATAATGGGCTACTTTAATCACATCTTCCTGGTACACCATTACTCCAAACGTGTCCGGCATGATGTTCAACATTACCGGATGAGCATCTTTTCTACGCTCAGGTTGTCTGAATCGCAAAATATACTCCCGCATCATACCGGACTTAGCTACACCGGGCCGGATGATGGAACTGGCGGCCACCAGCCCCATGTAATCATCTGCTCGGAGCTTTTTCAATAACATACGCATGGCCGGTGATTCTACATAAAAGCATCCAATAGCTTTGGCTTCTTTTAGCAGGTGTTTTATAGCAGGATCGCACTTAAACCGTTTCATATCATGAATATCAATCGGAAGCGCTTCCGGATTGTTTTCCGGAATGATGGCTAACGTGTCTTTGATCTTTCCCAATCCCCGCTGGCTAAGAATATCAAACTTGTACAATCCTACATCTTCGGCTATGATCATATCAAAATGAGTAGTAGGATATCCTTTCGGAGGCAAATCTGTGGCAGTGTAATAATGTAATGGTTTTTCTGAGATCAAGATGCCTCCTGCATGGATACTTAGGTGGCTGGGAAACCCATGGATAAGCTGCGCATATCGTAGCACCAGTTGGCTGTATTTATCATTTTTCGAAGCATTTCCTCCGGCAAGGCGGTCTATTTCATGAGGCGGCAGGCCAAATACTTTTCCCAGCTCACGTACCACAGCTCTAAACTGGAACGTACTATAAGTAGCCAGTAAAGCAACATGATCAAAGCGTTCAAAAATATACCGGGTGATATCTTCACGATCGCGCCAGGAAAAATCAATATCAAAGTCAGGAGGATTTTTTCGGTAAAGATTAATAAAACGCTCAAAGTAAAGATCAAGTTCTATGGGGTCAACATCAGTGATTTTCAGCAGGTAAGCTACAATGCTATTAGCACCACTCCCACGTCCTACATAAAAATATCCCTGGCTACGGGCATAGTTTATGATGTCCCAGTTGATCAGGAAATAAGATATAAACCCTTTTTCTCTAATGATCTCTAACTCCTTCTTTAACCTATCAAGGATAGCATTACCCGGATCTCCATAGCGATAGCTCATCCCATCATCGCACAGTTTACAGATCAGCCGATAGTCTTCTTCTTCAGAGTCTGTATATGTTTTTTTGTTCTTATGTGGGTATTCATCCCCAAACTCAAAATCAATACTGCAAGAATGTAAAAGTTGTCGGGTGTTTTCGATGATCTCCGGGTAACCCTCATAGATAGCTGCCAATTCCGGAACTGGTAGCATCCGATGTTCAACATTCCCTTCCTCACTTTTTGATAATTTGCTGAGTAAGGTGTTGTTATCAATAGCCCTTAACAGCCGATGTGCATTGAAATCTCGCTTATTACGAAATGTTACCGTCTGGAGTACCACCAGCTTTTCCAGCCGATCTTTCCATTTGGAGAATTTAAGTTTATTCAGGTCGTGGGGAGTAACACCTAAAAACTCATTATCTCTCAATATGACATCTTTGTTATAAGCAATGTGAAAGGGGTAAATAATATAGGAGTGATGGAAAGCAGGCGCTTTAGTTGTTATAGGATGTTTTGCGTGTAGATGACGGGATAGGTAGTCATTCAGTTCTTTAAAACCTTCATTATTTTGAGCAATACCCACAAACTGCTGTCTTGTGCCCTCTCTGAAATCAATTCCAAGGACCGGCCGAATATTGTGTTTTTCAGCCAGTCTTACAAAACTCAGACAAGCAGCAGTAGAGTTTATATCTGTAAGTACCAGAGTACCTAACTCATACTTCATTGCCTCTGCCAATAGCTCTTTGACGGATAACGTGCCATATTTGAAGCTATAGTATGTGTGGGTGTTGAGATACATTCCTGATGTTCAATAGTAATAATATCAGAAATCAAAAATACTAATATTTTTAGTTTTTAATAATTTAATTAGCTTAAATTTTAAATATGCTGCTAAGAATAATTCTAACATTTATCTTGTTAAACTCAACTCCAGTCCATCTTTCTTAAATATTACATCATTGATAATCAACATAATACCTCATTTTTCTTATACGTTCTTCTTTTCTATTGATATAAATCACATTCACTCTTGACCCCTATCATGGTTACTATCTATCTGAGCGTATAATTTCATTAAAAAGTCAAAAGTTCGACGTGCTAATGCTGTTAATATGGCACAGAACAGATGAAAACCTTAACCAGAATAGTAAGATGTCGCCTAAAAAAATATTAATACCCATAGATTTTTCAGATTGCTCTATCAATGCACTTGACTATGCCACAGGATTAGCTGAAGCAATGAAAAGTGAACTAGTATTAATGCACACCCTCAATACATCTATGATGCATAATGATGTAGGATCAGGAAGTATAGTCAATGAACTGGCGCATGGCATAGAAGAAGATGTAACCATACGTTTCGCCCAGATTAAGAAAAAGGTACCCTCATTGGCTAATGTACCTTACACCACTGTTGTCAAAAGAAGTTTTGTGAATGATGCTATATCTGCTGTAGTAAATTCACATGACATAGACCTGATCATTATGGGAACAAAGGGCGCGCACGGCCTGGAAGAAATGATCATAGGCAGTAACACCTATTCAGTCATCAGAAACAGTGGCATCCCCGTACTGGCCATCCCCGAAAAAGCTTCTTTCAAAAGCCCAAGGCAAATTGCTTTTGCCAGTGATTACAAAAATACTGTTCCGGAAGATCTCACATTATTAATGAACTTTTGCTTCATTTTTGCTTCTAAGATCCATGTATTACATGTTTCAGAAGAAAATGATATCTCAGGACCTAAATTGGAGCAGGCACAACGATTTGAGCAATATCTAAAAAAAATACCCCATGTCTATCAAGTCCTGAAGCATAAGAATCTGGAAGAAGGTGTGGAGGAATATGCGCAAGAGCATCACATTGATATGATCGTAGTAATGCCAAGAAAACACAACCTGTTCGAATTGATTTTCAACAAAACGCTAAGCAGGAAAATCATACTACACACTCGGCTACCCTTACTGGCTTTACCAGGTTGAGTAATTACAGGGTAGTCACATACTGTGTAATACATCATCGAATAGTATTATGAAATGACTACCTGTACTTCCTTACCCAAGAGAGTCATCTGTCAAACTTTTCTGAAAAAATAAAGGCGAGCTAAACTCGCCTTTAGGTTGGTCAGTGTTGACTTACCAGTAGAAAGTCCAAACTACTGACAGCCACGTTTGGATTACTTCGCTATTTACCCAATGGCGAAATACATTATAAATATAGACCGTCCGAATCAAACAAAACATGACAAAAGTCAGGTTCAACGGAAAGCACTCCAATCCGCATAAAAATTTAAACAGGAATAAAACCGTTATTTTGATTTAAGCATTCTCATAGAAAACAACACCAGTAATGCTATAATTACGAGCATTACAGCCCACAACCAAATTGGGTTTTCAAACAATGGCGAAGGTGGTTGGGCGACAGCTTTCATAATTTTTTTTTCTTCCCCCAACGACAGCTTTGTTATGTCTGAAGGTATATTGGACCTAAAATTTTCAATATCATAGCTACCCTTACGTGCTTTTCTATTACCATACACCAAATAATATTCGCCAGGCCCGTTAAACCTGGCCAGAAGTTTTTTCACCTCTCCCCCAGCTTCAATACTTGTGATAGTAAGTGGCTGGTTATCAAAGTTCGTTACAGATACTTGCAATTTTTGGGTGGTTTGAGCGGGAAAAAAGAACTTCCTCTCCCCTAACGAACTTAATGTACCCTGGTAAACAGAACGGTACCGGTATTTCCATCCTTTTTCTGTATGTATACTATCTTCCAAATACTTAACAATAAAAGGCCGGTAGTAATCTATGTCATCCTCCACGTCAAATTTCAAATAGGAAATACGGCCAGGGTTAGCCAGGTCAAGGGTCAAAAGTGTTTGTTTTTTGTCCTTGTCGATGACCGTATTCAGTATTATTTCGTCATATAAGTCATATGCTTTTTTCAAAGCCTCGTTTTTAGCTAAAACTGCACTTTCCAGTTCGGGTTCCCGCTTACCAGGTATAAACAGTCTGAAATAACGAAACCTCGCTTCAGGGAAACGAAGCTCGGTAAATCGGTAATCGGTGACATTATTTTTGATGGATAAAATGCGATAGTCATCCAGAATAGTATACCATTCGTCCAGACCATTACCACCTTCCAGCTTAACCTTCCAATCAAAATTAGTAAGTTGGAACCTCAGGCTTAAGTGGTTTATTACAGTGTCGCCCTTTAGACTGAACGTATAATAAAATCCGGCAGCATTACTTGTTTTATTGATAATATCAAAAGCTACTTCTTTTTTCTCTGTCTTGGGACGATCTATTAGAAAAGGTATTTCAAACGTGTCCTTTTCATTTATCCCAATAATCCTGATGTCTTCCAGATCGTTCGTCACCTTACCATAGATATCTTTTGGCAGCTTAATGGCATGCCATTGCCCCGTAACATCGGTGAGGGGCCTGATATATTGATAATCGTGCCATTGTGCTCTGGATAATGTAATAGAACACATAAAAATTAAAAGTAGTACAATAAGGTTACTCGCTCTCATTAAAGATCAGGTGTTTGTATTTATTATATAAGAAGGAAATAACCAAAAGTAAAATACCCAGTGAAACGAATACGATGGTTTTGGAGATAGTGTCCAAACCGGCAATATCGTAAAAGAACAGCTTCAATAAAGTGATGCCAAATAAGGTGATCGAGGCAAGACGGAGATGGCGTTTCTTTTTGGCAATCCCCATAATGATGAGCCCTACACAAAACACACCCCAAAGTATACTTAAAGCCAAACGATAGGTTTCCTGGTAACCGAAAATATCCATCAGGTTCAACAGCTCACTGCTCAATATCCATAAGAACGAGACCGTCATAAACAACTCCAGTATCCTTGTATAAAGTGGTTTATTGAAAAACCTCTTTACCTGTAGGAAACTTATCGCTAGCAGTACGCCTAAAAATAAGAGTGAGAGGTAACGGATACCAATGTTCATAGCACTAATAATATAATATTCGCTGAGTGTTTGCTCAAGGTAGCTTGTTCTTAATTCACTGAGCAGGTATAGTCCTGTGAAAAGGAAACCAGTGATGATCAATGCTGAGATAATCAACGTAATAGCGGCTAAAATCCGATGATTGAATCGCTTTAAATTCATGAAACTCAAAACAGCCATGAAAAGCATAGAATAATTCATATTCCATAGGTTTCCAATGTCCAGAAGATCATTATTATAGTGGTTTTCTATTTCAGAAAGCAAGTAACGCTCCTGCCAGTAGTTAGACAGTTCCAACCGAAAAGTATTGTAAATGATAATGAGTAAAATAGAAGGTATAGCATAATTCACTACTTTTAACCAGGCATTAATACCTGATTCCTGATGAGGCTTATGCTTTTCCTGAGTATTTATATAATAAATAAAACCAAAACAAGCCGCTATGAGCAATGAAGTAGCAAATGCCAGATTGAAAACAGGCATAGCTATCTCACTACTTTCATCCAGGTAGAACCCGACCATATGATTATCCCAATCCTGCAATAAGCTAAAGAAACTCAACGCCATCAGAGCATAGGACAGCTGCTCATAAAAGGATTGTCTTTTTGTTCTGCCCACCCAAAATAAGGATGCTGCCTGCCCCGCCCACAGCAAAGTGACCCAATTGCCATCCAATTGTACCGGAATGGCCAGTGTAACAAAAGTAAGTACAAGGCCTACTACAAAGTAAAAAAGCTGTTTATCGGCCAACTCGCGTTTATACAGCAATACACCTATTCCAAAATGAAGAATAGCATTGAACAGGGTAAATACTCCAAGCAACTGGCTGCCTGTTTCATGTTCAGACAGAAAATAATATCCAAACCCATAATAGATGGAAGCATTTCCCAATAGCAGCACAATATCAAACCGTTGAAACTTTTCCGATTTCAGTATTTTGTAAGCCATTAATATCAGGTAGAACAAGACAAAAAAGAGCGTCGAAAAGATCAACCCTGTGCCAAGATTGTCTACAGTATAATTACCAGCAGTCCATATGAAAAATATAAGCCAGGTAATGGAAAAGGAAGAATAGTACAGCCCCTTCCAATATTTTTGAAAAGCGACAAATAACACTCCCCCGTTAATAACGGCCATATACATAAATAGAACTACAAAATTACCCTCACCGGTACTCAATAAAAAAGGAACTGCATAGGCCCCTACCAAACCTAAATGCGCAATTATTTGACGATTATAATTGATAGCAGCCAGCACGGTAAAGATGGTAAAGACAACCATTAAGGCAAATGTTACGGGTTGTGGAAGTAATTCATAGGTGGCATAGGCCAAAAAAGTAATGAAATACAAAATAGTCATTGCTCCACTTAGCAGAACTGCACTGAACTTACTGTATTTCTCCTTTAATTTAAATGCCGTGGCAAGAAGCCCAAGCCCCACCAGGTACCCCAAATTAATCCTGGTCAGCGGGCTGATCAATTCATTATCAATGGCATACTTAGCTCCGATACCTACCCCCAGTATAAGGATGAGTATACCTATTTTGCTGATTAAGTTTTCTCCAATAAATTTCTCAAAATCCGCTTTAAGCTTTGAAGGTTCCGCCTTTTTTGGTTTTTGACTGATATTGTGAGCAACAGGTTGAGGCGTTTTCCTGGCTGCCACTATGGGTGGCTCTGGTTCTGAGGGGACATTGGGAAGAGGAACAGGTTTCCCGGACGGTTCATTCACCAATGCCCTTATCTCTCTTCTAAGCTGTTCAATTTCCAGAGAAAAAGTAGCGTGCTTTTCCTCCAGAATATTCAGTCTCTTTATTAATTGATCAATGGGTTTTGCCTCTTTTGACATTCAATAGCAATAAATTTTACAAATAATCAAAGTATATACTACCTGATTGCAAGGCCTGTCCTGACAGTATAACAAAGCCGGTATGGGTTAAGATAAGTACGTTTATTGACATTATAATTAGATGTAATAAATTTCTCTAGATTTCACTTTCTTTATCGTTGATTAAAACATTTTAAGAGGCTAATAATTATATCTTTACACCTCGTTGAATAGTGTATATGGAAGTGATCATTACTGCTCATATGTTTTATTGTTCCACTGAAAGGTCTATCATAGCCTTCTCAAAAGATGCTACTGGTGCAAATTTACCCAGAGATACCTGCAGTGACTGGATGCACTGGAAAAGTATCACCTTGGCAGGAGATCTGGAAAAAAAGTCCGGAGACCTCAAAGTCACCGATAATAAGATCCTTAAAGGACTGATGGAACATGATTTTTTCATTGCAGAAGAAAGAAACATACACACCGTCCATAGTTTATATCAAAGTGGAAGTACGGATAGCGATAGTGAATCGTAGAAATTCACTTCGCATCAATAGATCGTAATTTCTGACTATTAGGCTATCTGGCGGTAGACCCTCTCTCTATCAATGAAGATTTGACGAGTTCAATGCGTGGGTCGTTTCCCAAAGAAACGTCCCTGTGAATCTCCCCCATGATCCGTTCCGCAGCTTTATAGCCAATAAGATATGGATTGTGTCCTATGGTAGTCAATTGAGGCTCTACAATTTCGGCAATAGGATAGTTACCGAATCCGGAAACGCACACCTGGCCAGGAACCGCAATCCCTAAGGATTTTAGTGTTAAAATAGCTTCTACCGCCAATTCATCATTTACCGCATATATTCCGTCTATATCGGAATACTGTGACATAAGTTCTTTTACAGCTTCTCTGGCTTTTTCTTTATCAAAATCACATACCCGCATAAGGGATTTATCAAAGGCCATCCCATTATTTTTTAAAGCGTCACAATAGCCTGCCAAGCGGTTTCGGCTATTATTTATTAAACTTTCCGGCCCGGCAAGATAAGCTATTTTCTTACAGCCCTTTTTGATCATGTGCTCAGTCACCCTTACAGAACCTTCATAATCTTCTGCTTCCACTTTAAACACATCCAACTTGTCCATCGTTCGGTCAAACAATACAAGCGGTATCTTCTGACTCAACAAGTCGGTGAGGTGCTCATGTTTCTGTGAATCCATAGAAACAGATAATAAGATACCATCGACACGTCCTGCTGATAATGCTCTCGCATATCGTTCCTCTTCTACTACCGACTCATTGGTTTGGCAGACCAAAACCTGATACTGACGTTTGGAAGCAGCATCCTGAATGCCACTTAATGTGGCAGAAAAAAAGTAATTAGAAATACTAGGTACAATTACACCAATACAAAATGTCTTATGCTTTCGTAAGCCGGCGGCAACCTGGTTGATTTGGAAATTCATTTTCTTAGCCATTTGCCGAATAGCTTTCTTGGTATCCTCATTAATTTGGGGATGGTCATGTAAAGCTCTTGACACAGTGGATGGTGAACATCCCAATGCATGGGCTATGTCTTTGATTGTCGTCGCCACTTTTATCGATGGTCTGGTTAAGAATATAATAATCATACATGCCCTGTCATAACAGCGACAATGTAACCTTTGAATGTACTTATTTTATTAATATTCTATGTGATCGCCTTAAGTCTTTTTTTAGCGATGGACAATGAACATCTGAAAGGCCACATATTAATATCTAATAAAGGCTAATGATCATTATGCAACAGTATACTTGATCACAGTATTATTTAACTTTTCCGGTTCCTTGTGATATTTTAACTTTATACACTTCCGGGGCTTTATTGAATTGGTTCTTGTATCCGTTTTTCACTTGATTGATCACATCTGAGGTTTGGTCCTGATCGATCAGGTTAATGGTACACCCGCCAAATCCACCTCCCATCATTCTTGCGCCTAATACGCCGGGCATCGACTGTGTGAGGTCCACCAGCAGGTCCAGTTCATCGCAGCTCACTTCATATAAGGTGCTTAAGCCCTTATGAGTGGCATACATCAATTCTCCCAAATATTTTACATCACCCGCTGACAACGCCTTTGAAGCCTGTCTCACACGTTCTATCTCTGTGATTATATACTCACAACGCGCCCTGACACTAGATGCCATAAGCCCTGAAACAGCTTCAAGCATTTCCATGGTACAATCTCTAAGCAAAGATACGTTGGGATAATGTTGGGCCATAAGTGCTACACCTTCTTCACATTCGCTCCTTCTCACATTATATTCGGAAGATCCCAAGGCATGTTTTACCTGGGTATCAAACAGTACCAATTCACAGCCGTTTAAGTCAGCCGGTGCATATTCGTAACTGAGGTTCCGGCAATCCAACTTGATCACCTGGTCCTTTTTTGAAAAGACATTGGCAAACTGGTCCATGATACCACAGTTCACTCCAACGAATTCATTTTCTGCACGCTGTCCTGCAAGTGCCAGCTCCATGGGGGGTACTTTCAGATCAAACATCTCGCTCATGGCAAACCCAATACCACACTCAAGGGCTGCAGAGGATGACATTCCTGCTCCTAAAGGAATATTCCCTCCAAAAACACAATCAAAGCCTGCTACTGGAAGTGACATCTTTTGAAACTGGTCCATAACACCTGCTATATATTTTGCCCACTCCACGGTGACCTCTGAAACTTTCGAAATCGAAAAGCTGACTTCCTCGTCTAAATCCAGGGCAAAGACCCGAACAACATCCGTATGATTTGGAGCTACCGCCAACACCATTTCCTTATCAACGGCAGCAGGCATTACAAAGCCGCCGTTATAGTCAGTATGTTCTCCTATTATATTTATTCTTCCCGGCGACCTTACCAGGATAGGTTGAGCATTAAACTTATTTTTAAATACCCTTTCGTAATTGTTATAATCCATTTTACCAAAACACCCAGTACAGGGCTACTAATATTCCACATATTAAAATGGTCCCTGTAACAAAAGAACCACTTAATTCAAACCAACTATCATCCATTGACTCAGACTCTCCAGCGGATTCCGTCTTAGTCTGGAACTTGAGCAGAGAAACAAGCATAGCGCCCATGACGGCTAATGTAATAATACCCCGTATGGCATAAGACCAACCCAACAAGCCCAGGCCATGATAGATAGGAACTCCTATAGTGGCCATGATGATACCTATCATGCCATAACGCAACCAAGGTTTATTAATATTAACCACTTTTGAAGGGTCCGGTTTCTTGTCCATCAGGCTAACTCCCATCATTATAAACAGCAGCAGGCAGAATACAATACCCATACGATCTAAAAATGGGAGATCATCAATCAATCCAAAAGCCCAGGCCAAAGGAATGGCTAATACCGCAACAATCAATGCAGCATTTGATGTAGTTCGCTTCCAAAAGATCCCCATCATAAATATGGCGACAACAGCCGGTGAAATGTATCCGGAGAAATCCTGAATGAATTGAAATACCTGATCAAAACTGGATAACTGCGGCGCCGTGAACATGGCCAGTACCAATGCCACTACACCTACCACACGCCCGGTAACCACCAATTTAGATTCACTTGCCTCTTTGTTGATGTAATTTCTATAAATATCCATGGTAAATATGGTGGCCGTACTATTGATCATAGAAGCCAATGAAGAAACTATCGCTGCTGTAAGCGCCGCAAATGAAAGCCCTTTTAGTCCTACAGGAAGGATATTAAGTAGCACAGGATATGCTTTATCTGATTTAATAATTCCTTTCGCACTATCTGTCATGGCTGCAGTAAATTCACCACTTCCCCCCTCGCGGGTTACCAGCACATACATAGCAATACCAGGTATTACTACGATCAATGGCATTAACAATTTAAGGAATCCGGCAAAAACCAATCCGTTTCGTGCATGGTGAATATCTTTCGCGGCTAATGCACGTTGGGTGATGTATTGATTAAACCCCCAGTAGCCAATGTTGGCGATCCACATCCCACCGAAAAGAACGGTCAATCCCGGGAGGTCGAGGTACGCATCTTTTTTGCCGCCATCTCCGTCAGGTATCATAAACTCTCCTTTTTCAAAGATCATCGTAAAATGATCCACAGCCTCTTTTCGTAAATCTGTCAGTCCACGAATAAAGTCACCTTCACCTACCAGCTCTAATGATAAATACGCCGTAAACAGCCCGCCTATTACAAGAAATATCACTTGCACCACATCTGTCCAGGCCACCGCCTTCAGTCCGCCATAAAGAGAATATACTACGGCAAAAACGGCCAGTCCGATCATGCCTGTTACAAAATCTATCCCCAAAATAGATTCCAGATTTAACGCTCCCAGGTACAGCACGGACGACAGATTCACAAAAACATATAACAACAACCAGAACACGGCTAAACTGGTTCTTACCCTACTGTCAAATCGTTTCTCCAGAAATTGAGGCATGGTATAGATCTGCTTCTCCAGAAAAACAGGTAAGAAGAAAATCCCTACTAAGATGAGCGTTGCGGCCGCCATCCATTCGTAGGTGCTTATGGCAAGCCCCATGGCAAAACCGGAGCCTTGCATACCCACAAATTGCTCAGCAGAAATATTAGATGCAATAAGTGAAGCACCTATGGCCCACCAGGGTAATGACTTACTGGCCAGAAAATAATCTTTTGAATCTTTTTTATGGCCTTTCTTCTCGCGGGAGACCAGTAAACCAATGGCTACAATTAAAAGACAATAACCAATAAAAATAGCGATGTCAATCGTACCAAAGTTCATAATTGAATGATTAGGTGTAACATAAGAGTGTGATGTCGGATACTTAGAAAGTAACTTTAATAAATCGAACAGTAATTAACAATAAACCCTGAATTATCCCACATTAAGTGCTAAAACAATTCATGACACCCTAAAGTAATAATTTAAACGTATATTTTACGTTTAAATTGGAATTTTTTAGTTTACACCTTATATTCAATCTCAACTTTACTTGAGCTTAATGAAAAAAGAGCGGTTTTTATATAAGGAGCAGACTTCAATTCTCATAGCAGTAGATTGTATCGTGTTTGGTTTCGATCAAAATGAGCTTAAGCTTCTAATTTTTAAACGAGAAGTTGAACCGCTTGCCGGAAAGTGGTCATTAATAGGAAGTTTTATCAAACCTGATGAATCTATTAATGAGGCTGCTCAACGAGTGCTTTCTGAATTAACGGACCTTCAAAACACCTACATGGAACAGTTATATTGCTTTGGAGATATTAACCGTGATGCCGGTGGCCGGGTAATTTCAGTAGCCTACTGGAACCTGATGAAAATTGATCCTCTTAATGACCGGATCCAGGTAAGGAATCACACCGCAAAATGGGTTACGTTGGACAAGGTACCCGAATTGGTCCTGGACCATAAAGAAATGGTATCTCGCGCTATACAGACATTAAAGGAGCGCGCACAACATCAGCCGGTAGTCTTTGAATTAGTTCCTGAGGAATTTACGCTACCGCAATTGCTCAAGGCATATGAAGCTGTTTTCCAAAAAAGGATTGATGACCGCAACTTTCGAAAGAAAATATTAGGCTCAGGACTATTAAAAGCTACGGATAAAAAAGATAAAACCACTTCCAGAAAAGGCTCTTTTATGTATAAGCTGGATCGTAATACCTGTAAGAAACTACTGAAAGAAGGATACAACTTTGAAATATAGTGATTGGTCTGGTTAATTAATGCTTGGGCGGTTATTCTATTTCAATTTTAGCAGGACCTACCACTTTCGTGGATTGGAACTAATTACAAAAAAAAACGTTTTGATTTTTAGTATCTTAAAAAAACGTTAACCTCCTCCTGCGAATGACACGATCGAAGGTGATTAGATTTTCTTTTTTTATCCTTTTCGGATTTTTGTCTTTACAACAGGCACAGGCTACTCACCTCAGGGCTGGTGAGATAGTGGTTCGAAGATTAGGGGGTTTGGAGGTAGAAGTGACTATCATTGTGTTCACTGATTCGGAGCCGGGCATTACTGCTCTTTTCGGTGATGGCCAGCTCTCTTTTGGCGAAGTGGGCGATCGCGACGAGTTCAGGCTGCCGTCACAGCTGGCCAACGGGTTTGCTTACACGGCTACCCCGGAGGGCACCATCCTCAGCCAAGAACCTATTGATGTGAGCAATCTGGGAGAAAATGTCTCTCAGATCACATATACAGTGAAATGGCTCTATGGGTCAGTAGGTAATTACCTTATTACCTACACCGAAGCAAACAGAAATGACGACATTCAGAATATTCCTGATGATATCCCTTTCCATATTGAAACGGAAGTTGTGTTTGATAATTCGATCGGTATTAACAATTCCCCTGTTTTTTTGATCCCTCCCATTGACAGAGCATGTTCAGGCGTTGCTTTTTTCCATAATGCAGGTGCTTTTAGTCCTGATGTAGCCGCAGGGCATCGTGATAGCCTGGCGTATGAACTGGTCGTACCTAAAATGTCTTTAAATGCCAACGCAGCAGGTCATATTGAGGTCATAAACCCGGGTTTCTATTCCAACTTCAACCAGGGAAACGAGGATCGCAACGGTCCACCGGACATCACCATTGACCCTATTACAGGGGAGATCAAATGGGACTCTCCCGGGTTCGTTGGTGAATATACGATAGCTTTTGTGGTGAAAAAATATCGGTTTGTCACGGTTGGAACGTTTTCGGAATGGGTCCCGACCGGGTTTGTCAGAAGAGATATGCAGATCGAAGTAGAAGACTGTGACAATGAACGACCGGAAGTACAGGCACCGGAAGATATCTGCGTTGTAGCCGGTACTACATTGAATGAACTCATCACAAGCTCTGATCCTGATGGGGACGATGTAATGATAGAAGCGGCTTCCGAACTTTTTGAAAACGGTTCCGGGGCGTCGGTAGACCGTGACGGGTTACGGCAACCTAACCCGGGGTTTATGAACTTTCTCTGGACCACTGAGTGCCTTGATGTAAGAAGAGCACCTTACAGTGTCATCTTTAAAACTTCTGATTTCCCGGATAATGGGCCCAGTTTAGTAAGTTTTGATGATTGGAACATTACAGTCATTGGTCCTGAGCCGGAATGGAATTCTATTCAACCCATGGGGCAAGGACTGCAGTTACAGTGGGACAGCTACGAATGTCAAAGTGCCGACGCCATACAGATATGGCGCCGGGTGGATTCTAACCCTTATACACCTGATGAGTGTGAAATTGGGATCAGGGAAGATGCTGGTTACGAACTACTTACCACCGTACCACAGTCAGCTACCTCCTATGAGGACAATGATCTGATTCCCGGGGCTAAATTATGCTATCGCCTCGTAGCCACTTTCTCTGACGAGTCTGGCGAGTTCCCTGGCCAAGTATCCGATGAAATTTGCTTTGAGTTCGTACCGGCAGAAACCCCTGTGATCACTCATGTATCAGTGCAACGAACAGATGACACAGACGGTGAAATGGTAGTAGCCTGGCATGCACCCCTGGATTCAGGTACATTGACTCCACCCTTCACCTATCGCATTGAACGGGCAGATGGCTTCAGCGGAGATGTAAACCTGGTCACAGTAGGTGAGATCGAGGTACCCGATAGTGATCCGACTATCGACAGTATAGGCTTTGTGGACACAGGCTTAAACACACTCGACAATGTCTATAATTATCGCGTTACATTAATTGACCCCGGAAGTACTACAGATGACCTTGTTTCTGAAGTAGCTTCCAGTGTCCGTTTGGAGGCAACACCGGAAATAGGCCAAATACGCCTGACATGGAGTGCTGATGTCCCCTGGTCTAATGTCGTTATAAATCCTCCGAACATATTCCACGAAATTTTCAGGAGGCGTGAAAATGAACCAGAAAGTCAGATGCAGCGTATCGCGACCATAGATACCAGTCAATCAGGATTTGAATATCTTGATAATAACAACCTGGAACCCGACCAGGTCTATTGCTACCGGGTACTAACAAAAGGCACCTATGGAAACCCTGAAATACAGACGGGTTTAAGACCGCTTTTAAACTTTTCCCAGGTTACCTGCTCGCAACCTGCCGATGATACCCCTCCTTGTGCCCCGATATTAACAGTCGATGGCCCGGATTGTGATGATTTTCTGGCTAGAAACACCTGTAGTTTTAATGATTTCTCCAATGAATTGACCTGGACTACGGACTTCAGTGGGGATGCCTGCCAAAACGACATCAGGTATTACGTGATATATTACGCTCAAACCACTGAAAGTGAGTTTAGGGCCATTGACTCTGTAGCTACGGAAAGCTTTATTCACGAAGACCTCCCCTCTTTTAAAGGGTGCTATAAAATACAGGCCGTGGACCGTTCCGGCAATAGAGGTGAATTCAGTAATACGATATGCGTGGATAACTGTCCCTACTATGAACTACCCAACGTATTCACACCGAATGGCGACCAGTGCAATGAGCTGTTCCAGGCCTATAATGACATAGGCACGCTTGGTGCAGACGGTCAGTTTACAGGAGACTGTGGTCGTATTGAAGTGGAAAAATGTGCTCGTTTTGTACTGGGTGTAGAATTTCAAGTATTCAATCGCTGGGGAAGACCAGTGTTCTCTTACTCCGCCAGATCAAGGACTGAACCGGCCATCGCAGGTCTGAGTCCGATCCTTATCAACTGGGACGGACGCGGTGACAATGGCAATTTATTAGCCTCTGGCACGTATTACTACCTGGCTAAAGTCACCTTTGATACGGTTGATCCTCAAAATGCTGTTCAGGATATTAAGGGTTGGGTACAGCTAATACGATGATATTATCTGCTACTTGTTAAGAGTTAAACCTCCAGGGATTCACTCTTCAAAGCCCTCGGGGCATATTTCTTAGCTGTTTCAGCAATAGCCGTAATATGTTCCGGTGTAGTACCACAACACCCTCCAATGATATTGATAAGACCTTCTTTCAGAAATACCTCAATTTGTTCTGCCATATCATCCGGAGTTTGATCGTATTGTCCGAATTCATTGGGCAGTCCTGCATTGGGATGCGCACTCACAAAGAAACCGGCTTCTTTATTCAGTACCTGAAGGTAGGGCCTTAACTCTTTGGCTCCAAGTGCACAGTTCAGCCCAATACTGAGCAATGGCATGTGTTCCAACGATATCAAAAATGCCTGGGTGGTTTGTCCTGAAAGCGTACGACCACTGGCATCGGTTATGGTACCGGATACCATTATAGGCAATTTCATCCCCTTCTCTTCAAGCAATTCATCAATGGCAAACAATGCTGCTTTGGCATTTAAGGTATCAAATACGGTTTCCACCAGGAACATATCCACACCACCTTCCAGCAACGCCGTTGCCTGTTCTTTGTAGGCTGTTACCAGCTCTTCAAAGCTAATGGCCCTATAGCCAGGGTTATTCACGTCTGGTGACAGAGAGGCTGTTCGGTTGGTAGGCCCTATGGAACCCGCTACAAAACGAGGCTTATGAGGCTCTTTGGTCGTAAACTCATCAGCTGCCTCCCGGGCTATTTTAGCAGACTCATAATTTATATCGTAAACTGCATCTTCCAGATGATAATCGGCCTGGGCAATAGTGGTGCCACTAAACGTATTTGTTTCGGCAATATCTGCGCCTGCCTCAAAATAAGCCGCATGAATGTCCTTAATAATATCCGGGCGTGTAATGGAAAGTAGGTCATTATTTCCTTTTAACGGATGCTTATGGTCCTTAAACCGTTCCCCTCGAAAATCTTTTTCTTCTAATGTATAACGTTGGATCATGGTGCCCATAGCTCCGTCCAATACCAGTATTTTCTCCTTAAGTATATCTTCTATTTCCATCTTTCAATGATTTTAAGTCTTATCTTACCCTGTCTCAATTGATCTTCAGATATGTTTACTGCTCCTATTAATCCCTTCATGACCAACCAATATTAAATACGAACATAAAATTGAAAAGAATAATCTTAAAACGAGGCAACATTTTTTATTTATTGTTATCTCTGCACCTAAAAATAGGTTCCATTGAAATTAGCAGCAATAGACATAGGCTCTAATGCCATTCGGCTACAGGTTACAACTGCCATCCACTCAGATGATAAATTAAACTTCAAAAAACTTGAATATGTACGTTTTCCTTTGCGGTTGGGTAAAGACGTATTCAGCACAGGTTCAATAAGCGATACCAAGGCAGAAAAGTTCAAAAAACTCATGCATGCCTTTAAACTGCTGATCGACCTTTACGAAGTAGACGATTATATGGCCTGTGCCACTTCAGCAATGCGCGAGGCTGATAATGGTCGTAGTATCGTAAAGGAAGTACTCAATGATATCGGACTTACCATTGATATTATCGGTGGAGCTAAAGAGGCACGTTTGATCCATACAGCCATCAGCAAGTTCCTGGATAATAGTCGAAACTACCTGCACATAGACGTAGGTGGCGGAAGTACGGAATTGAATATATTTTCTGATGGAAAGAAATCTGTCGCCCGGTCTTTTAAGATAGGTTCCGTAAGAAGACTGGAACACCATGATTCCCCGGACATATGGAATGAAATGGAAGCATGGGTTTTGGAAAAGTCAAAAGAGTATGAAGGACGGATCACTGCAGTAGGCACCGGTGGGAACATTAATAAAATATTTGATCTAAGTCAAAAGCCGGTCCATGAAAAAATGACGTTGGATGAAGTTATTGACGTGCAGAAAAAGGTAAAAGCACTGTCTTATGAAGAGCGCATCGCCAGGTTACAACTTAATCCGGACAGAGCTGATGTGATCATTCCGGCATCTGAAATATACCTGGAAGTCATGAAATGGGCCAAAGCAGATAGCATCATTGTTCCGGATGTAGGACTAAAAGATGGTATGATGCAAGCGTTGTATGACCGGAATACAGGACCTGACTCTCAAAACTAATACTCACCTTCTGCTGTCCTTTACCTATTAAAGTACTAATAAAACAAATACATTTTCACCAGCATTAAACGCTCCGACCTCGGTGCGAGCAATGACGGTCTCTCCCTCCAGTTGAACCTCTACATCATCAAAACTGCCATAGTAGGCCCTTTGTAGTACCTTGCCTTTTACAGAGTTCTCTACTTGACTTTTTGAGACTTTCAACTGCTCAGGCCGCACAATGATCTGGTCTCCTCTCTTTTTGCGAACATCTATACCGTTGACAGACCATCTGTCCGTAATTATACGGTTAAACCGGCCAAATAAACCGGCTACATAAGGACCCCTCGGCATTTGATACAAATATTCCGGGCTTCCGGATTGTATCTCCTGGCCATTTTTCAACACAATGATCCTATCTGCCCATGAAAGTGTATCTCTTGGATCATGAGAAACTAAAACACAAGTGACCCCTAAATCATCTACCACATTGTCGATGACTGCTTTGATAGTTTCTTTATGCATAGCGTCAAGATTAGAGAAAGGTTCATCCAACAGTAATAATTGTGGAGAACGTGTTAGCAGCCAGGCAAGGAAAACACGCTGCTTCTCCCCTCCAGACAAACTTCGGGTATCTCTTTGTAACAAATGACTGATCTTGCAGGCTTCATATATTTTAGACGCATCTTCAGATGAAATCCAATACAGATCAGTCAGAATTTTTTCTACTCTTGTGAACTTAGGCAACTCAAAGTGTTGCGATAAATAGCCTATAGCTTCATGACCGGGAATCAGTTTTTCTCCCGGACCTTCAAGGTGCTGATCGTTAAAGCGTATCTCGCCGTTGCTTAATGATTCCAAGCCCGCCATAGCACGCAAGAGGGTGGACTTACCTGATCCGGTTTCACCCACTATAGCTACTTTTTCACATAAACCTATTGCCAAACTAAGGGATTCAACAACAAGGTTATTTTCCTCATATTGAAGAGAAACATTTAATAATTCAATAAGTGGTGCATTACCCTCTGCCATGCATTTTATTTCTTATTGAAAATGTAATTGATTTTTTCATATTAAAATACTATTTATCAATTAGTTACAATTGAAAAATAAAGCGATACTTTAATAAAGGATTGAAAAAAATCCCCTAGTGATTTTCGTCTGTTTCCGGAGTATTTAGCTGTATAAAAATGAAAGCCGTTCAACAATTGAACGGCTTTTGAATGCATATTTTAAGAGGTAGTCATCTACCCTATACGTCTACCTTAGCATATTTTGCATTACGTTCAATGAACTCTCTTCTCGGCGCTACTTCATCCCCCATGAGCATTGAAAAAAGATGATCAGCCTCCGCGGCAGAGTCTATCGTAACCTGCTTTAAGCTGCGCATTTCAGGATCCATTGTGGTTGTCCAAAGTTGTTCAGGGTTCATTTCTCCCAGACCTTTATACCGTTGTACGCCTACAGTATCCTCTTTTCCTGACTCACCTGCCAGCTCCATAACCAACCTTTCACGTTCTTCTTCCGTCCAGCAGTATACTTCTTTCTTCCCTTTTTTCAATAAATACAAGGGAGGAAGCGCTATGTACAGGTACCCGCTTTCTATGAGTGCATGCATGTAACGGAAAAAGAAGGTTAAAATCAGCGTACGAATGTGACTACCATCTACATCGGCATCCGTCATGATCACTATTTTATGATAGCGTAATTTTTCCATGTTCAGTGCCTTTTCATCTTCTTCCGTACCAAAGCTCACTCCCAGTGCGGTGATCATATTCTTGATCTCCTCGTTTTCATAGATCCTGTGTTCCTGGGCCTTTTCCACATTCAATATCTTTCCTCTTAGTGGTAAGATAGCCTGAAAATTACGGTCTCTTCCCTGCTTCGCAGAGCCACCTGCGGAATCACCCTCCACGAGATATAGCTCACACACAGCGGGGTCATTATTAGAGCAATCTGCAAGTTTACCGGGTAGTCCGGTTCCGCTGAGCACGTTTTTACGTTGTACCATCTCACGGGCCTTCCGGGCAGCATGCCGGGCCTGTGCAGCGAGAATTACCTTCTGAACAATGGTTCTCGCTTCTTTGGGGTGTTCTTCAAGGTAATTGTTAAGCATCTCCCCTACCATGGTGTCCACCGCACCCATGACTTCAGAGTTACCTAATTTGGTTTTTGTTTGTCCCTCAAACTGAGGTTCAGCAACCTTTACTGAAATAACAGCTGTAAGTCCTTCCCGGAAATCATCCCCGCTAATATCTATTTTCACTTTGTCCAACTGACCGGATTTATCCGCATATGATTTTAGCGTCCGGGTCAGAGCGCGGCGGAAGCCGGCTACATGTGTTCCTCCTTCTATCGTATTGATATTATTCACATAGGAAACTACATTTTCAGAATAAGAGGTATTGTAGCTCATGGCTACTTCAACAGGGATTTCGCCCTGATCTCTTTTTATAAAAATAGCTTCGGGAATTAACCTTTCCCGGGTACTATCCAGGTATTCCACAAATTCTTTCAGTCCGCCTTCGGAAAAGAAGTCATCACTTCTGGGGTGTCCGTCCTCGTCTTTCTCACGACTGTCCTCAAGGTGGATCTTGATACCTGCATTTAGAAAAGAAAGCTCTCTCAGCCTGGAAGCTACCGTTTCATAGACGTATTCGGTTACCGTGAATATTTCATTATCCGGCTTAAAGTCAATAGTGGTACCCGTTATATCGGTCGTACCTACTTCCTTTACATCATACTTTGGCTTACCTCTTTCGTAAGTTTGCTCAAACACTTTACCATTTCTGTGAACCGTAGCTTTAAGTATGGTAGAAAGGGCATTGACACAGGAAACACCTACCCCGTGCAATCCTCCCGATACTTTGTAGGTATCTTTGTCAAATTTACCACCGGCATGAAGTACCGTCATCACCACTTCCAGTGCAGATTTTTTCTCTTTAGCGTGGAAGTCAGTCGGTATACCCCGGCCATTGTCAGAAACAGTAATGGAGTTGTCCTCATTAATCGTAACGGATATTGCATCGCAGTGCCCTGCCAGGGCTTCGTCAATTGAATTATCCACTACTTCCCATATGAGGTGATGCAAACCTTTAACGCCGACATCTCCAATGTACATAGCAGGTCTTTTTCTCACGGCTTCCAGACCTTCCAACACCTGAATATTACCTGCTGAATAATCGTTGTTTCGTTGTTCTTCTTTTTCGCTCATAATTAAGTTTCAAATAGCTTCAAATTTACACTATTTCGCGGTCTTTTTCATGTTAAAAACAGGGTTTATTACGAACCGTAACAGACTGAATAATACTCGTTAAAATACTATTGTTTAAAACTATAATCTAATTATAGTTATGTGTTTTAACAGATAACTCCTCCTGCTGACACACACCACAATTATTCACAAAATGTACTTATACATTTCGGAGTATAAAACTCAATAAATAAGGGTCATTTAAGCGCCTTGATGTTCGGCTCTGAGCAAGTCATTAATTGTTTTTACCGGGTTAAACGTGATCAACGGCACTTCTACAAACAGCGTGATCCAGCCTGCCATAGAACCGTTCCACAAGCCCGGGAGCTCAAGTGCTTTCAAACGACGACCACTTTTGGACTTTTCCGTGATAAACCCGGTTTTAGGATCACGGTATTGAAGCAGGTCGAACTTATCATTTTTGTAGTTCTTAACGGAACAAACCAGATCGGTAGGGCTGAAATGCGTAGAATGTTTCAAATGAGACATGGCCATTTCATCATCTGGGTCAATTTGCGATGTCTCGGCTATCTGAAGGGAGAGTCTTCCACCCTCTCCTGCTACCCAAAACGGACCGCCGCCAGGCTCTCCGGTATTCTCCACTATTCCACAAGCACGGATCGGACGGTTCAGGGCATTATGAAGCAGGGTAGCTTTACTGGCCAGATCCCTGGTAGGATAGTCCTTGGGCAGATCAACCATTAACTCGGCAGTGAGGTAGTTTTCAATTACCTTTACCAGGCTCTCATCTGCACCTGCGTCCAGCTGACTTAAATAGTCGAATACCTGATTTCTGACCGAAAGTAAAAGACCGGCAAGTGCTTTCTTAAAACGGATTGTTTCTTCTTTGAGATGGTCCGGAACTACATTGTCAATATTTTTGATAAATATTATATCCGCATTTATATCATTAAGGTTTTCCAGCAATGCTCCATGTCCGGCCGGTCTAAACAATATTTGGCCATCATCATTATAGAAAGGCTCATTGTTCATGGTAACAGCAATGGTATCGGTAGACTTTTTTTGTTGTGAAAAGCTGACTTCAAAGGTGTTGTCAGAAAAATCACTCTTAGCTTCTTCTACATGCGCTTCAAATGCTTTTTGATGCTCCGGAGATACGGTAAAGTGTAAACGTATCTTATCTTCCGAACCCCGTGCGTATTCCACCCCTTCCTTAAAATGCTCCTGAACCGGGGTCCGTACGAAACTTCCATAGTTATGAAATTGTAATAAGGCCTTGGGAAGCTGTCCGTAGTTCAACCCATCCTCAGTTAACAACGCCTTAACAATGCTATGGTACCTTCCTTCTGACCTCGCTTCAGCCAATGAATCACCATTTTCTTCCATAGCCTTTTCCAGGGATTTCACAAAAGCAAAATGATCTAATCCATTAATAAACTTTTGGATAAAGTCGGAAGAAGCCCCTTTACTTTCATCTTCCTCCAGGTATTCAAAAAGCAACTTGAACATACGACTGGCTGCGCCACTGGCGGGCACGAACTTCAATGCCTGTAGCGTAGGTAAGCTTTTTTCATACAGACTCATAAAACCCTGTATATCAGTAGATTCCAACTTTCTTATTCCATCACCAATAGAAGCAGAACGTACAATGCTAAGAAATGGAAAACCGGTCTTAAAATATTCCAGTTGTTCTTTTACTGTAGCGACATCTGCGCCTGCTTTTTTCAATTCTTCTATAAATGATGCTTCCATTTTATTGAGTTATTTAACGATGAATCTTTTTATTAGATAATGACTTGAATTTCGACGTCAAATATAGCCTTCAAAGAGAACGAAGCAATAGTATTTTAATGACTTTGATCCCAACAAGTGAAAATTAGTGTATACGGTAAGTAGCGGGGTTAAAACCGATCCGGGAACTAATACGCACCCAATCTCAAAAGCACCAGGGTACAAGCTTCTTCCGTGTCTATGCCATGTTGATTTGCCAACACCCTGAACGTTTCATTTTCGGTACCCGGGTTAAAAATGATGCGCTCAGGTTTTAAGCTCAAAATATAATCGTACCATGGGGCCTGATTCTGCGGCCCAAGGTAGAGTGTAACCGTATCGACACCCTTTACTTCAGGCTTTTGCCTTATATCCATAATTTCCACTCCTGAAACTTCACCCTTTTTAATGCCTAACGGCACAATTTCATGACCTTTAGCGGTAAGCATGTCAGCGGCAAAGTAGGCGTAACGTGATGGGTTGGTTGTGGCCCCTATAATGGCAGTTTTTTTCATAGCTGGGAAATTTACAAAAGACAGAACATCAGATTCGGCATCTATGGCACAATTACTTTGTTGAAGTACTTCATGGCCAAGGCTTCCGCACAACGCTCTCCATCCATGGCAGCAGATACAATGCCCCCGGCATACCCTGCTCCTTCTCCACAGGGATAAAATCTTTGAAAGTCAACATGTTCGAGGGTTTCTTTGTTCCTTGGGATACGTACCGGTGACGAAGTTCTGCTCTCTACGCCTACGATCTGGGCCTCGTTAGAAAAGTAGCCTTTCATTTTTCTGCCAAATGCCTCAAAACCTAATTTCAATCTTTCTGCAACGAAAGGCGGCAATATGTCATCCATAGCAACGGACGTCAGGCCCGGCTGATAAGATGTCGGTGGGAGATTAGAAGATACCTTTGCTCTTGTAAAGTCAACAAGGCGTTGAGCAGGAGCTAGTTGCCCACCACCAGCCATCATACATGCTTTTTTTTCTATGGCTGACTGAAAATGCATGGCAGCCAGCGGGCCGTATTCAGTATAGTCCGGGATATCTGTCATTTCTACTGCTACCACTATTCCGGAATTAGCATATTTAGAGTTTCTGCGGGAAGGGCTCATGCCATTCACCACCACTTCACCAGGTGCAGTAGCAGAAGGTACGATAAACCCTCCGGGGCACATACAAAATGAAAAGACCCCTCTCGCTTGCCCTTCATACATTACCTGGTGAACCAGGGAATAGGATGAGGCAGGCAAATACTCACCACGGCCATTATCACAATGGTATTGGATGTTGTCAATAAGCTCTTGCGGGTGCTCTACACGAACCCCCAGAGCAAAAGGCTTAGCTTCAATAGTAATTTTCTTCTTAGGCAACAATTCAAATATGTCACGGGCCGAGTGACCGGTAGCTAAAATTACCGCTTCACCCTTCAGCTTTTCTCCACATTCGAGTATTACCCCTGAAATCTCATCACCGGTTACCACAAAGTCTGTCACTTTTGTATCAAAATGTACTTCACCTCCTGCCGCAAGAATACTCTCTCTCATGGCGGCCACTATACCCGGCAGCTTATTCGTACCAATATGCGGATGTGCTTCGTAAAGTATGTCTTCCCTGGCACCATGTGATACCAATACCTCCAGTATGCCTAATATATCGCCTCTCTTCTTTGACCTTGTATATAACTTACCATCCGAATAGGTACCAGCGCCACCTTCACCAAAACAGTAGTTGGATTCAGGATTAACAATATGATGCTTATTAATGGCAGCAAGATCTCGTCGCCGGGAACGCACATCTTTTCCTCTTTCCAGTATTATGGGCTTAATCCCTAGTGCTATAAGACGTAGCGCAGCAAACAAGCCAGCGGGTCCGGCGCCAACTATAATGACCGAATTAGCCCGGGTTACATCCCGGGTAGGCTGCCTATAACGGATAAGTGAAGGTGCCGGACTATTTTTTTCATAAATCTCTACCTGTACATTAACCTTTACCGCTTTTCTCCTGGCATCAATGGACCGTTTTACAATTCTATAACTATCAGAAATATCGACCTTGAACTTTTGACGAACCAGTGTATCAAAGCGGGATTCATCAAAGGCATCTTCAGGCCTCAAAGTAAGATCATATCTCTTTTTCAATGGAATGGTGTGTTCATACTATCGGCGTCGTGCCCCAAAAGAAAATGCATACCCCAGGCTCAAACCAAAGTTAAATGTTAAGGGCACCTGGTTTTGATTGAGTTCATCAAATACCTTATTAAAATTCGATTCCACGTCGAAGTTACGATAGCCCGTTCCCAGGCTTACAAAACCATCCACCGTAAACCCCTTACTTCTTGTATTTTGCATTAGCCGATACCCCAGAATAACGGAATACTCAATCTTCTGTTCCGAAGCGCTGGCACGAATGATACTTGCAGCAGCAGGTTCATTTATGATATTAGCAAAGTGACTTAGATTGGAAAATCGTATTTCATGCCCAAAATACCATAACCCATATTTATTATCCGGATTATAAAACTTCTGTTTCAGTGCCATGTTATAACCTCTGGTAAAAACATCGTTCAAAGCTACGTCGTCGTCCATAGTATAGAATGGGTCTCTGATACCTTCAAACTCAAACTCATGTCCTAACCTTTCCTGTAAATAAAACTCTACCCCGAATGGAGCTCTTCCCAGGAAAGACAGGAAAGGATTAAACTGCATAATAACCCCTTGAAATTCATTGATCTTAGCATCAAAGTATTTAAACTTTCTGGACTTGAACCGATATTCACCTACACCGTATTTTTGAGATGATCGCGCACGACTGTTTTTTACATTAGAGATATCAGGTTGGTCATAAATAGGCATATAATAACCGGAAAGTTCCCCATCATTTTTATAAAGCTCCCACCGGCCGACTTTCTCATCATTTTCCAACATCCCTTTTGTTTGTAAGGTGCCATCAGGGTAATATCCATGATACTCTCCTTTGCCATCTTCAAAATTGCACTCCCCTTCCAACTGTCCCGTTTCGTAGTAATACTTCCAAAGCTTCTGTTTCTTCTCGTTTTGTATCTTCCCTTTCATGCGCACTTTTCCACTTAAATAATACTCCGTGTAGATACCACTACCTTGATCAAAGTTAGTCTCCCCTCTGAGTGTGCCATCATCATTGAACAGTCCCCAATAACCGCTCTTTTTCCCATCAATAAATTCTCCACTGGAGCTTACCTCTCCATTTTCATGGTAATAAGACCACTTACCCTGGGCCTCATCATTGTCAAAAGTTCCGGTAGCGGCCAGTTGTCCGTTTTTATAATAATATTTCCAGTCACCGGTTTTTTTTCCATTCTGGTACAATCCTTCTGCCTGCAGCTGACCATTTTTAAAATAGTAACGCCATAGTCCTACATGATAAACACCGGACTTCGGGCCTTCAGCACGCTTTTCCCTTGTTGCATAATATTCAACGGCCCTGCCTTTGCCATAAGTGTAATCCGTCACACCCTTTTTTTGTCCGTCTTCATAATACAATGTCCATATCCCTTCCCGTTTATTCCCTCTGAAATTACCTTGCTCCTTCAACTCCCCGCTTTCATAATAAATCAGCCATTCGCCACGTCTTTTTTGACGGCTTATCTCCCCTTCCATACTTTTTATGCCACTTTCAAAATAATACTCCCAATACCCATCATTAGAACCTGGCTTAAGATTACCTACCATTTTCAGATTACCGGTCTCATAGTAAAATTCCCATGAGCCTACCGTTTCATTATTAGAGAACCGACCTTTAGACTCTAACTGGCCATTGAGATAATAAGAAAGATATCCTCCTTCAAGTACATTGGAAAAAGTATCTGTGACATGATATACTTCCTTCACCTTTTTCTTATCCTCATCATGATAAGTAAAGCGTTCTATCTGGCCATAAGAGACCATGGTTACTAGAGACAGAGCTATATAGGTAAGTGCTTTCAAAAGAATGGATTTCACACGAAGATAAACAGATAGAAAAACTTAAAGAAATGGGATTTCATTTATATTGTGCCTCTGTTATGTGCTGAAAGTGAGGCCCTGGCAATTGTAAGTATCAATGATCTTCTTTTATTATTTCTTTCATCACCCATCCCTTGCCCCATTCGGCTATTTCCTGTGCCGTCCACAACTCCGGGAAGAAGATCACTTTCTGAAAACGCGGTGGTAAATATTTTTGCCAGTTGGTACCTCCGGTTGCCACAATGTCCGATGGGCTCTTTTGCAAATACTTTACCGCCGATTTGTAATGTGCCAGAGGCCAATACACATTGGCCAGTAGATCATACCTGCGAAGTACTTCCTTCACATCATCATTTTCAACTGTATCTTTGAAATGTGTCTGATATAATTTCAACAGGTTTTTATTTTTAAACTGCTGAACACGCTCTGCAAATGATTGGGCATATTTTTCTTCAAACTGCCGCAAGGTCAACGTTTTTTTGCCTGAAGCCAATTCTGTCGCACCCTGTTTCCAATACAGGGCATCCATAAGTTTTTCTATATCATCATCGGGTGTCAACCCATCCCTCATATTGACCGTAGAGAGGTTGTAAATATCAGTACTACTTAACTCGATCAGTCTGTATTGTGCCGATTGAAACCCACTGGAGGGTAACAAGGACATTCTGAACTGTAAGAACTGATCACGGTCCATACCTTCGACCATCACGGAAAAACTATTTTCCAGCAATTCGAAATAACGGTTTACCCGTGTCATTCTTTCGATGAAAAATGCTTTCTCCAGGCGGTCTACATCACTCATTTGTTCGATTTCCCACAGGACCAGTTTAAAAAAAAGCTCAGTATGCTGATGATAGACAATAAAGATCATTTCATCTTTAAAGCCTGTTTTAGGGGTTTGCAGACTCATTAAAGTATCCAGATGGATATAATCCCAATACGTGAGATAGTCTGAGTACAAAAGTCCATCCAGGTAGGAAGAAAGGTCTTGTCCCATCACCTGGTATTTTTCTTCCAGCTTTTTGATCTGCTCCAGGATGCGTGAATCCATTTTACCTTCCGGCATATACGTTTTTATAATAATTGGTGTATGTTCAATTCGGATGCGTAAATTTGGAATTTAAATGTGAATAACCCAAAAGGTATGAGTATGAACGCAGTAGAAGCACATGATAGCAAAAGAACAGCCGCTGACCTTTTTGAATCGCCGGATTTTTACCACATAGACGACCTGCTGACAGAAGAGCATAAACTTATCCGCAGTTCAGTTCGCGACTTTGTAAAGAAAGAGATCTCACCTTACATAGAAGATTGGTGTGAAAAAGCCTATTTCCCTTACGAGATTGTGCGAAAGTTTGGCGATATCGGGGCTTTTGGCCCCACCGTTTCCCAGGAATATGGTGGTGGTGGGTTAGACTACATTGCTTACGGACTTATAATGCAG
Source organism: Fulvivirga sp. M361 (assembly GCF_007097395.1). Lineage (GTDB taxonomy): Bacteria > Bacteroidota > Bacteroidia > Cytophagales > Cyclobacteriaceae > Fulvivirga. The sequence continues at coordinate 58,684 of NZ_VKDC01000031.1, forward strand.
GAAATAGAACGAGGAGATTCCGGTATGCGTTCCACGGCATCTGTACAAGGATCTTTGGTAATGTATCCGATCTATAAATTTGGAAGTGAAGAACAAAAAAGAAAATACCTTCCTAAACTGGCTTCCGGCGAGTACCTGGGCTGCTTCGGACTCACTGAACCGGATCACGGGTCTAACCCCAGTGGGATGGTGACCAATTTTAAAGATATGGGAGACCACTACCTGTTAAATGGAGCCAAAATGTGGATCAGTAACTCTCCAAAGGCTGATATAGCGGTAGTTTGGGCGAAAAACGAGGCCGGACGTATTCACGGCTTAATAGTAGAACGGGGCATGGAAGGGTTTTCTGCTCCTGAAACACATGGGAAATGGTCCTTAAGGGCAAGTACTACAGGAGAGTTGGTATTTGACAATGTGAAAGTGCCGAAGGAAAACTTACTCCCCGGCAAAAACGGTCTGGGCGCTCCTATGATGTGTCTGGATTCAGCGCGGTACGGTATTGCCTGGGGGGCTATTGGCGCTGCCATGGATTGCTACGATTCAGCCAGACGATATTCGATAGAACGTATCCAGTTCGGTAAACCTATTGCTTCCTTCCAGTTGATCCAGAAAAAGCTATCTGAAATGCTCACGGAGATCACCAAAGCACAGTTACTCAATTGGAAATTGGGTAAAATGATGGACGAAGGCAAAGCCACCACTCCACAGATCTCGATGGCAAAGCGCAACTCGGTAGAAATGGCGTTAAAAATTGCCAGGGAAGCCAGACAAATACATGGTGGAATGGGCATTACCGGCGAATACCCGATGATGCGTCATATGATGAACCTTGAAAGTGTGGTGACCTACGAAGGTACGCACGATATTCATCTATTGATTTTAGGTGCCGATATTACGGGGATCCAGGCGTTTGTTTAGTTAAATAACGCTAAGCTCCCGGTTCTTTCCACACTACTATTCTCCGAAGAGATCAAAAGAATTTTCAGTAAGCTCTATTGACTATTTGTATAGCATTTTAGATGAAAGCAAAACATCAATAGATCCGTGCTACCCACCCTCCGCCGGAAGCCAGATGGATCTTAAGCTTATCCTGATGAGTGACTTTCTTTTTTATCCGTTTAAAATCTTCCGCATGGCGTTCGGCATTCGCTCCATCCTGGTAAAGGTCAATGGTATACTCTCCTTCACCCAAAAAAGAGAGGTCCACTTCAAGGTCTCTGTCAGACCAGTCGGTCAATGCCCCTACATACCATTCTTTGCCGCTTTTTCTGGCGATCAATACATAGTCTCCAAATTTCGCATCTAAAACCATGGTTTCGTCCCAAACCGTGGGTACCACAGAAAGGAATTCCATACATTCCTGCTCTTTATGGTAGTTGGAAGGACTATCCGCAAGCATTTGTAAAGGGCTTTCATAGATCACGTACATGGCCAGCTGATGGCAGCGCGTGCCTAAAGACATGGGCCGCTCAAAAAAAGCCTGATAATTCCGTTTTTGTGCATTTCTCATGGCCCCTGGTGTATAATCCATCGGGCCTGCCAGCATACGGATAAAAGGTATTTCCACATCGTACTCCGGGTTAGCCATTTGTCCTTCCCACTTGTGTTGTTCCAGTCCTTTAACTCCTTCCCGCGTGATCACATTCGGATAAGCCCGTCGTAACCCCGAAGGCTTGTAAGAACCGTGAAAATCAACCAACAGCTTGTGTTCCGCTCCCAGCCGGGCCACTTTTTCATAGTAACTGACCATCCACTGATCATCACGCTGCATAAAATCTACCTTAATACCTTTGACACCCCATTTTTCAAACTGGTCCAGTGCCGGGTTGAGCATATCTTCCAGCGCCTTCCAGGTGACCCATAAAATCAGACCGACCTGTTTCTCATTGCCGTAGCGTGCCAGCTCCTCCATATCAATAGTGGATACGGGATGGATCAGGTCATTGGTTTTGATGTCATACCAACCTTCATCCAGGATCACATATTGCAGCTTATGTTCAGCAGCAAAATCAATATAATACTTATAAGTATCCGTATTGATACCGGATTCAAAATCTACCCCTGTAATGTTGTTTGCATTGTACCAGTCCCAGGCTACTTTTCCAGGTCGTATCCAGGAAGTGTCTTTCAATTTTAATGGTGAGGACAGTTTCAATACCAATTCATTTTCCACCAGGTCTTTATCTTCATCGGAGATCACCATCAGCCGCCATGGGAATGAACGCTTTCCGTTGGTTTTGGCCAGAAATTCCTCTCTCTCCGTAGGACGGACATCCCGGTCGTCAGGCTGTTTGTATTGCTTTGGATAGCCTGGTAATGTACCTGAGAGGGAATGGGTTACTGTACCCTTCTTAAGGTAAAACCCAGGATAATCGTACAGGTCTGATTCTGTGATCACGGCTTTCCTCCCGTTCTGAAGGTGTACCAGTATAGGCAGGCAACTCATCTCCTCATCGCCCAGTGCATTGATCTTCTGCGTTGTGTAATTTCTTTCATAGTGTGTGAAAAAACCATCCGCTACAGGAATCGATGCGGTATGATCAACACCAAAATTGTACTCGATCTCTTCATCCTGTATCGTAATCTCCCCTTTCATATTCGTAGTGATCCTGTAAGCTATACCATCATCATAAGCCCTGAAAATGACCCCGTACTTACCGGCAAATTGTAATTCCAATTCGTTATAATCATTCTGAACTTCCGCTCTTTTTACTTTAAGCACCGGCTTGATGACCTCGTTTACCGACCGGGTTTGCGACTTCCTAACTTTGGGTTCACTCCCATATTTTTTATCATTGATCGTAATCGAAATGGCTGACGGGTTAAGTACTGTCTCATTTTTGTGCAGCACTTTGTAAGTAAGCCGCTCGACAACAGAGACCTCTATGCGGTTAGTCTTGGCAGGTGACTCAAGTGTATAATCTTGTCCTATGGAGACTTCTGCCAACACAAGCAGGATGAAAACAAGTAAAAAAAACCTATTCATGATGTATTCATTATTGGGGTACAAAATGTTTCTTTTCATTACCAGAGTGATCGTAAAATCGAATCCCTTTAATATCCCCCCGGATCTTTAATCTCCGGGAAGATTGTGACAAATAAGACGACCCGTGATAGAACTCATAGATCTTAGTCATTCCATCACGACAGGCGACCTTTGCTTTTAAAATATCGTCCTCCACTGTAATGTAATTATCTGTAGTATTCAGGGCTTGATAAGCAGATAAATGACCGCTATTTCTGGCAAACAAATATACCCTTTCTTCCCCAATGTGGAGCATGGTAGCACCTTTGGCATCTCCGTTGACAAAAAATCTACTTTTGTTGGCTTTTAGTGCTTCAAAATTTCCTTTTCCATCTCCTGTCAATACCAGCCCTACCGAAGCATCATACTGACCGGTCATTACCTCCGTTCCGTAGGCATTCCCTGTGAGTAACAGGTCTTCAAACCCATCACGATCGAAGTCATCGGTCAATATTCCGTAAACTGAAGAGAACTGTGCTTCTACGGGCAGTTTATGGACTACAAATTTTGTATTTCCCAGGTTTTCCAGGTAAACGGTTTCAAAAAGATGAACTTGTTTTACGTAAATATCATCCATCTTAGACCCCAAAAGTACATCACGCATATCGGCTTTGGCATAGCCCAGGTAATCGGGGTATTTCTTCTTCATGGAAGCAATCTGGCCGATCAGATCATCCCGGCTGTGTGTCGGGTATTCAACGCCATTCAAGTACCCGGCAAGAATGGGATCTATATAGCCATTATTATCATAATCCGCTGCGTAAACCGTCAGTGGCTCTTCCACTGATACCTGGTAGCGACTGTTCAGGCCTAAGTTACCCACTATATAATCCACATCTCCATCATTATCAAAATCGGCTGCCCCCAAACTGTTCCACCACCCTGACGTATTTTGCAGACCGATGTCTTGGGAAATATTCACCAGCTCGCCTCCCGTATTCAGATAAACCTGTATCTCCATAAATTCTCCGACCACGATCAGGTCCGTATCAAGATCATTGTCAATATCGGTCCACAAGGCATCGGTTACCATACCGGTATGTTTTAAACCCGGTGCCAATGCTACCGTTCGATCCGTAAACTTCCCCCCATTGTTCACCAGCAAGTAGCTTTCGCCCGGGTAAGGGTACTTCAAAGGCGACAACCTTCCGCCAACAAAAAGATCAAAATCTCCATCCTGATCAAAGTCCGAAGCTCTGACGCAGGCAGTACTTGAGCGCATGACAGGTAGCGCGGCGGTATCCAGATCAAACTCACCCTTACCATTATTGAAGTATAACCTATCCTGGTAGTACTTTGCTTTGGGGAAAAATTCATTACTGCCACTGGTTACATAGAGGTCTTTATCTCCGTCATTATCGACATCAATAAAGAGTGCTCCCAGATCTTCTTCGTAACCAGGCCCTGTTGATAATGGTTTGAGCTCAAACTTCTTGCTGGTAGTCTGTAAAAATAACTGCCCTACTGCTTCATATCCTGCTCCTACAAAGAAATCTTCCAGGCCATCCCCGTTTACATCTGCCACGGCAATACCAGGACCTTGTTGAGAATGTTTATGAGGTAGCAGGTATTGTCGACTAAAATCAAGATAATGTTTATCTTCATGTACGAAGTCCAGGCCATATTTTTCAGTGACGTCATCAAAGAGCGGAGCTTCATCATCGGATATCAAATTTGAAACCGGTCTTGCCGTATGATAGTCAACTGTCAGTGTCTGATTAACATCAACGTTTGTCAGTCTACTCATTTTTCCATCAGGCCAACGCACCACAAGGCTATCTAAGTTCATTGAGCTTCCCACCCCAAAATGCAACCCGTAATCAACAGATGACTGATAACCACGAGTGACCATTTGACATCGCAATTGTGTCATCCCATTGTGAAAGACCTTCACTTCACTACCTAATGCAAATGGATTATGGGAAGTGCCGGCAAGCACTATATGTATATAGTTGTTTTTCAACCTGTCAATCGCTTGATTTTCACATACAAATGCTTTCTGATTGATGTTATTGATAACAAGGTCCAGGTCGCCGTCATTATCCAGGTCACCGAATCCCGCTCCATTTGAAAAGGAAGGCTGGTCCAGTCCCCAGGAAACCGTTTTATCTGTAAAGGTATAGTCTCCCATGTTTTTGAAGATAGTATTACTGGTGTACAGCCCTGGCATTTCTTTTGACTTCTTTTTCAATGCCTCATCCAATTGCTGCTGACTGGTCCGTGCCGAAAGACTCGCGGTGTAGTTAATAAAGTCGAGGTCTATGATGTCCCTTAAGTAACCATTCGTGATGAAGAGGTCCTTTTTCCCGTCATTATCAAAGTCAGCCAGCAGAGGTGCCCAGCTCCAATCCGTGGAATAAACACCTGAAAGCTGTCCTATTTCACTAAAAAGTACGGTACTATCATGATCCAGCCCCTGATTAAGCTGTAGTGTATTACGCATATATTGTGGATGATAACCTGTTTGACTGGCCAGTTCAAAAAGGTTGAAATTCAAGGGGCCAGCCATTTTCTTTCTGCCCAGGTTATCCGAAGGCAGCATATCCGCCACTACAATATCTATCAGACCGTCGTTGTTAAAATCAGCGGCATCCGCCCCCATTCCAAACTGGCTGAAATGGCGCATACTTTGGTTACCCATTTCATTAAAGGTTCCATTTTTGTTGTTGATATACAGGTAATCCTGCGCCAGGAAGTCATTGGAAACGTAAATATCCTCCCATCCGTCCCGGTTGACATCGGCAACCGCTACTCCAAGACCAAAGCCATCGAAAATGATACCCGCTTCCAACGTCACATCTTCAAAGGTAGCCTCCCCGGTATTCCTGTAAAGACGGTCATTGGCAGCGCCTGTCCCATCCGAGACCAGGGGCTTGATATGGTTGGGGTCACGTACATCGTTGGTGTGATTTAACAGGTACATGTCCAGATCACCGTCCTTATCATAATCAAAAAATGTGGCCTGTGTAGAATAGCTGGGATCTGCGATCTTCCACCGTTCAGCACTTTCAGAGAAGGTAAGATCACCATTGTTAATGAAAAGAAGGTTTTTTCGCTTATTAGGCGGATAATTCCCGGAACGGCAAACATAGATGTCAAGATAACCATCATGATTGATATCCACCATGGTCACTCCCGTAGACCAGCCGGGTTGCCGGCTAATACCGGAGTGTTCTGAGATATCCTCAAATACCAGGTCTCCCTTGTTAAGGTAAAGGCGATCATCCACCATGTTCCCTGTAAGGAAAATATCCGACAGACCATCGTTATTAATATCACCAATGGCCACACCACCGCCATTATAGACATAAAAGAAATCTACCATGTTGAATGTATCGTTTTCAACGATCGTGTTTTCGAAATCGATTTGGGTCCTCTCCGCCGGAAGGAGTGTAAACAGTGTTTGGATGTTATCCGTTGATGGCTCCTGACAACAGAACAAAGGCAGGATTAACAATAAGCAGAGGTATCTCGGGTTGCCGGACATTTGATGGTTCGTTTTACACAAAGAAAAATAACGGAATAAACGGTCAAAAAGAAGGGACTGTACGTTCCTGAAGCCATACAGTCCCATCACAAATAATCACCTTCACCTCATAATAATCTCGTTACTATGAGATTATCATAATGCAAATGATTTAGATGATGTCCTTTGTCATTTCCACACATCATGCTGTTCCACATTCGAATTATTTAATAACTCTACCAGTGGTATAGGCAGCACATAATCACGTGCCTTGAGCTGCCTTTGCAGACCATAGGTATCGATAAACCGCTGGATGTAATCTCCCAGGTAATCGGGGTTTCCACCAAAGGTACTTTTCCTTTTTAGCTCCGGGTAGGTTTCCTGTTCAAAGGCAAATTCCAGCACACGTTCGTTAACAATAGCATCTCTCAACGCAGAGGGTGATAAACCGGACAGTTCAGACAGACCGGCCCTTTCTCTCACCGCATTAATCCCGAAATAAGGATCGCCGGTATTACTTTCATTAGCAGCCTCTGAGTGTCCAAGCAATACATCGGCATACCGTAAATAAACGATGTTTTTCTCTTCATCTTCCCATGACTCGCTGGTGCCAAACTCAAACCACTTTTTGTTGTGAGGCCTGCCAAAGATCAGTTCATCCTGGGTATAGTCATCCGCCTCTTTACCCGCTACAATGCCCACCAGGCCGGTGGTTAATGTAAACTCGGCGTTTTCACTCCAGGTCACCATAGGCCACGTGCCATCGGACCTTCTTCCTAACGTTTTTGTCGGGTAAGATTCCAGGAAGGTCCCCGGTATCCGCAGGTCACTATCATCATATTGCATACGAAAATCTTTGGTGCCGTACAGCCAGTGCCATCCTACCCCACCCTGGTCCGTAGGCATATCGGCAGGTACAAAGTGAGCATGGTGATTGTTCGTTTCACTGGCAGCCACAGCGGACGACACCTGTGCCTCAAATATTCTTTCCCCCTGGTTTTCAAACGCTACTTCGAAATTATGGCTAAAATTGTCATACAGCGTAATCCCACTGTTATCCACAATGTTTTGAGCTGTCGCCAATGCTCCCGTCCAGTCTTCATCCAACAATTGCCCTTTCATTAAAAGTGTAAGTGCAGCCCATTTTGTGGCCCGCCCTACATCACCACCACCATAAGCGGCCGGTAGTACGTCGGCAATAGCTGTGAGGTCTGTATTCATCATAGCGATCACCTTGACTTTCCCATTCTCATTGGTCGGACGCACCTCGTCGTTGACCACACGTTTATCCGTAAAAGGAACATCATCAAAATACCGTATGAGGTTGAAATAAAAGAAGGACCGTAAAAATTTGGCTTCTGCCTGTACCCTTCTCACGAGATCATCGTCAGTGGACCCTTCGGCAAGTAACTTGTCAGCAGATTCAATCACTGTATTGGCACTATTGATCGCGTCATAAGACTGCTTCCAATAAGCATCTATGTAGATATCACTTGGGTCTACGATGCCATTCTGGAAATTCAATGGTCCTTTCTCCCAACCTACCTGGTAGCCTACCTGGCATTCAAATACGTAACGGTTGTAGAAATGGTTAAACCATTCACCCGCATAACCCAATACATCATAAACACCGTTTACACCGATCTCCAGCTGCTCCGGATTGGTAAAAAAGTTCTCTGCCGTAGTAAAATCTGGTTCTTCTTCCAGGTCCTCGCAGGAACTGAAAAGAAAAGCAGTCCCGATCAGCAAAAAGGCTATTATTTTTATCTTTTTCATGTCATTTTCATTTTAATCTGGCACATCATTTATAGTCCCATGTTGATCCCAAAAGTGAAGATCCGGGCCCTTGGATACGCATCATAATCATCCGCACGGTTCAGGTTATTCTGCCCCTGGTTATTCACCTCCGGATCAAAGCCACTGTAATCCGTAAAGACCCAAGGGTTTTGCGCACTTATATATACGCGCAGCCGGGTGATATGCCTTAACTCCGGCAGCGTATAACCTATGGCAATATTTTGGACCCTGACAAACGACCCATCTTCAACAAAATAATCCGAATCTCTGAAAAAGCCGGCAAAATCACGAGTGCCGTCTATGATCGGACGATTGGCGCCACGGTTATCCGGTGTCCAGGAATCGGACAGCATGTCTCCTACCTGGTTGATGATCTGAGTGCCATCAGCCAATTCAGAGGCCTGCAGGTTCCTGACTTCATTGCCATGGACACCTCTGAGGAAAATGGCCAGGTCAAATTTCTTATATTTCACCGATGTGTTAAAGCCCCAGGTCACGTCAGGGTTAGGGTTACCCAAAATAACCCAATCATCGGAATCCAGGTCACCATCATCATCGCTGTCCAGGTATCTGGGTGACCCGGGTTTATCCCCGGGTAGCGATGCATTGTTATCAATTTCAGTCTGGTCCTGGAAAAGGCCTATGAACCTGTAGCCCCTCCACACACCTATAGACTGTCCGGGTTCTACCCAGCTGCCATTCACCCCCAGATGCGTATTAAGCATGGGAGCAAAGAAAGGCCCGCTATCCCCCAGGTCTTTGATCTCATTGTTCAGGAAGGAAATGTTACCTGAAATATCCCATCGCAGGTTGCCATTATCAATAGCAATATAGTTCAGCCCCAGTTCGAGGCCATTATTCTCTAACGACCCGCTGTTTTTAAGTACCGACTCAAACCCCAAACTTGGTGGTAAGGCTATGTTCAGCAATAGGTCATCGGTAGTGGTTCTGAAGTAGTCCATGGTTAACGTCAGGCGATCTTCCAGAAAGCCCGCGTCAATACCTATGTTAAGCATTTTGGTTGATTCCCACTTCAACGCATCATTGCCCAGCCTGTCTTCCACCTTGCCTGTAACCAGTGCGGAAGTTTCTCCGAACACGTAATTGTTCGTAGCCTGGGCTGGAAAAGAACTAAAAGCCGGCACATTGGAGTTTCCCGTCACTCCATAACTTGCTCTTAACTTGAGGTTAGACAGCACTTTGTTGTCTTGCAGAAAGGGTTCATCGATCACTCTCCAACCCAATGCCACAGAAGGGAAGTTAGACCATTTATTGTCTTCTGAAAAGACAGAAGCGCCGTCTCTTCTCATCGTAAACGTCAGGAGATAACGGTCCTTAAATTTATAATTGATCCGGGTGAGAAAAGATTTTAAAACCGATTCCACTCTTCCGGATGACGGGATCTGAGGACTTGTACCGTCTTGTAATCGTACGTTCTCTACCGATGTACCGGCCACATTACGGGTTGATACGCTGGTAAAGCGATTAACAACATGCTGATAAGTATACCCTGCCACCACATCAATAAAATGAAGTGGTGAAAGCTGCCGGCTGTAAGAAAGTATATTCTCATTCAGCAAGTTGGTTGAGTACCTGGAAAAATTTTGCAGGTCACCGCTGCGCTGTCTTCCCAAATAGGTATTTGATCCGTAAAACGTAACCCGGTTGGCATTTAAAACATCAGCACCGATACTCGTCTTGAAGGACAGGTCTTTGGACAAATGGAATGTAACCCCTGTATTTCCCAAAAACCTGTTGGTAAAATCCGTATCATCAATGTTCAGCGCTTCCTGTACCGGGTTTATATCAAAACGACCGTCATAAGACACCAAGTTAAAATTGCCTTCAGCGTCCCTGACGGGTACAGTAGGATCCAGACCTAAAGCAGTAATAATGATACCACCGTCACCCGGTGTTTGCCTGTCAGTGGTTTGGCTCTGCGTGATACTTCTATTATAGGAAAGGCTTGAACTTATGGTCACAAAATCATCCAGCAGATCGTTATCGAGATTAAGTCGTACACCATATCTTTCAAATTCGCTGCCGATCACGATCCCTTCATTCTCATGGTAGTTGCCAATGACGGCAAATCTTGAATTCTCTCCTCCGCCCGACACCGTAAGTTGATGGTTATTTATAGAACCTGTCCGTAGCACTTCGTCCATCCAGTCTGTTCCTTCACCCAATGCATTGATCTGGGCTTCGGAAAAAGGCCTGGTTTCCCCTTTACTATCAGCGATCAGGTTCCGGTATTGTGCATATTCATTGGCATTCAGGCGGTCGATAGAGTTAGATACCTGTTGCAGCGAATAGGAGCCGTCATATTCAATTTTTGTCTCGCCCGCCTTTCCTCTTTTGGTAGTGATCAGCACTACACCATTAGAGCCACGGGAACCATAAATGGAAGTAGCCGACGCGTCCTTTAGTATTTCTATTGACTCAATGTCATTAGGATTTATAGAGGCCAGGGCATTTCCTGAAGTACGGTTACCGTCAGTTCCCGAGGCATCATTATCAGGGTACACCGGAAAACCATCGATAACATAAAGCGGCTCACTGCCACTGTTAATAGAGTTGGCGCCCCGGATACGCACGGAAAGGCCTCCTCCGGGAGCCGAAGAGGTTTGTGTCACGTTAACACCGGCTACACGTGATTGCAGGGCCTGGTCGATGGAAGTGATGGGGAATTCCTTAATGGCATCCGCTTTCACCGTAGCTACGGAGCCCGTAAGATCACTTTTTCTAACGGTACCGTAACCTACTACCACTACCTCCTCAAGCGCCTGCACATCGGAGACCATGGTAACATCTACCACCGTTCGGCTACCTACCACTATCTCCTGTGTTACGTAACCTATAAAGGAAAACACCAGAACAGCGTTGTCATCAGGTACATTCAGTCGATAGTTTCCGTTAATGTCGGTTACAGTACCCATATTAGTTCCTTTGACGAGTACGTTCACACCTGGTAGCTCTTCTCCTTCATCAGAAACGATGGTACCGGTCACTTCCACCTCCATGGGAAGAGCTTTCAAATACCCACTTGCCATGGATCCGGCAAGCAGAAGATGTGCAGGTACACCTATGACCATATAGCTCACAAAGAGCCATCTCACGGGCATACGAATTGCATTTTGTAAATGGTTTTTCATACTAGGGTTGGTTTAGATTTGTTGTTTGATATTAAGTAGTAATCGCAGATTAGAATGCACGCTGCTTTAGAGCTGTTCTATGAAGAATTGAAATATGAAATGGTCTGCGACATAGTTCACGAGCTTTGACTTCCCAGCTTCTGGTAACTTCCGGAGGGCCTTACTTTGTAGCAAAGCTGAAAAGGCTTTACTGATCTGTTTTTATAGTAAGATTAGTTAGTAATATTTGAATACTAAATCAACTCGTACCTGGCTGATATCTTACGTTGTTGGAAAAAAGCAATAAGAGCATTTGTTTTGGGTGATGGCTTGCATCCAAGCTTATGCTTATGGGCAGGTGAGATCATCAGTTTATTAACCTGTATGAAGATAGATATAGAATCTGAAAAATACGTACCTGACAATTGTTGGTTAATACCAAATGCGCAAACATTATTTAACCCGGAAAATTCATTAGTAGGTGAATAATTTGGGTGTAAGGTGTTATTTTTGAGATAGTTAGAAACAAAAAGCACACCTTATACGACACCCAAATATGAGGGATAAAAATACGGCATT
>NZ_VKDC01000032.1 GCF_007097395.1 Fulvivirga sp. M361
AAAATGCCGTATTTTTATCCCTCATATTTGGGTGTCGTATAAGGTGTGCTTTTTGTTTCTAACTATCTCAAAAATAACACCTTACACCCAAATTATTCACCTACTAATGAATTTTCCGGGTTAACCAAAACACCTTCACGACAGCCATATTCTTACTCCTCAAGACCCTTTCGGTAAATGCACTTTTGCTGTTTTGGTCATATCTAAGTTATTGCCTACCTCAGTTCAACAATGCTTGGTGTTTAAGTAGGTTGGGCCTGCGTAGAATCTTAATGCATAATCCTGGTTCAGGCTATTGAGGAGGGTATTCTCTTGTTTTGGGTTACTTATCCCAGGTTTGAATCGACATAAATATGAATATGAGCAGAGTATAATAGTGTTAAAAATACTTGGAGTGAAATTTATATGGACTTAAATCCATACATTTTGTATGTTGATCAGGTGAGGTGAAAAGATATTTTTTGATGAGAATTCAAATATAATGCAGTGAATAAACTTGTTTAGCGTAAATTCGCTATATTCTATGCGTTGACCCGGAACTAATCTGATAGTATGACGGATCATTATGCTCAAAAAAGACAATACATAAAGATGTGTTCTCGCTTAGGCGGGTATATCTGACACTTAATAAAGTTGCCGGAAAAAAAATACAATGATTTAAGTACTAAAAATATGAACGACTCTATCATTCCTTTTACTAAAGTACTTGTTGCTAACCGTGGAGAGATCGCCATTCGTGTACTCAGGGCCATCTCTGAATTACACATGACCTCTGTGGCTGTCTATACCTATGAAGACAGGTATTCATTGCATCGGTATAAATCGGATGAATCTTACCAGATCGGGCCGGATGATGAGCCGCTTAAACCCTACCTGGATATTGAGGAGATCCTGTCCGTGGCAAAGGCCCATGGCGTGGAGGCCATTCACCCTGGCTATGGGTTTCTTTCCGAGAATATTCACTTTGTAAGGAGATGCGAAGAAGAAGGCATTGTATTTATCGGTCCCAGACCCGATGTGATGGAAAGGCTGGGAGACAAGGTAATGGCCAAAGAGGTGGCTTTGGCAGCAAAAGTTCCCATTATTCAGGACAGCCAGAAACCATTAACAGATGAAAACATCGCATTGGAAGAAGCCAGCCGAATTGGTTATCCGGTAATGCTAAAAGCTGCTGCCGGTGGAGGCGGACGAGGAATGCGGGTGGTAAGAGAGGAAGAACAGCTCACCAAATCCTATCGGGAAGCTAAATCTGAAGCAGGAAAAGCTTTTGGTAATGACGCTATCTTTATTGAAAAGTATATCGATAATCCCAAACACCTTGAAGTACAGATTCTTGCTGATAATCATGGCAATATTATGCACCTTTTTGAAAGAGATTGCTCCGTTCAGCGACGATTCCAAAAGGTGGTAGAAGTAGCGCCAAGTATTGGTTTGAAGTCTGAAACGAGGGAGAAACTTTACGAATATGCTTTGAAGATTGCCCGGCAGGTAAAGTACAACAATGCAGGCACTGTAGAGTTTTTGATAGATGCGGAAGAGAATATTTACTTTATAGAAGTGAATCCTCGTGTACAGGTGGAGCATACTATTACGGAAGTGGTCACCGGTATTGACATTGTGCGAACGCAGATATTGGTTGCTTCTGGATGTCATCTTTCCGATGCGCGGATTGGTATTTCATCGCAAGACGAACTCTCTACAAGAGGTTACGCCATCCAGTGCAGAATTACTACAGAAGACCCTGAGAATAATTTTAAACCAGATCATGGCGTTATTATAGCCTATCGAAGTGCAGGTGGTTTTGGTATTCGGCTGGACGCTGGTAATGTCTATAATGGCGTCAAAATATCACCTTTTTTTGATTCCTTGTTAGTGAAGGTGACGGCATCCGGACGCACTATGCAGGAAGCTGCGGGACGATTACACCGCGCATTGAGAGAATTCCGTGTGCGTGGGGTCAAGACAAATGTCGGATTTTTGCAGAATGTTATTTTCCACCCTGAATTTTATGAAGGAAAAGCTACTGTCAATTTTATTCAGAACTACCCTGAGCTCTTTAGTATTAAAATACCTTTTGACCGAGGAACCAAAACGTTAAATTACCTCGGTGAAATAACCATTAACGGTAACCCGGATGTCAAAAAGTTCGATCCGGACCGAAAATTCAGACAGCCTCAGGTACCTGATTTTGAGAAGGATGCTAAACCACCTGCAGGGTCAAGGGATTTGCTTAAGAAACTGGGAAGAAGTCAGTTTTTAAAGACTCTGAAAGAAGACCCTGAAATACATTATACCGACACCACGATGAGAGATGCCCATCAATCGTTGTTGGCTACCCGGTTTCGTACCCAGGACCTGTTGAAAGCCGCCAGAAGTTATGCCATCCAAAACCCGGAGGTGTTTTCATTGGAAATGTGGGGAGGGGCTACTTTTGATGTGAGTATGCGGTTTCTCAAAGAGAGCCCATGGGTCAGGTTAGAATTGCTAAGAGAGGCTATCCCTAACATTTTGTTCCAGATGTTGCTCAGGGGTGCAAATGCAGTGGGGTATACTGCCTATCCTACTAACTTGATCTATAAGTTCATTGAGACGTCTGCCAGCAACGGAATGGATATTTTTCGGATCTTCGATTCCTTGAATAGCGTTGAAAATATGAAAGATGCCATTGACGCTGTAGTCAAAAATACGGAAGCGCTTGCAGAAGCCTGTATATGCTATACCGGTGATATAGAAGATCCGGGTAAACACAAATATACCCTCGATTATTACCTGAACCTGGCTAAGAGGCTGGAGGATACCGGGGCGCATATCCTCACCATTAAGGATATGGCAGGGTTGTTGAAACCGTATAGTGCACATCAGTTGATCACGGCATTAAAAGAAGAGGTAGACATTCCGATCCACCTGCATACACATGATACTTCTTCTGTGCAGTCCGCCACCTATTTAAAGGCTATAGAGGCGGGAGTGGATATTGTTGATGTAGCATTATCCTCCATGTCAGGGTTGACGTCACAACCCAACTTTAACTCATTGGTGGCTTCTTTGGAGCAGCATCCCAGGGCCAGAAAAATGAACCTGGAGTCGCTTAATGCCCATGCAAGTTATTACGAAGGCGTAAGGGATATGTATTATCCTTTTGAGTCAGGCCTAAAAGCGGGTACGGCGGAAGTATATGATCATGAGATACCAGGTGGACAGTATTCTAACTTAAGGCCCCAGGCCATAGCATTGGGACTGGAGGATCAGTTCGAGGAGATCAAAAAGAATTATAAGGCAGCTAACTTATTATTTGGTGATATTGTTAAGGTGACCCCTTCCTCAAAAGTGGTGGGTGATATGGCCATGTTTATGACCGTGAACAACCTGTCAGCCCGGGATATCATAGAAAAAGGACACGAGTTTGACTTTCCTGATTCGGTCATTGCCTTATTCAAGGGTGATTTGGGCGTACCCTTTGGAGGCTTTCCCCGGGAAGTGGCACAAAAAATTCTAAAAGGTGAAAAACCGAATACCCAAAGGCAGTCTGAAGCCCTTACCCCGGTAGATTTTGAAAAGGGGTTTGATGAATTTCAAAAAGAATTTCCGTCAAGTAGTTTTGAGGATTTTCTGTCTTTCCTTTTTTATCCTGCGGTGTTCAAAGAATACTATAACTATTTGAAGCGTTACGGTCAAATTACAGATCTGCCTACCAGTGCTTTCTTTTACGGGATGAAGCCGGGGGATGAGATATTGGTTGAGATTGCAAAGGGTAAGGTGATCACCATCGAAATGATGTATGTGACCCGGCCGGACGAGCAGGGTAAACGGTCCATTTCATTTAGTATGAATGGTCAGACCCGATTGATAAAAGTACGTGACCAAAGCTTTTCGGCTACAGCCAAATCAACACGGCTGGCGGAAGGGCCGAATGAAGTAGGAGCGCCACTACCCGGGAAAATAGCGGAAGTTATGGTGACGACAGGAGACAATGTGGAAAAAGGGGACGTGCTATTCATTATAGAAGCTATGAAAATGGAGTCTTCTATTACAGCCTCTGTTTCGGGGACGGTAGATAAGGTATACCTGGAAGCCGGTGAAATTGTGGAACAGGATGAATTGATCATGGCATTTGGGTAGGCATGAGAATTGAGCTCATGAATGATAATTCGGTTCCAAGAGATCGGTCTATAGGCTGTTTTATTGAGTGAAAGTTAAAAGGCAGAAAAACATCTGACCTGAATAAAACAAGGGCCAGGTAAAGATTGTGGATAGTGCGAATCTGAAAAGGAAGGCCGACTACAGTATTTTGAGGTCCTTATTTTGGTTTCTGTCTCTCTTTTATGTCAGATTCCAGCTCCTTACGTCATAAGAGTGCTGGATACTAAATGAAGTCGTAAGAATTTCGTATCAAACGTCCTTTTCCCTCATCAGATGTCATCTGCCTACCAGCGTTTTATTGACCTCCCCATTTCGCACCATGCTTTTCTTCAAAATGTGCCGGAAACCAGGAGGGCTCTTCTATTTCATGATCATAAATATAGGCAGCAATTTTTTTTAGTTGTTCAGCGTCTATCGGTATTTGCGGCATTACACCAAAGCGTTCGACCGGCCCGGGCATAATGGCCTTTTCCCTGCTCGGTTTTAGCATAAAGTCAGTCATGTTAGCTGTGAATGCCTCCTTATCAGGATACTTGAGCTTATAGCGATACTTCACCGCTACCAAAGGCGGGGCCATAATGTAGTCATGAGAGGTCACTTTTGGATTATGACATGCATAGCAGTTCATTCGTAAAGACACGAGAACCGCTTTTGTGTCAACGGTATCACCTGTCATTATCTGGCTGAAAGCACAATTAATACTAACTCCAAAAGTCAGCGAGAAGAAGATAATGCGATATAGTCTTTTCATAATCATTGCGGCTCAGTACGTTAACCGGGTATGTTTTTCTTGCCTTGTGAACATTTACCGGGCTGATGTTAATGTGAGTTTCTATGTTAACGTGGTTTGCCTTATAGAAAAATGATGAATAATAAGACCGCTTATGATTCCTGTCAATTTTTTCTCAGATAATTTGAGAGCTGTTTTAAAAAGTGTTGAGTAGATATGGCACTTGTTTCATTGTCAGTGACTTGGGTAAGTGTTGTCTCTGGATGAGTGATTTAACATTCCTACGAAGCCCCTTCGCATATGTGAGGGCTGCTCTAAGATTATTAGCACCTATTTTCTTACGTAAAAGTGGCTCAAAATTAGCATAAAGCCACTTTGTAACATGGCTACCCATCTTTTGAAACATGATTACCGACTCGCTCATGTACTTTTTATGAGCTTTGATGGCTGAAAAATAAAACTCTTATCGTAAGGTGAAGTTTAAACAATTTTCAAAATCAAGAAAGCTAAGATGGTATCAGATAAGGGAAGTCCTCATAGGACTTTTCCTTCTGGTCCTCTTCCTGTTATTGATTAAACTGGTATGAACCAAGAGAAAATGAAAGGTAATATAATATTTATTGTGCTTACCGCTTTGATAATCAGCAATCTTGACTTGCATGCGCAAAAATTGAGCACTATCAGAGGTCGCGTGCTGGATGGGGATTCCGGTGAAGGTTTGATGGGTGCTTCCGTGGTAATTGGAACAAGTACTGTAGGAACTGCCACGGATTACAATGGTGAATTCACATTGAAAAGTACGCTGGGCGGCACTATAACTATCCATGTAAGTTTTATTGGGTTTGCATCTAAGAGCTTAGAAGTTGAAGTTAACCAATCTGAAATAGTATTGCCCAATATCGAGCTTAATGCCGATATAGCCAGTTTAGAGGCAGTGGTGGTACTTGGTAGTCTTGAGGGGCAACAAAGAGCACTTAATCAGCAACGTACAGCGGATAACATAAAAAACATTGTTTCAGCGGATTTAATAGGCCGATTTCCAGATCTAAATGTAGCGGAAGCATTACAAAGAGTACCGGGAGTCAACATACAGCGTGATAAAGGGGAGGGATCAACAGTTAGTATCAGAGGAACGCCTCTCAATTTTACCACTGTTCAGATCAACGGTGAGCAAATACCTAGTGTCCAACAAAATGGCGCCAGAACCGAGTCTCTGGATCTTATACCGGCAGATCAACTTGGTTCCATCGAAATCACAAAAGCCCCTACACCAGATATGGATGGTGATGCTATTGGGGGTACCATAAATCTAAAAACACCCGTGGCTAAAAGCGCTGATCTGGGTGTAAGGGCTGAAGCCGGGCTTGGTTATAATGAAATTTCCGATGGTTACAATGGTATAGGAAAATTACGACTGGATAAGCGCTTTTTCCCTTCTGATAATACTTTTAGTGAAGGGAAATTAGGAATTATTGCTGGGGGCAGCTGGTATAATTCTGACAACTTTCAGCATTCAATCGATGCAGATTGGACGCCGAGGCCTGTTGAACTTGCTGTTTCAGAAGAAGAAGTTATTGTCATTGAAGAATACCAATACCGGTTAAGACAAAATGAACGTGAGAGGATCGGAGCTACGTTTACGATGGACTACGAATTCAATGATAAGAACAGTATTATTTTCAATTATATGTACAACCGGCGTCAGGATGTGGATATACGTAACCGACTGCGTTTTGATATGGACGGAGCCAGATATCAGACACTTGATTCGATTACCGGCTCAGGACCAAATTTAAAGGTGAGACGGGATATCAATATTTTTGATGAATTAAAGGAAAACCAGACGTTTAACCTTGGTGGTAGTCACAAGCTAAGCAATTGGGATATTGATTGGGGGGCTTTCTATACTGTTTCGAAGCGTACTTTGTCCTCCGATCGTGCGGATTTTTCAAGTGAAGAAACGGAAGTTACCGTAATCGTAGATAATCCCGAGGGCATATATGCTGAAGAGCCCAGTTTTCGCCTTTCTACGAACGATCCTGATGTTCATGACCCTTTTCTTTACAGTACGGTCAGAAGATATGAAGAGGATTTTGAATCAACAGATGCAACTAATCTTGTTGGTAGGGTGGATGTAGCCAGGAATTTCCAATTATACAATGGTAGTCCGGTTCTTCTGAAATTTGGAGGTAAGTTACGGACGCAAGAGAATGACAAATTTAGAAATAACCAGGTGCTGATATTTTCAGATCCCAATGATCTGATCAATGAAAATGAGATTTTCTTGCGTACGTTGTCAGGGGTTGAACCTCTTGATTTTTTATATAGTGACTATCGTTTCGGCCCCTTGATCAGCCAGGAGTCTCTTCAGCAATATGTCACCGATAACCGAAGATTACTAAACACTTCCGATCTTGCGTGGGATTCAAGGCGTCTGTCCCTAAATGATACTTATGAGGCACAGGAGAGTATTTATGCCGGTTATGCTATGACCCGGGTTCAGCTTAATAAACTAATGATACTTGCAGGGCTCCGCTACGAGTTCAATGAGGTGAGTTATGATGCGTTTGACGTTTTTAGATTCGGTACTTCTGTAGAATCTTCACCTATATCCGGTGGTAACGACTACCATTTCTGGTTGCCAAATGTCCATTTGAAATATAGCCTGACCACATATACTGCATTGCGTTTCTCAGCAGTATGGAATTATTCGAGGCCAAATTTTGTGGATGTTGTTCCATTTGTAAATCAGGATGCTGACGCACGTATATTGCGACTCGGGAATCCTGAATTAACACCGGCTAACGCGTTTAATTTGGATGTGATGTTTGAACATTATTTCAAAAATGTGGGTGTAATATCACTCGGGGCGTTTTACAAAGACATTGATAACTTTCAATTTGATAACATAGACCCTTCATTACTTCAGGATTTTCCAGGTTTTTCCAGTACACAAGGATTTCTATTTAGTCAGCAGCAAAATGGAGAGAATGCTAAGGTGGCCGGGTTTGAGTTCAATTTCTTTAATTCTCTTCGGTTTCTACCGGGAGTACTCAAAAACTTTAACATTGAAGGGAATTATACTTACGCGTATTCAGATGCTTTCACCAATGAAAGGGAAAATATATCACTTCCAGGCCAGGCGGAGCATACTTTCAATACGGCTCTTTCCTTCGATTACAAAACCTTCACTGCCCGCGTTTCGGCAAACTATAACGGAAGTTTCCTTACCTCTGTAGCGAGCGTTTCAGAAAATGACTTTATCCAGAAGGCCCGCCTTCAAATGGACGCCAATGCTTCATTAAAATTCAAAGATCATTGGAGGGTATTTGTTGAAGGCGTGAATATTACTAATGAACCTACAATACGATTTCAAGGCGACGAAAGTCGTATTTCACGCATTTCCTATTTTGGGTGGTCAGTTAGATCAGGAATCAGTTTTAGCTTATAAAAAAGACAGTCATGCGATATTTAATATACACGATTTCTTTTATGCTATTGACAGGTGTTCAGTTTTCCTGTAATGAAATTGAAAAAGAATTTGAACTTCCACCACCTTCAATTACAGTAAAAGATCCGCTACCTGATCCTGTCATTCAGGAAGCCGGAAATGACATCTTCCAGATATTCACACTTCAATCCGCCGTTGGGCTACTTAAATTTGATGTATTTCAGGATGATGTATTAGTCGAAACCATCAATTATACCGATGAAATAAGCGACGTATACTCGTTTAATTATACCATTCCGCAGGGCACGCCCAATAAGACAAGAACGGAATTCAAATTCATATTAACCGATGCAGATGGGGTACAGGTAGAAGATGAAATACAATTATTGGTGAATACCACCTTCCTTGAATCTATAGAAACCATTAATAACATGGAGGTTACCGTTCTCAAAGGACGACTGAACCGTGATTATACCATTGAAGCAGTACGGAATTACCTGATAGATAGTACGTTATCAGTGGAAAACAACGGAATATTTACCATAGAAGCAGGGGCTACGGTACATTTTAGAACGTACGATAATCAAATAGAAACATCAAGACTTGTCATTACGCAAGGGGCTAAAATCATTGCGGAGGGCACGCCAGATGCTCCCATAGTCTTTACAAGCGACAAACTTTTAACGAACGGTACTCCTATGCCTTTTGACTGGGGTGGATTAGTGATCCACGGCAACGCACCCTCTAACCGGGGTGGCGTACTACTCAATGATGGCTTCAGATATGGAGGCGATGTACCTAATGATAATTCAGGCATATTGCGTTACATACGGATAGAATATGCCGGCAATTTACAGGAAACTACTGTACATGCTTTGCGTCTTTTGGGGGTTGGTTCAGGTACCCGGATAGATCATGTACAGACGTACAGAAATTATAACATAGCCTTTCGTCTTATTGGTGGTCGGGTTAACCTTAAATATATCTCGGGCATGGGCCATGGTGGTTATGGGTTGTGGGCTAGTGAAGGATGGCAGGGATTAGGCCAGTTCTGGCTTTTTCAAACAGACGTTGCAGCTACTATTCTTCCTGTGAATTACTGGAATATTGCCAGGTCAATAGAAATGCGCAATGACGACGATAATTTTCTAAGAGAACCGCGGACCAGTTTTACGATCAGTAATGTCACCTGTATTGGGAATGGTTTCCAGGAAGGTGTCGATAATGGTACCCGCAGGGGGGTTCGGTTTAGAAGAGGCGCCATAGGAACCTTCCAGAATGCCATTATAACCGGGTTCCCCAATGATGCTGCACGGGTGGAAGACCTGGATATATCCGTGCTGGGAGTTGATATGATCTTTGATAACGTGCGATCTTTTGACAACAGTAAAAACTACGAACAAGAGGCGCGTACTGTATTCTTCGAAAGCGGCAACTTCAATGTTACCGAAGACCCGGTACCGGGCATTTCTTTGTCCTCGTTCGTAGGTTCTGAAACATCACCATTTGATCCGGCTACGTTGGGTAGTTTCTTTACGAGCGCACCTTATATAGGTGCCGTTCAGGGGATTTCAAATGATTGGACCACTGAAGGTGAATGGTTTAAAGATTTAGACGGATCAATAAGATAAAAATAATAGTTACTAAATAATCTCTCAAATGGAAAAATTCTTTTTACTTTTTAAAAACATGACTTTATTCTTAGGAATATTTAGTCTGGTGCTATTTTCATCGTGCGGCGATGACGATAAAGAATTACCTGTGGCCCCTACCATAAGTATTGATGGAGCCACCACAATCATTAGTAAATCTGGCGAAAACTTTAGTGTTGACCTCACACTCAACGCCCCTGGCGGTAATAAAGAATTAGTAGTTTCAACCAATGGTGGTTTGCTTGAAACGGTGACACTGGATGCTGATATTACGTCATTCACCTATAATACGCAACAAGTACCGAGTGATGCAGAGGAAGGGGAAGAGTTCGAATTCCAGTTTTCCCTCACTGATCTGGCAAACCAGGAGTCACCTGAGGTGGATTTTATTATTAATGCCGCCCTTTACGATCAGGTTGTGATAGGTGGTGAGTCATTGTATAATGTGACAATACCCGCAGATGGTATAGTGACTGGAGGTACATCTGTTAAATTCATAACGGGTCGTAATTATTATATCACTGAACCGCTATCTTTTGAAAGCGGCAGCTCCTTTACTATTGAAGAAGGTGTAGCTGTTTATATGGAAAAACCAACAGAAGAAAATGAATTAGATGTGGAAATAAATCTCAATTCGGGCACCGTTGTATCTATCACAGGTACGAATACAGCACCCGTTGTGATGACTCCTTCCACTGTTCTTACAGGGGATCCTCAGCCAGGAGATTGGAACCGTTTGGACCTGGATGGTACTACCAATGCCGTAGTTCGTTATCTGAGAACGGAATATGCCAGTGAAGGGATGAGAATGGATGATCTGAATAATACAAATACAATTGAATATGTTCAAACCTACCTTTCTAAAGATGAGGGAGTTTACATTACTGATGGTGATCTTAACGTGAAATACATCATAAATACCCGGTCAGGAGATACTGGATTTAGGTTGGGAGACAATTATCAGGGAACATTGCAATTCATTATCAATCATGGCTCAGAACATGGTGAAACAGACTTCCACGTAAGAGAAACTGCCGGAATAGTGGCAGCAAACATGACACTGATAGGAGCCGGGCAGGAAGCGGCCGAAGGCGATGATGTTTTGGAAATAGATGCAATTAATAATACGTTCAAGATCTATAACACCATAGTTACAGAAGCTTTAGATGAAGACCTTAAATTCGATGCTGGGGACATGGACATTACCGATCTGTCAGGGACAAATGTATTGGCTTATTCCTATTTCTTTAATAACAACGACCCTTTGAAGGATAACGCGGTAGATTTTTTCGGAACATTTGATGAAACAGGTGCACTTTTAACCAATCCCTTTTTTAATAATGCGCTATCCGGAGGCCCTGATCCTAAAAATATTGTTTTTGAAGTTATTGACGGAATAGGAGTAAATGATTTCATTCCTGATGCAGAACAGCCAGCGAAAGAGAACTTTGATCCGGCTACAGTGAATGACATTTTTGTGTCCGCTCCTTTTGTAGGTGCCGTGCGTGACGCCGCTAATGACTGGACAGTAGGATGGGTAAAAAATATTGATGGTACCATCCGATAGTATACTACATTTTTGAATGGATCCAGTTACGGTGCGTCACTGTGACTGGATTTTTTATGACTAATTACTTATTATGAAGAATACTTGCATTTGTCTGTTGGTTTTATTGAGTACAAATTTGCTGGCGCAGCTGCCTGAAAAAAACCTGCCTCCCAGGCATCCTCAATTTGATTTTCATCCATCACAACGTCCGGATAGACTTTTGCTAACATGGACTGACAATTCTTCTTCCACCCAAACAGTGACCTGGCGAACGGATACTACCATTACCAAGGGATATGCAGAAATCACTTTAGCCGATCCTTCTCCTGATTTTCATAAAGAAGCAACGCAATTTATTGCAGAAACACAGTTAATGATCACTGATTTTGGCAAAGCGGCTTATCACACTGTTAACTTTACAGAGTTAAAGCCCAATACCACCTATGCCTATAGGGTAGGAGCCGATAAGTATTGGAGTGAATGGGTACAGTTTGTAACTGCGGGAACGGATTTCGAGCCGTATTCATTTATATACCTGGGTGATGCGCAAAACAAGCTGTATTCACATTGGTCTCGTGCCATACAGGCAGCATACAGGGAAGCCCCCAAGTCTAAATTCATAGTCCATGCCGGTGATTTGATCAATCATAGCCAGAATGACTATGAATGGGGCGAGTGGTTTGAAGCAGCGGGCGCAGCAGTGAAAATGATTCCTACCATCACTATACCTGGTAACCATGAGTACATCAAAAATCCAGAGGGGAAGAAGGTTTCACTTACTCCATTTTGGGATCCACAGTTTAACTTTCCTCAAAACGGACCGAAAGGATTAGAAGACCAATGCTATTACATTGATGTCCAGAATGTACGTATCATTTCATTAAACTCTAACGACGATTTTAAAATACAAGCCAACTGGCTTTCAGAGACGCTTTCAAATAATCCTAATCAATGGACTTTTGTCACCTTCCATCACCCCGTGGTTTCCGCTGCAAAAGGCAGAGTGAATGAACAAGTGTTAAAGCTATGGAAACCTATTCTGGACAAGCACAAAGTGGATATGGTATTACAGGGCCATGATCATACCTACGCCCGGGCCCAAAACCTCACCACGGGTACGAATAGTTATGAAGGTAGTTCAGGTACCGTTTATGTAGTATCGGTAAGCGGCCCCAAAATGTATCCATTGACGGAACAACCCTGGATGGAACGTTCAGCAGAGAATACGCAGTTATATCAAATCATTGATGTGGCAAATGATCACCTGATCTATCGTTCTTTTACAACAGGAGGTATGCTATATGATGCCTTTAGAATTGAAAAAAGGGCCGAAGCCTCCAATGAACTTATCGAGCTACCGACCGATTACCAGGTTGAACGAAGATTTAGGAACACACTCACCGATCGTGATGATGAATAATGCCATTTAGCAGGCTCCCTCGGAACCACACCGACTTATACATAAGTTTAACTCCTTTCTTTTAAATTCAATCGTAGAAAATATAGACCATTTGATCAGGTTCACTGACTTTCAATCCCAGGTGCCAGGCCAACTGACCTCCAGCACCCAGCTCATGCCTGAAAAGACCAAAATGAATTTTAGTAACACCTTACAGCTGTCTGATTCTGATGGCACTTATGGTCGTTTCCCCCTTTAATGCTTCAAGTGATACTTTAATCCCCTTGCTATGATGCGCTTTGATTTTCACCCTTTTCATTAGTGGGTAGTTATAGCCGTAGGTTTTAAGCAAGTCAAGATTGCCATACAACACCTGATCATTAATGGAGACTTTCATCTGCCGGAGTCCGCCCGGGTGAGTAGGAGATTCTTTACCCTCCACAAATCTTCTGGAACGGGGGTAGTTTTCTACAAAAAATAGCTCTACTTCATACCATCCGTCAGCTACATCAAACTGATAAGCTTCACTGCCTATGCGTATGGACTGATAGAGTGGATCAAGGTCAGTAGTGGTTAAAATGTCTTCTTTCGTGCCAATTTTTTTACTCACATAAAGTGGCTCCCCACCAATGTATCCCCAACTACCTTTAGCATAGGCTTTATCTGGCAACCAGTTTACTTTACCCTTTTCATCGTAAAAGGAATAATTACAACCGGCATTTATGGCAATATCTATCCTGTTTTTCTGGAGGGAGAGCTCAGTGGGAATATATTGAAAATGGATTGTCAGCTGATCATTCAGGCCGGATGTATTGGAGGGCGTAGTTGCGCGGAATTCATGACTGCCGTGTGTAAAAGGAACAGACCATGTGGCAGATGAGTGATGGATCTGTTTAGTACCCAAAGACGTTCCATTCATCCATAGTTCTACATCGGGCAGGTTTGAATATACTTGTACAGGTTGTGTGACTGTGGTGTCTCCTGCATTTGGATAGCCACTTCTTTCCACCCAGTTGGTTTCTGCAATTTTTATGATCGGTTTCTGGCTCAATGCGGCCTGAAAGAGAAAATAGGGGTCTTTA
Organism: Fulvivirga sp. M361; assembly: GCF_007097395.1. Classification (GTDB taxonomy): domain Bacteria; phylum Bacteroidota; class Bacteroidia; order Cytophagales; family Cyclobacteriaceae; genus Fulvivirga. The sequence continues at coordinate 14,004 of NZ_VKDC01000032.1, forward strand.
GGTGTTCTGTCAGTGGTCGCCAGTCCTTTATTGTTCAGGTGCGGATTGGAATCTATTCTACGTTCTGAACTAAAGTCAATCAAATTCCACACTGATGCCCCTGCAATAAACGGGCGCTCTTGGATCTGTTCCAGAAAACTTTCCAGGAAACGTTTTTGTCCCTCTACTGTAAAGTCAAAACGTTCTGGCGCTGTACTGTGAAGCCTGGGGTCACTGCCGGCACCATATTCACTGATAATATGCACTCGTCCAGGATGCTTTTTATGCTGTTCATCCATGAACTTCCCAAAGTCCCCATAGGTATCGTAATACCACCCATGATAAAGGTTCCAGCCCACCACCATTGGTATTTCAGCGATACCGGAAGCTTCATAAAGTGGATAATTATGCAAAGCCATGGCTGTATAACGGGAAGGGTCTTCTGCTCGGGCTACTTTCTCAAGACGCCTGGCCAGAGTAACAGTGGCATCGGTGTGCTTTGTTACAACAGCTTCATCCAAAAAGCGATGTGCCCAGTAGATCTCATTCATATATCCCCAAAGAATGACCGAGGGGTGATTATAATGCTGACGTATCATTTCCTTCAGCATAACTTCAGCGTTTTGATCGTGTTCCTCACTTAGCGTGATTTCATTCACCAACGGAATTTCTTCCCAGACCAATAATCCTAATTCATCTGCAGCATCCAACACGGCAGGGTCCTGGGGATAGTGGGCCAGTCGGATGAAAATACCGCCCATAGCCTTTAGCAGCTCCAGATCACTTCTATGTTGATCATTGGATAATGCATTTCCCATGCCCCAATAGTCCTGATGACGATTGGCGCCCATGAGTTTTAAAGGTTGGCCATTAAGGAAAAAACCTTTGGAAGGATCAAAGCGGAACCACCGGAAACCTGTGCGGCTCATTACTTCGTCTTTTGTTACATCTCCTTCACGTAATTGTACTTCTATCGTGTAGAGGTAAGGCTGAGCGGGTGACCAGAGCATAATGTCTTTTAACTTCTTCTGCAAATCGAAACTACTGCTGGAATACGCTGTGAGTTTAATCTTTTCTTCTATTTCACTCACTGCTTTATAGGTTTCATCATAAACAATAGCTCGAACGGAAACCTTCCTGCTTTCATCAGTATCATTGTCCACGCTGCCTTTTATTTGTAGGACAGCTTCGTTTTCGTTGACTTCGGAAGAAGTGACGAATATGCCTTTGCTTCCATGATCAAGCATGTTGAAATGAACCTGATCTGTTTCTATCAGGAATACATCCCTGTATATACCGCCAAAAAAGGTGAAATCAGCAGAAAGCGGAGCAATGTTGGGATTAGGTGTGTTATCCACACGGGCGGCCAATACATTATCACCCTTTACAAGAAAATCGGTAACATCAAAAGTGAATGCAGAGTAACCACCTACGTGCGTGCCGACAGGGCTACCATTAATGTATAACATAACTTCTTGTCCGGCCCCTTCAAAATGAAGATAACGGCGCTTTTCGAGGTTCGTTTTAGATATGTTCAGATGTTTTCTATACCAGCCTACACCACGATAATATCCACGGTTTTCATCAGGTAATACATCTTTATCGTTCCAGGTATGGGGTAGACCGACTACCTTCCAATCACTATCGTCGAAATTTTGCTGAGCCGCTTGATTGATGTCTCCCTTGAAAAAAGACCAATGAGCATTAATACTTTGAGTAAGTCGCGGCTGGCTAAAGCACAAGTTACATACGACTACTCCTAAAAAAAGAAAGTTGATTTTTTTCATCTATATCATTTTTACTTGAGGTCTTCAAAAGACCTTCTGGTGTTATGATAAGATGAAGTTTAAACAAAACTATTATTAAGAAAGCGGGCCAAATATAAATGATTATCAGAGGTCGTAAAAGACTTTTGATGCGTTTTAGTCTTGCGGTATTTTTTGAGTAAATTAGATTGCCCTAAATAATTAGTAATCATGCGTTTCCTGGCTGTAGCATTTTTCTTTTTATTCTTCGGATTTCAAGCTTTGGCACAGATTTCCTTAGTAGAACGAAACCTCTACTTTGATCATTTATCTATAAAAGACGGGCTTTCTCAGGCCACCGTACTTTGCTCTTGGCAGGATCAACGAGGCTTTATGTGGTTTGGCACCCGTGACGGACTCAACCGTTATGATGGGTATTCTTTTGAGGTATTTAAAAATACTATAGATAATGATAATTCCATTGCAGGTAACATTATTTATGATATCAATGAAGATAAAGAAGGTAATCTTTGGATGGTCACAGACCATGGGCTAAGCAAATTTACCAATGCCACCTCGTCATTTGAAAACTACCATTTGTCCGGAGAAGATTATGTGAGCAATGACTTTCAAAAATTATTAATTGACAGTAATGGTGACCTTTGGATAGGGGGCAGGTCAGGACTGTTTTTGTTTGAAACGGATACAAAGCTTTTTAGTCCGTCATATGCCGGAAGTGGAGATGAAAATGTGTTACTGAAACGCCCGGTTTATGCATTATCAGAAGGTGTCAGGAAAAAGAGAAGGCTTATCTGGGTAGGTACGTCGCGTAACGGTATATACGCCATTGACCCCATCACCCGACAAATAAATGCGACCCAACCAACGGAAAGTCTGCCAAAAGCAAGGGTACAGGATATTGTAGTTCAGCAAGATTGTATTTGGATTGCTACTTATGGAGACGGATTATATATAGTTGATAATCAGTTAAATATGATAGATCACTTTCATTCAGAAAGTAGCTATATCGAAAAACAGATTTCACATAATAACATCAGGTCCATAGCAACAGATGATCATAACAATCTATGGGTAGGCACTTTTGATGGTCTCGATATATTCATTGACCAGCATAAACGACTTCGTCGGATAAAATACAAAGAAGGAGATGCTACCGGTCTTTCTCATGGATCCATCCGGTCGATTATCAAAGACGATAAAGGTACGATGTGGTTAGGTACCTATTTTGGTGGGGTCAATATCTTTGATTTTGACAATCAGCGATTCCATCATTTTTATCATAAACCGGGAGAAGACGGTTCACTAAGTTATAATGTTGTAGGGGCTTTTTCAGAAGATGCTCAAGGTAACCTGATGATAGGGACTGAGCGAGGGGGCTTAAATATTTATGACAAGCATAACAGGAACCATCAAGTGTTTGATACCGCTCCGGGTAGTCGAAACGCTCTAAGTGGCAATATTATTAAATCCCTCTATACTGACAGTTCGCAATCCGTATGGGTAGGTGTATTCAAAGGTGGCCTTAACAGGATAGGTTTGAAGAATGGAAAAGTGAAAAAGTATCCTCTTACAATGGATGGGGATTACGTCGACTTACAGAAGGCAATCGTGAATGTTATTGTACCTGGTGATCCAGGTTTACTATGGCTTGGAACCGATCGTTTTGGTGGATTACATTGTTTTGATACGAAAAGTGAAAAATACGTTGATTATGCAGGATCCGGGATAGTACGTGAGGTATTGAAATCCAATCCGGTAAAAGATATACACATAGATGGAAGTGGTCAATTATGGTTGGCCTCCAGAGGGGCAGGAGTGATCAGGCTTTCCCCGGAGACGGGTGAATTTATTCAATTTAAGGAGCAGGACCAGGAGCCTCTTACTGAAGCTAACCATGTTTATATAGACAAGGCCGGTATGGTTTGGGTATCTACCCAGGGCCAGGGGCTTGTCCGTCTGGACCCTGAGACTTTCGAGCTTGAGCATTTCTACTCAAAAAACGGATTGCCTAATGACATTATTTTGGGAGTGCTTGAAGATAGTAGTGGTCAGTTATGGGTATTTGCTTCCAATGGATTGGCATTATTGAATGCAGCTGATACCACCTTTAAAGGTTACACGTACAGCTCCGGATTTCCCTTGGAAGAAATGAATGAGGGAGCATTTTATAAAACGTCTTCCGGTGAATTTGTGGTAGGAGGAAGTAACGGGTATGTGCGTTTCGAGCCGTCTGAGTTAGTAAATAACACCTTTGTGCCTCCGGTGGTATTTACTCATTTTAAGATATCCAACAAAGAAGTATTGCCCGGGGACAAACACCGGATATTAGACAAAAACATTCAGCAAACCAGGCATATTACGTTAAACCACAGCCAGAATGTGGTTACTTTTGAGTTTGCCGCATTAAGCTTCTTACGCCCGGAAAACAACCACTACGCTTATTTTTTGGAAGGTTTTGACCAGGAATGGAGCTACGTGGGCAACAAAAGATCAATAACATTCACCAATCTTCCCGAAGGGGACTATGTGCTGAAGGTAAAAGGGTCAAACAATGATGGGATTTGGAACGAAACACCAAGTGCCATACGTATCTCCGTACTACCTCCGCCCTGGAAAACCTGGTGGGCTTTTGTTCTGTACGGTCTTCTTTTTGTTACGGGTATATTACTGATCCGATACAATGCACTCAAGGGTATTCGCCTTAAGCATGATCTGAGAGTAGAACAATTTGAAAAAGAAAAATGGAAGGAAGTCCATAAACTAAAGCTGCTATACTTTACGGATGTTTCACATGAATTTAGGACCCCTTTAACTTTGATTACCAGCCCTTTGGAGGAGATTATGGATAGTGGAAAGCCAGGTAAGTGGCTGAAGAAGCGCTTGAAAATAATGCATTTTAATGCGAAGCGCCTGCAACATTTGATTGATCAGATACTTGAGATCAGGGAATTAGAAACAGGCCATGCCAAGCTGAAACTTTCACCCGTCAGGTTGGATGCGGTGTTGGGAAAGGTAGTCGATTCATTCAAGGTAATGGCTGATAAAAAGAAGATCAAATTGAGTTATAACCATGACCGGGTACCCTATGCTTACCTATTGGATACAGATAAGCTGGAAAAAGTGTTTTTTAATTTATTGTCTAATAGTTTCAAATTTACTGAGGCAGGAGGCCACATCAGTTTGTCCTTTAAAGCCGAAAAAGGTACTACCCATGATAAGGTACGTTTGGAAGTTACCGATACGGGTTGCGGTATGTCTCAGGAACATTTGAATAGGATCTTTGAACGTTTTTATAAGCAAAGCAACGACGGTACGGGCGTAGGGATAGGATTATCACTTACCAAATCCATTGTGGAGCTGTTAGAAGGTACCATTGAAGCCAGAAGTGAAGTGGGAAAGGGAACTACTTTCTATCTTGCCATACCTTTTGAAAGGTCCGAAAAAGAACTTATATCAGAACACGCAGGGGATTTTGAAAAACCACTGCCACTGGAATACGAACTACTTACTCTCCCTAAATATGAAAACCCGGAAGAAGATGGAGTTAAGACGGATGAAACTTTGCTGGTAGTAGAAGACAACCGCGAGCTACGCACCTACCTTACCAACAATCTTAAGAAACGATATAGAATGATCAGCGCTGCTGATGGAGCGGAAGGGTTAAACAAGGCCCGAAAGCAGAACCCGTCATTGATCATAAGTGATATAATGATGCCTGAGATGGATGGGATAACATTATGTGAAACCATAAAAAAAGATGAGCATCTTTGCCACATTCCTGTCCTTCTCCTGACAGCAAAGTCCTCACATGTGGACCGCCTGGAAGGGCTTGATATCGGGGCCGATGATTACATTGCAAAACCCTTTATTATGAAAGAGGTCGAAGCCAGGGTTAAAAATATTATAAATAACAGGAATCTGCTTAGAAAAAAGTATCAATCTAATTCTTACCTGCCTGATATCGGAGAGATCACTTTTAATAGTTACGATGAAAAACTACTTAAACGTATTGTTGAAGTGGTGGAAAATAATCTTGGTGAGCCCAACCTTACGGTAGAGTACCTGGCCAGGGAGGTAGGTCTGAGCCGTGTCCAGCTTTTTCGAAAGCTAAAGAACTGGACGGGATTGTCACCTGCCGGTTTTATAAGAGATTTTCGTATGAAAAGAGCGGCACAATTGCTATCGTCCAAAGAGGTGAAAGTAGCAGAAGTTGCCTATGAAGTTGGATTCCAGGATGTACAATACTTTAGCAAATCCTTCAAAAAGATCTATGGCATAGGCCCTAAGGAATATACGGCCGTAAATATGGTCACGGAAAATTGATTCAGTATTATTGAATGAGTAAAGCTTCACCCGAGTCCGTTTGACGCACTTTTTAGATTATTGGTCTTTCACTGCTTTCCACTCAAGTTTTTTCAATAACCCTTCCAACTCTTTCTCCAGACGCTTGAGCGTAGCAGGCGCCCCATAATAATCCATTATCTTTTTGCTCTGCGAACCATTATTAAAATAGATATAGGTGGTGCTGAGATCAGAAACATCTTTATCGTACCGGTCCTTTAACTCGAAAAAACCTATTTTCTCAAACTCCTGTCTGAAATATGTCAACTCCAATTCATTTAACCTGGACGTATATAAGCCGATAAGGTCGACATTCGCCTCTCCGTGTAACTCCACCCGGCCATCTTTAAATACTTTTAACTCGTAGGTAGGGCAATAGCCATAGCAAGCTGTTTTTTGTTGCGAAAACAGAACGGTGCTGTCAGTCTTTTGTGCCATTATTATGCCTGCAAAACATAAAAAAAAGCCATGAAACAAAAACCAAAATTTTGAATTAAACATCTTCTGCCAAGGATACCCAATTTTTCCGGAAAGGCAATATCAGCCTTCTTTATTGTTTCCAACGAAATCACCACTTACATGTTTTAATACCATGACCGGAAATTTATCAAGCACGCTGATCATACGGGTTAAACCGTCAATCAGAAAAACCATTTTCTGGTCTGATTTTTTTTGTGTTAACGTCTTCTTTTGGTTAGATTCGGAGGTTTATTATTTTAACCTAAATCAAACTTATTGTGAAATTTTACAAATCGATTAACCATCGTTTTCGACGTGGTGTTCGTGGCAGATATTTGATGCTTTGGACAGCCGCTTTCGCACTAACGATGTTTACCTCATTGAGTACATTTGCTCAGAAATCTCCAAATGTTTTAGAACCTGTTTGGAAGCAATTACCCATGACGTATGATACTTGCTACGTTTCAGGGGTTAACGTGGGGTTGGTCATTCCACCCAAAGATGCTTTTTTCGCTGAAGTAGGCGCCAATGGCGGTGTTATGACGGCAGCACAACAGGCTTATTTCGAAACGTTACGTACGGCGCGGATTGAAATCAACTTCATTGAAGGTTTTGATGAATTTCCACAGGCAGCAGTAGCTATGCGGTTTGCTGCTGACATCTGGGAGACGGAACTGGTGTCGGATGTACCCATACGTATTGACGCAAGATTCGGTACACTTGAGCCAGGAGTATTGGCTTCAGCCGGATCAATCAATTTTACCAACATTCCGAATGGTGTGGCAGGTACTAACTATGTGAGTTCACTGGCTGATGCGGTGGCAGGTTTTGACCTGGCGCCGGGCCTTGCTGATATGAGCATCACCATTGGTAACTTACCGTTTAATTTTGCTACTGACGGTGTACCTGTAGATGGGCTTACGGATTTTGTGTCTGTAGCGCTTCATGAAATAGGTCACGGACTGGGTTTCTCAGGAACAGGAAGAGAAGCAGGTGTAGGCTTATCCGGCGGATCCGTAGTTAGACTTTATGATATTTTCGTGGAATTAGGCGATGGGACTCCAATTCTTGACCTGGGTTTCGGTACTCCTGCACAGCAGGCGGCTATCATCAGCGATGACCTGTTTATTAATTCACCAAGCGTTTTAGCCGCAAATGGCGGCGTGCGCGGTAAAATATTCGCACCTACGACATTTAATGGCGGATCAACGTATTCACACTGGGATGAAGCCACTTTCCCTGCTGGTGACCCTAATTCATTAATGAGTCCGCAAATAGGAACAGCGGAAGTTATCCAGGATGTGGGGGCGATCACAAGAGGTTTGTTCCAGGACATAGGATGGACCTTAGCAGGCAATAGAACTACTGTCCCGTTCGATCTGCGTGTAACTGAGGTCAATGTTATGAACAGCCCTACTCTGGGTGCTGCGGAAACCATCGGGGTAACGGTAGGGAATTTTGGTTCTGACGACCTGACCAGTTTTGATGTATCCTACCAAATTGATGGTGGTGCGGTAGTCACGGAAACTTTTACTATTGACCTTCCGGCAAATACAGAAACTAAAATTGAATTTGTGACTACGGCAGATCTTTCCATTGACGGCAATACCTATGAAATAAGTGCTTTTGCAGGAGCAATTCCTGTTGCTCCTGAAGCTGTAGTGACTATCTCTGTCACCAACTTGCTGATGGTAAACAGTTTCCCTTACCAGGAAAGCTTTGAGACTACTGCAGGTGGCTGGATTACTGATGGTACTTTCGGTTTTACGAGCTGGGAATTGGGAACCCCCGCCAACACTATTATTAATGGCGCCTCTGAAGGCAGTCAGGCATGGGCAACCAACTTGGATGGGAACTACTTTGACAACGAGAACTCGTTCGTACTGGCCCCTTGTTTTGATTTCAGTGCGTTTGACATAGACCCAATTTTTTCTTTTGATATATTTTACAATACAGAGGCAGTCTTTGATGGAGCTTCTTTGCAATATTCTGTAGATGGAGGAGATAGCTGGGTAAATGTAGGTGTACTGGGAGATCCGGATAACTGGTATAATGGAAATATCAATGTATCGTCCGGGGGTTCGACCGGTGCGTTGGACTTTACCGGTGCTAACGGTGATGCGTGGAACGGTAGTAGTGAAGGTTACGTACGTGCGGTGCACCAGCTCAACGGACTGGGAGGTAACCCTGATGTTATGCTGAGAGTGGCCTTTGGAGCTGACGGCGCATCGAATGATGAAGGGTTAGCCTTTGACAACGTTTCCATTGTTTTTCCTGATACTGATTTGCAGCTGGCTTCCATTGATTCACCGACCACCGGTGGCGGACTTGGCTCAGCGGAAATCGTAACAGTGACTATCCGCAATAATGGTTTGCTTGATGCTTCTGGATTTGACATCTCTTATCAGTTGGACGGTGGAACAGCGGTAACGGAATCATTTGGTGGTACCATCAGTAGTGGCACCACTACGGAGTTCACGTTCAGCACACCGGTCGATCTTTCCACTGTCGGTAGCACGTTTTCTTTGACGGCTACTGTTTCTGCTACCGGTGATGAAAACACCAGTAATAACGTGGCTACACGCTCTATCACCAACTTCCCCCTTGTAGCTACTTTTCCATATCAGGAAGGTTTTGAAGAAGGTGCCGGAGGCTGGTCCATTGGTGGGCTTAACTCCTCATGGCAGTTAGGTACACCGGCAGCAGCTGTTATTAACAGGGCATCTGAAGGTGAGCAGGCATTTGTAACAAATCTAACAGGGAGTCATAACCTTAGTGAGGGCTCTTTCGTCCTTAGCCCGGTGTTTGACCTGACAGACGTTCCCGACCCGGTAATACAATTAGACGTATGGTGGGAATTTGGTTTTCTCTCAGGGTTTCCGTTCAACGGCGCCATCGTACAGGCTTCCACTGACCTGGGTGAAACCTGGCAAACCATAGGTAGGAACGGTGATCCTGACAACTGGTATCAATCCAATGTAGATCGTACTAACTTTACCATCAACCCTACTAACCCGTTGGCCTTTTTTGGCAGTGACGGGGATGCCTGGTCCGGAAACAGCGGTACCGGCACAGCGCCCGGCGATTGGGTCACCGCTACACACCCATTGGAAGGTATAGGTGGTGAGTCATCTGTTATTATAAGGGTAGTTGTCGGTACACTTCAGTTTGGAGTACTACAAAATGAAGGAATAGGTTTTGATAACGTCAATATACTTGATGCATCAGGACTGCCCGCAATTGCTTGTGCGGAGGACATTACGGTAAACAATACTCCCGGTACCTGTGAAGCTAACGTGACCGTTACCCCGCCTTCCATATTGAATGCCACGGAAAATACCATTGTTTTAAACAGTGTGAATGGTGAAGGAAACCCCAGTGGCGTGTTTCCTGTAGGAACGACTTCCATTACCTGGACATTGCAAGAAGGTGGCCCCAATGGTTTTGTGAAGACTTGTATTCAAAAAGTTACCGTACTTGATAATGAAGCGCCAACATTGGCCAATTCCGGAGAGATCATCATTGCAGTAGATCAGGGAGTGACGGAAACTGTAGTGGATTATGAACTACCTGTTGGTATAGATAACTGTGGTTTCGGAAACCTGATTACACAATCTACCAACCAGGAATTAAGCGGTGGACCTGTAAGATGCCCATCAGGAGACAATAGTTATCTGCGTGTATTTGATCTGCAGAATGATTTTGAAGTAGTGGGTGACCTGCTTGTCAATAGCGTTGATATCGGAATTGCAGGAAGCGATGGTGTTTCGCCGGGGTTTGTTAATCTCTACACGTTAAACGGAGACCTATCCTTTGCCAATATGCAGTTGTTGTCCAGTACTGAATTGACTATACCATCTAACACCTCATTTGAGTTGGTGAATATACCGGTAGGTACGTATGTGCCTGCAGGTTCTGTCCTGGTATTGGAGTTGTTTACACCCGCCTTTAATGGCGCTGTAAGCGGTATTGCTCCCGCCTCTAATACAGGTCCTGCTACAGGTCCAAGCTTCCTGGCAGCTTCGGTTTGTGGAGCGCCTGATCCTGCCGATCTGACATCTTTTGGTTTTGCCAATCAGTGGGTAATGAACATCCATGGAACTGACAGGGGACTTACCGAGTTACCTGCCACACTTACAGCCGGATTGGGATCAGGTAGTTTGTTCCCGCTGGGTACTACTACGGAAACGTACGTATCTACCGATGGAGCCGGTAATAGTGCTACTACTTCCTTCAATGTGACGGTATCCGATGATCTTGGAGTAACAGGTTTTGATCTGATCGATGCAGTTACGGATGATTTCTTATCTGTTTTGACCGATGGCACAGTGATAGATCTGGCTACAGTATCACAGATCAGCGTAGTAGCGGATGTAAACAGAGATATGGTAGGTAGTGTGCTATTTGAAGTAAATGGAAAGAGCAGAACGGAAAACTTCTTCCCATATGCAGCGGCAGGAGAAAGCGGTGGCAACTTCAAACCGGTGGATATAGTAGAAGGTATAAATACGATCACCGCCACACCATTTACCAAGAAAAATGGTGGAGGGACACAAGGTATTTCCAGAACAGTCACATTTGAAGTCATCAATACTACTCAGGCTATTGCTTTCAATTTGATAGATGATAAGGAAGACGTTATTGTAAGGCAATTAAATGATACGGATTCCATTGATGTAGCTGTTCTTCCTACTTTTGACATTTCTGCTGATTTCAATAGCACCAACATTGGCAGTGTAATATTTGAGCTGGATGGAGAAAAAGTTCAAACGGAGAACAGGGCCCCTTATTCCGCAGGAGGTTCACCGGGAGGTAATTTCCGTAATTTCAGGGAAGTACAGCCAGGAGTGAATACACTGACAGCTACAGCCTATACGTCAAGAAACGGAAACGGCATAGCTGGTGTGCCTGTAAGTGTTACATTCAATCTTATGAACCTGGCCACCATCACAGAACTCAGGTTGATCAATGTCACTACCAATGAGATAGTAGGAGAGGTGGTTGATGGCACGGTGATAGACCGCTCTGTTCTACCCAAATTTACTATTGAAGCTATAGTAAGTACCGAGTATGTGGGAAGTGTCTATTTTGAACTAGACGGACGTCTTGTGCAAAGGGAAAATAGCGCGCCTTATGCAGCTGCCGGAGATGGTGGCAGAGGCTTCAAAAACTTTGGAGATGTGACCCCTGGTACCAATACACTTACAGTTACTCCATATCAGTTAGCTGGAGGCAGAGGTATACCGGGTATTGCTAAAACGGTCACTTTTGAAGTGCTGGACGGGGTATCTAATGCAAGAAAAGCTGATGCGAGTGCCGCGTCCGATACGAATGGACTATCAGAAGAAAAATTCGGAAAGCTAGTGGCCTATCCTAACCCAACCGATGGTTTGGTAACCATTACCGGTATCCGGTTCAAAGAGGATGCTACGTTGGTGCGCATAACGGATATGTTAGGAAACATCGTATTTGAGAATGAAATGCAGGCCGGTCCTTCAGGTATTCAGTTGGATGTTGCTAAAATGGGTCTGAATGCGGGAATGTACTTCGTATTGGTTGAAACAGTGGAAGATGGTATTGCCGTTGTCCGACTGATGAAAGAATAAGGATTCGATGATCTGATTAATCGGAAAGGGATCAGGTAAAACCTGACTTGTTCCTGTATTTCCGTTTAGAGTAGGATCAGAGATATGTTTAGAAAAGGGATTATTCCGATTTTCGGAATAATCCCTTTTTATTTTGCACATGAGTATAGAATAATTGAACTCAATCATTTCATTGCTGTTGAAAATCTTTTGTATTCATTGGGTAGGAAAGATGTGGTAATCCTACGGCCCTGAGACAAACTGATTACATTCTAATGGTGTTGCCAGCAGAAAAAACTGCTACAATCGTAATCTCCTTGCCAATAATAATTGTTCAATATTCTATTCTTTTATCAGGAAGTAAATAACAAAGTGTCATCTTATCTCCTTCTTATCAATTGACCCTTTTGGAATGCTTCTGCCATAGCCTTAGGTATTTCTGATTCGGCGATAATCACCTGTGCTTGGGCATTTTGAATTTTTGCCAGCATTTCTTGCTCCAGAGCTACTGCCATAGCCCGGCGCTCTTCAGCTTTTGCATTGGCTATTTTCAGGTCTGCCACTGCCTGGTCAATTTGAAGGATTGCACCTATGTTTTCTCCAATATTTATATCTGCTATATCAATAGATAATATTTCAAAAGCGGTGCTTGCATCCAGTCCTTTTTCTAATACATGCTTAGATATCTCTTCGGGCTTTTCCAACACACTCAGGTAGTTTGTGGCTGTGCCAATTCGCGAAATTATTCCCTGACCTACTCTGGCCTTTATCGTCTCTTCTCCGGCTCCACCTACAAGTTGTGCAATATTTGTTCTCACCGTAACCCGTGCTTCTGCAATGAGTTGTATTCCATCCAGCGAAACCCCGGTAATGGCCGGTACTACGATCATATAAGGTGTTACGGATATTTGAACGGCCTCTAATACATTTCTACCTGCCAGGTCAATCGCTGTTGCTTGCTTAAATGACATAGGCAGGTTGGCCTTAGCGGCTACGATCAGCGCTTTTATAACATTCTGAACATTGCCATGTGCCAGGTAATGTGTTTCAAGAAGTCCTGAGTTGACGTCTTCAATGCCTGCCTTTATTGCTAAGATCAGAGACCTTACAATGAGGCCGGGAGGCACTTTTCTGAATCGCATGAACACAAGATCTATCAAGTTTACCCGAACTCCGGAGAAAACGGCCATTATCCATAAATTGACTGGGAATATGAAGAGAATAAGCCATAGGCCGGCCAAAACCGATCCAATAGTGATCAATGTTGATATTTGCATAGTTAACGGATCGATTGGGTATGTAAAGTGGGAATGTACTGCTATTTATCGGGTTTTTGATGAATAGTCGTTCTTATATGTTAAGTTTTGATAGAGAATGAGCCGATGAAAGGTATCTCATGGAAGGGACTGATAGGGATGTCCTAAAAGAAGATAAGGGTACAAATTTTAAAGTAACAAAAATTAAGATCAACCCAGCGATCCCAGACCACATTTGCAAAAAAGGTAGTTTGAAGAGGTGAAAATGTATTCTTTAGAAGTCTATAACCAAGTCTTTCATTAGTCTACCGGCTTTTACCTCATTGACTGGCTTCCTGCATCTGTCACACTCTATGCTCCAGGCTCTTCCCGCGCTGCTCTTACTCGGGAGATCAAAATGAATTTTCAGAGAAGTCCTAATCAGGAAGAAATACCTTTTCGTATCATCAGGTCAATTTGAGCAAGCCTCAGGAGTGCTTGTGATCGTACAATCCTTGTTCGTTTCGATTACTTTATGCACCTGACGAAATTTGGACTGAAGTACATCCAGCCAGATAAATTCAGCGATTTCATCCCTGTGTTTTTTAAACGGCCTGCCTGCCCATCCATGGCCGTCATTACAACCGGTCATTAAATAATATCCCTTTTTTAATTTCTCCAATCGGTCAGCAATGCTGGCCGCTCCATGAAGCACAAGATAACCAGGAGCATCTTCGTTACAATAATGATGCGGTGCAGTGCCATACGGAACGAGGTTGTCGCATGTACCGTGAAAGAGTTGTGTGGGTATAGCCGATTCAGCAGAAATGAGATTGATATCATAAATAGCTCCCGCCATACTAATGACACCTCCATAGGTAAAGCTTTTGGGTAATGGAGTCTGTGTTTCTTTCCAATAGGCGGCATGCAGTACCGCTTCAGCACCGGCACTACTTCCGGCAAGTACAATGGCGCCAGGGTCAATGCTTAACCTCTTCTTACTTTCAATGATGTAGCGGGTGGCCTCAGCAATTTCAAGTGCCACATGCTTAAAAGTAGCCAGCTTATTGGCCGCAGCCTGACCACAGCCAAATGATTTTCCTTTCATTGTCAAAGTATACGACATACTTACGGTCACTATACCTCTTCTGGCCATATTTTCACAAAATTCGATAATGGCGGGCTCATCTCTGCTACCACCGGCAAAGCCCCCTCCATGGACGTATAAAATAACGGGCCTGCTTTCTTTTTTATCATTGGCAGGCTGATAAATATCTATTTGAAGATCCTTATCCGGAGCATTAAGATAACGAACAGTTTCCTTATTTACCTCTTCAAAGATCTGTTCAGAGTAACGTTGTCCATAGATGTTAAAACTTGCTAAACAGATAAGTAAACAAGTTATTAAAATACAGTAGGGTCTGGTCATGAAATTACTTTTTTGGATGGGATACGATAAATAGTCTACGTTAATCCTATTATTACATAGAAGATAACTTTTCATTGGCTTAAGAGTACGATACCGTCGATGATCTTATTTGTTGATTGTTAAAATCATGTCATTCTTAATGTCTTCCAGGTATCTAATCCCTTGACAACAATAAATATAACAACAAGTGGATTAAAGTTTATCCATTGGATTTAATCTTACGTCAGGCAAAAGCTATCGGGAAAATTGGGTACTAACTCTTACCTGCAATTAAGGAGTCATTTCTTTGTGTTACTAAAAAATAAATAAGTTACGAAAATCGTATATTAATGGAACTATCGTAACATATTTAGAGTTCAACAATATATACTTTACTATATATGAGTGAATTTGGTCATAGAAAAAGTTATCAAACCCTCATGGCAGCTTCCAAAACGCTGTTTTGGAAATATGGAATGCGTAAGGTCTCTGTAGAAGAAATATGCAAAGAGGCGGGGATCAGTAAAATGACCTTTTACCGCATGTTTAAGAATAAAAATGAACTGATATATGAACTGCTTAGTGCGATCTATACCAAGGGATTTGAAGATTATAAAAACCTCATGGCTGAGGAAATCTCTTTTCCTGAAAAAGTAAAGAAGATCTTATTACTCAAACATGAAGGTACCCAGGATGTAAGCCGGGAGTTTATTACAGAAGTTTACAAAAGTGATGATGCATCGTTACAAAAGTTGCTGGCCGATTATCAGGAGAAAACCACCAAAGAGCTACGCAAAGATTTTATAGAAGCGCAAAAACAAGGTTGGATACATAAAGACCTCAAAATGGATTCTATCTTTTATCTCCTCAACCTTATCCAGGAAAAGCTATTCGACCCCGTCTATATTGCGCTTCATTCGAATATTCAAGAGGCTATAATGGAAATGACCAATTTTTTCTTTTATGGCATAATGTCTCCGGAAAATCAAAAAAAGTGAAACACGTATTTCTTATGGTGATACTGTTTGGTTCCCTTTCGCTCGATGCACAGCGTACTTTTAACTTTGATGGACAATTGTCCGGTGTAGCCAACTACAGCCCGGACAACACCATACGTGGCTTGCTGAATGGCAGGTACCTGCCGGAATTAAATTATGATTGGAAACCGGATAGCGCGTATAGCTGGTATTTTGAAGCTTCAGCGAATATGTATGGCTCGGCTTATTTTTATACAAGTGATTCTGCTTCAATAGAAGGGGATGTCCGGGCCTATAGAATATGGACCCGTTTTTCCGGCAAACAATATGAAGTAAGGCTGGGCCTGCAAAAAATAGATTTTGGTTCTGCCATGGTATTGCGGCCACTTCAGTGGTTTAATGAAATTGATCCCCGTGACCCGTTGGCCATTACAGATGGGGTGAATGCTGTTTTAGTGAAATATTATTTTCTAAACAATGCAAATGTTTGGTTCTGGGCTTTGTACGGCAATCAAGATCCCCGAGGTTTTGACCTGGCCGGATCGCACAAAAATGCCCCGGAATTTGGAGGGAGGTTTCAATACCCCATCCCTAAAGGTGAGCTGGCTTTATCTTATCATCACCGTACCGCAGATGCCACTGAAATTACCGATAACCCCGGGTTTGAACAGGTTCCTGAAAATAGAATTGGTCTGGATGGAAAATGGGACCTAGGAGTTGGTCTTTGGTTTGAAGGGGCCTACATCAAAAAACAAAAGAACATCGGTTTATTTACGCATCAGGTATTGGCCACATTAGGCATGGACTACACCTTTGGTGTGGGAAGCGGGTTGAATGTAGTGGCAGAACATCTGATGATCGGCTATGATCAAACCGGGATTGGTTTTGCTGCAAACTACAATACCACTGCATTGAACATATCTTATCCTATCGGTTTTTTCGACAACCTAAACATGTTTACCACTTACAGTTGGGAGGCTGAAACGGCTTCCTTTTTCCTAAATTATCAGCATGATTTTAGAAGGGTCACGGGCTTTTTTATGGTGTACTACACACCAACGACCACTTTGGATTTAGGCAATGAGGGGAGCGATTTTGTAAACTCATTTACCGGTCCAGGACTACGGGTGATGCTGGTTTTTAATCATTAACCATAAATTATTATGACTACTGAAAGTATCATTTCCATCAAAGACGTTACCAAACGGTTTCCTGTTGGAGGTGGAGAATTTACAGCACTGCATAAAATCAACCTGGAATTTGAAACAGGTGAATTTTCGGGATTGATCGGGCCAAGCGGTTCCGGTAAGACTACTTTGCTGAATATTATGGGGTCCCTAGATACTCCTACGGAAGGTCAGGCCATCGTTATGGGGAAGGACATTTCTAAACTTACCCATAAACAATCCGCATTATTGAGAAATATGCATTTAGGCTTTGTGTTCCAGGTGTACAATCTACTGCCTGTTTACACTGTTTTTGAGAATGTTGAGTTTTCTCTCTTGTTACAAAATTGGAGTGCTGCCGAAAGAAAGAAAATGGTAATGGAATCGTTGGAATGGGTGGGACTGCAAGATATAGCTGACAAAAAACCTGCAAAATTATCAGGAGGAGAAGGTCAGCGGGTAGCTATTGCCAGGGCCATGGTGAAGCGCCCTGAGATTGTGTTGGCCGATGAGCCTACGGCAAACCTGGACGCTGCCAATGCACACACCATAATACAGACCATGAAAAGGTTAAGCCACGAGTTGAAAACCACTTTCATATTTTCCACGCACGATGAAAAAGTGATGGGTTACCTGGACCGTATCATTTCTTTGGAAGACGGTAAGGTTAAAAAAGAACAACAGGTAGAAGCTAAATTTTCTCTGTCATGAAGCTTGCATTCATTTTAGCCTATAAAAATTTGATAGGGGCGGGTTTGCGAACATGGCTGAACGTCGGCATATTGTCATTTGCCTTTGTGCTGATCATATTTTACAATGGCATACTGGACGGGTGGAATGACCAGGCGCGCAGAGATACCATAGACTGGGAAATAGGGCAGGGGCAAATCAGCTTTAACCAATACGACCCTTTTGACCCTTTTACGGTTATGGATGGGCACGGAGTACTTCCGGAGAAAGATCGTAAGGGGTTGGTGCCTGTTTTATTGAGGCAAGGCACTATATACCCGGAAGGGAGAATGTTGTCTGTGATGATAAAAGGAATTGATGCCGGTCAAACTGCCTTGAAGTTGCCCACTCATTTATTAACGGAAAGTGATGCTGACATTCCCGTGATCATAGGCAAGCGAATGGCTAAATCAGCCAGGTTAAAAAAAGGGGATGAGGTATTGATACGGTGGCGGGATGATAAGGGCACTTATGACGCATCGAGTGTTACTGTAGAAGGTGTTTTTGACTGCAATGTCTCTGCCGTGGACCAGGGACAGGTATGGATGAGCATAGACAAGCTTTGGGAAATGACAGGGTTAAAGGACCACACTACCTATTCTATCATAACCGACGGGAAAATAAACAAGGTAGCAGATGGATGGAATTATTCATCCCGGGAGGACCTGTTATCCGATCTCACCAGGATGATAGCCATGAAGCAAAAGAGCAGTTCTATTATGTACGGCCTGCTGTTGACTATTGCTTTATTGGCCATTTTTGATACGCAGGTGCTGTCTATTTTCAGAAGGCAAAAGGAAATAGGGACCTACATAGCGCTGGGGATGACCCGTATGCGTGTGGTGTGGCTTTTTACAGTAGAAGGGACCATGTACAGTTTTTTAGCCACTGTGGTAGGATGTGTCTACGGCATTCCATTTTTTATCTATATGTCTAAAGCAGGGATGGGTATGCCTGAAGCCAATCAGGAAATGGGGATTGTGGTGGCTGAGAGAATATTCCCGGTTTACAGTGCAGGGCTCATTTTAAGTACTGTTGCTCTGGTGATAATCTCGGCTACTGTGGTGAGTTTTTTGCCCTCTCGTAAGATAGCCAAAATGAATCCGGTAGACGCACTTAAAGGAAAAATGCAATGATCAGGTTTTTGATAAAAGGAATTCTCGGAGATAAGAACCGTAGTGTGCTCCCCATTATCATTATTACCATTGGCGTATCACTTACCATTTTATTGAGTGGATACCTGCGAGGGGTAATGGGAGATATGATAGACCAGTCCGCTCGCTTTGATACGGGGCACGTCAAAATTATGTCGCGCTCTTATGCTGAAGATCAGGTGCAGATGCCTAATGATCTGGCTTTATTGGGAGTGGAGGCCATAAAAGAGCAATTGGCCAGTGATTACCCGGATGTACAATGGGCAGATCGTATTAAATTTGGAGGATTGATCGATGTGCCTGACGGCAAGGAAGGTTCTAAGGGACAAGGTCCGGCTGCCGGATTAGCTTTTGACCTGTTTTCCGGTGTCAGCGGAGAAGATGAACGTTTGAATATCTCTCATTCCATTGTAAAAGGAAAATTACCTTCTCAGCCAAGGGAGGCTTTGATAGGAAACGATTTTGCTGATAAGCTGAACATTCAAATGGGGGATGAGATCACCTACATGGGTACCACCATGAACGGAAGTATGACCTTTGAGAACTTTGTAGTGAGTGGCACTATTAAATTTGGCATCGCTGCCATGGACAAAGGGGCCATTATTATAGATATCTCCGATGCCCGGGTACTTCTGGATATGCATGACGCTGTTGGTGAACTCTTAGGTTTTTTTGAAGGAGGTGTTTATGACGACGATAAAGCGCTGGCAATAGCGGCTGAATTTAATCAAAAGTATGCGCATGACAAGGATGAGTATGCTCCCCAAATGTTTGCCTTGAGAGAACAAAACAGCTTAGGAGGTTACCTGGATTATGTCGACTATTTTGCCGGTTTATTTGTCGGGATCTTTGTGTTTGCAATGTCTGTTGTTTTGTGGAATACAGGATTATTGGGTGGTTTGCGAAGATACCAGGAGTTTGGTATTCGCCTGGCCCTGGGAGAATCCAGGGGGCACATTTATCGCACTTTGATTTACGAGGCAATATTCATTGGTTTCACAGGTTCTGTAGCAGGCACGATAGTCGGGCTTTCCGGCACGTACTACTTACAGGTATATGGCATAGACGTGGGAGATATGATGCAGGAAAGCACCATGATGGTACCCTCTATCATGCGCGCTAAAATGACACCTGACCTGTTATACATTGGTTTTGTACCTGGCTTGTTTGCCATGGTATTCGGCAACATGTTATCCGGTATTGGAATTTACAAACGATCTACAGCTTCTTTGTTTAAAGAGCTTGAGGTATAAAATAAAAAAGGACTGAAAATGAGAATATTCATCTTACTGACATTAACAGGGTTTGGTTTCAGGGCAGACCCTCCGACGGCCAAAGAAATCATTGAAAAGGTAGAATTTAATATGACTTCGGATACCAGGATCGTGGAATCTGAGATGGTGATTTATGGCAAACGTAAAAGCCGTACGATTTCCTCTCGCGGGTATTCCCGTGGAAAGTATGATAATTTTACAGAATACCTGGCCCCTGAAAGAGAGAAAGGGACCAAGATGTTAAAATTGAAAAACTATCTATGGATCTATTCTCCTTCTTCAGATCGTACGATACAGCTGTCCGGGCATATGTTACGTCAATCACTGATGGGTTCTGACCTTTCCTATGAAGATATGATGGAAGACCGAAACCTTATCGACCTATATGATGCTGTGCTTTCAGGCGAAGAAGAGGTTGATGGTCGTAAGGTATGGGTGCTGACGCTTACCGCTAAAGTGGATGATGCCACCTACCAAAGCCGGAAAATGTGGATCGATCAGGAGCGTTATGTGCCGCTTAAAGAAGAGTTGTTTGCCAAAAGCGGGCAGCTACTCAAGAGGATGGTAATGAGTGATGTACAGCAAATAGACCGCCGCTGGTACCCTATGAAGGTGAACTATAAGGATATGCTAAAAGAGAGTAAAGGTACCGATTTTAGGGTGACAAAAATTGAGATCAACCCGGTGATCCCTGATCACATTTTTACAAAAAGCAGTTTGAAGAAATAATAGGATGTATTTCCTTGGCTCTGGTAGTAACAACAAAGAAGGTCACCGATCATTCTGGTCATACGCTTGATTTGAACAATATATAGTAATTTGCATTAGCTTTTACAGGTAACCTTATTCTCAAGGCGCTTTGTACTCAGCATCGAGGTTCATTCATTGGAGGACTCTTTGCCTGAGTCATCCCATAGCCATTCAATGGCACCTTTAAAATGTTCTCCCATAAACTGGCCATGAGTACCCTCCGTTCTTACAAACTTGTAGTCATAACCTTTAAACTTAAAAGCAGCGGCCATTTGCTGGTTGGCCAACCATACATTTCCGAAGATAATATCAATGTCATTTGATCCGGCCTGCAAGTATACTTTGAGGTCTTTTTTAGGAGACGAACGTACCAGGTAAGGATAAATGTGACCACCGCGAATGTTAATGTAAGCACCGGCAAAACTTAATACGCGGTGAAAATAATCCGGTCTTTGCCAGGCGGCTGTAAATGAACAATTGCCACCAGAAGAGAACCCGCCGATAGCCCGTTGCATGGGATCATCGGTTAACCGGTAATATTTGGCAACTTCCGGTATCAGTGTGTTGATCAAAAAACTGACATAACGATCGCTCAGTTCGTCATATTCTTCACTGCGTTTAGAGTTCTCCATACGGTTTTCAGGATAATCTTCATCAATATTGCCCGGCTCAGCAAAAATGGCGATCGTCACAGGCATTTTATTAGCATGGATCAGTTCATCAAATACATCGGGAGCATAATGCCTTTTATCTACATAAGGGTGGTCTTTATCGGCGAAAACCCAACCATCCTGAAATACCATGAGGGCTGCGTCAGATTTTCCGTCGTATTGAGCCGGTACATATAAATAGTATTCCGGTATAGTTTTGTTTGGTATATAAGTATGTTGGTAATGGAGTGTTTTGTTACCGTACCTTTGGGAATGACACTTTCTATCAGTGTCTTCGGGGCATTTGCAGGCTGTTTTTATCCCTTGTCTGGGCATGGGATAATGCATGGAGTAGCACAACGATAAACAATAGGAGGGGCTTTGGCATGGGCTTATTTTTCAGTAGATGTTACCACATCTGGTTAAAATCACTGTGTCAAAACACAGCGTCAAGTTAGCGGAATTTTGATTTTTAAGCCTTTAATGTGATTTTTCAATCTTAAATCACTTAGCGTCAGCCTTTTTTTTACCCAAAGAGATCTTATAATCTTCGGGGGTTCCTGAGACTTTAAGGTTAATGAACCGGGTACGTTTTGTCTCGTCCCGGTATTCGATCTCATCAATTTCGTCCGGGTTATTATTTTCCTTTTTGCCAAAAAGTTTTTGTGAAGCTGCTTTGGTGACCACTTTCCAGGGTATACGCAGGTAATATTCCATGCTCAGGTCAGTATTTTGCTTTCCTGATACTTCGAAAAAGCCCAGGCTGGTGTTAATATTCATTTTAGGAATGTAAAGTGTGCCCTGGTCCAGGTCCAGCTCATTGCGAAGTGTATCAAATACCACATGCTGTAGGTTTTTATCTTTGAAGTAGTCTGCCAGGGCGTTAAAGGCAGAATAGTCCATCAGGCTACCGTTGAGTACTTCTATTTCCATATGGAGTTCTGAGTCATCAATGCTGGGAACCAGATCGGCATGTACGTGTACCTTTCCTGTGAGGGTGGCGTTAAGATTACCCTTCAGGTTTTCAGAAACAAGATGGTCCTGACCGAAATTTTCGAATTTGAACAATAGCTTTTCCAGGTCTATGTTTTTCACATTCATTTCCGGGTTGAAATAGATATTATCCGGGTCTGATCCGTTGAAGTAGCCTTTTAGGTTCACTTCTCCGCCCGCCGTAGCCAATGAAAAGGTGTCTACATAGGCATAGTGGTCCTCTTGTATGCGGCCTCTCATGACAAAATTGTCCAGCAAGTAGCGGTGGTAATTGATATGGTCAATAGCGAAATCAAATCGCATATTTGTGAAAGGCAGGTCAAATACATTGAATCCTTTTTCATGATCTACCGGAGTAGTAATTAAAGTATCATTAGCAGCAGGCGGGTTATAACTGAAAAGCTGGTCAAAGTCCAGGTGTGGGGCTTTAAAGGTAAAGGCATTTTCTTTTTTGGGGATGCTGTCGCTGCCCAGATAGTAAGTAAGATTAGTTTTAAACTCACTTCGCCCCAGTTTGCCACCAAAGTTTTCTACCGTTAAGTAGTCATCTTCCAAATGTATACGACCGTTGAATTTTTCGAAAGGCATATCGTGTACTTTCATTTTGGCCTGTAGCAGATCAATGTAAAGATCTGATGACTTCAAGGTTTTGCTGAAATGCAAGTCAGCAAAACCGTGTGTTTTGAGCTGTTGAAACTCCTCATGCCTGTAATCTTCAGGTACATAGTTTTCTCCGCCATAGGAAAAGAGGTCTTCCAGTTGTAGCAATTCTGACGTCAGGTCAAATTCAATCCTCGTATCTCCCTTAGGTTGTTCTGCAAACCAGAGGTCGTATTGCTTGAGCTTTCCGGTAAAATGAAAATCACTTTGATCGATCATGCCCGTGAAATCGATGATACGAAAATCCTGATCGTCAATAAGTACGTCAGCATGGAAGTCATGAAGCGTATGAGGATAGTTGGACAGCTTTGCATAGAGGTCTTCAATAAAAAATTCTCCCACCGGCAGTGTAGGAGACTCGGTAAAGTCTTTTGCCGAGCTATTGAATTTAAGCTTCATGCTGAGGTCCCTGATCTGTTCATTCATCCCGCTATCGACACTATCGTTCTTATACGTTAACTGATCCAGGTCGATCAGATCGGACGTGATAGACATGTTAGCGGTAACAGGGATCGACGTATGGTGAAGGATGGCCGGCAGGTCACTCACTGTTGCCTGGATGGTGACGTCAGAATCCCCCACTTTAACATATAGCTCATCAATAGAAGCCTCATGTCCGTCCATGGTGGCTTTAATATCTATTTGATGTACAGGCAGGTGGTATGCAGGTGTTGTGAAGCTGAGGTTTTTTACTTCTAATTCAGTGAAGTAGGACTCATTGAGTTTTTCGATGCTTTTTTCCGGGTTGCTCAAATCTACGATGTCATGAAAATTCATGGTCAACGCTACATCACCCTTTAACTCCTCCAGCCCCTCAATGTTGAAAAATTTGCTGAGAAAGTCCAGGTCAAAGGCCGAAACGACTTCCATATTAATTTCCGGAGCGTCAAAATTTTTGACACTAAGGTTTCCTTTGAATATACCTGCGTCCGGTTTGGCCGAAAAGTCCATGAGCGAAAACTCCATAGTGGTGGGGTTACGCAATGCTCCATTGGTGAAGTGTCCTTTAAAATAGAGTTCGTCCAGTTTTCGATCTGAAAGGGTATTATTGAAAAAAGCCTCATCACAACCAAAATCCGCGACGATCAACGGGTTATTGCCGTTCAGCGATCTGCCTTTAACAGATGCTTTAAAATAGATCTTGCCGCCGTTATCATACCGGGCCATAACAGGGGCCAATTCTTCCGGGGCCAGGGCCATGAAAAGGTCAAAATTAGGTTTGTTACCCGTAAAATTCAGGTCCAGGTTCATTTCATCGTCGACATCTATGGTGCCGTCCATTAAAAAAAGAGCGTTTTCCAGGACCACTTCCGATGGTTCAATGGCTAATATACCTGTGCTATTCGTATAGTCGAGCCGGGTATGTAGTTTGACGTTCTTGTGATGTACAAAGGACGTATCGCCCTGAATGATCACATTCAGTAAAAAACGACTGTCCAGGGTTATATTGAAATGATCGGGACTGGTCTCAAAATCAGACTGGGCATCGTCAATAAACGCATCGATCAAAACATCGTTTGCTTCATTCAGCTTCATTATGTCGATATGCGTGAGGTGGATACCATTCAGGTCCAGGTGAAATTCATCTTTTACCTCCTCTGCATTCATTTCCTTTTCACTGGACAATGCATTGCTGATGTTAAAAGACCCGTCCGCATGCTGGATGAGTTTGACGTAACCTTCCGTAAGTTTCAGTGCTTTGATCTCTATTTCACCACTTACCAACGTCCAGAAGTCAAAGCCCAGGTATACGTTCTCTATGTCCAGAAGGGGTTCATCCGAGTCCTTTTTAGTGGCGTAGACCCGTACATTTTCCAGGTCGATAGAGATATAAGGAAAATTGGCAAACGGAGAGATATGACTTCCTAAAATGGTAAGGCGTCCTTTGAAGTCTTTATTGACCGTAGAAATGAACTCCTGTACTATGGCGTCCTGCTTGTATTTCAATAATACAACGAATACCCCAAAAGAGAGAATGGGTACAAGGACAATGCTGATAACGAGCAGTTTCCAAACCCTTCGAGTTCCGGACATGAATGGCGTTTAGTTTTAATTTATCCCTTTTAAAAACATATCTAAAAGTCACTTAGTTTGCAAGATATAACTAAAATAGATACGCTTCTAAATCCTTATATACATAAGTTGGGAAGAGAATATAAATTAGTTGATTGTGTCGTGTCATTTTTAAAGGAGTTATCAGGTTAAACGAAAACATAAAGTGTGCCAATTGTCATCGTGCTGTCAGAAAAAAAGAGGGATTTTAAAACCCATTAGGTACTAATGTACGTTAGTAAACCGACAGTTGATCCTGTACTGTTTTTGTACAACATAATACCACGCTATGCTATTGGATTTCTTTCTTGTCGGCCTTGCATTTTATCTTTCTATTCCGGCCGTGGTGGGTTATTTTGCTTATAGCTATGGACGTTCCTTTTGGTTATGGTTTACATTAGGCACGTTCCTACCCATCGTGAGCCACATCATTTTGGTGGTACTGGTCACCTTGGATGAGCGAAAAACCGCCCATAATGAACTGAACAGGAGGGAAGAAGCCGAAGCAGGGCGTATGGTAAAGTCGCTGCTTAAAACATTAGAAGAGGAACGGAAGCTTACCGAATTGCGGTGAGTTGGTCAGTCCTTTTAATGGATCTGCTGCCTTTGATCGTACAGTAAGTTAAGCTCGTTTGGGCTGGATGACAGAACATCACAGGCGGTAATTGCGAACCCTGAGCGTAGGCTTGCGGGTAGTGTGAAGCAATCTCCTTATCGTACGTCGGTGGTTTCTAGGCATACCAATGAGAGGTGTCACAGAACCTTGAACCAAAATTACAAGACCGTAATGAGCTTGACATAAGTGGTATTGAACCTGACGAACTGATTTTGAACAGTTCTTATGGTAAAATGTTGAGGTATCATATCCCAAAAGTTACAAACTACCTCTGAACCTAACTTATTCGAAAAAGTACCTGGACTGCAATAGACTTCAGCACCCAGGAAGATCAAGGAGGTGAAGGTGATACCAGGCGAGCAGCAGATATTCTTGATGGAGATAAGAGCGTCTATTATCATTCCTGCAGGAGTGGTTGCACGGCTACATCCTCATATCATATATCAATAGATATGGGCCAATCCTTTAAAATGTATGGATTCCGATTTACACAGAGACAAACGATTTCCAGAGCCGTGAAAGACATAAAATTGCAAATAAGTTCAGATATTAGCCATTGGGAAAGCGTAGGTAATTTTGTGCTGCAAAGAGCGTCGGACGATCAGGATATAAATCTCTCTGAGCCAAAGGCATTCAGGTATTTTAAATTCATAGCTAAATCTGCGCACGACGTTGAAAGCAGATCACTAAAACTATTGGTACATAATTCTATCCTGGTAAAGAGCTTTAAATAACTACGTGAAGATGTTTTAGCCGGGACAAACCGACTTTCTGACCATCGAAACCTTGGTTGATGGAGATGCAGCCGTAAGTGGTGAACTGGCTGTAATTAACCGGTTTATATCATTTTCCATATTTTTTTTAATAACCATCATTCTGCGGATACCCGGCCCCGAAGAGTTCGAGCTCTGATCCCGGAATGGGTAGATTTTCATAAAGTCTTGGATACTTCCTCTTGCCTGTTTGTGCCCATTGTCATTGCCGCCATATTGTGAGATCTGCGATACCAATTTATTAGTTCTCTTAAGCGTAAAAAACCGTTGTCCTTCAAAGAACAATTCACGCGGTCGTTCATCGAGAATGGTTTGCAGGTCGATGCTGCCCTTTGGCAAGGCATTCGCACGCGTTCTTATGGCATAAGCTGGTCCAGTGCCAGACCTGTATTATTCAGATACATGTTAGCCTCTGCCGCTATGAGGTAGATTTCTGCCAGGCGGTAGACCACAATATTGGAAGTAGTCGATACTTCGGTAGGTATGCCGTCTTCCTCGAAATACTTAAGTACAGGTAATAGCTAGATCATATAGGTGTCATCGTCCCTGTCATCGTCAAGGTCTTCTCTCAATAGATCGATCAAACAGACATTAGGAAGTAATAAGGCCCCACCACGCCCTCCGTTTTCGTTGGAATAATCTGCTCCATCAATCAATTTGTGATTTGCCATGCCTTTGTCCTGGGTACAGTTTACTGCATTTACGCCCATTATGCGGGATCACCTCTGGCAAAACCGACCCACGAATGTCAATATATGGTTCAATGAAGAACTCCCGGGTATTTTAAGAGTATGCCGATATTCATATGAGTCTGGTTCCATACATCCGGCAATACCTTGCCGAATATCATAAAAATGGAGTTACGATGGTATGACACCTGATGTTGGAATTTCGGCAGGAACCGGACACTCATAATTGCTAATACCAGTATATGCTCAGCCCCAAATACCTGGTTGCTCTTGTGGTTGATAAAGTTGCAACAGAAAAGGCTATCTATTTCTTACCTGGAAAATGGAAAAACTTCTGGAGTACAGATATAATCGATTCCAAAGGGAATGGATAACCGTTAAGGCCCCGATAGATACGATCCCTGTTTTGAACGATTACTATTTGATGAATAGTTGTGCCAATGAATTTCGAATTTTGCTTCTTTCTTGTTCGAAAGTCATTAAGACATTTCGTAAATCCTATTTTGATTAGTTCTTATGGTGAAATGTTGAGATATCATATCCTAAAAGTTACCTCTGAAGTACACCCGGATCACAAATTTATTTCTAAATCAGCTCGCATATTGGCGATAGCGTCATATGCGACAGGTAGTTGGCAAACACCAGTTGCCACGAGGAAATATGTGCATTTATTTTATTGTTTGTTATGATCTTTTATTCGTTTTCAAGGCTCTGAACCTTTCTTTTTAATTCCTTAATCTCTTTGTTTTGTTTGATCAGATAAAGTGTTAATTCCTCAATCTTCTGCAGAAGTTTAATGTTCATTTCTCCAACTAACAACCCATTTTTTTTCATTTCTTTTTCAGAGGCAATTTCAGGAAGATGCTTATTCTGACCTATAAATTTTTCCGTTTCTTCAAGTGACCTTAAGTTATATGAACTGTCAAAAACAAAATCAGCTCCCGCATCTATGGTAACTTTTACTTCTCTAGAATGTACGTTACCTGCGACTGTTAATTTAGAATCTGGAGTCATAGTTCCAATTCCAACGTTGCCATCATATCTTATTCTCATTTTTTCTGTAAGCTGACCGCTGTTAGAAGTGCTAAAACTTATGCTTCCAGCTTCTTCGTTGGCCAATCCATAATCCAATATACCTTTAATAGAAGAAGCAGGGTTAGGTAGATAATTTTTCCTTGGATGGAACACCATCGAAATAGTGTTTGTTTGAGAGTCAAAACTTGATAATTTCAGAACATTGGGATCAACCCCAAAACCAGTTACTTCTAGTTTTGTCTCAGGTTGGTTTGTTCCGATTCCTATGTTCCCGTCATACCTTATTCTCATTTTTTCTGTGAGTTGACCACTGTTAGAAGTGTTAAAACTTATGCTTCCAGCTTCTTCGTTGGCTAATCCATAATCCAATATACCTTTAATAGAAGAAGCAGGATTGGGTAGATAGTTTTTCCTTGGATGGAACACCATCGAAATAGTGTTTGTTTGAGAATCAAAGCTTGATAATTTCAGAGCATTGGGGTCAACCCCAAAACCAGTTACTTCTAGTTTTGTCTCAGGCTGGTTTGTTCCGATTCCAACGTTACCACTAATTTTATAGTCTCCGTTAATATCGTACTGAGCCCAAAGAAGTGTTGGGAAGAGAATAGCAGTACTCAAGATTATTTTTTTCATGTTTTACGATTTAAGTTTTCAAGGTGCAGAATTAATCATAACAATTTGATAAGTCTACAAATTTATATATTATCCACGTATCCAAACTTCTACGAAGTGCACTCCATATGGAGCGCATTTAAGCAAAGCGTAATGCGTTTCATTTTCTTCTAACATACGCGCCGGGAGGCATAGAACGAATCAGGATAAAAGCCGCTTCAATGCATCTTTCATTGTTCGAGGGCAGTATTAAAGGGCTGTAAACGAGGAGAGTACTCCATCTCAAACCATTCCACATAAATCTGTATTTTCACGTTTTTAAATACCACCTATTGACTCGATTAAGCACAACTATGAGCCGATTTATTGTCTTACTGTTTCTAATAACCTGCCGGGTGTCGGTCACATTCGGGCAATCCCAGGTAATGGACAGCCTGTTTCAGGTTTTGGTGCAAAGTAAAGATGCAGAAAAGGGAAAAATCTACGCAAAACTGGCGTGGGAATACCGCTTTACCAACCCCGATTCGGCTATAGTTTTAGCTGAAAAAGGACTAGAACTTCAAAATAATTTAAGTGATAAAGCGGCACTATACAAAGCCCTGGGCATTGCCTACACCATAAAAACCGAGTATCCCAAAGCCATTGAACTATTTAAGCAAAACTTAAAAATAAGCAAAGAAACAAACGATTTAAAAGGACAAGCCCATTCCGAAACCAACATTGGTGTGGTGTACTACTATCAGGGCGATTATGCTACCACGCAAACGTATTATTTTAAAGCATTAGCTACGTTAGAAAAATTAGGTGATGCCCGTGGTATTGCTACCTGTCTCCAAAATATCGGCAGTGTGTATGCCAAAATTTCAAAATTTAATAAGGCGTTAGAGTACTACAAAAGGGCCTTGCAGAAACACGATGAATACCAAGGTACACCAGATGACCGCGCGTCTATCATTCAAAATATGGCAATGATCTATGGCACAAAAAACAAGTTGGATAGCGCTTTGATGTATTACAAACAAGCTGAAAACATATTCATTTCAACCAAAAATTACAGAAATCTGGGCGGCACAAATACCAATCAAGGCACGTTGTATGTGCAAATGAAAAAGTACGATGAAGCCATGACCTGTTTTCGTTCAGCCCTAAAGTATCAAGAAAAAATCGGCAATGAAAAAGGGAAACTCAATACGCTTTCAGCAATTTCCAAACGCTATTTAGAGACCAAAAACTTAGATAGTGCGCTGTATTATTCAAAAAAAGCATACACCAAAGCCAAAGCACTCAACACCCAACGTAAACGTTTTGAGATTAACAAACGGTTAGTTAAAATCCACGAACAGTCAGGTAATTATCAACAGGCGTTACGCTGTCAAAAAGAAAATGAAGTACTGCGGGATTCCTTATATGGATTGGATATGGAAAAGCACCTTTCGGAACTCGAAACAAAGTACGACACCCAAAAGAAGGAACAAGAAATTGAGTTGCTGAATAAAGATGTACAGATTAAAAAACAAGAAAACCGGGCGCAAACACTTTACATCACCTTGTTAATCATTACGTTATTGGCGCTCAGCGTGTTTGTGTTTTTTTTACTAAACCGAATAAGTTACCGAAGAAAATTACTGTCGCAACGCCAGCAGCTTTACAAAAAAGAAAAAAATGAACAAGCCCTTTTAGTAAAACAATCGCAATTAGAACAAGAAAAAGAAATTGCAGAACGAAAAATAAAAGAAGCCGAGAATTTAAAATTGAAACAGGAAATTGAACACAAAAATCGTGAATTGCTATCTATGACCATGAATATGAGCGATAAAAACAAGGTCCTGAATGAAGTGTTGAGGCACTTAAAGGAAAACCCTGAAATTTCTATTAAAAAAATTCAATCTGTCATTAAGAACACGCTCAATTTAGATGCCGATTGGCAAAAATTGCAGCTTCATTTTAACCAGGTACATCCACATTTTTTTGATACGTTGCGTGAGTTGTACCCAACCATTACATCTTTGGAACTGAAGCATTGCGCTTACCTGAAAATTGATTTATCCATCAAAGACATTGCCCGCCTTCTAAACATTTCGCACAAAAGTGTACAAATGGCACATTACCGTCTAAAGAAAAAGATGCAATTGCCTGAGGATGTTACGCTTTCCAGCTACTTGCATGGGCTTAAAGAGTAAGGCAGTTTGGTCATTGCTTACGGCGGACCTTTGCTAAAACTTCATACCTCAACATCTTTCAACTTTTAATTTATTAAAGACAACAAGCTTAATATCAGAAAATTAAAATCCATGTAGAGCATTTGTAGAGCGCTTAGTAGAGGGTTTGTAGTTTCAATTAGCTGCTCAAAGCTTTCTGTTCTTTCAACTTTGTTTCAAATTAATTTTAAAAATTATGATGATAAAAAATTGGAAGAATTACTTACTTGGGCTTTGTGCAATGCTATCGGTTTATACCCTTAGTGCGCAAAGTTTATTTCTGGCGGTAACCAAAAATGGCAACACAGGTTATGTAGTAAAAAGTGCGGATGGCGGAAAAACAGTTGCTACCATTTGGGACGGCGAAATGGATGCCCAAACCCCTCAAAATAGATTATATGACATTGCCTCTGGCGATGGCAAAATTGTAGCCGTTGGTAATATGGTATTAACCTCGTTAGACAATGGTAAATCCTGGCAAGAAAGCAATGTATATTATGGAACAGGTGCTACAGTTTTTCCTAATAGAAAAGCCATGCGAGCCGTTGCTTATGGCGACGGATTTTTTGTGGCTGCCGGCGAATATCACATTATCTACTCTAAAGATGGTGTAGATTGGAAGTTTGTACGAACAGGCGAAATGAGCATTGCCGAAAAGCGAAATGCAGGCATCAGCACGGAAAATGTCAAGTCTACAAAACGTCCGAAATTAAGTGTAGAAAGCCTTAAAAAGAAAGTAGAAAACCCTGGCCAACTTAAAGCACCTGGCAGAAAAGGCGAGATTGCACCAGATATTGCGCCCGGCTTAAAAACCCCGCTAAATATGCTGTTTGCCAACGGTAAGTTTTATCTCGTGGGCGGCAATATGGAAATGACAGGCAAAATATTAGCCATTAAAGGCGATAAAGTTGTGGTAGAGCAAGACATGGACCTTACAGGAAACGCTTCAAAAATAAGCACAGGCGGATTGAAAGCCATAGCATGGGATGGTAAGAACACGCTGCTTGCCTGTATAAACAGTACCAAAAGTGCCTATTCTAACGATATGGGAAAAACGTGGAAATACCTTTTTAACCCTGATAAAAACCAAATTTGGGGCGCTGCTTACGGTGGTGGAAAATGGGTGGCTGCAAGTCCGTTCAGTGATATTTTTATTTCAACAGATATTACCCAAAAATGGACGGAAAGTCTAACCAGAGGTGGTGGCAGAGGTGCTGTAAATGCTATGATTCATGATGGAAAGCAGTTTATTTTAGTCGGTAATGATATGGGCATTTTTGTATCTGAAGATGGCGCTAATTGGGAGCGTACTGCAACTGCTCAAAACGGCTATCATATTGGTGGCATTACGGTGGTTAATTAAAAAATAGCACCTTAAAGATTCCCTCCCTCTGGAGCGCATTTAGCGATAGCATAATGCGTTCCCGTTTTCTTCCAAAATCGAACATTTAGCATTTACAATGCGCATATTCTTGATGAACCCATTTTAAATAGTTCTTATAGTAAAATGTGCAAGTATCATACCCCAAAAGCTACCTCTAAAGTACACCCGGATTAAAAATTCTATTCCTAAATCAGCACGCATGATGTTAGCACCGTAGGCGTGCAAGGTAATGGACTTTTCTGATCGTTTACATTTTTCATTAAGGACCGGTTTAGGAAACTTTCAGGTGCACTTGACCGGCGAACAGTTCTTAACAGTTCGGCAAAGCAGATCCATCCTTTTAATAAGGAGATTGCTTCTTCCATAACACACTCGCTTAGCATTGACGGTAAAATTGAGGTTTTGGAATAAGACGGGTGACAAGTCAAATGCTTGAACAGCAAATCATAAGCACTGAGAATTGTATATTTAAGAGCAAACCGTATCATTGTTTGGATGATTTTAACATTTTTGGATGTATTGGTATTACTCGGTGTAATACTGGGCCTTTTCCTGTCCGTATTACTATTCAGCTCCAGGTCTTTCAGGAGTGATGTGCACCGGTACTTTGTCCTGGTTGTTGCCTCATTGAGCTCAATACTTACTTATGTTTACTTTGAACAGCACTTTCCGGCCGTAGCGCTGCTGGAACTCATTAGTTGGGAGTTCTTGTTTCCTTTCGCTTTTATGATGTATGTTTTAAAAGCTATTAAGTATCCGCTCGGCAGTAGTGGAAAAGTCTGGTGGTGGGCAGCTCCTTTTTTAATATTGACCCTTGCCTATTTTGTTGACTTCTTTTTGGGGTTTGATCTATTCTATTGGCTGGCAGGCAATAACTTGGAAAAACTGGAAATAATGATTGAAGTAAAGGCGTTTACTTTTTTACTGTTCTCAATCTTGCTGGTGGGCTTTTCTTATATCAGGATCAGGCGGGCGAAAGGGCTTTACAAAACTGAAAGACGGTGGCTTGAGCTAAACAGCTTATTCTTATTGGTCTATTTGTGGGTATGGATGTTAGGTGACCCGATAACACTGCTTTTCGATGTGACCATTTGGAATTACCTGTTGGCCATACTGGCTATTTTCCTGGTATGGGTCACTTATCGGGGTATTCATCATCTCAATATTTCTGAACAAAGAAGACAAATTCAGCGAATAGAAGTTAAAGCTGTGGCTATAACAGCTAAGAAAGAGCCCCTTGAAGGAGACCACTTCATGGCCACTCAGGATATACGTTCGCCGATCTACCAAAAAACGGCAGATAAACTCCAAAAACTCAATACGTTGATGGTAGATGAACAGATGTACTGTGACCCCAACCTGACCCGTACTATGGTGGCGGAAAAACTGAACATCAGCGAAGGTTATTTAAGTGAACTGCTCGGGACCAACCTGAAGATCGGTTTTAATGATTTTATCAATAAATTTCGGGTGGATCGCGCCATTAACATGTTCCATGATCGTCAATTTCATTTGTTTTCAATCGAAGCCATTGGTTTTGAAGCAGGCTTTAAGTCCAAAAGCGTTTTTTACACAGCATTCAAAAAGGGTTACTCAAAAAACTCCTGGTGAGTATCGTAAAGTTTTGAATTTGTCCTGATATCTCAGAATGTTGACAAATCCGTACCTGTAGGTGCCTGGAAAATGTAACATTCAAACGGTAAAGAGGTTTCTTTAGACATAACAAAAATTTTAAGCATGATACACTTATTTGTAAGGAACAAATCCGTTTCAACCTTCACCAGAGTTCTGGCACTCCTAATGTTCACAGGACTGGTTTTCTTTAGCTGTGGAGATGACGATACGGTCACAAAAAAGCCACTTAGCAACGCTCTCAACAAGATCATGCCACTGGGAGCATCTCGTGTCGAAGGGGCCAGGCCGGAATTTGAAAGCTTTCGATATGAGTTATGGAAACAACTGGTGGATGGTGATTGGGATTTTGACTATATCGGGACCATGACCGATGATGCTTCTTACCCGGGACTTTCGGATATAGCTTTCGATCCGGACCATGAAGGTAGGGGAGGTTTTACTGCGGGCGAGATATTAAGTGGCATTAATGGGTGGTTGGAAAATGCCGGAACGCCTGACATTGTATTGTTCAGTTCGCCCGGAGGAATGATGCATTAACTGATTTGCCTTATGATCAGACAGTGGCTAACATTAATGAAGTAATTGACGCACTGCAAAGTGCAAACCCTGATGTGACCATGATTATTGAGCAACTTGCACCAGGCAGGTCTGATCTAATGACGCCTGAGTTGACTACTTATTTCTCGCGACTCCAACAGGAAGCACTTGTCATTGCCTCAGAAAAAACCACCCAAACTTCGAGGGTAATGGCAGTCGATATGTTTACCGGCTTTAAAGACTCTTTTTTGGCCGATGAAGTGCATTACAATGAACAAGGTGCCAGCTTTATCGCACAACGCTATTATAATGTTCTTGAGGGAGTTTTAAAGAGGTGATACGCTACTTTATATTCTGCTCGGCCGGATTCTTCTAAAATAAGAACGGAGTCTTCCCGGGCTATATAGTAAGATCATTAATAATGAGACCTTCCGTATTCGGTTCTGATGCCTGAAGCAGGCTATTTGGATGAAAATCTTTTGATGATGTGTTTGAGAGGTATGATCCCCGACTAAAACATACTGTTCCCACCTAGCCTGGGTCTGCGGCGAAGACGCGGACTAAGGAGTATTCAATAACGAAAGAGATAGCATTTTTAATGCGGCTCATCAACAACATGGACCAATTCAACACTCATAAACTATCAAAACCCAGTTTACAGGCTAAGGTGATCCTTTCTGAATTAGTATTTGACTTCTAAAATCCGTATTAAAAATGCTGGCTTTTTCGACGTGGAATCGTCGCTTGGTTCTCTTTGCAAAAGAGACTCAGTTAGGGTAAAGGATTGCTTTTAGTCTAAATAAATTGAACAGTATTACAAATGATCTACAGGGTTTGGACCTGCTACCTGAAAAGTGCACCCGGATTATAAACTCTTTTCCTGAATCAGCACTCATGGTGCCATCGCTATATGCGCACTAGGATGTGCCCGTTTCGAGCTCATACTTTTTTAGGTAAAAATTCACATCACCCATTTGCGCCTCTTTCTTAAAAGACGCGGGAGTCTTCTTGAACTCCTTTTTAAAGCATTTTGAAAAATATTTAGGATCGTTAAATCCTGACATAAAAGCAGCTTCTGAAATGTTATACCCATATTTAGTAATCAATATGGCCGCCTTTTTCAGACGAAGCAAACGCACAAAATCGACTAAGCTATGCCCGGTAAGCGATTGGCATTTTCTGTATAAACTTGAATATCCCATATTTAACGAATCAGCCAATTCTTCCATCTTAAAACCAGCGTCATCTAACCTTGAGTTTATGCTTGATACCAGATTTTCAAGAAAAACCTCATCCTGAGACTTATCAAGGTTTACTTCAGGGTTACTGATTACTTCTTTTCGATATTTTGATATGATATGTTCATGAGACGAAATGATGTTTTTTACTTTCAACAATAACTCGTTCGTATTGAAAGGCTTTCTGATGTATTCGATAGCTCCGGACTGAAGACCCGAAATTTTGGAGTTTGTAGAATTCTTGGCGGTAAGAAATATTATAGGGACATGCATAGTTCGCTGATTTTTCTGCAACTTCTCGGACATTTGAATTCCATTCAGTTTAGGCATCATTACATCACTCAATATCAGGTCAGGCAAATTGTTTTTAGCATAATAATACCCCTCTTCACCATTTTCAGCCAGAATAATGTTATACTCACCGGCTAGAAGTTCTTTTAAAAATTCCTGTAGATAGTAATTATCTTCAACGATCAAAATAGTCTTTTTGGCACGGTTCGATTCTTTCGTATTGGGAGGTACTATGGATGGAGCTAACGGCTTTGTATCAACCTCTTCAATACTCTCTGAATGTAATATTTCAGACTTACGGTATGAGCTTTTTGTTATGGGAACGGTAATCGTAAAAATAGTACCTTCCAACGATGAAGAATCAACCTCAATTGCACCTTTGTGTAAATCAATCAGATCCTTTGTTAGCGCTAATCCAATACCTGTGCCCTTATTTTTTTTCCCTACTTTGGATTGGTAAAACAATTCAAAAATATTGGTCAACTCTTTTTTAGGAATTCCGGGACCGGAATCTATGACGGATAGCTTAATACTTTTTTTTGAATTGATAGGTACAACGTTTACTTGAATATTACCTTCTTTAGGGGTGAATTTAAATGCATTTGAGAGTAGGTTATATATCACATGTTCGATCTTTTCACTGTCATACCAGGCTTCGGGTAGATTTTTAGGACAATGTATGTTAAAATCTATATGCCTTTTTCTGGCCAATTCTTTAAACGCAATGCATATTTTGTCTATATCATTGAATAAATCATTTTTCGTTACGTTGAGACGCAATTTGTCTAATTCTTTGTTTCTAATTAAAGTTAATTCGCGTCCTATTTTAGAAAGGCGGTTGGCATTGTAAGAAATAATATCCAGCCGTTGCTTCAGAAGTAAATTTCCATTTTGCCCTGCTCGTTTTAGCATATCTTCAATGGGACCAAGGATCAAAGTAATGGGCGTTTGGATCTCATGTGACATCTTGGCAAAGAAGTTCATCTTAAGCGTATGTAACTCACTTTCTTTCTTATAATTGATTTTCTCCAGAAATAGTCTTTTTCTTAATCTGTACCAACGCCAAACAGCATATAATAGCCCTCCGAAGATCAAAAGATAGGTAACATAGGCTACAGCGCTATTCCATATAGGCTGGTCAATTTGAATGTATATGGGCTTGGTGGAAATGTCCCAGACGCCTTTTCGGGTGCCTGCCTTAACTTCAAAGGTGTAGGTGCCGGGAGGAATATTCGTATAAGTGGCCAGCCTTTCTGATTGGGTTGTAATCCAGTCTTCATCAAATCCTTTTAATCGATAAGCATAGTAAAAGTTCGGATTTAGAATATTATCTATAGCATAAAATCTAAACGAAAAAGAGGATTGATCATGCTCTAATCTAAGCGAATGAACATTGAAAATTCCAGAGGTAATTTGTGAAGAAATTAACGAGCTTGCCGGCTGATTGAGAATTTCTATACTAGTTATATACAATGAGGCCTCAGATACTCTTTTTTTCAAATGCCTTGTATCAAAACTATTGAACCCCTTAATCCCTCCGAAGTACAAGGTGCCCTGTTTGTCTTTAAAAGCACTTCGAGGCAGAAAATGGTTGTCTTGCAACCCATCAGTACTGTAGTAAGTGCTTAAAACAGAGTTTTTAACATCAATATGTTTGATGCCATTAGTTGAGCTAATCCATAAATTATCATAATCATCTTTAAGAACAGCTGAGAAGTTTTGTTCATCCATAGATTCTATATGACTTAAAGACATATAGCTTTTACTTCTTGTGTTATATCGGAGCAATTTGCCATGATCGTTAATCAGCCATAATTCATTCCTATCGCCCACGACCATCGATCTCACGGATTTGATTTCGTCATGAGGGTTGGACGAACGGTCAATAAAAGTTGAATTTTCCAGGGAGCTCTCGTTTTCGACAAATTCAAAAAAACCACGATTATATAAACCTATGTAAATGGTGCCATCCCGATCTTCTAAAATACTTTCCACTATGGAATGGCCTACGGTTCCATTAGAGTCATTTTCAAAACTGGCTAATAGAACCATATCTTGAGAATATATATTTGTTGAGATATTAGAACCAACCCAAATACGTCCTTTGGAGTCTTTAAAAACAGTTCTTATATCAGTAGCTTCCTGTTTGCTGGAGTTGTAGATATTATGCTTTTTGAAAGTATTCTTTTTAGTATTATGTACCCATAATCCATTTTTGTAGGTGCCAAACCAGATGTTGGATTGATTATCTTCACTGATAGATTGAACATAGAAACCTCTGTTTAAGGCTAAGTCATTAAAGTACTGTGCTTCATTGGTGGAGCCATCTGCATTATAAGTAATACGGGTTAACCCGGCCCCATCTGTTCCTATCCATAAAACACCTGATGTACTTTTATAAATACTTAATATTCTTAAGGGAGTATTGTTTTCGGATCCACCGTGATAATAAATACTATTATTCGAATAAGGCAAAATGTTAAGCTTTCCATAATTAGTGGTGATCCAGATATTCTCACGGTTATCCTTGCTAACGTTTAATATGCTATTGCTACTGAGAGAGAATTCGTTGGCAGATTGTTTAGTGAATAGGTCTATTTCGCCGGTGGCAGTATTTATTTTATATAAACCACCACCATCCGTTCCGCCCCACATGTATCCGCTATTATCATAGAAAAGGTTTAAAAACATCTCCTTGTGAATATTGAAAACGGGACTTTTAAAAAGAGAGCTTTCTACGAACGCCTTTTTTTCTTCGTCATAAACAAAAAGGCCGTAAGTTTCTGTACCGACCCAAAGCCGATGACTATCATCTACAGCTAAAGTCAGATTTCCCGGAAAGCCTGTAAACACACCTAGCACCTCGCTTAAGTCTTTTGATTTCAGAGAATAACTGTAAATATTTCCCTGTTCTGTGCTTAAATAGATTTTATCAGTCGCCCCGATCTCCATATCATATATTTTCTCATGAGAAACGAGCTCACCAAGTGTGGTGATGCTATCCATTGATGCATTTTGAAATTGATATAAGCTTCCGTTGTCCGTAGCTAACCATACACTCTTGTCTTTGGCCATCATTTTGTTGACCTTATTGTAATTTACCAGGGGGTTGATTGCCTTAAATTTCCCGGTGGAAATGTCATACATAGATAGTAACCCATCTTTAGAGGTCATCCAGATATTTTGTTTGTGGTCAGCTATAATATCCTCTATTACATCGTTTTGCTTTTGGTTTGGAAAGATTGTACGATTGGGTATCAGCACATAATTATATCCGTCATATACTAGTATGCCAGGTCTGCATACCATCCAAATGCTACCTAGAGAGTCTTGTAAGGTTTTAGAAACATTGATAGCTCTATTGTCCAGTGAGGGGGAGAGATGACTAAAATTTGAAGGATTCTGACAACATAACAAAATAGGGCAGTATGTGAGCAAAACCGTTATGACATGGGACTTGTAAGGCATAAGATAGGTTGCTATACTGAATTTGCTCATATCCTAAATATATCAATAAACTTCATGACGAAGCAATGCTGAAAGTGTCCTAACGGGTGAATCACCTGTCATGAATTCGTCAAAAAGGTGGACAAATTATACTTGACTGCCTCGGCAGCTTAAAAAACACACCTAAATGTCAGAAAACTAGCCGCTAAATTATTAGCGCACCTGTCATATTTGAGTTTACAATATATCACTCGGGATTTTTTATTAAGGTATTATATGAGCTCAAGAAGAAAATTTGTCAAAAATGTGACACTCAGCGGTGCAGGGATATCGCTGGCCTCAAATCTCTCTTTAGGATCATCATTGGGTTTGGAAAAAGACAAACTCAAGCTCGCATTTATTGGTGTGGGCCTTAGAGGAACAAATCATTTAAATAACGCCCTGCAACGAAAAGATATAGAAATAACAGCGATCTGTGACGTTGACCCCGCGCGCAATGAAATTGCACTAAAGATGATAGGTGAGGCGGGGTTCAAAAAGCCCAAGGTATTTGGCAGCACTGATTATGACTACCGTAACCTCTTAAATATCAGCGAAATTGATGCTGTTATTATCTCTACACCTTGGCTGTGGCATACCAAAATGGCAGTAGACTCAATGAAGGCTGGCAAATATACAGGGTTAGAAGTATCAGCCGCCAACACACTTGAAGAATGCTGGGATCTGGTGAATACTCATGAAGCGACAGGATCTCATTTAATGATCCTTGAAAACGTCAACTATCGAAGGGACATTTTGGCTGTGCTCAATATGGTCAGGCAAAACGTGTTTGGTGAATTGCTTCATTTCACATGTGGTTACCAGCATGATTTAAGGCATGTAAAATTCAATGATGGCAAAACAGCATACGGCAAAGGTGCAGAATTCGGAGAAAAAGGGATTTCAGAATCGGTCTGGAGAACGCAACATTCGTTACTAAGAAATGCAGATGTATACCCTACACATGGTTTAGGTCCTGTCGCTACCATGGCGGACATTAACCGGGGAAATCGCTTTGTGTCCATGACCTCGCACTCAACAAAAGCGTTAGGGCTACACAAATACATTGTAGAAACCGGAGGAGCAGATCACCCTAATGCCAAGTTGAAATTTAAGCAAGGTGATGTGATAACATCCACAATAGAAACTTCCAATGGCGAAACAATAATAATCACCCATAATGTAAATACTCCTCATCCTTACTCATTAGGTTTCAAAGTGCAGGGCGTGCAGGGACTTACAGATTTCGACTACCACACCCAAAGAATCCATATTGAAGGAACTACCAAAGGGCATGGTTGGGAAAATATGGATTCCTGGTTCAAAAAATATGATCATCCTCTATGGAAAAAATATGGTGAGCATGCCACTGAATCAGGGCATGGAGGAATGGACTTTTTTGTACTCAATGCTTTTGTATCATCAGCTAAAGAGAATACAGCACCACCTATGGATGTGTATGACGCGGCCGCCTGGAGTGCTGTGACACCATTATCGGAGGCCTCAATTGAAAATAACGGAGAACCTCAGGATTTTCCTGACTTCACCAGGGGTAGGTGGATAAAGCGCAAACCTTACAATTGGATGAAAGAATCCTACTAAAAATCAAATAACTCTAAATCCTATAATATGAAAAAAAGTATACCTATTCTATTATTCTTTGCGCTCGGTATTGTATTCAATATACGAGCACAGACTAAAACCGTTCAAGGGACTGTTTTGGATGAAATGGGTGACCCTTTGCCGGGTGCGTCTGTGATTATCAAGGGAACATCCAAGGGAACATCGACTGACCTGAATGGAACATTTTCGTTAGAAGTCGATGAAAATGATGTTCTTATTATATCATTTATTGGGTATAGTAAGAAAGAGGTGGCTGTTTCCGGTCAAACCTCTTTAAGCATAACGTTCGATTTAGACGTTAGTACACTACAAGAAGTAGTAGTCGTTGCTTATGGCAAGCAAACCAAAGAAACGATAACTTCATCTATAGTAAGCGTAGAATCTGAAGAGCTAAAGGATATCACCACTCCTGATGTAACTTCCATGTTACAAGGTAAAGTAGCCGGTGTGCAGATTGCCGCTTCCAGTGGTTCTCCCGGAGCTACGCCTAATATTTTAATTCGTGGTTTCGCATCCCTAAATGGCAATGTTACACCGCTGTGGGTTGTTGATGGGGTCATTCAGCATAGTGTGCCTATAGTCAACCCGAGTGATGTGGCATCCATTTCGGTTTTAAAAGATGCTTCGGCTACAGCTCTTTATGGATCCAGAGGTGCTAACGGAGTTGTTATTGTCACAACCAAGCGCGGAACACTGGGCGAACCTGCCAGAGTAACTGTCAGTTCTAAACTGGCAATGAATACTTTTAATACAGGTGGTTTTGAAGTTATGGACTCACGGCAATTGTATGATTATCACACAGAGTTTGGGAATACGCAGCCATGGTTTACACAAGACTTATTGACACGTGATAATGACTGGATAGATGGTGGCACGCAGACAGGTGTAGTACAAGAGAGTAATGTGTCTTTCACTACCGCCACGGAAGATCTTAATTTATACCTTAATGTAGGATATTACAATGAAGATGGAACAGTAAAAGGCAATGAACTAGACAGGTATACTTT
Source organism: Fulvivirga sp. M361 (assembly GCF_007097395.1). Lineage (GTDB taxonomy): Bacteria > Bacteroidota > Bacteroidia > Cytophagales > Cyclobacteriaceae > Fulvivirga. The sequence goes on from NZ_VKDC01000032.1 coordinate 56,306, forward strand.
TCGGACAAACCTTGACTACCAAATGAACGAACGTCTGAAAATCATGCCAAAATTGGCCTTCAGTTTTGATGACAGGGACAGGGTTGCGCAGGCACCTTTGTATGAATTGTACCTGAACCTGCCATGGGATCTGCCATTTTCAGCTGATGGCACACCTGTTAATGCCAATGAGTCACAAGATTGGCTAGGTAGGGATCAACGCAATTATTTCTTTGATCAGCAATGGAATTACTCATCCAGTAGCGCCTTTAACATGAGCGCCAATTTTGATTTTGAGTTTGAGATCTTGCCAAATTTATTGTTTAGATCAATAAACAATTTCACGCTGCTGGAAGGAAAGTCTACAACATATACGGACCCTAGATCAAATGCCGGATTAGCTGATGGAGGCAACTTAAGTGAATTCGCTCAAAGCAGGTTCACAAGGCTAACCACACAGATGCTAAGCTATACTCATGATTTCGGTGTTCATTCTATTTCCGTTCTAGGTGGGTATGAGTTTAATGATTACAGATATGAAGATTTTGGAGCCACAGGAAACGGGATTATTGCCGGTGGTGAAATTTTAAATATAGCCAGTGAAACGGGAGCAATTAGCGGTTTTAAAAATGATTATGCTTTACAATCTTTTTTCCTATCTGCCGACTATTCTTTGAGCAATCGATATTTTGCTAAGGCCTCTATCCGTAGAGATGGCGCATCCAACTTTGGGCTTGATAATCAATATGGAACCTTCTTCTCGATAGGCGCTGGGTGGAACATTCACAATGAGGATTTTTTCAATGTAGAACCGGTTGATCAATTGAAGCTTAGGGTGAGCTACGGTTCAGTAGGTAACAGGCCTTCGTCTCTTTATCCATATCAGGGTACTTATAGAGTTAATACCCAGTACATTGGGACCCCTGGAGCTATCTTAGATCAATTTGGCAATCCGGATCTGGGGTGGGAAAAATCTTATGAAACTAACATTGCTTTGGACACCAGGTTCATTGATAGAGTAAATCTCACTTTGGAGTATTATAATAAGAATACCTCTGATTTGCTATACTTCGTTAGCCTACCTGATGTAACGGGATTCAGAGGCTTTTGGGAAAATGTAGGTGGTTTAAAGAATACCGGATTTGAAGCTGCAGTTTCAGGAGAGGTTGTTAAGAGTGAAAATTTCAACTGGACGCTTGGTTTCAACATCGGTGTAAATAGAAATGAAATAACAGAGCTATTTGATGATCAGACTGAAATACCTCAGGGCACTAAAATTTTTAAGGTGGGAGAAGATGCAAATGCCTGGTACATTAGAAAATGGTTAGGTGTTGATCCTGATAATGGTAATCCACTTTGGGAAGTGGTAGACCCTGTAAGTGGTGAGCGTACCGAAACAAGCAACTGGAATGACGCAACGCTTCAGGTAGTAGGTACCTCTACGCCAGATTTCGTTGGCGGGTTCAATACCAGCGTCAGTTATAAGGGCTTGTCGTTATCAGCTAATTTTGCCTTCTCTAAAGGTGGAACTATCTATAACGCATCCAGAGAATTATTTGACTCGGATGGCTTCTATTCTACATTTAATCAACAAGTGCTGGCCGATGGCTGGTCAAGGTGGAAGAATCCAGGTGATAATGCAACACATCCATTACCTATTGAAGGAGGTAACAATAATTCTAATAAGCGCTCTTCACGTTATTTAGAAGATGCTAGTTATCTAAGAATGACCAATGTAACACTGTCTTACACAGTTCCTGGGGACTTCATTAGCAGGTTAGGTTTGACGGGCCTGGAAGTATATGCAGCCGGTGATAACTTACTGACATTTACTGATTATACCGGAGTTGATCCGGCCGTTCGTGGAAACACTGATGATGAGGATCAAGGATTTTCAGGGAGCCCACGCCTTACCTATCCCATACCAAAACGTCTTGCATTTGGCGTAAACCTGTCATTTTAATACTATTTAACGGAAGTAACATGAAAAAAATAATATTAATATTATCGGTAGTTGCACTTGCATTGTGCTCGTGTGAGCTAGAGAAAAATCCGTATGATCAGATAGCGGTTGATGATTTATTTTCCGATCCGGGATCTATTGAAACCGCAACTGTAGGTAACTATGCTTTATTGAAAGGGGATGTAGGTTATGACGGCTGGGTAGATGATCTACACAGAATCTCGGAATATGCCGGGGACAACGTTACACTTAGTGGTGGTACCACTGACCATTTATTCTTTTTATATAACTATCAATCCATAACAACCAATTCCAGGGTAGAACGGTTTTGGCGTAATTCCTACAAAATAACTGTAGGCTGTAACATTATGATTGAAAGAATTATCGAGGGAGAATCAGTAGATACAGATCAGTTGTTAGGAGAAAATTACTACCTGAGAGCCTTGGTGTACTTCCAGATGGGTAATGTTTTTGGGCGACCTTACAATCAAGGTACTGACAACCTATCTATACCTTTAAAATTAACTTCATCTACGGATGACAGGCCAGATAGAAATACCATAGCGCAGGTTTATGAGCAGGTAATAAATGACTTAATAAAGGCTGAATCTTTGATGACCATTAATAAAGGGGCATCTTTTGCCTCAAAAGAGGCGGCACAAGCTTTATTGTCCAGAGTATATCTCTACATGGAAGACAATGTTAAAGCTGAAGAATATGCCAATAAGGTCATTGAATCAGGTGAGTATGCTTTGTTGCCTACATCGCAATTCTCGGAAATGAATAAGCTGACCCCCACCCAAAATTCTGAAGCTATTTTTGCCGTAACCTTAAGCAGTGCTTCTGATCTGTTAGAACCTTTTGCTGACTGGTTCACCATTGGATCATTCTACGCTACCGTTCAGGGCGCAGGTTGGGGCGAGATGTATGCCTCAAGAACTTACCTGGACCTGGTAGATAAGAATCCTGGGGACGCAAGAAGATCATTTATAGATCCACAATACTTAACTGATGATGCTGGCGAGAAAATACCGGCTGTTTACTGGGTTGATGACACATATACTTATCAATTCAGGCAGACTACGGAAAGTGGTGGAACTACTACGTTTGAAGATGATGGTAACACCTACACGGTAGAATCTGAGGAGGTAGATGGAAAAACCGTATATTTTTTTAATGGACCTGATGGTCGACAGGATGTTATCAACGATTTTGACATGGAAAAACGTAACGGACATCCAAAATTCTTCATCTTGAAAGCGTCATTACAAGAAGATGATATACACATGTGGTCACCTACCGTATCACGTCTTGCTGAAATGTATTTAAATAAGGCAGAATCCCTGGCTAAAAGATCAAGCGACCAATTAGCACTTGACAATATAAACATTCTACGAGTTCGTGCCGGTATACCGGAATATACATTAGCGGACGTTCCGGCTGGAAAAACAGTATTGGATCTGGTTCTCGAAGAACGCAGGTTAGAACTAGCTTACGAGGGTCACAGAAGATATGATATTTACAGGAATGGGCGTACCTTGGATAGAAGATATCCAGGTCGACACTTAAGTGGAGCCAATGCTTTTCTAGAGTTATCATCAACACACCCAAGGGTAGTCGAATTTATACCTGAACAACAAATTATTCTACAACCCTCTTTAAAACAGAATGATTAAAGCAAAGAGGTTTCAAGTGAGATAGAATTATATAATCTCTATTTTCTTTTCAAATTCTTCAAATGTTCAATATGAGGCAAGCTACCTTTTGCACTATTATAGTTGGATTAATAGGTTTATCATTTTCATGTAAGAAGTCTGCGCAAGAAATTCCGGCCACGAAACTGTTTACAACAATTCCTGCCGATGTTTCAGGAATTACGTTTCAAAATCGTGTTTTGGAATCGGAAAAACTGCATTACTACAAATACCAATACATCTACATAGGAGGTGGAGTAGCTGCAGCAGACTTTAATAATGATGGACTTGATGATCTGTTTTTTACTTCGAATATCTATGAGAACAAGTTGTTTCTCAATAAAGGTGATCTGCAATTTGAGGACATTACAAAGGATGCTGGTATCATAAAACGCCCTGGTTTTGATGCCGGAGTATCTGTAGTTGACGTAAACAATGATAGCTACCTAGATATTTATATCAACAGAGCAGGGTGGTATACCGGAGACGAAAAGCTTGCCAATATGCTGTATATCAACAATGGTGACCTTACCTTCACTGAACAAGCTCAAAGCCATGGGCTTGCCGACCCCAACCGATCAGTAGCCTCAACTTTTTTTGACTATGACAATGATGGGGACTTGGATGTTTACATTGCAAACACTCCGGCACAGTTTGACCTGTCCGGTGAAATACTGAATTTAAATAAGGTACAGGAAAGTAAAGAGACCCCGTTATATAAAGGCAGTGACAAACTGTATAACAATGATGGAAAGGGGTACTTCACCGATGTATCTCAACAGGCGGGAATATTGCCTGATCTTGGCTTTGGCCTTAACCCGCAGGCAGGCGATCTCAACCATGACGGCTGGCTTGACATCTACGTATCTAATGACTTTATAGGTCCGGATTTTGCCTATATAAATAATGGGGACGGCACGTTCTCTGAAAAAAGAAACGACCTCTTTAAGCATATATCACACTATAGCATGGGCAGTGATATTGCCGACCTTAATAATGATGGCCTCTCTGATCTTATGGTTTTGGATATGAGCCCTGAGGATTACATCCGTTCGAAAACCACCATGTCCATGATGTCAATTTCAAGGTTCAATGATATGGTGAAAAATGACCACCATTATCAATACATGCACAATACCTTCCAATTAAACAATGGAAATGGCACTTTCAGCGAAATAGCTAATATGTCAGGTGTGGATAAGACAGACTGGAGCTGGTCAGTACTTCTTGCGGATTTTGATATGGATGGATCAAATGATATGTACGTTACCAACGGGGTTTACAGAGATGTTGTTGACCGTGATGTGAATAATGAGATCAACAGCATAATCCATAAAAACAGGCACAACTTACAAGAAAAAGACTTCTATGACTTTACGCAAAAATTACCTCAGCAGAAGTTGGTCAACTACTTTTTTGGCAATAACGGTAACTTAACATTTGAAAATAAAACAGCCGATTGGGCTGATGAAAGACCAACCTTTTCAAATGGTGCCATATATGCGGACCTGGACAATGACGGGGATCTTGATATTGTTACCAATAACCTCAATGAAAATGCAACACTATTACAAAATAATAGCAGAGAACTCACTGCTAACAAGTTTATACAACTAACTTTTAAAGGCCCTGACAAGAATAAATATGGTGTTGGTGCTTTAGCTAAAATACGGCTTGAAGACGGTCAGCTTTTGACCCGCCAGTTGATCAATGCAAGGGGCTACTTGTCTTCAATGTCTAACAAATTACATTTCGGACTTGGCGAAAATGCGTCCGTCTCTACTATACAAATAACATGGCCGGACGGGCGACAACAAATCATTAAAAAACCAGAAATAAATCAGGCTATAAAAGTCAATTACAACGACAGTGCTTTTGAAATCTCAAATGAGGAAAATATAGAAGTTTCAAAACCATTCAAAGAAGTTCCATTAGAAGTCAAACATACCGACCCATTTTTCAATGACTACGACAAGCAACTATTATTGCCTCATAAACTATCACAAACCGGGCCGGCCTTGGCAAAGGCAGACTTAGATAATGACGGTTACGATGATGTTTTTATAGGTGGCGCTCATAATCAATCAGCACAACTACTTATGGGCACCGCAGATGGCAGCTACACTCCCCTAGTAGTTCAGAGCTTTATTGAAGACAGTGCTTTTGAAGATGTTAGTGCTTGTTTTTTTGATGCGGATAATGACGGTGATAAGGATCTGTATGTGGTAAGTGGAAGCTATGAGTTTGAAGAGAATTCATCATTGCTGCAAGACCGCCTTTACATTAACACCGGCAAGTCAAATTTTGTACGGTCTAAAGCAAGCATACCTGCTATTAATACTGCCGGTTCTGTAGTAAAAGCTGCGGACTACGACCATGACGGTGATGTAGACCTTTTCATAGGTGGCCGTGTGATTCCCGGAAAATACCCGTATGCGCCAGAAAGTCATCTACTGGTAAATACAGGAGGTAAATTCTCCGATAAAACAGACCAGCTAGCTCCAAATCTCAAAACAGTAGGAATGGTAACAAGCGCTCAATGGAGTGACATCGATCAGGATGCTGATTTAGACCTGATCCTTACCGGAGAATGGATGGGAATTGAAGTTTTTATCAACAACAACAACTCACTGTCAAAAGATGAAATCTACAACGACCTTTCAGTAACTACCGGGTGGTGGAATAAGCTATTAGTTACTGACATTGATGAAGATGGCGATCAGGATATAATAGCTGGAAATTTAGGTCTGAACTATAAATTCAAGGCATCGAAAGAGAAGCCCTTTCATGTGTATACCAATGACTTTGATAATAACGGAACAGAGGATATCGTATTGGCAAAATATTACAACTCGAAGGAAGTACCAGTGAGGGGAAAGAGTTGTACAGCACAGCAGATGCCCTACTTGCAAGAGCGAATAAAAACCTATGGTGACTTTGCCAACAGTAATGTAGAACAAATTTTAGGAGAGGGTTATCAGTCTGCCATACACTATCAAGTTATAGAGTTCCGATCAGGTATATTTCTGAATGAGAACAATCAATTTAGATTCATCCCCTTTCCTTTAGAGGCACAAATTTCACCTATCAATACTATCTTGTTTAAAGATTTTGATGGTGATCAAATTAAAGACTTGCTCATGGCCGGTAACAATCACCATGCAGAGGTAGAAACAACTCGGGCCGATGCTGGTATTGGTATTTTTCTTAAAGGGCTTTCTAATGGAAAATTCGGACATAAAAAAAATAGTGAAACAGGATTTTATGCCGATAAGGACGTACGAAACATGCTTTTATTAAGATCTCCCGAAACTCAACGGGTGATCATAGCCAACAATAACAGTAAACTCCAACTCTATTCGATAATAAATAGAAACTAACATGAAGATATATCACCAACCCTTACTCAATAGTCTCTTTTTAACAGTATTTCTACTTATGGCCGCTTGCCAGCAAGACGACCCAAAACAAGCTGAAGAAGTGGGAAAACTAGATCTGCCAATAACTATTTCCCCGGGGGGAAACAGTTGGATAGTCAATAACGTGGATAATGATCCTAACTTAATTTTTGATACGGGCATCCATAATTGGACGTCATTGCATGATGTCATTCGTACCTATTTTCACCTGAAATCAACAGGCGACCTTCATGTTGGGTTAAGTATTAAATCAGCGGAAGCCCCATCTACTATTAGTGTAACCATTGGAGAGGCATCCAAAGAAATCACCATTCAAAATACGGAATATCAAGTCATTGATGTTGGTGTATTTGAAATAACGAACTCGGGTTACAATGCTATTGATATCCAAGGACTTCAGAAAAATGGCACCTTCATAGCTGATGTCAATGGTATTCTTGTGGGGGGACCGGCCACGGTAGGCGGGGTGGCTTTTGTGCCTGATGACTTTAGCTTTCACTTTGGAAGAAGAGGACCCTCCGTCCATTTGAGCTATAAAATGCCTGAAAATAAGGATGCCTTGTACTTTTACAATGAAGTAACCGTACCTGTGGGTGAAGATGTTATAGGGTCATATTACATGGCCAATGGTTTTGGCGAAGGATATTTTGGGATACAGGTAAATTCAGAGACGGAAAGGAGGGTGTTGTTTTCGGTATGGAGCCCATACACCACCGACGATCCAACTTCGATTCCCGATGATTACAAAATAATACTGTTGGGTAAGGGAGAAGATGTGAATACAGGTCAATTTGGTGGAGAAGGTTCAGGCGGGCAGAGCTACAAGATTTTCGATTGGAAAGCGGGAAATACTTATAAGTTTTTAATAAAAGCCGAGCCTTCTGTGAATGAGTCTACTGATTACACTGCCTATTTTTATGCCCCTGAAGATAACGAATGGAAACTGATGGCCAGCTTTAGAAGGCCGCACACAACTACTTATTTAACACGTGTTCACTCTTTTTTAGAGAACTTTGTGCCCTCTACCGGTTTTATTTCGAGAAAAGCCAACTATAGCAATCAATGGGTGTACGATACTGATGGCAATTGGCATGAACTCACCAGTGCTAAATTCACAGCTGATGCAACAGCCAGAAATGAGGCACGACTTGACTATGCCGGAGGCATAGAGGGTGATGTATACTTCATGAAGAATTGTGGCTTTTTTAATGATCCTACGAGCATCGATTCTGAATTTTTCAGAACCGCCAATGGCATAAATCCTCCGATAGATTTCTCAAAACTGCCTAAACCGGAACTTCCTGTAGAACCTAAGTTACTCGATAAAAGCACATGGACTGTAATAGACTTCAGCACACAGGAAGATCAGGGTGGGGAAGGAGATACAGGACGAGCGGCAGACATCCTTGATGGAAATAAGGATACCTACTATCATTCCTGCTGGAATGGTTGCACGGCTACGCCACCACATCATATATCAATAGATATGAGCCAATCCATTAAAATAGATGGATTCCGTTTTACGCAAAGACAAACGCTTTCCAGAGCTGTGAAGGATATAGAATTACAAATCAGCTCTGACAACAACAATTGGGAAAGCCTAGGAGATTTCGTACTGCAAAAAGCTTCGGACGATCAGGATATCAACCTCTCTGAACCAAAAACATTCAGGTATTTTAAATTCATAGTGAAATCTGCGCATGATGGTGAAAGCCATGCCGCTATGGCAGAGATAAGTCCTTATTCATTTTGAGTTGATGTTCCTGTTTTAATCATAAATAAGTCAACACACATTACATGACAAGTGAAATCATATCTATAGCACCTGGCAGAACCTGCTTGTTTGGCGACCATCAGGACTACCTGGGGTTACCCATCATAGCCTGTGCCATCAATCGTCATATTAAACTAACTGCAATTGAAAATGGGCTGCAAGTGTTGAATATAAACAAACCTGATATTAATGAACAGCGTACGATTCCTATACCTGCCAAAACAGATCATGTGAAAAAGGGCGACCACATCCTATCAACTCTTAAAGTATTAAAACGGTATGGATGCATACCCAATAAGGGCTACGATATAACCATTTTAGGCAACCTGCCGATAAATGCCGGGATTTCAAGCTCATCAGCCTTGGTGGTTTCATGGGTTAAATTCCTGCTGGAAGCCTTCGGAGCAAATAATTCAATTACTCCTGAGTATGTCTCACAAATGGCCTTTGAAGCCGAAGTACTGGAGCATGGAGCACCCAGAGGAAAAATGGATCAATATAACATTGGGTTAGGAAATGTGCTATACCTGGAAACCGGTGAAGATTTTTCATATGAATTGATTCACACGCCCATTGAGGGACTGATCATTGGTGAATCGGGTATTCCAAAAAAAACAGTTGGCGTGCTGAATCACCTGAAAGAAAATGCCTTTAAGGCTATAAGCAAGGTAAAGGAGAAAGATAGGTCATTCAATATAAAAACCGCAAAAAAAGAAGATCTGGATCATTATTTAACGTGAATATCGTTTAAGCGACCAGGTATAATTGTCCATGTTTTTTTTCAAATTGTATATTAAGAGAAGGTTTTTTAGGGAAGAAGCAATAAGCAGAGAGGGCACTGATCAGGTTGATCAG
>NZ_VKDC01000033.1 GCF_007097395.1 Fulvivirga sp. M361
TCTTCCACTCCGGCAAGCACCTGAACCAGTCCCTGATGCAGGGCAACTACTTCTTCAAGGACATTAAAAAGGAAGGCATTGTACTGTATGATACCGGCAAGGTACACTTGCAAAACCCTAAGAAACTCACCGCGGAAGAGGCCCGGCAAAAGGCTCAGGGGTATTTTGATCAGTGGTTTACGAGTGCTAATGAGTTCTTAGAATTTTATCAATTAGCATATGACAAAAGTTACTTTCATAACGCAGCGTTTCTGCTTCATCAAGTCACTGAACGTTTATATACAACCATACTGCTGGTCTATACAGACTACCGCCCCAAAGAGCATGACCTGGAGCGGCTGGACCTGCGAGTGAAAAACTGTGACCCTCGCTTTGCAGTATTCCCCTCCTCCACGGATCAGGAAAAACAGCTTTTTGAGTTACTCCGTCGTGCGTACGTAGATGCCCGGTATAAGATGGATGAGTACAGTATTTCTAAAGTGGAGTTAGATTACCTGGCGGATAAGGTGGAACAGCTAAAAGAGCTTACGGAGAAGCTTTGCAGGGAAAAGATCGGGGAGATTGGGAAAGGGGAGGTGTAAAAATTGTTAATGAGGTAAACTTAGATATGGCTCTTTAAATCCTAATCAAAATCAATTCGTCAAAAGTATCCGCATTATAATGCTACAATGCTCGGTCATACGAGGAAAAGGGGAACGCATTACGATTTGCTAAATGCGCTCCAGAAGAAGCCATTTCTTGCGCCACCAAGATATTTAGGTGTAATGTGAGACGAAACGGCCAGAGGCCTTCCCAATAGCCGTCACTTGCCAAAGGCATAGCGACTGTTTTTATCTTTTTTGGATACACGAGCGATTGATAGAGCAGCGGCACTGACTAAACATGTGGATATGCCCATAGGTACGTATACCGGAACACCACAGATTTCAGTACCTATATACACTATTGAAGATAACAATCTACAGATTCCAATCTCACTAAGCTACAATGCCTCCGGAATTCGGGTCGCTGAAGAGGCCAGTTGGACGGGTTTAGGTTGGGCCTTAAATACAGGAGGGGTGATCTCCAGAACGATAAGAGGAGTTAATGACTTTGAAATAACCGTGAAGACAGGATTTATCAGATCAAGGCAAATACCGGTCACAGGGCTGAATGATATTGATTCTGTTTTTTATGATGACCCTAACTGGCCCAGTATCATGGGAGCAGCAGTTCTGGGCTATTATGATCCCGAGCCTGATATGTTCTACTTTAGCTTTTTGGGGAATTCAGGTAAATTTTTCTTTAAGAATTGTTATGGATGTCCTCCCAAGACCATAGAAAAACCTGTATTTGATCAACAGGGAGATGATCACTTGGACATCGAATATCATCGAAACACTGACAAGTGGGAAGTGACAGACGTCATGGGAGTCAAATATATTTTTGGTACAAAGGAGATTACAGATACCAACACCATTTCCTCTGCGACTTATCTTCCTGATGATGCTACTGTCGGGATGAGTCTTGATCCCGTAACAAGCTCTTGGTACCTGGATAAAATTATTCTGCTCAACGGGGAAGAAATAAACTTCGAATATGACGTTGTTACGGCGAATAATATTTCCCTATACAGAAGTAAAAGCCAGTTAAGAAAATCCCAAAGTAGTACACGATCTGTTTCTCCTAGACCTATTGTTTACTGCTATACTGAATGCGGTGCTCCTGATGCGAATTGTCAAAACCCTTCACTGATCATTAATAATCATACGGCTTCATCAACTGTAACGGACCACATTTACCTAAAGAAAATAACATTTTCAAATGGTTACATGGAGTTTTTAAAAAGTCAGCGTTTAGATCTGGACCCAGTATTGAATCCGGGGTACCTACCACCTCAGAAACTTGATGAAATTTTGATCTACAACTCCAATGACGATTTGATAAAAAAGTATAAACTCTACCAGAGTTATTTTAAAAGAAACCCGACAGATACGGATACAAGATTTTTGCGTCTTCGCCTGGACAGCATACAGGAGATCAGTCCGGAAGGCGGAGCAATACCGCCTTATAAATTTGCCTATATTGACAATATATCCATTCCTAAGAAAACGTCCAGGAATATAGATCATTGGGGGTATTACAATGGTAAGAACAATGAAACGATCCCCGATTGGGGTAGAAACGGGAACACTAACGGGACATTGATCCCCAACTATTTTGATGGACTGGGTAATTCTTTCCTGGGAGCAAACAGGGAGCCTGATATCGATTATGCCAAAATTTTCACGTTATATCAAATTGAATTCCCGACTGGAGGCATACATACCTACGAATATGAAGCCAATGAATTCTTCAGCCTATCCCCACCCACTACGGTGGTACAAAACAAATCTTTATTTGATCCCATATATGCCTGTACTTTAGGACCTGATTTCTGTGATTATAATGACCCTGAGGTGATTTTGGATTTTGAAGTTACCACAGAGATGATCCAAAACAGCCCCTTTTCCAATGAGATTGAGGTTAGCTTCACTTTTGATGGTATTGCAAACCCGGTTGATTGTAATGATGGTATGATTTTACCCGGATCATTTTTGGGCATGGTTTGGTTGAATGAAATTGATGGCCCTGGTTCGGCGGCAGGTCAAATAAGACTAAACATCCTGTATCCCGATCCTTCTGATGCTGTCTACGGCTGTGAAGGTGGTGTTTCAGGCGAGTACTATTATTCTTCGAACCGGGACGATCGTTACCACAACCTCGATAAGGTAAAACTACAGGCAGGATGGTATAGGTTAAAAGTAAGATCTGAAATGGCGGGGCTTGAGATCTATGCCGATGCCACCTACAAGGCTAATGTGAGCATACCAAATAATCCAAATCAAAAGGGAGGTGGTCTGCGGGTTAAAAGAACGGAAATGAACCCAGGGGCAAACAGTATCATCAAAACCTATGAGTATACAAAAACCAATAACCCTGCTGAAACCTCTGGCTTGATCATGTCCAAACCGAGCTACTTTGTAGTACCTCCGTCCATAAACAACAAAAAGGTGTTTGGAGTAAATAGTTATGGTCATATCTATTGTTCTATCGGCGGCTATGTCAATGCATCTTCGGATAGCTACAGGTTGCTAAGTTCAGCTGCACAGGGCAGTTATATAGGATACTCCAGTGTTAAGGAAACCATGGAGCCGGATGGAGGGTACATCATTTATGAATTTGAAAATAATGTTGATCAGTATACTGGCCCTCAGGAATTACCCCAAATGCCACTGATTTCCCACCCCGGGAACGGAAGCTTGCGTCACAAAAAATATTACAACAACGGAAATACAATCGTTCGATCAGAGTATAATTCATATGATTACGATGAAGGCGAAAGTATTTACCATGTGGGAGTTAAGTTTTATGCTGTTCCACTGGAAGGAGGAGGTGTTTTGCCAATATTTTCTTCTTATCAGGTAAGATCTAGCGGATATTGGAGATTAGCATCGACCGGAATTACTGTATACGATGAAGGAGGAAGCCCTACAATTACGAAGGCTACATCTTACGAGCACAACACAAGCAACAGGCAAATTGCACAAGTGACCAGGCACAACAGCCACGGAAAAAATCATATAACGTCATACTTGTACCCTACAGATTTTCCCCAGGGTAATCCTCAATACGGTAGCGACCTTCTCCTTACCAATAAGATGAAGGGACAGGTACTGTACGAAACCCGAAACTATAATGGGAGTTCGATCTTTTCAAAAGAAAACCATTACAATACCCAGGAAAATCACATAGTTCCCGGTAGAATAGTTGAAAAAAGCAAACCATCTTCCACCCCCATTGTCCATGATATCGTTTACGATTCAAAGTCAAATCCTATTGAAGTGACTCGTGAGCATGCTCCGACTACTTCCTATTTCTGGGGCTATAACAAACAATACCTTATCGCTAAAATAGAAAATGCCAGCTACCAGGATATTGTTGATGTTCTCCCAGGTGTCAATAGCATCACAACCCTTAAAAATTTTGATGAATCCAATTTAACACAATTGGATCAACTCAGAGATCTGCTTCCCGAAGCAACTATGGTAACTACCTACACTTATCATCCTCTTGTAGGGGTTGCCAGTATGACTGACCCGGGAGGTTATACTACGCACTATCATTACGATGAATTCAAACGGCTTAAAGAAGTGCGTGACAGGGATAACAATCTTGTATATAGCTACGAATATCACTACGCGGGGCAGACCAAGTAAGGGCCGGGAAAATAAATGCAAACATGAAATCATGGATGTGCAGATTAATTAAACAGGATGTGAGCATTCGTAGGAAGTAAATTGATATTATATATCACTTAAGACAATAGAAAAAAGAAGTTAAGTTATGAAATTAAGGTTTACTTTTTTTAATTCAATTGTTGACTTCAACAAACGTTTACCCATACTAATATTAATATTGATTGTTCATAACCTTGTCTATGGACAAAGTCTTGACATAGTTGGTCCAACCAACGTTGATCTTAATGGGACATATCATTATTATATTCCAAATTTTCCGGAACCGATCAATTCCTATACTTGGGATCCGACAGGTATAATTATCAGTGAGAATTCGTATAGTGTGGATATTAAATGGGACGAACCAGGGGAAAATTATTTGTATGCAGAGTTCTATGGAAGTTCCAACACCTATGTTATAGATCTGATTGTCACTGTAGTTGATCCCAATCCAGTGCCCTATACTCCAAATGCTCCTTACAGGCCTTTGGATGGCTGTGGAGATGCAGTTGTGAAAAAGACTGGAAGTATCCCTGAAAATGTTACCTGGTACTGGCAAACACAACCCAATGGAACAAGTACCTCAGATTCCAGCTCTAGCATTACAGTTTCGAGTTCACAAACAGTTTATCTAAGGGCAAGACATGATATTTCTGGATTATGGAGCGTCAGCTCTTCGTACTTGGTAGTCAACATAAAGCCTATTCCTGCCGTCCCTTCACCTGCGTCCGTAACCAATAATTGTGGCAGCAGCCTATTGACTCGTGGTAATCCTCCCAGCGCGATCACATGGTACTGGCAGAGCAGCGTCTCAGGAACCAGTACGTCAAATTCCAGTGCTTCTGTTACTCGTACTACCGGCAGTACCTATTACCTAAGGGCCAAGTGGAACAACACTGACTGTTGGAGTACTGCGAGAGCTATAAACTATTCAATACAACAACCGACACTTTGGTATGCCGATACGGATGGAGATGCCTTTGGTGATCCCAATGTGACGCAAAATGCCTGTTCACAGCCTGCCGGGTATGTAGATAATAATCTTGACAGGTGTCCCGAAGAGTACGGAGAAGTGGAGGGATGCCTTTTTACACCTTATGATCTTTCATTATCTGATGAAAATTATGTGTATATCAGGCAATACCAGGTGCCCACGACTACACAAACAGTGAAATATAGCAAAGAGGTTGTGGAAGTTGTAAACTACTACGATGCGCTGGGACGTCCAAAACAAAAAATCGAAACTGCGGCAGGCGGAATTGATGCTGAAAATTACGTCAACGAACTGTCCATGGACTGGAGCGCAGGCACAGGTAGTGCTCCTTTCTTCAACCAAAATGGTAGTGCCAGTGAAAACAATAGGTTAACGGGGGTGGATCCCAGTGGTGGACTTTCTTTGCTTTGGAAATGTGGTAATGATATTGAAAGTAATGCTGACGGAGGATGGAACACTGATTACTTCAATGTAGACAAAAGTACGGGATATCGATATACAGTTTGGGTAAAACGTACAGGCTCTCAAAATGGAACTACCTATCATGGAACCAATAACGTCAGTAATCTTGCAGGAACAGTACAAAGCAATCCCTATTTCTGGTATGGAGATCTGCCACAGCTTGACACCTGGTACCTGATCGTAGGGATCATTTATCCCTACGATTATGCCGGAGAGGATCAAGGGATTAGTGGAGTATATGACCAACAAGGAAACAAGGTACTGGATGGAACCGAATTTAAGTGGAATAGCAATACTACCACAGCCCGGTTCAGAAGTTACCTGGATTACAGTACCGATCTCAGCACTAATCAGTTTTTTTGGAACCCGATCGTGCAAAGATCAGATGGGAATGAAACTTTATTATCTGATCTTATTAATGATCAACAGGGAAAACCAGCAGACATAGTAACTCATATCGAACATGATCAATATGGCAGGCAGGCAAAAATGTATTTACCGTTTGCGTCCGGCACCCTGGCTGGAAGTTATAAAACGATAAATATCACTGAAGATATCCATCAATATTACAAGAACCGCCATAGTGATGACTTTCCCGGAGTAGCTCTTGCTGACGTAAATGCGTATTCAGAAAGTATTTATGAAGCCTCTCCTCTTGACCGGGTACTGGAAAAGGCTGCTCCTGGGAAAACCTGGAAAGCGGATCCCGTTGTTAATACAGATCATACAATAAAATTTGATAGGAATAGCAATGGGGCTAGCGAAGTAGTATTCTTTTCTGTTGATTTTCCAAATAGTGGTGATACTTCGTCCCCCGTTTTGGTCAAAAACGGGAATTATAATGCAAATGAACTTTACGCAACCATAATCAAAGATGAAAATTGGCAACCCGGACAGGCCTATATAGATAATCATACTACCAGAGAGTATAAAGATAAATTAGGCCGTTTAATATTAAAACGCACCTACAATGCAAGCGAAGTACTCAACACTTACTATGTCTACGACGATTTCGGTAATCTTAGCTTCGTTCTGCCACCCAAGGTAGATGTCAATGATGGAGTGAGCCAGGAAGAACTTTCGAAATTATGCTACCAGTATAGGTATGATCACCGAAATCGTGCATTTGCCAGGAAGCTTCCAGGAAAAGGTTGGGAATATACCATCTTTAATGAGCTTGATCTGCCTGTTTTGACACAAGATGGCAATCAGCGAAGTAAAGATGAGTGGCTGTTTACCAAGTATGATGTTTTGAACCGCACTATAAGCACCGGTACCCTCCACGATTCAGGGAGTAGAACGGTCTTACAGCAAACCGTTGATCGACATTTTGCTACCAACGATTTTAGCTGGGACACACATTCAGGTGTGGTGTTTAACGGGGATCAGCGATTTACCAAAACCGCAACGGATTCATGGGGCAATGCCATACTGGCTTCTTTACCTATTGCCGGTGCCGGAGAAGATGCCATGATAATGATAGAAGCCCAACAAACCGACAAGGGATTCAGGTTTGGATTTGATGACTCCAGCGACAATACGGTATACAACGATATTGATCATTCCATTTACGTTCAGGTAACCGGTGCTCTGGCCATCTATGAAGGACCAACCTCAGTCTATTCATTACCAAGCGGAGCGTATGACGTAGGGGATCTGCTGTCCATAGAACGTGTCAATGGGGTGGTATACTACAAAAGAAACGGAGAGCTTCTGCACACCTCTTCTGTAGCTTCAAACGGATCAATAAAAGTTAGCACTGTAGTACACTCCAATAACACCGAGTTATACTTTCCTAAGGCTACGCATGAAGATACAGGAACGATGTTCGGTTATTCTAATTATAGCTTCCCTTTTACCAGTAAAGAAGAGGACTACCTGACGATCACTTACTACGATGATTATACCTTTCATCATGCCAGCCTTTCGGAATACCAGTTTAAGCCCAGTGAGGCACATAGCACCTACTTTGATGGAGTCAAAGGTCAGGTGACCGGTACCATGACCCGGATACTGGGGAGCAGGCAATGGCTGCGTAACATCACCTATTATGACGATCGCTACCGGGTGATCCAGGCCATAAATGACAACCACCTGGGGGGGTCAGACTGTATGACCAATACCTATGACTTTGTGGGTAAGGTGCTGGAAAGTAAAACCAAGCATACTACCCCGGAACCCATCCTGTGGCGTAACCGAAAAAGTGTCCGGGAGGTCAATAGTATTTTCACCGGGCTGGCCAGCAGCTCAGGATTTTCCTCGGTCAATACATTGGATGAAGACCAGGATGGCTGGGTCAGTACTGTAGTGACCAGCCTAACCGGGAGCCGTGTTTTTGGGTTGAATGATAATGACCTGAACACCAGCGTAGCAGACATTGACTACCCGGTCAACCTCTACAATGATGTTCTCCGGGTATTCGAACCGGTCAGCCAGTGGGTGGTTGTCGGATCGCTTGAGCTGGGAGACGTGATCAAACTGTCGCGGGAAGGCGGTAGTGTGAAAGTTTACCAGAATGACGTGCTGGTGCATACCTTTAGCACTGCCACTACCGGAGCATTGGTGATTGACACCTGGTTAGCAGCCGGTTCCGAATTAGCCTACCTGGACTGTTCCTTTTCCTTCGTCCGGCAGGCTACCGCACCCTATGACATCCTGTGGACCGGACTATCCCGGGTAACCCAGTCCTATGACACCCTGACCAAAGATGCCGTAGGCGGTTGGAATGGCGGAGCTTCCTCAGTGAACCGACTGGCCGCCGGGTATGACGGATGGGTCTCGTTTAAGAGTATGTTCACCGATAAGGCCCTTATGGTAGGACTCTCCCGGCAGGACATGAGCATAGCCTTCAATTCGATCGAATATGCCCTTTCTTTACAAGCCAATGGCCAGATCGTGGTCTATGAAAAAGGCGTACTCATCAATTCCTTTGGCACCTACCAGGTAGGGGATGATTTCCGTGTGGAACGCAATGGGACCCAGGTTACCTACCTTCATAACGGTACCCCATTTTACACCTCCACCACATCTTCTGCCACAGACCTGATCGTGGATGTTTCACTTTCCACGGCAGGTGCAGCGATGTCAGACCTGTACTGCTCTTTTGGGTTATTGCATCCTAAGGAAAAGAACTTCCCGATCACCCGTCAGTTTGACTACGACCACGCCGAACGACTGATCAATACCTGGCACAGTGTCCCCGAACATGCTTCCTTTACCGATGTAGTAGGTGTCGAAGTGCAGGGGAATTCGATGGTAAAGACCACCCTTGCAGCCGGTTACAATGCCGGTGCGGCTACGGTCAATACCATCCCTGCGAACAAGGAAGGCTGGATCTCGATGGAAGTGATCGGAGATAATTACGTTCTGTTTGGGTTAAGCGATGTAAATACCGGCACAGATTATCAATCCATAGATTATGCGCTACTAACGAATCCGATAGACCAACGGATTGTAGTCTATGAAGGTGGTACGAGCCGGGGAATCAAAGCCTATTATGAAGAAGGGGATATTTTAAAAGTAGCCCGGGAAGGGGAGACGATCAGGTATTACCGTAATGAACAAGAGCTCCATACCTCAACCCTCTCTTCCACTTCAGCGCTGATCGGAGATTTTTCACTTTACAACCAGGGCGACCGAATTAACAATGTGCAGTTCATGGGAGCCCCCATATTACTGGCCCATAACGAATACAATGAATTAGGCGAGCTGATCGAGAAGAATTTACACCAGGAGCCCGGGGGGACCGATTTTGCCCAAAGTGTAGATTACCGGTACAATATCAGAGGGTGGCTTACGAATATCAATAATGCAGCATTGACCAGCACAACTGTTAATGACGACACCAACCAAAACACCGATTACTGGGGAATGGAACTTGGATACAACACACAGTTGACAGGAGTAAATGCTGTACCTTCATACAATGGCAACATCAGCGGAGCGAAATGGAGTGATCGATTAGGGCAGCGTACCAAAGCCTATGCTTACGATTACGATCCCATGAACCGGCTTATTGATGCAGACCACAGCATTGTGGGACAGACCAACGGCCCTGCTTTTGACGTCAGCATCCGGGATGGAGTGAACTCCGGCTATGACCTGAATGGGAATATTAAAGCCCTTAGCCGGGGGGGAACCTCAGGAGCAGGTATGGATGTGTTGACCTATAACTATGGTACAGGAAGTGCCAGGAGCAATCAATTATTAGCAGTTACTGACGCCGGAGACACAGCAGGTTTTCGGGATGGCAATACTACGGGAAATGATTACGGCTACGACGCTAACGGCAACATGACCCAGGACCTGAACAAGGACATCACCGCTATCAGCTATAATCATCTAAACTTACCTGAAACGGTTGAAAAAACAGACGGCCAACTGATCTATTATACCTACGATGCGGGAGGTATTAAGCTGAAACAGGAAGTACACGAGACGGTATTGCAAGACCAGTCCTTTACCCCAAGTGAATTGATCTTGTGGAGTCCCTCCAATACCTTCAGAAGTGTGATAAGCGGACCCATAGGAGGAGAAAGTAATGTGTTAAGAGTATATGCCGGAGGCCAAAACAGCTTACACCGTCTGCTCAAGTACATGGAACCGCTTCAGGGAAAGCGGGTACGGGTGAAAGCAAAACTGTACCTGCCTTCCGGGAACACGAATGTAGACGGTGTACAAATAGGGATAGGAGCTTACAACAGTGCGATCTATACCGCTACCGATCAATGGTTAGATATCGAATATTTCCTGGACGATGTGGAGAATACAAACGACGGATTTGTGTATTTTCACATGGTATCCGGGGGAAATCAGATCTTCACGGGGGCTAATAGTGTCACGGACGATTTATTTTACCTTAAGGATATCGAAGTAAGCACAGTAGAACCGGTGAAGACAACAGATTATATAGGCGAGTTTATTTATGAAGATGGGGAGATAGCCTTGATCCAGCATGAAGAGGGGAGGATTGTGTTTGATCCGGTTACGGAGGTGCCTGAATACCAGTACCACCTCAAAGACCATTTGGGCAATACCCGAGTGACGTTTACGACGAAACCCAAAACGATTGAGTTCACAGCGAACTATGAAAACAACCCGGCAGTGCCTGATGATCTGGGCTTGTTTGAAAAGGTAGATCACACGACCCTTACTTCCAATGACCTGTTCGACCATACCGATGCAACAGGAACAATATACACGTACACTCAACTACTAACAGGAGGATTAAACTCTCAGATCGGTTCGGTGATCGCTATCCCTGTAGGTATGGGAGACACCTTACATGCAGAAGTCTTTGCGAAATACAAAGATAACTCAGGCAATGGCAACAACAGTGGGGCATTGGCTTTGGCTAACCTGTTAGTCACTGCCTTTACAGGAGGCACAGGTTATGTCAATGAGTTAGGCAACCAAAGCATTCATAATAACTTCCAATCGGGTGCTTTGATCGGTACTACGGGGTTTGCTCCTGAAGATAGTGATGCTCCTATGGCCTTTTTGAATGTGATGTTCTTGCCGGAAGGTGAGTTGGTCAGTTTAGACAGTGCAGTATCTTTTGCCTATGATCAGATAGATGCAGCAGCCCAGCAGCCTAATACATCTGTGAAAGCTGCCCATGATCGATTGCATGTTGATAACTTCCAGGCTCCTAGCAATGGATATATACTGGTGTATGTAAGTAATGAGAGTAGTATGATGACCGAAGTGTATTTTGATGATTTAAAAATAACTGTCAATGAGCATCCGGTGATCCAGACGGATAACTACTATCCCTTTGGAATGGCTCATGGGAACGGGTATCAACGTGTTACAGCTCAAAAAAATAAGTTTAAGTACAACGGTTTTGAATTACAGACTGCTTTAGACTGGGGTGTGTATGATTACCAAGCAAGGTACTATGATCCTCAAATAGGACGATTCTTAATGGTTGATCCTGCTGCGGATTTGATGCGAAGGCATAGCCCTTACAATTATGCGTTCGACAACCCGATCCGGTTTGTTGATCCAGATGGGATGATGCCGGGTGATGGAATATTTGGTGGGTTTGTTTCCAATCTAGCTACAAAGGCTAAAAATTATGTTGCTGCTAAGGTCAATGAAGCCATAGTTAACACTGGAAGGGCCATAGTACAGGAAGTTAGATCTTACGCTAATGATCTAGAGATAAGTTTTTATGGTAAGGCGGAAGGAAAATTGACAACTGGCCCTAGGATAGCCGGTGAGATTAAAGGAGTCGGTTTTGATGTAGATCTAGGCTCTAAAGAAATAGAATCAATAGAAGGAGAATTGACTGTAAATGTAAAAACGGGAGAGTTTGGTGCTGATGGCAATATTGATTACACGCTAGAAAATGGGAATGATAAATATACTGAAGGAGGAAGCGTAGGTTATTTGGTGGAAGGAGAGTATAAGGAAGAAAGCTTACAAAATTCAAACGGGGAAGTGGTGAAAGAGAAATCTTCAGGCAGTATGACCGTTGGAGTTGGAGTTGGAGCTAAATTTACTTTAGAATCAGGATCCTCTGAAGAATTTGAAACCCAATCTCTGAAAGGGGGGGCTGCTTTTGGAGGCAAAGTTGGAGCGGGTTTTGTTGTAGAAGGCGAACTACAGCTTGGACTAAAAATCGAAAGGAAAGTTGAACGAGATTAGTAATGGCGATAAGTGATAACAGTACCTTGATAATACAAGGATTTAATCTTTTTATTTTTTTGATGATAGTACTAATAGCGCTAGGCATTTGGTTATTGAGTGGAGTTCTTAGTTCTACATTTTATGTTTTAGGAATAGGCTTTGTTTTTTGGGGTCCTGTAATCTTTATCTTTTTGAAACTTCGTGAAGTGCAACTTACCGCCAGAGTTTTTTTGGTTAGAAATATTTTTGGAAAGAACCAGTTTGAAAAGTCTCAGTTCCACAAAATTGAGAAAACGATTTTATCTCCCATCGTTTATAGGATATGCTTTAAAAATTCATCTAACTATTATTTTATGGCCCCAATGGAGTACTTCTTTAAATCTATATTCAGCTTGGGGAGTGACTATGCTCTGGGAAAGATGAATGATAAAGTGAATGCGGTATAAAAACTATTTAGATAGAGTTGATGCTTGCTCCAGTTCATCTATTATCTCTGAGTCATATTGAAAATTTTGCACCCTCCATTCATTTTTTGGATTGTATAAAGTAATCTTAAATCTTATAGGCTGTAGATCATACTTCATTAAGAAGCTATATTGTTGAAGGGTATTATCAACTTTTTTTGAGGTTAGCAAATCATAGCCGTGATATTTTCCTAATTGATCAAGAACTTTAGACAAACTAGTTTTAACCTCTATTATTTGTTCTTTTCCTATAGACTTATTTGTTGAGAAAAGATAGTTTATTGCAGAGTCACTGCCCTCATTTTCATACTTAGTTAAAAATTGATCCACAATAGGGTTCAAGTCATCAGTACTAGTG
The DNA here is from genome assembly GCF_007097395.1 of Fulvivirga sp. M361. GTDB lineage: Bacteria > Bacteroidota > Bacteroidia > Cytophagales > Cyclobacteriaceae > Fulvivirga. Next base: position 13,171 of record NZ_VKDC01000033.1, read on the forward strand.
CAGCTACAAATAAACAATACAAAAAAAGGTAAAATTTTCTTCACTATGTTTTCCAGTTAAAATTACAAAACAAAATATTAAAGGTTAGCCCCTTATAGAGATAGTTGTTTTTGCAGATCTCTTTGAAAAATAAAAGCCTTAAGCATGGCTTTGATAGACTGGCGATCCTCTTCACTTAAGGGTTGAGCTTTAGTAAACATGGTCAATAGCTCTGCATCCTGAATTTTACCTTTGGCCTTTTCCTCCTGAGAACCATAGACGAATATATCAGTAGATACTTCCAAAAGATCTGCCATCTTTTTGAGCACATCAATAGAAGGGACAGTTTGATTGCGCTCGTATCTTGAAATATGGATTGGATGAATGCCCATCATATCGGCCAACTGGCCTTGTGATACTACTTTTTCTGTCCTTGCCTCTTTTAAATTATCTCCAAAAGAACTCATGCTTCATACGCTTATGACATCAAAAATACCATAAAAGGCTATTAAATGAAATTGTTAGCTTCCCAACTAGTCCACAGTATATCGAGAAGTAAAAACTCGGAAACCCCTCCCCTAACTGGTCGTAGCATGAACGCAGTGGTGCTACGATCTAAAACCGGATAGGGCGTCCGCCCGGTTGAATTCAAGAGACGATATTTTTATAGCAGAAATTGAAACATCAGACAGAAGAAAAAAGTCATTTCCAAGAAAATCACCAATTATACAATTCGTTGTTTGAAGCACGATTGCTGTCAGGTGGCCCTGGTCAAACTGGCATAACGACCCGCAGCCTGTATCCCGTTCATTAAACTAAAATAAAAATGAAACCGTTATCTTTGAAAAAATGACAACCTCATGGTGACCGTAATCAAAAAAGGAACAGATAAAGAGATCATAGACAAATTATTGAAAGAAGCCCTTAAAACTAAAGGTGTTGATACCCACAAATATTGTGGTGTAATCAAGCTAAAAGAAGACCCTTTAGTGATCCAGAAACGACTGAGGGATGAATGGGAATAGTGTGTTATTAGATACCAATATTGTACTTTATCTTCTGTCAGGGGATGAAGTTTTATCGGATTTATTATATAATCGGAAACTGTATATCTCGTTTGTTACCCAATTGGAATTGTTAGGTTATCAAGGTATCACAAAAAAGGAAGAACAAGAGGTTAAACACTTTTTAGAGGACTGCATTATCATCGATATCAATAATCAAATCAAAGAGGAAGTGATCCACCTCAAGCAGTCGCGTAAAATCAAATTACCGGACAGTATTATTTTAGCCACTTCAAAGTATTTGAATATCCCTGTCATAAGCTCAGATAGTGATTTTAGCAAGGTTGAAGAAGTAAATGTGATTTATTACGAAAAGGAATAATCCTAACTGGTCATAACATGAACACAGTACTACAATCTAAAACCGGATAGGGCATCCGCCCGCTTGAATTCAAGAGACGCCTCGCAGATATGAAGATCTTGTTGAGGTCAACCCTCTAGCAGAGCACATTCAGCAAAGCGTAAGCCATTCCAAATTTACTTTCACAAAGAACATCCAATATCTCTAAGCCCACATTCCTGACTTGTGGCTGTGCTTAGAAACAACATAAAACACTAATTAACTACCTCACCTTTCATTCTGATCTCCTCAAGGGCCTTCCAAATATCCTCTCGCCGGGCTTCTTTTTCTACATGAACCGGTGGCGCTATACGGTCTTCACATTCTGTCCATGAGCAGCGTTCGCAGGTGGTGTTGACAACACGGGATTTGATCTTTGGATCCTGGATAAACCTTACTTTTTTCCTGAGATCATCGTCAATGTAAAAGCCTATGGTCACGCTCATGCTTTCTGCCGGATTAGACACGTTGGGAAAGGCCAGTGACAGGCACAGGTAATCATCCTCAGTTCCATGATACTTTGAGATCTGGGCGCCGGACGTGATCGCATTCGCTTTGCCGATTCGCGAAGAAGTTCGCAGCTGTTTGATCATACGTATGGCTAACCATCTACGACAGTAATGTTCATTAACGCCATTCGCATGCGGATTATGGAACCGGGCCAGGTGAAGCTCCTTAGTCAGGTTGTAAAATGAGAAATTATCGGTACCTACGAACCGAAGGAAAAAGAGGTTCTTGATCTTAAAATGTTTTGGCAGCATATTCGTCAACCGTTGCATCAACATCTCCGGGGTGGCACGATACTTATCAATCAAACGCACCATCATGCTGGTATCCAGGGAAGGAGAAGCGGCCACTTTATGTACGTCTTTCAGTATTTTCTCCTCCGGCAGAATTAATGCGGCAGAAAAGTAAGAAGCCTTATAATTACTGAGAATGGCTTCAAAACTGTCACCTCGCTGGGGAGGCGTTTCCATTGGGCGATGTGCCAGGTCCAGGTATTGAAAAGCTATCTCGCGGCCAAGCAGAAAGCTTTCCTGCTCCCGTGTTAACCCCTGATTTAGCAAGACCTTCTTTTCTTTTGCATTATAGTAGCAACGCAGATCACGCAATGATTCGTAAGTGGAAAGTGTACGCCGGTCCAGCTTAATACCGTACGTCTTATTCAGAATATCTTTCAAAGCGTTAACCGAGACAGGAACCGCCAGTAATGCGCCATGTTCTTTTCTAAATTGGCTGGCCGCTTCCTCTATTTCAGGAAAATAATTATCGTGTAACTCCTGGTAGGAGCGTAAGGCAGCAAAATAAAAATGCTCCCCGCGCATTTCATAGTTACGCGCAATGGTAATAACAGAGGTGATAAAGGCATTGATCTTTTCAGGGGCCTGGGACAACAACTCGATGACCTTTTGCGGATCAAGGCCGAACGTTTCTAACGGGAACTCTTTGAAAAAGTCAGATTGCATCAAATTGATAATGGGCTCCAGCTTTTTGGATACCCGCAGGGAGACGAGGTAATCATAGGTCACTTTTAAAGCCTCTGCCAGCGCCAGTATTTTGTCCCCTTTTGGATATTTTTTCCCCTTTTCAATCTCACTGAGGTAGGAAACGGATAATCCCGTCTTTTCTGATAATTCCTGGAAGGATAAGTCTTTACTCATCCGCAAGTCACGGATTTTCAGGCCAAAAATGTGCTTGAGTTGAAAATTACCATTGGTCATAAACAAAGATATCAAAATTTATGCTAAATTTTCTTTTAGCGAATTTTCGCTATTAAAGAATTTTCTCTATATTGCATGAGATTGACAAAAAAAGACAGATAAAATGATGGAGACCGACAACAATATCACTGAAACCGCCTCGTCTCTCAGAATAACTGCTGAGGTGCCTGAGGCCTATGCTCAAGTACTCACCCCTGAAGCACTGGCTTTTCTGGAAGTGTTACATATGAATTTCGATACGGAAAGAAAACAACGTCTGTCAGCGCGTGAACACCGGCAACTGGAACTCGATAGCGGTAAAATGCCTGGCTTCAGACCAGAAACCAAGGCCATTCGGGACGGGAACTGGACAGTAGCTCCTATCCCCGAAGATATTTTAGACCGGCGGGTAGAGATCACCGGACCTGTGGAGCGTAAAATGATCATCAACGCGCTGAATTCAGGTGCGAAGGTATTTATGGCCGATTTTGAAGACAGCAACACCCCCAACTGGGAAAATACGATCCAGGGACAAATTAATCTGAGTGATGCCATTGCAGGCACAATAGCTTATACTCACCCTGCTTCAGGAAAAGAATATACTCTGAACCCGGAGACGGCCGTACTCTTTGTACGACCACGTGGCTGGCACCTGGAAGAAAAACACATCCTGGTGGATGGTGAACCTATGAGTGGAAGCCTGGTAGATTTTGGCCTGTATTTTTTCCATAACGCCGCTAAACTTCTGCAAAAAGGCAGTGGCCCTTACTTCTATTTACCCAAAATGGAATGCTATGAGGAAGCACGCCTGTGGAATGATGTCTTTAAGTTTTCGCAAGATTACCTGGGCATCCCTCAAGGCAGCATTAAAGCAACGGTACTGATAGAAACGATACTGGCCAGCTTTGAGCTACACGAAATCCTATATGAGTTGAAAGAGCACAGCGCCGGGCTGAATTGTGGACGTTGGGATTACATTTTCTCTTTCATTAAAAAATTCCGCAATAAGGAAGGTTATGTGATGCCGGACAGGGCACAGATCAGTATGGAAGTGCCTTTTATGAAGGCTTACTCACTGGCCGTGATCAAAGCCTGCCATAAAAGAGGGGTCCACGCCATGGGAGGTATGGCAGCTCAGATCCCGATCAAATCTGACCCTGAAGCGAATAAGGCTGCACTTGAAAAAGTAAGGAAGGATAAAATGAGAGAAGTCCGTATGGGCCATGACGGCACCTGGGTAGCACATCCCGGTTTGGTGAAATTAGCCAAAGACACTTTTGACAACTGGATGCCCACGAAAAATCAGATCCATATCAAAAGGAACGATATCTACATTTCAGAAGAGGACTTAGTGGCAAAACCCATTGGGACCATCACCGAAAAAGGACTGAGAACGAACATTAATGTAGGTATCCTGTACATAGAAAGCTGGCTGAGAGGCAATGGCGCAGCGGCATTGTATCACCTGATGGAAGATGCCGCCACGGCAGAGATCTCGCGCACACAGGTATGGCAATGGATCAATAGTAAAGCACACCTGGAAGATGGCAGGCTGATCGATAATGCCCTTTATCAAGAGCTAAAAGCCGAAGAATTAGAGAAGATAAAAGAATATATAGGAGCTGAGAATTATAAGAACGGACAATTCGGCAAAGCCATAGCCTTGTTTGATCAACTGGTACTCTCAGAAAACTTTGAAGAATTTTTAACACTTAATGCGTATCAAATAATCCACTAATATCATGAGTAAAGCAGATCAAATCGAAAAGTTGTATAACGATTGGATGACTAATCCTCGTTGGAAAAACGTAAAACGCCCTTATGTTCCTGAAGAAGTGGTAAAATTACGTGGCACAGTCACCGTAGAACATACCCTGGCACGTCTGGGAGCTGAAAAACTATGGAAAAAGCTTAATGCCCAGGATTTTGTGGCCGGGCTCGGAGCTCTGACCGGAAACCAGGCCATCCAGGAAGTAACTGCCGGACTGGAAGCTATTTATCTTAGTGGATGGCAGGTAGCAGCTGATGCCAACCTAGCGGGACAAATGTATCCTGATCAGTCCCTCTATCCTGCCGACTCTGTACCTAACGTGGTCAAAAAGATCAACAACGCGCTCATGCGCAGAGACCAGATCCAAAGTGTAAGCGGGGAAACCGATATCGACTGGATGGTGCCCATCGTTGCGGATGCTGAAGCCGGTTTTGGAGGTAATCTTAATGCTTTCGAACTGATGAAAGGTATGATAGAGGCAGGAGCTGCAGGCGTACATTATGAAGATCAGCTTTCTTCTGCCAAAAAGTGCGGTCACCTGGGGGGTAAAGTACTGGTACCCACCCAAGAGGCCATTAATAAATTGGTAGCAGCTCGTCTGGCGGCTGATGTAATGGATGTCCCTACACTGCTGGTGGCCCGTACGGATGCTGAAGCTGCTAACCTGATCACTTCTGACATTGATGAAAGGGACCACAAATTTATTACAGGCAAACGCACTGCGGAAGGGTTCTACCATGTGAATAACGGGTTAGCGCAAGGCATTGACAGGGGGTTAAGCTATGCCCCGTATTCAGACCTGCTTTGGATGGAAACCTCAAACCCTGACCTGGGACTGGCCAGAGAGTTTGCACAGGGTATCAAAGAAAAGTATCCTGATCAAATGCTGGCGTATAACTGCTCGCCTTCTTTTAACTGGGCAGCCAAGTTATCCGTAAGTGAAATGGAAACGTTCAGAGAGAATTTAGCAGAAATGGGGTATAAATTCCAGTTCATTACCCTGGCAGGATTTCATGCATTGAACACTTCTATGTTTGAACTGTCGCTGGACTACAAAAATCGTGGAATGGCCGGATACAGTGCGCTCCAGGAAAGGGAGTTCGCGCTTCAGGACAAAGGATTCAAAGCAGTGAAACATCAGGCATTTGTAGGAACGCAGTATTTCGATACAGTGCAGAACATCGTACAGCAGGGAAGTTCAAGCACCACAGCGATGAGTGGAAGCACGGAAGAAGCACAGTTTGTGAAATAAACAAAGTAACCCCCTTGACGATTTCACCCATCTGATCTTCGGAACAGAGAGCACAGCAAATGACTGTGTTCTTTGTTTTTATCATTATTCATATCTTTTCATTCCCTTAACTAAATATTACTTTTACTTAAAAAGTTTTAACTGATGGAAATGATCGACATAAATGAATAGACCCATGCTCTTCCTTAATTTCATACTCTTACTTGTTTTTTCGTGTTCAGATGATAATAGTAATGACTCAGGCGATGACAGGCAGGATAGAAAACAGCATGCGGATATCACTGCCGTCAGAGCTTCTGGTAGTAACGGTAGCTATACCTTCTCTGTAACGCTGTCTAGTCCTGATACTGGCTGCGATCAATATGCCGACTGGTGGGAGGTACTTTCAGAAGATGGCAAGCTGGTCTATCGACGTATCCTGGCACACAGCCATGTCAATGAACAGCCTTTTGCCCGATCAGGAGGTCCGGTAGGTATTGATGAAAATCAAACGGTTTGGATAAGAGGGCATATGAATACTACGGGGTACGGAGGACAGGCTTTTAAAGGAAGTGTTGCCACTGGTTTTGAAGCCGCTGAACTGCCCGATCCATTTGCCACAGGTGTAGACAGCCAATCACCATTGCCCGGGAACTGTGCATTTTAAATGGTCAGTTTATCCAGTCTGTCTATCCCCCTTTTTCTTAACCTGTAGAGTAACCTCATCAATAACAAAGCGGTAGAATAAGCGTCGCCCAGCGCTGAGTGACGCTCAAGAGGAGTCACCTGAAAACGCTCCATAAGCGCATCTAAGGTATAATCCTTTCGATTGACATTACTCCGATCAAAGCGGGAATGTTCTAACCGGATGGCTAGTTGTGCGGTATCCAATTTAGGATTAGCTAAAGACAATCCTTTGTAGTATTTATCTAAAACAGCATTGACCATTGCTACATCGAAATCTATGTGATGCGCCACTAATACTGCCCCTTTAATGTATTCTAAAAAGGTTTCGATCAACTGTTCCGGTGTCATCCCTTTGTCACTCTGCCTCTTCGTGATACCGTGTATTTCCACATTTTCCGGGCGTGAACTTTCTTCCCATGACACATAACAATCCAGGGCAGTTTCAATATTGATCTGATGGCTTGTACAACTAACGGCACCAAGTGAAAGTAAGCGTGCCTCTTTCACGTTGAGTGAGGTAGTTTCAGTATCAAACACCACAAACCGTAGCCCCTCAAGCGAAGCAGATCTTTTGACCTGATCACATGAACTCAGATATTCCAGGGCAAACCCGGGAAGGTCTTTTTGCCGATCACCTTGAAACCACCCGGACAAAAATCCCATTATTGAAAATACCCTAGTTGATAGCGTAGACTCAGCATTTTCTGAAGTTGATTAATGGGTTCAAACGTATTGCGGAGGATCTGTCTCTCCAGCTTACTCAATGCGCTGATCGTAATAAACCGACCTGAATCCTGGTGCTTGAAGCCATTCAATGCACGAATTTGCATCAGGTATTCATAAGACTCAGCTGCTTGTGTATAAAGCTCACTACGTTTAGGTTCTTTTTCCGCTAATGCCAGGTAACGTTTTACGGTATTCATTTCGTCCAGCAAACCAACATCCAGGGCCAGGACCCTCGCTATATCTACCAAAGGCATCATGGCCCTGGCTTTTATATCAAACTCATCCTGGTGTTCGCCGGATCGTTCCACCATAAAGTTTTTGAAAAAAGTAAGTGGAGCCGGATTTTTCAATGCATTACTCGCCAGGAAGTTCAGGAAAATCCGTTCACTATTGATTTCTTTGGCCAAATGGGTTTTCAGCTCCCCAATGAGGTCAGAAGAACCGTATACTTTCCGGTAATCAAAAAAAATAGTGGACAGCATGAGTGATTTTTCCTGTGGTTGACTTATCCAACCGGTAAAGTATTTTTTCCATGCTGACAAAGGCTGACACCATTCTTCATTACCCGCCATCATATCCGCCGGGCAACGCTCAAAACCCGTATCCTCCAGTATTTGATTCACACGGGCAGCTAATTGCAGGAAATAGTCTTTTACCTCACTAAGCTTATTCTCAGCTACATCTTCAAAAACAATGGCATTATCCTGATCGGTACGTATTAACTGTTCTGAACGGCCTTCACTCCCTAAACTGATCCAGCTAAAATCTACGGGAGGACTACCTAAAGCAGGCACAAGCTCCTGCAGCGCGAGCGTAATGGCTTTATTGATCAAAGTATCATTGATGTGCGTGATCAATGAGGAAGTAAGCCTAACGGAAACATGCTGTTCCAAATAAAATTTAACCAGTACATCTGCATCACCTCGTAATCGCACCAGGTCATTGACAGAGGGTGCGCGCTCCAAAGCATAAATAAGCGCCATGGGATGGTTTTGGTGAGCGGCCATTAAATCGCGTTCACTTAACATTCCCACTGGCCTGCCTTCTTCTTCCAGGCAGATATGACGTATCTTATGCCTGAGCATTTCCAATAAGTACCTGGAAAGTGGCTGGCCCAGCGGCATTTTGATCAAACCTGCAGACATGATTTCATTTACGGGTGATGTAATATCAACCTTCCCGGTCCCTACCTTCTTTCTAAAGTCAGTATCGGTAACAATACCGATGGCCTGATCACTTGCATCGCAAAGTATAACGGACCCCACACGCTCCGTTTCCATCTTCAGCGCTATACTACGTATGGTTTCCGTAGTGTAAGCCCAAACCAAAGAACGCGATGGCTTATCTACCGCACGGTTCCAGTTTAACAATGCGCCAGGGTCCTGTACCGGAAGGGGATTGGTTTTCTTCTTCAAGAGAACGGCCTGACCGCCGGCCAACCCTGCTGCAAAGAACATGGCAATTTTACCATTTCCTTCCAGCATGGATTGAAAAAGTGCGATCGGAATGCCATACACCAGGCTTTCTTCTTCACACCTTGCTTGAAAAACATAGGGTTTACCGCTAAGCATGGCCCTCACACCAAAAAGGTCCCCTTCATCACATGTATCTACCAGTACGGCGACACCTGCTTCCAGCCTTTCCAGATGCACCAGACCTTCCCGTATTACATAAAGATAGCCCGACTTCTCCTCCCCCTGCTGAAAGACAAAATCGCCCGGGCCAAAGTACCGGACGATTGCCTGTTCGGACAACTGGCTTAACATATTCTCTTCCAGGTAAGAGAAGGGTGGATATTTCTTTAGAAAATCCGCAATTCTTGATCCTATGAGATTGGCAGCCACTTTACACTGGTTATGCGTTTATTTCAAAGCTATTTAGCCCCTTCCATGATCTCCTCCACTATTTCCGGGTTTAGCAAAGTGGAGGTATCTCCCATATTGCTTACTTCTTTCGTAGCTATTTTTCGTAATATTCTACGCATTATCTTCCCGGAACGGGTTTTAGGTAAGCCGGAAACGATCTGTATTTTATCCGGTTTGGCTATAGGCCCGATGATCTTGGTAACGGACTGCCGGATCTCCGAGGTAAGGTTCTCTTCAGAGCGGCCTTCCATATCACAGATCACATAGGCATAAATACCCTGTCCTTTAATATCATGAGGGTATCCGACAACGGCTGATTCCACCACTTTAGGGTGCTCATTAATGGCATTTTCAACTTCAGCCGTACCCATTCTATGCCCTGAAACATTGATCACATCATCTACTCTACCCAATATCCTGTAGTAACCATCTTCATCACGTTTCACTCCATCACCGGTAAAATAATATCCCTTAAACGATGAAAAATAGGTCTGTTGACATCGTTTGTGGTCGCCATAGGTAGTCCGGATCATAGCCGGCCATGGATACTTGATACAAAGATTACCTTCCACACTATTGCCGGTAAGCTCTTTCCCATCATTGTCCAGAATTGCCAATTGAATGCCTGGCAGTGGCAATGTAGCATAGGAAGGTTTAGTGGGTGTAACACCCGCTATTGGCGAGATCATCATGCCTCCCGTTTCTGTCTGCCACCAGGTATCCACAATGGGGCACTTCCCTTTTCCAACGTGATCATGATACCAGTGCCACGCTTCCTCGTTGATAGGTTCTCCCACCGAACCGATCACTTTTAACGTATCCAGTTTATAGGGTCCAATAGGTTCGGTACCATACGCCTGCAACGCTCTGATAGCCGTAGGTGCGGTGTAGAACTGGTTTACTTTATGTTTATCACAGATCGCCCAGAAACGTCCCGGATCAGGATAAGTCGGTACCCCTTCAAACATTACGGTAGTGGCTCCGGCCAGTAATGGTCCGTAAACAATATAGCTATGTCCTGTAATCCAGCCTATATCGGCACTACACCAGTATACGTCTCCTTGTGAGTATTGAAATACGTTTTGAAAAGTGTAGTTGGTATATACCATGTATCCTCCACAGGTATGCACCACGCCCTTTGGCTGTCCTGTAGAACCGGATGTATATAAAATGAAGAGCATGTCTTCCGAATCCATAATCTCGGCTTTATTTTCCGTACTAACACCCTCAATGGCTTCATGCCACCAGATATCACGCCCTTCCTGCATTGTTACGTCCAGCCCTGTTCGTTTTAGGACAATGGTCTTTTCAATCGTCGTAGTTTTTTCCAGGGCCTCATCCACTACTGCTTTAACGGGTATCTTTTTAGTTCCCCGGAAATTGCCATCGGCCGTAAGCACCATTTTTGCTTCACAGTCATTGATCCGGTCTGCCAGGGAGGTAGCGGAAAATCCTGCAAACACTACCGAGTGTACCGCTCCAATGCGGGCACAGGCCAACATAGCGACTGCGGCTTCAGGCACCATTGGCATATAGATGATCACTCGATCTCCTTTTTGAATGCCTTGTGCTTTCATGGTATTGGCAAACTGGCATACCATCTTATGCAATTCACTGTAAGTGATTGTTCTGGACGCTTCTTCAGGGTCGTTGGGTTCCCAGATAATGGCCGGTTTATCCCCCATGATAAACAGATGCCGTTCCAGGATATTTTCAGTGATATTTAATTTCGCGTTGGTAAACCACTTTACGTCGGGGTCATCAAAATTCCACTCCACGACTTTATCCCATCGCTTCTGCCAAAAAAAGGAATCGGCTACTCTGGACCAAAAAAGATCAGGGTTTTGAACACTCTTTGCGTATTCATGTATGTACCCGCTGAGGGTTTGGATCTTGTTACTCATAATAGTATAGTATTAAGGTTTTGAGACTGTTAATTCATTTATTTTATTCACTAAATTTTTTGTAGAAAATGGTTTGGTCATATAGAAATCAGCACCTACTTCATACCCCTTGGCAATATCACTTTCCTTTCCTTTGGCAGATAAGAAAATAACCTTAGCTACCGGGGTTATCTTTTGCTGTTTTATATACTCGCATACCTCATAGCCGTCCACGTGCGGCATCATTATATCCAGGATTACAATATCAGGACGTTCGCGATCCACTGCTTTGATAGCTTCCGCCCCATTTCGGGCAATAAATACTTCATAGCCGTTTTTTTTCATTAAAAATTCCAATGACATGATAATATTAGGTTCATCATCTACGATCAGTACTTTTTTCATAGGCTAAATTCTAGGTATGCTAAAGGTGACTACTGCGCCTTTTTTGATTCCATTTTTCACCCATATTTTCCCATCATGCATATTAATGATCTTTTGACAGATGGTTAATCCCAGGCCAGTGCCCTCCGGTTTTTTTAAGGTCTGATTTTCCGCCTGATAAAAAGCTTCAAAAACCAATGACTGGCTTTCAACAGGTACACCAGGACCATTGTCAAGTACGGACAACTCCACGCTGCCATTATTTGTCCCGGTAACAATCCGAATCTCTCCTGACTTCGGATCACAAAACTTCATTGCATTAGATACCAGGTTCAATATGACCTGCATCAACCGATCTCTGTCCCCCTTGATCATGGGTAGTTTTGCATGTAATTGTGTTACCAGTTTGATCTGCTTTTCTTTCAACAAGTGTTGCATAGAATTCAAGGCATCCCTGGTCACATCATTTAAACGTAAATCCCGGAGTGTAAGCTGTATCTGCCCTGATTCCATTTTCTCCAAATCCAACACCTGGTTGATCAAACGCTCCATACGTTCTGTTTCATCAATGATAGTTTTCAGAAACTGCCCGTGCTGCTCAGCTTCCAGATCGTCATTGTCATTCAATATCTCAGAAAATGCACGTATCGAGGTAATAGGTGTCCTCATTTCATGGGTTACTGTGGAAATGAATTCATCTTTTAGTCGATCGAGCTTCGTAAGTTCGTCGTTAGCTTGCTGCAGCTTAAGACTTGCCTCCTGAAGTTCTTCTGATTTTCGTTTCAGCTCCTTATTGTCCGAAATGTAGTGCTGCGTTTCCTGCAGCATATCAAATACCTCGTGCATGTTGATCTTTTCTTCCTTTACTACGGAAGACATCAACACCCGGGCTGATGCTGAACCCACAGCCCCGGCCAACAATTTCTCCGCATAATTTACCACACGGGAATCCGCCTCTATGGAATCCGCTTCTATATCATTTCTGGCCTTAAATTTCCTGAATGCTCTATCCGTACGTTCGGGTCCTAAAAATGTAGCCAGCAGATCTCTAATGTCTGCTACAAAGGCCTTACCTTTCCATAAAATGGCACTTTCATATACTGTTGAGTATTTGAAAATATCTACAAATACTTCCGATTGATTGGTCTCCTGGGTAGATTGGCGCGTGATGGCAGAGACCGCTACATAGGCCAACGTATTCAATAAGATACTCCACATGAAACCTTGTGCCACAAAATTACCCGTGTTGAGCCCCATAAAATAATTAGGCCTCAGATAGGATAGTCCTAAAAACCCTTCATTTAAAAGGTTTGAAGGTAAAATATCGGCAGTGACCATGGTAGGAAGTATCAGTGTAAAAAACCAAACGACAAAGCCTATGATCAGCCCGGTCAAGGCTCCTTTATAGTTCCCCCTTTTCCAAAATAGTCCCCCTAACCCCGCCGGAGCAAATTGTGCAACTCCTACAAAAGAGATCAATCCAATCGATACAAGTGAAAACCTCTCGCCCACCAACTTAAAATACAGGTAGGCCAGAATAAGCATTACTACTATCATCACCTGGCGCCCTCTCAATACCACGGAATTCAACCGCCCTTCAAATGACTTCCCCAGAAAATGGTTTCTCAGCACCATCGGCACCAATAAGTTATTACTTAACATAATGCTAAGCGCCGACGTAGAGACTATGATCATACTGGTGGCCGCTGAAAAACCTCCTAAATACACCAGTAATGCTAACGCCACACTATCGTTTGCCAAAGGCATGGCCAAAACATAAGTATCAGCATCTACCCCCTGACCTTCGAACAATAACCTTCCCCCCAAAGCGATGGGAATAACAAATAAATTGATCAGTAACAGGTATAAGGGAAATAACCAAACTACTTTTTTCAGTTGTTCTTCATTCGTATTCTCTTTTACCGTAACATGAAACTGCCTGGGAAGTAATATAATGGCGAGCATAGATAAAAGATTAAGCCAAAACCAATTACTATAACCATGCTCCGGATCAATAGTAATGAGCCTTTCAAAATCAGTTAATCTTTTGGCAGAAGAAAAAACATCTCCAAATCCGTCAAAGAGTCCATAAGTAACATAGATCCCTAACAGCAGGAATGCGAAGAGTTTGAATAAAGATTCAAAAGCAATCGCGGTAATCAGACCTGTATTTTTTTGAGTGGCATCAATCTTTCGTGTACCAAACAAAATCGTAAATATCCCCAGCACCATGGTAACGTAGAAAGCGGTATCCTTGAAAAACGTATCACCCCTGGGAGGCAACTCTTCAGAGAATATGCTAAAACTATATGAGATAGCCTTCAATTGAATGGACATGTAAGGAATGATAGCCAGTACACAAATAATGGTAATGAAAGCCCCAAGAAAAAGGCTTTTACCGTACCTTGCTGAGATAAAATCAGCAATAGTAGTGATACGTTGCACTTTACATATCCGGATAATCTTACGACTCACCACCATATAAAGTGGTGCCATCAGTATAGGTCCTACGTAGGTTGTCAGGAAGTCAAGGCCCTGGTTTGCCGCTCGTCCTACACTACCATAGTAGGTCCATGCCGTACAAAAAACGGCTAGTGAAAGGGCGTAGATATATGGGCTGGAAAATAACTTTTTGTGTGCATTTTTTTCAGCCCACCCGGCTATGAAAAACAGAAGAGTGAGGTAAGCAAAGGAAAGTACGATAACTACCCATTCAATCGCCATGCTCGTCTTTTGATTTACGTCTAACGATCAAGTAATTAGTCACTATCAGACCTACCCAGATGACGGCCAGATAAATGATAAAAACCGGCATACCAAAAATGTATTTCGCTTCATTCGTCACCGCAATAAATGGATAGTGAAACAGAAATGAAAATACAACAAAAGATACAATGAGGTATGTAACGGTTTTTCCTGACATAATGCGATTATTCTTTATTCAAGGTCAAAAATCCCATCTTAAATAGCAAACCCAGCGCTCCTAAGAGTGAGACGCCCAGGAGGAATGAAGTAAGAAAATCAACGTTAAACTTCATTTCAAAATAAAACCTGGCAGCAACGGTGATCACACCATAAACCAGTAAAAACACTATGGAGGTTTCTCTTTTTAATTTCATTGGATGAAAAATTTATAACTGGAAAAACAAGCATAGCCCTCTCTCACCATTAGTTTGACGTAGAGAAGGCTACGCTCACCGTACTACCTATTAATGATCATGTGCCTCTCCCGCACCCCTGGGGAAACGAATATTATCGACAATGCTCTGTACATTTTCCGGTGGTGGTGGTGTGAAATTGCTTACGGCAATAGACACTACAAAGTTTAGTATCATACCAATGGTACCGAAACCTTCCGGAGATATACCGAACCACCAATCGTCTGAAGTGGTAGGTCCGCCAATCCATCCGAGTTTGTAGCGCATCATATAAAACAAGGTGATACCCAGCCCTACTACCATGCCGGCAATGGCGCCTTCTTTGTTCATTCTTTTGTAGAAGATGCCCAGGATAATAGCCGGAAAGAAAGATGCAGCAGCCAGGCCAAATGCCAGCGCCACTACAGCCGCAACGAAGTCAGGCGGATTGATCCCAAAATATCCTGCTACTACCACCGCCAGAACCGCTGCGCCACGGGCTATCCAAAGCTCTGAACTGTCTGAGATGTCCGGCGCTATCTGTTTTTTAACCAGGTCATGCGAAACGGAAGTGGAGATCACCAGCAACAGACCTGCCGCTGTAGACAATGCAGCAGCTAAACCACCGGCAGCCACCAGCGCTATCACCCAATTCGGAAGGTTGGCAATCTCAGGGTTGGCCAAGACCATGATGTCGCGATCTATTTTCAACTCATTTTGCTCTTTATCCGCTACATATTGTACTTTACCGTCACCATTTTTATCGTCATAGGTCAAAAGACCTGTTTTTTCCCAGTTACTGAACCAGTTGGGTAAAGAAGCATATTCTTTATTGCTCACGGTTTCGATCAGGTTAGTACGGGCAAAGGCTGCTACGGCCGGTGCCGTAGTATAAAGGATAGCGATAAAAACCAATGCGTATCCTGCTGAAATACGGGCATCTTTTACACGCGGTACGGTAAAGAACCTTACAATTACGTGAGGAAGCCCAGCGGTACCTACCATCAAAGCAAAAGTGATGAAGAATACATCTATCATTGACTTACTTCCGCTGGTATAAGCAGCGAAACCCAGCTCTTCATGAAGGCCGTTAAGCTTGTCCAGCAAATACGTTTCCGTTCCATCCACGGTACCACCAAACCCTAATTGAGGAATAGGGTTATTCGTAAGTTGTATGGAGATAAAGATCGCTGGCAACATAAAGGCGAAGATGAGAATGACATATTGGGCCACCTGGGTATAGGTGATCCCCTTCATGCCACCTAGTACGGCGTAGATGAAGACGATAAACATCCCAATATAAACCCCGTTATTGATGTCCACTTCCAGGAAACGGCTAAACACGACACCCACACCACGCATCTGTCCTGCTACATAGGTAAAGGAAACAAAGAGCGCACAGATGACCGCCACTGTTCTGGCAGTATTAGAATAATAACGATCACCTATAAAATCAGGCACGGTAAATTTTCCGAATTTTCTGAGGTAAGGCGCCAGAAGTAACGCCAGCAGCACATATCCTCCGGTCCATCCCATAAGGTAAACGGCGCCATCATAACCTGCAAATGAGATAATACCGGCCATCGAAATGAATGAAGCCGCAGACATCCAGTCAGCAGCCGTTGCCATGCCATTGGCCAGGGGAGGCACACCTCCACCCGCTACGTAAAATTCTTTCGTAGAACCAGCCCTTGACCATATCGCTATACCGATGTAAATGACGAAGGTGATCCCAACAATAATATAAGTCCAAGTTTGTACATCCATGAGATTATTCTTTTTCGTCTACATCAAATTCTTTATCCAGCTTATTCATCAGTGATACATAAACGAATATCAAAATGACGAAAACGTAAATCGATCCTTGTTGAGCAAACCAAAAGCCCACAGGAAAACCACCTATTTTAATAGTATTGAGAGGTTCTACCAGAAGTATTCCAGCCACATAAGATACGAGGAACCATATGGCAAGTAAAATGGCGAGATAACTCAGGTTCTTCCGCCAGTACTGTTTCATTCTGTCATTATTCATGATTAATTAGTTTTTATAAGAAAATATGTGTCTGAAGCCTCCACTGGGTTACATCGCCACCGGTGCCGGAAGAATCACGGAAGTCTCCGCGTATGGTATGGTATTCAAGCGTGACTTTGGCATTGTGTCCATTCACATAGTAATTCACCCCAAAATCGAATGAGGTGATGTTGTCTTCCAACGCCTCATAGTTACCTGACTGATAAGCTATGTAAGGCATGATCTTAAGATCAGATAAAAAGTATCCTGCATGCACATAAACGTTAGTACCAGTGCCAACCCACCTGGAAACGTAGTTGTCGCCATAGTTAAAGCTTATAAAAGAAGCGTAGGCATTAATCCCTCCACCAGGAGCCGGAGCATCATAGAAAACATCTCCTGCTACATGAAAGACATTCTCATGATCGTTAGCAATGGTATCGTAGGTGCCGTTAGCATGACTGAAAAAACCTGTCCCGATACCCAGTACTTTCTTCTTTCCAAAATAAGTACCTACCTGGTAAGGTAATTTGGTGGATTCAAGGTCTAACAGATTGTACCTGAAGTATCCTTCAATAATTGTATTTCCGGTAGGATCTCCATCTTCATTCGCTGTTGCCGAACCAGTATAGGTAACCGATGATGCTTCTGCATTGGGAAAGGCATCCCCATAATTTCTCCCGGCGCCTAAAGCATTTGCAGGGTTCAATGGATTATTAACGGCTATTCTATAATCAAACTGGCCAATCTGACCTTTGGCATAAATACCAAAATGCCTGGCAAACTGGTCCGTGACACCCAGCGAATGCCAGTGTGTAAAGGGCCTTGCCTGATCTAAGGTCATAAAATTCAGTGTAGAAGCATTCGCCAGTCGGGTTAAGCCTTTCCAATAGTGTAGTCCCGTTCCTACATGAAGTGCTTCATTGTTAGAAATTTTAAACTCCGTCCAAACGTCGTGAAGGAAAAATTGCGGACCGTCACCATTATTACCCAATGAAGTAAGATTACCTGTATTTAGATTATTAAGACCAAAATGGGTTAAAATCAAGAATTTGGGTGAAACCTGGGCGTAAGCCAAAAAACGGCTTCTACGCGCAAATGAATTGAGTTGTAGTTTTGCATCATCGACCTCGCGGTTATTGGTTTGTAGCCATTGCTGATGCCAAATAATAAAGCGAACATACTTACTACCGTTTTCATTTAAATTGACCTTTAACGGTTTGTAAGCATGGTCGTCCTCGGAAGTCTCGTCTTGGGCCATTAAGGGCATAGAACAGCACCATAACAGGCCCAGGGCCATTACAATTTTGTAGGTAATAGTTTGCATGTATGTTGAAATTTTAGTTGTCTCAGGGTAAAAGACGGCCGTCTAAAACTTCAAATCCAATTTGATATTTTTAGAAAGAATATTGCTAATTGGATATATACTTTTGCTAATAGTATAGTTTTCAAGAATGGAAACGCTCCCATTTTATGAGCATGAATTTATCTCCAAGTTCTGTGATAATCATCCCGGATCCGCTCATATACTCCGGATCAGCAATAACATTTTGTAATTCTTCATGACTCAAAATGCGATAGGTGGGCCGGTATTCATAGCGTTCCGGGGGTTTGATCTGGTATTTTTTCACCCAGTTCATAACAGATACATGGCTCACCCCCAGCAGTCTTTCTATCTCTCGATAGCTCACTCCTTCAAGGTAAAGCTGAAGGGCCTTGATAACGTAGTAATCATCAATTCTCTTCCCTAATTTATTGACTGTAAAGAAGTAATTACATTTTTTACACCTGTAGCGCTGCTTGCTGTTAACGATACCGCTTTTTATTACAGTGCGTGAATCACATCTTGGACAGGGTATATTTTGCATAACTATATCAAGTTAGCATAAATATAATATTTTAGCAAGAAAATAGTTTTTAAAACCAAACCTCAGCCATAATGGCCACCAACGCACCCGCCAGGGCTACTCCAAGCCTGCGTGCATTGAAGTGATGATCAACGCTACTTTCATAAACTATCGTGGTAGAGATATGTAGAAAGCTACCACTGACTATGGCAAACAGAATGGAAAATGTCTCATCTGAAAGTTTACTGTTCTCAACGTAAAAATCACCTATCAGCAGTCCGATAGGAGATGCCAATGCGAAAATGATGAGAAACAGCAAGGCTACATTCTTCTTCATAGAACATAACAAAATGGACATTAATGCAAAAGCAGCCGGGGCCTTATGTAAAACGATACCTGCCAGTAAGGATCTGCTATCATGATGTGGATGAATAGTGCTGGGGTGCGCCAGTAAGGACCCTTCCAAAAAAGAGTGAATCAACATGGCAATAAGTAGCATAGCAGAACCCTTAATAGAATGCGAGGCACCCTTTTCATGCTCATGAACATGGCCATGCTCTGCCCCGTCGGTAAAATATTCCAGAAACTGTTGGAAAAAAAAACCTGCCAGCACATAAAGCCCTATGGTACCGGGCTGTTTTGTGTGGCTAAAAAGCTCAGGCAAAATATGTATGATGGTAATAGAAAACAGGTAGGCCCCTGCAAAGACAAGGGCTAATTTGTAATGTCTGGACCGGACTTCGGGCAGGGCAAATGTGGAAATACCTCCTGTAAAGGCTGCCAAAAATAAAATAAGAAGATCAACGAACATCAGTTTTTTTAATTGAATGCAAATATACAACAATGTTGCATTTGGGTTTTATTTATCAACAATGAATATCATTCGATCAGAAGTTTCAGCTTCATAGGGTTCAAAACTGTAATTACCATATATTCCTTTGACTTTTAAACCGGCACGATGAAAATAATCAAGAAACTCTATCCGCCGAATGGCTCGTACCCGCTCCTGAAAATAATGAGGCACTCCTTGATCAAAAAAATGAATGTCTTTAATGATAAAGTCTTCTTCGAGTTTTTTTGAGATCTTAAAAGTAATCCCGTGCATTACCTTCTCTTCAGAAAGCTTCAGGTTATGGATTACCGTGTAAGGGTTTAAAAAGTCCAGAAGAAATGTGCCCCCTTTTTTAAGAGAGGCGGCAATGGCTTTTATAGCCACTTCATTCTCTTCTTTGGCCTCAAAATAGCCAAAACTGGTAAAGAGATTCAGAATCACATCAAATCCTTCTCTGGCAAATACTTCACGCATATCATGCTCGTAGAAATGAAGGTGTTCATTTTCATATTGCCGGGCGAATTCAATATTTTGCTCGGACAGATCAATGCCCACCACATCAAACCCCTTTTGATTAAGGTGAATGGAATGCCTCCCTTTTCCACATGCCACGTCCAGGATTTTATCCTCCTCAGAAAAATGTAGCACTTCTACCAGCTTATTGATAAACTGTTCTGCTTCTTTATTATCACGCTCTTTGTAGAGTACGTGATAGTAGGGTGAGTCAAACCACTCGCCAAACCATTCTTTTCTTTGTGGCATTACTGCACTGGGTTAATAAATGACGCTATTCCCGGTGTTGCAAACGTATTTAACTTACCGGTTTCATCACTATAAATAAGATATGCATCATACTCCGTATGTTGCTCTAAAAATGCCTTGGTTTTTTCCAACCCGAATACCATAAATGCGGTAGCCAGCGCATCTGACGTGTGACAGTTATCAGTAATCACAGAAGCACTTAGCAAAGAGTGCTGGATCGGGTAACCCGTCATCGGACTAATGGTGTGACCGTATTTCACTCCGTCGACAATGTGATAATTAAAGTAATTTCCGGAAGTGGCCATCCCCTTATCTGATAATGAGATAATACTGACAAAACGCTGGTCCAGCTCTTCTGAATTAGGGTCCAATATGCCCACCTTCCACTTTTCGCCCGACTGTAGGTTAATACCTGAAGCCCTTACCTCACCGCCTATTTCCACAAAAGCGTTGGTAATGCCCTTACTTTGTAACAGCTCTGTCACCACATCCACTCCATATCCCTTGGCTGAAGCGCTAAAATCTAACTGTACACGTTTATCCGTTTTGGTTATATGTTTCTCATCAAACTGTACTTTGTCAAAGCCTGTAAATTGACGGAGCGAATCGATCACCGTGCTATCCATAACAATTGCTTTCTGATGGCCGAACCCCCAGGTATTGATAAGCGGCCCAATACTTGGATCAAAAGCTCCCTCTGTGAGCTCATATAACTCCTTACTGACTAAAACTGCCTCGCGGAAATAGGGCAACTCAAATTGAAAAGATGTGTCCGTATTGTATTGTGTTATCTCCGAGGAAGGAATATATGTGTTTAAGGACTGATTGAACACCATCAACACAGAGTCAACTTCTTTTTGAAAATCACGTTCTTCTGCGTCGAAATATTTGACGTTATAGGTGATTGGCCCCATGGTTTTACCTGAAAAATATACCATATGCGCCGATTCGTCCGTTTGACGATACTCATATACCAGGTACATTGCCAGAAGAACCAATACCGTGTAAAGTATATTTTTATATCGATTACTCATTCATCCTTTTTTGCGGGCAAAACTAATTAATTGAGAAGGTTGAGGGTAGTATAGCTTGAATTATTTCCAACCCGGCATAACGCATGAAGCAAAGCTTCAAGAGTAACTTATTTCAACAAGCCTGACCTAACACAAGCTATGCTCCTTCCTCCATGCGCCACACCCTCTGCCCTCTGCTCCATACGAGCGAGCGCTTTTTAAGCAATTATCACGTGGGTTAATCAAGGGTTATTTAACTTAGTGAGGTGTAAGCAATACATTTGGATCCGTTAGAATTAGATTCGATATTATTATCGTTGCTTACTTGAGGCAAGTTATCTTATGAGAGAAGATTATTTACAGGCAGACGACGAGAATTACAGCTCAGAAGAACATGAGATTGAACGTGCATTACGTCCTTTAAATTTTGGTGACTTTACCGGACAACAGAAAATTGTCGATAATATCAGCGTATTTGTTCAGGCTGCAAAAAAAAGAGGTGAACCCCTGGATCATGTATTACTTCATGGCCCTCCGGGACTAGGTAAAACAACACTTTCCCACATTATTGCCACAGAAATGGGAAGTAACATCAAGATAACTTCCGGCCCTATACTGGATAAACCCGGTGACCTGGCGGGCTTATTGACCAACCTGGAAGATAATGAGGTACTGTTTATTGATGAGATCCACCGCCTGAATCCAATTGTAGAAGAGTACCTGTATTCAGCTATGGAGGATTATAAAATTGATATTATGCTGGACTCCGGGCCGAGTGCAAGAACAGTACAGATTACCCTATCCCCTTTTACGCTGGTAGGCGCTACCACACGTTCCGGGCTGCTTACTTCTCCGCTAAGGGCACGGTTCGGCATTAATGCGCGCCTGGAGTATTATGATGCTAAGATACTGACAGGCATCGTAAAAAGATCATGCGATATTTTAAACACTCCCGTAGATGATGATGCAGCTTATGAGATCGCCAGAAGAAGTCGGGGCACACCTCGTATTGCAAATAACCTGCTGCGCAGAACACGGGATTTTGCGGATATTAAGGGGGATGGCACCATTACCAAAGACATCGCACAATTAGCCCTGAATGCACTGGATGTGGATGAGCATGGCCTGGACGATATGGATAATCGTATTCTTTCTACCATTATTGAAAAATTTAAGGGTGGCCCTGTGGGTATTTCTACTATCGCCACAGCTTGTGGTGAAGAAGGTGAAACCATCGAAGAAGTTTATGAACCTTTCCTGATACAAGAAGGATATATTAAAAGAACTTCACGAGGCAGGGAAGCAACCGAATTGGCCTACAAACACTTAAAAATTGTGCCCCCCAGTAAAAATATGGGATTGTTTGATTGATCCGATCAGCAACCTTGCTGAAATTATTCTTCCTTCAGGCCCTCAAGGATCTTCCTTAGCTTTTTGATCTTCCGCCCATAGATAAGGTTGATCAAAAAATGGAACAGGAGATAAACAGGTACAAAAATCACGGTAACCAGTAATAATGGCCACACATGTTCTGCAAAAATGAATTGCCCTTTTTCCGAAGCTGTTTCATAGTACCCGTAAAACCCACCAAAATATAATGACAGGAACATCACCACTTTATAGTGTAACAAATAGAACTTCAAATAATTGTAGATTTTCGTGAGGCTCACCTTTACATCCCCGGAGAAATCAAACGCTCTTAGCTTCAGGATCAGAAAAAGGAAATATAAAAAGTAAACTACACCTACCACAATCAAAAAGACCACAGTGATCCACGAGCCTCTTTGTATCTCTAAATAAATGGCAATGGGTGTTATTACGAGATTAAGGCAAAATTCAATGGTAAGAATTACGCGAAGCCAAAATAAGACGTTCCTTGACCTGGCACCCTCGATATGCTCTATCCCAGGAAACTCTACTCGTTCAGGTCGAACAATGCTTTTATTCCATATGTCTTTAATGTCCAGTTCAGCCATTGATAAGTTCTTTCAACTGGTTCTTCACCCGATTGACGCGGGCCCCTACGTTTGTAACTGTTATCCCTAATATCTCTGCCATTTCTTTGTAACTCTTATCTTCCAGGTACAACAATATAATGGCTCTGTCAGATTCTTTTAACTGTCTTATACTCTTATATAGCATGGCCACCTGTTCTTTTTCGGCTTCTGACTCACTTTCATGAACATCGGTCTCCAAAAGTGCTACTGTATCCACTCCTCTCTTTTGTTTCCTGGCCAGTGTAAGGCATACATTTAATGTAACACGATACACCCAGGTAGATAGCCTGGACTTATTTCTGAATTTATGGTGAGACCTCCATAATTGAATGGTCACTTCCTGAATAAAATCCTTGAGTTCTTCACTATCGTTTGCATATGCACGGCATATCTTATAGATCGTAGCTTTATTGTCTTCGACAAATTCCTTAAAGAAAGCGTCCGACTTCATTTATCCCGTATTGACCCGTCGATGAAAAAAAGTATTAGAATTTGTAATAAAACATAAATCCAGCGTACTAACATAACAAAGAAAACGAGAAAGTCATGGTTAGGAAACATTTTAAAGAATTCATCATAGCGCTCGGATTGATTGTAGCTTTACTTATTACAAATTATGTTTGCCTTACCCCTACTCCTGTTAAATCCGATAAGAGAAATGTACAGGCCCAGATCAAGGTCAATAATAAACAGACTAAATACGTGCCCATATTTACTGAAGTAGTTTTGCTTACTACTAAAATGATGTTAAAACCCAGACGCTGATAGCACAATACTACGAAAGCTGGCCAAACAGCTATATTTGTAGATAATGGGTAGGCATTCAGCAAAATACAGTAACACCGCACTTGTAAAAAAAACAGCTGCAGAACTGGGCTTTATGTATTGCGGTATTTCTAAAGCAGAATTTCTGGAAGATGAGGCTCCAAGGCTGGAAAAATGGCTTAAACAAAATCATCATGGTGAAATGGCGTACATGGCCAATCACTTTGATAAACGGCTTGACCCTACCCAACTGGTCCCGGGAGCACAATCAGTTGTTTCCCTGGCATACAACTATTTTCCGAAACAGGATCTGGCAAAAAAAGACCATTTTAAAATTGCTAAATACGCCTATGGTAAAGACTACCATTTTGTGATAAAAGATAAGCTAAAGGCCTTTCTGAATATCCTCACAGAACAGATCGGAGAAATTAATGGACGTGCTTTCGTAGATAGTGCACCTGTTATGGAGCGACAATGGGCACAAAAAAGCGGGCTGGGCTGGATCGGAAAAAACACACTATTACTTAACAAACAGAGTGGAAGTTTCTTCTTTTTGGCGGAATTGATCACCGACCTGGAATTGGAGTTTGATGGTCCGGTAAAAGACTACTGCGGTACCTGCACTGCCTGCATTGACGCTTGCCCTACAGAAGCTATCCCACAGCCTTACATAGTGGATGCCAGTAGATGCATTTCGTATCTTACCATTGAATTAAAAGACAATATCCCGGACACGTTTAAAGGCAAATTTGATAACTGGGTATTTGGCTGTGACATTTGCCAGGATGTATGTCCCTGGAATAGGTTCAGCAAACCCCATTCAGAGCCAGCATTCAGTCCTCATGATCAGTTAGCTGAGCTTAACACAGTGGACTGGGAGGAGATGACTGAAGATGTTTTTAACACACTGTTTAGAAAATCAGCCCTAAAAAGAACAAAATTCACTGGCTTGAAAAGAAATATTTCCTTTTCAAAAAAATAATATCCTTTCTAAAGGCTAACAAGCAACCGTATTTCACGTCTACACCATTACAAAGCAGCGCTGTAATACCAGTGGATGCTCATCATTGAATTTTTCAAAACACCACCTTCTTAGTTCGTCGATCTCTTCTCCAATGAGTGATTTGAGGGCCTTTTTTAATTCTTTTTCAAAAAGTTTTTTGTCAAAGCTAACTTTAAGCAAAATAATTTTTACGTAGTCTAACATATTGATAGAAGTCTATCTGGTAACGATAATAATGGCCGCATCGTACAACCATAATATACAAAAAACTAATAGCATATACAGAGATTGCTATAACTTTGTTACGTGTGGAAGTGTGAAGTGTAAATAAAATATTAGGGCATTAACATGATTAATGTGATGATTGTTATAAGACATCTTTTTGCATCATTAAGTATATTACTGATTACCTGTCAGTTAGCTCTTGGGCAAGAGGCAAGTATTGAGTTAGGTCCGTCGCAAATCGGCGAGAACCAGGCCTGGACCATTACATTGACAGTTTCTAATGAAAGATTGAAAAGCTATGATGACTTTCCAGACATTAAAGGCTTTCGGAAACGTGGAACGTCATCTTCATCCAGTACCCAGATCATTAACGGCCAAATATCCTCCTCACAAAGTATCACAATGACCTATGTTCCCACCAGACAAGGTACCTTTCGCTTAACGCCTTTTAGTATGGCCATTAATGGCAAAACCGTCAAGTCACAAGGAACAACGATCACGGTAGGTCCTCCGGTAAAACGGCAACAACGTCGCGATCCTTTCAAAAGCCTGTTTGATAGAGATCCGTTTGACACATTCAACGACAAGGGTGACACAGAGTTCGTGGATATAGCTGATGACGCTTTCCTGGCCTTAACCACCAGTAAAAAAGAGGTATACGTTGGAGAAGGGTTTACCACTACATTGTCCTTTTACGTAGCGGACAATAACCGCGCTCCTTTGCAATTCTACGAGTTGGGCAAACAGCTTTCTGACATTTTAAAACAAGTACGCCCTGAAAACTGCTGGGAGGAAAACTTTAACATTGAGAACATCAATGGTGAGCCAGTAAACATCCGAAATAAGCGATATACCCAATACAAGGTGTATCAAGGGGTTTTCTATCCCTTAAACTCGGAGACTATCACTTTTCCTTCGGTAGGCTTAAAAATGATCAAATACAAAGTGGCTAAAAACCCTTCTTTCTTTGGACAGAACAGGCAGGAAGATTTTAAAACCTTCTATTCAAAGGAAAAAATGGTAAAGGTAAAGGAATTACCACCACATCCTCTGAAAGACCAGGTAGCCGTTGGGGATTACTTGCTCGACGAGCGCATTAATTCCGAAAACCTGGAGACCGGCCAAAGTTTCTCTTATGAATTTAACATTTATGGTGAGGGTAATATTTCCGGCGTAGGTAATCCTGTAGTCGATGGAGGTGAGAATTTTGATTTTTATGATCCGAATGAAACGCAAAAGATCAACCGAAGAAATAGCAGAGTAACGGGGTCTAAGTCATACAGCTATTTTGGCATTCCAAAAGAACCCGGCACATATGCATTACAAGACTATTTCAACTGGGTCTTTTTTAATCCAAATACTGAGAAATACGACACCCTCAAGTCAAACATTCAGGTGACGGTAAAAGGAGAAAGCAAAAAAAATGAGTCTATACAATCTAATGACCTGGGGTCTTTCTACGACCGCATAGCCTTTGAAGACAATACCCTCTTAAGCAATGATCGTTTTGAATGGACCAAGATAGTTGCTAACCTTTTGATTTTAGGAATGTTGCTGACCTCAGCGTACATTTTCATAAAAAAGTGATAGAAAGCCCTCCGACAGATTGAGTATGTATGATTCTTGTCATTGCTCATGCTGATAAAGAAGTCGTTTAGGACATTTTTGGCATTTTTGTGCTCGAAGTTTTATTAATTAACTTAGCCGACTTTTAAGGAAAAAAATCAGATTTCAATTGGGGAATTCATTTGGTGACCTTTTTAAAATAACTACGTTCGGCGAATCTCATGGAAAAGCCATTGGTGTAATCATAGACGGTTGCCCGCCCGGTTTAGATATAGATGAGGCATTCATTCAGTCGGAACTGACGCGCAGAAAACCAGGCCAGTCTAAAATCACAACGCAACGTCAGGAAGATGACCGCTTTGAAATACAATCAGGAGTATTCGAAGGTAAAACAACAGGCACACCTATATCGCTGGTCATCTACAACCAGGATCAAAAAAGTAAAGACTATTCACATATAGCAGACAAATTTCGACCCTCTCATGCAGATTACACTTACTTTGAAAAGTATGGCGTGCGTGACTACAGAGGAGGTGGGCGCAGTTCTGCAAGGGAAACCGCCGCCAGAGTGGCCGCAGGAGCCATTGCCAAACAGATCCTCCGACAGTTAAGCGTTGAGATCACTGCCTATGTAAGCGCTGTCGGTGATATTGAAGCACCGCACTACAGTGAATTGGATTTAAGTACTGTGGAGGATAACATTGTTCGTTGCCCCGACCCGACTACCGCAGAAAAGATGATCGAACGGATCGATACCATAAGGAAAGAACGAGATACTATAGGAGGCCTTGTGACATGTGTTATAAAAAATACTCCTGCAGGTTTAGGGGAGCCGGTATTTGATAAACTTCATGCTAAACTGGGATCAGCTATGCTTGGGATCAATGCAGTCAAGGGTTTTGAGTATGGCAGTGGTTTCCAGGGCACAAAAATGAAAGGTTCAGAACACAATGATGAATTTTTCGAAGAAGAGGGTAAAGTAAAAACCAAAACCAACTTTTCAGGCGGAATACAGGGGGGCATATCCAACGGGGAAGATATTTATTTTAATGTAGCCTTTAAACCGGTGGCTACTATCATGCAGGACCAGGATAGTGTGAATGAAAAGGGTGAAAAAGTAACCGTGACTGGTAAAGGTCGCCACGACCCTTGCGTTGTGCCCAGGGCAGTGCCTATTGTAGAAGCTATGGCTGCACTTGTAATCGTAGATTTCTACCTGATAAATAGCGTAACCAAATTGTGATCCAATCTTAATATAACATGAAAAAACTCGCACTGCACACTCAAATTTTGATTGGCATGACGCTGGGATTGATCTTCGGCATGGTTTGCCTTGAATTTGAAGGACTCTCAGGTTTCACTCTTGACTTTATAAAACCCATAGGAACCATATTCATTCGTTCATTAAAAATGGTAGCCGTTCCGTTGGTTCTGGCATCTCTGATCATAGGTGTAGCAAATATTGGCGATGTTTCCAAACTGTCACGAATGGGAGGTAAAACGTTAGGCATTTTTGTGCTTACTACTGTTATATCCATCACCGTCGGGTTATCATTAGTAGCTGTTATGAAACCCGGGCATAAGCTACCGGAGGAAACCCGGCAAAATTTAATGAGTTTGTATGATTCCAATGCCGAAAGTCAAATTTCTGCAGCAGAGGAAGTAAAAACAAGGGGTCCTTTACAGCCATTAATAGACATGGTCCCTGATAATATCTTTTTTGCAACCACCCAAAATGGCAGAATGCTCCAGGTAGTATTTTTTGCCATATTAGTAGGCGTAGCTTTATTGCAGGTCCCAAAGCAAAAGGGAGCAACCGTACTGGGGTTCTTCAATGGTATCAACGATGTTATTATCAAAATTGTACAGTACATTATGTTAATAGCCCCGTATGGTGTCTTTGCTCTGATTGCCTCGTTGATCATTGAAATTGCCGGAGATAATCCCGAAAAAGCATGGGAACTATTGTACGCTCTTCTTTGGTACACCATAACGGTCGTTATAGGCATGTTCTTGATGATGATATTTGTTTATCCCATTCTCATAAGGTACTTTTCCAAGATCAAATATTTAGAATTCTTTAGAGGAATACGACCAGCCATGCTTTTAGGGTTTAGCACAAGTTCAAGTACAGCTACTTTACCAGTAACCATGGACAGAGTGGAAAAACAACTGGGCGTTTCTGAAGAAGTGAGCAGTTTTGTGCTTCCACTCGGTGCCACCATAAATATGAATGGTACGAGTTTATATCAGGGGGTCTCCGCAATTTTTATTGCACAGGCCATGGGACTTGAGCTAACTCTTAGTTCACAAATAACCATAGTACTTACGGCAACTCTGGCGGCTGTTGGAACTGCGGGAGTTCCCGGAGCGGGCCTGGTGATGTTGGTTATCGTGCTGGAAGCTGTAGGTATACCTGCAGCCGGAATTGCACTTATTATGGCTCCTGAGCGTATTCTTGATATGGTCAGAACCATGGTAAATATTACAGGAGATGCTTCAGTTGCTGTAGTAGTTGCTTCAACAGAAGGTGAATTAGACCCTGATTTCGATAAAAAACTCACCACCGAGCAATCTTCATAGCGTCAATGGTCCACAATAATATAATCTGAGTATTATGAAAAAACTTCCTATTCATGTAAAGATCATTTTTGGGTTAATTCTCGGAGTTATATGGGCCTTCCTATCCAGCGCACTGGGATGGAATGAGTTTACCATCAACTGGATTGATCCTTTTGGAACCATTTTTATACGGCTATTAAAATTCATTGCCATCCCACTCGTCTTGTTTTCAATCATTAGTGGGGTTTCAGGTTTAACCGATGTCTCCAAATTAGGTCGTTTGGGGGGTAAGACCCTCGGGGCTTATATGACCACTACCTTTCTGGCCATTGGTGTGGGGTTAATTTTCGTGAATGTAATTAAACCAGGCACACGTATTGACCAGGAACAAAGGATTAAAAACAGGCTGTCCTATGAAGTCTGGCTTCAAGACAACCAAATGGGACCTTCCCAGGACGGCAAATCGTACCTGAATGATCCGACATATGCTCAATACCTGTCTCCTGATCAAGAATTGCATCAGCTAACAGAAGCCCAAAAGAGTGACTTGGAAAAGAAAGTAAGTGCGGCCAAAGAAAAAAAAGAAGGTAAGCCACTACAGTTCCTTATTGATGTAGTACCTGAAAACATTGTTTTTTCCATTTCAAATAACCAATTGATGTTGCAGGTAATATTCTTTGCGATCTTCTTTGGCATCACCATCATTCTTATTCCTAAAGATAAGGCAGCTCCTGTGATTGCTTTTGTAGAAGGAATTAATTCTATTTTCCTCAAAATGGTAGAGCTCGTAATGAAGGTAGCGCCTTTCTTCGTGTTTGCCCTGCTGGCAGGGGTAATCGCTAAAATGGCCGATACACCTGGCGAGGTATTTGAAATTTTTCTTGGATTAGGGTCGTATGCCATAACACTGCTTGGCGGGTTATTTTTTGTCGCCTTTATTCTTTATCCATTGATCTTAAAACTCTTTGTACCTAAAGTCAGCTACAAAGAGTTTTTCAAAAATATGAGTCCAGCGCAATTCCTGGCATTCTCAACAAGCTCGAGCGCGGCAACTTTGCCTGTTACTATGGAATGTGTGGAAGATAATATGGGTGTACCCAGAAGCATTTCAAGCTTTGTATTACCTATAGGAGCCACTATTAACATGGACGGCACCAGTCTGCATCAAGCTGTAGCGGTTATTTTTATGGCACAGTTACATATGGTGGATTTAACCTTTGCTCAGCAGCTGACCATTGTACTAACGGCATCATTGGCTTCTATAGGAGCAGCAGCCGTACCAAGCGCCGGTTTAATTATGATGATCATTGTGTTGCAGTCAGTAGGTTTAAATCCGGCATGGGTGGCCATTATTTTTCCGATTGACAGACCCTTGGATATGTGCCGCACTGTGGTAAATGTAACAGGTGACGCTACAGTTTCTACGCTAATTGCCAAATCAGAAGGAGAGCTGACCAAATATTCTTAACCACACCGGGACAGTTAGGAGATTCGGAATGGTGTTAAATCCTTAACTTTGCCGGAACTAACTTTACCGAATATTGTTTTCATTCTAACGCAAAAGAATAAGTCATGCAAATAGAAAATTCAAAAGTTGTAAATCTATATTTAGAGGCAAACCCTAATCCTAATTCGCTAAAGTTTGTAGCTAATTTCATGCTGGTACCTGAAGGCCAAAGCCATGACTTTCCGGATGCAGCCAGTGCAAAAAACGCTCCTTTAGCAGAAGAATTACTGGCATATGATTTTGTAGGCAGGGTTTTCTATATGAGTAACTTCATAACAGTTACCAAGAAGGAAGATATTGAATGGGCAGAAATAAAACAAACATTAAAAGACCATATTCAAACTTACCTTGAGTCTGGAAAACCGGTCATTACGCTGGAAGAAGACGCCCCTCTTTTCGATGAAAACGACTCTGAAACAGTAAAAAAGATCAAAGGTATCTTAGACGAATATATTAAGCCGGCAGTAGAACAAGACGGTGGCGCCATCGCGTTCCACTCTTACACAGACGGTGTAGTAAAAGTATTGCTGCAAGGTTCTTGTAGTGGATGTCCTTCATCCACGGTAACTCTCAAAGCCGGTATTGAAAATCTTTTGAAAAGAATGCTTCCTGAAATTCAGGCTGTTGAAGCAGAAGGCGTATAGTTCCTGATCTTATAAGGTGACATAATCTATATCACGCTGCAAGAATAAAATGCCCGTTCCTCAAAGAGTAATATGGGCAGTGTATTATTTTTTTCATTTATCGCATCGCTAAAATTCAAGTGATCCTGGTTGATGTTTTACCATGCTGTTCTCAAATAAATATTTTCATTCAATCTTAACCAATTGACTACCAATGATGTAGAATCTCATAGCACCTACAAGTGATGCTGGAAAGGCGAAATGGCAATGTTTTTGATTAATCACCACTTATTAACTCATCAAAAACATAACTTATGAAAACCAGCATTATTTTTTCCATGATCCTTTTAACGCCATTCTTTTACTCATTAAAATCACAACACGTAGACCCCATTTTAAAAGGAAAACATGTGATAGGTGGGGGGATCAACATTAACTTTTCAGAACAGGATGCAGACAATGTAAGAAACAGGTACAGGATAAACGACAGTCGGTCTTTTGGCTTCAGGCCTTACGTAGGTAAGTTCATTAAAGACCGGCTCCTGATCGGTGCAGGGCTATCCATTTCATCCAACAGCCAGGATACGGAAGATCAATTTAATGACAGACTTGATAAAAGTAACTTTGAATCCTACAGTTATGGGGCAGGCTTTTTTGTAAGAAAGTATTATCCTATTGTTGGCAGGTTCGGCACTTTTTTTCAGCCCGAAGTGAATTTTGCTATTTCAAACCAAGAAATGGACCGCTCCGCTTTCAACGTGAACTCACAAGAGGTTATCGATGAATCAACGGATGAAACAGACCGCGTATCGTTTAACCTGGGAATAAACCTGGGATTATACCTTTTCCTGGGCGATCGTTTTTCAATAGAAACGAACCTTGGGAATTTAAGCTTTAGCCATGCTACTTCAGATCGGGAAATCCGATACGTTTCAGGCGCTACTGAACGTTTTGATGATATCTCATCTAACAGTTTGAATATTAACCTGGTCAATGAAATAGCTTTTGAGAGGCTTTTCGTGATCAATTATTTCTTCTAATATTATTATATTAAAAGGGGACATGACGTCATGTCCCCTTTTCTTGCTGATTAGATCATTGTTTACACACCGGATTTTCAGCTTTAACACGTCTTACTTTCATCTTCCATTTCGGAAGACGTAGAATACCATTGACTATGGCAATCCCGGATAAAATGAGTATCGCTCCAATAAATGTTTCCATGGTAATCGTTTCACCTAACACAGTAACCCCCAAAACCACACCATAAATAGGCATCAGGTAAGTGACCAAAGAGAGATACGATGCACTGGCCTTTTCTAACACCTTGTAATACACCACAAAAGCCATGGCAGTACCTGGCACTGCCAGTATCAAAACCGAACCTATTGCGTTAAAGGAAAGTGAAGCCAAATTCACAGGGCCATCCGTTAAAAATGCAAAAGGAACCAGGTATACTGCCGTTACCAAAAGTTGTGATGCCGGAGCGTATACAGGCTTAACTGCCTTTAAATTCAATCGTGAATAAACCAATGCAACACCATAACTTGCGGCTCCGATACCCACGGCTACCACTCCTAAGACACTGGCCTTAATACCTGATATCAAACTGGGAGAGATCAAAACCATCAACCCGATAAAGCCCAATATCGTGCCCAGAATTTTCTTAACGTCCATTTTATCATCTTCAATGACAAAATTGGCCATAACAATGGTAAACAAAGGCGTAAGCCCATTAAGAATAGAAGCCATAGCACTGTCAATGTACTGCTCACCCCAATTGATGAGTATAAATGGCAACGCGTGTGCGAAAAACCCGGCAATGGTCACGTGCTTCCAAAAAGCGAGTTCCTTAATAAAGCTTCCTCCTCTCATATAGAGGTACAAATTGATAAAAACAGCGCCTATGCCGATGCGCAACGCCGCCAAAGTGACCGGAGGTATTTCAACAATTGCCACCTTTATGAAAAGGAAGGAAGGTCCCCAAAGAGTGGCCAGTAATAATAACATTAGAAAATTTTTTAACTGCATAGGCTTTATATTTTAGACCTGAATAAAACTATTGTATCATAGACCTCTTTAAAACCCGATTCTTGCGGCCCTATCAATATCTATGTAAATCAATGTTAACGCCTTGCTAAATTTCCAGTTCTATTAATAGGATGAATATATTTTCTTATATTCATGAAATATTTTAATATCACAATTTCACTATGTTAAGTCAGATATTTAGCTGAATAAGAAAGCATTAGACTATGGAAATAAGACATTTAAGATTGATAAAAGAGGTAGCGGAAAAAGGCAGTCTTACCAAAGCAATGGACAGGCTTTATCTCTCTCAATCCGCCTTAAGCCATCAACTGAAGGAAGTGGAAAGTCAATTAGGGGCTCCCCTGTTTCATAGGGTAAACAAAAAGTTGGTATTGACCGGAGCGGGCAAAATAATATTGGCATCTGCCGAAAAAATCTTAACGGAGCTGGAGCAAGCGGAAATTTCTGTAAAGAAATATGCCAGTGGAGATATAGGGTCCATACGTCTTGCCACAGAATGTTATACCTGCTACCACTGGCTGCCTTCTCTCATGATCGATTTTAACCGGGAGTTTCCGAATGTAGAAGTAGAGATCTTTCCCGAAACGGCACTGGAACCCATCAGGCTGATACTCGAAGGACAATTGGACTTAGCCATTGTAAGTGGAGACGTGGACAATTCCCAAATTCATGCAGAAAGATTGTTCACAGATGAACTGGTGGCTATTGTACCGGCGCATCATCCCTGGGCTGAAAAACAGTACATAAAAGCAGAAGACTTCACAGACCAGCAGGTACTCATTCACTCATTTCCGTTGGAATCCGTGACGTTGTTCAGGCAAGTGCTCAACCCTGAAGGGATCAGGCCTAAAAAAGTCACTGCCATTCAAATTACGGACGCTGCAGTACAAATGATAAAAGCCGGAATGGGTATAAAAGTCATAGCCAAATGGATCATAGCGCCCTATTTGAAGGATAAAAGCCTGGTCTCGATACCTGTTACCCGTAAAGGCCTTCACAGGAACTGGTATGCTATCACGTTAAAAGGTTCAGAGCGGCCGCAATACCTTGATAACTTCATTTCCCACTTAAAGTGTAACATCAATGGATTGTGCGAATCGACTGCCACGGTGGTAGTATAATGATGAGACCCATCTCCGATTTTTTTATTCAAAACGGCGCAAAAAGTATATCTTTAAGTGGGTAACAATGATTTAATCCATGATATTAGTGATTTGATATGGATTTGATTATTCTTGGGGTGTCTAAAGTTACTATCAATCAATTGAGTAAAAACGTTACATACGGTCTGTATACGTTGGTTTTATTTTTCATTATTCATGTCCAATGCTTCGGTCAGGGCTCCCCGGGACGGCATTATTATGTCATTGCAGGCGCCTATTCTTCTGAAGAAAATGCCCTCCGTTTTGCCTCACAAATCGATGAACAAAAGTATAATCCGAGTTACGCGCTTAATGCTGAACGGGACGTCTATTATGTCATACTACTGGAAACAGAGGATAAAAAAGAAGCCTATGCCTATGGCGCTCAACTACGGTCGCAGACCCTGTTTAAAGACAGTTGGGTATATTCCGGCAAGCTGACAAAAGTAGTTTCTGATGAACTTTTGGTTCAGGAAACCCCGGAAGAAGAAGAAGAAGTAATGGCCCAGGCTGAGGAAGAAGAATCGGACGTAATGGTGGAGCCGGAAGAAGAAATACAAGAAGAGATTATGACTATTGCAGAGGTAGCTGAACCTGATGTTACTGACGAAGTAGTAATTTCTGAAAATCCAGTAAATAAAAGAGACCCGAATCTCACTTCCTTTTTTTTCAAACTCACCGGAACGGATACCAACGAAGATGTCAAGGGGCAGGTTTATATTCTTGAAAATGAAAGAGATACACGCTTCGAATCGTTTCGTTCCAACGAAACCGTTCAGTTAAGTCCTCCTAAGAATTCCGAAAAAACTTACCTGATGGTGGTCAACGCTCCGGGATATAAGCCTGTGACAACTACTATCAATTATGAAGAATTGAAGGCTGCAGCAAGTGAGGAGGTAGTCGTCCCTCAAGCCCTGAAACGCTCAAAAAGAGGTGATTACATTGAATTTAACAATGTCCGTTTTCTGAGTAATTCTGCCATATTCACAGCCACTTCAAAGCCGGAACTGGATGCTTTTGCTGAAATGTTAAAGGTAAACCCAAAGTATAAAATAAAAATCCATAGCCATTGTAATGGCAAG
The DNA here is from genome assembly GCF_007097395.1 of Fulvivirga sp. M361. Classification (GTDB taxonomy): domain Bacteria; phylum Bacteroidota; class Bacteroidia; order Cytophagales; family Cyclobacteriaceae; genus Fulvivirga. The sequence goes on from NZ_VKDC01000033.1 coordinate 48,927, forward strand.
TTCCAGCGTAATGCCACTATCCGCGATGAAAGCCCTGACTATTTTGTACGTGCTGAGGGAAATAAACAAATTTCAGCTTCGCCAAAGCAATTAACAGCTTACCGGGCGTCCTTATTTCGAGATTATCTGGTGGATCAGGGCGTTTCATCCAAAAGGATAAAGACGGCAGCCGAGGGTGGCAGCACCATGTTATTCCCTCAAAACGGACCATTGTCCGGCTTCAATGACAGGATAGAAATTGAGATCATCAAAGGGAAATGAAGACTTCGGTTCAAAAAGAGTATCCCAAAGCCCCGCTCATGTGAAAATGTTATGTATGTGGCTACAATAAAAACTTTTCGCCCTGCATACCGTTTTTCTACAAGGTATTTAAAGTTACAATATGTCTAAAACAGTGCTCATAACAGGAGGCACCGGTCTGGTAGGCTCGCGGCTTACAGAACTGCTAAAAGAAAAGGGGTATAATGTTCGGTTCATGACCAGGAATCCAAAAAAGTCCTCGGACATTGCACTGTTCGGATGGGACGTCGGGCAAGGTACTATCGACGAAAGCGCACTGGAAAATGTAGACTATATCATGCATCTGGCCGGTGCAGGTGTAGCGGATAAACCGTGGTCAAAAGAACGGAAAAAAGAGATCCGCGACAGTAGAACAAAATCTACACAACTACTGAAAGATACACTGGAAAAAAATGCGCACCAGGTAAAAGCATTTATATCAGCTTCAGCCATTGGTTATTACGGGTGGGATTCCGGCGGCGTGTGGAAAAAAGAAGATAGCCGATTTGGAGATGACTTCCTGGCCACCGTCACAAAAGTCTGGGAAGCTGAAGTAGATGAAATAGATAAACTAGGCATCAGAACGGTCAAATTAAGAATAGGCGTAGTGCTCAGTGAGAAAGGAGGTGCATTAAAAGAGATCACGAAACCGATTAAATGGGGTGTTGGCGCTCCTTTGGGACCCGGCGACCAATACATGAGTTGGATACACCTGGATGACCTGTGTAATATGTTTATTTATGCCATGGAAAACGAAAACACTACAGGCATCTATAACGCTGTAGCTCCTAATCCTGTCACTAACAAAGAACTGTCAAAGTTGAGCGCCAAAATGCTTAATAAACCCTTTTTTCTCCCCAATGTTCCTGGATTTGTGCTTAAATTGATACTAGGCGAAATGGCTTCTATGATATTAGGAGGCAGCCGGGTATCTCCTGAAAAAATCCAGCAGGCAGGCTTCCGGTTTGATTTCACGGAAATTAAGCCTGCATTGCAAAATTTGCTGACATAATTTACAAGAATTTTACTTAATTATTTTTTTAACAGACGAGCTATGGACGCTAAAAAAGCCAAATTCGATCATATAGATCAACCCAACATGCCTACTCAGGATGACGAGCAGAAGATCATCAAAGCATTTGAACAACGGGACTGGAATGAAATAAAAAGTTACGATTCATGGGTGATCTTCAAGGTGATGTCCGAATTCGTAGAAGGGTTCGAGAAGCTGGCCAAGATCGGACCGTGTGTTACTATTTTTGGATCTGCTCGTACTAAGCCGGACCATGAATACTATAAAATGGCAGAAGAGATCGCTGCCAAACTGGTACGCCATGGTTATGGAGTAATTTCAGGGGGGGGTCCCGGTATTATGGAAGCGGCCAACAAGGGCGCAAGTTCAGAAGGTGGAAAATCCGTTGGCCTGAATATTATCTTACCGTTTGAACAGAAAGGAAATGATTACATTGATCCGGATAAACTTATTACGTTTGATTACTTCTTTGTTCGAAAAGTGATGTTCGTAAAGTATTCACAAGGGTTTATTGTTATGCCCGGTGGCTTCGGTACATTGGATGAACTGTTTGAAGCCCTGACACTGATCCAAACAAAGAAAATTGGAAGATTCCCTATTGTACTGGTAGGAAAAGCCTTTTGGTCAGGATTAATAGACTGGATAAAAGCGGCGTTGCTGGCAGATGAGAAAACGATCAGCGAATCTGACTTGGACCTCTTCCACCTGGTGGAGACACCAACAGAGGCGGTAGCAGCTATTGACGAGTTTTACTCCAAGTACTTACTTTCGCCCAATTTCTAGTATTTACAAAAACCAGGCAGTTCATTTGAACTATTCCTTAGGATTTCTACTTTTATTAATACAATTTTTTAAACTAGGTTATGAAGTATTTTCCGCATTTCATGTCCCTGCTGGCGTTTATAGTGATACTGGGATATATTCAATACGATCAGGCAAATGACACGACCGTGAAAAGTCCATCGGATGAAAATCAGCTGGCTTTTTATAAATTAGATAACCCACCGGCAGGAGAATATGCAGGGTACCTTTATGCCGTTACACTGGAGCTTCCCAAAGAGCTTTCCTTTGCCGGTGAACGCGTGCCTCTGGAAATTCCTGACGTTGCCGAAAGACTGGATAGAGAGCTCCATATCAATACCTATTGGCATAGCAGCACTATCTTCCTCATAAAAAGAGCGAACCGATGGCTGCCACAAATCGAAAAGATACTGGCTGAAAACGGGATCCCCGATGACTTCAAATACCTTACCGCCATAGAAGGTGGTTTTGTGAATGACGTATCTCCGAAAAATGCTGTAGGCTTCTGGCAGATCCTCAAGTCTTCAGGAAAAGAAAATGGCCTGGAAATCACACGTTATGTAGATGAACGCTATGACCCTATACGTTCTACCGAAGCGGCCTGTAAATACCTGAAAAAGGCTTATAAAAAATTTGGGAACTGGACCAGTGCTGCCGCTTCCTATAATCGAGGCATGGCAGGGTTAGGCAGGGCATTCAAAAATCAGCAGGTAGATTCTTATTATGATTTATTATTGAACAGCGAAACGTCCCGGTATGTCTTTCGCATCTTAGCCATTAAAGAGATCATCGAGCGCCCAAAAAAATATGGCTTCAATATCGACACCAACCACCTGTATGAGCAGGAAAAGCTCAGGTACGTTGAAGTAAGTAAAGACATCAAAGACCTGGTAAAGTTTGCCAAAGAGCAGGGCATTAACTACAAACTGCTAAAAAGGCATAACCCCTGGCTTAGAAACGAGCAACTGGACGTCAGAAAGAACAAAACCTACCGCATTGCCATACCTGAAGATGCCACCCCTTAAAACCTCTCCATTTTGCTCAAAATGGCGGCTATAAACAACACCTGCAACAAAACTTTGGGGACCTTCCTGATCTGGATTTTATTTCATAGTTTCATAGCTTACAATAGCCAGAGGGAAAGTAGGATTGCACCTTTACCCCTATAGCCCGGACTGAGCACAAATAGAAAATATGACCAACATATATCAGGCTGCGAACCTGAAAAATTCGAATAAAAACATCACCATCAACAAGCGCTGTTACGGCTTTTCCCACAGTTATCAAATCCAGTGGCCCGAAAACAGTAACCTAATCCATTTATGAAAGAACACATTGAAGCAACAGCAACGTACCTTAAAGAAAATGGTATGGATGCTCCTGAAATAGGTATAATTCTGGGTACCGGGCTAGGAAGCCAGTTTGTAGAGGCTATGAAAGTTGAAAAAACGATCAGCTATACAGATGTCCCCAACTTTCCGGTAGCTACTGTCGAATTCCACAGTGGCAAATTGGTATATGGCGAGGTACATGGTAAAAAAGTGATCGCCATGCAGGGCAGGTTTCATTATTACGAAGGTTATAGCATGCAGGAAGTTACTTTTCCGGTACGTGTACTTAAACAATTAGGTGTCCAACAATTACTGATCTCAAATGCCGCGGGTAACCTGAACATGGAATGGACCAAAGGCGAGCTTATGCTCATTGACGATCATATCAACCTGCAACCGGACAATCCGCTCCGGGGAAAAAACCTGGATGAGTTTGGGCCAAGGTTTCCGGATATGAGCGCACCTTATGATAAGGTATTAAATAAAAAGCTACAGAACATCGCCGCTACCCAGGGCATAACACTTCGAGAAGGGGTATATGTATCTGTGACCGGCCCTAACCTGGAAACACGTGCTGAATACCGGTTCCTCAAAACCATTGGTGCAGACGCTGTGGGCATGTCTACGGTACCGGAGGTCATTGTAGCCGCTCATATGGGTCTGCCCTGCTGTGCGATATCCGTATTAACAGACGATTGTGATCCTGACAACCTACAGCCGGCTAATATTGAAGAGATCATAGCCATTGCCGGAACTGCAGAAGTTGCTTTGACGACATTGTATGTTGAATTGATCAAGGCATTGTAGATTTATTTGGAAAATACGAAGGACCGTTATCAAAAAATGACCTGAAACACTGATGTAACGTTATGTTGTGCAACTACCTCTGCCTAATAATGCCTGGCCTGGTCATCTCAAAAACTTCATAAGATACTTGAAATAGAAAGTATTTCAGAAAAGGTTAAAATTCAACCTATAATTTAAAAATGAAGTACCTTCAATGAAAATTGAGTTACTTATTCAAAATACGTCGTACGGTATTTTCTAAATAACAAGGCATCATGGGGAAATTGGAACATTATTTCATTGCAACATTTCTGGTAATTTGCTGCTCGTGTTCCGACACTCCGGAAACTAAAAAAACACTCCCCAATTTTATTGTCATTTTCACGGACGATCAAGGCTATGGTGATTTGAGTTGCTTTGGCCATCCTACTATTAAAACGCCTCATTTGGATCAGATGGCAGCTGAAGGGCAGAAATGGACGCAATTTTATGTAGCCGCGCCTGTATGTACACCCAGCCGTGCCGGTTTACTCACCGGACGGTATCCCATCAGAAACGGGATGACTTCGGCTAAAAGCGGTGTATTATTCCCCAACTCGGCGGGAGGATTACCTCAAAGTGAAATTACCATAGCAGAGGTGTTGAAACAGAAGCACTACGCTACAGCCATGATCGGCAAATGGCATTTGGGCCACCTCCCACAATTTCTACCCACCGCCCAGGGATTTGACTACTATTATGGCATCCCCTATTCCAATGACATGAACGCTGTGGGAGAATGGAAAGAGTATCTCAAAAACACGGACGACCCAAATTACCAGGCGGATATAACCATGTATGATGTTCCGCTTATGGAAAACAATGAGATCATTGAACGCCCTGCTGACCAACGCACGATCACCCATCGTTATACTGAAAAGGCAGTGAGCTACATTCAGGCCAATAAAGATCAGCCCTTTTTCTTATACCTGGCCCACAGTTTACCCCACATCCCGCTATTTGCGCATGATGATTTTAAAGGAAAAAGTAAACAAGGACTATATGGTGATGTCATTGAAGAAATAGATTGGAGTGTAGGCAAGATACTTCAAAAACTTCGAGACGTAAACCTGAAAGACAATACCGTGGTGGTTTTCACTTCTGACAACGGCCCCTGGCTGGCTTTCAAAAGTCACGGCGGTTCGGCAGGCCCACTCAGGGCAGGCAAAGGGACTACTTTTGAAGGCGGGCAAAGAGTACCTGCCATTTTCTGGGGCCCGGGCATTGTAAAGCCCGCCATTGTCAGTGAAATGGGTTCTACCCTGGACCTGATCCATACCTTTGCTACACTATCAGGCACAAAAGTACCGGCAGATAGAAAAATGGACGGTTATGACCTTTCTTCGGTGCTAAAGGGGACAACGGAAGTTAGCCCAAGGTCCGAGTTTTTCTATTGGACGGAAGCAAAATTATATGCGGTCCGATCCGGTAAATGGAAATTACATATTCAGCAAACGGAGCCTATCGTATATTGGAATAAGACCGAACCGCTCGAAAACCCCGAATTGTACAATGTAGAAGCGGACATTTCAGAAAAATACGATCGTGCAAGTGCAAAACCTGAGGTAGTAACCCGATTAAAACAGGCACTTAAAGATCATCAGGCTGATATTACGGATGCTTTACCCGATAATTTGGCGGCTAAGGTAGAGGGTGAATGATGCTGTCTTTTTCAAAACTTGAACCTGCAAAAACCGATATCTCTACCAGCCCTTCTATTAATTTTTCGTAGTCATAATCCATCCCGGCCGGAGGCCTGGTCAATAGTCGTCACTCGGAAACCCGAGCGACTGGTAAAACCGTACCCGACATAGAGAGGGTACATAATTAACGCTCTAAATCTTTAGGGTTTCGGCTAGTGTGGAATACAGCATAGATCACAACAGATGATTCTTCTATGCCATAGACAATTTTGTAGGGAAAACGAGTCATAACAGCAACATGAACTTCTTTTTCTGCTTGATAAAGCAACGGGTTAGCAGTTATTCTATTAAAATACTCTTCAAGCAAGCTGATAAATTCGTCTCCTAAACCTGTTTTTCGAGATTCGTACCAATGAAAAGCATCATTAATCTCATCAGATGCTTCTTCCTTAATTTCTAAAAAATAGGCCACTTAAGATTGAAGGCGCTTTTTTACTTCATCCCATGTATAAGACTTGGAGTCACCTGTTCTATGACGACTAATCCTTTTTTTGACCTCTTGATGTTCTGAATCGCTGAGTAAAAATTCAGAAGATTTATCGGCCTGTATCATACCATAAACCAAATGAATGAAGCGTTCATCTGCCTGACTAATATAATCTTGAACTTCTTCTCTTATGGTGGATGTCCGCATAATTGATAATCTATTGTATTTGTAAAGATAACGTTTTCATTGGTCATTTGGGTTTCACTAACAAAAATGCAGGCCGCAACAAAAGCGGCCAGCATGATAATAATGGACCAGGTTAGAACTTAGGAGGAGTAGCTTCATGGATTTCCAATAGCTCGATGTACATCCTATGTTCGGTATGGGCATCGTAAAAGCTGTCACTCAACTCTTGCAAAGCATAGCATAAGCTACGCTGGTCACGTTCGGGTAACCGATCTTTGGCTAAGAAGTGTAAACCGTAAATCGCGCGTTTCAGGTCCAGGTGCACCGAGGCGTAATCACCAGCATACACGTCTTCAATCGGTTTTGTTAATACTTAGAGGTCTTTTTCGGCAGATAGTTTCATTTGGGTTCGAATAAAAGAACCCCTGTCTAGCCTCTCAATGCTCGTAAAAGGTATTGGCAGTTGTTTACGACTGCAAGCCATACAGGGTGAGGTAGCACAAAATTAAACGTTACGATGCCGAGAGTAAATGCACTGATTTTAAAGGCTTTTCCTAAGGACTGCGGTTATTTAGAGTTCATAAGCGTATCATTTTAAGGTTTCGTAGTAATAGCCATTCTTCCGGTCTCCTCTCACACGTTGTATATACCCACTGTTTTCCAAAGCAATGAAATGACAGCGCTATATACTCAATGGCAGTTGAATGATTTTTTGGGCTTCTCGAAAGGTAAAAGGGTGGTAACCGAACGCTGTTTTCAACTCATGATAAAGCTCACAGGTCTTTCTTCTGAGTAAGGTTTCAGGGATCGTGAGCGGTTGCATCAAGCAAAATTATATGCGGTCCGATCCGGTAAATGGAAATTACATATTCAGCAAACGGAGCCTATCGTATATTGGAATAAGACCGAACCACTCGAAAATCCCGAATTGTACGATATAGAAGCGGACATTTCAGAAAAATACGATCGTTCAAGCGCAAAACCCGAGATAGTAATCCGGTTGAAACAGGTACTTAAAGATCATCAGGCTGATATTACGGATGCTTTACCTGATAATTTGGCGGCTAAGATAGAGGGTGAATGATGCTGTCTCTTTCAAAACTTGAACCTACAAAAAACCGATGTGCGACTAGTTTGTACAACATTTTATTTTTTTCTTTTTGAGATTGTACAACCTTGTACAACATTTTTAAAAAAATATTTTCACCTTGTACAAAAGCAAAAACCGTTCTGTACAATCTCATTTCATTTTTATTTTTTTGTTGTACAAACATCTATTCATTAACAGGAGGTTAGCAAGCTAATACCGTTTTTTGAGGTAAGTGCGCTTGGGGCAATGGGCAGCTTGTGCAGCGTGCTTACCTCAAAAAAATGATGCAAGCCAACTGCTTATTAACTTCTGGTGGTATCGGTTCTTCGTGCTGCTAAGGACTACTGCAACGATAAAAGCCCCATGATTGGGGTCTACCTTCATTCCATTTCGGCAGATAAATTGGGGTTGATCTTTCGCGAGACGCGTGCGAGTTCGACAGAAGCCGGGCAGGAAAAGGGCGATAGCCCGACTGACCGTGTCTGATGGCGGCCGCAGGCGAGCAATAACTCGGGCTGTGGTTTACTTTTTTACCCATAGCGCCGCTGGTGGCTTAATAACTCATCAAAAAAGTAAAAGGAAACAGCCGTGGCGAGGAACACAGGACGGGCAAGTGGAGTAAAAAGCAAGGACAACCCCAGGGAGCTTGTATAGCCTTGCTTTTATGGAGCTCAGTTCCGGCCGAGTACCACAGGCACACCTTACCTAAATTACTGCCTTAAGCAGTAACAGCGCGTTGGCCTGTGCGATCTGGGGCGGACTAGCGGGGTGGTTTTGGAGGAACGGAGAACTGTTCGAACTCTTCCAAAAAGTGTTTGTAACGATGTTGTTTTCTCACTTGACCGGCATGGTAAAAACATTCGCCCAACTCATAGACCGTAAAACTTAACTGCTGTAGTTCTGACCGTGAAAAATCCTGATCACTAACGAAGTGTAGGCAGTAGGCTATTTTTTGCAGGTAGCGGCTTAATACAACATAATTGTCATCATAATCACCTTTGATATGTTCGATAAGCTTTTCAAGCTCTTTTTTTCTCTTGTATTTCATTTTTACGGATTTTGGAAGTTTAAAAGAACCCGCCTTAGCTCTTCCATCGTGCCGTAAGGACGACCTGGTTCGTTTCCTTGCCAGGAACATAGCGGGTGTATTATAAATCAGGTTTGGATTTACATACGGCTTTTGGAAGTAAAATTATCTAATTCAATGCCTTTTCCTATGGACTTCTATTTTTATGATTCATAATCGTTTGGTTTATCCTAGTGGGTGGAACTGATCTACATCCAATTGCAACCCTTCGGTATCGTTTCGTTGATAGCTTTCCGTACTCATGACTTTCCGGTGACCGGCCATGTATTGTACTTCTCTTAAGTTGTATTGCTTCAACCAATGGGTAATCACACTCGCCCGGATGTGTTTCAAGGATTGCAATTGGGGTTCTTGCTTCTTCAGCCGTTTGGTCAGGTTTCAGAGTGATTCATTGAACTGGGCAAAGCCTGTGATCAATAGTGCTTCACTTTCTTCTTTCTTAAAAGCGTGCTGTAATTCTTTTCTGGTTTGGTTGATGTAGCGGTCGAGTTCAATGATCTGAATAGCTTGTAACGGCAGGTTCCGGGCGGCATGGGTACGACTGCTTTGGATCGTTATGTTACCGCCTAATACATCTACATCTCTTACGGTCAGTGCGCCCAATGCGGTGGAGTTTAACCCTTGGAAGACTAATAAACCAACGGTAATCCTGTTTCTGATCGCTGAGGCTTTGGCGGTCGGCCTGGTATTTCGGGTCGCTTTGGTTTCTAAGTGGGTGTATAAGTGCTCTAATTGTTCCCGGCTCAGAACGGGATAGAGCTTTCGAGCCTGGTTATTCTTTAGTTGAAGGTATTTGGCTGGATTGACGGTAATGATATTAAGCTTTATGAGATGATCAAAATAATGGCTCACGGCTGTCATGTAGCCTATGATGCTGTGTTGGGCCAGGTTTCTTTTTCGTAATTCGGTGATGTAATCCAATAGATCTGTATAGGTGGTATTTTCTATTGCTATGTGCTTGTATTCCGCCCACGCTGTGAACTTTTCACAACACCGAACATAGCTTTTGATGCTGCTTTTCGAACGGCCTTTTTGCTGTAAATATCTAATTAGCTGATCCATAGTGTTTCTCCATGATGTGGGTGTATACCTGGGTACTTTCCAGCGAGTAGTGGCCTAAGAACTGGGCTACGTTTTCCAAGCTCATGCCCTGGTAAAGTAAGTGCGTGGCAATGCTATGTCTTAAGATATGCAGGTGCAGTTTCATTTGTCGCAAGGCGGCATCATCACTGTAGTGTTGAAGGGTTTTTAACCGGTTATTGAACATATTTCCTGTAGCCCTTTTCCCTTCCTGGTTCAGGAAAAGGGCATCTTCGTTGGCTTTTTTCATTAGGAGTGGCCGCCCTTCGTAGTGGTAGTTTTGCAGGTGGGCTACGGTGCTTAGGCTCATAGGGACGAACCGGGGTTTGCCGCCTTTGCCTTTTTTTACTTCCAATAAGCGGGTATCGTAATGTAGGTCGGACAGGTTCAGGGCTGCACCTTCTGACCTGCGTAAGCCACAGTTGTAAAAGACAGCTAAGATGGCTTTATCCCTTAAAGGCATGGCTGAACGAAAGTAGCCCGGGGATTTTTCCTGGTACTCTTCGGCACAAGTATCAGCTGCCTGGTAGAGGTGTTTTACCTGATCTAAGGTGAGCGGCACAACTTCTTCAGGAGTTGGGGTTTCCTTCGGTATTCCGGTAGGTGGGATTTCGATCCGTGCTTGTTTTCTCAGGTATTCCAGTAACCTGTCTAGGGCGTTTAAATGGGTGTTCAGGTAGTTATTAGATAACCCACCACCCCGCCTTTGGTTGCCGCGCTGGGACAGTTCGTTGTAGTAGGTTTTTATCAGGGGGATGTCGATTTGCTGGATTTGGGTATATCCGTTTTTCTCCATGTAGTGCAGGAACTCACGGATGTAGGTGGGGAACGTTCGCACGGTGCTTGGGGCATAGCCCAGGATGTCAAGCCACTGGCCGTAGCTTTGTTCTAAGTATCTAAAAGCTGCCGTTTGGAGGGTTAGTTTTTTCACTTCGGTATGTGTTTTCGGTTTGGAATGGACTTCTTTGATTTTCTTGGTTTCTAGCTTGTAGAGGTAATTATGTGGTTCGTTTCTTGGATTGAACTTCTTTTGGGCTTCTTGAACTACTTAGGTGAACCAGTATTTCATCCAACACTGTAGTAATGCGCTTATTGCGCTGGTTCTGGTCTTCGTAGGTGGCGATTTCATAGGCAAAGCCGTTCTTTTTATCACCTTGTACTTTTTGTATTAATCCCCATTCCTGCAGGGCGGCCATGTAGCGTTTCTGATTGCTGGATTTCACACGCAAAGCTTGTCGGGCTTGCACGTTGGTAAAGCTGTTTTTGTCTTCTGCTTGCAGCCAATCTTTTAAGCGTTCAAAGTAATTTCTCGTTGCCCCGTTTAGGTCATCTGATTTTCGGAGCAGGATTTCTTTCATGAGGCCGTTGGCCTCTTTTATATCATCTAAAGTGGTGGCTATGAACTCTTCTCCGGTGTCCTTGTCGTATTGCTTTTCACGCTGGTACTGGTGGTAAAAGGTCACCGCTTCAATGAAAGCCAGGTAGTGGGCATTGGTTCGCCTGGGTTTGAACACTTCTTCGGGGATGTGCAGGGATTCGGCAAAGGGGTTGCGCACTTGTACAGGTTGCAGCACCCGTTGGGTGTTTTGAAGCAGTTCAGTGATCCGATGTTCTTCAGTTACGTCTATTTTGCCCGCACTCAATTTGCGTTGGTAGTCCATGATCTTTTGGTCTTGTTCCTGGCTTTCATCGATGTAGATCAAAAAGGAACGGTTCGCGTTGTCCCCGTAAAGGCTTTCTCGTGTGGTGCATCCGGCCACGCTGACAGGGCCTTCTACTTTTAGGGTCACGGTTTTGGTTTCGCCTCTGGTGTTCTTGATCACAATGGTTTTACTGATGCGCTTTTTGGATTGGATTTCACGCAAGGGGTACAATACATCTTCCGCACCGTCCAGGTCTTCGATCAAGATCAGTTTGTTTCTGAGTTCTTGTTGGCCGAAGTAGTAGAAGGCATTGCCGCTCAAGCTGGTGATCTCTAGTTTATCTTCTTCCGGGATCAAGGCACTTACTTTTTCCTGTAAATGGGTTTTGCCTATCCCTGAACTTCCTAAACTGATGATGTGGAGTGGGTTTTCTCTCTTTCTACTCGTAAAGATCAGGTACATCAATAATCGGTTGATTTCCTCTCCAATGACCCCGGCTTTGCCGATGTCCTCTTTGGTGCGTTCGATCAGGTTCGGACTGGATAGGTACAGTTGAGCTGCTTTGATTTCTTCCGGGGTGAGGAACTTGCGTTTGTCCTGGGCTTGGGTTTGTTTCTCGATCTCGTTCATTCGGTAATCTTCCAGCTCTTCGGTGAGGTCAACGAGTGCAGCAGTGATCACGCTCGTTCCGATCTCTAACCGCTCGGCTACTCTCCGGATCAGCTTTTCTACCTGGATGTTGTTATACAGATCGAGGTTATGTCTAACTGCCTGCTGTTCTTCTGTTTTGATCTTTAGTGTGACTCTCATTCTATCTAAGCCCTCTAATCTGATTCCTCCTAGCACTGTAATTTCCAATGGTGGGTGTTCGTAGGTGAGGCAGTCGGGGTTGGTGGTATTAAGAGTACTTTTCATGCTTTGCGTACTTATTTATTTTTTCTGTACAATCATCTATAATGGAGCTAATTATTGTATAGGTCAATATTATGATGTAATAATATATATTTTTGATTTTATAATCAATTATTAAATCAAATAATTGATCCAATACAGTATTTCTTTGATCTAATTTTATATAAAAAGGGTTTTTAACTAACTTCGACCTGTGACTAAGTCAAAAAAGAGACTCAACAGAATTAAAGTTGTCCTTGCAGAAAAGGAAAAGACAAATGCGGATTTGGCCAGAGCGTTAGAAAAAAATCAAGCTACGGTTTCTCGTTGGTGCACAAATGACGCTCAGCCAGGACTGGAAACACTATTTGAAATAGCCGACTTTCTCAAGGTAAATGTATCGGACTTAATCGCTGAGAAGAAATAAAACCCCTCAAGTATTTCTTAAGATACATTTATGTCTAATCAGAGAAGATAAGTGTGATTTTTTTGAATGACATATATGTTTTTCATTTGATGCATATATATGACCAAGAATACAAGACTTAAGCGTTCATTAACTTTATGAAATCGACTCTGGTATTAGACTTAGGTTTTTTAGGGTTAACCAAATGAAATACAATTCATGTGTAAATTACATGAGTATAGAAATTAATAGCTGGAATAGATTTCAAAATTGGGTTTCAAGGTATTTTGCCTACCCTGAATTAAACAGTGAAGAACTTCAGGAAAGTCATGAAGAAGGAAAGATAAAACCTTCGCATATGGAACGCCTAACTCTTTTTAGAAGAAGGCTTTTTGTAGCTGTACTGATTGTTCTGGGTATAATACTTTTATTCAAATATCTGTTCGGTTAAGAATTGTGATTCTAAAGTGATTAAATTACTTATCAACGGGAGCAAAAATTGCATCAGCAATGTAGTGGTTTTCGTACCAATTATTATTAGTGATTGAATGAAACTTCCCATTTTCAATAATAGCTATATCATAAAGTTGGGGTTCGGATTCTGAATGACTCGATTACGAATAAGGTATAATTATTTTGTTCCTAATAGAGTAAGAGATGTTTTGATAAATAAACAGCTTCTTAAAGTCAAATACTACTGATAGAAAAGGAGAGACACAATGCTTACTAAGTAAATTAGATTTTTGCATTCATATGATTTACTAATCTTCATTCTATCAGATCGATTTTTTTATAAGTAACTAGTCGTTTTTGACGATTAGATGACCGTTATCTGTTTTCTTTCTGCAAAAGTCATCAAAAACGTAAAAGACTTTTTTGAATGATTAGAGACGAATTGAATTCTCCATAAAGTTTTTTCGGCATCTATGTTTACTGTGTGATCAGGTTTTATTAATAAATCTCCAATTTTATTAATCATAAATACTTCTTTGCCTTCTGACAGGTTAACTTCAATGGCATCTTCTGTGAAAGCCAATTGACCTAGTATGAATTTTCTACTGAAAATATTATCTAGTAGGAGAAGAAAAAAAATCAACCCTAATATACTTGCAGTGATGTATACCGATAAGGGAGCGTTCAAAATAGAAAGAATAGGCATACCCCCATAAGTTCCACCAAGTACTAAGGCAATGCTCAAAAAGAGGCATATGGAATACAATACCCGCAAAGATTTCTGTCTTCTGAACTTACTAATGGAAACAAGCTCAAATGTCATTTTGATCTTTTGAAAAATAATCTGAAAGCCATAGGGTTTTCTGGATGATCTTCATTATACTCTAAAAGTATCAAACTTTCAGCATCAAGATTCTCTATGATATAATTTCTATTACCCAGAATCAAGATGCTATCCCTTACAGAATATTGAAATTCGGTATTATTCGAATATTCAAACCCACGACCATCTTCGAAAAGATCGAACTTCAAAGAGGTTCTATAAGGTTTACCATCAAATGTGTACTTTTCACCTGTTTCGCCATTCCGTAAAACTTTCTTGTATGCCTCCCAGCTGCCATAAATTATTTCAGTACTTGATGTAGGTTGGCATGAAAAAATCAGGAATAAAATAAATGGTAGAATTAAGTACTTCACTATTGTTGATTTGATAAATTATTTATGTCTTTGACGATTTGTTGGAAATTATCTTTTAAATATTGCTGTGCAACTTCTAAATCATCTGAATTAGTTAAATCAAATTGTGATAATACTTGACTCAAACCATTATAAGTGTTGTTTAAAACTTGTATCGCTTGGTCTTCATTCAGCGAATCATCATTAAAATTCAAAACACCCTCATTAGCAATATTCAAAGCCCCTAAATCACTCTTCACGGCAATCGCAAATGTTGTTTCTTCCAAAACCTCTTGAGGTGTAGCATCAGAAGCCATCTCGGTCACTGCTCCAAGTAGCCCAAGACCTCGACCAATTTTTTTAACAATTGAATTCGCAGATTTTAGCATTCCTCTGTTTTGACCAACCATAGCGTCTTTAGAACCTGCATCTGTTATGAAATCTAAAGTTCCTATTGTACCAGCTTGGGCGGTTGTAGAAATTGCTGTGTTGTTTTCTCCAATGCTGGCTTTACTGATCTCAGTTCCTACTCCAATTACAGCACCTCCAGGAGCAAATGTAGAAGCAACAGCCATACCTACATTAAAAGATTTTCGTTCACCAGTGGTCATTCTTCTTGCAATTAATCTTCCACCTACCTTTCTAACATTGCTTCTATTAAAAGGCGGATCATTAACTCCCGCTGGAATCATCCCATCGGGATCAATAAATCTTATCGGATTATCAAAAGCATAGTTATATGGGCTATGCCTTCTCATTAAATCAGCTGCAGGATCAACTTGCAGGAATCGGCCTATAGCTGGATCATAATATCTCGCGAGATAATCGTATACCCCCCAATCTAACGATTTTTGTAACTCAAAGCCGTTGTATAAGTAATTATTGCCTTTAGCAGTGATGCGTTGATATCCTCCGGCTGTTTGCATACCGTAGGGGTAATAATCCGCAGTCTGAATAATGGGGTGTTCTTTCACTTCAATTTCCAGGTCATCAAAATACACTTCGGCTATCGTGCTGCTTTCATTACTTAGATAGACTAATACATAACCCTGTGATGGAGCTATAAAATCAGTTACACTTAACTCGTCATAATTGGTATTCTTTGGCTGACCTACCTGCTGACTGGCTGTGGTACTGATCTGATCATAGGCAAAACTACTGTTATCCAATGTGATCGTTTCACCCTCTGGCAGGAACATCACATTCAAAAACGCCATAGGTGAACCACCATCTGCCGGGAAAGATGGGGTTCCTATTAAAGATCCTGAACCAAAGTTATTATTAATGCTCTGATTACCTAGCTCATGGGTTCCACCAATCCCCCCGGTAAACGCATTAATGATAGAAGTGGCTAAATTGGTCACTGCACCTGTTGGATTGGCCGTCACTTCTACATACTTCGCGTACACTTTAGCATTGAGTGTATCACCCATCCCTACAGGGATCGCAATCACAGAACCGACTCTGCTACCTTCGGTTCCGTTAAGAAGTTGTGCATGGGTATACGTTGTTCCTAGTTCGTCCGTGTGATCAAAGATGTCGTTACTTACAGTCGTGACATCCTCAAACAAGCTTTGATCATCATCGGGTGTGCCTTCATAATTGGTTTTGAAGGTGATTGACTTAGGTTTAGTGGTAAAAGTAACGCGTGTATTCCCCAGATGATCTTTGAGATAATACTGGTAATCCGGGGCCTCGGTAACCGGATCAAAAACGATACGCCCTTCTTCGTGTTGGATCAGCTCTAGTTCATCATCTTCATAGATATACTCACCAATATAATCTGTGGTTTTTATCGGTTCCACGGTGGTGATCTCAATGTCCTTGATATAAAACAAGTCATCCGTAGCACTGTCAGCTCCTGCAAAAATTCGTTCTGAACCGGAGAGCATGAAAAAAGAGACGAATCCATCATTGGTATTCTCTTTATCCCCCAGGAAAAACGTTACATCTATCCATTGGTCGGTGGCCGTATAAATGCTTCCCGGATAGTCACCTACATATACCTGCACCCCGTCCACATTCGTGTTGCCGGAAGGCAGGTAGAGCTTGGCTTTTACCCGTACCCGCTTACCCTGGAGTGGGGCCATGTATTTGTGGATCCGGTGTAAGCCATGGGAACCATTTGCATATACTCTGAGGACCCTGTTGCCCTCACTAACAGGGGCATCGATTACACTTCGAGCAGTTAGTGCAGGATTCCAGGAGATCAGCTCACTGGGTGTATAAGAGGTATCTTGCAAGATCGTCGAATGTACTTCCTGTTGTAGCTTCATACCCGCAGCATCATAGGTATAGCTCAGTAGTTCTCCATTCCCCTTTTCCACCGTTTCTGGAAGGTTCAGATGGTTATAGGTGATCCAGGTGATATCTTTGTTCAGGTCGCGCGTCATGTTTCCATTGGCATCATAAAGATAATCTTCATTGCCATTACTTCCTATATGGCCGTTGATAAACCCTTGCGCTTCGGCAGTGGGATCTTCTACGTACTGAAGCTGGTTGCCGACATATTCGTAGGACAGCTGATCAATGACGCCTCCTTTTCCGTTTCTACTTAGGCTGTCAATATTTCCATTCAGGTCATAAGCGATATAGGACACATCAAAATCAGGGGTATTGACAGCATTTTTATGATAGTCCGCCCCGGTCAGCCGGTTCATCGCATCATAGCTGTAACCATAACCTGACGTTTCCTGTCCTAAGTCGTTACTCCACTTCGTTGCGCTAATGTTTCCATTATAGGCAGCAGTAGCTGTCACTCCTGTTAGTGCATTGTTATAGCCTAATTCCATGCCCCAGTAGTCTGTGGGCTGATTTGTGTCTTGATTGTCAGCGTTGCTGGTAAGGTTAGCATTATTGATGTTGGTCAACCACCCCCGGATAGTATACCGGTAGTCCACACTCTGGGCAAAGCCTGGTGCTCCTGACTCTTGGTGCAGGTTCTTTTCGATCAGCTCGCCGAGTTCATTATATTGGTTCTGTGCTAATAAGTATCTTCTCGACAGGTACACATTCTCAATCAAAACGTCTTGGGCATAGGCCGCTACATCTACTATAAGTCGCTCCTGAGTAGGGTGTAAAGAGGTGTAAATCAATTCCTGATTATGCCAGTATCGAATTTGACCATTCTGCCGCTCAATGGCCACAATATCTCCCACAGCATACGGTCGAGCTTCAATGAGAATGTCAGAATCATACTCTTTCACATTAAGTTCTGAACCAATATCAAAACGGTAATCAATGGTGGATCGATGTGAATCAACATTTTCATTCGATAGCCCGATCACCCTATACCCGGTTTTATATTGGATGGGAATAATAACTTTTCCATCCCTGCCTTCAGGAATCTCCTGAAGAGAAGCTGCCCCTCCGTATCCTTGTCCCGTAGGCAAGGTTTTTATCAGGCCATTCGAGACCTCTTTCACATGTTCCTTATCCACCCAGGTGACGGGGAACGTCAGCTCATGCCAGGTATGGATCAGCCGTCCCGCATGATCGTAGTCATAGTTGCGGGTCTGGTCAATACGCTTTTCCCGGGGAGCATCGAAAGTGAAAGAGCATTGAAGGTCCGATACAGAGGCCTCGGGAGAGGAAAATGAAGCATCTACGATCAGAGAAGTACTGGAAGCTACCGTAGTACTATGCAGTACTTCATCGTTTTTTACGTAGTAAATAAGGTCACCACTGCGCTCTACCCGAAAGGTATCCCCCACCTGATAACTGCCAAAGTTGCCCAGTAAAACCCCTTCTTCAACGATAAACACTGCACTGTCCTTACGCAAATTAATGGCGTGATCGATCCCGGCGTAAGCCACACTTACATCTTGTGTCGACAGGCCGATCATCAGGTCATGCGCAGCGCTCACCGCCCGAAACGACATCCATCCGTCCTGACCCTTTGCCAGCCTGTTCAATGAAGAAGCATTCCCATTCCAGCCGGTGACATTGGTTTTGATCAGGCTGTCTTCGTTGACGGTCATGTTATTCAATCCGGTCCAAACCATCGAATAGGGAAACGTATCGTTTGAACGAGGCACTCCAAAAGAGCAATCCAGGTGGGCCAAACTTGCCTGATGATTTAAAGACACATCCAATACCAGCGAACCCGTACTCAAGCTATCATACGTATGGAGTAAGACGCCATTTTTATAAAGCCTGACCACTCCACTTGCACGCGAGAGCTTTAACTCGTCTCCTAACTCTGCATTACCCAGATCAACCACAGGGGAGCCTTTGTAATACATCCGGATCAAAGCATTGTATAAATACACCCCATAATCTATTTCAAAAGGAACGGTGTTATGATCCACATCGTTGAGGCCAAAAAACCGTTGGCCGGTCAAGTCGGTGACAACGCTACTTACCCAACCGTCCTGGTGTTCTTCCAGGGTATTGAGGGTAGATAGACCCGCATTCCAGCCTACCCCTACAGAAGTAAACAGGTCATTGGCATCTTTCACGTTTTTCTGGTTACGCCATACAATAGGCTCAGGGGTGTAATGACTGCTTTTGGTTTCCAGCACTTTACCTACAAAATCATAGGTGTTGGCCATCCGGTCGGTCCCTTGTTTATGGTTATCACTGGCTTGCTGGATCACACGGTAGCGGTTGTCATAGTAAGTGGCGCTGCGCAGCCACCGGTCGCTGCCGAGGACTTTGGTCATCGTGCCGGTCACCTGGCCTTTCACACGATCAAAGTAAGTAAGGTGCTGAGCAGTAGACTGGTACTGGTATTCCGGTAAGCTCGCATGATGAAAGGTGTAATCGTCGTAATAGGTGATGGTCAGGTAATCCTGTTCCGCTACACTGAAAGGAAAGCTTTGAGAGGTATAGCTGAAGGTATCTTCCCCGCGCTGCTCATAATAAGAAGGCTGCCATGGTTTTAAGGTAGCTCCTGCATCAAAAAAGGCAGCATCTCCTACCAAAGGTCCGCTGGAAGGAACTCCACTGCGATGAAACTCTTTCCCGTTTTTCAAGTACCGGATCGTAGTGCCTTCCCGCATTACGACAAGGACATCCCCGGTATGGTATTGCCCAAAGATCCCTCGCTGTGCCCCCGATTCATATACCCTCAGGTCACCATTGTTCAGGTATATGGCATAATCAATGGTATTATGGTGGTCATTCACATCGGTATCTGACAGCCCAAACATGCGATAACTGGTGGTTTCAGTGGCTTCCATTCCAATGAAGCCATTCTCACCAGTGGCAATATGGACAGCCGTAGCGGCTCCAGCGCTTCCCCAGCCGCTGCCGCTGGTCCGGGTCAGCACGCCTTCCTCGTAGGTGACCGGACCGCTGGGAACCCAGGAAATTTCTTGGGTATACACCGCATCCACATAGCGCTGCATCGTCTCCCGGTCGGAACCGTTACGATATATTCCTGTACCTACAGGGCGGTTTAAGGCGTCGTATTTGGTGAACAGCCATTCTCCTTTGTCTCGCTGATTACCGTCCTGGGTTAGTACCAGACGGTCTCGTTGATCATATACCATGTAAACAGGATCAGTGCCAGGCACTTTTTTGGAGATCATCCGTTGGCGACCATCGTAAGTATATTGAAAAGCCCAACGGGCTAAAAGCGCAGCGTCCGGAGTATAAGGAAAAGTACCTGGATTACCTATTTCTTCAACTGCCTTGGGAGGTAATACATATCTCAGATTACCAAAATCATCGTAAACATAGTAGGTATCAGCCCATTCTCCCCCGACGAATTGGGTCATATTTACTGTTTCATCAGCTTGTAACCTTTTGAGAACGGTCTGATCTAATTTATTTACAAATTCAACGACGGCATGACCCTTTTCATCGGTAGTGATGGTTTTGTTAAGTAAAAAGTCACCATAAAAGCCCAAAGCATCGAGTTGATCGGCAGAATCAACATACCAGTAAAAAACTTTATCCCTAAGAAGGTTAACATCATAATTGTAATGTATTACCCGATCGGTTTTAACACTAATGTCCGGGTTAGGTTGCCAAGCTAATCCAAGTGCTCCTTGTTTCAATACCCGATTGAGCGGTGAAGATTCATAAATGATTTGGGCATAAGGAGCTACATCCTGTGCTACGGAGTTACCTGAATTATAAAATTGGGACTGCCTATCTATTATGGTTTCTTCATTTGAAAGACACTTATCTGCATCAGAATAAGCTGCATAGACCACATTCTCACGCCCAAATGCGTCTAATACCACGGGCTGCTTGATATGTTTCTTTGATGGAGCAGAAGCTACCTCAATTTGCTGAAGTGAGTTACCGAGTCCATCATAATATACGATCGTTTCCGTTTTTTGGTCTGTAGAAAGGCTGTTCAATTCATCTATGGCTAAAGGGATATTTGGCCTGATATTAACCACACGATTGACATCCTGTGTTTCATAGGTATTAAATGATATTCGAATGGTAGGGCGCCCCACACTTGAGCACCCCGAAGCATTAACTGCTTCTACATAGTAGGCAGTGTTTGTGTTTATCAAGGGTGTCCTGTATTCACCGGTAGTCACCAGGTTACCGTGCTCATCGGTTAAGGGAGTACTGGGAGCTGCTTCATTGTACCATAAAAAGCTGATGTTTTGCGCTTCTTCAAGAGCTCGGGCGTTCAAAACAAATGAAGCAGGGGTACAAGCGTTCAAATGATGTGATACTATAGGATTAGGAGGGCGTGCTTCCAAACCTGGAATGTTCACTCTGGTAGCCGGTCCCCAGCAATCCTGATCTTTACCACGCACATAGTATATGCCAGGCGTATCGAACTCCCTCATAAGAAAGGGTATACCGGTATCACTACTTAACAAATCATTTTGCCAATATATTTCCCCACCAGCCGGTACGGGGGTGACACTAGCAATAATACGATCGCATTGCCGGATCAGTTCCACGACAGGTGCCTGCGGCGTCCTTTTTACGTCTACATCCACCCTCTTCGCCTCACTCCAACAATCAAAGTTTTCGATCCTAATGTAATGCGTACCGGGAGTAGTGAAAGTCCTGGTATGAGCCCGATCTCCTTTGACGATGGCCGTAGGGCTTGTCTGCCAATAATAAGTATATTCATTATTCTCCAGTGGTGGCAACGTGACCGTGGTTTGTCCGCTACAACTCATGTCTGTTGAAAAGGTTTCGGGCTTTCCTGGTTTTGTTGCAAAAATGGCATTTACAAAAGTGCCGGATTGTAATCCGTCTTTATAGGCAGTAACAGTAAAGGCTCGGATCACAGTTTCATTTATCCAGTCGAACTCTTCTAGTGTTACATTAATACTACTACCCGTACCCAGGTCCCTATTGTTATCTACATCATGCCACCTTAAAGTAGCCCCGGGTTCATTATTAACTGCCGTCAATGTAACTGTACCAGGACCACAGCGCGAAACATGGCTTGCTGTAGGTGCGGTAGGAGGAGTAGGTGGAGGTTCTACAGTAAATGATACCTGGTCTATCAAGTTCCCATCTATGTAGTAACGCACCTTTACGTTTTGCCCTGCCGTTAGCCATTTAATGTCTATACTGGAAGAGTTTTCATTTCTCTTTTCGTGATTGCCGATAACCTCCCAGGCTGTACCTTCTTCTATTGGAATCGGAAACGGGCTAGTATCTCTGTAAGTATATCGTCCAAAAACATCAACTACTATCCTCCCTCCGTTCGGGGGAATGATCCTACCCGTATTTTGCGCCCACAAGGTAGAGAATAACGTAAAGCTGGCAATAATTGGGAGCAGAATCTTCTTCATGTCAGGGATTTTTAGAGTTTTGAACCAGCTGGTAGGTGGTGGACTCAACGACCTTTTTATTCTGGTCTAAAACGTGTGTTAATCTGCCCTGATCGTCGTAGATATAGTGTAAAGACTGACCGTTAGGGTCTATAACTTCTTTTATGCCAAACAGAGGATCATAAACATACGTGGTCATATGAGCGTCTACGGGACGAAATCTTATTTCATCAATTTGACCGGTCAGGGTTATGGTATAGCTGCCTGTAGTAACTGAAACCTCTGACTCTTGCTTTTGCCATTGTCCTGAAGTTTTTATCCAATAAGACAATAAATATTTCCCGGATGGAAGTCCTTCCAGGAGTTTCGTATAACCAAGGGTCCTGCTTTTTCGCCCTGTCTTGCTATCTCCATCTGCACTGTTTCCATCTGTGCTGTCTTCAAAACCTGTATAGAAGATCTCGTCACTACTTGCATTTACTACCTGTGCGACTGGCAGGTGATCATTATACCCCCAGACATAACCTATTTCTTCACTGTTGGTCTTTTTGGTTATTAAACTGCCGCTGTTGATATCATAAGTAAGATATGTTTTAGGTATATATCTCAGATTATCACTTAGAAGCGTTACATATTTCCCTTCCGCATTGACCACTTCATTGTTCAATTGGCTTATGTATCGCTCACTTTCCCACTCATATATAATAGTGGGTAATAACACCGTAGAGTCATAAGTCATAATACGCCCTTCCGTTAAGTGGTTAACTTGATTTTCCAGACGCCATAGTTGTGTTTCTACAGGAGATGTGAAAACATGCTTATGGATAAGCGCCATGTTAGGAGTTAGTAATGGATCAGAGGCATACGCATAGTCGTGCGGGTATTTGGTCTTAATACGGGTAGTAGTTCCATCACTATACGTGGTGATTTGTTCGGTCACCTGGAGGTGTTCGGGGTTGTCATAAATGTATTCGGTTACGTTAGTGACAGCACCGGAAGGAAAGTGTTGTACTTCAGTAACCGTACTCAGATAAAACCAGGAATTAGAGAGTGAATAAGCATCGCTTAAAAACTTCAAACCATCGGTAAGAGGACGCTGACAAGATAAATCGGCGGTCTCCAAGCCCACTTTAAGGGCCAGGTTCCTGGTATAATGCGGTTCATCGGGGCTACTATTTCTGATACTATGGGTGTTTATAGTTTCACGGAGAATGTTTCCCGAGGCATTATAGTCCGCTTTTCTTATCAAAAGATTGGAACCTGCACCATCCATAGGGTCAGAAGCAGGGAAAGGGAAAGCGTTCCTGCTGATGTCAGGGTTGGTGTAATAGTATTCCGTCTTGCCATTTTCACCATTTTCACCGTAACGAACGGTTACTTGCGTGTAGGCCGCTGCACTGCCTGTACCTAATGTATTATTACTGGCGCTAATGGCTACATATTGACATAATTCCCTGGTACAAGCAATACCCGTAGAGATTGCCTGGACAAAGATATTGGTGTATGAGGGAATGTTGGTCATTACCCCACTGGATAAACGGACCGCTCTTCCGTTAATGACAAACTCTTTTGAATAATCGAATGTACGGACCTGTTCAGGGTGCCCAAAAGGATCTACATCTCTGATCCTGGCAATCCTTATCCCACCCACAGGCTTTTCCAGATCATCTGCAGTGGCTTGGTCTATTGGTTTGTAGGGCACATATTGAACAGAAACCCTACCGTAATAGTCGTCTGGCACACCGGTAGCCATATCGATCCACTCTTCATCGATTACTTCAGCTTTTATGGTATAATTACCTTCTGCTAAATAAACAGGCCCTAAGTCTACTATACGATTCGCTTCTCCACCCGTATTAGTAGCATAATTGAGTACTTCCTGTTGGGTACCTGTATTGAAAATAGAGAATCTAAAATGCGGAAAATTAGTGCCCATATCAGGGAGCAGGCCACTAATGCCGGTGCTCACCAACTCTACTTTTACATCGACTGATTGTGCGCTTTGTATAACCAGTGCACTTTCTTCATTAATGATCTGAGAAGGTATGGTTTTATCCCAACCTACCTTGGAAGGACCTGTCCAAACAGGAGACAGTGGTATTTGGTCCAAATTTAGAAGAGTAGCATCCGCATAGGTGTTTGTTTCATAATCAAATGAGGTATAACCGCCGGTAGGATATGTAATTTTGGCTAACATTCCTGTTCTTGCATAGCACACTTCTTTGGAAGATTCCCGATCAGCACCGTCATAAGGAATGCTGGATTGCCCTTCAGGTATCAGGTGACTATTGGCTACACCGTTATGGAATCCCCAATGGTCCTGGCTGTTGGAATAGATAGATGGCATTCGCCCTTCCCAGTATTCAAAATGATGAGTTAATGCACCGGCAAGTGATGTGCCTTGTTCAGTAACAGATTCCAGTCTGAGACGATTGCCATTGAAATAATCATATGTCAGGTTAAAAGTTTTACGTAACTCGCCAAGGCTATAGATTTTAATAGAGTCGAGTTTGAACTCTCCGGGTATATCTAAGCGATCACTAGAAGATACAAAACGTATGCTACCGTTTTCGAAAGTAATTTCCGTTAATTTGATAAGCTTTCTACGTACTCTTTTAGGTACGTGTACATCTATTCTATCCGTTGGTGGACATATCCCGTTAATGTTGGAAATCAGGTGTAAAGATTGATACATAAGCCTCCTCTCAGTATCCTCTACTATATAGGGTGTTGTATACTTTAAATTGATCGTATTAAGGGCGTTTGCTGAAACTATCCGGGTTAAGTACCAGGATTGCGGATATTCAATGGGCAGATCACCGGGATCTGGCCCTATAAATGCCTTTTTATATTCACCTTCTTCTTGTGATGTAAAGGAGTAGCGAACACCATTTTCGTCGACCAGGGTAAAGCCACCTCCGGAAGAAGTTATGCTGGTTTCAACCAAGATAGGCTCATAGGGGACCGGAACAAAACTACCCGTGCCACCATCAAATAATAGTTTTCCCGACCTTCCGTTAAAATTGTAAAAATATTCATCCGGCTCCGAATCTACATCACCTTTATATATCTGATACGTAAGCGTCTCATCGTCTTGGGTCAGGTTTTGCCCTTGCGCTATTTTGTTTGCCAGTATACTTATCCTTTCATGGTTTTTGAAATAACCGTTGTGAAACTCATCGGGAATGCCTCTCACAGTACGTGTTATGACTCCTCCTGCATTCAGCGAAAACCCCAAGCCTACCCATGAAGCTTCTTCCTGGACTTTCAGCCCTGAAGCATGGTAACTTAAACTGATGGGTAATGATAATGTGTTATCTACGATCGTGTGGATAGGAATAGAAACGTTGGCCATTCCCTTGTTCATTTCTACCGGGATATTACCATATTTCGCCAGTGCCCCGGCCGTTGGTGAGGGTGGGATAACCTGACTGGAAACCGGAAGTTGCTGACACATACTCTCAGCGTACAGTACTCCTATCTGAAAATAAAGTAGCCCTATGATGATGATTAAGGTTATTTTTTTAAAAAGGTTGTTAAGTATATCCATTGTGTTTACGTAATCCGTTTACATTTTAATCGATCTCACTGGTATTCGTTGGGATCAGTATTGACTGAAAAACATAAATTACCATCTTACTTTCATCATCGTCTTAAACCCTGAAACACAGTGCTTCAGGAATATCTCCAGACCTGATGATACCATAATTTGCCCTTAGAAAACACTAACTTTAGCCTCTATCATCATGACAACCACCCTGCTATCTCTTAGAAACCAACATTGCCCGGAAGTGATGAAGAAGACAAGCCAATATAGCATTCGCTTTGAGGCTGGTCTATCAGCAGTTTTCCACTTGAAACCTCAACCTCCTCCTGGATCAGCAGCATTTTAGCCAACACTTCCATTAACTGCGTAAATTACTGATTCGCCATCGCAATTATGCTGGTCGAAAGAAAAGGAAATGATAGGCAAGAAAGGTGGAAAACGTTGGTTCATGGATTCATATTTTTTTGACAATGCCAAAAGACGACAATCTCAAAAAATCAGGTTGCCATGAGCAATCAATTTAGGCATTCAGAATGGCTTTAACTTGCCTTTTTCAGGGTTCGATATTACACTGACATTAATCAGTTTTTTAGTGTATTTCGATATACAAGGAGCTTTTAAGAACATCTATCTGAATAATTACCTATTTGCGTAAAAATCCTTACACTTTATGGTTTTGAATTATTTCAATAATTGATTGGACGCCTTAGAATAATCATATAATTATTTGAGTGGTAAGGGGACTCCACGGAATTCATAAACTACCTGAAGCTAATAATTAATTACACCTTAATATAGAAAACCGTGCTATTTGATGAGAATCGATATAAAATCGATAGCCTCTTAGAAAAACGGCTAGCAAAACTTAACAACCACTAACTTTGTCTAAATGATCGTAATGAATCCTTTCGGAAATCTCATTACCTGGAATCATAGTGCTCCTAATAATAAAACCTGAGGTTACCTACTACACAACCCACTCTCATCACAACGGCCAATACCCCACTCCCCCACAACAATCCCTCTCAGCGCCGGTCACGGAACTCAGGCAATTCACCTCACCTCTTTCATAGAGCACACCCATTAAAGCAAAAACGATAGCCTCTTTGAAATCAATGATCGAGGGGTCCGGAATACATACACTGACTTTGTCGGCAAGGTATTGTTGCAATGTTTCGATGAGAAAAGCGTTTCTGGCCCCTCCTCCGGTAACTAATAGCCGGGCCTGGGCATTGGAGAAAGGTTTGATCGCTTCTGCTGCCTGGTAGGTAAGGTGATGGACCATAGTATGAAGTTTGTCTTCTACACTGATAGTACTTTGATCCAATAACGGCATCACCTCATCATGAAACCACTCGTACCCGGTAGACTTAGGAAAAGGCGCCTTGAAATAAGGTAATTGATTGAGCTGATCGAACAGGGCTTTGTCCAGCCTTCCTGATCTGGCCATAGCGCCGTTCGCATCATACGTTTTACCGATGGACTGTACCAGGTAATTGAGTGGCATATTGGCCAAACCAATATCAAATGCCATTCGCTTGTCCTGATGGTGGAACGATACGTTGGATATCCCTCCGAGGTTAAGGCAAAAATCGTAGGCTGAAAAAAGAAGTTGGTCGCCTATAGGCACGAGTGGGGCGCCTTGCCCACCTAATGTAACGTCCAATGTCCGGAAGTCGCAGATCACTTTCAGGCTGCAGGCATTGGCTATTTTTTGTCCTGACCCGATCTGGTAAGTGATGCCTTTTTCAGGCTGGTGAAAAACGGTGTGCCCATGGCTGGCTACAAAATCCGCTTTGATGTCATATTCCTTGACAAACTGCACTACCTGTTCGCCAAGCCATTGCCCATATTCATTGTTTAACTGAAGCAACTCCACCGCAGAAAGCAGGACGCTTTCTTTGAGCCTGGCACGAAGGTCAGCCGTATAATCGATGCTTTTTGAAGCCCGGAGTTGGAATGACCATTTTTCTTCCTTTTTTTCGAAGGTGCAAAAGGCCAGATCAAGACCGTCCAGTGAGGTGCCCGACATCAAGCCGATAACATGATAGGTAGATTTGATGGTCATTGCTTAGATTAATTTATTTTGGAATGTTGAGGCGCATTCTATTCGTTAGACTGACTTTGACACACAAAAATAATTGAGGAAGGTTTGTCGGCTTCTTCTGCCATGGGTTCTTCAATGGCTTTGAGGATTAGACCACACGAAGTCAACGTTTCCAACCAGCAAGACAAGGTGCGGAAATACCAACGATGTGGTAAAACAAAATTACCGGGCAGGCCTTTCCAGGAGTCGTCCAGCCACTGGTCCTCATATTTCATTTTAACCAGTTGAAATGAAATAGGATGTAACGTTTGAATAATGATCAGCCGTTCGCCTTCCAGATGATTTTTCAATGCATTGAGGAGTTGTATTGTCTCCTCTTTCATATAAAGGCAAAAGTTCAACACAATAGCTTCATAGGGCGCTCCTGATATGGGGTTGCCTTTAATGATCTCCTCAAAAGAAAGCACATCAAACACCCCGTTTCCTTGTTTTTTTGCACGGTCGATGAGTGCCGGCGTGGCATCTATACCGGTCGTGGGGATATTTAATTCATTCAACGCGCGTGTAAGCCAACCTTCACCACATCCAAGGTCGAGCACTTTCGCAGGGTGGTAAGCTCCTACCGTTTTTACAACGGCCGGGCTGGTTACTTTCCGGGAGGCAATGTCCCCGTCATTAATCACTTTGATCCATTCTTCCGCGTTGGTTTGCCATGATTTGAGTATATCCATTATGCAAGTATTTTTTTTATATCTACCGGTAAACTTCCCTCTCCCTGCGCAGCTCCAAATAGCAGCTGAGCTGCTTTCTGCTCAAATTCATACATATCCTGGTACGCCAGTATTACATGGTCCGCCCGTTCGTAAAGGATATGTGCCAACGAATAGGGGTTTCCGAACACAACCAAAGCTACCTTTTTTACGGTCATCAGTCCGGTAAGCCATTGAAGCATTTCCGGGGCAAGGCCAAACTTACCGGCAGGTTTGATATGTGGCACATAAAGCGCTACGATCACATGATCGTATTGTGTAAGTGACTCTTTCAATAAAGCAGCTTTAGGTTCTGAATAGCTTACCAGCTCATAGGCCGGTATGGCTTTGAATGAGACCAGTGTTTTGAAGAAGGCGTTGTTTTCAGCGCTTTTGTTCAGGCTAAGTAACCCTATCTTTTCAGGGCTCTCCGCAGGAAACGGCATACCCGGGCCCTTCTTCACCACTGTGATGGCCGAAGCAGCTACCTTCTGCTTTAGGTGACTACTTTCCATCGGCGTCAGCGGCACGGCCGAACCCTCCGGACCGCCATTTACTAATCCCGCTTTTTGCTTTAGCTCATTTACCTTTTGATAATGTCCCTCAATCTGTTCCTCTGAGGCCTGGTTCAGTATTTTCTCTATACCTGCCGGTATGTTTTTTGAAAAGGACAATATATCATTTCCGGCAGAAAATGCCGCCCACTCCAAATCGCCCGGCGTTTGATACAGGTTAGATACTGCATGCATGTTTAATGCATCGGTAAAAACAGCCCCTTTATGACCTAACTTTTTTCTGAGCAACCCGGTAACAATTTCATGAGACAAAGAAGCGGGTTTGCCTGAACCCGACAATGCCGGAACGGACAAATGGCCGGGCATAATGCAGTCGATACCTATTTCAATGGCTTTTTGGAACGGATACAATTCCTGCTCGTAAAGCGCTGCTTCCGATTTATCTATGGTCGGCAGGCCCAGGTGTGAATCTACGGAAGTATCTCCATGACCGGGAAAGTGTTTCGCACAGCCCAATATACCTACTGACTTCATACCACGGTAAAACGCCAGGGCCAGCTCAGTGACTTTTTCCCGGTGCTGCCCAAAAGAGCGATAGCCTATTACAGGGTTGGCAGGGTTGACATTCAAATCCATCACCGGGGCCAGGTTTAAATGTATCCCGGTGGCTTTAAGATCTTTTGCAATGGCTTCACCTACTTCAAACACCAGGTAAGGGTCTGACGAAGCTCCTAATGACAAGGCATAGGGATATTGTTCCGTATTTTCTACGCGCATGGCCAATCCCCATTCCGCATCTATGCTCATCACGAGCGGATGCTTTGCCACACTTTGATAATGTTGAATGAGCTCCATCAACCGCTCATGGCTTCGCTCATTTTTTGGAATATCGTGTTTTTTCTCATAGTTCGTAGCCGCCATTTCAGGACTATGAAAAAAGGTGAGCCCACCAACATGATACTGTTGGATGAGTTGTTCCGTCTTACGAATGTTGGCATCACTGTCATTGATATAGACAGCGGGGAAGAAGAGTTGCCCCACTTTTTCGCTGGTGGTCAGTTGTTCCATTACTCTTTACTATTTTCAGTTTCTTTTTTACCATAATTACCCGGAAAGCTTAAATGCCGGATGATGTAAATGCCCGGCACTGCCGCAATGACCACCCAAACAAAAAACATCCGGTATCCCATAGATTCCTGTAAGTAGCCGCTCACCATACCGGGCAGCATCATACCAAGTGCCATAAGCCCGGTACCTATGGCATAATGTGCCGTCTTAGTCTCTCCCTCAGCAATGTAGATAAGGTATAACATGAAAGAGGTAAATCCAAAGCCGTAACCGAACTGCTCTACAACAACTGCTCCCATCACCCATTCTACCTGTTGTGGCTGAAAGTATGCCAGTAATACATAGAGTACATTAGGAAGGTTCAGCGCAAGGGCCATTTTCCATATCCATTTTCCCAGGCCATCACGAGATATCAAAAACCCACCAAGAATTCCGCCCAACGACAGCGATATCAGTCCCAATGTACCGTAAATAAATCCTACTTCCTGTGTACTTAAAGCCAGGCCTCCCGCCGAAGTGTCATCAAGCAGAAAGGGGGAAGCCATTTTTACAAGTTGTGATTCACCTAACCGGTATAAAAGGATATAGGCAATGGCTATGACGATATGTTTCTTTTGAAAAAACGTAATGAAGACATCAAAGAACCCGGTCATTGGGTTGACCATTGCTTTTTCCACACTCTCTTTTTTCGGAATAGACCAAAAATTATATAAGGTCAATAAAAACATGATCCCCGCCACACATGCCAGCGTAATGGACCAGGCCTGGCGATTATCCTGAAGGGACTCTTCCAGGTATCCCGCCAGTATCACTACAAGGCCCTGACCTGTAATTAAGGCAAGACGGTAAAACGTGCTACGAACTCCTATAAAAAAGGATTGTTGCTCTTCCTTCAGTCCGATCATATAAAAACCGTCTGCTGCAATGTCATGTGTAGCCGAGCTGAATGCCGCAAGCCAAAAGAAGAAAAGGGTGTAAGAGATCCAGGCGTTGAATTGCAGTGCAAGGGCTGTACCCAATATAGCTATGGAAAAAGCCAGCTGCATAAATAAGAGCCATTTTCTTTTGGTACTTTTCAAGTCCACAATAGGGCTCCAAAAAGGTTTGATCACCCATGGCAGATAAAACCAACTGGTGTAGAGGGCTATTTCAGTATTGCTCAGCTCCAGTCGCTTATACATGATCACAGACACTACCGTTACTATGACATAAGGAAATGCTTCGGCGTAATACAAGGAGGGTACCCAGCGCCAGGGGGTAACGGATCTGCTTTCAGCCATTCTTTTTTAATAAATGATTGTAAATACTTTGCTCCGAACCGTCAATAATCACTGCGCCTACCGCTTTCTGATAATAGGCCGCCGGCCCTACTCCACCTATGATACCATAGACATATCCCCGTTCTTTCAGTGCTTGTAATGCTTTTACCAATAGCACTTTGCCAATACCTGACCCGCGGTATTGCTCCAATACCCCGGTAGGTCCAAAATAGCTTTTTGAAGTAGTTTCATAACAGGCGAATCCTATGGGCTTACCTTCTTTCTGGGCAATAAAACAAGAAACGGGTGATTGAGAAAAAGCCACCTCTACCTCACTCGCCCAAAAAGAACTAAAATTGGCTTCCGTCCATTGGGTCAGCAAGCTCTTTTCAGGAGCAATGGGCTTCCGGATCAATACTCCTTCAGTTGCCAGCCGGTCTTCAGCGGCGCTGACATCGGGCAAAGCCATCAATCTTACGAGCATATCTTGCATGGTATAATAATTTGGGTTTAATGAATAGATTTTCTTTGCACTTTTCGGGCAGGATCATTCGGGGTGCACTTTCATAGCCACAATTTATGAAGGATATGACGCGCTCATCAAATTGGTCTTTTGGATATACCTTTCGGGCATTTGCGGGAAGTGCAAATAATTGAAAAACTGAGGTATAAAACTTATTTAATCGGGTCATATAAAAGTGGAGCTGCCTATTTCGGCAGCTCCTGTGTAACTAAAACTAAATGGATGGGTCATCGGGTGTATTTGGATTAGTGGCCCTTTCAGTATCAGGATATGGATATAAATTCCGATTCCTGAACTGAGTGGATGCCGGTGGTGCCGTTTGACCAAACCGCTTACTATCTTCAAGTCTTAACCCGGTTAAAAACAGTTCTATATTTCTGTTTTTTAGGATTTCAGCTAGTATTGCCTCTTGAGTATTTGGCCCCGAATAAGCAGGTAAATCCGCATTAACTCCCATTGGATCATCCGTTTTGGTCAATATCTTATCCAATTCCTCCGTGGCCATGTCCAACTGGTTCAATCTTGCAAAGGCTTCTGCTTTGATCAGAGTCACTTCGCCCGGTAAATAAACCGGGATACTTTTATCTGATTCATCGAAAAAACCCTTTAAAAAAGATATGTTAAAATCGAATTGTCCGGTTGAATCAACTGGATCGAGATAAAAATCAATTCTGCCATCCGCTGGATTTACGCCTTCAATACCAAAATCATCTATCGGAGAATAGTTGAACTCAGTAGCCAAATTTGTATTTAGAAAAATTGGATTTTGGTTTTCGGAATTAAATGTAAAATACGATTCCGAGGTCAAATCCACTAAATTCGCTGCATCAATGGCTGCCTGGAAATTGCCAGCCATTAGATTTAATCTGGCGCGATATGCGTTGATCATATTGACCAAATCAAAATCGTTTCCAAAAGAACTTACCACGGAGGAACTTGGAGCATTGCTGGATAAAAGAGCGCTGGCATCATCTAAAAGTTTTATGGCTTCCGCCAATACATCGGCGCGTGAACTGAACATCGCATTTCCATCAGCATTTGTACTGGTAGGCACTCTTTCAAAGGATTGTATTAAATATCCCAACGACGCAGCTTTATAGAAATGCGCCACACCTAATACAGCTGACTCAACGGCCGGATCGGATATCACCTCTGAAGCGTTAGCTATGATTACATCGGCTGTTCCTATCACACGATACAACCTGGACCATAATCCAATAATATTACCGTTATTTTCTGAAAGTACTGTACCACCTTCTCCCAGTTCAAGCAAATTTATAAATGTGTTCGTGACCTCTACTTCTCTTGCTGTTATACCTGGTGTTAGTATAATTCGTTCCAAAGCACTCTGATAAGCTATCCCCATGCCAGCAGACATGGCTATTAAACCCGCCTGATCGCCTGAAGCTTCTGTAAGTGTGGCGGCATTGGGATTTGGAATATCCATATCACATGAAGTGATTATAAATGCTACTGATAGCGCTATCAATAGATTTTTAAAATTTATGATTATATTCTTCATATCACTAATGGTTTAAAAGGTAGCTGTAATGCCTAATGAATAGGTTCTGGGAATAGGTACTTCGTTGAAGTCAAACCCCCTAACTGTGCTCTGCCCTGCAGCATTAGTTTCCGGATCTCTTCCTGTGTAGTCATCAAAGGAAAATAAGTTTCTACCGGCAAGTGTTATACTCAAACGCGATATACCTAAGCTTTCAACCGCCGTATTATAGCTAACAGAAACTTCCCTCAATTTCACAAATGAGCCATCTTCGATATATCGGTCAAATGTGCTAAAAGCTGCTCCTCCACCATTATAGCCTCTTGGTAACTCACCCCGAAGTTCTTGTTCAAAGAGGTCACTATTACCAAACACTTCAAGCGCACCTATCCTACGCGTAAAGTTGAATACATCAAATCCCTGGATGGCATCAAATTGCAATCTGAAGTTGAAATTCTTGTAGTTCACTTCATTAATTAATGAAGCTGTATAATCCGGATTAGGATCACCGATAACTCTTTCAGCTAGTGCCCCGACAGGCTGGCCATCGGCATCACGACCTACTCTGTCACGTTGGGGAAGGCCAGCGTCTGTCAGAAGTGGTGTTCCATCCGGATTGGTCGCTGTATAAGTTGTATAAAATACTCCTAAAGACTCTCCATTTAATACGGCTGACTGCCCAAAACTACCCGGCAGTAGTATAAAATCTTCTTCCAGACCACTTATTTCATTTTCGTTAGTACTAAAAATACCGGTAACGGTCCATGAAAAATCCTGGTTAGCAAAAGGAGTAGCCCTTATCAAAAGTTCGATACCATTATTTTCTAAAGTACCCACATTGGATCTTTGATTTTGAAAACCTGTAGTTGGTGCCAATGTTCTGTTCAAGAGTAGATCTTCCACTTTCTTGTCGTAATATGTGAATTCTACCCCAACCTTATTGTTCAAAAAAGCCAGATCAACTCCAAATTCAAGTTCCTTTTGTCTCTCAGGCCTGACATCCAGATTTCCCCGCTGTGTGGACGGTAATAACCCTGATCCACCTGCTACATTTACATTAGTAAACCGATCAAATGGTCCAATGCCCGTAAGGTTGCCAGCTTCCCCATAAGACGCTCTGAATTTGACTAATGGCGCTATGTTGTTAAGCCCTTGCCAGAAGTTTTCTTCAGAAAGGACATAACTACCGCTTAACTTCGGGTAAGTCTGTGTCCTTTCGTCTTCGCCAAAAACAGAAGACCCATCTACTCTAATAGCTCCTGTGAGGAACAATTTATCTTGAAAGCCAAATGTTTGCTGGAGATAAGCCCCCTGAACAACAATCTCAGACCGAGAATCACCTCTTGCATCCAGATCACCTCCCGTGGAAACTTGAACGAATGGCACAAGGTTAATAGCATTCAATGCAATGGATTCTACTATTTCATATTGTAGTGTTCCTCCAATAGAGGTCGTTGAAGTTATTGAAGAGCTAATTTTCT
The DNA here is from genome assembly GCF_007097395.1 of Fulvivirga sp. M361. Taxonomy (GTDB): domain Bacteria; phylum Bacteroidota; class Bacteroidia; order Cytophagales; family Cyclobacteriaceae; genus Fulvivirga. The sequence goes on from NZ_VKDC01000033.1 coordinate 83,734, forward strand.
TCTGGAAGCCTACCGTAAGGTCATTATTGATTTGAAATCTGTTTAGATCTGCTCTCCTCGAAAAACCATTACCAAATCCCCCGACTGTGGTTCCTGGAGGGATAAAGGCTTTACCTTGTTCCGTATAAGTATCAATGCCCAACACATATGAAATATCAAGGCCCTCTATTGGGTTCAAGTTCAACTGCAAGTCTCCTATGTATCGTTTAGTATTTGTACTAAAATCAAAATTCTCAAGCGCATCCAGGTGGTTTACAAAACCTCCCAGACTCGGAAATTCCCCTGTAACAGGATCCTTATTAGGATCTGTGATATTGTTGTTAAAACTTATCGCCGTCAGTACTCCATAAGATGCAGCAATACCACCGTTAGGAACATCGTTACTATTACTATAAGAAAAATTAGACCCAAGGGATAAAGATGCCCAATCATTGATTACCTGGTCAATCCGCAGCCTAAGACCATATCTTTCAAAGTCCTGATTTTTAATGATCCCTTCATTCAATAAATAAGAGCCTGATACATAGTACCTGGTATTTTCATTACCTCCTTTTAAACTTAAAAAGTTATCCGTTCCTACAGCGGTCCTAAATACATCATCATAATAGTCAAATCGCTGAGTAGGCACCAAAACTTCGTCTCCCGTGCCAGGGTCTTCTCCAAAAACAAAAGGAAAATCATTGAACTCAATTTCCTTTCTTCTTTCATGTACACGCAGTGTTGTACCAAACGTTAATTGAGATTTTCCTGCCTGACCTCTCTTAGTAAAGATCTGGACCACGCCGTTATTTGCCCTGGAGCCATATATTGCTGCGGCTGCGGCTCCTTTGATGATCTCAATACTCTCAATGTCTTGTGGATTAATATCCACCAACCTATTTTGTGAAGCACCTCCAATGTCAATGACACCGTTTGAACTGTTATCTACAATAACACCGTCAACAATGTAAAGTGGGTCTGAGCTACCTGCCAGTGTGCTGACTCCTCTCAATCTCACACTAATTCCACCGGCCGGGTTACCTGAATTTTGTTGAATAAGCGCACCGGCCACTTTACCTGTTAGCGCTGCTGTTAAATCAACCGAATTAGACTGAGCAATGTCCTCACTTTTTACAGTAGAAATAGCATTTCCTAATTGTCTCTTACTGGTAGCCACTGATGTACCTGTGATCACTATCTCGTCAAGGTTCAGAATATCAGTAACCATACCAATATCATTGACTATCGTAGTCTGACTTGCCAGATCCAATGTGATTTTCTTCGTAAGTTGCCCTAGTGAGCGACATACCAAGGTATAGTTTCCTTGTGCCAAATTCGCCTGAAAAACGTAAGCCCCATCAATATCTGTGACCGTACCAAAGTTGGTGTTCTCAATCTGGACCGTTGCGCCGGGCACAGGTTCTCCACTATCGCCGGTTACCGTACCTTGAAAGGTATAATCACTTTGGGCATAAGTGCTAACGCTTAACACCAAAAGCACTAAAAAACTACCCAGGTAGTGCAACCCCCGTAAATAATAACTAGTAATTGTTTTTGTCATACATATTTATATTAAAGGTTTGAATTAGAATTTCCATCTGACGAAGGCTTCGATGGCTTCATATTCGGGTAGTCCTAGTCGGTTGTATTGAATAGCGGTTTCGTGATTTCTATCCTCGGCCCTTTGCCAGAATTCACGCTTGTCATTCCCTGGGAACATTGCCTCATCTTTCTGCGACTGATGTTTAAAGATGGCTTTACGCTTACGCATAAGGTCTTTAGGACCAATGGGAACAGCCATTTCGATGTCAAAAATGTCCCACTCCTGCCATGCGCCGCGATACAACCACACGTAGGTATCGTTAAGCCATTTAGCTCCTTCATCTTTCAAGCGGTGTACTGCTTGAAAGATGGCATCCAGGCATACGCGATGGGTACCGTGAGGGTCTGACAGGTCTCCGGCAGCAAATATTTGATGGGGTTTGGTCTTACTCAACAGATCATAAATGATCTGCACATCTTCTTCTCCTATAGGTTTCTTCCTGACCGTACCCGTTTCGTAAAATGGCAGGTTTAAAAAGTGGATATTATCTTCTTTCACCTGACAATACCTGCAGGCGGCTTTGGCCTCTCCTTTTCGGATCAGTCCCTTGTAATTTTGTATTTCCGGAGGGTCCACTTCTCCGGGTTTCTTATTTTTAATGTTCTCTTTTACTTTTTTGATCGTTTCGGAAAGCTGTTCATTAGTAGCTTCATTGTCGATCACCTCACGGGTAAAATCCAGAAAACGCAGCACTTCATCATCAAAAACTGCAATGTTTCCCGAAGTTTGGTAGGCAACATGTACATCATGCCCCTGGTCCACTAAACGCAGCAAAGTACCCCCCATGGAGATCACATCATCATCAGGGTGCGGGCTAAAAATCACGCTGGATTTAGGAAATGGAGCGGCACGCTCCGGTCTTGTAGAATCATCTACTTTAGGCTTACCGCCGGGCCATCCGGTGATAGTTCGCTGTAAAAGGTTGAATACCTTGAGGTTAATCTCTTCAGCAGAGCCATACTCAGCAATCAATGACCCCATACCGAATTCATTAAAGTCTTCGTTGGTAAGTTTCAGTATGGCTTTGTCCAATTTATTTCCAAGCCAGATGGTAGCTTTGGTAATAAGCTTTTCTGTCCACTGACATTCTTCTACCAGCCATGGTGTTTTTTCACGGGTAAGCTCACTGGCCGCAGCGGCATCTATGATGAATTCACAGTTTTTGTGCTGCTGAAGAAAAGAAGCTGGCAATGACGCTTTCACCTCTCCCTCCACTGCTTCCTTGATCACTTTCGCTTTACCTTCACCCCAGGCTATAAGGTAAACTTTTTTGGCCTCCATGATGGTACCCACTCCCATAGTGATCGCCCGGGACGGCACGTTTTCATCTCCAAAAAAATCACTGGCAGCATCACGACGTGTCACCCTGTCCAGGCGTATCAAACGGGTGCGACTGTTAATGGACGAACCTGGTTCGTTAAATCCGATATGACCTGTACGTCCGATACCCAGAAGTTGAATATCCAACCCTCCCAGATTTTTTATTCTCGCCTCATAATCATTACAATAGGCTTTGATCTGATCTAATTCAAGGTCTCCATCCGGTATATTAACATTTTTTGGATCAATATCTATATGGTCAAACAAATGCTCCTTCATGAACCGGACATAGCTTTGAAGGCTGTTCGAGTCCATAGGGTAATATTCATCCAGGTTGAACGTAACCACGTTCTTAAAACTCAAGCCCTCCTCTTCGTGAAACCTGATGAGGTAATCGTAAACACGTGTCGGACTGGAACCGGTAGCTAATCCCAACACGGCGTATTCACCTTTGGCAGCTTTGTCTTTGATCAACTCGGCAATTGCTTTTGCCACTTGCATAGAAGCGTGGTCCGAGCTATTGTAAATGGACGTGTTTATTTTCTCGAACTTTTTGGCTTCCATTTTATGAAATCCATTTTCCAGTTTTTCGAGTATCTCTTTCATATAGATTTAGCAATTAAAGATTGAATAATAGCCTATTTTGCAATTAATAAACTAAATCTAGCTAGATTAATTATTAATTGCAATAAAACATGTCAAATAGAGTCCAATTATGCAATATAAAAAAGCATAATGCGATATATTGTTGCATATTAATGGAATCTGAGAGATTTTTTAACTACATTTAGTGCTTAAAATCGAGGTAAACGCAGTATTTAATGGCAAAAAAAAGGGATCGGCAACAGTTCATTTTACATGAGGTACGAACACATAGCAGGGTTCTTCTGGCTGATCTGGCCCATCTTTTGAATGTTTCCATGGACACAGTGAGAAGAGATATCACTGAGCTTGACGAAGCCAAGAAGCTTAAGAAGGTGCACGGTGGCGCTATTTCAATCGGCTTTCATTACTCAAATGATGTAAACAGAGACATTTATGCCTTCGAAAATAAAGCCATCATAGCTAAAAAAGCCGTAGAGCTGATAGAACCCGACAGTGTAATATTGATTAGCGGCGGAACTACCAACCTGGAATTAGTGAAACGTTTACCCGCCAAACTAAATGCTACTTTTTTTACTCCAAGTCTGCCTGTGGCACTAGAGCTCATGCAGCATGAAAATATAGAGGTGATATTTATAGGAGGCAAACTGTCACGTGACGCACAGATCACTATAGGAGGCAGCGCTTTAAATACGCTGTCAGAGATAAAAGTAGACCTTTGCTTTTTAGGTACCGGCTACCTGGACCCGGCCAATGGTTTGACGGAATTCGACTGGGAGGTGGTGCAAATGAAAAAAGCAATGATCAATGCTTCTAAGAAAGTGATCTCATTGACCATTTCAGAAAAACTGAACTCAACACAACGTTATAAGATCTGTGAAATACAATCCATAAGTGGCTTGATCACAGAACTCGATGTTACAGCAGAAATACTAACACCCTACCGGGACCAAAATATCACGGTAATATGACCAAAAACTCCACTTAAAATTATGAAACCAGAGCGCACAAATAAAATCACCGAATCTCCTTCCATCTACCATAACCTGGAAACTATGGAGACTATGGAGATCATTGAATACATTAATCAGGAAGATCAAAAGGTGGCTGAGGCCGTTCATGATTGCCTGCCTACGATCAGGGAAATGATCGATGCTATTTTCCCTAAATTTAGTACAGGCGGACGTCTTTTCTATATTGGCGCGGGTACTTCCGGCAGGCTAGGGGTATTGGACGCTTCAGAGATACCTCCTACTTACGGCATGCCTCATAACAAGGTAGTAGGCATTATAGCCGGTGGAGATCAGGCCATACGAAAGTCAGTGGAATTTGCCGAAGACGATCCTGAGCAGGCTAAAAAGGACCTGGAAGCGTACAAGCTAAATGCTGATGACGCTGTGATCGGTGTAGCGGCCTCAGGCTCTACTCCCTATGTGGTGGGAGGATTAACATATGCCAGGCAATTAGGCGCCTTTGCAGGAGGTATTACCAATAATCCCAACTCCGCTATCTCAGAAGTAGCAGACATTACCATAGAAATAATAGTAGGCCCTGAATTTGTGACCGGGAGCACTCGCATGAAAAGCGGGTCTTCTCAAAAAATGGTTTTGAACATGCTATCTACGGCCCTGATGATAAAAATAGGTCGGGTGAAAGGGAATAAGATGGTGAATATGCAGCTTAACAATCAAAAGCTTGTGAATCGTGGAGTCAATTTTCTAGTCGAGGAATTGAGCATAACGCACGATAAAGCACTAAAGTTACTAAATAAACACGGATCGGTAAATGAAGCTATGCTCCATAAAAAAGGATCGCTTCACTAGTTCTTCCCCTAATAAAGTGGTGACAAATTAAACCACACGGTTTAACTTGTCACCATTTCCGTATGGCGCGGCTGTAATACCACAGGCTTATCATACAGTTGGATCGTCAGCTGGGTTTCTGACCTGTTTTCTACTTCTACCTTTTCTTGTGTCACGTTGATCTTGAGCAACCAGTCTCTGAACCTGATCTTAAAGGAATAAGAGTCCCACTGGTCCGGAATGAACGGGTTGAAGGACAGCTGTCCGTCCGTCACCTTCATTCCTCCAAAACCTTTCACAACGGATAGCCAGGTACCTGCCATGCTGGTGATGTGACAACCGTCTTCGGTATCATTGTTATAATCATCCAGGTCCAGGCGGGCCGTTCTCAGGTACATTTCATATGATTTTTCCTTTTGCCCCAACTGCGCCGCTAAGATAGAGTGCACACAAGGGCTCAGAGAAGACTCATGCACTGTACGCGCTTCATAAAACTCAAAATTCCTGGCTATAGTTTCTTTATCAAATTGCTCTTCAAAGAAATAGATACCTTGTAGCACATCGGCCTGTTTGATGAAACAGGATCTCAAAATTCTATCCCATGACCATTTTTGGTTTAACGGCAAGTGCTTAGGATCCAGGTCTTTTACTTGTACCTGCTCTTTGTCCATGTACCCTTCCTGTTGTAGGATTATCCCTGTTTCAGGGTCTACGGGATAGTACATATTATCAACTATATCCGTCCAAACGGCAGATTCCTGTACTTCATCAAAATGAATTTGCTGCACCAACCGGCCGTATTTTTCAGCATTATGTTCTTTCACAAAACGGGCCATCTCCAGTGCGTACTTCATGCACCATGAAGCTATCAGGTTCGTGTACCAGTTATTATTTACGTTGTTCTCGTATTCGTTAGGCCCGGTAACGCCCAACATAACATATTTCTTTTTGGCTTCGGAGTAATTAACCCGCTGACTCCAAAAACGTGCAATGGCGATCAGTACTTCCAGTCCATAGTCAGCTACATATTCTTCATCCCCTGTATAGCGTACATAGTCAAAGATAGCGTAAGCAATGGCCCCATTCCTGTGGATCTCTTCAAAAGTGATCTCCCACTCGTTGTGACACTCTTCTCCGTTCATGGTCACCATGGGGTATAAGGCCGCACCGTTGTCAAACCCAAGCTTTGAAGCATTTTCAATGGCCTTATCCAATTGCTTATAACGGTAAAGCAGCAGGTTGCGGGCTACATGATGGTCCGCTGTGCTCAAATAAAACGGCAAACAGTAAGCTTCTGTATCCCAGTAGGTGCTACCTCCATATTTTTCTCCTGTAAATCCCTTAGGCCCAATATTGAGACGCTCATCCTCACCCGTATAGGTCTGATGCAGCTGGAAGATATTGAAACGTATCCCTTGCTGCGCGGATACATCACCATCGATACGAATATCACTTTCTTCCCACTTTAGTGCCCAGGCAGCGGCTTGCTCCCGTAACATTACTTCAAAGCCTTTCTTTACCGCTTTTATCAACTCATTTTCACAAACGGTACTTAACTGCAGTTTCTCATGGTTTTCCGAACTCACTATCGAGGCATACTTTTCTATTTTGAGTGATTCTCCTTCCTGCAAATAGATGTTGGCATAGGTCTCTATATATTTATCTTTCTGAACAGCCTCCCAGCTCAAATCAACGACAGCATCGTTTTTCTTCAATACACATTTCATCCCTGCCGCCACATGAAAGTCCAGTTTATTGGTACGGGCCACTATCCATCCTCCTTCACCATTGACAGATTTCTCCATCTCTTCCCAGAATTTCTCCCCATAATTCGAATCTTCGTTGACCACATCAAAATCAATGTAAGGAGACACTTTGATCTCTCCGCTAAAATTCAAAGGGCTTAGATTATACTGAATAGCGCCGAGCTGATCATCTACGATACTACAAAACCGTTGGGATTGTACCTTAAGCTCTTTTCCGTCAGATGTGGTGGCAACAAACTCCCTCAACAAATAGCCTTCTTTCATATTGAGTACGCGACGGAAATCCCTGACCTTACAAGTAGCTAAATCCAATGGCTTTCCATCGATCACAATGTCAATACCTATCCAATTGGCAGAGTTGATCACTTTAGCGAAATACTCCGGATAGCCATTTTTCCACCATCCTACCCTGGTTTTGTCCGGATAATACACACCAGCTACATAACTTCCCTGCAAAGAGTCACCAGAATATTTTTCTTCAAAATTGGCACGTTGGCCCATCCGGCCGTTGCCAATACTGAAAAGACTTTCTGAAATACGATTAAGTTTCGGATCGAAACCTTCTTCTATAATATTCCATTCGTTGTGTTTTATATAGTCTTTCATAGTGACTCTATTTTTCTTTTGAATTCTTCCATTTTAATATATCCGATCCCCGGCACTACCCAATGGGCCTTTCCTAAAACTTCAGGCGCTCCTATCCCTACACAGTACATATCCCCATTGATGGCCGCTTCCACCCCGGCTGCGGCGTCTTCAAAAACAAGGCAATTTTTCGGCGCTACCTGCACCGCTTCGGCTCCCTTCAAAAATACCTCCGGATCCGGCTTGGCGGCAGATACATGAGTGCCATCCACTATGGCATCAAAAGCATCTATCAACTCTACATTTTTCAACACACTAGCTGCATTTTTTGATGCTGATCCAAGCACAATCTTTCGGTTGTTTTCTTTTTCCCTGGCTATGAAGTCAACTACCCCTGGCAAGATATCTGCCGGGGTCATTTTAGAAATGTACTCCACAAACCATTTGTTTTTCTGATCACGATAAGGTTCTTTTTCCCCTTCAGACATCTCAACCGGTCCCAAACCCAATAATATGTCAAATGACTTTACCCTACTGACTCCTTTTAAAAGCTCATTATCCGCTTTGGTGAAGGTTATACCAAGCTGATCAGCCAAACGTTTCCAGGCAGCATAATGATACTCTGCCGTGTCTACAATCACCCCATCCAAATCAAAAATGAGCGCCTTAATTTCTGCCATATTGTTAAATAAAGCACAAAAATAGGCTTAATGAATACAAATTTTCAAGAAAATGACAGCTAACTCCGCAAACATTTCCGCAAACGATTTCTAAATTATAAAAACATGATTATCAGTTATTTATCATTATAATTTTTCTCTTTATTTTTGAAAATATTATAAATAGCAACAGTGGCAATAACTAACCACACCGCATTGATAGCCGTTGAAGGAAAAGCACCATAATATATTGTATTCACAATCAGAAACGCTCCGCCTGTAAGGTTTAAAAGCTGATAGGTCAATGATTTAGCGGTAGTTTTATGATAGCTGATCATGGCATAAGCCAGAATAACTTCAAAGGAACCTACCCACCCTATGATATCTATTAATAGTTTAGTCATACACTATACGTTAATCTCAAATATAGCTGACCGCAGGTAATTGCCCTTAGCGTTTGATAGGTAAAGGCACTATTATGAAAATTTCCTGGTCTTTATCTGTCTTGTCTTCCGGATATCGACAAAAACGGTTTTATTCATGATCCAATGCGTGTATCACTTCCCGGATCCGTGGGTCATCCAGAATAGTGGTAAAGGATGGCTCCCGTCTGATGGCCTTTCCACGAAAGTTTTTATTGTCTGAGGCAACAACTTTGATATGCGCTATTGACTTCTCTACATCTCCTTTACGGGCCATAAGCTTAGCCATACTCCAATGCGCCCATTTACTTTCAGGTTCAGCACGCAGCCAAATATCTGTAAAAGTAACAGCTGTACCCAGCGCTCCTTTTTGACTAAAGCTGAAACTGGAAGTGGCGAATTTGGCCCAAATGAAATTAATAAGCCTCAAAGCCATATGACGCTTTTCAAGGTCAGCAGTTTTTGCTATCTTCTTCCAGAAGTCAATTTCATGGTACCACCAGGTCACTGTTTTTATAGTGGAATCCTTCTGCACACGAAGCTGTGTGTGCAGCGCTTCATTAAAAGCTTCATCAATTCTCAATTGATTCGCCAGCTCTTTCCGGTTGATCTTTTCTGCAGTCTTTTGCTGTTTCTTAAAGGCTTTGCTGAGCCTGATAGCTTCCAACTTGTCTTTTATCAATTTCAGGTCCAGTATCCCATCAAAGTCTGTGATTATTTGGTGATAGACCTCCTCTGCCCCTGCCAGGTTTCCAACCGCGTGTAAGCTGTCTGCATAAACGGTGAACTGTTCAAAAGTTTGGTTAGCGTTCCAGTGCTCATTACTGTCCAGTCCCTTTTTAAATGCCTGTAACTCTAACCAATAACAGGCCCTTACTATTTGATTGGCAGGAGGCCACTGATGAATGCCTGAAAATACTATTTTATTATTTCTCAAACCCATTTTATCCAGCTCCTGCTTCACCTGCGTATGCTCCTGGTAATTCATATCTTTATCTCCAACTAACGCCACGTACGAGAACCGATGTATAGGCTTGGGCTTATATTCTGCCACATTAGGAAAGCCCGCACCACAGGCAATCACACCTTCAACCTGACCTGTAATCACAGCTACGCTGGTCGCCACTCTGGATCCTCCGGAAAACCCGGAAGTATAGATACGATCTTTATCCACTGCGTATCTTTCAACCACATCCGCCAACATGGCTTCAGCTGATCCGAGGGCTATGTCCCAGGAGCCATTTCGCGAGTTATTGGAAGCCAGTACAATGTACCCCAGCTTCTCTGCAGCTCTCTGAAATTGCTTAATAGGCAAAGCGCCCCTGGCAGCTGGCTCAAAGACGATGACCACCGGCCGGTTTTGATCAGGACTGTAGGAAGTAGGCAGGTACAATGCGTAAGATTGAGTGGGTTCCCTGAGACAACGGACCGTATCAATTATTTCACCAAGAGGCTGGTCTTGTGCTACCAACAGTAAAGGAAAGAAGGTATAAAACACCACAAAAACTGACTTAACAAACATATATTACGGGTCTGCATTCAAAAAATTTGCGATTTTTATCAAATCTACCCTGTCTTTAACATCAAGCCGATGGGTCTTTATGTAATCATTTACCTCAAGACCCAATGAGTGCAAAAGCACTGTAAATTTTTTCCTGTTAGAAGGTAGTTTGATCAGTTCATCCTTGATCAAAAAATAAAATATCTCCTTTTTCACAATTTTACTCGAGCGCTCACCTACATCAAGCGCCGTCACATAGGAGGGTTTTAGAATATTGAGATGTATTTTTAAGTACAAACCCGGATCACCTGCTACCACTACTTCCATGAAGCCATTGGTCAGAGGTTCTTCAGAAAGTAAGTGATCTGAACGTTCGTAAAACCTGTGTTGATCATTCTTGTCAACGTATTCAAAGCGAGTAACGGTAGATCCGGGAAGTACACGTACCTGACCATGATAGTTGAATTCAAACCGGTTGTTTTCCAGGTCATACCTGATGGGATAGTTTTCAATGTCCCGCTCATTCTTTAGGCGGATACTACCTACCGACCAGTCATCCTCCAGGTAGATGGTACCCAGGTCTTCAGCAACAGGCATGTCTTTGACTTCTATGATTCCTCCGGGAGCGGTATTTACAAAAAGTTTTCCTGCTCGTTGACGCACCTGGCCGTAAGACACGGTCCCTCCTACCAGGAACATAGCAGTGACAAAAAAATATTTCATTTCTAAAAAGAGAGAGGAGGCATGAAATACCTCCTCCGCATTATTACTTCAACATTTATACATTATTCCTGATCCCACCAGAACCGGTCCTGAAAATTGGGTGAAGTGATCGGGACATTACTATTATTCAAATCAATCTCTGTTTGTGGGTAAGGCAACCTTCTGGGTATTTCTCCATTTAAATTGAAGGTATTGTTCCCCCCGTCGACAGGAGTTAAAGCCGGGAAACCCGTTCGCCGGAAGTCCGTCCAGGTTTCTAACCCATGAGAATACAAGGCTATGTACTTCTGTGTTATAATTTGCTCTAGCCGCTCCGTATTATTGGCAAAGCTATCCAGGTCACTGTTATCCGCCACATAAGCGGCATCTACCGTACCTACTATTTTCTCCAGTGACGCAGTAATAGCCTCGGTCAGTGCATTTTCGGCAGCCGTTACATCATCATTCTGCATTAATTCGGCCTCAGCTTCAATAAACTTCATCTCTGCATAACTCATATAAATAACCGGCGAATTTATTTTAGAATAGAACGTACCTACATCAAATGAAAAAACAGTATCTGTGACTACTTCATTATCATCCTTTTGTAACACAGGTACCACTAACTCGCTATACCTTGGATCATCAAGGTCCAACATGAGTCTGACAAAAGTATTATCCATCTTTATGTTACCCCCCCGATCCTGCGAGAACTGAAACTGAGGATTAGCTTCGTTGGGACCAGAACCAAACAAAAACTGAAAATCTTCGGCATTAGAAGCGATGCCTTCACTCAATTCGGCAAGCGCGTTAATGTATGCGTCACTGTCCACTTTTGACGTATGCAGGTAATACTTAGCTTTCAAAGAGTGCGCTACTTTTATCCAGGCCTCCGGATCACCGCCGTACATCAGGTCTTCTCCACCTAACGGTATACCATCACCGTCGTCAGCCTCAAACGCTGTAATAGCCTCATCCAACAATCTGTGCACTATCGTATAGATATCTTGCTGGGTATTATACCCAGGAAAGAAATTATCTTCCGTAAGCCCCTGAAAGGCTGTAGTGTAGGGCACATCTCCAAACATATCTGAAAGGCTTCCAATACCATGTGCGATGAGTATTTTAGCCATCGCCGCAGTATGAAGTGACCCTTCGTTTTCCGCTTTCCTTAAAACGGTTACCAATGGATTCAGGCTGTGATGGTACGTTCTTCGCCAAACACCGTCCATATCACCGGCTTTTACCAGGTACTTATAGTTATCCAATTGCTGCGCGTTGATACCCTGGAAGTGCTGCATGAACAACCCATTGATACGCACCATTTCTCCACCAACAGCAAACGCCAAACCGGCCTGAGCGGCAGGTACAATAGCCTGTGCCGACACATCTAAAGGAATAGCCGGATTAACATTGGTACTTCCAAAATCACATGCTGTAGTAGCCAACATAAGGACTACAGCAAAATATATCGTTAGCTTATTTTTTATATTTTTTATCATTGCTTACTTCTTTATTAAGGTTAAAAAGTAATGTTCAAATTAACTCCGTAGCTTCTGGTGTTTGGATTATTAAAATAATCATAGGCAAACACATTGCTTGAATCACCGGTAAGGTTCGTTTCCGGATCGATGCCTGTATAATCCGTGATCAGGAATAAATTCCGTGCAGAAAACCCAAACCTGACCGTTTCAAATGGCAGGTTAGCCAGCAATTTGGCAGGTAAGCTATAAGATACATTCAGGTCACGTAATCTCACCCAGGAAGCATCTTCTACCGTTAATTCGTCAAGGTTTACAAATCCATAATTCTGATAAAAATTAGCTCCCTGGTCGAAACCGCCTTTAACCACTTCAATGGTATTGACCTGATCAGTAGGGTTACCTTCTGCATCTGCCAGCACCCCTGGGAACACTACTCGTTCTTCACGATCCAGTGTTTCGATACCCACACCGAAGTTATTCAACACTCCTTTAGTGCCATTATATACATCACCACCTTGTTTGATATCCAGTAAGAAGGACAGTTGCAAACCTTTATAAGTGAATGTATTACGTATCCCCAAAGTAAAATCAGGCGTAGGGTCTCCTACTTTGCCGTCCACTGGGTTTTGCAGTGGCAATCCGTCGGAAGGATCTATGACCATTCTTCCCTGATCGTCGCGTAAAAAACGTGTACCGAAAAAGATCCCAAAGGGTTCACCTTGTTGTATGCGCTGCGTTCCAAATGGGTCGATGGTAATAACATTAAGCCCGGGTGCAATGGCATTGACAATAGTGGTGTATTTGTTAAAGTTTAGGCCCAGGTCATAGCTGAAGCCCCGGGTTTCTATCAATGTAGCTGTAATGGCCGCTTCTATACCTTCATTTTCGATCTCACCTGTATTGATGGCACGTCGCAGAAAGCCTGATGACCTGGCTATATCTACCAGGTTGATCACATCCTGTGACAGCGCATGGTAATAGGTGATATCCGCTGTGATCTTACCTCCCCAAAACCTTAGGTCAGCACCTACTTCAAAGGTGGTGGTAAATTCAGGTTTAAGTTGTTCATTACCTAACTGCCCGTCAGGAATAAAAGAATTCGTACCTAAAGCCGGGAAAATAACACCATTTGGATTGGTCCACCCATCTCTTACCCTGGCCTGTGAAAAACCGGAAGAAGTAAGTGCGAATAAGGCGTCGTTACCCACCTTACCATAGGACACTCTTAACTTACCGTAGGGAAGAAATTTATTACCCATGTTTAACGTTTCGGTAAAAGCCCACCCTAGAGCTGCGGCTGGATAGAAAAAAGAGTTATTGCTTTCCGGCAGAGTAGAAGACCAATCATTACGGCCGGTAAGATTTAAAAACAGCACATCTTTATAGGAAAGCCTGATATCTCCGTAAACACCATATAGTTCACGTTCCGTAGGTCGTTCTACCGAACTGACGGAGGTAGCGCTTGCCGCGTTGAAGAACCCCCGGGAAGCCAGGCCCTGACCATCATCCCGACGGTTGTCGACTTGCTTTCTGTAAAAATTCCAGCCAAAGGTACCATTCACGCTCAGGTCTTCATTGATGCTGGTATTGATCGTACCCAGGATATCTCCATTCAGATCTGTACTATTTATAGACTGGTTTATGATCTGCCCGGCTGGCAATGACCCTGATCCTATATCATTTCTGAACTTTCTAAAATCGCTGTAGGTATCTACTCCTAACCTGGCCGTGGTAGTAAACCATGGCGCCCAGTCATAAGATGCCTGAGCAAACCCTATTAAACGATTCACGTCATCTGTAGTGAAGTTTTTATAAATGGTCCAGTAAGGGTTATCATAAATGGCCCTGTCACCTAATAACCCCCGGTAAGACCTGGGACGACCGTCTTCAAACTGATAGGCAGAAACATCATTATCAGGATCTACACCATTTCTATTATCGAACGTAGGTGAGGTTCTCAACAGTCCCAGCATTACCCCTGAAGTATTGGACCCGTTTTGCGCTCTTTTCCCACCGGAATTGATGTAATTCGCTGAAAAGCTTGTACGCAGCTTATCTGTCAGTTTAGCCGAAATAGTGGCTTTAAATGATGTTCTGGTGAAATCACTGTTAGGAATGATCCCTGTTTGATGCATCCTGCCGGCTGAAAGGTAATAAGTGATCTCATTTGACCCTCCTGAAACACTGATGTGATTATTTAAGGTCACACCGGTTTCAAAGAAATCCTCCGTATTATTATAAGCATTTACCATTCTGTTGGTAGCCCTTGGATCATCAGCAGATACGATCAACCCATTTCTGTCCCAGATAGAAGGTGTATCCGAATAACGTAAATCATTGATATTAGGCCCCCAGCTAAAGCCTGTAAAGGATCCTGTCATCGGACTTTCAAAAGTGGTCACAAAAACCTCTGAACCTTCAGCAGTCTCAACAGGGTTTCCCTGCGCATATGTTTTCTGCAATTCCGGAAGTTTATTCACCCGGTCAAACGTGGCTGAAGTGCTAAAACTGATCTTAGGTTTTCCTTTTGTATTTGTACCTCTTTTGGTGGTGATAATAATGGCACCATTGGAGGCCCGTATTCCATAAAGCGCTGTCGCTGCCGGCCCTTTTAACACTGTTAATGAGCCAATATCGTCCGGGTTAATGTCAATGGCCCGGTTGGAGTTATTTACTCCACCTGATCCAAGGTCGCTCACAGCATCTTCCGGAGAGTCAGAAGTATTAAATGTACTATTATCAATAGGTACACCGTCCACTACAAATAAAGGTGAGTTTTGACCTATGATAGTGCTATTACCCCGAATTCTGATTTGAGCTGCTGCACCCGCAGCTCCTCCGGAACTGGTTACCTGCACACCGGCAGCCTTACCGGCCAAGGCGGCTACCATGTTAGTTTCTCCTGATCTGGTCACTTCCTCTGCCTGTACAGTTTGGACTGAATATCCAAGGTCACGTTTATTAGCTTCCAGGCCGATAGCAGTTACCACCACTTCCGAAAGTTGTTTGATGTCGGAAACCATCACTACGTCAATCACCGACTTAGAGCCAACAACTACTTCCTGTGATTCAAATCCGACAAATGAGAAAACCAGTGTGCCTCCATCTTCGACGACTATAGCATATTTGCCGTCTATATCTGTGATAGTACCCAGACTTGTACCTTTCACAACTACATTCACCCCGGGCAGATCGGAACCATCATCTGGCGAGGTAACTTTTCCTGTCACTGTTCTGGTTTGCGCAAAGAGCTGCTGACAAACCAAAAGTGAGAAAATTAAACATACGTTTAACAGTAAATTCTTCTTCATAAACATTAGTAGGTTAGGTTTTGAAATATTCTTCCAGCTTTTTAAAGAGCGGGAAGATTCAATTTACCTACTATCAAGTCTCCACGAATCACGCAGATTACCTGAAATACAGTTTTCGAAGGGTCAATGAAGCTTTTATCCCTACGAACAACATTATGACTGGTTTACCAGCCGTAAAATAACGGGCCAAAAGAAATCAGGAAGTAATTATAACAATTAGAGGGATAATTAGTATTTATTCATCCCCCTCTTTGCGTCATTTTATTACTAAAGTAAACGCCAACTATGATGAAGATCATACCCAGGTAATGTCCTAAATATAGCTGCTCTCCATCTATCAGTCCCCAAACGACCGCTACCACAGGAATAATGTATGTGACAGAGCTGGTGAAAATTGGGGAGGTAATTTTCACCAGTTTGTTAAAGAGTATCAGTGCAATAGCCGTACCTAACACTCCCAAAAGTACCACTGCACCTAGCGAATAATAGGAATTTTCCACTACACCTACTTTGGCAGTGAAAGAGGTAAAGAAAAGCAGGTAAATGAGTGCCGCAGGACCGGCAATCAATAAGGACAAGCTGGTAATGGTAAGGGCAGATAAGCTGCTCATCTTATATTTGATCAGGTTCAGGTTAGTGGCATAAAAAACGGTGGCCAATACCACCAGTAAACCATAGCTGTTAAATTGTATATCTCCTTCCGAACCGGCAAAAATCAACACCACACTACCTACAAACCCAAACAAAACTCCTATGAATGTTTTAGCATGGGTTTTGTTATAAAAAAACAGCGCTCCCAGAATTAATGTGAACAAAGGCGTCACAGCGTTAAGTATACCTGCTACGGAACTGGGTATCCTGGTCTGAGCGATGGCAAAGAGAAAAGAGGGGAACAGACTCCCCAGCATACCTACGGAAAGTAATAACCACCAATTTTTCTTTTCCTGCTTTTTTAAGGAAACTATGGCAAATGGTAGCATAAAAACGGAGGCTGAAACAATACGGACAGCACCTACCGTTCCGGGAGAATATACCTGAAGCGCTGTCTTTATTAAAATAAATGAACTACCCCATATCATAGATAGGGTCAGTAAAAGGCCCCAGGCCACCCAATTGTTGTGTTTATCCGACAAATTCAGCGCGTACTACACTTCAACGTGTGATCCGAAAGTAGCTTCTATTTCTTCCAGGATGCCAAGTATTTCAACGTATGTATCCGTTTCTACCAGGCGTGTTCTAAAGGGTTTAAAATTAGGTATACCTCTGAAATAGTTTGTATAATGTCTTCTCATTTCAAAGAGACCTTGCCTTTCTCCTTTCCATTCCACTGAGAAGTCCAGGTGTTTTCGCGCTACGGCAATACGATCATCCAATGTCGGCGAAGCCAGATGGTCACCTGTTTTAAAATAATATTTTACTTCATTAAATATCCAGGGATATCCAATGGCAGCACGTCCAATCATAATGCCGTCAACACCATATTTATTCCTGTATTCAAGGGCTTTTTCGGGAGTGTCTATGTCGCCATTGCCAAAAATTGGAATATGGATATCGGGATGGTTTTTCACCTCTGCTATTTTTGTCCAGTCGGCTTCTCCTTTATACATCTGCTTTCGCGTGCGCCCGTGTATGGTGAGCGCCTGGATTCCTACATCTTGAAGCCTTTTAGCCACCTCTACAATTTTGATAGTGTTCTCATCCCATCCAAGACGTGTTTTTACCGTCACAGGCAAATTAACCTGCTTGACAATTTCTTCCGTCATCTTCTGCATTTTAGGAAGGTCCAGAAGAATACCGGCACCTGCTCCTTTGCACGCTACTTTTTTCACGGGGCATCCGTAGTTGATATCCACTATTTCAGGTTCAGCCTCCTCCGCTATTCCGGCTGCCTCACGCATAGAATCTATCTTATCACCGAATATTTGTATACCTATCGGGCGTTCATAATCATAAATATCCAGTTTTTGCACACTTTTTTCCGCATGCCTAATAAGCCCTTCTGAAGAGATAAACTCTGTATACATCAGGTCAGCGCCATTTTCTTTGCATACCGCACGGAATGGAGGGTCACTCACATCTTCCATGGGCGCCAAAAGCAAGGGGAATTCTCCTAATTCAATGTCTGCTATCTTAACCATATCGCTATCACCACCTATACTATTGAAAATAAGGCGTAAATTTAACCCAATTTATGGATAAATTCGATAATCATTTCTTACTGCCTGAAGAGCACAGCCCTGCTTCTTCGGCTTTACTTGCCTTACTTGTCTCATTGATCTCATTTTTCGTCGTAGGTCCTACGATAGGGCTTCTACTGGCTATACCCTTTTATGATGGGTCTATATTAGAGTTTGCCGAAGGCCTTTCTAATCCGACAGCATCCAATACATATAAAATACCATTGTTTATACTTCAGGGTGCGGCAACCCTGCTGGGATTGTTTGTCATCCCTGCCATATACCTTCGGTTTAGAGAAAAGATTACACTATCATCTCTTGTAGCTAAACCAGTAAGCTTGTTACCCTGGATACTTACCGGCATCATTACCATTACTTTCATGGCCGTCAATGCGTATTTCATTGAATGGAATGCCACCATCACTTTTCCGGAGTTTCTAAGCGGTTTTGAAAGCTGGGCACGCAAGACCGAAGAGGCAGCAGCTCTGATGACAGAGTATCTCACCACATTTGACAACACTTCTCAATTTATTATTGCCTTTTTGGTGATCGCTGTTTTCGCAGCCTTGGGAGAGGAATTAGTTTTTAGGGGCATACTCCAAAATATGCTCTACAAAGCTTCAGGTAATATTCACCTGGCGATTTGGTTGTCAGCTTTTCTTTTCAGCGCCATCCATTTCCAGTTTTTCGGATTTATTCCCAGAATGTTGCTTGGTGCTCTTTTTGGTTATTTATATTATTGGTCATCAAACCTTTGGATGCCTGTTTTCGCTCATTTCGTCAATAATGGCTTTACTTTGGTGATGGTTTTTCTTCATAACAACGGTGTAGTGGATTTTGATATTGAAAATAGTGAAGCTCCTTCTTGGCCCTCTGTGCTTTTATTCACTATCATTACTGCAGGACTCTTATTTTACTTTAGAAATCATTTCCTCAAAAAAACATACCTTAAATGAGCAAGTGGCACAAAGTATTTAGCTCTTATGAGTCTTATAAAGCTGAAATTGTCAAAGACCTGCTCGAAGAAAACGGTGCTAATCCAGTTATAATCAACAAGCAAGACTCTTCTATTTCCAGCATCGGGCAGGGGCAATATGAAGTTCATGTAATCGCTGATGAAGTGATCAGGTCATTGAAAATTATAGAGAATGAAGTCAATTTTGGGTAAGTATAGTAATCTGAAGCAACGTATAATTGCCGCACTACTAGGCGCCATAATCATTTTAGGAGGAACCTATTATAGCCCCTGGGCTTATTTCCTGATCTTTCTCCTGATCAGCATCACTACGCAGCTTGAATTCTACAAATTAGTAGGTTTGGATGGCATGCTCCCGCTGAAGACTTTCGGCACATTTTGTGGCTCTGTGCTATTCCTTATCTCCTTCCTGGTGGAAAGCGGGGCCATCGAATCGAAATATTATTACCTCATATTTCCAGTTCTGGCGTGTGTTTACATGATCTATTTGTATCGAAAACGGGTGATCAAGCCTTTTCGGGGAATAGCTTTTACTTTTTTAGGGATCATTTACGTTTCTATTCCTTTCTCACTCATAAATATTATTGCCTTTCACTCCGGGACATATACCGGCGAGCTCATTATGGGTTCTATGCTCATATTATGGGCGAGCGACACCGGAGCATACTTTGCCGGTGTCCGTTTCGGTAAAAGAAAACTTTTCGAACGTGTTTCTCCTAAAAAATCATGGGAAGGAAGCATTGGAGGGCTTCTCCTGGCCCTGGTTATGACGTATGCTGTATCTCATTTACAAACCACCCTTGTCCTTTGGCAGTGGTTATGTGTCGGGATTATCATTGTGGTCATAGGAACCTATGGAGACCTGGTAGAGTCGCTATTTAAAAGAAGCATTGAGATTAAGGACTCGGGCAGGATCATACCCGGGCATGGCGGATTCCTGGACCGTTTTGACGGACTACTATTGTCCGCCCCCTTCATCACTGCTTTTCTCAAAATATTTCTGTGATTGTTCGTATTGGAAGAGAATTATTTAACTTTGCAACCGTTTTAAACACCAAATTTCACCTATGGGTTATATAGAGCCGGCTCCTCTGAAGGATGAAGAGAATCCTTTTGAAGCGATGATGTCAAGGTTTCACATTGCCTCACAAATTCTGGGCCTTGACGATGAGGTCTACAACGTATTAAAATCTCCAGCAAAACAAGTGATTGTATCCCTACCCATCACCATGGATGATGGATCAATCCGTGTTTTTGATGGTTACAGGGTAGTACACTCTAATATTCTGGGGCCTTCCAAAGGAGGCATCCGTTTCGATCCCGGAGTGAATCTCGATGAAGTAAAGGCACTAGCGGCCTGGATGACATGGAAATGTGCTGTAGTGGATATACCTTATGGTGGTGCCAAGGGGGGGATACAATGCAATCCCAGAGAGATGTCAGCTGGTGAGATAGAACGTCTGACCAGGTCCTATACCAGTTCTATGATAGAGATCTTTGGAGCTGACAGGGACATACCGGCACCAGATATGGGTACCGGTCCGCGGGAGATGGCCTGGTTAATGGATGAATATTCCCGAACACAGGGTATGACCATTAACTCGGTGGTTACAGGTAAGCCACTCGTTTTAGGCGGTTCATTAGGACGTACAGAAGCTACAGGAAGGGGAGTAATGGTATCCGCACTGGCTGCTATGGAAAAACTAAAGATCAACCCATACAAATCCACGTGCGCCGTACAGGGCTTTGGAAATGTAGGCTCTTTTGCAGCGTTACTGCTAGCGGAAAGAGGAGTGAAAATTGTAGCAATTAGCGACCTGTCAGGGGCTTATTATAATGCAAATGGCATCGATATAGAGGGGGCTATAGCATACCGAAACAATAACAAGGGATCGCTCGAAGGATACGCCGAAGTAGAAAAAATAGATGGAAGTGCTATTCTCGAACTGGAAGTGGATGTACTGGTGCCTGCTGCCACTGAAGATGTCATCAATTCTCATAATGCGGAAAAAATCAAGGCAAAATTAATTGTGGAAGGTGCCAATGGCCCAACCTCTGCTAAGGCAGATACCATTATTAATGATAAAGGAATAATAGTAGCTCCTGATATCCTGGCAAATGCGGGAGGTGTAACGGTGTCTTATTTCGAGTGGGTACAAAACAGACTGGGGTATAAGTGGACTGGTGAGCGTGTAAACAGGCGATCAGACAGGATCATGAAAGATGCTTTTGACAATGTATACAAGACCTCCCAGGAGTATAACATCTCCATGCGAATTGCCGCTTATGTTGTAGCTATAGATAAAGTGGCTAAAACGTATAAGTACCGTGGTGGTTATTAATACCTCTGCTTAAGTTGGTTTATTTAAGAATTCTCTATTGTGACAATCCATAAAGAAGGCCGGACATTACTTTTTGTTCTGTTACCGGCTCTTGTAATTATAAATCTCATTATCCATTTCTATTTTGGTGTTGGTGTGGTTCTGTATATAATAATAGCACTAAGCGCTGTTTTCTACCTGCTGATTTTACAGTTCTTCAGAAGCCCTCACATCCAATCGCCTATCAGTGATAAGCATGTGCTTGCACCAGCGGATGGCAAGGTGGTAGTGATAGAGGAAACCATTGAAAATGAGTACTTTAAAGATAAAAGGATTCAGGTATCTATATTTATGTCACCGATCAATGTACATGTAAACCGTATGCCGGTAAAGGGTTTTATTGAATTTTTCAAATATCACCCCGGAAAGTATCTGGTAGCGTGGCACCCTAAATCCAGCACCGAAAATGAGCGCACCACAGTGGTGGCGAAAACTGACAATGGTGTACAGGTGCTTTTTCGGCAAATTGCAGGAGCATTGGCACGCCGAATAAAATGGTACATTGATGAAGGCGACAAACTGGAGCAAGGTCAAGAGTTTGGGTTTATCAAATTTGGGTCAAGGGTGGATGTTTTTTTACCGTTGGGTACAGATATAAAGGCAAGAATCGGTGATAAAACTACCGGTGGAGTAACGGTAATAGCAGAATTGACCTGAGTAAATACCATCTTTTCTTAGTTATTTTGACAACAGGTTTAAGCGAAGCTTAGCATATGATCAAATGAAAATACCTTTTGTTGATTTAACTTCTCAATATCATACGATTAAAAAGGAGGTCGATGAAGCCATCTCAAAAGTACTTGAAGGTGGTGTTTTCATTGGAGGCAAGCCTGTGGAAGCTTTTGAGAAATGTTTTCAAAATCTCTACGATACAAAACATTGCATAGGTGTAGGCAGTGGCACCGATGCCATTTATATTACTTTGAAAATGCTTGGCATTGGCCCTGGAGATGAAGTGATTACAGCAGCTAACGGCTGGATCTCTACGGCCGCCGCTGTAACACAAACAGGTGCCACACCCGTTTTCGTGGATATAGACCCCTCCACTTATACTATAAATGTAAACCTTATTCCAAAAGCACTCTCATCACGTACCAGGGCCATACTACCCGTGCATCTTTATGGTCAATCCGCTCATATCCGTAAAATCAGTGAGATATGTGAGGCCCATAACTTATTTCTCGTAGAGGATTGTGCACAGGCCCATCTAACGGAAGAAAATAGGGTCAAAGCCGGAACTTTCGGAAATGCAGGCATATTCAGCTTTTACCCTGTAAAGAACCTGGGAAGCTACGGTAACGCCGGTTGCATTATTACTGAAGATGACCACCTAGCCACTGAGATAAGGACCTTCGCCAATAACGGTGCTCTGAAAAAACATCACCACACTATGGAAGGCATCAATAGCCAATTGGATACTCTTCAGGCGGCTGTTTTGAATGTAAAATCAAAATATATCGAGCAGTGGAATGCCCAACGTATTAAAAACGCTGCCCTTTATGCATCACTGCTCTCTGAAACAGATCAAATACATCTTCCTACAGTAAGAAAGGACACCAGGCACACTTTTCATTTGTATGTAATAAGAACGAAACGAAGAGACGCTCTGA
The DNA here is from genome assembly GCF_007097395.1 of Fulvivirga sp. M361. Lineage (GTDB taxonomy): Bacteria > Bacteroidota > Bacteroidia > Cytophagales > Cyclobacteriaceae > Fulvivirga. The sequence continues at coordinate 106,615 of NZ_VKDC01000033.1, forward strand.
AAGAATATTTAGAGGAAGCAGGTATTCAAACAGCCATTCATTACCCTGTAGCGTTACCCAATTTACCGGCCTACAGGCATTTGAATACAAAACCGTCTGATTTTCCGGTGGCCACCCAATATCAAAATGAAATTCTTTCGCTACCCATTTACCCTGAGATGACCGAGGATATGATCTATTTGATTATTGAAAAGATAAAGTCTTTCTTTGGTAAATAAACAAGGAACACCCAAACACCTAGAATTTACCCTCTAACAGCCGCATAATGCTTCCGAGGTACTCACGATCAATTTCATCGAAATCATTCAATTTGTTGCTATCTACATCCAGAATAAGTACCACCTCGTCTTTATCAAAAGCAGGAAGTACAATTTCAGACCTGGAATCAGAGCTGCAGGCTATATGACCGGGAAATTGGTCTACATCCGGAACCAGCAAAGTTTCACCTTGCTCCCAGGAAGTACCACATACACCTTTCCCTTTTCGGATCCTGGTGCAGGCAATGGGTCCCTGAAAAGGTCCTAAAACCAACTCGTTCTGTTTCACCAGGTAAAACCCTACCCAGAAAAACCCCATACCGGATTTCAACACAGCCGTGATATTTGCAAGATTGGCGATTAGGTCTGTCTCGTCAGATATAAGTGCTTTTATCTGAGGTACAAGCAGTTCATATTTTTCACGTTTATCAGATGAGGTCGGTATAACAAGTTCTTCGGCCATGGTATTTTATTAATATCATCAGTCAATGTTCAAGATATGCATGAACAACTATGAATTTCATATTTTAGTTTAACTATTCTTGTAATAGATGAGGCGATCGCCATGAATGTTTTCTTCGCGACAGAAGGCCTTTAAGACGGGAGCTTTTATTCCACAACCAAAAGTCTGCTGTGAAATAAAAACACGCGCTTCATTCCAAAGGCTTTCCTGAATAAACAGATCCAATGTCTTTTTGCCTCCTTCGATTATAATGGACCTGATGCCTTTTGTGTAGAGGTCTTCCAGCAGGCTCTTTTCAAAATGATCTGAAGTCAATTGCACCCACTCATTTTGTCCATCGACCTTATCCTCCTTAAGATTATAGCATATTGTTCGCTCAGAACCATCAAAAAGATTAAGATCAGTAGAAAGTCTCAGGTGCCTGTCTATCACTATCCTGACAGGGTTTTTCCCAGAAACCTCACGCACGTTTAACCTGGGATCATCATACAAGGCGGTATTGGTTCCTACCAAAATCGCATCTTCTTCCGCTCTCCAGGTATGTACCAGCATCCGACTGTATTGATTGCTTATCCATTTGGAATCATGGTTTTCACGGGCCAGAAATCCGTCGTTGGTTTCTGCCCATTTCAGTATAACATATGGTCTTTTTTTTGTCATACTAAATAAAAACCTCTTATTCATTTCAGAAGCTAATTCCTTAAGTAAACCTGTTTCTACAGCTATTCCAGCTTTTTTTAATTTTCCTATGCCTTTTTCTAATACCAATGGATTAGGGTCTGGCACAGCAATAAATACTTTTTTAACACTATGCTCAATAAGCAGGTCTGCACATGGTGGTGTCTTACCGTAATGTGCACAAGGTTCTAACGTGACATAAACTGTGCTCTCAGGTAGTAACCTCTTGTCTTGCACGCTGTTAATAGCATTAACCTCAGCATGGCCCTCACCATACTTACGATGCCAACCCTCACCAATGATCTTGTTATTGTATACAATAACGCATCCCACCATAGGGTTCGGACTTACATTCCCTTTACCATACTGAGCAATCTCGATGGCGCGAAGCATATATAGCTCATGTTCATTCATAGAAAAAGGATAAGGTATTTTACTATATATTTGTGGTACTATGGCAAACTCAACCTCTGGTTTATATTCGCAATGTTAACGATAGACGGGTTATATCAGAAATAATGGCAGAGATTCTTCCTAACTCTTCGAAAAAGCTGCTCCAATACATTTTGGATAGAATTGACATCCCTGAAACCAAGCAGGAGGTAGGTCAAATCGCCAATCTGATCATAGAGCATATATTTAACCTTGATCGGGCTGAAATCATTGTAGACCGCTCGTTGAATATGACCTCTAAGGAAAAGAAAATGCTGGATGGATACATAGATCGGGTGAATAATAATGAGCCCATCCAATATATTTTGGAGGAAGCGGAGTTTTATGGAAGAAAATTCATGGTCAATGCTTCCGTACTGATCCCGAGAAATGAGACTGAAGAGTTGGTAGCTCTTATTGTGAAGGAGAATAAGGAAAAAAAGATCAAATTCCTCGATATTGGAACAGGTTCCGGATGTATCGCTATTACACTGGCTAAAGAATTGAAAGAACCCAAGTCCGTTGCCATGGATTTTGACCCCAGGGTGATCAAAACAGCACGTGCAAACGCCTCAAAACTGGATACAGAAGTAGAGTTTTTGTTAATCGATATTCTTACGGAGCCTATTCCTGGCGGATCTTTTGATCTGATTGTAAGTAATCCACCTTACATCCGAAGAAGTGAAAAAGAACAAATGAAGCCCAATGTACTAGACCATGAACCTGGAATGGCACTTTTTGTAAATGACAATGACCCACTCATTTTTTATCGGAGAATAGGGGAATTGGCACAAGCTGCGCTAAAAGATGGTGGAAAACTGTACTTTGAGGTAAATGAAAATTTTGCTGACGATACTAAAGTGATGTTAGAGGTTATGGGCTACACTTCAGTAGATGTCATACAGGACATTAATGGCAAAGACAGGATAGTACGCGGGTTATGGTCCAATGATCTTTTCGCCCAGCCAGAAGGGTTTTGAACTACTCATTTCGATCCATCCTTCCTTTTTGAATTGAAATGAACTGCCAAGATCAGACTCACAGGTCTTTATGTTACCGTTCGCAGAACATACGATATCAGCCGATGTAACGAACTCACTACCTGAGGCAACCCATTTTTTAAAGAGGCCATCTGCCCTGAACCATCTGTATATTCCATCATAGTATACTATCGTTAGTATATTTTCTATATCGGACAGCTTTGTATCACGAAATGAGGAAAACGGTGACACAATATTGACTGAATTATACCCTGATGCCACTAAATAATGTAACGCCGTACTGAGACGATTTTCGTTATGCGTTGCGGTGATAAACTGTAATGGCGCCTGATGTGTCAAGTCTTGTTTTAAATCTTCAGGTTCACCTTCACCACACAGCACCATATCTAACTTGAATCCATAAGAAAGTACCTTTTCAAGTTGATCACTGGCAACCATGATTGTCGGAGCCCATTCCAACAGTTCTCCGAACCAGTTTTCCGACCCTGACATCAGGTCAAGGATTAAAAGAGCAGGTTCCTGCTCATCACGAACAATGTGATGAGAGGACATAGCTAAAGGTCTTTATGCGAACCGTCACAAAACGGTGGGTTTTTTGTGTGTTTGCAACCGCACCAAGCCATCTTCTTATCTTCGTCAATTACTTGCTTCATGGGAGAAAAACTGGTACCCTTATGAGAACCATCGCAGTATGGCTGGCTTTTGCTCAGTCCACATGCACACCAAAAATAGGTGCCACATTTACAATCTGCTACAATAGGTGCTTTTTGTACAATTTTAGGAGTATCCATAGGCTATGTTATTTCGTTCGGTTTCGCATCTGTTAATTCAATGGATAGCAATCTACAATATACTGTGAAAAAATCCGATATACTTCAGCCAACTCCTCGTTATTCTTTAAATAATCCAGGTGAAGGTCCAACGTTTCAAAATCATGCCGTCTGGCCGGACCAGTCTGTGCATTTTCCGGCCCCATCTCAAAGGCTTTGAGTACTGTCTCCTCTACTAAAGGGTATAATAACTCATTGTCAAGCTTTTCAGCCTTCATTATGTCTGCGCTAATACGCAGGCAGTGATTTACAAAATTATTGGCAAAAACTGCTGAAAGATGAAGGGCCCGGCGCTGGTCACTATTAATTTGTACCACCTTATTTGTGACCCTCTTGGCTACTTCTTCTAACAACCCCTGACCAAAAGCAGTATTGGCTTCTATACAGATCGGGACAGTATCAAACGACACCTTCTTCCCTTTGGAAAATGTCTGAAGTGGATAAAGTACACCTATATGATCTGTTGCTGCATAAGATAACGTACCCATAGATTGCCCTCCTGATGTGTGTACCAATATTGCATCTTCCTCGGGAAGAATTATTTCCTGGCTTATCTCTTCCAGTGCATCGTCACTTGCCGCTACAATGAACAGGTCTGATGTACTCAGAGAAAAGTCAAGATCCTTTTTTACTTCCGCCTGGTAGAGCCGTTTTACCAGTGCATCGGCATTTTTTTTGTTTCTACTATAAACCTCCTTCACTACCACACCGGCATTGTCCAGAGCTACAGCCAGGTGCCAGGCCAAATTGCCGGCACCAATGAATGATATTCTATAAGACATGATCTCTTACTGTTAGAAACCGAAAATATGAATCAATACTTGTTTGTTGACTCTATCAAGAAGATGTAAGGTAAATATTTTTTGAAATACTTTATTGTAAATATAACACGGTATCAAATAAAGAAGATCCTTTTAATCCATTTGAGTGAATAAGTCAAAACCCGGAAATGACATTAAATAAGTGTAACTCAATTAGGTTCAACACATTATTATTCCACTCCCTTTTCCCTCATTTTTTTGAACTCTGTATATCTCCTGACTACAGCAATGCCAAAGCCAAACATCAAAAGAAGGGTACCTAACCAAAGCACATTGATCAGGGGCTTTTCCAAAGCTTTTAAAATAATCCAATCTTTTTGCCGGGTACTGATTCCAACCTCAAATTGATTTTCTTCAGGATGGATATTCATGAGGGAAATGCGTAAACCTAAATCATTTACCTCATCAGGTATTCTACCCACGAGACCGTTTTTTACCAGGAATACAGGATGTGCCTCATACTCTTTTTCCTCGCCTTGTATCTTTACAAATCCTTTCACCGCCAGATCCCCTTCTCCCAGGTCTACTCCATTCACTTCGAAAATACGTTGAAGTCCTTCAAACCGGGCTACATAGTCGTTTACAAAAAAGTTTTCATTTACCGTTACCTTGAACTCATCGAGTTCACTCCATTCTACTTCTTCATGGGACAAACGAGTAACGACATGTGCATATAAATCCTTATTCAGGTCACGTTTGATAGCCGGTGATGCAGCTGCTCCCATGGTGGGGTTATCTTGAATACGGGGATAAAGGTTATATTTTTTTCCCTTGGCAGAAGTTAGCTCTATCGCATAGTAGGTGTTCTCAGCGTGAATGGCAAAAGTATCATTGGCCTGAAACAACTGATCTCCTTCAAAATACAAATCGTTATCAGCTACCGCCATAAATTCACTTATACGCGTTACCTGATCTTTTTTCACTAAACCAGGACCTTCCAATGGCTCCAGATGCTCTCCGGTATATTTAATTTGGTAATTATTCATCGTCTTAGGTTCGTTGATGAACAATAGCAAATTCTCACGGTTGAACTCTTCATCCAGCTCACGCGATATCAGCATACCGGTGTTGTTCAATGACACCACTTTAGAATAACCGGATGAAAACAACACCCCAATGAGCATCATGCCTACGCCTATATGAGCCACAGCCCCTCCCGACAACCTTGGGCTGCTCTTCAAAACACCTATTAAGATCTTTGTATTGGCTACTACAGTATAAATTCCCGCTACCAACAGCACCATTAACGTTGGATCACCTACATTAAACACTAAGATAACTACAGTACTTATGATCAGCGTAATAACTATGGGTAACGTAAGGTCTTTCTGCAACTGGCTGCGGTCCATTTTTTTCCACCAGAAAAACTGCCCTGTACCCGATAGTAAGGCCACTAACACCGCAAACCATAACTGAAATTTTGAGTAATACTCAATTTGATCTGCAGGAGGCGCCAGGTTAGAAATGCCACCAAAAGCCTCCACAATACTATTATACACAGGTATAGATGTGGGGACCAATACCTGGAACCCCATGAGGCACAAAGTAATCGCCCCTATTAAAATCCAAAACTCCCTGGAATAGGTGGAGGCCTCTTTTTCAGTAGTAGGCAGTGCTTTCCATCGCATCCAGGACAATACGATCGACAAAATGGTAAAAACCAGCAGATAGATGAGCAACTGACCCGACAACCCGAGGTCGGTGAAGGAATGCACGGAAGAATTGCCCAAAATCCCACTTCTGGTAAGAAAAGTGGAATACAAAATCAAAATAAAAGTTGTGATCACCAGGATAACAGATGCTTTCAGCGCTGTACTGCTCTTTTTGAAGGTGATCATCGTGTGAATAGAAGCGATGAGAAACAGCCAGGGAACGTAGACCGCATTCTCTACAGGATCCCAGTTCCAATATCCACCAAAGTTTAAAGTTTCATATGCCCAATAGCCCCCCATTAATATACCCAAACCAAGTACCGCGCCTGAGAATAGCGCCCAGGGCAAAGCCGGTCTGACCCAGTCACGGTATTTTTTCTGCCAAAGCCCTGCGATACAATAAGCAAAAGGAATAATGGTAGTGGCAAAACCCAGGAACAGTGTTGGAGGGTGGATCACCATCCAATAATTTTGTAACAGAGGGTTTAGGCCCGTACCATCTTTAGGAACGAAATCCGGATTTTCTCTGAATATTGGGGCATCAATAGCATCTCTCAGCAAGATAAAAGGAGAACTTCCGATCTTAAGTTCGAGCTGGGGAATGGCCACACCTAATATCATAGAAGACAAAAAAACCTGGACCAACATAAATACGGTCATAATGGACGGCTCCCAAAATCTATTGGTAAAGATCAAAATAGTACCGAGCACCGCATGCCAGAACATCCACAACAAAAAGCTGCCTTCCTGCCCCTCCCAAAAAGAAGAGACCATGTAATGTGTAGGTAACCGCGTGGAAGAATGGTTCCAGGCATAGTGGTATTCAAAATAATGATTATAAATGATGAAGAATAATGAAACTACAACACCCAGAACAGACCCGCCATGCATAAAAAAGAAAGCACGACCGTTGATCCGCCACGACTTTTTCCGGTCAAGATCTTCCGTTGTAGAAGCCTTAAAGTAAGAAAAAGAGGAAAACAGCGCCGTTATAAAAGCGGCTATGGAAAAAAAGTGACCCAGGTCACCAATGAAGGTGTGCATCATAAACTAGTCCTTTACCTATCAGCTTTCAGCAGTCACCGTTGTTTCCTGGTACTTTGAAGGGCATTTCAGCAATATTTTGTCTGCCACAAACACGTCATCCTTATAGGAGCCAATAACTACCACTTTTTCAGATTTTGTGAAATCCGTAGGCATCGGCTCATTATAAAAAACCTGTTGCTTTTCATGATTATCATCTATCATTATAAACGAGAAGGACAGTTTATCGGCAGATGGAAATAATCCTGTTATATTTCCGTTACTGTCTTTAGTGAGCTCACCTACCACATGAATACTATTGCTACGCCCGTCTTTGGCCATTTCATGGGCCTCCTTGAAAGTCACATACGAGCTGGCGTCACCGGCAGTTGAAATAATCATAAAAATGGCTATTGCAATAACTCCAATTCCTATCAGGTGGGTTTTCTTCATTGTATTGCTGTTTATGTATGATTACAAAGTTAAGACCTGCTTTGTTCTCATGTGCCCTTATTTCCCAACTGTTTTTCCAATCGACCTACTTTTCGATCAATTGACACCAGGTAAGTGATGGTTCCTGCCAATATGATCAGTATAATACCTGTTAAAACATATATTTTACCGTCTGCTCTAAATTGATCTGCCATCTCAACCTGATCATTTTTATAATCCTGCTCGGTTATCGCTACTTTATCCTGTCCGAAAAGCAGGAATGAAAAAAAGAAAAAAGATAGCGTTAAAAATGTTTTCCTCATAATTCTAAAATGGTATCAATTTTTCTTATCCTGATTCTCACTGTAGCCATCCAAACCCCCAGCAATGTCCATCCCATCACCGCCGGATAGAACGTTATTCTCAACCGGTTGTCCAAGTCATAAGCATTAAATCCAGGATTGCCCCCGTTACCCGGGTGCAAAGAATCCGTCATTCTCGGTAAGATAAACAAAAGCGGTATGAGTGCGGCGAAGGCAAATATGTTATAAACTGCTCCAATTCTTGCCTTTTGCATTGGGTCTTCCAAAGACCCTCTAAGCACAAAATAGGCCAGGTAGATCAAGAGACCTATGGCTGACGCATTCTGTTTTGGGTCACCACTCCACCAATCATCCCAGGTAAATTGTGCCCAGAGCATTCCTGTTAATATACCCAAAACACCAAATACGATACCCACGTTCGCAAACTCCACCGAGACCGTATCAAAATGCGCATTGGAACCTCTTAGATATTTTACGGCATACACCACTGAAATCGCCAGCATAATGATCATTCCAAACCACATGGGCACATGAAAGTAAAGGGCGCGAACGGTTTCATTAAGAATGTTCAAACGGGGGACATCCATTAACAATCCACCTGTTACTACATAAAGAAGTAATAACACTGTAATAACCTTCCACCAATTTCTAAGCATATCGTTTGCTCTTAGCTGCGCCAAAGATAGGGGAACAAGAGATAAGATAAAGCGCCTGCAATGGCATTTATTGCTAAGAGAATAACCATTTCATCATAAGAATCAGACCATTCCAATCCATCCATGGCGTTTTTAGAGATTTTAATCACCATTAGTAAAATGGGAAGTATGATCGGAAAACCCAAAACGGCCATGAGAGTTTGGCTATTCCTGGCTTTTGAGGCTATTGCCGAGGTCATTGTTAACGTAAAGGACAAGCCGATGGAAGCAATTAAGAGGTTAACTACAAACAGAGTCATGTCTTTCACGGGATTACCCAATACCAGCACATAGCCCAGCAAACCAATAAGTCCCATCAGCACCATCAGCAGCGAGTTGTAAGCGGTTTTGCCCACGATGACAGCCACAGGATCATGGACCCAATAGTAATACAAAAACTGTCCCTGCTTCTCCTGGATAAAACTTTTAGCTACGGCATTTACAGCTGCAAAAAGGATGATAATCCAAAACAGAACATTCCATGTAACAGGGTCCAACTGATTAGCCCGCACATTGAAGCTCAAATAACAAATGAATATGGTGCTAATTAGGTAAAGGAGTATACCATTCACCGCATACCGGTTTCGCCATTCAATGGTTACCTCTTTTTTGATCAGATAATATACCTGGCTGAGCACGGTTATGCTATTTGTCAATAGACTTCAAATAAGCTCCTGTTTCTCTGATGAATACAATGACTATAGCGAAAAGCAACCCGGTCATAAAGCCTCCTACCAATGATACAGAAAGTTTTGGCCCTTTTGGTCTGGTAAACGGTATGAAACCTTCAATCAGTTGGATACTGTCAATTAATTCAAGACTTTCTTCATACGAAAGCTCCTCCTTGAAGGTTTTAAGGGCCTGTTCATACACATTGGATGGATCTATGACTAATAGGTCTCTTCCTTGCCCACCGGAGGTTATCCTGGTATTGACTAACTCTTTAAGGCTATCGAGCTCAAGCGCTTCTTTTTTCATTTGTTTAATAAGCGCTACATATCGTTCTCTCTTCAATTGAACGCGCTTTTTGACGAATTCATTGTTCTCGAGAAAATCTATAATACCTTGTTGTAATGAGGGGAGAATAGCATTGTCAGTAATCTCGACGGAGATTAGAAAAATAATGTTAGCAGGACCTCCATCCGGCGCAGCAGCATCGGTTATATTCTCAACTTTTATCTCCCTCAAGTGTGAGGCTTCTGCTTCAGAAATACTGAGTTTTTGACTTAAAACTGGTCTATTGCGCTCATCTATTAATTTATTCAGGTTTTCAGTTAATGTCTCACTGTAAGCCTCCGTAAGGATGTCAGACCTCAACATCATACTACTTTCAAATACTGCAGGTTTTGTACCGTAAAAACCAGCACCTACAACCATTCCTATGATAATTGCAGATAGAAAAACTAGCTTATTTCTGTTTAATAATTTAAGCAGTTTCAATAAGAGCTCACCCAGGTCAATTTCATCAGATGAATTAGATCTTATGTCTTTTTGCATAATATTGGAATCTCTAGTAAAAATGCAAGTTTATTAAATAAGCTTTTGAGATGATAGGGATAACGAATAATTATTAGCTTTGTCTCCTTGAAAAAGAATTAGATTATTAACACAACGACTTCATTGTCTCCCATCAAAATTATAGTGACCGGTGGTGCCGGTTTTATTGGTTCTCACCTGGTGGAACAATTATTACATGATAATAGAATATTATCTGTTAGAGTAATAGATAATCTTTCCAATGGATATTATTCGAACATAAGCCATTTAAAAGAACATCCAAAGTTTGAGTTTTTCGAAAAGGACATTTGTGACTATGAGAAAATGGTGGAACTGACCAAAGGGTATGATGTAATTTCTCATCAAGCCGCACTTGGTTCTGTTCCGAGATCCATCGAAAATCCAATGCTTTCGACAAAAGTAAATATAGATGGCACCGTCAATATACTACATGCAGCTGTCGTTAATAAAATTGACAGAGTAATATTGGCTTGTTCTTCAAGCACCTATGGCGACCATCCGGCACTCCCAAAAAGTGAAGATACTATTGGTAAGCCTCTCAGTCCGTATGCAGTCACAAAGTATACTATTGAATTGTTTGCAGATGTTTTTCGACGCACTTACGGATTGAACTATATAGGTTTAAGGTATTTTAATATATTTGGCCCGAAACAGAATCCTGACAACCCATATGCCGCAGTAATACCCATTTTCTGTAAAGCATTTTTAGAAGGAAAGTCACCTGTTGTTAATGGTGATGGGTCAAACAGTCGAGATTTTACTTATATTGAAAACGCGCTTCAAGCTAATTTAAAAGCCATATTTACACAGGAAAGTCGAGCGCTCAATACTGTTTACAATGTAGCCTGTGGAGAACAGAGTTCGTTGAATGAAATGATCGACGCCTTAAAAGAGATCAGTGGAAAGGAAATTGATGCAACTTATGGGGCTGAAAGAGCCGGGGATGTAAGACATTCGAAAGCTGACATCAGTAAAATTCAAGACTTATTGCAGTACGAAGCAAGTATAAAATTTAAAGAAGGCCTGCGTAGCACATATGAATGGTACAAATCAAATTATGAAAACTGAGAAAATAGCTATCATCGGTCTGGGTTATGTTGGTTTGCCCCTGGCAGTAGAATTTGGCAAAAAAAAGACTGTAATAGGTTTTGATATCGATGAAGAACGAGTTAAGGAATTAAAGAAAGGAAGTGACCGTACACTGGAAGTAACCAGCGTAGAGTTAGCTGCAGCTACAAATTTAAGTTACAGTAGTAATCCTGAGGATTTACTTCTAGCGAACATCTTTATTATTACTGTCCCCACACCTATAGATGAATTTAAAACTCCTGATTTAACTCCCTTAAAAAAAGCTAGTACAACTGTCGGTAAAGCACTTAAAAAAGGAGATGTGGTGATTTATGAATCGACCGTTTTTCCTGGTTGTACGGAAGAAATCTGTATACCCGTTTTGGAAAGAAATAGCGGTTTGACTTTTAATAAAGACTTTTTTTGTGGCTACTCTCCTGAACGAATCAACCCTGGTGACAAAACTCATAGATTACCCAATATCAAAAAAGTTACCAGCGGCAGCACACCTGAGATAGCTGAAAAAATAGACCAACTGTATCAATCCATCATAACAGCAGGTACACATCTGGCTTCTTCCATTAAAGTAGCAGAAGCTGCTAAGGTTATTGAAAATGCACAACGTGATCTTAACATCGCATTTGTTAACGAGCTGGCGTTGATTTTTGACAAACTAGATATCGATACAACGGAAGTGCTGAATGCCGCCTCTACGAAGTGGAATTTCTTACCTTTCAAGCCTGGATTAGTGGGAGGGCATTGCATTGGAGTAGACCCGTATTACCTTACCTATAAGGCTGAAAGTATCGGGTACAATCCTCAGGTGATCATGGCCGGAAGAAGGATCAATGACACCATGGGAATTCATATTGCCAATAAAGTGGTGAAATTGATGACTAAAAATGACAATGCCATCAATAACAGTAACGTATTGGTTTTGGGCATCACATTCAAGGAAGATTGTCCTGACATCCGGAATAGCAAAGTCATAGATGTAGTAAATGAACTGGAGGGGTTTGGTATCAACGTAGACGTATATGATCCGCTGGCTGATAAAGTGGAAGTTCATGTTGAATACGGTCTGGAATTGATTGATGAACCAAAAAAAGAGTACCAAGCAATCATTTTAGCCGTCAGACATACATCATTCCTCAACTTAGATCTACCTGGATTAACCAATGAAAAAACAGTGATATTTGACATTAAATCATTCTTTAATAAGGAAGACATAACTGCAAGACTTTGATATGAAAAGAAAAAAAATACTAGTCACCGGGGGCGCAGGGTATATAGGATCACACACCTGTGTGGAGTTTATAAATGCTGGGTATGAACCGATCATCCTGGATAATTTCTCCAACTCCAAGGAGTTCATTCCAGAGCGTATTCAAGAGATCACCGGAACAAAACCACGGGTTATTGACCTTGATTGTGCGGCATACGAAAGCTTATTAGAGGCTGTAAAAGCAGAAGGAAATATAAATGGCATTGTACATTTTGCCGCTTTCAAAGCCGTAGGGGAGTCAACACGTAAACCACTGGATTATTATTACAATAATGTAGCAAGCACAACTTCCATTTTGAAGCTTATGGAAGCATTAGCAATAGATAATTTTGTTTTCTCATCTTCCTGTACCGTTTATGGCCAGCCGGACGTATTACCTGTAACAGAAGACTCTCCTATAAAAGCAGCCGAATCTCCTTATGGAAGAACAAAACAAATATGTGAGGACCTTATACAAGACTTCTACAAAGCTAAAGAAGATCTTAAAGCAGTTTCATTACGATATTTTAACCCGATAGGCGCTCACCCTTCCTCTTTGATAGGAGAGCTTCCTTTAGGAGTACCTAATAACCTGGTACCCTACATCACTCAAACGGCCATAGGACTACGACAAAATCTCACGATTTTTGGTGATGATTATGATACACCGGATGGTACTTGTATCCGGGATTATATACATGTAGTAGATCTCGCCAAGGCTCATGTTGCAGCATTATCTTATTTGGAGAAAAGTAATAATGGGCTATACGACATATTCAATTTAGGAACGGGTACAGGTAATTCTGTATTGGAGGTTGTGAATACCTTTGAAAAAATTGCCCAAATGAAACTTAACTATACCATAGGGCCGAGAAGACAAGGTGACATAGTTAAAGTTTTTGCCGATGTTTCCAAATCCAAAAACCTATTGAATTGGGAAACAAAACTATCCTTAATTGATGCGTTAAGGGATGCGTGGAATTGGGAAAAAAGTTTAAAGACGGCTGATATCTCATAGTCTTAGACTTTCAATATAGTTTATATTGTTTTAACCAAATTGTATCGAAACTATCTGATCCATTTTATTCTCAAATCAATTGACCAAAGAATTATCTCTGATGAGAATAAAAATCTAATATATCGATAATCAATCATTTAGAAAAAAAGGTAAGCAAAGTCCAATTTCAGTATTTCAACTTTGACATTTCTATTCATTCAAAAGGACACTAAAAAATGAAAGGTATTATTCTTGCCGGTGGTTCGGGCACTCGTCTTTACCCTGTCACAAAGTCTGTTTCGAAACAGTTGTTGCCCATTTATGATAAGCCGATGATTTACTACCCCCTATCCGTATTAATGATGGCTGGGATCAAAGACATTTTGCTTATATCTACCCCCCAGGACATTGAGCTCTTTGAAAGAATGTTAGGGAATGGGGAAACGCTGGGCATAAACATTGAATATAAAATCCAACCCAGTCCGGACGGCTTAGCCCAGGCATTTTTGCTAGGAGAAGAATTTATTGAAAATGATAGCTGTTGCCTGATCCTTGGAGACAATATTTTTTATGGCTATAATTTTTCCAGGGTTTTAAGAGAGTCATCGCAACTAGATAACGGTGCAACGGTATTTGGTTACTACGTCAATGACCCTAAGCGTTACGGTGTAGTAGATTTCGACAACAGTGGAAAAGTTTTGTCTATCGAAGAAAAACCTGAACATCCTAAATCCAATTATGCCGTAACCGGTTTGTATTTTTATGATAACACGGTAGTCGAAAAAGCTAAGGAGGTAAAGCCATCCACACGCGGAGAACTCGAAATAACCGACTTAAATAAAATGTACCTGGAGGAAGGCATTTTAAATGTCCAACTGCTGGGCAGGGGTATGGCATGGCTGGACACAGGAACACATCATTCACTATTACAAGCCTCTAACTTTGTTGAATCTATTGAAGAACGTCAAGGGTTGAAAATAGCCTGTATAGAAGAAATAGCCTTTCGTATGGGGTATATTAACCAGGAACAACTAAGAGACTTAGCACAACCATTGATCAAAAATCAGTACGGTCAGTACTTACTAAAAATAGCCGATTCCAAATGAAATTAACTGAAACCGGATTTCAAGGGTTATACGTTTTGGAACCCAGTGTTTTTCAAGATGAAAGAGGCTTCTTTATGGAAAGTTATAACGCTGAATGTTTTAAAGAGTTAGGAATAGATACGGTCTTTGTTCAAGATAATCATTCTAGATCAAATAGAAATGTCATTAGGGGATTACATTTTCAAAATCCTCCATTTGCACAAACTAAATTGATAAGGACGCTGAAAGGTATTATCTTAGATGTGGTTGTAGATATACGGAAAACAAGTGCAACCTATGGAAAGAGTTTTAGCATTGAACTGACATCAGAAAACAAAAAACAATTATTCATTCCACCCGGGTTTGCTCATGGGTTTGCAGCATTAACTAATGATGTGGAAATTTTGTATAAATGTGATCAGTTTTATAATAAAAGAAGTGAAGGAGGACTATTATATAATGACCTGTCATTAGATATCGATTGGCAAATAGATGATGTTCAGGCAATTGTGTCCGACAAAGACAAAGTAAACCCAAAGCTCAGTGAATTTAATTCAATGTTCTAGCCATTTCACCAAAAACGATACCGAGGAGTTGGATGATCAACTATTTTCATGGGTTTTCCAGCTAACCGGTATTGGAAGAACAAAGAAAACAAGTGAGGCCTGTTCCATAGAATTGCAACGATCCGATATAGTGTTTTTCAAGCTGGTATATAGTCTTCTCAAAACCGAAGTTTGTTTGATTCTGACTGACTTGGATAACTACAAACTTCACTAAATGACCGACCTAGTGCACCCCTGCCCTTACCACTCACTGGGCTAAAGTAACAGATGGGATCTTCTCACTTCATAGACCTTGCCTTTAACTCATTATCAGTAGAAAAGAGAACAAACCTGTATAGTTTGGTATAAAAACCCACATGCTACATGTCAGTGGGATAAGGTCAAAAAATAAAAACTTTTATGAATGAATTAGTTAGAGTCTGTCTATAAAGTCTATCGGGGTTAAAAAAGTAATAGATTAGTTGAAAAAAATGTGTTTCGGTAGTATTTTTCATAAAAAACGTTGAAACTATTAAACCAAGCCCTACTACAGTTCGA
>NZ_VKDC01000034.1 GCF_007097395.1 Fulvivirga sp. M361
AAAGGCGGCATAGGCTTAGGACAACTCTTGCCTTTTTGAAAAAGAAGCTTGCTAAACGTTAAATCAAAAACTCAATCCTTGTAAAAGTAAAAAGACCGCCTCAATCACTTTTGAGACGGCCTCTCATTCTCAATCAATCCTAAAAAACAACAACAAAAACTGTCTTACTTCCAGGCCACAGAACTACAGAAATCAGTGTTCCCTTTTCTTCGTGTATAATCCGTCACTGAATAGGTCAGCGTAATCTCATAGCCATCCAACCTACCCTCTCCCTCTATATAGTAACCATCTACCTCTTGTCCCGGAATGTATAAATAAGTACCGTCCACATCTGCAATCACATGTATACCAACACCATAAAAATTTTCAAGGTATACAGACTCATCATAAGCGTCGGATTTCACGATCCGGACCGGATATTCGGCATAACTATCGAAAGTTTCACTGTATTCGTCTACCTGATAATAACCGGTGAAATCATTCCTGTAATCGTATACCAATACCGGTTCTTCAATAATTATTTCACAGCTTGTGAATACGATCAATAGGCTAAAAGATAATAGTAGTATTTTTTTCATCCCCTTCGGTAATGGTGTATGAAGAGATAAACAATTATGAGGCCAAAAAGAAAAAATCAACGTAAAACACTGAATATCAGGCGGTAAAATAAAAAAAGAAATACGTTTAATATCGGACTGTTATCGCCTGAGATATAAAGAATTAATCACTAAAGCAGGTGCTTCAGACCTTCAATAAATGGCAAAAACTAGATGCGCCCGTGGAATTCATCGTTGAGCATAAAATTACCATTTTCCTGTACTTCCAGGTCAATTTTTGACAGGACTTCCTTGTCTTTTGTCAGGAAAAAGATGGTGTATTTATAAGAAGTGACCTTGTCTTTGAGGTCATCAGAGAAACCCATATCCAGTATATACACGTCAGCATCCGATTTGAATTTCTTGTTTTTGATAATATTACCTTCCACATTTTCTACCTTAAAGCGGAAATACTCTTTCGGAAGGCCATCAAATACAAATTTCACCTTTAAATAAGGCAATGGCTGTGAGGAATACCGATTTCCCTCAACGAGAGAGACTTGTTGATTATCCGGAGGTGTTCTGATCTTAAAGCTGTAATCTAATTCGAAAGAAAAGTTCTCCACATTTTCATAAGGTACCTTATGCTGTGCCGGCGCGGTAACGGTCACAAACAAAAGACACAGACTAAATAACACACGTATCATGACGATCTAAGATAAGTTGAGAGCTACAGTAGCTATTGCACTGTCTGGCAGCCAAATCCATTGTATTGAACAGATTGTCTTAAAATGCCGCCAACAGACTTAAGTTAGTATAAAAATACGTTAAATTTAAATTTTAGATTTAACCATATACTAGGTTTTAAGGCTTGGAAGCTAAGATTGATAATCATTCGGAATGGGTTCAGGACATTGATCCGGTACGTTTGAAACGGAACTTTGAAGAATTACTGTTGAGATCAGGCTTTGGCATCCTGAATTTCATGGAGCACTATTTCGAGCCTCAAGGGTTTACTGCTATCTGGCTGTTAGCTGAAAGTCATTTCGCCATACATACTTTTCCTGAAGAGCAAAAGACCTATATTGAGCTTAGTAGCTGCAATACAGAAATGTATGATCGTTTTCTAGTTCATTTGCAAGAATATAAAATCAATGAAACGCAGTTTTTCATCTAGGTACAAGCACCGGGTTTTAAGTACGATCAATAAGGCTGAGGAAGCAGATTATATCAGCAAAGGGTTTGATGTTTTCATCATGACCCTCATTCTCCTGAACGTTTTTGTGGTCATTACCGAAACCGTAGAATCTATTTACTCAGAATACAAAGCCATTTTTTACTATTTTGAGATTTTCACCATCACCGTTTTTTCAATTGAATACGTGGTGAGGATATGGGCATGCACATTGATCGAAAAATACCGGCACCCTGTGTTTGGACGTATCAAGTATATGTTTTCTATGGAGGCTCTTATCGACCTTCTGGCCATATTGCCATTTTACTTACCGCTTTTCTTTGCCATAGATGCTCGTTTCGTACGGGTTTTACGCTTGTTCCGTTTGATGCGTGTGTTCAAACTAGGCCGCTATTCAGTAGCCTTTCAGTTAATTGTTTCTGCTGTGAGCAAGCGAAAAGAAGAACTTCTCATTACGCTGACATTACTCATTATTATGCTGATTTTGGCTTCAAGCCTCATGTATTATATTGAACATGAAGTACAGCCCGACACTTTTACCAGCATACCTGCCACCATGTGGTGGGCCATTGCCACCCTCACTACCGTAGGGTACGGAGATGTTTATCCTGTCACGGCTTTAGGAAAACTGCTGGCTTCTACCATCGCCATTTTGGGTATCGGTGTTTTTGCGCTTCCTACCGGTATTATTGCTACCAGCTTTGAACGTGAGTTATCGGAGAGGGACAAAAACAAAAAAGCGGCCCGTCAGAATGAAAATAAGTAATACACTCAAAGAAACGATACGTTTCGCCGCGTTATGCCTGATCTTATTAGCCGTGGTAATGGACCAGATAGAGGCAGTAAATTATTATTTCGGTGAGACCATCAGTGACCCGATCATTGTTATGGCACTTGCTATGATCTCCTTTTTCTCAGGACATCGTTTTTTGCCAAAGGTAAACTATGTCAAGATAACGTTTCTGTCAATACTTCTGACCACTTTCACTTTTGGACTATTCCTAAGCCACCTGACGTACAGAACCTTTCCTTATCCAACAGTATTGACCTATACCTTTGTGGTCCTGTCTGCTTTTACTATTGCACTATGGACGCCCCTGGAAAGGAGGGGTAGCAGCTCAGCTCTATTTTTGCTGATTTTCCTGGTTGGAAGTATATGTTATTTCTTCATACCGTCTGTAAGGCCAGTCCATTTGGCCTTACCGGGTTTAATCCTGTTGTTATCTGAAGCTATATATAGTCAAAAATACAGATGGGTCACACTCTACCTGGTCTTTGCTTTTGGTAATGTATTGCTTTATCTCATACCCACCGCCAAAATACAATTGTATACCAGCCAAAAAAAGTACTACGACCCGGTTATCTATTCAAAAGAAACAGCTTTCCAGACCATAGATATCACCCAGTGGAAAGGTGAACGCTGGTTTTATTATAATAATGTTAACCAATTCAGCTCTATCGACCACTGGTTATATTTTGAACCTATGGTCCATCCCATCACACAATTCAAGAATGGAAAAAACAAAGTGCTGGTGATTGGAGGTGAAAACGGGATGATCGCAAAAGAGCTTTTAGCATATGATGATATAAAGCAAATTGATCTGTTGCCCATTGATACAGCTTTGTACCGTTTAGCCAAAACTTCTGATTTCTTCGTTGCCTTGAACGAGCATTCATTGAGCCATGACCGGGTAAGACTTAAGAAAAACACTCCATTTCATTTTCTGAATATGCACAAAGCGCATTATGACCTTATTTTTGTTGATATCCCTGACCCAGTAGACCTGGAACTTAATCAGTATTACACTAAAGAGTTCTACGAATTATGTCATACCGCTTTGAAGAATGACGGTCTGTTTATAACACAGGCAGGCAGTCCTTATTTTGCCACAAAGGCATTCCAATGTATAAAAAACACCATACAACGTGCCGGTTTTTCCTCTGTGCCAATGC
Organism: Fulvivirga sp. M361; assembly: GCF_007097395.1. Taxonomy (GTDB): domain Bacteria; phylum Bacteroidota; class Bacteroidia; order Cytophagales; family Cyclobacteriaceae; genus Fulvivirga. Next base: position 3,685 of record NZ_VKDC01000034.1, read on the forward strand.
ATAACCAGGTGTTGACACTTGGCGAATGGGGTTGGGTCATTGGGTCCAAGAACAAATCGAAAGAAATGTTATTAGAAAGTTTAAAACAGCTTGAATTTAAAGATCCGGAAACCATGTGGCTGAATAATGAAGCCATGAATATGATGCTTTCTTTTGGAAAGTCTGCAATCACCAGGGACACATTGATCAATTCACTCAACACACCAATCGTCCATGAATATTACAGGGATGGTACCTGGAAATTTTAATTAAGTAGTCAAAACACTGAAACTACAAATCCTGGTCAATTCATGAACCGCAGAGACTTCGTAAAAACATCATCACTGATCACGTTACCACTGCTTTTAAAATCATGCCAGTGGACGAATGGTGAGTCGTCCTACCCTGTCCAGGTACATTCTGATGCCAAAACAGGGCATTTACTCTTTGAAAGTAAGACATTTCCGGAAACCATGGCTGATACTGTGGAGGTGCTGATCGTAGGTGGGGGTATAGCAGGTATGGCAGCAGCCTGCGAGTTAAAAGAAAAAGATTTCCTGCTCTGTGAGCTTTCGGGCCAACTGGGAGGCACCTCGTCAGCTTACCTGTCCGGCAACCTGACTTTTGCGCAAGGGGCACATTATGACATGGGCTACCCGGACTACTATGGTAAGGAGGTATTAAAACTATTGGAAGGACTTAATATTATTCAGCCCCAGCCCTGGAAGAACACCTGGGGGTTTGTAGATCAGCAGCACCTGATCATGCACCGGAGAAAAAATCAGTGCTTTGATCGAGGCGAATTCCGAAAAGAAGTCATCAGTGATACGCCTCTGAAAAAACCTTTTTTTGAATTAATGAATAAGTATCAGGGTCAAATGCCTTTGCCTACCCGGCTGATCCATGAGAAACATCACGAGCTCAACCAGCTTTCTTTTGTTGATTTTCTGCAAAATGAGTTGGATGTGAACGATGATCTTATTCGATCTGTAAGCTACCATATGAAGGATGATTATGGTGCAGACGCTTACCAGGTTTCTGCATTGGCCGGCATTCATTATTTTGCCTGTCGGCCTTATACGAAGGATATAGTTGAGCTTTTCTCACCTCCTGAAGGTAATCATTATTTTATCCGTAAGATGGCAGACTATGTTGGCCCTGAACGTTTAAAAACTACCCACCTGGTAAAAAGTATCGAAGAGGTACTGAATGGATTTAGTGTCAAAATTATTGACATTGCAACAAAGACGATTAAGGTGATAAAAACCGGAAAGATTATCTATGCCGGTCAGAAACATGCCTTGAAGTACATTTTCCCACAAGACTATTCTCTGTTTCAAGACGTGAGCTACGCTCCATGGATGGTGGTGAATGTGGTACTTAACGGTTTTAACGATAGTATGGGATATTGGCAAAATGAGATGTTAACAGAAGATGATACTTTCCTGGGCTTCGTAGACTCTTCCACACAGCACACGGCATCCGGGGATCATCGAATATTAACAGCCTATTACTGCCTGCCTCCTACTTCGAGGGAAGACCTGATAAACGCAGAAGTGAACAAGTCTCAAATAGCGCAAATGACGGTAAAACATCTGTCCGGTTATTTCGAAAAAGACCTTTCCAACCAGGTAGAACGCATAGACATCAAAGTAATGGGGCATGCTATGCCAATACCAGGTAAAAACCATTTGTTTAAGGATAAAAACCTGCACAGAAGCAATAAAAACATCGCTTATGCCGGAGTTGACAATGGCCGATTGCCTTTGCTGTTTGAGGCAATGGATTCCGGAATTATAGCTGCCGGTCTGGTGAGCAGCGAGTGATCCAAAGCAACTTGTCCGATCAATATTACTCTTCAAGCATTTTTACATACTTTCCCGTATAGCTAACCTTACCACTATCCCAGATTTTCTCATATACGCTATTGGTGTAAACTCCTTCGACATTATCCGTACCTGACGGAATATTATCCTCGCCTGCTGTCAATAAACTCTCCGGCAAGTGACCTCCTCCATAATAGATAAGTCTTTCTTGCTCATCCCATACCGGATCATAGACAGCATTATAGTTGATATCTGCTATCTCTTTTTTTGTATCCAATGCATAAATACGCAATTGCCTGTCTGAGCCTGTTCCAAAGTCAAGTGCCATTAAATTACCTGAAGGGGATCGGGAATGAATACCTCCGGAAAGAAAATCTTCATAACGTGCGCTCACACTATCGGGGATGTTAATTTCCAGAAGAGCTCCTTTTTTGTGAGGTTCACAGATTACGATGAGATCTGTATAGTTTCCAATAATCAAGTGAACATAATAAAGCCCTGTTTCGAATGAAGTATCCCCCCCATGGTCCATTACTTCCCCGTCATAAGGCCTTTCATAAATCACCGTAGTATCTTCCTTGTTGAAAATCTTTAAAACCTTACCATTTATAGTATGAGTGAGGCCCGTGGGTTTCGATTTATTTGCGAATTTCTGATTAGACTCAACATCATCATCTGTTGACTGGCTTTCGGCAATTTCCTCTGGAGTTGCTTCCTGTGCAATAACTTCTTTGTCTTGATTTCCTGAGCGACAAGCCAGAATGAGCGCTGAAAAAAGAACCGGTATGAGTATTCTTAACATAAGCAATAAAAGGTTTTATTTGTCTGCCGGTTCAACTCGCTTTCCAAATCCATCTACAGTTTGTTCTATCAACACACTTGCTTGTCCAACTTCTTCAATCCATAGCCGTATCCGTGTATTGCCGGCGCTGACCAGGTAGCTGCCCTCACCTGGTGTGTATTCAAACTTTACTACATAAGACTTCCCAGCTTCAAAAGAAAGAAAGTCAAATGATTCCGTTGGAATGGCAATCTCTCCTTTAGAAACAAACCGCATCTTTATGGTATGGTCGCCTGGCAAAAGCAGAATTTCCTGGGCTCCACTCATCAGACTCATATTTGGGATATCTTTTTCATCAACGGCTATGAAGTAAGCATACTTTTTACCTACTGTCTCACTGACCAATCGTACCAGTTGTTCAGGAGGCAGCTCTGGCCCCTCATATACTTTCACGGCCGCAACTTCTGTTTTTTTCCTATTTTGCTTTTTCTTTTTTTTCTTCTGTGCTACTCCCACTGTAATTGTCAACATCATCAGTGTCAAGAGCAATGTAGTCTTTATTATCTTCATCTTTTTTGAGTCTGTGTCCGAAATATTGTTAGGTACTTTTATCCTTTCATTTTTAAAGAGAATTGCATGTTTATTCCTACGGTATTGCCACTTGTAACCAACCCTTCAGCACTCTTAACCATTCCTGGTCAATTTTCAACCAGCTCAGCAATATTCAAAAAACTATTAATCAAATAGTTAAATACATCTGTCCCTTTAAATGGTACGAGCCAAAACATCTTACTCGCTGGCTCTACTTTGTAAAGATGACTGCAAGAATTATTCTTTCCATGTACATATGTAAAGCCATTACCGGCGTATGTGTTTTTTGATGTAACTCAATTATGAAGATGGAAAAGTTTTTTTTGCATAAAAGGTTATTTCCACTCCTTTCATAAACACCACACTTTTTTGAAAGCCAAAAAAAAGATATGTATGTTGCACTGGCCAGGCTATAACAGATTACCATACCAGGCACACAACTCTTTAATCTGCCGATGAATTGAATAACGAAGAAATATATTTCAATTTACATCCCGTCAACTTTTTGATAATTTCCGGAACTCTTCAGGTATATGTCATCGCAGGCATACTGTTTTTCAAACGAACAGATCAGTCACTTTCCAATAAGCTGCTGGCAGCAACGGTACTTGTAGTAAACCTTCACATCACCTATTTGATGTTATTGGATTTAAACCTGGATAATATGTACCCCTTTTTACTTTGGGTTCCATACTCCGGATTAACGGCAATTGGCCCATTTATTTTCCTGTACACTAAATCGCTTACAACGGAAAACTTTACCATCTCAAAAAAAGAATGGATACTATTCATTCCTTTTACGATTGAACTAATACTCCAGGTATTTCAAATTACCTATAGTATTCTTAATAATTCGTTGTACTATAACGCTCCTTCGGATCTGATCATCACCGCTGCGATCTATGCCTTTGCGACCGGATCAATTTTTCACTATCTCCGGTTATCTCTCCAAAAGATCAATGAGCATGAAAAATGGGCGCTGAAAAACTTTTCTGACCTGAAGGAAGTAACATTAGCATGGCTACATCGCCTGATCACTTATTATCGTATTTTCTGGATCTTTTGGATCCCTTTTGTCGCCATTTTTCTATTGATCTTCAGGTTTCAATTGCAATATTTTGCACTAATCCTCATCATTTACCTACTACTACTCATTATCACTTATCTGACGTATTGGATCGGTATCGAAGGAATAAGTAGAATGAACCTGGTCTTTCTCAGGCAGAAGACTGTTCCGGTGGAGAGCAAATCGTATGCAAACCTATCCACACAGAAAATCAAACTTTATATCCAAAAATTTGAGAGCCTGATGAAGGATGAGGAGCTATTCCTGAACGAAAGCCTTAATCTAAGGGAATTTTCCAATCAGGCAGAAGCAGACCCGAACTTAGTGTCGTATATTTTAAATACACATCTTGGCAAAAACTTTTATGAGTTTATTAATTTTTACCGTATTGAAGAGGTCAAGAAAAAGCTTAATGATCCAAAATACAAGCACCTGACTATTCTGGCGCTGGCGCTCCAATCCGGTTTTAATTCCAAAACATCTTTCAACAGGATCTTTAAACAAACCACCGGATTAACGCCCAGTCAATTCCAGAAAAAGGTAAGCGATAAATAGAAATACTCTGAAATAGGTACCATTCTTCCTATTGGTACGCATCACTGCTTCCAAAAGCTGTGGTTTGCAATAAGTATATTCAGTATTTCATTAAATAGCATGGAAGTTATCAAAGGTTCCCATTTAACTGTTGCACTAATGTTCTTAAAGGTATGCTTTTCTATTGCCCAGGAAAGTAGACCAGAGGAAAAGCCAACAATACCTTTAGAACAATTTGTCGGTTATTATTATGTTGGCGTAAAACCCAATAAACCATTCTTCAAAAGCCGTTGGTACATTAAAGATGAGCAGTTATATGTTATTTATGATTCAGACCGGGACAGGAAACTGGAACCGTATAAGAACGGAAAGCTCAAGCCAACTATTTTCCTAAGCGAAGAAGATGTCCAAATCACAGAAAAAGACTCTACCTATTATTTGGTACTCAATTTTGAAAATGAAAAGCTTGAAAGTTTCAAAGTTATACGACCAGGAAGTAAATTGCCCACAGATTTATATGGATATCGCAACGACAAGTTGAACGAGCTTGCAGTTGATACGGAAAGTTCGCTCATATATCACTACGCGACAGCTCATTTCAATTTTTATTACAGTGCATTAGATTCTGACTTGATCCCTCAATTAGGAAACCATCCGGGAAAAAAATACTACGACCTGATGAGGGCTTTTAACCTGGACAGTATATCCACGACCAACATAAGAATTTATCCCGGATCAGCCATTTATCATAATGCGGTACTATCTCCCGGAGCACCAAGCTGGCAAAGAGGACGGGCATGGACTAAAAATGAGATAAGGATGGTCTCCCCTATTATAGCGCAACGAGAAACCAGGGAAAACATCCAAATTAATAACATGGTCTTACACGAGTTTATCCATTGCCTCCATTTAAACCTCGTGAAAAATGGCACCAGGGTGCCCGGTTGGTTATGGGAAGGCCTTGCCATGTACAAAGGATGTTGCCGATGGACGACCAGCCCTAAAGAATTAGACTACATAAAGAATAAGAAATACCCGTCCTTAAGACAAATTCAGAATGATAGATCGTATCAAATGAAGTATGACCTGGGATACTACCTCGTTGAATTTCTTGATCAAAAATATGAGTGGACCAATGTTTTGAAACTGATCAACAAAAATGGTGATATTAAAAAAGCACTAAATATATCGGTAAAGGATTTTCAAGAAGAATTTTATCGCTACCTGGAGGCCAAATATTAACGCAACCGTTTAAATTATCTTAGGGGATGCTCCGATAAGTATTAAAGGCACGCGGGGCATAATTCATTTTTAAAAACACCGAACTATGGCTGGACACTTTATATTGCAGGGCAGCGCCCATTTCAATATGGGGCTGATAATCCAGGTCGTCAAAAAAGGAATTATTGACCCTGCCATACAAAAATGCGGTCAGGCGATTTTCTTTAGGAAGTAGATAATACCGAAATTCAAGCGGTATATCAAAGCTCCACTGATAACGCAGAGCACCCCCTTCTCCACCCTCACGCAATGGCTGATGATAACGGGAATAAGATAAACCATAGACAAATGATGTTCGCCGGGAAATATTATAGATCCGGTTCATGCCAAGGGTTGCGGTATGATTGCTGATGCCCAAATAAGCTTCGGTATTATTTGAGTGGATTGACGAATAATTTCTTTTAGTACTGTCAACGACACTTTGAGCATGACCGACGCTAACCACGCAGAGCAAAATGAATAAAGTGACTGCTTTCATAAATGATGGGGCTAAAATTATCATAAATTAACGTTTCCAATTGAGTAATTCTTTCTCTATAACCGTGTCTCCAATAAGGTATTTAACCAATGGGCCGGAGCTGATCTATCGATTTGAAGAACTACTCATCATGGTATTTGTAACAATGACTGTCAACCACTATCATATACGTAAGTGTGAGCAAAAATAATTTTAGGTCATCTGTATTCAGTACAAGAAAACCGTCTCTTAAGCCTGTGAATATTTCACAAGTTTAAGCCGGAGCTATGGTAATTATAATTGACTTGGAAGTGGGTGTACGGCTATAATCTGCTTTACTTTTTATAGGCACCAACACATTAGCCTCCGGAAAATAAGTAGCTACACAACGACGCGGTATATCGAACGGCACTACCAGAAAACGATAAGCAACCCGTTCTTCTCCTTCAAAATGGCTGAAAAGATCAACTACCTGTTCTTTCTCCAGCCCTGCCTGCTCCATGTCCAGGGGATGCATGAATACTATCCGTCGTTCATTGTATACCCCTCTATAGCGATCATTCATTCCGTAAATGGTGGTATTGAACTGATCATGACTCCGAATGGTCATCATAATATATTCGTGTTCCTTCAAGTCGTAGTGAGGAACGTCATTAACAGTGAAATGCGCCTTACCATCCCGTGTATTGAACTTACCTTCGCGTGGCCCATTGGGCAAATAGAATCCGCCATCTTTGCGCACACGTTCATTATAATTTTCAAAACCGGGAATTACTGCCTCTACAGCATCTCTTATATGATCATAGTCAGACGCCAGGTGTGACCAGTTCACTGTAGAAGATGTACCAAAAATCGCCTCGGCCAAACGCGCAACGATCATCGGCTCGCTCAACAGTTCCGAAGAAGCTGGCGTACGATCACCGCGGGACTGATGTACCACTCCCATAGAGTTTTCTACACTTACAAACTGCTCACCGGAAGACTGTACATCACGCTCACTGCGTCCCAGGCAAGGTAAGATCAGCGCCTCTTTGCCATGTATCAGATGGCTACGATTTGGCTTTGTGGACACCTGTACGGTCATATCGCACTTCATGAGTGCTTTAGCCGTATATTCCGTATCCGGTGTAGCTGATAAGAAGTTTCCTCCCATCGCAAAGAAAAAGCCTGCTTTACCATCGGCCATAGCCTCAATAGCGGCCACGGTATCATAACCATGTTTACGCGGAGGGCTGAAATTAAAGTGCTCCTGTAATTTATCCAGAAACTCTGGCTTGGGCAGCTCCCAGATACCCATGGTACGGTCACCTTGCACGTTACTATGACCACGTACAGGGCAGGTACCTGCACCCGGTTTTCCTATGCTACCACGTAACAAAAGCAGGTTAACAATCTCCTGAATATTGTTCACCCCATTTTTATGTTGGGTCAGCCCCATCGCCCAGCAGACAATGATACGGTCATGTTTGATCAGCAGACTGGCCGCTTCCCTGATTTTTTCTGCCGAAACACCGCAGGCCTTCACCATATCATCAAAATTGACCTGTTGAATGTCATCCAGCAGCGCCTCATATCCTGTAGTTTTTTCCTTGATAAAATCATGATCAAAAACAGAACCCGGATTGCGTTGTTCTTCCTCGTACAAAAGTTTTAGCATCGCTTTTAACAGGGCCACATCTCCATTGATGGTCACCTGGAGGAAAAGATCGGTAAGTTCAGTACCTCCATTGATCATACTCAAACCCTGAGGGTTCTTAAAATTCATCAAACCAACCTCGGGCAATGGATTAATAGAAATAATCTTCGCGCCATGTTTTTTAGCTTCTTCTAAAGCGATCAGCATCCTGGGATGGTTTGTACCAGGGTTCTGTCCCATGATTACAATAACTTCCGCTTTGTTGAAATCATCCAGGGTCACAGAACCTTTGCCTATCCCTAATGTTCTGCCTAATGCAGCTCCACTGGACTCATGACACATATTAGAACAGTCCGGCAGGTTGTTTGTGCCGTACTGACGTACAAAAAGCTGGTAGAGAAAAGCAGCCTCATTACTGGTACGCCCCGAAGTGTAGAAAATGGCCTCATCAGGATGTGCAAGGGCTTTAAGCTTTCGGGCAATCATGTCGAAAGCATCTTCCCACGAGATCGGCTCATAGTATTCCTGCCCTTTACGAAGTACCATAGGGTGTGTAATCCGGCCGGATTTACCTAACTCGTAGTCAGACCACTGCGAAAGCTCATAGATGGAGTGCTTTTTAAAGAAATCCGGATCAGCACGTTTTTTTGTAGCTTCTTCAGCTACCGCTTTCGCACCGTTTTCACAATACTCTGCCAAAAAAGACCTTTTTTCATCAGGATCCGGCCATGCACAACCAGGGCAGTCAAAGCCCTTCATCTGATTCAACCTTGACATGGTAAACATGCCACCAGGTCCCATTTCACTCATAATGTGACCAAGCGCCACAGTGATTCCCTTAAGGCCGGCAGCGGTTTTGCCCGGTTGCGTGATCTTAATGTCCTTAAACGCTAAGGGAGGCTGGGCATTCGGCGTTTTCGTTACCCCTTCAGAAACTTGATCTTGCTTTTCCCCGGCCTGGGCCACACTTTCTTTCGTTTTCATTATGCGCTGATTTATTGCTTTTTTTATTGAAACTATTCTGCCATTGGATGTGAATAGTTATCCGGTTCTTCAGCATTATCACGGTGTAAACACTGAAAATCTTTCTCTACCAGGACATGAATTTGAACACCGCCGGTATCCACCTCCTGTTCAAAACCTACTTCATCCGTCTTTACCCAACGCTCAGCAATAGTCCCGGGCACACTCACACAGATCGTTTGATCCTGATACGTTATATCCAGTGTACTTGCGTTCTCTTCTATTCTTATCTCATAATTAAAGTGGTGAGCGGGTTCTGCGCCAAAACATATACTTTCCTTTATCATCCCCTCTTTGCCAAAGTGTGCTACCTCTGTTCTGGTAAGCCTTAGCCGTACTGTATTTTCTTTTATTCTAAGCTTCATAAATATGTTTTTAAGCACTACTGCCTGCGATGTTCACCTCCGGGTTAATCGTTAGTGTGCCGAAAATCTCAGGCTCCAACACCCGTATATGACGCCAGGTTTATACGTTCTGATCCTGTATAGATATTGTAGCGCTGATTACGTACAAATCCCATTAAAGTCATACCTGATGATTCGGCTAATTTAACGGCCAGGCTGGATGGCGCGCCTATCGCCGAAAGTATGGGTATGCCTGCCACCAGCGCCTTTTGCACCAACTCGAAGCTGGCCCTTCCACTGACCTGTATCAGGTAGTCATGTAACGGAAGCAGTCCTCGGTCAGCAGCAGCGCCCACCAATTTATCCACTGCATTGTGACGGCCAACATCTTCACGCATTAGTAGAAGCTGCCCTTCATTGTCAAAAAGGCCGGCTGCATGTAATCCTCCCGTATATTCAAATACATTCTGGACTTCGAGGAGCTTATCCGGCAACTGATGGATCAGTTGCTGGTCAAATACCGGCCTACCTCGTGGTAATGCTTCACAAGCACTTACCTGTACTGCTTCTATAGAAGATTTACCACATACTCCGCAACTCGAAGAGGTATAAAAATGCCTTTGAAGTTTTTGCAGGTCTATCACAAGTTCTTGCGATAGTTCCACCCGTACTACATTTCCAATCTCTTCCTCTTTTTCTACATTTTGACAGTGTCTTATACTTACAATTTCAGCGACTGAATTTATAATCCCTTCCCCTATCAAAAAGCCAGTGGCTAATTCCAGGTCATTGCCAGGTGTACGCATGGTTATAGAAAGGCTTTTTTCCTTTCGCTGGTGCCCTTCTCCATAGCCAATCCTTATTTCCAGCGGCTCCTCTACCGCTAACAAGTCTGGCTCAGAGACTTGCTCCATCCCTTTTACTCTATGGACATTAACATGTGTTACACTTTGAGACATCTGCTGAAGGGTAAGTGATAAAAATCAAAATAGATCCATGTGCTTAGATTACAAATAAGAAACTCTTCCCACATTACCAAAAGTACGTTGATGATGTTTAAAAAAATAGCAATATAATCTCAATTTGTCTCAAAACATTAATAGTTCTGTTGCATTTTTTCTGAGTAAAAGGTACCAATTTGCATGTATGAAGTGGGATTCGCCGTGTGAGCTAACCGATAGGCAGACACCCCGGATCAGCGCGTAAGCTGAATTTATGATTATCCTTCTTTCAAAGAATACTTCAAATTTCAATCATTCACCTAAAAGTTTGTTTTATGACCGGTTTGGCATTTTTAGATAAGGCCCACAGCATTGCAAAGCCCGGCTATAGTCGCTGGCTGGTACCTCCTGCTGCGTTAGCCATCCATCTTTGCATAGGTCAGATCTATGCTTACAGTGTTTTCAATGAACCTATGACCCGCATCCTCGGGGTCACTGAATCAGGCCCCCTGGACTGGCAATTGACTACTCTTGGCTGGATCTTTAGTATTGCTTTGTTTGTATTGGGTGCATCTGCTGCCTTTTTTGGTAAATGGCTCGAACGCGTAGGTCCCAGAATGGCCATGTTTGCATCAGCCGCCTGTTTTTCCGGTGGATTTATAATAGCTGCCACAGGGGTAATGTTCCACAGCATATGGCTGGTGTATTTAGGACATGGCGTGCTTGGTGGCATAGGTCTTGGGCTTGGTTACATATCACCGGTTTCAACACTTATCAAATGGTTCCCGGACCGGCCAGGCCTGGCTACCGGAATGGCTATTATGGGTTTTGGAGGTGGGGCCATGATCGCTTCCCCTTCATCTGTTTATCTGATGGAATTCTTTAGCTCACCTACTTCAGTTGGTGTCGCAGAAACCTTTCTGGTGATGGGCATTCTCTATTTTCTGTTTATGATGTTTGGAGTATTTACAGTACGTGTCCCCGCCCCGGACTGGAAGCCCGAAGGATATACTGCCCCTGCCAAAGGAAGCAGAAAAATGATCACAGATGCTGATGTAGATGCCGATAATGCTATCAAAACACCGCAATTTTGGTTAATTTTTGCCATACTGATGCTGAATGTTTCAGCGGGTATTGGTGTGTTAGGACAGGCGTCGGTCATGATACAGGAAATGTTTTCTGAAAAAGAAGTAGGGGCGGGTGCTGCCATAACCGTAGCTGCGGCAGCCGGTTTTGTAGGGCTGCTTAGTCTTTTCAATATGGCTGGGCGCTTTTTCTGGTCTTCCGTTTCAGACAAAATAGGTCGTAAGAATACCTACAGTATCTTCTTCTTGCTAGGGGCCACGCTCTATTTTATTGTCCCCTCCTTAGGGACCATGGGCAGCGCAGTATTTTTCATCCTGGCTTTCTGCATCATTATAAGTATGTATGGAGGTGGGTTTGCCACTGTACCTGCCTACCTGCGTGACATGTTTGGCACAATGCAGGTAGGAGCCATCCATGGCAGACTTCTGCTGGCATGGTCTTTAGCTGCCGTATTCGGCCCTTCAATGATCAATTATTTAAGGGCTTATCAAATTGAAACCGTGGGACTCCCTGCATCTCAGGCATATTCTTTCACCATGTACATTATGGCAGGGTTACTTTTAATTGGCTTCATATGCAATATGATGGTAAAACCTGTTGCGGAGAAATATCATTATAATGCTCAGCATACCCATGAGCCACCTAAATCTGAAACAGTCAAAGCAGAAATGACATAAACCACTTTATGATGGAAAAAGAACGAAAAACATCACCGGTATTTATCTTTTTATCGTGGGCATTTGTAAGTATCCCACTGATATGGGGTATCGCCCAGGTAATTGCTAAAACACTGATAATATTTGCCTGATAGTGCACTCAAAGAGTTGAATTTAACGTTTTGAGGCTGGTCGTATACACTATTTTCAATTTATTTATTCATTGAAAAGCCCCATTTACTATTTACATAAAAAACTGACTTTCAACACATAAAATCAACAAACCTCTATATAAAAGGTAAATACATATCTTCTGGGTTCGGTTAAAGAGCAACCTTCCATTTTTTTTCTTGTTGTATTCATTATCGGAATAAAACACCTAATGCCCGAATAATGTAATGCCTGATCCAAACAATACACCTGACTTAAAAGAATTCCTGGTACAGCTCTATAGCTGTTTAGAGGATGAAAATAATGCTAAACAGATCGAGGTCGATCAATCTTTGAAGATTGCAGAACAAATTCTTCATGAAAGGGGAGACATCCTAGAGGACCAAAAACGTATGATCAATGTAATGGCTGCCCATCAGATCAGCGGTTCGATGAGTAAGGTAGAAGTTCCCCTTTGGTATACCCGGGACCAACAAGTCCACTACGACAATCATATGGTAGATCAAATACAGGAAAAAACTTCCAGCACATCTACCGTCTTCCAAAAAATCCCACAGGGTTTTCTACGCATAAGTACCAACGTTTTGAAAAATGACGGCAGCCGGGCCATCAACACTTACATCCCTTCCTACTCTCCTGTAGTAAAAACAGTGGAGCAAGGTAAGACTTACCAGGGCATAGCATTTGTAGTAAACGACTGGTATTCTGCTGCATATAAACCGATTTTCATTGACGGAAAAGTCAAAGGGATGTTTTACGTTGGAGTAAAAGAGTCATTGACCCAAATTGAAGACCATTACCTCAACAAAGAACATGGAGATATTATCAATATACTCTCGCAGCTGTTTGATGATAATCACAATGATTCCGGTTCGGTCATTTCAGAGTTAATACATTTGCTCTATACACAGGAAACCAAACCTCAAAGTAACCATATACTTACTTTGGGGCTCAAACAATTAATTATATTATTTATTCAGGCCAGAGGAAAAAGTGGCCATCTCACACAACATAAAGACTATCTGTTAGGTGATCGGCTTACTTTCATTGGTCAGTATATTCGACTCAATCTGACAGGCAATCTGACCATAGAGAATCTGGCTAAAAAAATACATATGAGTCAACCTAATTTTTTCCGGGTGTTCAAAAATCACTATGGACAGACCCCCATGGAATTTATTAACCGGGAAAGAATACAAAAAGCTTGTGAATTATTAAAAATACCTGAAAAATCCGTAACGGATGTTTGTTTTGACGTAGGCTATAACAACGTTTCCTACTTTATTAAGCAGTTTAAGATATATTATGGGTTTACCCCAAATCAATTCAAAAAAGAAATGTGTTAACGTGTTGGATAAGCATTTGATCGACATAAAAATGTTTCCAGTGGATAAAAGATTATGGCTTTCGCTTATATTTTCCAGGCTGAAAGTGGGATCAAATGTCTTGCAGCCGCCACAATTGCTATGCGTAGGGGTGCAAAATGCCCCCCTCGTCTTTTAGGGAAACCGTCAGTATGAAAAACTCCTTAATTCTATTATCAATATATCTTCTAGTCTCCGTTTCATGCTCACGGTATCAAGAAACAGAGGACGACTTACCACCCCCTAATATACTCTGGATCGTGAGTGAAGATAATAGTCCCTGGCTCGGCTGTTATGGTGACAGCGTGGCCAATACTCCCAGGCTGGACGCACTGGCAGCAGAAGGAATACTATTTTCAAATGCCTACAGCAACGCTCCGGTATGTGCTCCTTCACGTTTTACGCTTATTACAGGTACTTATCCCATTGCATTTGGAACAGAACACATGCGTTCCACCTATAAAATCCCACAACACATCCGTTTTTACCCGCATTATTTAAAAGAGGCAGGTTATTATACTTCCAACAATTCAAAAAAAGACTACAATACGGTTGATCAACCGGAAGTATGGAATGTCAGCAGTAAAGAGGCCAGCTATCATGGCCGCAAGGAAGGCCAACCCTTTTTTCATATTGTGAACCTGATGACCACGCATGAAAGCAGGTTACATCGCGATAGTATCGCCAGGCACGACCCTGAAAGTGTAGATCTTGCACCTTACCACCCGGATGTCCCGGAAATGCGAAATGACTACGCCGTATATTATGACAGAATAGAGGAAATGGACCAACAAGTGGGTAAAATACTGGATCAATTGGCCTCAGAAGGTTTGTCAGAAAACACCATTGTATTTTATTATAGTGATCATGGAGGAGCAATGGCCGGAACAAAGCGTTATGCTACCCAGGCCGGCCTGCACGTACCTCTTATAGTTCGTGTACCCAAAAAGTACCAGGGGCTTACCCCCTATCCGCCTGGAAGTAAGCTAACTCATCCTGTAAGTTTTATTGACCTGGCCCCTACGCTGCTTCATCTGGCAGGTTTAGCACAGCCTGCAGCAATGGAAGGACGATCCATTCTAAAATCAGTTATTGGCAAAAGTTATGCGTATGCTTTTGCCGGCAGAATGGATGAACGGACCAATTTTGTTCGCTCTGTTACCGATGGAAACTATCGTTACACGAGAAATTATCTGCCTCACAGGCCTTATGGCCAGCATTTAGAAACACTCTGGAAAGCCCAGGGTATGAAAGCATGGGCAAAAGCCTACCAAAGCCAAACACTTGACAAAACGCGATCAGCTTTTTTTGAACCACGAGCCTCAGAGGAATTGTATGACCTGGGAGCAGATCCGTACTGCATTAATAACCTGATAAATGATGTGAATTTTGAAGTTGTACGAAAAAGATTATCCGACGTTTTAACCGAATGGCAAGTAGCCCAACGAGACGCCGGTTTTATACCGGAGGCTAAACGCATTGAACTGGATAAAAATGAGACTATTCACCATTATACACATTCTGATAGATACCCTGTAAAAGACCTTATTGGACTGGCACAAAAAGCCGGCGAACGCAATCCGGCAAACCTCTCTTATTTCGTTGATCGACTAACAAATACAGACCCCGTAACACAGTACTGGGCAACCACTGGGATATTAATGTTAAAGGAAAAAGCTTCAGGTACCAGGAATGATCTGTTAAAAGCCCTTGATGAGGCAGAACCCTCTACTGGTATTGTCATAGCAGAGACGCTGTACGGTATGAACGACCAACAGAAAGCCATAGCTTACCTACGAAAGCAGCTTAGCTCTGACAGGATAATGATCCGTGTCCAGGCTCTAAACGCCATTGATCATATGGAAGGCGCTACGCTGAAAATGCTACCGGAGCTAAAGGCACTGGTACCGGAAAACCTTAAAAAAAGACCTTATGACGTGCGTATCGCTAGATCCCTGATCAAAAAATCCGGGTAGGGAAAAACGCCGAATTGCGTTTCAATCATTGACTACATATTCCAATTCCGTCATTTGCTCAAACCCGTCGCCAGGGGCATCTACGTGAAATACGATTAGATAACAACCCAAGCAACACATAATCCGGGGAAAGTACAACGTTTGCGCTCTACTCTAACTTTAAAAGTCAGATCTTGCTACAGATGTACACGTTTGGGTACTCCCTACAGGCAGTTAAAACCAAAATACGGCACGAATGATCAGGCTATTTCTTTTATCTTTTTTAGTGATCCTTGCAGCATGTGACTCGAATAAAAGGATTGCAACTACGGTAAATTCCCCCGGCAAAGAGAATGTTTTCTCATTCTCAATAAATGATGCAGGAGAATTATTTTATACAGTAAGTCATAAAGAGCTACAATTTATCACTTCTTCCGCTTTGGGCTTTGAGCTTAAGGAAACGTCACTCAAAAGTGGCTTTGTCTTGCTGTCATCGGAAGAAAATACCAGCAATACGAAGTGGAATACTGTATGGGGCCAAAGAGAAACCGTAACAGATCATTATAATGAGCTAATACTTCACTTAGAACAGAAAAAAACAGGAATACTACTTGATGTAAAAGCCAGGGCCTATGATGACGGGATCGCCTTCAGGTATATATTCCCTGAACAGGATAATCTCAAAGATTTTATTATTACGAATGAACTGACCGAATTTAATTTTTACGAAGACTATAAGGCATGGTGGAATTTTGCCGATTATGATAATTATGAGAAAGTCTATTACAACTCGCCGATCAGTGCCATCGGAGATACGTTAAACTTCTACAGGAGACCTGACAAGGAAGAGCGCGCTCACATGGCGAATACACCAACTACTATCGAAATTAATGACGATCTGGTAGTTAGCCTCCACGAGGCGGATCTCACAGATTATGCAGGAATGAATTTATTGAATACGCAGGAAGGCACAAAACTAAAAGCCCACCTGACCCCTTGGTTGAATGGTGACCTGGTCAGGGCCAGCACCCCATTCCAGTCCCCGTGGAGAACCCTTCAAATTGCCAACAACGCTGGAGGACTGGTTGAGTCAGATATGATCATGAACCTGAATCCTCCCTGTGCCTATGAAAATACGGACTGGATCGAAACGTATAAATATATAGGCATTTGGTGGGAACTTCACATAGGAAATAGTGCGTGGGCTGAAAAAACCCAATTCGGAAAGCCTATCAACAGGCCCCATGGCGCAAATACCAAAAATGCCAAATACCATATTGACTTTGCTGCAAAACACGGAATCCCTGATGTGCTAATAGAGGGGTGGGACAAAGGATGGGACGATATGGAGGGGTCATGGACCGGATATGGAATTTTCGACTGGAAAACCCCGACGGATGATTTTGACATTGAAGAAGTTTGTCGCTATGGGAAAGAGAAGGGAGTTCGTATGATGATGTATCATGAAACGATATCCGACATTGACCACTATGAGCCTGCCATGGATGAACTGTACCAAATGTGCAGTGACCTGGGCATAAAAACGGTAAAAGTAGGTTATACGGGTGATGTAAATTATGACTACGACAAAAAGACTTACAGAGAGCATCATCATGGACAATATATGGTACGTCATTATAAAAAAATGGTACAAAAAGCCGCCGAATATAAGTTACAAATAGTCAACCATGAGCCTATAAAGTTTACCGGTGAGCAGCGTACTTATCCTAACTTAATGGCCAGAGAAGGCGCGCGCGGACAAGAATACAATGCCTGGAGTGTGGGGAACTCTCCTGAACACGGGGTAGTATTACCCTTCACCAGAATATTGGGAGGCCCCATAGACTTTACTCCCGGCATCTTCAGTATGGTACTTCCTGATAAAGATTGGAGTGATCAGACCTTTCGTATAAGAACTACTTTATGCAAACAGCTGGCTTACTATTTAACCATGTTCAGCCCGATACAAATGGCAGCTGATCTGCCCAAAAACTATGAAAACAATGAGGCCTTTGAATTTATCAAAGATGTTCCCACTAACTGGTTACAGAGTAAAGTACTCCATAGTAAAATAGGGGATTATTATACCGTAGTTCGCCAGGAGCGCGGGACGGAAAACTGGTACCTGGGCAGCATTTCAGATGAAAACCCGAGAACATTTAACATAGACCTGTCTTTTCTTAATACGGAAAAGCAATATGAAGCCGTCATTTACGCTGATGCTAAAGACGCACACTGGAAAGATAACCCGGAGGCTTTTGAAATAACCAGAAAAAAGGTGACTTACACGGATAAACTAGATCTTCAACTAGCCCCCGGAGGAGGACAAGCCATCGCATTTAAGGTTATTGAATAGTTTCTGATTTCAATGACAGTTCGGAGTAACGAGCGTCATTTTTAGCTCCTGGTTTAAGCGCCCTATAAGTTATCCAGATAATCCTGTGATCCTTTGTACTATTACGTGGTTTCATCTACTTTTCACGGGTAAATGGACTACGATAATCTTCTAAACTTTTATAAAAGTTGTTACGAAGCTGACACCAGAACACTCAGCCTTACAAACGTTTTATCTTCTAAAGTAGAAAACAGAAGTTTTTTGGATGGAGAAGATGAGCTACTAAGCGAACACATTCCGAAAATACCGATTCAAGAATCGATCGCTCAACCCATTCTCGATAACTTAAGTGTATACGGACAGGAGAAATCACTGTATTTATGCAGCTTTTTTATTACCGGAAAACAAACCAGCCAGAATGGTAAGTCAACCTCCATCTGTGCACCCTTGTTTTTCTATCCTGCCCATATTTCAGTAAATGACAATTTGTTCTTTTTATCCATTGATAAAAAACTTGCCAGGCCTAACCTTCCTTTTTTAGAAAATCACCGTATCGATGGCTCCATTGAGATTTCAGAGGTTTTCAATGAGATCATTAGCACTCCATTTTCTTTCAAAAATTGTGGTCTGCTCAAGCGGAAACTGGAGTCATCTTTTGTTCAATTTGATGCGGAAGAGTTACTGATGTATCCCAGCTATACCAGTGAATCTAAGTTGAAATCAAAATTAAGGACTAAACATACCGGTTTTAAAATTTATCCGGCGGCGGCCATATGTGTATTGAAGCATTCCACTACTACCCTGGGTATTTTGTCCGAATTGGATAAAATGAGATCTCAGTCCACCCCCTCTTCCGCGATCCAAAATTTCTTCAATTATCAATTGTCTGAACCTGAAGTATCTCAGACGCAGGATATTCACGTACCAGCCGTTCTCAGTCAATCGCAACAAAATGTGATCACGTCGGCCAACAACCATAACGAAACGGTGGTCATTGGACCACCTGGTACAGGAAAGTCATTCACTATATCCACTTTGGCAGTGGACCAGGTAAACCGCGGTAAATCAGTATTAATCGTTTCTAAAACTGATCAGGCCGTTGACGTGATATATCATAAAATTGAACATGAGATCGGCATTCCCGACCTGGCTGTAAGAGCGGGGAAAAAACACCATTTAAAGAAGCTCAAAGAAAAGCTGAAAAACATACTTAGCGGCGTACCTGTGTCCTACAGCTATGGGGACGAAAGATCTGCCGAACTCATTGAAAAAATCTCAGTCCATAAGAAATCCCTGGAAGACCTGACGGAAAAATTATATGCACAGATCTCTGATGATCTGCGTTGGGGAGAATACTTGTTTGAAAATAAAACCGGCAACATTTTTTCGACTATTGTAAAGAAGTATTACCAGTGGCTAAACGGTTTGCAGGAACCGCACTGGGACCTGGCAATGGGCTATTATTCCATAAAAGATCAATACATAACCGATTTAAAAGGCTATGTAGTCAGTCATTTCGAATATCAGCTTTGGAGGACTATAAAGCATCATAGAAAACAACTCAGAGATTTTCTTCAGGCCATCAGGGCCAGAACGCTTTCAAAGCAGGAGGCCCTTTTTGAGGGCATTGATTTTAACATAATTCTTAAAGCTCTACCGGTGTGGATATGCAAGTTAAGTGACCTCTATGAGGTGCTGCCACTTAAAAAGGACCTGTTTGACCTGGTGATCATTGATGAAGCCTCACAATGCGATATCTCCTCGTGCCTGCCAGCCTTACAGCGTGCGAAAAGAGTGGTTATAGTGGGTGATCCACAACAATTAAGACATTATTCTTTTCTATCCAGGGGGTTGATCAGGCTTTTCAGAGAAAAATATGGGCTTTCGGAACATGCTGCGGACCGTTACTTCGAATACCGAGATGCCAGTATTTTAGATGTATATTTTGAAAAAATCCAAAACCAACAGCAGGTCACATTCCTGGATGAGCATTTCAGAGGAAACGACAGCCTGATAGGTTTTAGTAATGAACAATTCTACCAAAGTCGTCTAAAGGTAATAAAAACGCTACCTCACCATGCACAGCAATTTGCCGTCAAACTAACCATAGTAGATGGGAAAAGGTCCAAAGAGGGTATTAACGAAATAGAGGCCGAACAAGTGTTAGAGCTGGTAAGCCGTATGGTTCAGGAACAAACGGAAATAGATCAGGGCAATGCGTTAAGCATCGGAATTCTAAGTCCTTTCAGAAGTCAGGCAGAGTTCTTATTTGACCGGGTCAATGACGTCCTTACTCCTTCTCTCATTGAAAAACATCGCATAAAAGTGGGTACGCCTTATTCATTCCAGGGAGATGAACGTGATATTATCGTCATTTCGTTTTGCATCGACGATGACACACATACTACTGCATTAAATTACTTAAATACGCCTGCAGTATTTAATGTGGCCATTACACGCGCCAAAATCGCTCAGCATGTTTTCTACTCTGTTACCAGACCCTCCATGGAAAGTCTCTTGTCTAAATATGTTCAAAGTATCCAATCTGCTGAAGAGAAAAAAAGGCAAGCATCAGACCCCATGCACGATGAATTTATGCAAGAAGTAGTATCATTCTTTAGCGATAAAGTGGAAGAGGTGTATACAGACTACACTATTGCGGGAATACTGGTGGACATATTACTCTACACAAAAAACGGTTACTTTGGCATCGACCTGATCGGCTACCCGGGTAAATTTTATTCAGCCAATAATATTAACGAATATCAGATATTGGGAAGGTCAGGGGTTAAAATGATCCCTTTGCCTTATTCAAACTGGTACTATGAAAAAGACAAATGCCAGGCCGGGCTAGGTGATATTATTTTAAATTATGATCAACTTCAGTTTTTTTCATGATTTTCTTCTCTTAAGCATCTCTTCATCTTTTTGGCTAAACCCTAAAATAAAATTAAACTTGCCTCTAATCTAAACCCGCTTCACCGATTTGAATGGATAAATTCGTTGATGTCAAAAGACTGATCGTTAGCAAGAACAAAAAGCTGTTAAAGTGGCTTCCGGGCTTTGTCGTCCGGTGGATAGAACGTGTTATTCATCAGGATGAAGTCAATGCCTTCATGGCAAAGTATAAAGATGAAGATGCCTACGGCTTCAGCCAGGGAGCAATTGAAACCTTCAACCTTCAACTCGATACTAAAGGTTTGGAAAATGTGCCAAAACCTCCTCAGAGTTGTATTTTTGTCAGCAATCATCCCTTAGGCGGATTAGATGCCATCGCCATTATTCATTCATTCAAGACTACCAGACCTGACATTAAATTCATTGTTAATGACTTACTAATGAATGTAAGGTCGTTGAAAGAAAAATTCATTGGCGTCAATAAAGTGGGTAGGAATGCGGCAGCATCTTTACAAAAAGTAGAAGAGCAATTTGCCTCAGGTACAGCTACTTTTATTTTTCCGGCAGGCCTGGTAAGCAGAAAGACAAAAGGTAAAATAGAAGACCTTGAGTGGAAAAAAACATTTATATCAAAAGCAAAAAAATACAATAAATCTGTAGTTCCTGTTCATATTGATGGCAGATTAACCAATCGTTTTTATAGATTAGCTAATGTTAGAAAGTTTTTAGGTGTTAAATTGAATATTGAAATGTTTTTTCTGGTGGACGAGTTGTTCAAACAAGCCAATACAAAAATTGACATTGTGATTGGAAACCCA
Organism: Fulvivirga sp. M361; assembly: GCF_007097395.1. GTDB lineage: Bacteria > Bacteroidota > Bacteroidia > Cytophagales > Cyclobacteriaceae > Fulvivirga. The sequence goes on from NZ_VKDC01000034.1 coordinate 25,427, forward strand.
ATTAAGCCAGAACATTTTACCTCCGATAAATCAGACAAAGAATGGGCACAGTGGGTAAAAAAACAGGTTTATCAATTAAAAGAGGCCGAGTAGGCGATATGGAATACAACGAACGACAAAATATCATTCCTCCCGTAGAACGCAGGCTTATAGAAGATGAACTAACTGAAGATCGGTTCATTAGAAATACAAATAAAAGTGACAACAAAATCTACATTGTAAACCACCATAACTCACCCAATACTATGCGGGAAATAGGAAGACTTAGGGAAGTCTCTTTCCGCTACGCAGGAGGTGGCACCGGATTAGAAATTGATATAGATGAATGTGATACCTGCGAGCGATGTTATGAACAGTTGATTGTCTACAACCCCCGAGACCGGGAAATCATCGGTGGATATCGCTACATTACCGGTAAACGTTCGTTTAATGATGTTACAGAAGAATATGAGCTTTCTACCGCCCATTATTTCAATTTTTCAGAGCAAATGAAAAAAGATTATCTCCCCTATTCCATCGAATTAGGGAGGTCGTGGGTTCAACCTGATTATCAACCTGCCATAAACCCGAGAAAAGGTGTTTTCGCCTTGATGAATATCTGGGATGGGTTAGGAGCGCTTGTCATCAGATACCCCGAGATCAAGTACTTCTTTGGAAAAGTGACCATGTACACGAACTACAACAAGGAAGCACGTGATATTTTGTTATCCTTTATGGCGCACTATTTTCCGAACAGGCTGGACTTATGCCAACCAAAAAAGGAGCTTTTTGCTGGATTTGATGATGCTTTATTTAAAGAACATTTTGATAAAAACACATCGTACACGGAAGGTTTTAAGCTTCTTTACAAACTGCTAAAGGACCGCGGTGAGTGGATACCCCCTCTCATTAATATTTACATGAACTTATCGTCTACCATGTTAACCTTCGGCACGGCACATAATCCGGATTTCGGAGATGTGGAAGAGACAGGGGTACTGGTAAAAATTGCCGATATACATCAGGAAATAAGGGATCGTCACATCGCTTATTGATGATACAATTTTGAATTTAGTGCCCTATGCCATTCATCAGGCATAATGAGGTTCGAAGAGGAGCTGTAATCTTACATTAAAAGTTATATTGTCCCCAAACGTGTATCCGTTGATCCAGGACCACATATTTCTACCCACCAGATGAAAAACCAAACAATCCATACAGTTTCTCAAGTTTAATCAAGCGGATGTCTCTATCCGCTTTTAGGTCATAGCATCAATGTTACGAACAGAAGGGTAGAAAGCTTATATAGCTTTGCTTTTTATGTGGCTAAGTATCGTATAAACACCGTTGTTCCATATGCAAGATAGTACCATACGCATTAGATACAGTGCCAATCATAACTTTAAACACTATTTTACCGTTTTGTACTTGGGTGAATTCAAATAACTACTTTTTTATTTAACTTTGTTATTATGAAGTTAAAAGACAAATACAAAGTCCTAAGTAGTCCTAAAGCGATCAAAGAACGTATAGTCCGTTCAGTATATGCTTCTATGATGTTAGAAGGACAAGGCGTGTCCCTTGAAAAGCTTCAAAGAATCTATGACGAACTGAAAGCTAATCCAGCTTCTTAAGCTGTGACTTGATCAACTCTTCTAATAAGCTATAATCATAATTATCAGCAGTTCTTACAGCTTTTAAATAAATTGACCTCTCCTGACCCTCTCTATGATAAAGTATGATTTGATCATAACCTTTCAAAAGAGCAATTAGATTAGTCAATAATCTAGCTGTTCTACCATTTCCGTTATTAAAAGGATGAATGAATACGATTCGATGGTGAGCATAAGCCAGCAGATGTATTAAGTCTTTATCTGATTTCACCTTGCCAAACTTAAAATTCAATTCATCAACAAACTGGTACATACGCAAAGGAACTTCATTATAGCCAGGTGGAACATGGGGGCCAACCTGAAAGTCACTTCGTCTCCATGCTCCTGCCCATTCATACAAGTGTGAAAATGCAATATGGTGTAATTTCAAAATCAAATCAGCACTTATCGTTACATCTTCTTCAAGATCATATATGAACTGTTCCGCTTTTATAACACCTCTTGCTTCTTCTTCATTGAGCTTTTGCCGATCACTTATATTCAAAAGGTTATCATCAATCGGTGGTGTGTATTGCCCCATTTTGTCAGTTACAATTTTTATAAAGATATAACTAACCACCGGAACAAATAAACACACACATGATTGACCAAGGTCAACGGATAACCAATGAGTTTCACCCAATACTTTCCGTACTCTATCCTGTTCCTGGCAATGGTGTTTTTTTGGTATGATAGAAACTTCACTCAACTGATATAAGACAAAACAGGTATCTTAACAGGGAACGTCCCCGTCGTTTAGATAATGTATACTATAAATACCACGGTATAGGTAATGACTGGTTCGGTCATAATTCTCAGGAAAATCACACCGTACAAAGTATATAACTCGGTAGAACCTTCTGATAACATGGGTACAATAAAGGGTTTTGTGTTTGGCGTAGCACCCCTTCAAATGAGCCAAATCTCTACATCATGTTTCGGTCTCTACGATCAAGTTAGCGTTTCTCGAATTAATCAAGCGGATGTCTCTATCCGGTTTTAGGTCATAGCATAACTGTGTTAATGCTACCATCAGAGGATCTTAATACGCTTTTTTTGTTTCAGAACCATCTTATATATCAAGATGCAATACGCTTAAATTCATTTAAAAAAAACCAAATGTCAGGAATTTACGTAATAGTTATTATTACTTTGAATTTCAAAGTACTTTTAAATACTTATTAAATATTAAGCTCTGTCACGACATGAAAATCAAGCTCATCCTACCCGCGCTTGCCGAAGCAGAAAGTCCTTTTTGGAGACCCGTCAAATATTCTCTGTTCCCGCCTTTAGGGCTGGCTACTTTAGCAGCTTACCTGGATCCTGAAGATGAAATTGACCTACAGGATCAACACGTTGAACAGCTCAACTTAAATGATGAACCGGATTTGGTCATCATCCAGGTTTACATTACCAACGCCTACAGGTCTTATCAGATTGCCGACCATTATCGTAGCCAGGGCGCTTATGTCATTTTAGGTGGGCTTCATGTCACCTCTTTACCTCATGAAGCTGCTTTACATGCCGATTCCATCTTTTTAGGGCCTGGTGAAGAAACCTTTCCACAATTTCTTAACGATTTCAAAAACAAGCGTCCCGGGAAGGTGTATCGTTCATCCATCAGAACCTTGAACAAGATCCCTCCTATCCGGCGTGATCTCATTAAAAGAAACCACTACCTGGTCCCTAACTCTATTGTGGTGACAAGAGGATGCCCTCATCATTGTGATTTTTGCTACAAAGACGCATTTTTTGAAGGAGGAAAATCATTTTACACACAGGCAGTGGATGATGCGCTGGCGGAAATAGAACGGCTTCCCGGCAGGCACCTTTATTTTCTGGATGACCACCTGCTGGGTAACGCCAAATTTGCCAATACCCTTTTCGAAGGTATGAAAGGAATGGGGAGGGTATTCCAGGGGGCTGCAACCATTGACTCTATTCTAAGAGGAGACTTAATAGAAAAGGCAGCTGAATCAGGGTTAAGAAGTCTGTTTGTTGGGTTTGAAACATTTTCAGCCAAAAACCTCCGGCAGAGTAATAAGAAACAAAATTTAAAAAAGGACTACGAAAAAGCAGTCGCCCGCCTGCACTCCCTGGGTATAATGATCAATGGAAGTTTTGTATTTGGCCTGGATGACGACGATCGGGACGTTTTTAAAAGAACCGTTGATTGGGGCGTTGAAAATGCCATTACCACCTCCACGTATCATATACTCACTCCCTACCCCGGAACCAATTTATACAAAAATATGGACGCTCAACAACGCATCATCAGCCGCGACTGGGACTTGTACGACACACGCCATGTGGTATACAAAACGACAAAACTCACTCCGGAGGAGCTAAAAGAAGGGTACGATTGGGCCTATAAGGAGTTTTACAAATGGACCAATATTTTAAAAGCCAGTGCTCAACATGACTCCATAAGACATAAACTAAAACACCTTTTCTATTCAGGCGGATGGAAGAAGTTTGAACCGGTCTGGAATTTCATTATTAAGACCAGAAATCTGAATAATATGTTACCTGTTTTGGAAGCTATACTCACAAAGGTCAAATCAGAAAAGACCGGCAAGCTGAAAGAATTATCGGTTATTGACAGCATTTCAAAAGCCTCTTAAAATGAGTAAACCCAATGTTCTTGCCATAGTATTTGGAACCTTTCTCCTACTGGCAACTATTTTCGAAAGTTTCCTTTGGCGCACTTTATGGTTTTTGGAACCGGTACTTACTATGATCATTGGACTGGCATGTTTCTTCACATGGCTTATCGGGTTACTGAACAAGGACTGGAAATCCGTTTTTATCATCACATTTTCCAGCTTGATCGCTGGAATGATTTTGCTGTCACGAACTGAAATTCTAAAAAGCGAACCTGTATTAAAAGCAAGATTAATTGATGATTTGAGTTCTTTAAACTTGACATTAAGGGAAGATAACACCTTCGAATTTATACCGGTCACATGGATGGGCGCTTTTGAGAAGTTTGAAGGCAAATATCAACTACAGGAAAATAAAATTATCTTCTTAGATGAACCCTACGGCAAGGGTTTCATTCCTGATACCATTGACATTTACAAGGACAAAATAATTATGAATGGAGACCTTAGTAAGCCAGATACTTCCTTTGCCAATTATTTCATTATTGAATTCAACTCATTAAATACCCAATGATCATCAACATAGCGTAAACTATTTCAGCATATTTACAGAGGTTTTTATCATGCCAATTCAGGCCATATCCCTTGGATTCATATTCAATACAAATCCCAATTCCCATCCAGGTAATACTTATACAATACCGGGTTATGGATCTTATTAATTTCAACGCTGTCTGTACTCCCAAGGAAAACAGGTTTACCAAAAGAAGTAATGAGGGTCATAGCCTCCCGGTTGATCCATTCCGTAGACCTTTGATGAAAATCCAATGATCGTAAAGCGCTTTTAAGGCCTTCTTTATTGCCTCGCTTCGCTCCCAGGACCCAACCCCACTCGCCCAGTGTCACCACCTGGTTGTGTAAAGGTACGGTGCAGAATCCGGCCGAGGACATGGTTTTATCGATGCAATTAAATGCTTTGGCAGCGTAATACGGGCTACCTGCCTGGGTTATGATGAGCCCGTTTGGACGTAATCTTTTATAGCATAACTTATAAAATTCAAAGGAATACAAACGACCCAATTCCACGGTCTTAGGGTCCGGTAGATCCACTATGATCACATCGTAAAATCTATTATCATCTTCCAGGAAGTTAAACCCATCTTCATTGAAAATAGTCACTTTATCATGGTTCATGCTGTTCCTGTTCATCTGTACCAGCCATGGGTGGGTCTGACCAAGTTGAGTCATAGCAGGATCAAGGTCTACTAAAGTAATATCTTCTACCTCTTCATACTTCAATATCTCTCTGACCGCACCGCCGTCCCCTCCACCCATGACAAGTACACTCCCGGGATCACGTGACAACTGCATTACGGGATGGACCAGCGGTTCATGGTACATGACTTCATCAATAGAACTCAACTGTTGGTTTCCATTCAGAAACAACCAATAACCATCTTCGGACCGTGTGATCGTGATCTTTTGATATTTGGTCTGTTCGTCATACACTACACGGTCTTTGTAACGGGATTGCTCTCCATAGGTAATGATAGCTTTCGCAAAGAAAACCCCGGTAAACAACAAAGTCAGCGTACCTATGGTAGCCAGGTTTAACCTCATTTTTAATCTTTCATCCAAGACAGACCGCAGCATCAAAAAAAGCCCGCACGCTACAATAAAATTGATCCCTCCCAAAATGAAAGGGGTATACGTAAGTCCCAGATAGGGCAACCCTATAAAGGCAAAGAATACTCCTCCAAGCAAGCTTCCGTAGTAGTCCTTCTCCATCACAGAAGACACATTAATACGCAGATCTTCAAACTCATCGTTGAGCCTTACCACAAGTGGTATTTCCATGCCTATGAGCAGACCAATCACCACGCTGAGAGAATAGATCACAAAACCGGTATATCCGTAGAAAGCTGAGGCTGAATAAGTGATCACAGACACAAACGCAGCCAGTATCGAGAGGGTAAACTCAATAAAAATGAAGCGCTCTAAGAGATTAACTTTGATATTTTTACTTATTCTGCTCCCCAGTCCCATAGAAAACAACATAATGGAAACGATCATTGTCCATTGAAAGACCGAATCACCAAGAAAATAAGTAGCAAGTGTGGAAAGGATGTATTCAGCCACTATACCAGATAGCCCTGTCGCAAAGAGTGCGAGCTTTAATACATTTGAACGTAGTTTCACAGGCTGACGGTGGTGTAAATGGCTTTGGTTAAACAATTATTTTGGCAAAGTAACCAGACTGGTTGGATTGGATATACATTGACACCTATTATTTGATGCTTACGTTTTGATGAACGCTTGACTTTCAGGCCGCTCTCATGGAGCCAATTCTTTTTTGTTTGCCAACACATGCACCCCTACCGAACTATAAAATTTTAAACCCCAGGCTTCACAGTTGCCATTAGGTTTTGTCTAATTTCAACTGTAAAAAACATGTGAAATGTATAATTGAAAATAGGGATTAGTCATCCGACACAATGCGGCATATTAACTATTTAGATTCGGATACAGTTGATTTTCAGTATCACAACATTTCAATGGGACTTTGGAAATATTTTAACCTTGCCATCGGAATTATCAATAAGTTTTACTTATTAAATACGCATAAACGAAGTTTTTTTTATCAAAGCGCCCAGGTGATCAATACAGACCCACCGATATACGCAAAGGCCTCGACCAATGCCGCTCCGCAGTTAGGGTGCTCCTGGTTTACAATCTCATCGGTAAGGTTTTGTCCTGGCAGTAGTACTTTATCTGCGACAAAGCGTACTAATGGAAGCAATATCAATCCAATACCTACATCAATGCCCACATCTTCCAGGGTAATGATCCAGCTTTCAAAATCGTGCATCAAAGCAAAACGGATCAGATTAGCTATGGCTATCAACGCGCCTGCAAAACCGATACCGACCGCTATGTTCCCTTTTTCGATGTGTTCATGTACATCATAGGGAGTAATAAGGTTATATACCAGTGATGTTACATACATCAATGCCATGCCTAGCAGCCAATACAAAATACCTGTGACAATTGGCCCGCCGTCACCATGTCCTTCACCATGAATAGCTCCCAATACGATTAAACCCGTGGCAACACCTATGGCAGCCTCTACTACACCTGTACCTATATTACGCTGTTCCAGTATTTCCTTTTTTACGCTGAATCGATTCAGGATCAATTTATCTGTAATAATGATGGAGAAATTCAGCAGTAATATCACTAATGCCCCATAAATACCTATGTCCGTCAAATCCAGCCAAATACCATTACTCTCCCCCATCACAGCACTACCTATCGCTAATAACAGGCCAATAAAGTATCCCACATACGCTATCGCAAAAGCGAAATTATCGTTTTCGACTAATTCATGGTTTACTTTTACTTTGGGATGAAACAGTTGATAAACAAATTTGCCTACTAAAAACAGAATAAAAGATGCGACCAGGTAAACGGCCGTGGTAATGATACTATCAATAATGGATGTCATGTTGATTCGTTTTAAATGGCCTTAATGTTATTTACCGAAACCTCCACCCCTGGACCTGGAGCTGGAACTACCATATCTTGAACTTGACCGGGAAGTCCGGTTGGCCACACGCTGCTTGAATGAAGACTTGTTATTGCTCCAAACGGAGTTAGGCCGGGTGCTGCGGGTATAATTACTATTTGTGCCATAGTAAGACCTTCCTCCTGTAGTGGGGCCGTAATATGACCGTCCGGTACCATAATAACTCCCCCTGTAGTTATCGTAATAAGACCGCCTGACAGGGTATGACATCATGTTAAACATGCTACTCATAAAGGCATATTGCCCGTAAAAGGCCCAAAAACTATTTCCCCCGCTGTTGTTCCAATAGCCATATCTTTTATTGCCTACATAATTATTATAACCGGGAGGGCTCACACTCTTCACCAGTTTACCGGTAGAGTCCCGTGACGCCAACTCCATCCCCATATCGTTGGCATGGCGTTCAAAGAAATTCTTATCTACTTCGTACCAATCCGTGATGCGCTCTTCGGGTTTACCAGGTGTTTTTTCTTCGATGATACGATACTGATGATTGTACTTATGAAAAAATGAACCCTCTACATCCATGTCATAGAGAATAATAGAAAACACATGGTCGGAAGGTATATCTTTAGTAATGATATCGACCGGATTCTTTTGAAATTTCTTCCCCCCACAACTCATCATGCCTAAAGCCAAGATGAAAAGTAGTGAGTTTTTTAACGTTTTCATTTGTAAATTATTAATACAGAACCAAATATAACAAATCAAAAGGGCCTGTCAATAGCCAGCCCTATACTAAAAGGCCAATGCCCATGGTTATTGCCCGGGAATAATGTTCGATATCTGGTATGCTTTGACCACCTTACCTACCGAAGCTTCAAAATCACGTTCTCCCCATTGGGTAATAGACAAGATATGTACTTCTTCGTCATCGTAGTAATCCCACGAAACCAGTTCTTCCCAGTCGTCCGTTCCTTTCGTTTTATCGTTAAAATAACCAGCGTTATCGGTATGCAGGTGGTATTTTATCCCTTCATATTCTAATTTTTTCGGTGGCCTTTCTTTTTTTATAGTCTTATCAATAATATCATCCCCCAGTTTACGGATCTTAATATTTTTCATAGCCGTGATGAACAGCTCACCTTCATCTTCCACTCCAAGGTAAATCACTTCATCTCCCGCATCCATCATATATTCGCGTGAGATATTATTACCCCCCCAGTCATATTCATACACCTCCTTTATCTCCCAGGATTTCATGTCATATTCCAGGATAAAACCCTGGTCCAGATCTTTGACACTCAGATTTGTCACATCATATTCCGGCTCTTTTTCTTTTTTCTTTAAAAAATCAAATAGTCCCATGTTTTTTAATCTTATTTATATTTCAATGATCATATGCCAAGGCTAATGCACCATAAAAATGATCTTACTCAGCTACCAAATACTTTTTTAAACAAATACATCCCTGCTAGTATGATCAATGCCAATATACCTAGTTTAAATAAAACTCTGAAAATAAACCCACCTACAAAAGCCAGTAATATCAGGACTATCATGACCTTAAAAACATCACTCGTTCTCATCTTTCTTTGGTTTGTGTTTTAAATTTAACAATAACATCTCTTCTCTTATGCCATCCAGGTGCTTTGATATATTTCCCATTTCTTTCACCACCAAACCTGTCTGATTACCCTCTCCATAACCAGCTAATTCTTGTTTCTTCTGAAAGAGTGTAATAATATCTTCCCAACGTTCTTTTTCCGGCGGACTCATCAGGTCGATCAAAGATTTAAACTTTAATAAATTAGCCTCCGCTCCTGAAGTAAGTGTCTGTGATTCACTTTCGTAATGTGATATAATCAGATTTTGTAATTCATCCTCGTTCATAACGCTCACCACTTTTTCCGCAATTTTGTTCATATCACGGTAAGAGCCCTGAAGTTTAAAAGGGGGTTCAGTTCTATATTCATCAGACTGTGCTGCAGAATAGATATACTGTAGATTGACGGTGAGTATGACATCCCGCACCACCAATAGTTTTTTTATTAATTCCACATATTCTGAGATTTCCTCAGGTGAGTGGCTCGCTTCAAAATCTACTCCCTCCTGTTTACCACTAGCTGCTATCTTCAGAACGGAAAGTACATCTTTATGGCTCTTACCAGCCAGTTTTCCCAATACTGCATTTGAGGTAAGGCAGTTTTCAATGTAGCTTAGTTTGAAAACATCTTCAGTATCTCCGAGAATATCTCCAAGGTTATAAATATCCGCCCTGTTGACTAACATATCCGGAATGCGAAATTTCTCACCACTTTCAGTATATGGATTACCTGCCATGACCACACATACACGCTTACCCCGAAAATCATAGGTTCGGCTTTTCCCTTTATACACTCCCTCTATCTTACGTTGCGCATCACATAAAGAGATGAATTTCTGCAAAAATTCAGGATTACAATGCTGGATATCATCCAAATAGATCATAACATTATCCCCCATCTCAAAAGCAAGGTTCAATTTCTTTAACTCTTCCCGTGCTCCCGAATTTGGAGCCTGTTTGGGGTCAAGCGCCACTACATCATGTCCAAGAGCAGGGCCATTGATCTTCATAAAGATCACCCCCAGACGGTTAGCAATGTATTCCATCAATGTAGTTTTACCATAGCCCGGAGGGGAGATCAGCAAAAGCAATCCCATTAAGTCCGTCCGCTTTTCACTTCCGGCAGCTCCTATCTGCTTTGCCAGATTAGCACCAATTAAGGGTAGATAAACCTCATCAATCAATCGATTACGCACGAAAGAAGACATAATACGAGGCCGAAATTCCTCCAGGCGCAGAGATTCAGCAAAATCATGGGTCATTTCCTTCTTCAACCTGTTATAAGCTTCAAAAAGAGGAACAGTCTCCCGCCGGTATTTTTTCAACTTTTGAGTAAAATGATTGAAATGCAGCTCATATTTATTGTCTGACAGCAATGCATGATTCCCTTGTAGCCCTTCCAGAAAAATGTTTAGCGAAGCATGCACTACTTTACTTTTATGATAATCATCTGCAAGTAATATAACACTTACCTCTTCAGCATAATCTTTCCAATTTTCATTAGTATCCTGAGTTTGGATATAAGAATTCACCCAATTCTTTACATGATAAAAAGCCTGAGATAGATTATTGCCATAACCTTTTAACGAATCATCAAACTGCTTTTGAACTTTTTTCGTTTTCAAGTGAGCCTTAAAAGCGTGCAGCAAATTATCCGCCTCTTTATCTATTACAAATTTATCCCCTCGTGAAAGCTCGTAAAAAAGGTATTCAGCTGCAGTATCTGCATGCTCCGGAGTAAATAATTGCGTATTTTCTGTAAAATCCAACAGGTCATTTCGCAGAGAGACCAACAGGTTATCAAACTCCCTGGAATCAGGAAATACCTGTAAAATAATACCAGCCCCCTTCAGTTGGTGATCCAGTAGTTCTTTTCTATCCGGTGAGATATATTTTTTCCAAAACAACGCTGCCATAGCTCTTGCGGTAGCAGGATATCGCAGTAAATCCGAGGTATGAATAAGGTTGACCAAAGCACGTAGGATATGTGCGGCATCACTGTCATGGACCCCTTTAATATACCCTTCATCGAAACGAACAGACATAAATTTAACCACGTACTCATTCAGATCCTTATCAGACATTTGATAGAGATCTTCCACAGAAGTATCCGGTTGAGTATTAACATCCTCCAAAATCATGTAAGCCAGATATTCCGCACGATACACCAGGTCATTTTCTGATACGAGCACCTGATCCAGCACAGCAGAATAGGTAGCTACAATGTCATTATCAATCGCTTCGAAAAAATTTGTTCCTGCCAAATGAAAATATAACGCATCTTCTTTCCTGACAATAGTCAGGTCAAAAGGTTGTGTATTTACCGCAAACTTATGAGGTCCAAATTTTATCACATCCTGACCATCCACAAACAATTCAGACCGGTCTTTCAGTTGGCGTACAGCATCTTCCTTTAACGTTTTAAGCCTGCTGACGATATCCTCGGATTTAACAGTATCGCCCATTTCCCCTAATTCATCTACGATACCTCTTATCTTTTCAATCATCATATCAGCAGCATAATACCCATTGATCTCTGCGATGGATTCAAAACGTGATATCCTGTTTTCTATCGCCTTTAATATTCGGCCTGCTGCCTGCATCAAAGTATTGGCCCTTCTGTTTTTTTCCTCTATCAGGTTCAGCTTTCTATTCTCAAAAGCATTATACACCTCCTCACGCTTTACACTTATCTTCTCAATGAACTCATCAAACTCTGAAAATTTAGCCTCTAACTCCTCAAGTTGTACCATAGTCTTGCTTAGGTATTCATCACATTTTCCAGGGCTGTCACACAGGTCAATAAAGTTGATCACACCCTGGTCCACCAACTTGATCTGGGCATTGAACTCTGCCTTGCCCTCAACACCCATCAACTCCTTACGTGTTTTTTTCAATGCTGCTTTCAACTGGTTGAACTGAGAGTAAATGGCAGAGATATTATCAATGATCCGTGTAGTCTGAGTGGCATCTTTGATTTTCAGGTTACTCACAATCTCAATTAGCATTTCAAGTTCCTGGGATACTTTATTGATCTGTATTTCAATCTCATTGGCCTCTACAACTTTTTTCACTTCATTAATTCGCTCTTTTAGAGCAGTCACCTTATTTTCATAAGAAGCCAACGCTCTATCCTGCAGGAGAAAACCTACACAATCCTGAGAAACATTTTTATAGAATTCTGCCAATTGGTCATCATATCTATCAATCACTTCCAGGTCCGCATATCTTAACTCTTTCAATGACACCACCTGCCCCCTCACTTTGCGGAGATCAGCAAGGTTTAGTACATACACATCAATATCTTTAGCTGTGCCTTTTTTTATTCTTTTGATAAGTTCATCAGCCGTATTGGTGACTTCTTCAATATGATTACCAGTAGCTTCTTTGATCTTGATTACTTTCTCAAACTCATCCACTGCTGAAGAAGCCACTTGCCGAATCTCTTCTAATGGCACATTCAAACCAAATGTCTCTTCTCTATTCAACCAGTGGTATGAATCAAGAATATCCGTACCAATCCTAATGAGATCGACATACAACCCACTGTAAGAATCATCCTTATGGATCAGATTCAGTAGCTCATTACATTCCGCCATGGCCCTCACTACTTCCTTGTTTCCAATCTTACTTAAATATGAATCGTTGGACCCTTCCACGGCGAAGTCCGGACCGGTATAAGGAGTTTGCCATATTTGAATAACATGATGTTTCTTAGCTTCTTCGTCTGCCCTGAATAGGCACATTTCACCATTTTCAAAAATAGAGAAGCCATGACAAATGGTATGGTTTTCCACTTTCTGTTCTATCAGATTATAATGCATCAACAGATAAGTGCCCGTAGACCGATTATAAAAAACGTATAAATAATCTTCGCCATTAGGAGATGCGATACGTTTCTCAAATATCATAGAAGTTAATGCAGTATCGAATTTCTTAAATTCCCCGGCCTGCAAATAATATCCATTTCTGAAAATGATGCCATGATCGTCCGGTAACAGAATGCATGAATCTTGTAATTCGTCTATCCTTCTGGCTTGATTGACCTTAGCATTAAAAACGATATACCGGTAATCTTCCTGATATGGTCTTATTTTCAAAATAACGATGTTACCAACAATGGCATAATAAATCTCAGCGTCCTCAAGCGTTTGATCCTTATGATCTACCGGTTCCGAATATATTCCTTTACCATCATCGGTATTATCTTCTACCTTGATGGTCAGGTCACCTCCGGTGGTTTCTACAAACACTTTATCTTCAATAGAAACGTGAGAAAAAGTGCCTTGTCTGAAATTATCCCTGGTGGTTTTTTTCCATTTAAAGTCATGCTGTTCAGGAAACTTAAATTCATGGTCACTCCGGTTATCTATGTACTTGAGTTTATCACCTATTATCTTCCACTTAAAGGTTTTTACATCCGTAACATCTTTACCGATTCTAAATACCATATGGAGGTCGACACCATTTTTGAAAAACTTTACGAAATGGGTGTTTTTATAATACTTATAGAGTTTCTTGAAGTCCTCGGCAAATACTTTATCATTAATCAGTCCGAGGTCTTCCTGATGAAACTCATGATCATGATAAGTGTAAATACTAAAAACATCTGAAAGTTGAGTATCTGTTTTAAGACCTAAATGTACGTTATATCCAAAAAGAAAAATACCACCTACAGGTACCATGTCACAAGGCACACAATTGTTATCTGTAGTCACCCTTTCCGTACCTACCAGTACGGTCTCAATGGATCCAAAGACTTTTTTTCGCTCTTCATTTAGCTTTTTTAACAGCCCTTGTAAATCTGATGCACTTTTTTTTAATCTATTTTGAAGTATTTCATAGGTACCACCTTCCAGTTGGTCTGTGGTATCATTTATATTTTCAGATGGATTGACCTCACTGTTTTCTGCCATTGTGCTGCATGTAAGTTATGGTTGAATCAATACGTTTAATTCGGATCAACTCTTTGAGTTCTGAAAGGTGATTTCACCAGAAAACCACTCGGTTTGATTGAAATTATCAGGCCCAAAAAGCTGCTTGTTATATCTTAAACACCTCCTCTATGCAGGAAGAATATAGACAGAGAGCTTATTTAAAGCCCAGACTACCCGCATTATTATTGGATATCCCCAAAGTTTCGGTTAAAGATTTTAATTGACTCAGCACATTTTTAGACTCATCATCCTCGGCTTGTCCTATCATTTTAAGAAGTAACGCAGAGATACTCAGGTTTCTCAACTCTTCTGAAGAAATTCCAAATTGATCAACAAACCCTCGGATTTTGTCTTTAAAGTTTGTACCGGTATCAGTGGAAAAGAAGGTATCTTTTACTTCACTGAGTACGTCGCTATTAGAAATAAGGCGATCCGCAGACTTACCGCTGGTGATGGAACCGACTATCTTATCGAAAAACATGGTCTCCCCTCCTACTATATCAATATTTGCTGCTTTCAGCGCTTCTGAGATCACTTCCGCCTGTGCCATGGCTATGTCTTTCTGAATATTAATTTGCGCCAATTCAATCTGCTTTTCTTTTTCCAATCTCAGTTTAAACTCTTCGTGGTCTTTACTTACGCCATCCAGTATCTTCATGGCTTCCGCTTTTTTCTCTATACCCACGGCATCAGCAGTGAATTTTTCATGCATCACTTTAGCTTCAGCTAATCCAATTTTCTCTTCCGCATCTGCTTTAGCCATACCTTTTAATCGGATGCCCTTAGCCTCAGCCTCAGACTGTGCTTCAATGACAGACGCTTCAGAATCCCCTTGTTTCTCTCTGGCTGCAGCTTTTGCTTCCATCACTTGTGCTTCGGCCATACCTAATGCCGCAGCTTCAGCTGCCTGGGCCTCTGCAAGTGTTTTCTTGGCTTCTGCTTTATGGGTGGCCGATGATTCCTGTGCCTGCGCATCTATCATCATTTGTTTGGCCAGATGCTCTGAAGCCTGCTTCTTGGCTTCCGCACTTTTTATTTCTTTTACCAGAGATTCTTCCGCATCTTTTTCGGCAAGCGTTATCGCCACATTTTTAGTCCTTTCAGCGCCTGCCATGGCCTTGATATCTGCCATCCGCTCTTGCTCTTCTACCACTGTTTTCTCTATGGACACCCGCTCGCGGATAACATCCTGAATATTTTTTCGCTCTTCCTCTATCGCCTTTTCCTTTTCTATTCTCTTCAGCTCTACTATTCTCTCCTTTTCGGTGGCTTCCAGTAACTGGGCCTGTTCTACTCTTTCATTTTCAACCGCTTCTGTTCTTTCCTTGTTTTTTTGAGCTACCACCACTTCGCGAAGTTTGTTTTCTTCTGCTACCATCAACTCTTCATCGGCAGCAATTTTAGCCTTTTCAGCTTTTAACCGTTCTTCTTCTTTGATCTTACTTGTTTCCGACTCTTCACGCGCCTGAACAGATTCAATTTCTCTTTTTTGCTTGGCGGTAGATTCTGCCAGTTGCCGTTCCAATTCCAGTACAGTCTCTTTGGCTTCCACATCTTGCTTTGTTATGGTCTTTTCTTTTTCACGTTGAATGTGATTAGCCTCTATTTTCTGTTTAGAAGTAAGGTCAATGATCTTTTTGATACCTTCTGCATCGAGGATGTTATTTTCATTCATCGACTCGATCGGTGTTTGTTCCAGGTAATCTATAGCACAATCATCCAGCACATATCCATTGAGGTCTGTGCCTATGATGTTTAATATCTCTCTTTTGAATTCATCTCTACTATTGTAAAGGGATACAAATTCAAACTGCTTTCCTACCGTTTTCAATGCCTCAGAAAATTTGGCATCAAATAAAAGCTCTAAACCTTCTTGGTTTGATGCTCTTGAGCAACCAATGGATTGAGCCACTTGCTTCACGTCTTCATGTGTTTGGTTTACTCTTACGAAGAAGGTTACTTTAATATCGGCCCGCATGTTATCCTTACATACCAGTCCTTCTTTACCCGTACGTGCTATGACTACGGTTTTAAGTGTAATGTCCATAATTTCTATTTTGTGCAGGACCGGCACTACAAACATTCCGCTAAAAGATACCTTGGTACCTCCCATACCTGTACGTACAAGAGCCTCGCCCTGTACAGCTTTACGATACATCTTAATAAAGGAGGATACTACACCGATAAGGATGATTACTCCGAATATTATACCAACTATGCCAATGATATTTTCTTCCATTTATTTATTCTTATTGTTGATCAGGTTCTATTAAATAGTGATTTTCATCTTTCATATAATCAATTACCAAGGCATACTCCCCTTTCTTGATCTCTACACCATCCCTTGTAATGGCGTTGATGCGTATAGAAGTACCGTTCGCATTAATTTCAGCCTGTCCGATGCTATCACTTTTTACTGTAAGCAAAACTTTACACTGTTTACCTATTGGGTTTACGGCCTCATCTTCTTTCCTGAGTTTCATGTAAAATTTAGCAATAGGCGTGGTTAGGATTTTCGCTATAAACAGACTTATTACAAAATACAATAGTAACATTCCTGCACTAACCAGCGTGTTGTAGACACCCAGATATTGAGCACTCACTATCGAGAGTATCCACATGGGTAATGCCAGAAAGCTAAGGAATATCATCAATGGCATGTGACCAATATTAAAGAAGGATAAAACACTGGCCAATCCATCGCTGCCTACTCCTACATCACCATCTAAATCTATATCAACATCTGTATCCACATCCAGATCAATATCCAATGTTTCAATATCAATCACACCTATGATCACTATGATCCAATAGACCAGAATGAAAGCCATAAATATCGTAGGTATGATATTGAGACCGGATAATGATGTTTCAATCAGTTGTTGCATGTTATTAACGTTTGATGAGGTGTAGTAAAAAAATAAGGAGAATTACTCCTCCTTATCTTTATCCATACCAAGTTTAGCTTTTAAAGCTGCCAGATCATCAGATACTTTTACTTCTGCTGAACCACCTTCCAGCGCTTTGTCGATTTCATCGTCAACACTTTTACTTTCGTTAGCAATGTCACCGTAAGATTCAGCCAGGGCTTCTTCTTCAGCTACTTTATCTTTCATTCTCTCCAACATCGAAACAGTACTACCGGAATCGATCTGGGCCATTTGCTTATTAAGCTTTTTAGTAGCTGTGCTTACCTTTACCCTGGCTTTGAGTGTTTTAAGCTCATTTTCATACGTACTAATAGTAGATCGGATCTTTTTCACATTCACATCTAATTGAGAAACATTTTTCTCAAACCTATCCTGTTCCTCTTTAGCACGATTCATTTGCCCTGTAGCCTCTTCTTTCTTTACCAATGCTTCACTTGCCAGCCGATCCGCTTCCGCAGGGTCTAACTCACCCCCCTGGGCCCTTTTTAACAAAAGCATGGCTTTATTTTCATAATCCTTCGCCTTGTTCTTATAAGTATTCACATCGTTTTTAGACCGGATGGCCATCGCCTTCACTTCTGCCAACGCCTGCAAACTTTTGTCCAAATCCGACTTGAGATCCCTGATCCCCTGTTCGGTCAACTTAATAGGGTCCTCTAACTTATCAATCGCTGAATGAGCTTCGGATTGTCCTATTTTGAAGAGTCTTTTAAACATGTTCATATCAATTTAATTTATTATTGTTCAGAAAATTTTATTAGTTCTTGCGAGTATTCACCCAGTAGCAAAGCCAGTGAATTTAGTGTAGCTTCAAGTTCGTTTAAATCAAGATTCTCCAGTTCATGGGTATTTCGAAAAATTACTTTTGAGCCTGTTTCATCCAGTACAAAAGCTCCATGGACAATGTCACGATTCTTTTGAAGCAGCTGTTTATACACCTCGGAGCCGGGGTTTTTGAGATCAAACAGAAACTGCTCTATAATAAGAATAGGGTCTGCTACACCGATAACCAGGTTGCTAATTCCATTAGCAGCATTTTCGATGACTATCACACCGTCCTCTTCACTCTCATAAGTCATGTTGTAACCTAGTTCCAGTAAATACTCTTTTACTCTTTGGAAATAGTCGTTCATAGTGGAAATTTTAGTTAGTTATAATTCAATTAATTGGCTGAGTCAAATTTAAAGTTTAGTCGTCCATAATCTTTCTTTACCTTGTATTTATTCACTCTTAAACAAATTGTATCGAACCTTTTTATTTTTGCTTTTGAATAAATTAACTATGTTTACGAGCAATAATACCAAAAGTTTTGGTTTTGCAAATATTTTTAGCTTTCTAATTTTTAATTAATGTCACAAATAGGCAAAAACATTAAACGCATAAGGTCTGCTAAAAAACTGAATCAAAGTCAGTTTGCCGAAATATTCGGACTAACCCGAGGTAGTGTAGGGGCTTATGAAGAAGGACGCGCAGAGCCTAAAATCGACACCATCATACAAATAGCCAATAATTTTAGCCTCTCTATAGATCTATTACTTAACAAAGAATTAACTGTAAATGACCTTTTTCATTTCGATGTGCTCCACCAAAAATTAGACGAAGCCCATCATTTTCAAAAACCTGCAACACAAGCCTTCAGAAAAGGGGGAATAGGACTGGTAAGCCTAGAAAATCAATTGGAATACATCGTCAATCATACTAACAAAGATTTTATTTCCCACCTCCCCTACATAGAACTTCCCATCAATTTCAAAGGAACTACAAGAGCATTTGAGTTAAACGGAAGTGAAATGGAGTACAACCAAAACGGGCTACACCATGGAGACATACTTCTTTGTTTACAAACCGTAAAAACAAAAACAAAAACAAAACCCGGTGACGTTTATGTGATTGTTCATAAAGAAGGAATAATCACCCGGCGTTTAAAGTCTGCCGCAAAATCGGGAATGAATTTTATAAGTGACGACCCCAATTATGCAGATATAGAATTTGCTACGGATGATATACTGGAGCTATGGAATGTAAAGGGCGCTTACAGCACCTATTTAAACCCTCCAAAAATGATTGAAAACAGGGTAATGCTACTTGAGAACAGGCTTAATGAGTTGGAAAAAAAAATCAAATCATAACAAAGGACTGACTATTCTGGCCATTGATTCTTTTATTTTCGACTGAACAGGTCTTTTTCTAAACTCATCCAGTTCAAGTTTTTTACTGGAAGAAAGGTCATCCAAAAAGGACGCTTCCAGCTTTGAAACAGCTTGTTCATCATACATTAAGGCATTCACTTCAAAGTTTTTATCAAAACTTCTCAAATCCATATTTGCCGTACCCACTGACCCGAATATGCCATCTACCATTAATATCTTCCCATGATTAAAGCCTTTCTGGTAAATATAGATATCTACTCCGGCATGTAGCAATCCGGCAACGAACGACATAGAACTCCAAAGGTGAACAGAAATATCCGAACGCCCGGGAAGCAGGACCTTTACCTTTACCCCACTTAAAGCCGCTGTCTTCAATGCAGTGAGAATACTTTCATTAGGAATAAAGTAAGGGGTAGAAATATAGATGTGATGTTCTGCAGTGACAATAGCCATAAAATAAGTTTGCATAATACTGGCCCAATCCGAATCCGGTCCACTGGCTGTAATTTGCACCAAGTGCTCATCATCAACATCATGTTTTGGGAAATAGCGCATATCGTTTAAAGACGTCTGGCTCACAAAGTACCAGTCGGTAAGAAACACCGCCTGTAAGCTATGTACCGCATCACCTTCCAGCTTAACGTGCGTATCTCTCCAAAAACCCACTTCTTTTGCTCCGTGAATATACTTATCTGCTACATTGATCCCTCCAACATACCCTACAATACCGTCTACAATAAGTATCTTCCTGTGATTTCTATAGTTAATACGGTGTGTGAACATAGGAAACCTGACAGGCATAAATGCCTTTACTTCAATTCCTGCATCTTCTAACGTATTAATAAACTTTTTTCGCAATCCCCAACTACCTACATCATCATAAATAAACCTCACCTCTACGCCCTTTTTAGCCTTTTCCATCAGCAAAGCAGCTATTTTATTTCCTATTTCATCCTCCTCATATATATAGTACTCCAAATGGATGTGATCCTTTGCTGCATTTATAGCTTCAAGAATGGAGGCGAAGGTATCTAAACCATTATTTAAAACTTCTATCTTATTCTTATGGGTAAGCAATGCCTTACTGTTATTGATCAGAAGCCGCATGATATGTTTTTTATTCCTGAGTTTCGGGTCCCTTTGAATAAGATCATTCTCCAGATCATCCATCTGATAAGGCTCAAATGTTTTGATACTTAGATAATCCGTTAGCCCTTTTCTGGAGAAAAGTTTTTCTTTTCTGAAATTTCGCCCAAAGTTCAAATACAACACCATACCCAGCACAGGAAGCAATATGACAACGATCAGCCAGGAAATGGTTTTTATAGGGTTATTATCTTCCAGTATAATGATGAATACCGTAAACAGGATAGTAGCAAGGTAGGAAATGCTAAAAACCAGGGTGAGTATGTTATAAGCGTTCCAGGTCATATTACTGATCTATTGAAAAGCCCGCTCCGCTAAGATAGCCCACCTGATCAAAACCTCCTTATTTAAGGCACTTGATATCCAGCTTATTGTTAATAGTAATACATCAAAACACCCTGTCCTTTTTACAAAAGGTTTTCAATCCAGGAAATTACCGGTCAAATTCTTCTGTTTGCCAGCAAAGGTGGCGGCTCTCCTTTAAAAGGATTAAACCGGCTGATCGTTTTTGCCTCTATTCCCGCCGCCCTGAGCAGGCTTCTGTCTCCATGTTTATCTCTTATCCAATCCATGGCCTGGTAAAGGTTGATCATTTCCAGGGAATCTTCAAATAAATTGATTTGATACCCTCCATTTACCAAATGACTAAATCTCACACCAATAAGCCTGACCAGCAATCGTTTATTATATAATTTATCAAACAGCTCCGTGACCCTGGGAATCAATATATGATCTGCTGAAGAATAAGGTATTTTGGACTGCAGCGTATATGTATTAAAATCAGAGTATCTCACTTTAACAGTAATACATGCCGTCAGTTTTTCACCTCTGCGCAGTTGAAATGCCAGGTTCTCCGCCATCGCCAGTATTATCCCCTTAAGCTTTTCTACATCCGTGGTGTCTTTATCAAAGGTGCGCTCTGTAGAGATTGATTTTCGTTCAGAATAGGGGATTACAGGAGAGCTGTCAACCCCATTCGCTTTATTCCATATGGATACACCATTTTTTCCAAATACGTTTTGCATTAACTCAAGGGGCATTTCCTGTATCGATTTTATCTTCTGCACTCCCAGACTACATAACGTATGGTAGGTCTTCTCTCCTATCATAGGGATCTTCTTTACAGAAAGAGGGGCTAAAAATGGCTTTTCAACTCCCTGATCGATCTGCATTTGGTTATTAGGCTTAGCTTCTCCCGTAGCCACTTTTGAGACCGTTTTATTACCCGACAAACCAAATGAAATAGGCAGTCCTGTATCTATCATAATTTTCTTCCTCAACCCTGAAGCTATTTTATAGCTATTGAAAAAGCGATCCATCCCTGAAAGGTCAGCATAAAACTCATCAATAGACGTTTTTTCGTATACAGGGACGCTCTCTTTTATGATCTCCGTTACTTCTTCAGACTTTTTACTATAAATACCGGAATTACCCCTGATTTGAATCGCCTCCGGACAAAGCTGTTTTGCCATTTTCATAGGCATGGCAGAATGTATCCCAAATACGCGCGCCTCATAACTACAAGATGCCACTACCCCCCTGTCCGTAACACCTCCTATAAGGATAGGCTTACCCACTAACTTCCTATCCAACAATCGCTCACAGGAAACAAAAAAAGTATCCAGATCCATGTGAAGAATTGAGCGGTGTGTCATATGGTAAAAATACTAAAAATATTAGTTTTAACTAATTTTAAAAAATTAACACCTTATAAATCAGTTACTAACAATGCCAAAAATCACACATAAAACATTCGAAATGGCTCGATTCCTTACATCAAGCTAACAAAAGAGCATTCTCATCTGTTTTTGTTCAATTGATTTAACCAAATTACTGCCACAAATAAGTAAACTATGAAATATGTACACGTAGTTCATTTTTAATGAAACTCAAAATATTAACATATACAATTCTGTTTGTCAGCATATTATCTCTTATAGGGCTAATGTTTTGGAAACAAGAATATAAATTTCTTCAGCCGACGCCAATACCTGAAAATTTAAAAACCATACATAAGGGTGATACGCTGGATATTCCTTTTTTAAGAACATTTCAAAAAAACACCTATATCCATTTTTACAACTATGATTGCCCATGCTCCAGGTTTAATATAAAGGAGTTTCAGGCCATGGTGAGAAAATACGATGATCAGATAAAGTTCATTGCAGTGCTTCAAACTGAAGATAACGATGCAAAAGCAATAAAAAAATTTAAGAAAAAATATGACCTGGGGATAGAGACCTTACTGGACCCGAAAGGAGAAATTGCCCATACTTTGGGTGTCTACAGTACTCCGCAAGCTGTTATTCTGAAAGGAAACACTTTATTCTACAAAGGCAACTACAACAAGGCACGATTTTGCTTATCCAAAAATACCCGGTTTGCTGAATTAGCCCTGGCTGCACTTCTTAATAATGAACCCTCTCCTTCCTTTCCAGCTATTGCAGAAATTGCATATGGCTGTGAGTTACCCATAAATTCCACCCCAAAAAAACGTTTTTATAACCTTTTTTAAAAAATGATTTATATGGATTATACTGAACAAGTAAAAACTTTTTTCAACAAAATTTATTCAAAATCAAATAAGGTCATTGAGGTATTACTGATAGGTTATTTCCTTTTTGGCATCTTTCTTTCCTTTTTTTATGACACTTATTTTGTGGGGATTAGTGTCGGTTTGCTCAACCTGACTTTATATTTCAGCGCTAAAGCCTTTTTCAAAGGCAGCAGGATCAATCAATACATCGCCAGCCTTGTAGCTGGTATTTTTATGGCCCAGTTCATCTATCAAATGCACGGCATGTTTGAAATGCATTTCACAGCATTCATAGCTATCATAGCTTTGATCACTTATCAGAATAAGTATGCATTTCTGCCTCAATTGATCTTTGTGCTGATCCATCACTCAGTATTTGCTTACATTCAATACATTGGGGTAGTCAATGAAAATGAAGCCTATCAACAGATATACTTTACACAACTTGAGTATATGGACTTAACTACCTTTTCCTTCCATGTCGGCCTGTATGGCATAGGCATTGTCCTGGCTATTTCTTATACACACATCCTTGAGAATAATACAACCCAAAATGCAGAAAGCATCATTAAGCTAAGGGAAATGGAGGAGAGGATGCTGGACAATATTCAATTTGCCAATAACATCGCTGAAGGCAGCTATGAGACAGCTTATGAACCGAACGAAGATGATAAAATGGGATCGGCCTTACTTAACATGCGTGATAACCTTAAATACAGTACAGAACGGGAAGGTCAGGAAAAGTTTATCAATGTTGGTATTGCAGAAATCAGTGAGATCATAAGAAAGTATTCAGAAAACCTGGATGACCTTTCTTTTAATGTTATCTCTTATTTGTCCAAGTACTTGAAAGTTAATCAGGGAGGTATATTTATCTTAATGGATGATGGTGAAGAGAAGTACCTGGAATTAAAAGGGTGTTATGCATATAACCGTAAAAAGTTTGCTGAAAAACGTGTTGCAATTGGTCAGGGACTTGTAGGACAATGTTATATAGAAAAAAGTATTATCCGCCTTAAAGAAATCCCGCAAGACTATATCTCCATTACCTCAGGGCTGGGGGAATCTACTCCCAGTAACCTCATTATTGTACCTATTATGAATGATCAGATCATAGAAGGTGTGATGGAATTGGCTTCATTTCGTGATTTCAATGAATATGAGATCGAATTTCTGAATAAAGTGAGTAAGAGTATCGCTGCCATCATCACTTCTGCAAAAGTAAATGAGCGAACTAAGGTGCTTTATGAGCAATCTCGTGAGCAGGCAGAGATCATGAAATCACAGGAGGAAGAGATGCGGCAGAACATGGAAGAGCTCTCAGCCACACAAGAAGAAATGGAAAGGAAATCTTCAGAGTTTGAAAGTCGATTCAATGCTTTAAATGAGAGTGGGATAGGTTCAATAGAATTTGATATCACAGGAACTATTATAGATGCAAATGATTCATTCTGTGACCTAATGAAATATTCTAAAGAAGAGCTTAAAGGGTATCATCACAAAATATTTGTAGACCCTGAATACTCAAAAAGTAAAGAATATCAAAAATTTTGGAAAGACCTGGCGAATGGCATTGCATATAAAGGAGAATTAGTTCGCTACACCAAGTTGGGTAAGCTTATTCATTTGTATGGTACATATAAAGTGTTATATGATCGAAGTGGTAAGCCAAATGCAGTTTTAAAATTTGTGTTTGATATAACACCTTATGTAAAAGGCAATGAATCATCACAACAAAAAGGTAAACTAGCTGATTCTGTCAGCTAATCCCCTGATCCGGGTTAGCGGCAATACTTTTTGACGAGGTCATCGGCCTGATCAGCCCCTAATGACTTTGCCAAATTAAAATCTGCACAGGCTTTGCTGGTTTGCTTTTTATAGACGCGTAGTGAGCCCCTGGAAAGGTAAGCATCTGCAAACTCTTTGTTGATACTTATGGCAGCGTTATAAGAAGTAAGTGCTTCATCTAACTGACCTAGTTTCTGGTGTGCTTTGCCTTTTAGCGTGTAAGCCAATACGTTGTTTGCGTCAAATTCTAAGGCTTTATCGGAGAAGAAAATAGTATTTTCATAGTCTTTCAGGCGATGGTAGTAATCATTGGCAATACTCAGGTATCCGTTAATATTTAGGGGATCTTCTTTGATAACCTTCCTGAAATCCGTGAGCGCTTTATCATATTGTCCTAACTCTTCATAGGCCCTTCCTCTATTGTATATAGTTTTGATGTCTCTTGGCTGCATGCGCAAATATTCCGTGTAGGCGGCTATGGCCTCCTGATATTTCCCTTCTTTGAAATGCTGATCTCCCAGTTCGGAATTTTCATTTTTGCAAGAAGATAGGGTCAGGCACCCGATTAACGCAACTAATAAATATATTCTCTTCATCAATACCATCTTTATAAAAAAAGTGGCACTGTATACAACGCCACGGGCCGCAAAGATATGGAATAATTTGTCAAATGGATTTTAAAAACGTCTCAACTGCTTGCCAATACTCTCTGGAATCTGAAAACTTTTCCCAAAGCGCGCGTGCGCCATGGTTACCGGCAGTATCAGGAATAAAATACTTCTTTTTATCGGAAGGAATAGCCACATAAATACCCCACCAATTATTCTTCTCTCCTTTTGCAGAAGTGATAAAAACCGGTTGATGGATCTTTATAGCACTAGAAGTAACAAAGTCCCTGGGTTTACCCTGTGATACAAAGTATTCTCCAGGAGAAAATGCTAATGCAGCAGATACCAGGTCAGACATGTCTCCGGCTATTTTAAGCGTTAATGCCGAAGAATATGAACTCCCCCATACTATAAGCTTACCTTCTGCAAAATTTGCTGAAGCGTAGCGTATAGCCGCTTCCATATCTGGTAGTGAATGGACATATTGTGTTTCTTTCATTGCTTTCACTGCATTCTGCTTAGTGATATTCTGTACATCATTGACACTACCTCCTGACCGAAGGTCTACAGCCATACAGTTGTACCCTAACTTATTAAGTCTTGGGGCTATTTCAATATATTCTCCTCTGCTCCAGTTTGCCTGATGAAATAGAATAATAAAAGGCGCCGTCTTTGGGTGGACTATATAAAGTTCAGCCGCTACCTGCAATCCGTCTGCAGATTCAAAATAAATGGTCTCTGCTTTGTGGATAGTATAAGAAGTAAAAATCAGAGTAATTCCAAATAGATATTTGATCATAGTAAAGATTTTTGATATTTAGTTTGGGTAAGACCAACTCTGATAGCATTCTTATTTAACCAGATTTAATGGGTTTTTTACATTTTCGTAGGATTTCAACTCTACTCCAACGTTACCAATAAACATTTTAGCCTGGACTTTTAAAGGGACTTTGTTTTCATCATCAGATATCCAGGCCAGAATAGAATCCTCTCCATCAAAAAGTTCATTATTAGGCATGATAGGTTCTAACTTTATCGCCTTAAACTTTCCTGCTTTGGTCTTGATCTTATCTTTACCTCTATACTTGATATCCAATTCATAGAATGCATCTTCGAAAAATCCCGATATCCTGAATATATCCCCTTTGGCCATGGAAGAAAAGTCTATAGTTCTGAGGTATAAATACCCCGCCAGCATATCCCTTACTTCTTTAGGAGCTACATATACCTTAGGTTCTTTGAATTCACCTGTTTTCTTATTCTTGACTTTGGCTTCTATCAGGTTCACTCTATGGTCAAAACGTACCACTTCATCTTTTTTATACCCTCCCTCTCTTATCTTTCGGTATGAAATATGGGGAACTAACGCAGAAGAATCCACATAGGCACCCCAATGATCGTTGACATTGGCAACCCAGTCTACCATACCGGTGGTTTTTCCATAGATATCTACTTTATAACAATCTCTATGGTTGACTTTATAGAATTTATTATCGATGAGCATTTCAGCCTCTCCAATATTGAATATTCCAAAACTGATTTTATACTCTAGCTTTTCACCCCGGGCAAAGCTTTTATAGGGAATTGACTTATAGATGGAATCATCACTTACCGTAAATGAGGCAAGCGTAACTAAAAGTAATAATGAGTAAAATAGCTTTGCCATAGTCTTTAGCCGCTTTGTTCGTTAATACAATCAGGGTCAACAAAGTAAGTGCCAAAATTAAACTGCCACATTATTTTCTCTTAATGCGTCATTCAGAGACGTTTTTTTGTCAGTGCTCTCTTTTCTGGTGCCAATAATAAGTGCACAAGGCACTTGAAATTCACCTGCTTTAAACTTCTTAGTATATGAACCCGGTATAACCACGGAACGTTCAGGCACGTGCCCTTTCATCTCAACCGGCTCATCTCCTGTCACGTCTATGATCTTAGAGCTGGCTGTAAGCACTACATTCGCACCAAGTACTGCTTCTTTTCCGACCCGTATACCTTCCACCACTATACAACGCGAGCCAATAAAGGCATTATCCTCAATAATAACGGGAGCTGCCTGAACAGGTTCCAAAACACCTCCAATTCCTACTCCGCCACTTAGGTGTACATTTTTACCGATCTGCGCACAGCTACCCACTGTGGCCCAGGTATCCACCATTGTACCGCTGTCTACATATGCACCGATATTTACATAGGAAGGCATCATCACCACTCCTTCGTTGATAAAAGATCCATACCTGGCTATGGCGTGAGGCACTACTCTTACCCCTAATTTTTTATAGTTATTTTTTAACCTGATCTTGTCATGAAACTCAAATGGCCCCACCTCTATGGTTTGCATTTTCATCAATGGGAAATACAAAATGACTGCTTTTTTTATCCATTCGTTCACCACCCATTCGCTGCCATTAGGAGACGCCACACGTATTCTTCCATGGTCAAGATCATCTAGTATAGTTTTGATAGCTATTTGGACGTCTTTTTCGCTAAGTAATGATCGATCATCCCAAGCTTTTTCTACAATTTCCCTTAATTCCATTTATTGATATGAATTTATCTTTTATTATTACTTCCTATGTCTAAAACCAAAATCGTACTCGCCTCTGTGCTGAAACCAATAAATGACACACGTATGTACGAGAAGATTGGTATTTCCCTGAGCCAAACAAAGAAATATGAAATTAATATCATAGGCTTTTGGGTAAAAAAAAAACCAAAGTTTAACAGTTCACTAAAACTGTTCCCTGTTTTTAAATTTGAAAGGCTGACATTCGGGAGACTACTGGCACCTATTACCTGCTTTAAAAAATACCTTCAAGTTAACCCTCAACTTATCATAATCAATACCCATGAATTACTGATCGTTACAGTAGCATACAAAATAATATTTGGCAGTAAAATAGTGTATGATGTACAAGAAAATTACTATAGAAATATTCTGTTCGGGAGTAATTTTCCCGGTATCATTCGCCCATTATTGGCAGGTTACGTAAGACTGAAAGAGTGGATGACACGTCCATGGATTGATCATTATCTACTCGCAGAAAGAGCATATCAAGAGGAATTCCATTTTACCCGGGGAAAGTATACTGTGATTGAAAACAAGTATAAGCCTGCTACACGGATCTCAGCACCCGTCCGATCTCCGAAAAAAATGACACTACTTTTTTCGGGGACTTTGTCAGAGACTACAGGAGTCTTTGAAGCCATCCGATTATCAAAAAAACTATATCAACTTGATGATACTATCCGCTTAATTATTATCGGATTTTGTGCTCACACCGGCACCAGACGTAAGCTTAAAATGGAGGTACAAGGTCACCCATTTATAGAACTCATCGGTGGGGATTACATGGTCCCACATAATGAAATAGTCGACTACATTCAACGTTCAAATTTTGGGATAATCAGCTATCCCAAAAACAAAAGTACAGTAAATGCTATCCCGACAAAACTATACGAGTACCTGGCATTACAACTTCCTATTCTACTTCAACATCACAGAGGCTGGGAAAGTATATGCGCATCTTATAAAGCCTGCCTGGCAATGAATTTTGATACGGTTAATGAGCGCGTAATCCTTGAGAAAATGAAAACCACCACTTTTTATACTCAGGTTCCAAAAGAGGAGGTTTTATGGGGTTTTGAGGAAAAAAAACTTATTCAATTAATGGATTTTTTATTGACATAAACAACTATATATCAGATACTTAATTAATATTAAATCAAGTAATAGATCAATAAAAAAACCTTACTAAAATGACTCTTTTTAGTACTTTTTCTGAATAATCTTCATTCAAAACACCATGCCGGACCATTTTTCCCGTAATCTCGTAATTACTACAACAGACAGAAACCCCCTAAATATGCTTTAAAGAAGCTTTTTCAACATATTTACATTGCTATTAAAAATATTTTTAGATTAATCTAAAAATGGTATATTTGTAAAAAAGCCGCAATGCTCAGTTTTGCAGAAGAGAATTATCTTAAAGCCATTTACCATCTTTCGGAACAATCCGGGGACAGTGTATCCACGAATGCTATAGCGGAAATACTCAATACCAAGGCAGCTTCTGTAACGGATATGATCAAACGGCTTTCCGGTAAGGGCATCCTCTCCTATCAGAAATACAAGGGTGTAAATGTTTCCGAATCCGGAAGGAAAGCAGCCCTGCAGGTCATCCGAAAACACCGGCTCTGGGAAACATTTCTGGTGGAAAAATTAAAGTTTAACTGGGATGAAGTACATGATGTAGCAGAGCAGTTAGAACATATTAAATCTCCTCTGCTGATCAAAAGGATGGACGAGTTTTTAGGATATCCAAAATACGATCCGCATGGCGATCCGATCCCCGACGAGCATGGTGAATTCAAGGCCAAACCCCAGGTAGCTATCAGTGAGTGTGAAGTAAACCGATCGGGCATTGTGGTATCGGTCAAAGATGACAGCCCTGAATTTTTGAGATACCTGGATAAGATCGGGGCCTATCTTGGTGCTAAGGTGAAGGTATTGGATAAAGTAGATTTTGACGGATCCATGGAGATCCAAATTGATAACAAAAAAATAGTATTTATTTCTAGAGAGGTTTCGGAAAATATATGGATTGCAGATTGATTTTTGCTCTGCTGGCAGCGGCACTATTTACAGGCTGTAGCAGTAGTAAGACAGAAGATAAAACAGGCCGCTTGAATATTGTGGTCACCACAGGTATGATTGAAGATGCTGTAAAAAATGTAGTAGGTGATTCAGTACAAGTGACAGCATTGATGGGTCCTGGGGTAGACCCTCATCTTTATAAAGCAACTCAAGGTGATTTGAAAAAACTGACCCAGGCAGACCTGATCTTTTACAATGGTCTCCACCTGGAAGGTAAGATGGGAGAAGTACTTGAAAAACTAGGTCGCGTGAAACCCGTGATAGCAGTTGCTGAAGGCATTGATAATTCACTATTACGGATTGTTCCGGAGTTCAATGACAGCGCTGACCCTCACATTTGGTTTGATGTCAGTCTATGGAAAGAAGCGGTCAAAACTATTCTTTCAGGGATAACGGAATTAGACGGGAAAAACAATGGCTATTACAATGCCAATGCAGAGAATTATCTTGTTCAGTTAGATTCGCTTCACCGCTGGGTGAAATCACAAATACTGACCATACCTGAACAACAACGCACTTTAATTACCGCCCATGATGCCTTTGGCTATTTCGGGGAAGCCTATCACATAGACGTTCGGGGATTGCAAGGAATTTCTACGCTCTCGGAATATGGATTAAGAGACGTATCTGATCTGGTTAACTATATCACAAAAAATAAGATCAAGGCGGTATTTGTGGAAACTTCCGTATCTGAAAAAGCCATTAATGCTGTAGTACAAGGGTGTAGAGATAAAGGCTTTGAAGTACAGATCGGAGGCAATTTATACTCTGATGCCATGGGTGAATCCAATACGCCGGAGGGAACCTACCTTGGTATGGTAAGGACAAATGTCAATACGATCGTAAATGCTTTAAAATAACCGAGGAGAAGGATATGAAGATGAAAGACACAAATAACATAGCGCTGGAAATCCATGATTTGACCGTATCTTATGATAGAAAGCCTGTTTTATGGGATGTGGACCTGTCATTGCCTAAAGGAAAGCTGGTGGGCATAGTGGGGCCTAACGGTGCGGGAAAATCAACGTTGATCAAATCGGTCATGGGCCTGGCGCCAAATAGTAGTGGATATGTACGTCTTTTCGACCGGAACCTGGAGCAAGTGCGACAGAGCATTAGTTATGTACCTCAACGGGAATCTGTGGATTGGGACTTCCCGGCTTCCGTACTTGATGTAGTGTTGATGGGAAGGTATGGTAAGCTAGGACTTTTTAAACGTCCCCGGAAATCTGATAAAGAGGTAGCCATGGATAGCTTACGAAAAGTGGGGATGGAAGCTTATGCCAAACGACAGATCTCCCAACTATCGGGAGGGCAGCAGCAACGTGTATTCCTGGCCCGTGCCCTTGCGCAGCAGGCAGAGCTATATTTCATGGACGAGCCTTTTGCAGGGGTTGATGCCGCTACAGAAAAGATCATCATAAGCCTGTTAAGGGAGATGACTGAAAAGGGAAGCACCGTAGTGGTGGTACATCATGACTTACAATCCGTAACAGAGTACTTTGACTGGGTCATATTATTGAACATGAGATTAGTGGCATGCGGACCTACAGAAGAAGTATTTACCTCTGAACTTTTACAAGAGACCTATGGAGGAAAATTAACACTACTGAGTGAAGTAGGCAATATGATGAAACACAAGCATTTTCCTAATCGTGAGGTCTCTAAGGCAACTAACACCGGATCATCGTAATGCAAAGCCTGCTTGACTTCTTTTCATTCACCGACCCGAATATCCGGTATGTGGTATTGGGTTCGGTATTACTTACGGCTAGTTCGGCTATTGTAGGGTCCTTTACCTTCCTGAAAAAGAAAGCGTTGGTAGGTGATGCCGTGGCCCATTCAGTACTTCCCGGAGTATGCCTTTCATTTATTCTCGTAGGTGAAAAAAATCCATTCGTATTGATCATCGGGGCCTTTTTTACGGGATGGGTCTCTTTGTTACTTATTGATGTCATCACGGCAAAATCCAAGATCAAAGAAGATACGGCTATCGGGTTGATCCTGTCTGTATTTTTTGGGATCGGTATTTTTATTTTGACGATCATTCAAAAATCCGGCATCTCTTCTCAAACAGGATTGGACCAATTCTTATTTGGTAAAGCAGCCTCCCTGGTAGGTCAGGACCTGCTCATTTTTGGAGTGGTAGCCGGCATTTTGGTAGTTACCGTTTTCCTGTTCTTTAAAGAATTCACATTAATAGCCTTTGACGAAGCATTTGCCAGCACCATTGGTGTACCTGTAAGAGGTGTAGAACTGGTACTTACTACACTTACCGTACTGGCCGTTGTCATCGGCATACAAGCTGTAGGTGTTGTCCTTATGGCCGCCATGCTCATTACTCCTGCTGCGGCTGCTCGCTTCTGGACCGAAAAGGTCAGTGTAATGATAGCACTGGCAGCTTTGTTCGGGGCTTTGAGCGGTTTATCGGGAGCATACATTTCTTACATCGCCCCTGCTATGCCCACGGGCCCCTGGATAGTAGTGGTAGTATCAACTATCGCATTTATTTCCTTTTTTGCAGCTCCTAAAAAAGGAATTTTCTACAGGTTATACCACCAGGCTAAGATCCGGGCAAACATGAATGACGAGAACATTCTGAAGGCATTGTATCACCTGGGGGAAGAAGAGAAGAATTTTTACGAGCAACGCACTACTGAAGATATCATGGCTAAAAGGGCCTTCGATAAGTCTATGCTTACGAAAGGACTCAAAAGGCTTAAAAAAGAAAGATATATATCAAAAAAGGACAATTACTGGGCTTTATCACGGGAAGGAAAAGAAAAAGGGCGGCGTGTAGTGAAGTTACATCGATTATGGGAACTCTATCTTACCGAATATCTTAGAGTAGCCCCTGACCATGTACACGACGACGCTGAAACCATAGAACATATCCTTACGCCAGAGTTAGAAGCACGATTGGAAAAATTACTGAATTATCCTTCGGTGGACCCGCATCAGTCGGAGATTCCGTATGGGTAGATGCTGGGTGCTGGGTGCTGGGTGCTGGTAAGTTTGTATCTATTAAGAGTATGAATATATGAGTTATCAAAATTTAGAAGTTTATCAATTGGCAAGGGAGAATTCGAATTTGGTTCATGAAATGAGTTTGAAACTACCAAAGTTTGAATTGTATGAAACGGGAAGCCAGATTCGAAGGTCAAGCAAATCTGTGCGTTCCAATATTGTAGAAGCGTATGGCAGAAGAAGGTATAAAAATGAGTATATAAGGTTTCTGATTTTCGCCTTATCATCCAACGATGAAACTCTGGATCATATCGAATCTCTTTTTGAAACTCGATCTCTTATTGATCAGGAGTTATATCACCGGCTAGTTAAGCAAACAACTTTATTGGGAAAGAAGCTGAATCGCTTTATATCTTCAATAGAAAAGATACATGAGTCTGGTCCCAGAGCACCAGAACCTAGAAACCAGAACCTAGAAACCAGAACCTAGAAACCAGTGGAAGCTCTTTACATCATATTAGCCGGTTCGTTAGTGTCCATTTCCTGTGGACTTTTGGGGTGCTATCTCATTTTGAGAAAAATGGCGATGGTGGGTGATGCCATATCTCATGCGGTGTTGCCTGGTATAGTGATAGCATTTTTGATTTCGGGATCGCGGGATTCTTTTATCATGCTGGCAGGGGCAGGTATCATTGGAGTATTTACTACTTTTTTGATAGAATTTTTTCATAAAAGCGGCCGCCTTCAAACAGATGCCTCTATCGGCGTAACTTTTACCTGGCTTTTTGCCATTGGTGTGATTTTGATATCTGCCTATGCAGGCAAGGTAGATCTGGACCAGGACTGTGTCCTCTACGGTGAAATAGCCTATGTACCCATCGACCTGTGGATCACTGATTCGGGAAATATACTTGGCCCCAGGGTTTTATACATTGCTGGCACAGTGCTTCTGATAGTTGTATTATTTATCATTTTCGGGTACAAAGAGTTGTTTCTGACCACATTTGATCCTTCTTATGCGGTAGCAATAGGCATATCCACCACACTTTGGCATTATCTGTTAATGGGTGCTGTTTCACTCACTACGGTAGCTTCTTTTGAATCTGTAGGCGCTATCCTGGTAGTAGCATTGCTCATAGCACCTCCGGCTACGGCTTATCTGATGACCGAAAATCTTAAAAAAATGATGATTATAAGCGCAGTGATAGGGATACTGATCTCTATTACGGGTTATTATCTGGCGGCTTCCTTAGACGGATCCATTGCAGGTGCCATGGCTACTATGGCAGGTGTTTTCTTTGGACTGGCCTTTCTTTTTTCACCAAAAGAGGGAATTATCTCAAGGAAGATGCGAGCTGTGGGTGACAGGCGCCATGCGGTAGAATAAATGAATGTTATGGCCAAAGACCAGGGAAATTTTTATCGCACCGAAAAAGAAATGATATAATCATTGGTTTCCCTGCTTTTCAAAGGCTCATATTGGCACGATGGCGGTCTTTTTCCCGTTTCTGCTTCAAGCGGCCTTCCATATTGACCCTGGGTCTTTTTACCTTTCCAAACTTCAGATCAAAGACAAATCGTACATTGAACTTTCGGAAATAGACTTCTTCTACACCGCTTTCAAAGCTGTATAAAGCTTGTAGGTTACCCTTCACGGTATTAAAAATATGGTAACTCTTCCCAACACCAACGAGGTAATTACCGGACCAGGAATATCTTGTAGGACCTTCCACGGTACTGAATTTTGTATACTCATAGGCACCAATAGCATAAAATCCTTTGAAAACAGTGAGGTATTGAAAATGACGCCAGCCGTGTACCGGTCTTTCGGTGATGAATTCACTTTGCCTGTCATCATATTGTACCCGGTACCCATACCCCACCCCAACAGTCCAGAAGCTGGTCACCTGATAGCCTAATTGTGCGTAGAGGTCCAGTTGATGGGTGTCATTCACTTTTTGATATTGCAGGGCAAACGATAGAATGATACGTTCCTTGATCGTTTTCCCTTTGACAGGGTCTTTCTTTTTTGTTTCGAATACTGTTTTTCTATCCCCGGCAAACGCTTTTTTATGATTGGCCAGTTTGGTAATGGCGGGCTGCAACACTTCCGTTTTTTTGCTTACGAGATCAGTAGCCACAACCCGTGCTTTTTGATACATATTCTTTTTGATGAACTCAGGATCTGTATATTGCTTGTATTGGTCCAATTTTTCGGTGTCGGCAGTCATTAGGCTTCTGGCATCAGGCCTTTCCTCTAGCATCGACAATTCCTCTACTCCACGTGCTTCTTGGTCAATCAATGCGTCTACATTATTGGCTTTAGAAGTATATTGTTCTGTTTGTTCTGTGTAGCGCTCTGCATTTCCCTGATATCCGGCCAATTGATCTGTACTTTTTTTGAGCGCATTGCTATGATGCGTCACCTGGTCAATGGCATCCAGTCTTTCCCGGTCTATTCCAGGTATTTCAACCTCGGGAGTTTGCCCTGTTAATGATCCGGCTGGCAATTCCGGCAAGGTTATGTCCGGAGCCAGTTCTCCTGTTAAATCACCTGAAGCATCAGGCAAACTATTTATCGAAGGTATAAAAGGCACTGCTCCTACCTCACTATCCGGTATCCTATCAGCCATTTTTTTTACAGGCAAGTTTCCCACCTTTTCAACCAGGCCTTCTTTCCACTGCTGCGGCTTATCTTTTACTTTTTGAATGACGTGCCGGGACTTTTCTGTCAGCCTTCCCTGGAATTGCCTCGCGGCTTTTCCAAGCGTGTCATAAGGAACTTTGAGGCCAAGGGTATCAGGCCTCATTTCATTGATTGAGGTGTGTAATCGTTGGGTTACGGTATCCGTTCTCATACTGTCAAAATAGATAAAAGCATTCAACGAATCCAGGTAGTGCTTTGAAACGTTTGAAAGAGAATCCGACACAGCCGGCCCCTCTTTCATTGTAAGGCTATCCAATGATATCAAAAGGCTATCTTGTAAATATGACTTTTGCTGTGCATGGACAGCGGAACATAGGCAGATCAATACCAGGGCAACGATTCGTAAAAAAAAGGGATAACCTTTCTGCATTACATTGGACATTACTGCCTATTTACTTATTATGGTGATGGGGTTCCCAACGGGATCACCCTACCTCCTTCTTCTACCAGCAAGCCTCCTCTTAACTCCGGCCGCTCTTTCGTGAGTACAATATCACCATAAACCGTCACCCTGCCATTATTTACAGTCAAACTGGTATAATCAGTCTCTGCCGCCAGTTTCAGGGTAGCGCAATTTACTTCATTGCTCAACATTACTTCATGATCCGCTATGATCACGTTATCTGTCGATCGCTTGGGATAATCATTAACAAGAGGGCCTCCTTTAGTGTGTGACCATATCTTATCGGTCCAATTGCCATCAGCTACCGCCCAGTACATATTAGCACTGTCTACTGCTTGCACAGGTAATGAACGTGTCACAAAACCGCTAACCGTAACATGACTAATTTCACTGCTGTAGGCTTGATAATTTTCTTCCTTCGGGATCTGTAATTCTCTCTGAGCGGTGCTTACCTGCACGGCATTATTAAACCAACGGTACTGGGGGCCGCGATAGTTAAAGTCAGCGGTATAAAAAAGTGTATTACGTGTACGATCAAAATACAGTGCTGCATTTTGCGGGCCAAGCGTTAGCTTATTGGTATTGTACTCCCCATCATTTATGTTTCCGTTTTGACCAACGGAAAGCCCCATCCCTTCAATGATATCTTTCAACATGAGTTGATTATCCGCAATATTTAAATTCAAATCAAGGCAAGAAGATGTACAACGGGCATTTATGGAGGTAAACTGATTGCCACTTACATTAATATTTTCAGCATTATTAAGCATATCTGCAGGTAATACTATATTGCCATAAAATCGGTTATGAGACAAATCCAACTCGACCAAACGTCCTCCGAAATCCCACCCATACTCAAGAATATTTCCGGTAAGCCTGTTATTACCTAACCTTAACTCATATAAGTTAGACAGGTTATTCCAGTCATAAGAACCATCTGCAATATTTCCTGAAAACTCATTATGGTCCAATAAGAGACGCTGCAAACTACTTTTTAAAGCACTATGAGGTATAGGACCATAAAAATGGTTATGGTCCAGGTGTAAAACTACTAAACGAGACATCCCTTCAAACAGGTCATCCGGTATGGTACCGCTAAGATCGTTTTCCTCAAGCGTGAGTGCTGTAAGCTCGGTAAGATCTCTCATTTCGTCTGGCAGGTAGCCTACGAAATTGTTTTTACTAAAATCTAAGCCAATGGCATTAGGAAATGCTTTTAGCCAGAAGCTGATATCACCTTCCAGGTTATTATTGCCTAACATCAAAACTTTAAGTTGAGAAAGGTTGGAAAAATCAGCAGGTATTTCACCGGTAAAGTTATTGCCTGCCAGGTGCAGTTGCCTAAGGTTTGTATATGTCGTGATAGTCCCTGGAATAACACCCTCCAATCCACATTCGTTAAGATTCAGTGTAGTGAAGTGTTCAAGATTTCTTAAGCTACCGGGAAGTGGCATTTGTATGGCGGGGTTACCACCCAGGTTAAGCCGTTCCAAGGCCAGTAACTGGTCCAGGTAATCTGGAATGGCACCGCTCACTGCGTTTGACGGTAGATCTATGGCGGTCACATCAAGGTTTTCAAAGGTGATCCCATGCCAGTTATTCAGATTCGCAGACTGTTTCCAGCCAGAGGACACATTCCATGAGGGCCCGTCCATATCATCGAAGAGATCAGATAGTATCTGCCGCTCGGTAGCATCCAGTACTTTTCCTTCATCCGTTACGGTAATACGCCGTGTATCGAATATCAGACATCCGTTCGACGTGGTATGGGTAAAGGTAATGGTATGCGTACCTACTCCTGCCTGCCTCGGATGGAACACATTAGAATTTGCCCCAACACCGGCCCCACTCCACCTTCCACCGGACGGGCTGTTACCGGTAAGGGTAATAGGTGCGTCGGAGATCGTTAAGTTAACAGAAAGTTGAGGACCGGCATCCACAATGACCCTGGGATATACATTAACCGTCACAGTTCTTAAATCTCCGGTACAATGCGAATTATTTTGACGTACTTTAAAAGTTCGGCTCGCAGTGGCAGAAGGAATGATTAACCGGGAGTTCCCTGCCCCGCTCAACTGTACGCCGTCTCGTGAAGGGTTAACTACTTGATTGTTCGCATTAAGCCAGGTATATGAGCCCGAAGGATTAGCAATAGCAAGTGTTGCGCTTTCGCCATAACAAACGTTAGTGGTTGAAGGCAACGAGGGAGGCCCGGGCCTGTGACGTACTGTAATCGTCTTTCGAAGTATGCTGCTGCACGAGCCAACAACCACTGGTCCTGGTGGGTTATCCGGATCTGGAAAAGGACCAGGGCCTACCGGGTCATTCAATATTAAATCCGTGTTGAAACGTACGCTATATTCTGCCGTAGATTGTAAATTTGATACAGTAACTGTGGCCTTGTCATTATAACTTGAAATAAAATTGCCATTTCTATACCAACGAATACTCTTATAATGGATATTTGCATCACTCCTTGTTGAGCGGACTATTAAGCGTAACGTCACGCTACTACCCGGGCATACTGTATTTACATTATTTACACTTTTTAGTTCAAAAGTGCACTGTGCGTATGAAGCATTGACAATCACTACCCCTACTAACGTGGTTACGAAAAATATAATCAGCTTGTAAATAATCTTTCTTACTGGGTCCATCCTGGTTTATAATCTATATCTTTTGATCCACATATGGTTTAAGAATATCGCCGGTATATCGATCAATCTGTTTTAAATGATTTAAAATTAAAAAGCATGTTCCAACTTTTTGAGCTTGTTTATTTTCGAGGATCCTATGTTTATTCAACCTCTCAAAAGAGTTATTATTTTAATCACCGGACTTGTAATGCTTGGAATGCATCGGCTATTGGCAACCACTGACGCTGATCTAACCAACCTTTATTAATGTTTACTTGAACTAAAGCCAACTGTTTTTTTAATCGTGCATTGTTAAGTGCTAAAAGGCCCGCTTTTGTAAACTCACAAACCCTCGTTTGCAACAAGGGTTTGTGAGGCAATTCTTTGATTCTCTTAAATGTAGCGTATCTGTGGAACTACTACATATTATTTAATTACTCCCCCAGAAGAAAGGTCTCCAGTAACGTGAAAAAACTGCATAGGTGTATTGTTTTCTCCAAATGTTTTAATTGCAGCTTCAGGCATACATTTACCCTGGTTAAGACCATTGGACTCTACACCTATTTCGGTAAAAGCAAAGCTAGCAAAAGGCGTCTTTTCTATTCGGTGTATTGATTAAAGGTATCCATCCGAAGAACCGCATATTTCAAAGTTGGCCTAAACCCTGTAATCTTGCGTGATGAAAAGACACGACGCTTCAAAGATGCAAGAGCATTACGAAGAGTGGCTGCTATCGGGCAAGA
>NZ_VKDC01000035.1 GCF_007097395.1 Fulvivirga sp. M361
TTATCTTTAAGCATAAGGGTTGTTTTTGGGATTAGATATATTGAAAATCACAACTTTAATATACCCAAAAACAGCCTTTTTTCATAAACTAAATAATGCCTCACTTATCCGATATTCACGTTAAGTATGCTTCTCACACCATCATAAAACATTTAGTTAAGCCATTTACTCTGCCACTTTTATAGTATTAGCCCACATTTTCAATTATTCAATTGCTGGTAGCTTAAATTACAAAACCATAAAAGGGTCCTGATCTTACATCCAGCCCATTAGAAATAATCTTGCATGCATCTGATTAGAATGAAATACTGCTGAGGGTGTGGTTCTATAAAAAAAGAAAGCTGCCCTTTTGAGGCAGCTTCTTTAAGAAATATTGACGTTTCGGACTATCCGAAAACTGGGGTTTCATATTGGTTGCAGGTGAACACGCCAGATTGCGTCAATATTTTATTTTTAATGGATTTATTATTAAAGTAAACCTGTCCAGGAAAAAACTGAAGCTGCAACACCAGTAGCGCTTTCATCCAAGGTAAATGACGCATCAGTCATTTCGTCTGCCTGAATACCATCTGCAGGATCATCAAAATCCGCTTCTGTCTTCACATCATTAGTATCTACTTCACCATCATCTTTACCAATACCATTACCACTTACTGTAGTATCATCAGTCGCCATTCCCTTCCTATCACTGAAATCTATAAAGTCACTGGCTTTTGAAACATCTGTTACATATGCATTAGTAATAGTAGCTTTACTACCTCTTCTAATCTTGATCCAGTCAGCAACGTTGATCAAAGGCTCCTCATTGATAAGCGTTAGGTTTGTCACAACAACATCAGATTGACCAGCCTGGTCCGGAGAGTTACCATCTAGGTTTCCGTCTGCTTCAATACCTCTTACATCTTCAGAGATAGCTGTGAAACCTTCTTTTCTTATGCCATATGCATTTGTAATTGTACCAACGTACCCTTGAGTCCAATCAAACATATCGTCACGAGCATTAACTACCAACGCATTGTCTACATCCACTGTTCCTCCAAACCACTCAATGCCATCATCATCACCAAAGTTTACAGCGATATTATTAATAGTTGTTCCGGAACCCACTGCATAAAAAGTAAATCCATTGAATTCTTTCTCTCCATTAATACGAGCACCGGTATATTCTAATGTCATATAAGTAATAGTACCTGAATCATCATCAGCTGCTGTTCCCCCATAAGAAAGTGGTAATACTTCAGTAGTAGATGTACCGCCACCGCTGATAGGTGCCAGTCCGTTTACTAATAAAC
This sequence comes from Fulvivirga sp. M361, assembly GCF_007097395.1. GTDB lineage: Bacteria > Bacteroidota > Bacteroidia > Cytophagales > Cyclobacteriaceae > Fulvivirga. The sequence goes on from NZ_VKDC01000035.1 coordinate 1,293, forward strand.
CACCCCAGTCACCAGCTCTGGGGTTAGTCGCTGCTGAAGTAATGATAATAGGGTTAGTTGCTGTACCAGCAGCATTAATTTTGGCACCTGTTTCAATTACAATATATACGTTAGTACCACCGGCCTGTGCCTTGATTGTAGTACCCGCTTCAATGGTAAGCGTAGCCCCACTTTTAACTGCCAAAGGTCCGGTTAATGTCCATTCAGTTGCTGCATTTAGCGTGATATCTGCTGTTACATTACCTTTTAGGTCATCCTTATCAAGATCATCGTCTTCCTGAGAAGCTATAGTCCCATCTTTGTTCAACATACCTCCTCCATTGTCATCATCATCATCACCACATGCGGAAAAAACCAGCATGGCGGCAATTGCAATCATGGAAAGAACTTTTCTAGTAATTTTCATTTTTAGTCAATAGTTAAGTTTAAAATTTATAAGTAAGGCCTAATGAGACACTTGTTCCGCGGTTAAAGTCCTCAATAGAAAAGTTTTCACCTGTCCCTATATCTTGCGACAATTGATATTCAGGATCAAGAATATTTTTCGCACTAAGATTGACCTGAAAGTTTCTATTTAATTTATATGAAGAAACAAAGTCCAGAGTAGGGATACCTTTTTCAACAATGTTTTTTCGATCTGCCGTACCAATTGTAAAAATACGCTCACTGAAAAAACCAAAAACCAAAGCAGCAGTAATTCCAGATTCTTCTGTTTCAGACCTAAAGGTCAAATCAGCATTAACTAAAACAGGTGACGCTCCCTCTAATTCATCTTCCTCTTCCGTAAATAAGACAGTAAGATTATCTCTCGGGTCATCTTTTAATTCTTGGTTAGAGTGTAGATAGGAAACATTAGCACCCAATGACAATGAGCTGATTTTTTCTCCAATCGTTTTTCGCCAAACATCTTTTTGGAATTCAACTTCAACTCCTGCCACGTCAGCATTACCTGTATTTACATAGGACAATTCAGTAGCTGCCGATGTCACTAAAACTCGATTGATAGCATCTTCAATACGCTTATAAAATCCTGTTATAGCTACTAACCCGTTACGTCCCAGGTACTTTTCAAATTTTAAATCCAAATTATAGTTTTCTGCAGGTCTTAGATCAGGATTACCAAAGCTTGAGAAGTTAACGTCTTCATAAAGGAATGGAGCTACTTCTTTAAACTGGGGAAAAGTATAAGATCTACTGGCCGCAAAACGGAAAACGTTATCATCGGACAATGCATACCTAATGTTCAAATTAGGCAATACATAGTTTGGGTCCCGAATTGCTATATTTTCACCAAATTCGTTTCTATCTTGATTAAAGTCCCAAATTACCTCCTGGTTTATTTGTTCAAACCTTACTCCGGCATTTATGATCAATTTAGTATTGAGCTCATAATTTACATTTGCAATGATTGAATGGATAGTTCGACTACCTTCATATGTATCAGGAGCAAAGACATCTATAGCTTCTTGATTGAACCCTCTTGTAGTAACCAATCGAAAAATCCCATCGTCAATAGATTGTTGATTAAACAAAGATTGATCGGGATTATTAACATCCACGGTGGCCTGTGATGAGAAATCAAAGCTATATTGGCGAAATCCAAATTCCCTATCTGTATTACGGTAAGAATAGCCTAATTCAACTTTGCTCTTACTTTCAGCATCATCTTTCAGTCTAAAGCTTAACGTACTCTCAGCGGTTAAATCTGTCTCTTCTAATTCTGAAAAGAAGCGATGGTTCAATCCGGCACTTCCTGCTGCTGCACTAAATTCTCCGGTCAACTCATTCAAAATAAAAGTATTGGTCCTCCTGTCCGGCTCATTACCTTTAGTCGTGTTGTAGGAACCTGCTACTTTCAAGTTTAACCTATCGGTCAATTCAAAATCTGAGAGTATTTGATTAACAAATAAGCTATTATCATTTATTTGCTGCCTTCTAACCAACGCGGATACATTATCAAGTTCTGTTAAATTTTGAGCCTGCCCTCGATATTCTCCAACATTTTGATTGTTATTATGAATAAAAATGGCGTTGTATGAAATATCCGCTTTACTTGAAATGTTGTAATTAAAATTACCCATAAGTATTTGAGAAGTGCTGTAGTCAAAACGCTCATAGGTATAATCTCTTCCGGCACCACCATCGGAACTAACAGCAGAACGCGTGATCCCTTCCTTGTAAACAAATTGGTTGTTGATAGAAGCAACTAAAAATGCATTAAAGTCATTGCCACCTACCTCAAATTTCTTACCTCCAGAAATAGAAAATGAACTATTCAGTGGTAGATCAGAAGTATAAGGCTGGAAACCAGAGTTAAAATCATAGCTTGTAAGGTCAGATATAGGATTACCTTTTTCAGTACCAGTCCCGATACCATTCGTCCCGTCTGCTCTCAAAAAGTCTTGACCTATCGCTTGAGTATTGAAGCCTACAGAAGCACTTACCTGCAATTCCTGGTCCTCAAAAAGCTCCTTAGATACTATATTAATATTAGCACCATCAACATCGCCAAAAAGAGATGAATTGAAAGTTTTGTTGATATCAATACTATTAATGATATCACTAGAGAAAAAATCAAGTGATATATTTTTGTATTCCGGGTCTTCGGAGGGTAGCGGCAAACCATTTAATGAAGTTGAATTATAACGATCTCCTAATCCTCGTACAAAAACGTTCTTTACCCCTTCTTGCTTACTGACCCCTGTAACTTTTGTAACAGCTGCTTCCGCATCGCCTACTCCTTTTCTTGATAATTCTTGTGCCCCTATGCTTTGCTTGATTTCAATTGACTGTTTCCTGTCAAGCAGCAATAAAGTCTCAGAGGCCTTATCAGCTTTTGCGGTAACAACTACTTCTTCCAATTGCACATCATCGGTCTGCAACTGGAGAGTCAGGTTTACTTCTTCGCCCTCAGATACAGTTAAATCCGTAACTCTGAAATTGGCATACCCAACAAACGTTGCAACCAAATTATAGGTCCCCGGTTCCACCTGGAAGGTAAATGCTCCAAAAACATCTGTAGCGGAACCGACTGTAGTTCCTTCAATAAAAACATTGGCACCGATGATCTCTTCACCAGTCTCTTTGTCTTTTACCACTCCTTTGAGTGTGCCTTTTTGTGCCAAGGCAAGTACTGTCGAAAAGGACAGTAAACATGTGATAATTAAACTTTTCATTTCTGCAACCATTAATAATTTAAGTTGCAAATCTGTAAGTTAATTGTTAAGTCATGCGGACGGCCATGTTAAGGGTTTATTAATAATGTGAAGTAATCATTAATCTAATGTTAAGACCTTTTCATTGTAATATTGCGATAGATTATGATAAATGTCTAAAAGGAAGAATTACTGCCTTTCTAAACAAACATTACCTAATTGTTAATAGGAACTTTACTTAAGATCGTCTGAATAATCTCTTTGGTATCCACGTTTTCAGCTTCCGCTTCATAATTGAGGATAATCCTGTGGTTGAGCACATCCGGCGCTATCTCTTTAATGTCTTCGGGTAGTACATAATCGCGTCCTTCAAAATAGGCAATGGCTTTTGCCGCCAGGTTCAGGTTGATAGAAGCCCTGGGTGAAACGCCAAACTGAATGTATTCAGCGGCTTTATCCAGTCCATACGACTTAGGGTCCCGCGTAGCATAAACCAATTCTACAATGTACTTTTCAAGGGACTCCGACATGGTGGTTTGATTGATCTCATTGCGAATAGCAAAAATATCTTCTTTCGAAAGAACTGTGTTTACAGTATAATCGAAATTCATATTGGCTATACGTCGCATAACCTCCAGTTCCTGGTCTTTGGTAGGGTAGTTCACATGTACTTTCATCATGAATCGATCTACCTGGGCTTCTGGCAACGGGTAAGTTCCTTCCTGATCCACCGGATTTTGTGTGGCCAATACAAGGAACGGCTTGTCCAATGCAAACGTATTTTCACCAATGGTAACCTGCTTTTCCTGCATGGATTCCAATAGTGCAGACTGCACTTTGGCAGGGCTACGGTTGATCTCATCCGCCAGTATGATATTGGCAAAGATCGGTCCCTTTTTCACCTCGAAATTACCTTGTTTCTGATTGTAGATCATGGTACCGATCAAGTCTGCAGGAAGCAAGTCGGGGGTAAATTGTATACGTTGAAAATCAAGATGAAGCACTTTTGCTAAAGTACTTACAGTAAGTGTTTTGGCAATACCCGGCACTCCTTCGAGTAAGACATGGCTCTGCGTAAACAGACCTATCAGAAGGCGATTTAACATGGCTTCCTGGCCTACTACCACTTTACCCACCTCTGCAAACACCTGTTTGATCTTCTCCTGGTATTCGTTTTTCTTTTCAGTTGCTGTTGTTATTGACTCTTCCATTGCTGATTATAATTTCCTTACTTTCTATCAACTTTTAAACGTATTGCAATATTATAGAATTTCAAAGCATATTTTTACAAAGGGACTCGAACGTTGGCCCTTTTGGCTCAATATTTACGTTTGCCAACAATAATAGTTTATATGTACTCCGTCTCTCACACTTATACTTTAAAAAAATATTCTACTGACTTATGCGACGTTACGTTATAGGTGATATCCATGGGGGTTATAAAGCATTGCTGCAATGTTTCGAACGCTCTGGTTTTGATCATAATAATGACCTGCTGATTTCACTGGGTGATTTATGCGATGGCTGGTCTCAAACATCTGAAGTATTGGATGAGCTTTTAAGCGTCAAAAATCTCAAACTGGTCCTCGGCAACCATGATTATTATTTACTGGAATGGGCAAAAACCGGTAAGGCTTCGTCAAACTGGTTACAAAATGGCGGTGACACTACACTGAAAAGCTATGGAAATCAATTTCCTGACGCCCATTTCCAACTACTTGAAAGCGCCTTTACTTATCTGAAGATAGATAATGCTTTTTTTGTTCATGCAGGCTTTGAAATAGGCATACCCATTGACCAGCAGCAAGCCGATATTTTTTTATGGGACCGGTCATTATTCCGGGAGGCCATCACACAATACCAGGCAGGTGTATATGAAAAGCTCACCCCGTTCGATAAGGTTTACATAGGCCACACCCCGTTACACAGATATAACATAGACAAGCCCATTTTATCCGGTGATGTCTGGCTTATGGACACCGGCGCCGGATGGGAAGGTGGGAGGCTTTCTATGATGGATATAGATTCTTCAGAAGTTTTTGCAAGTGACCAGGTGGACACACTTTATCCTCCCGGGTCAGGCAGACAACGCTATTAATACCTAATAGGGTCCTTTTATATACAAGCGTTACATGGTATCCTTTTCATTTCTGTTTAAATCAATTACTTTTCACTCTTCTCTTATTAAAACCAAATAATCGGTATGAAAAAAAACATCATTAACAGTGTACAGGCGCCTGAGCCCATTGGGCCCTACAGTCAGGCAGTTATGGTAGAAGATACCCTCTACATTTCTGGCCAAATAGCTATAAATCAATCTTCAGGCGATTTGGTTAATGAAAATATCACCCTCGAAACAGAGCAGGTTATGAAAAACCTGGGATTTATTTTAACTGAAGCCGGACTATCTTATGAGCATGTTGTGAAATGCAGTATTTTCATCAGTGATATGGACAACTTTGGCGAGATCAATGCTTCATATGGAAAATATTTTACTCAAAATCCTCCTGCACGTGAAACGGTAGAGGTTTCGCGATTACCTAAAGATGTGAATGTAGAAATATCATGTATTGCAGTGAAGTAATATGATCTTCCCACGCAAAAGGGAGACGGTGGTTTTACCCATCACAACGGATGAAGTGCTTATAAAACTGGCACGTGTCACAAGGGCTGTCTCTCTTTTGACAAAAAAAGAAGGGCCACAACATCTTTTTAACGGGACCATAACCAATGCACAGTTCACCCTTTCACTCAGGATAGATTATCCTAATAACTACATTCCACTGATCAAAGGCCGGTTTGAGGATTCCAGCAGAGGCTGCATTCTTTTTCTTAGCTATGACCTCTTTTTCAGTTCACTCTTATTTCTGGTGTTTTGGTCTGTATTGAGTGTTTTGATCAGCCTGTTCCTATTTTTTTATGCACAGGAAAGTACTTATGCTTTCATTGCTCTTAGCGGGGGACTGGCGAATTATGTAGTGACTCTTATGAATTTCAAAAAGCAGTTTTTCCAAAGTAAGCAGCTTCTCCTGGACGTTTTAGTTTCCGAAGATGGATAGAATGGCCTGATGGTTGAAAACTCCTAACACGAAAGACCGGACACCTTCATTAAAAAAGCCCAAACACGGAATTAACCCTGAATTATTTACTTTCTGTCATTGGAACCGGATTACATTCTACGCATGGACAAATCCTTTCTATCTTAATATCAGTACATTAAGATATTAATTGGTAAATCATACATGTTTATGGGTTTACTTTCTCTTATCTCATGTGACACACCTACAACTCATTGATATTTATTAATTTTGCAGCCCAAAATAATGATGACGAATGAGTAACGAAGTACGGGTAAGATTTGCCCCCAGTCCAACAGGCGCCCTTCACATAGGCGGGTTAAGAACCGCAATGTATAACTACCTTTTTGCCAGGAAGCACAATGGCACCATGATATTGCGTATAGAAGATACAGATCAATCACGATATGTCGACGGAGCGGAAGAATATATCAAAGAATCACTGAAATGGGCTGGCATACTTCCCGACGAAGGGCCTAATGCCGGCGGGCCTTACGGACCCTACCGACAGTCAGAACGTAAAGATATCTATGGACAGTACGCACAACAACTGCTGAACAGCGGTAAGGCTTATTATGCTTTCGATACTACAGAGGAACTGGATGCTTTACGCCAGCGCCTGAAGGAGGCCAAGGCAAATTCGCTTCAGTACAATGCCATTACGCGCATGCAAATGAAAAACTCGCTCACTTTATCTGCTCAGGAAGTAGAGAAACGACTGGCTGCCGGTGAGCCCTACGTCATACGATTTAAAATTCCTTTAAAAGAAGATATCCGGATCAATGATATGGTGCGTGACTGGGTGGTGGTACATAGCAGCACATTAGATGATAAAATATTAGTAAAATCTGATGGCATGCCTACCTATCACCTGGCAAATGTGGTAGATGACCACCTGATGAAGATAACTCATGTAATACGTGGTGAAGAATGGCTTCCGTCAGCTCCGCTGCATGTGCTACTCTACCGGGCATTGGGCTGGGAAGGAACAATGCCACAGTTCGCACACCTGCCTTTATTGCTCAAGCCGGATGGCAATGGAAAGTTAAGTAAACGTGATGGCGATAAACTTGGATTCCCCGTATTCCCAATTAATGGAGATTTTCCAGGTAAAACAGGCAAACCAGAACACTTTAGCGGTTTCAGAGAGGCAGGATATCTTCCCGAAGCATTTGTAAACTTCCTGGCGCTATTAGGTTGGAACCCCGGTACCGAGCAAGAACTGTTCTCCCTGGAAGAACTGGTGCGGCATTTTTCCTTAGAGCGTATTAACAAAGCAGGCGCAAAATTTGATATTGAAAAAGCCCGGTGGTTCAACCAACAATATATCAAACAGAAAAGTCCATCAGAACTCTCCACCTACCTTATTAAAGAACTTAAAAATCAAGACATAGACTATAAAGAGCACCTTTTAGAAAGGATCTGCGACCTGATGCAGGAAAGAATTGATTTCCCATTCCAGTTATGGACTGAAGGACAATTCTTTTTTCTTAAGCCCACGACATTTGACCAACAATTAATAGCTAAAAAGTGGACCGATGAAGCCATAACTATTCTCACCGCTTATCAGGCCAGTCTGGCAGAATCGTCAGATAGCATCAGTGCAGAAGAGGCGCGAGACATTTTAAGTAACATCCTGGATACAAAAGGCGTTAAAATGGGGAAAGTTATGCAGGCGTTACGTCTGGCCATCACAGGCAGAGGGGGAGGCCCCGATCTAATGGAGATCATATCAATATTAGGCAGTGATGAGGTGGCTGATCGTATACAGTATGCCATTGATAACGTAAAAGTATCCACATCAAATTAAGCAGGTATGGCTAAGAGAAAAGATAAAAAAGAGAAGAAAGATAAACCATCAGTGAATCCGGCGCTAGAGGGATTTAATATTGAAATAGACTCGTTTGGTGAGATCAAAACCACTTATAATATTGACGACATCAATAATTTTTTAAATGAAAATGTCGAAGATAAAAAACTAGAGGAGCGCGAAGACTACAAAGAGTTAAAGTCCGGCAAGAAAAAACAAAACCCTGACAATGAGGATTAAAGGCTGGAAAATCCTATAAAACTAACTTTAAGGCCAGAATTAATGGTATTCAATTCAGCCGTCAAAACAGCATACTTAACCCGAATGGAACGGTAATGGTTAAAATCAGCGCCATGTTAATATGCTGATCAGGGTATTACGCCCAAACGAGCGGTTAGTTATTATTTTTTTTGAAAGCCGGGATAAGCATGGGGACTTTTCTTTTATACTTTTGATACTTTTCTCCGAATTCTTCAATTAACTTTTTTTCTTCAAAATAGATCCCGAAAGGCAGGTAGATAAATATACATCCTGCTGATATTAAGGAAGGAAGTCTGGAATCGTATAGAAAAAAACCTATTACAAGGAGAATAGTGGCTGTATACAATGGATGTCTTATGTGGGCCAATATACCTGAAGCATGAAATTTCCCGGCTTCTGCTTCCTGCTCTAACCCAAGAAAAGCGCGCAGACTGTAAGATCTAAATGCTGCTTTGCCAATTAAAATACCACCTGTTGCAATAAATAAGCTCAGCAATTTCATCTCACGTGTATCAGGCAACAGATTATCCCCCCCTATCATACCGTTAAACAGAAACAATAAGAAAAGTCCCATAACAGATATGATCGTATAAATAATTCGCTGTTTTTGGAAGCTTATACCCAATCGTTTCCTGGCATATTGCTTGTTGTTTTTATCAGCTAGAGCGCTATGAAGAAAAAAATAAATACCCCAGGCCGTGATTAACATAACGTATTGCATAGTAACGATTAAAGTACGAATTAATCCGTGTTGACAAAATCCACATACATTTTAATGGTATATTTGTTAACGTATATAAAACTGCATGAGGTATGAAAAAAGTCAAAATCGGCATTATTAAAGAAGGAAAAGTACCGATAGACCGGCGAGTGCCTTTTACACCTCAACAGGTAAATGAGATAACGGAAAGGTTTGATAATGTTGAAATAAAGGTTCAAAGCAGTGATATACGCTCGTTTAAAGACGATGAATACCAGGCCTTAGGCGCCGAAGTTGTGGACGATGTCTCTGACTGTGACATACTGATGGGGGTGAAGGAAGTACCTATGGAGGACTTAATAGATAATAAGACGTACTTTTTCTTTTCCCATACTATCAAAGAACAGCCTTACAATCGCGATTTACTCAGACTTATTCTTAAGAAAAAGATAAGGCTCATTGATTATGAGCTACTTACTGATGAGAATAATGTCAGGATAGTCGCTTTCGGAAGATATGCAGGGCTGGTAGGTGCCTATAATGCAATTCTTACGTTTGGTAATCGATACAATCTGTTCCACCTGAGACCTGCACACGACTGCTTTGACCTGGACGATTTACAAACAGAATACGAAAAAGTACATCTCCCAGCCATAAAAATTGCGCTTACCGGGGGTGGAAGAGTCGCCAAAGGAGCCATAGAGGTATTAAACGGAATGAAAATTCGCAGAGTGACTCCGGCTAGTTTTATATCCGAGCGATTTGACGAACCTGTATACACTCAACTTAATTCAAGAGATTACCATAAAACAAAAGATGACACTGAATTCTCACGGGCTGAATTCTATCAGCATCCACAAAATTTTGATGGGGATTTTCTAAAATATGCATGTGAAGCAGATGTACTGATAGCCGGGGCCTTTTGGCATCCTGCCGCCCCGCGATTATTCACACGTAAAGATGCTGTAAGCCCGGATTTTAAAATTCGTGTGATAGCAGACATCACCTGTGATATAGAGGGATCCATCCCTTCCACCAAAAAACCCAGTACAATAGATGATCCTATCTACGATTATAATCCTACAGATGATAAAATAGAACCGCCACTAACTGATGAAGGAAACATTACGGTAATGGCTGTGGACAATTTACCTTGCGAACTACCGCGTAACGCTTCTGAGGACTTCGGCCACGAGTTAGTCGTCAATGTTCTACCGCATTTACTCGGAAATGACGCGCAGGGTGTTATTAAGAGAGCTACCATCACTAATGACGGTAACCTGACAAAAGGTTATGAATACCTGAAAAACTATGTGGGCGATTAGACAGAAAACAGCAAACAAGCGTTAGAATACTGATGTTAACACAGAAAATCACTACTTTAGATAAGATGGAAGAATTGAATCTGGTCAATGAATCGCAAAAATATGCGGAGAGTATCCTTCAATCATTATCACCTGGTTTTCATTATCATAACTTGGCCCATACCAGAGAAGTAGTAGAAGCTGTTCAGGAAATCGGTACCCGATCCGAGCTTTCACCCTATGATCTTGAAACTGTTATACTGGCAGCCTGGTATCACGACCTGGGGTATAGCCTGGGGGAAGAAAATCATGAAGATGAGAGCATACGCCTGATGAAGGAAAAGCTCCTGGAGTTAGGCGAAAAGCAGGAACGTATCGACCAAATAAGTAAAATTATCAAAAGCACACAGATGCCTCAGAACCCAAAAGATGAGCTGAGCAAGGTAATGTGTGATGCCGACCTATATCACCTTTCTACTGATCTTTTCTCTAACCGAAGCGAATACCTCAGAAAAGAATTAGGAGAGGTATGTCAAAAAAGCTTCAGTGAAAAGGAGTGGAAGAAAGTTACGGTGGAGTTTATGAATGCACATAGTTACTTCACCAATTATGCTAAATTAATTTTAGAACCAAGAAAAAAGAAAAATCTCAAGAAGCTGAAAAAAGAAAAAGCAACCGACTCGAAGTACATTGAAAAACTGGAAAATCAGGTAGTAAAACTTCAAAACAAAGTTGAACAAACCAAAATCCAAAAACCGGATCGAGGTATTGAGACTATGTTTCGTATTACCTCCAAAAATCACCTTACCTTGAGTGGCATGGCTGATAACAAAGCAAACATTATGATCTCCATTAACTCGATCATTCTATCCGTATTGGTATCGGTTCTATTCAGGAAGCTAGAAGACTATCCTCACCTTATAGTGCCTGGCCTCATCTTGGTATTTGTATGCCTTACCACCATTGTTTTTGCTATACTCGCTACAAGGCCTAACGTATCTTCAGGTACCTTTACCAAGGAAGACATTGTCAATAAAAAGACCAACCTGTTGTTCTTTGGAAATTTTCATAACTCACAACTGGATGACTATATGTGGGGCATGAAAGAGATGATGCGCGATGCAGACTACCTCTATGGAAGCATGATCAAAGACATCTATTTCTTAGGGTTAGTATTGGGGAAAAAATACAAGATGCTTCGAAAGAGCTACACCATTTTTATGTATGGATTCATCTTTTCAATTGTATCGTTTTTGATTGCCATGCTTTTCTTCAAACCCGGGGTATAAAGCATGCACTAAAGTTAACGGTTAAGCGCTGTATCAATATCCTGACCCTGACCTCTTCAAATTTTAATCTCCGGAAAATTTAATCTAAATCCGCCAACCACTGATAAAAAGCATGTTGCGACCTGATATCTTCAGCACCGTTTTCTACCTTGATGTTATTTAGGTCCCGGTCCAATTCACATCCTTTTACATTGTCCGCGAGTTGTATTTGAACCAATTTTATCACTTCCTTTTTCAATTCAGGGTTATGAAGGGGGAAAACTACTTCTATCCTATGATACAAGTTTCGTTTCATCCAATCGGCTGAGCCCAGGTATAGATCTTCCCGGCCGTTATTGTAAAAGTAAAAGACCCGTGAATGCTCCAGGTATCGGTCCACAATACGATGAACGGTTATAGTTTCACTTAACCCTTTAACACCAGGACGCAAGCAGCAGATTGCTCTAACGATCAATTCTACTTTCACCCCTGCCTGGCTTGCCTCGTACAGCTTGTCAATCATGATATCATCCTGCAGGTTGTTAAGCTTAATGATGATATGCCCCGACCTCCCCTGAAGAGCATGCTCTATCTCCTGATCAACCATTTGTTTGAATCGATCGGTAATATTGAATTGCGACACCAAAAGTTCCTGAAATGACACCTCCTGTGACTGGTCCACTAAATAGGAAAAGAGCTTGTCCAATTCATTCGTGATGTAATCCTGATGGGTCAGTAATGCCTCATCAGCATATATAACCGCTGTCTTTTCATTGAAGTTACCCGTTCCCAGGTAACCATATTTACGTATTGCGCCATCATCAGAATGCCTGATAACCAGCGCCACCTTGGCATGTACTTTTAAACCAGGAATACTATAAAGTATTTCAATACCGGCTTTTTTCATTTTTTCAGCCCATTTCAAATTATTCTCTTCATCAAAACGGGCCTTGATCTCAACAAAAACCGTGACCTTTTTCCCGTTGTTGGCCGCACTGATCAACGCATTGCAGATAAAGGAATCCGAAGCTATACGATAGAAGGTGGCTTTTATTTCTTTCACCTGTGGGTCCAGCGCAGCTTCATTAAAAAACCGGAGCACATAATCGTAGCTCTGATAAGGGAAGTGTAACAAGATATCTTGCTCGTCGATAGCATGAAAAATCAGGCGACTGTCATCTAACTTCTTTTTGCGAATAGCCGGTAATCCGGGATTTTCCAATCTTGGTTTTAATGGATTACTAAGCTGAAATAGGTCATACATATTATGGTATCGCCCCCCGGCCAACAGATCATTTGAAGTAAGTTGAAATTTTTCAGTAATGTATTCGAGTACCGGCAAGGGCATGGCGCTATCATATAAAAACCTGGAAGGTACCCCAAGGTCTCTTTTCTCAATCTGTTTCTTAATTTTTTTTACCAGGTTACCTGAGTATTCATCTTCAATATTTAAATCAGCGTCCCTGTTAAGTTTAATGCTATAACAGCCTTCGATTTGATATTGTGGAAACAGAAAATCGAGGTTTTCCCGCATAATATCATCAATAGCAGCTATGTAATAGGTATCCCCTATTTTAGGAAGGGCAATGAATCTGGACAGGTTGTTAGAAGGAATATTGAGTAGTGCATAGTCTATGTCACCTGTACCGTTTCTTAAGCAAACTATAAAATAAAGCTGCCTGTTTTCAAGGTGTATTGGACGGCTATGTGAACTGGTTAAAAGTACCGGCTGCAGGTAAGAAAGTATTTTACTTTTAAAGTAATGCTGTGCGAACTCCTGGTGTTCCGCAATAATTTTTTCGCCACGATAGAAATGGATACCCTCCTTTTTCAGTTGAGGTATGATCTCATCACGTTTTATTCTGCCAAATTCTTCCTGTTGTTGATATACCTCTTCCAGTAATTCCGAAAGGATCTCTTTGGGAGGTTTATTAAATTTCTTATTTATCTTCTTTTTATCAATGTCTACAATACTTCTAAGGCCTGCCACCCGTACCCTGAAAAACTCATCAAGATTAGAAGAATAAATGGCTAAAAACTTAATACGTTCATATAAAGGAACATCAGGGTTCGTGGCTTCCATAAGCACGCGCTTATTAAAAGAAAGCCAGGACAAGTCACGATCAAAGTATTTTACCATAGCCATATGAAAAAAGGAGGCCTAAATTAGGCCTCCTTTTTATTTAAATCAATATTGATCAGTTAGCGGTTTCATAAACTCTGATCGTTCCATCCCCTTCAGATGCAACTACCAATAAGCTTTTCCGAGTAGGACTTTGAGCCGGATTAATAAACACCAGTCCTTCGGGTGCATCACCTGTTTCCAAAATAGATAAAAACTTAGGCTCTTTTGGTTCTGAAACATCGTAAATAGCCACAGCGTCTGCTCTTTCCAAACCTATGAAAGCAACGGGACTTCCACTAACACTTCCAACTACCACACCTTCCGGCTCCACCCCCTTAGCATCACTTCTGCCATCAGGATATAAACCGGCTTTATTAGCCTCTTCCTCAAGTTCATTTCCACTGTCCCATTCAAGTTTGCCAGTGCCTCCATTCCAGATGGAGAACGATCTTGCTCCAAATGACCATAGAGCTTCATAGATACCGTCTCCGTTGATATCTCCGTTGACATTCGTGACTAGGAGTCTGCCTAAATTCTCATTCTCTTTTAACGTGGCAGCATCAGGAAATGCAGTAGCATCAAGCGGTAAATCACTAACTCTAACTTCTTCCGAAAAACCACCATAATCACGAGCGTCCCCTTCATTGGCAGATATCACATACGTTGTTCCATCTACTTCATAAGCTGCAATCGCATCTGGTTGATACATGCCAAAAACGGGAACTGACCGGAAGTTTACCCCGGCATCGTCATCACTGGGGTCAATTTCGTTACCTTCCTTAGAATAGTCCTTCAAACCGAGCGGTAATAAACCGGAGATGCGCTTAGCGGCCAGGTCAATCACAGCTAATCCATTATTCTCTTGTAGAGCTACGTATGCTGTAGATCCATCCGGAGATACTGTTATGTATTCGGGCTCTACATCCTGTGCCAATGTAGCTCCGGGACCGAAAACTCTAAATGCATCTTTGGCCAGGCTATCCACCATGTTATTAAACCCACTAAAACCGAGTGTAAGAGAAGAGAAATTTTCCGTTTCAACAATGGTCACAGAGCCTTCAGGATCCACAGAATAATCATCCTGAGGTTCCCCCTCATTAGCTGATAAAATGTAACTTCCATCCGGGCTAAAGGTCACCATATCAGGTAGTGCACCAGCTGTCACTACGGCTACAGGACCTGCTAAACTATCTGCTTTCCATACGACTATTACACCATTATCAGTAGCTACATTAGCCTCAATAGCCGCAGCCAGGTATTGTTTACTTACCGCCACGCTATTCACTCCGCCTCCATAAGCGCTGACATCAATGCTAGAAGTCACTGACATAGTGTTAGGATTAGAGAAATCGATCACATCAATAGTAGAACCTCCATCATTATTCACCACAAATAATTGTTGATTAATTGCGTCATGGGCGGCAATCTCAGCAGCCCCTTCGCCACCAATCGGCAAACTCGATATTTGTGCAAAAGAAGACGCATCTTCTGAAGGCGGTGCAACTGTCACTGTTCTTTGCACAGTAGCATCTTCGTCATTAATAGATAATGTAACGGTATATGAACCAAAATTTTCATATGTAATCGTCGGATTTTCCGCATCAGATGTTTGTCCGTCACCAAAATTCCAGTCATACGAAGTGGCATTTTCAGAAGTCACCGATGTAAAATCCACAGTAAGGAAATTTTGCTCAAAATTAAAATTAGCGAATGAGTCATTATTGAGGATTTGATCGTCATTATCGCAGCTGATCATAATCGTTGACATGAACGCAGCAGCGAATAGTATTTTAAATAAGTTTTTCATAATTAGTCTGATCAGATAATTAATTACCAAAAATATAGCGCACGCCTAACTGTATCTGCCATCTTGAACTTAACACGCCGGCATCATCAAAATCACCGAAGAAAGCTTCGTTTTCATCAAAACCATTGAAGGTGAATGTAGGTGTATCCGAACCCTCTTGAAAGCCTGCAAATTGAAGCAATTCGTAGCCTGCAAACTGCCGGTCATATCTTTTCCCCCATGCTTTATTCAACAGATTAGGAAGGTTGAAGATATCCAGGGAAAATTGTAACGTATTTTTCTTGCCATTGCCCATTTCCAAATAGAAATCCTGCAATACTCTCAGGTCGATGATACTCTCAAAAGGAGTTCGAGACTGATTCCGTTGCGCATACCTTCCTCTTCTTTCTTTCAGATAGTCATCTTCCTCTATAAATGCGTTAAGTGCCTCCCATTGTTCTGCCGCAGTAGATATCAGGTTATCATCATCATCAAACCGGTCTACCAGTACAATTTCATCGGCATTTCTAGGTACGTAAACCAGTTCTCTGTTCCTGGAATCTTCACCTGTGATATCATCTCCCAGCCCATAAACATAGCTGTATGGGTTACCGGATTGGCCTTCATAAACCAGAGATACTTGAGTAGCAGCAAATCCGGCATAATCTTTTCTATAGGTTAAGTTCGCTAATATTCGATGCCCCTGAGCAAAATCAGAACGCTGAATTTGCAACCAATTGTTTCTACCATTCACGGCATGAAGTCCTCTCCATTGCGAAGAGTTTTGTGAAGACGTGCCGTCATAAATAGTCCATGCATCTCCAAATGAATAACTCAATTGAGCATTTAATCCATAATCAAATCTTTTCGAAAGCGAAGCACTCAGGTTATAGGTATAGCCTTTGCTAGTATTACTACCCAGTAGAATTCGTCCGTAGGTGCCGTCAACTCTATCGTTAAAGTTTATCAGACGATTATCCGGTGTTCCGGTTGCTCCACCGGTAGGTCTGTCAACGTTAATATTTTGATAGTAAACATTGTTTAGAAACTTGGTATAAATACCTTCTACGGTAAGTACCATATCACCGGGAAGTGCCTTATCACCGGCAAGGTTTACCTTCAACACTTGAGGAATTCTGAAATCATCTACAAAAAGATCTACATTTCCGGAAGGTTCTTGTTCACCTACGGCAATGTTTCTCGGCTGATTGTTCACATCCGGAACAAGAGAAGGTGGAGTAGTAAAATCGATCCGTTCAAAATCAAACCCTGTATTCAGACCATTGTTGTTGTAAGCAGAACCCGGCCACACCAAAGGAATTCTACTTGTGAAGATACCTACACCTCCACGCAGCTGAAACGTTCTGTCTCCACGAACATCATAATTGAAACCAATACGTGGAGACCAGGAAACCTGCGGATCAATAAATTCACCTGTTTTAGCTCCCTGAAGATTATAAGGAAATTGCCTCAATGTACTTGGATCATTGAAGAAAGGGTTCGCAGGAGTATCTTCAAAGAAGTTGATATCTGCGCGTACACCAACAGTAAGTTTTAGCTTATCATTTACTTGAACTTCGTCCTGTACGTACAATCCGAATTGAGAGCTATTAAATTCTGCCGCAGTACCTGTTGTCTCATCACCATTCTGTGCACTGTTCAAGCCATAGCTAAACTGATATAAACTTGCCGGTCGGCGGTTGAGAAAATCATCCAGGAAACTTGGTCCTACGGATCCGACGCCTCGGGTAAACTCGTATGTATAATCTCCGAAGTTAAAAGGAATAAATAAGTTTTTCACACTGTAGAACTCAGCATTAGCCCCGACCAAAATAGTATGTCGGCCTTTGTAAATCTCCAGGTTATTGTTGATCGTAATAATATCCTGGTCCAATAAGTTGGCCGTTGAAAACGGTTCAGAACCAAAAGTGATACCTCCTTCTCCGTCATCAATAAAAACAGAGGGGAATGGATCGCCCTGAGGATCTCTGTCATCTCTAACAATGGTAGCGCCAATAGTAAAATGGTTTGACATATTGTTCCCCAAAAGAGATTTCAACTCTATGGCACTGGAATGGGTCTCCGATACAAAGAACTCCGATCCATTGATAAATTCAAGACCTGTGGCCGTAGACCTTCTTGCCTCAAGATTTTCAGCTTTAGTGTAAGAATGTCTTAAGGTTAACTTATGATTTTTATTCAGGTTAACGTCAAATTTAGCAATGACCTTATCACTCTCTAAAAAAGCAGTGTTGTTCAAGTAAGAACCCGGATTATAATTGTACGCCGTGTCAAGAAAGTTTACTAAAGTATCTATAGCCCCTCGAGTAGCAGACCCGCGGTAATTGGTAAAATCGAAAGGTTGAGGTGTCTCATCTCTTTGAAGCTCGACATTCACAAAGAAAAAGGCTTTATCTTTTACGATCGGTCCTCCAACTCTAAACCCATAAGTCTCTGCACTGAATTCAGCCAGTTTCTGACGATTGACTGTACTTTCATTGGCATCTTCAAACGGTGTCTTGCCCGCTAAATCTTGATTTCTAAAAAAGTAGTAGGCTGATCCTTCTATGTCATTTGTACCACTACGGGTAACCGCATTAATGCTACCCCCTGCAAAACCGGATTGTCTCACATCAAACGGAGCAACAGATACTGTCAATTGCTCTATAGCGTCCACCGATATTGGTGATACACCTGTTTGACCACCATTTGTACCACTCGCAGCCAATCCAAAAACGTCATTATTTACTGCTCCGTCAATATAAATGGCATTATAACGATTGTTAAGACCTCCAATGGATATTTCCAACCCATCATCTCCCTCATTTATAAGAGTTTGTGGATTAAATCGGGCAAAATCACCAAGTGAACGCCCTACGGTAGGAGCAGCATTGATGTTTTCAACAGATAGTGCCGTACCAGCACCTGTTTTATTTCCGTCAAAAATATCTCCCGCTGCCGTAACTACAATCTCTTCTAATTCTGTAGCCGTTTGACTCAGCTCAGCCGCAACGTAAAGCTTTTGACCAAGCTTTAATTGTATTCCCGATTTTTCAAAAGGTTCGAAACCAACAAAGGTTATCGTTACTTTGTAAGGTCCTCCTACGCGCATATTGGGAATCCTGAAAAATCCCTGCAAATCTGTTACGTTTCCGTATTGAGTTCCTGATGGAACATGCACGGCAATTACTGTAGCTCCAGGCAGCTCTTCGCCGTTGGAATCAGTAACCTTACCATTCATAGAAGAGGTGGTCACCCCTTGTGCAAATGCCATGGAGATCCCCATAGCAAGCAACATCGAAAAAGCAATCTTTCGTAAAAGTTGATTCATGTTGTTTAGGTTAGTTAAAATTTATCACTCGTTTGTTTATAATCGTGCAAAACAAATCATTAATCGCCCTGTGCGGGCATTTTTCATGTTAAGTTTAAGTTAATAAACCGTTCGTAATTTTTGACTTTAAATGGCCAATTAGATGTCTTATATTCGGTTTTTTAATAAAATAATCACATGGTGCACAAACTCCTTCGAAGGTCTATATTAATTTTCATAAGTACTAATTTTTGCATAGCACAAAGTCAGATCGATCTCTCTTATTATCTTCCTGAGAATGTCACTTACAATCAAGCTATCCCGAAGCCAAAAGAAGTGATAGGTCATGAACTTGGAGAATGGCACATCAGTCATGACAGGCTGGTCAATTACATGTACGCAATAGCCAAAACTTCTGAAAGGATCTCTATAAAAGAATTTGGGAGGACCTTTGAAACCCGGCCGCAACTGGCACTTACCATTACCTCTCCAGAAAATCATGCTAACCTGGAAAATATCAAAGCACAACACATCAAGTTAACCGACCCTGCTCTCTCCGGAAACCTGGAGCTGGAAAATATGCCGGCTGTAGTTTACATGGGATATAGCATACACGGTAATGAGCCAAGCGGTAGCAATGCCGCCCTGGCTGTGGCTTACTACCTCGCTGCCGCCCAGGGAAAAGAGATTGAAGCGCTGCTGGATAATGTAATCATCCTACTTGATCCAAGCTTTAACCCAGATGGTTTGAACCGTTTTGCGCACTTCGTAAATTCGAGGAAAAGCAAAAACCTGATATCAGACCCTAACAGTTCAGAGCTTAATGAACCATGGCCCAGGGGGCGTACGAATCACTACTGGTTTGATATGAATCGTGACTGGCTTCCTGTGCAACTTCCCGAATCAAGAGCACGCATAGCGCTATTTCATGAATGGAAACCCAATATATTGACAGACCATCATGAAATGGGAAGCAACTCCACTTTTTTCTTCCAACCCGGTATCCCTTCACGTAATAACCCGCTGACCCCGGAAAATAACTACAGGCTCACAGAAAGGATGGGAGAATATCATGCGAAAGCACTGGATAAGATCGGCTCACTCTATTACAGTCGTGAAAGCTTTGATGACTTTTATTTCGGAAAAGGATCTACTTACCCGGACATAAATGGCGGAGTAGGCATTCTTTTCGAACAGGCAAGTTCAAGAGGGCATTCCCGGGAAACTGTAAATGGTATACTTCGTTTTCCGTTCACTATAAGAAACCACTTCACTACTTCACTTTCTACACTTCAGGCGGCGCATGAAATGAAGAATGACTTTCTGGAACATCAACGGACATTTTATCAGGAAGCTATTCGGGAAGCCAATGCAGATAATAATAAGGCTTATGTATTCGGGTCAAAAGACCATTACCGGAATTATCACCTGGCTGAAATCATCCATCGCCATCAGATAAAAGTACATCGGGCGAATAAAAACATGAAAGTAAACGGCTATGACTACGAGGCAAATGAGTTATTCGTAGTACCTCTTAATCAGCCACAATACAAGCTGATCAAAGCAATATTCGAAAAAAACACTACTTTTCAAGATAGCCTTTTCTACGATGTTTCCGCGTGGACCTTGCCTCTGGCTTTCGGAGTAGACCACACTGTACTAAAAGGCAAGTCGTATAACCCGAATATAATCGGCGCGAAATTTTCACTGGAAAAAAGACCTGAAGGGAGTATCATTGGCGGAAAATCTGACTATGCTTATGTGTTTGAATATTATGACTATTATGCTCCAAAGCTCTTATATCAATTACTCAAAGATGATTATAAGGTAAAGCTTGCCAATGAATCATTTTATCATCCTGATGGTAAAAAATTTGGTAGGGGGTCAATCTTGGTACCTGTGAGTATTCAACAAAAAGACAGTGAAACCCTTTTCCAAAAACTAAGGATGCTGGCTAAAGATAATGGTATAACTATTTACTCTTTTAAAACAGGCCTGGACTATAAGGGAGTAAGCCTGGGAAGCCCTTCCTTTAGCAACCTCAGAAAACCCAAGACAGCAATGCTTGTAGAAGGTGATATGAGTGGCTATGATGCGGGTGAGGTATGGCATCTGTTTGATCAACGCTATGACATAGACCTGACATTGCTTCCGGTTGAAGTTTTTAATGAAGTAGATATATCGCGCTACAATACGCTGATCATGGTTAGCGGTAACTACACGGATATTACGCTTTCCGGAAAAGAAAAATTAAAAACCTGGATTAAAGAAGGGGGCACAGTGGTGGCCTCTAAAAATGCCGTAAAATACCTGAGCGGTATGGGTTTGTTCAAGTATATATTCAAACCTAATCCCTATCTTGATTCTGCCCGTACCATGCCCTATGCAGATATAGCAGAACATCAGGGTGCTCAAAGAATAGGTGGAGCTATTTTTGAGACAAGCATAGACCTGACCAATCCGCTACTTTATGGATATTATCGAAACAAATTACCTGTATTTCGAAACGGAAATTTATTTCTATCGCCATCTTCTAAACCCTTTGGGAATCCTATTACCTATACGGCATCTCCTCTGATGAGTGGATACATCTCCAACCAAAACCTCGATAACCTAAAAAACACATCCGGTGCGGGTATCACCACTTTTGGAGCTGGTAAGGTCATAGGGTTTACCGATAATATGAATTTCAGGGCCTTTTGGTATGGTACCAATAAAGTATTTATGAACGCAGTAATGTTTGGGAATACCATCAGTTCTTACGCTTCCAGGTAAATTTTGGGGGTAAAAGGTACACAAAATTGTAAGTGATCTTTAATTATGGTAATTTGACGGATTTACAATAAAGATTGGCATAGTTTTGGCCTATTTAACTCGGACATAATCTTTAGACATGAAGAAACTGATATGCATGGCGGCAGTAAGTCTGCTTATCATGGGAAGCGCTTTTGGGCAACGTGAGGTGATAGAAGATATTAAAACCGCCATGAAAACCGGTAGCTCCAAAGAATTGGGTAAGTTAATGTTTCAAAGTGTGGACGTCACCCTCAACGGAAACATTCAAACGTATAGCAGGACTCAAGCTGAATATGTTTTACGTGATTTTTTTAAAAAACACCTGCCTGAGAGCTTCACGATCATACATCAGGGTGCCTCTAAAGGAGGGCTTCACTTTGCCATAGGTCAGTATTTAAGTAAATCAGATACTTTCCGTGTTTTTGTAAGAATTAAAGGGCTGGAAGGACGCTACCTCATACATGAAATAAGTATTGATAAGGAATAATAACAATGTACATACTAACGTGTTGATTTTCTGCAAAAAGTATGTACTAATCCTCAATAATAGTCAGGGCCTTTTTTAATTTTACAGTATGAATCTGGCCTACCTTTCTACTGAATCTATCCACCATTTTATAACAGAAGCATTTTCCGAGGACGTCGGAGACGGAGATCATTCATCACTGGCCTCTATTCCTAAGGATGCTCGTAGCCGCGCTCAGCTTATTATAAAAGATGATGGGATCATCGCCGGTGTAGAACTAGCCAAAATCATTTTTCATCATTTTGATAAGGACCTGAAAGTAGACCTGCTGGTGAATGACGGTGACCTTGTCAAAAAAGGAGATATCGGGCTTTATGTAGAAGGTTCCGCCATTGCCATACTTACCTGCGAACGACTGGTCCTTAACTGCATGCAACGGATGAGTGGTATTGCTACTTATACCCGCTACTTAAGTAGCCTTATACAAGACACTAAAGCAAAACTATTGGATACCAGGAAGACCACTCCTAATTTTCGTTTACCGGAAAAATGGGCGGTAGCCATTGGTGGCGGCAAAAATCATAGGTATGGCCTCTTCGATATGATCATGTTGAAAGATAATCATATCGACTTTGCCGGAGGTATAGCCAGTGCCATCCGCTCAACACAGCAATACTTAAGTACACAAAAGAAAGCGCTTCGCATAGAAGTAGAAACCAGAACATTAAGTGAAGTCAAAGAAGTACTGGCAACAGGTGGTGCAGATGTGATCATGCTGGATAATATGACGCCGGAAGATATGAAACAGGCCGTAACAATGATCAATGGTATCTGTGAAACAGAAGCAAGCGGAGGTATCACAGAGGCCACTATTCAGGAGGTAGCCGCTTGTGGGGTAGATTATATCTCCATAGGCGCATTAACACACTCGGTAAAAAGTCTGGATATAAGCTTAAAAGCAATGACTCATTGAAAAAGCCAAGAAATCTTATCGTATTATTCATTGAAGCTGCCGTTTTTACGATAATCTTTGTATCATTTTTTTATCATTGCACTTGAATTGGAAAAAGCAGACTGATGATCGTTAAAACTAAGAAGTATAAGCTCGAAAGCGGAACATACATAAAATTAGCGCTGAAGAGCGTACTAAAACAACAGTGGTGGGTATCCTTAATCGTATTGGCATTATGTGCAGGCTATTTCTGGATACCAAACATTTGGTGGTTTATAGGTACAGGCATAGCTCTGGTGTTGTACATATTGTTTTGGCTCATTCAATTTGTAGGAGTAACACAGCTAGAGCAAACTAAAATGCTCTTCGAAAAGTTGTCGTACGAAATTAACAGCCAGCAAGTATTGATCAAACTCAATTCAAAACAAGGAATGCCTATCAAATGGGACCAAATTAAACGTGGCAGTATAGGGAAAAATTATATTCTTTTAACGGTCAATAAAGCTCAGCTGATCCATCTGCCTTTTAAAATCTTCAATAGCGACAACGAAAGAAAATTTGTGGAAAGCATTCTAAAAAGAAAAGGGCTGGTCAGTTAAGCATGTTCTTTGATGAAAATGCACGAAAGAAAAAAACCATCCCACCGCATGAGGTAAAAAGGAAGATTGCGGATTACTGTGCCTATCAGGAAAGATCACAACAAGAAGTCAGGGACAAGCTTTACTCCTATGGCGTTTTCAGTGATGAAGTAGAGGAGACCATTGCAGAGCTTATACAAGAAGGTTTTATAAATGAAGAAAGGTTTGCACGTGCTTATGTAAGGGGTAAGTTCAAATTAAAAAAGTGGGGCAGACGCAAAATCCTGAATGGGTTGAAACATCACAGATTATCTGAATATTGCGTTAAGAAGGGCTGGGAAGAAATCAATGAAGACGAATATATTCGTGTAATACATGAGTTGATCCAAAGAAAAATGGATTCGACAGGAGGCCTAAAAGTGATCAATGCAAGGCAGAAAATCGCTAATTTTCTCCTGCAACGAGGGTTTGAACATCACCTGATCTGGGAAGCATTGAGCAATTATCCTGAGAATGATGAACTGTACTGAATATGACAAACACTGATTTAGAAGTAACCCTGGCACATACTCAGGAGTATAAGTAACATGCCTATGAAAAGAATAGTACTATACTTTGTCTTGTCAATAACTTCTATACAGCTATTGGCTCAAAATGGAGAAATAAGAAAAAAACATTTCAATCTAAAAAAAAACGTAGCCATCCAAGGATATGACCCGGTCAGTTACTTTGATCATGACCCCAAAAAAGGAGACATGAACATCTCCTATAAGTATAATGGCATTTTGTATTACTTCAGCTCACAATCCAACCTTGAAGCTTTTAAAAAAGCACCCGAAAGGTATGAACCTCAATATGGTGGGTGGTGCGCTTATGCCATAGGAAAAACCGGTGATAAGGTTAAAATAGATCCAACCACTTATAAAATAATAGATGATAAACTATACCTTTTTTATAACTTCAGAGGCACTAATACCCTGGATAGTTGGAATAAAGAAGAACAAAGCCTGAAAAATAAGGGCGATAGAAACTGGCATCAACTCGTTAATGACAAGTAAGTAGTCACCGGAGGGTAGTAAATCATTAATGATAATTTAACTTTGTATTTATATTAACTTTTATTTCATATTTAACAGATGAAATTAATTAACGCTTGTATTAATATCCTTGAGCAGTTGGAATCTGTTTTGGAAAGTATCACGGACAATGATTTTACGCTTCAGATTGAGACATTAAATAACTCTACCATAGGGCAACATGTTCGTCATACACTGGAATTCTTTTCATGCTTGATGACCAACTACAACCAGGGAGTCATCAATTACGATGATCGAGATCATGACAAGTTGATAGAAAGCGATAAAATGATCGCACTAGAATTGATCAAAGATCTGAAACGTTTTGTTGCAGGCACCACCGGAGATAAAGAACTCACATTAGAAGCAAGTTATAGCCTGGAAAGTAATGATGTGGTAAGTATTAAAACAAATTATTTTCGTGAGTTAACATACAATATAGAACACGCTATTCATCACATGGCCATCATCAAGATTGGTTTGAAAGAAATAGCCCCTTACGTACCCATATCAAGTCACTTTGGAGTAGCCGTTTCTACTATAAGGTTCCAAAAAGGAACTGCCTAGTAACTGCTCTATCCTGACGCTATGGGCCTCTTCAGACAAATATGGCGTAGTAACTTCATGATTAAACTGAGGAGCTGGGAGTACTGGCCCTTTGGGGTAATATATGCTCCTGTATTCATCTATTGGTGTTGGCTATCACTAAAAGCACGGTCATTGTTTTTTTTCAGCGCGTCAAATCCAAGCATTGAAAATGGCGGGATGTTAGGGGAGTCCAAGATCAAGATCCTAAACCTGATACCTGAACAGATCAAACCTACCACACTTTATTTTCCGACTAATGTTAGCCTGGGTGAAGTAATGCGTGAAATGAGTACGTGCAAACTTGATTTCCCTGTTATAGCCAAGCCGGACATAGGAGAACGTGGGTGGCTGGTAAAAAAAATATCCTCTGAAAAAGAGCTTTCTGAGTACGTCAATAAGGTTCCGGTTGGTTTTTTGATCCAGGAATTTTTGAAAGACCCCTTAGAGATGGGTGTATTCTACTATCGGTATCCTAATGAAGATCAGGGTAAAGTCACCTCCATTGTTATCAAAGAAATGCTGACTATTGAAGGTGATGGAAAATCAACCTTAAA
This sequence comes from Fulvivirga sp. M361, assembly GCF_007097395.1. Classification (GTDB taxonomy): domain Bacteria; phylum Bacteroidota; class Bacteroidia; order Cytophagales; family Cyclobacteriaceae; genus Fulvivirga. The sequence goes on from NZ_VKDC01000035.1 coordinate 27,099, forward strand.
TGAACTGATCCTGGGTAACGACAGAGCCAAGTTGCAGTGGGAGACACTTCGCTTAAAATATAGCAATGAGTTAGACTGTGTGCTGGGGCCAGGTGTAAAAAAGGAATTGGTATCTATCGGCAATCATTGTTTGGGCACTAAATTTCTCAACGGTAATGATCTTATTAATGATCAACTTCATAAAACCTTTGATGTTATTAGCAAAACCATCAAGGGGTTCTATTTTGGTCGTTTCGACATCCGGGTAGCCTCGACAAAGGATCTTCAGGAAGGTAAAATCAAAATTATGGAACTGAACGGTGCAGGGGCAGAACCAGCCCACATCTATCATCCGGGATTTTCTCTTTTTGAAGGAATAAAAGTATTACTGCATCACTGGAAAGTACTTTATGAAATTAGTGTGGAAAATCATAGGAGAGGGGTTTCTTACCTTTCGTTTAAACAAGGGCGTGTTGAATACGCCAAAGTCCAGGCCTTAAACAAACTAAAATAAATTGCTCCTCATATTTATTTTTGCTTTTCTTTTCAGTTTTCTGGGCTCCATTCCTCCAGGGTCCATCAATCTCAGTATACTACAACTGGCACTGGATTCTCGTGTGAAGGCTGCTTTGCGGTTTGCACTGGCTTCGGCTCTGGTAGAATTTCCATATGCTTACGTTGCAGTTCAATTTGAATCTTTCGTAACTTCATCCATTGGCTTGACAGATAATTTCCAACTTATCGCGGCCGTAGTAATGCTTACTCTTGGAGTACTGAATATTATTTCTCATTTCAGGGGAAGTAAAAACACGCTTCATGAAAAATTGAACAAAAGCGGTTTTAGAAAGGGAGTGCTCATCAGCATTCTTAATCCACTTGCTATTCCTTTTTGGATTGGCGTAACGGCCTATCTGAAGCACCAAGGCTGGATAGAACTATTGGATACAACTGATGTGATCATATATGTTAGTGGCATATCTTGCGGAACATTTACCTTGTTAGCGCTACTTGCCTTATTGGCCACCAGGGTCAGTCACTTTTTTAAAAAAAATGGTTTGATCGATCTCTTACCAGGAGTGGTATTTATGTTACTGGGTTTCTACGCACTTGCACAATATTTACGGCTTGTATGACTGTAAACAGGGATTTCTTTACACTTAATAAGTTGTTATATTGACACTGTCAGGTCTTTCCTTAAACACTACTACCTTTCCACTTATTTTTTCAAGTATAGGTTCCAATATGGTTTTGGCATTGCTTTTCGTCTGCATCAAAATACCAGAAGCCAATGCTGCTTCCCTAATATCCCGCTCAGCCTGCCGGTAGGCTTTTTGGATGAACTCTCCTTCATCTTTCAGTGGGTTGGTCTGGATAGAATAAATGTAGGTCTTTTCCATGTCCAACTTATAATAGCACATTTCTGGTTCAGGTAACCTTAAATACACCGTATCTGCCGACATAGAAATATCATCATCCATAAGGCGCGTTAAGTCAAGACAACCTACGGCCTCACCGACACTTACCAGTGCAATTTTAGAGTCAGGGCCTAATTTAAAAAAGCTCAAAAACTCTTCACTTAATTCTGTCAATTCGGTAATCTCTTTGAAATTATACCTGACCAGTTCAAGTTTACCGATTTTTTCCACCTCTCGTAAAATAGCAGATTGGTTTACAACCGATGTAGTTGCCTTATTCTTTTGGCTGGTAAACATAACCCAACCAATCAAACCGATGATTATCAGCCAGGGCAACATCCTGAGGAAAATTTGTATGGTCTTCATTGATCTCGTTTGAATCTAATTTACCGATATTTAAGGAAATCATTAAACCCGGATCATGCATCAAGATTCGTTATGAAAGTTCAAAATGCAGTAAGATCAAGTATTTTGGGTTATTTTGTCGCGGAATCGTGGTCTACCATCACGGTGAGTACCAAAATGTTCTGAAATGCTGGATGTTGAAGCAGTTTGGGCCTGGAATAGAATGTTAATGCATGATCCGGATTAAAGATGTGTATACATCAGAAGCTCAAAAATGAAAGGATCTCAAACTCATAAAATATTTACCTGACTATTATGTGGCAATTGTGGATTGATACAGGAGGTACTTTTACTGACTGTATTGCAGTAAGCGAACAGAAAATAAAAAGGCTAAAAGTACTAAGCAACAGCAGCCTTAGGGGCAAGATCATAAGGGTAAATGGCAATAAGGTAATGGCAGATTTTTCCTGGTCGGCGTCACACGATATATTTCACAATTATACATTTCAGCTCCTTAAGACAAATTTCAGTTCGGCTATTGAAAATGTTAATTTAGAAAGTAAAACCATTGTATTACGTGATGCACCAAAAACAAGTCTTCCTGAAGGTACTGACTTCCAACTCATTTCACCTGAAGAAGTACCCATTTTCGCTGCGCGACTAATAACGGGTACACCATTAAATGAACCGCTTCCTCTTTTAGAAATGCGCCTTGGATCTACAAAAGGCACTAACGCATTATTAGAGCGCAAAGGGCAAAAAGTAGCTTTTTTGGTCACGGAAGGTTTCAAAGACCTCTTAGTGATCCGAGATCAACAACGTCCTGACTTATTCACTACAAATATCAAGACACCACCTCCTGTTTATGAAAAAGTAATAGAGATATCAGAAAGGCTAAGCAGTGATGGACAAGTAATTAAAGCACTAAACACCAACAAGTTACTATCTCAACTTAAAAAACTACCAAAAGACACCGCAATGGCCATAGCTCTTGTCAATAGCTATAAAAATGATATCCATGAACAAGAATTAAAGAAACAGTTAGTTACCCTTGGTTTTAAGTACGTCAGCTGTTCTGCAGCATTATCTAAAGCCATTAAAATACTTCCAAGAGCGGAGACTGCGGTAGTTAATGCCTATTTACAACCGATCATTTCATCTTACATCAACGGAATTGAAACCAAGTTAGATAAGGGGAATTTACGTGTTATGGCCAGCAGTGGTTCCATCGTTAGTTCAGGTCAATATCAGCCCAAAGATAGTTTACTTAGCGGACCGGCGGGTGGAATTGTAGGAGCGGTTAAAACCGCTGAATTAGCAGGTGAGAATAAGATCATCACCTTTGATATGGGTGGCACCAGCACGGATGTAGCCATTTATAATAACCAATATGATTACAGTTTTGAAACCAAGGTAGGTAATGCTCAAATTGTGAGCCCCAGCCTGCACATAGAAACAATCGCTGCCGGAGGTGGATCGATATGTGCTTTTCGGAACGGCCTGTTTACCGTTGGCCCGGAAAGTGCCGGTGCTTACCCAGGGCCTGCATGTTATGGAGCGGGAGGCCCACTGACGATCACAGATGTTAACCTGCTTTCCGGCAAAATAGCCCCGCAGGGTTTTAGTATTCCGCTAAGTAAATCACACGCAAGGGAAGCCGCTCATCATATTATTGATGAAGTGTACCATAAAACCAGTAAAAAGTATTCCCTGGAAGAACTTTTAACCGCTTTTACAACTATTGCCAACGAAAAAATGGCCGAGGCCATTCGTAAAGTATCATTGAAAAAAGGGTATGACCCTAAAGATTATACCCTGGTGACTTTTGGTGGCGCCGGAGGGCAACATGCCTGTCAAATTGCTCAGCTACTAGGAGTAAAAAAAATAATCATCCCGTATGATGCCGGTCTATTAAGTGCTTATGGCATCGGGCATGCTGACATAGAAGTATTTAAGGAGAAAGTAATATTAGAAACTTTCGCATCCCTTTCAAACGTGGATGACTATTGGAATGAGCTAAAACGTGAAGCTTTCGATCATTTCACTAAGGATCATCATCCCGAAGGTCGCATGAGAGTAAAGCGAAGACTTTATTATTTACGGTTTAAAGGTCAGGAGAATACACTAGAGATAGAAGAAAAGGGGAATGTACTTAAGGCTTTTGAAGAAGCATATAAAAAAAGGTATGGACACTGGCTGGAAGGTCATGACGTAGAGGTAGAATCTTTAAGGTTAATTGCAGTAGTTAGAGGCGGCCAGGTAACACAACAGGTTTCTTCTACCAGCACACACACGCCTCTTTCACTTACTTCTCAATTAAGTTATACAGGTGAAAAGTGGGAAGATACTACAGTTTACAGCTGGGAAAACATCTCAACTGGCGCTACCATAGCAGCACCTTCCATCTTATCCAGCAATAACACCACGGTGCACTTAGGTAAAGGTTGGAATCTGGTACTGAATGAGTATAACGCAGCAATTCTACACTTTCAAACAGATGTCTCACACCAAACCATTAAGAGTAAGGAAGCCAACATAGAGCTGTATAAAAATCGGTTTATGTCTGTGGTAGAAGACATGGGCGCAATTCTCAGGAGAACCTCCTTTTCCGTAAATGTTAAGGAGAGGCAGGATTTTTCATGCGCTCTTATGGATGCTCAAGGTTATTTAATCGTAAATGCCCCACATATTCCGGTACACTTAGGCAGTATGGGAGTTTGCGTGCGAAGGGTCATGGATGTCCTGGATATGCAAGATGGTGATGTAGTGATCACCAATCACCCAGGATATGGAGGATCTCATTTGCCGGATATTACGCTAATAAGTCCCGTGTATATTGGAAAAGAGCTTCTTGGGTTCGTTGCTAACCGCGCACATCACTCAGAAATCGGCGGGAAAACACCAGGATCAATGCCTACCGACGCCACCTCATTGGAAGAGGAAGGTGTAATAATAACACCTCAATACCTGATAAAACAAGGACAGGAAAAATGGAGTGAGATTAAAGAACTATTCACCCAGGCTGTTTATCCTTCAAGAGCCATAGAAGAAAACCTTGCAGATCTCAGAGGTGGAATAGCAGCTCTAAAAACAGGTATTGAAGGAATAAAAGGACTTTGCGACAAATTTGGCATGAACAACATCCAATACTATATGAAAGGGTTAAAAAGCTATGTAGCAAATGCCATCGCAGATAGTATTAAGCCATGGAAAGGAGAATACCAGGCGAGGGAACGGCTGGATGACGGAACAAAACTTCAAGTGACTATCTCAATAGATAAACGTATAACTTTTGACTTTAAAGGTACCGGATCCGAGCACCGGAACAACCTGAATGCCACACCAGCCATTGTAAACAGTGTCATATTATATGTTTTAAGGCTAATGCTGGACAAGGACCTACCGCTGAATGAAGGGTTATTGGACAAAGTAGATATTCATCTGCCGCAAAGTTTACTAAATCCAGACTTTTCACATAGTAACCTGCCTGCCGTTGTCGGAGGAAATACCGAGGTGAGTCAACGCCTGACTGACACATTACTCAAGGCACTAAGGATGGCCGCTTGTAGTCAGGGCACAATGAATAACCTGCTGTTTGGCAACAGTAAGTTCGGCTATTACGAAACCATTTGTGGAGGTACCGGGGCCGGGAAAGGTTTTCATGGGCATGATGCTATTCATCAACATATGACCAATACCAAGATTACGGATCCGGAAATTATTGAACATCGCTACCCTGTGCGACTCGAAGAGTTCACCATACGAAATGGATCAGGAGGCACAGGTATATGGAATGGTGGAAATGGAATAGTACGTACGTTCACTTTTTTAGAAGCACTTAGCGTAACTTTCTTGACACAACACCGGCTGGAACAACCTTATGGCCTTCATGGAGGTGAACCTGGTCAGGCCGGTGAGCAGTTTTTGATTCGCAGATCTGGTGTTCAGCAGATGCTCCCGGGAATAGATAACCTGTTGGTAGAAAACGGAGATCAGCTCACCATTAAAACACCTGGCGGTGGCGGTTGGGGAGATAAAGCAAACGCCAAATCAAAAACTTAGTACTGTTTCTGAATTCGTTACATGTAGTTTTACCTCGCGCATGAGTGGAATGGAAAAGTTGGGTATTTCGTGCCCTGCCGGTAAGTTAAATGCTACCGGATAGTCATAATTTGAGACGTGTTCCAGGATAACCGTTTCAAGTAATTTACCAAAAGGTATCTGTGTGTCCTTGGTATTTGAAAAATCACCAATCACCAGTCCCTTCAATTGGTCTAGTTTACCAGCTCTTTTCAATTGGACCAACATACGGTCAATTTTATAGAGGTATTCATCAATTTCTTCCAAAAACAGTATTCTATCATGTGTCTGTACCTCGCTGGAGGTACCTAAACTATCACAAATCAACGACAAATTACCTCCGACTATGGGGGCACTTACTGTCCCATTTCGATTATATTCATTCCGTTGAGCTGATATACTCCCATCTCCTCTAAAAAGTAAACGTCGGAGTTGATCGGCTGATGATTCAGAATCCACATAGTCAAATTGCACCGGCATTAGCCCATGGATGCTTTCGATACCCGCCTTATTCAATGCAAGATGTAGTGCCGTAATATCGCTAAAGCCAATAATCCATTTCGGACTTTTCTGAAGGGGTGATAAATCGAGGTCATCCAAGATTCTCGTCATCCCATACCCTCCGCGTGCACAAAAAATGCAGTTTACGGATGAAAGATCAATCATCTGCTGAAAGTCTTCAAGCCGCTGCCTGTCGGTACCGGCAAAGTAACCCTCCTTGCAAAAAAGAGACTCTCCCTGCACAACTTCAAGGCCCCAGCTCTCCAAGGTTGCTATACCTCTGGCGATCTGGCTTGGTAAGATCATTCGGGCGGGGGCTACTATTCCAACAGTATTTCCCGGCTTGAGCAATGGAGGTCGTATCATAATCTGAATAACAAAAAAACCCCTCGTTTAACGAAGGGTTTTGCTTTTTTAATGAGTTTTAGTGATGCCAGACTAGTTATTTGGAGGAGTTATCCCCATTTTCAAAAGCACCTCATTAGAAATATCATATTTTTCATCGGCATAGAGGACTACGTCTATTCCACCCACCTGACCATTGAGGACATGAGTATATCCCTTTTCTTTTGCAACAGCCTCAATAGTGTTACCTACTTTCGTATATAGTGGTTCCATAAGCTCTGCCGTTTTCTTTTGCAATGAGCCTTGAGCATCCTGCTGAAACTTTTGTATCCGCTGTTGTAGTTGTGTCAGTTCCGTCTCCTTCTCCTGTCTTACAGCATCCAGCATGGTGGCTGCACTTTGTTGATACGCCTGCAGTTTTTGCTCATATTCCTGGTATTTAGCCTGAAGCTGATTTTGAAGTTGCGTATTGGTGGTTTGTAGCTGACTCTCTACTTCTTTTGATTCTGGCATCTGACCCAAAATAAAGTCGATATCTGCATATCCAATTTTCATGGCGCTTTGCGCATGCGCAAACACTCCAATTAAACTAAAAGCTAAAACTGCTAGTAACGATTTCTGTCTCATGATTTTATTTGTTAAAAATATTTTACTTTACTACATCGTTAGGATCTCCTAAACCTAATTCATCCAGTACATAGTCCGTATAATCGTGGCGCGGATCAGTGTAGATCATCACCAGATCTCCGGCTTTATCAAACATTATGGCCAAACGCTGTTCTTTACAGACTCTTTCTATAGCCTCAAAAATTTGATCCTGCACTGGCTTGACTAATTCTTTCTTTTTCAAGAAGAAAAGTCCATCAAAGCCGAATATCTTCTTCTGATACTCTTTCAGCTCGTTTTCTTTTTTGGTTATATTATCCAGTCTGTCCTTTTTCATTTCAGCCGTGAGTAACACTTCTTCCGCTTGTAACTCATTATACATGGCTTCAATGTCTTTTGACATACTTAAAATCTCCTCTTGCCAACCCTGCGAGAGTTTATCAATTTCACCCTGAGCCTCCTTATACTCAGGCATTTTCGATAGTACATAGTCTGTATCTACGTAGCCAAATTTTTGTGCTACCACCTCTGTAATCGAAAATAATGCCAGAAATATAAATACTACTTTTTTCATGCTACCTAATCTGTTGACCAATAGTGAAATGGAACTGAGCGCCACTAGGCCCGGCTGCACCCGGAAGAGTATCAAAACCATAGGCCCAATTGATCCCTATCAGCCCGAAAGCCGGCATAAATATCCTTGCACCCACACCAGCCGAACGGAACATATCAAAAGGGTTAAACTCTTCAAAACTATTCCAGTTGTTCCCTGCTTCTGAGAAAACAAAACCATAAATAGTAGCTGCCTGACCTGTGGTAACAGGATAACGTAATTCCATACCTACTTTATTGTAAGCAATACCTCCTTCAATGGCATTGTCCTCCAGCCTGTCAAAAGGTGGATTAATAGAATTGTTTTCATATCCCCTCAGGCCAATAATATCGGTTCCCAATAAAAACCCCTGTTGCCCGGCTAATCCATCTCCTCCCAGAATAAATCTTTCGAACGGACCTACTCCTGCGTTCTTGGAAAATGATCCTATAAAACCAAAGTGGGCCTTTGTCTCTAAAACGAGCTTCCCGACCACAGGTATATAGTATTTGGCATCAAACATCCATTTATGATACTCTATCCATTTGTATCTTCTTGAATTCTCAAGATTACGTTTTTCACTCGCCTCCAAAACCGTTCTTGTATCACTCTCACTTTCCAGCTGAGGATATTTATCAGCTAAAATCTGATTAACCAATTGGTCATCATTTTCTTTAATCCAAAAATCATCTCCTCTAAAAGCAGAATATGGAGGCGTAATTGCCAAACTCAAAGAAAGTGTGGAACCGGAAGAAGGGTATGTGGGATTGTCAATGCTATATCTGCTAATAGTAGTATTAAACGTAATACTGTTTGCCGGGCCATTCTCAAAGCCTAATCCTCTTGTACCAAAATTCTCCAACTCATATTGTAAATATGAAATTGAGTTATTCAATGAGAAATAATTATCCGGCCATTCTAGTTGTCGTCCAAGTCCCAGCGTAATTCCTCTTACGCCCAAACGAGCGTTAAAATCATCAAAGCGCCTAGCCGTGTTCTCTAATTCACCATCCAGCCCACGTCTGGGAACCGTCTGCCTCTGAACAGAATAATTAAAACTCACCGAAAATGAATTCGGCTTCCTACCTCCCAGCCAAGGTTCGGTAAAAGAAAATGAGTAACTCTGGAACTGCCTCCCGTTAGCTTGTGCTCTGAGAGACAAACGCTGTCCGTCTCCTACCGGAATAGGTGTGAATTTACCCTTTAGCATGTTGCGGACTGAGAAGTTATTCAACGTTAATCCTAGGGTACCCACAAAGCCAAAAGCACCCCCCCAGCCACCGGAAAGTTCTATTTGGTCACTTGAACGTTCTACCAATCTCCATTCAATATCTACCGTTCCATCTGCAGGGTTAGGCAAAGGTGTCGGTGATATTTGCTCAGGATCAAAATAGCCCAATTGTGATAGTCGTTGCTGGGTTCTGATAATGTCACTACGGCTGAATTTTTGCCCTGGAACCGTTCTAAGTTCTCTTCGGATCACATGATCCCTTGTTTTATCATTACCTGCGATAATAACATTTTTAATGGTAGCCTGCTCACCTTCATAGATCCTCATCTCAACGTCAATTGAATCACCGTCAACAGCCACCTCTACCGGGTTCACACGGAAAAACAAATAACCATCATCCATATATAGACCGCTTATGTCAGGACCCTTCGGATTAAAAGATAATTTTGTATCAATCAATTCCTTGTTATAAACGTCTCCTTTTTCAATGGCCAATATTTTTTGAAGGGTCTCATCCGTATGAATAAAATTACCTGTCCATATTATGTTTCTGAAATAGTATTTACTTCCTTCATCAATCTTAAGATGAACATTAATTTTATCGCCTTCATAAGCATATATGGTGTCAGCAGAGATATTTGCATCACGATATCCTTTTGAGTTATAGAAATTGATCAATGCTTGTTTATCGTCTTCATAGTCTGACTTAATAAATTTTGACCCTTTGAAAAAATTCAGCTTTACATTGTCATTGACAAACCTTTTCAGGTCTTTACCAGACATTTCATAAGTAGAATCAAAAAAGTTGACGACTTTCCCAGGCCTTATTCCCGCTAATAATTGAGCCGCCTGCTTAAAAAGTGAAACCCTAACATGTTCGTTAGTAGACTTCATTTTCTTTTTCAGACGAGTATCTGAGTACTCTTCATTGCCCTCAAATATAATTCTATTAACCCTTACTTTAGACTTTGGATTGACCACAATACGCAGTTTAACCCCGTCTCTATTAAGAGTATCCAACGTTTGAATCACTTTAACATCAGCATTTAAGAATCCCTTTTTCACATAATGGTTTTTTACCGTTATCTGGGTATTTCTTATAATGGCATCAGATAGAATTCTACCACGAATAAGATTGAGATCTTCACGTATTTCAGTTTCTCTTGATTTTTTGACCCCTTCAAATGTAAACCCGGTCAGGCGAGGGCGTTCTGTCAGTTCTATTTTCAGATAAACCTGGTCTCCCTCGATCTTGTCAATGGAAATGGAAACGTCCCCTACCAGACCGTGTTTCCATAATTTCTTAATGGCCCCGCTTATCTCGTCACCTGGAATTTTCACCTTATCTCCTACCTTTAATCCGGATAAGGATATTAAAGCATTTTTATCCAAAACTTTCAACCCGGTAACATCAATACCACCTACCACATATTGTGTAGGGTTCGAATAATTAAGAGAGCTATTGTTTTCTGAATTATCAGTGCTTCTCTTTCTACGGATCTGACCATCCACATGGTTAACAAACAGGCATAAGGCCAATAAGACTACTGTTCTTCTCATCAATCAAGAGTTCACTTGTTCACTAATTCTACCAAATCTTCTTTCTCTACTTTGAAAAGCCTGAATAGCCTCATAAAGATCTTCTCGTCTAAAATCAGGCCATAACTTACTTGTGATGTAAATTTCTGTATAGGCTATTTGCCATAACAAAAAATTACTGATTCTTAGTTCTCCACTTGTTCTGATCAATAGTTCCGGGTCAGGAATATCACGGGTTTGAAGGTATTGGCCGATCAATTCCTCATTAATATTACTTGCCATTAAGTCTCCATGCTGTACTTCTTTTGCTATCTGTTTTACAGCTTCGGTAATTTCCCACCGTCCGCTATAACTTAATGCCAAAATCAAGGTCAGACCCGTATTATCTTTTGTCATTTCCATAGCTTCCATCAGCTCTGATTGACATTTTTTCGGAAGGCTTTGAAAAGACCCAATAGTCGTTAGTCTGACGTTATTGTTTAACAGGGTTTTTAATTCTTTTTTTATTGTTAGCACAAGAAGCTCCATGAGTCCACTGACTTCTTCTATCGGCCGGCCCCAATTCTCTGTAGAAAAAGCATAAAGTGTAAGGAATTCCACCCCGAGTTCCGCGCATCCCTCGGTAACTTCCCGAACCGCCTTAATAGCATTTTTATGCCCAAAAATTCTGGCAGCGCCTTTCTTTTTAGCCCACCTGCCATTGCCATCCATTATAGCGGCAATATGCCTTGGAAGACCACTTGTCATAATATTTTCCTTTAAAGCAGACACAAGTTTGCAAAATTAAGTTTTTTGCACTAAATATTTCGTTATTACCACTTTTTTAACGACTTCTGTAGTTCCTTTTATACGGACTGTTGGGACAAGGAATAGTATAGAAAGAGTAAGTCATAGAAACACCGAAATAATAATAAGAATCATTATCGAATCGATTACCATAATCAAAATTCTTGATTGTTCCATCTCCTTCACTCACGTTATCTAAGTAGTCAAAAAATATTTTTCTCGCTCCAAACTCAACCCCCATATACCATTTAGGATTTAAAATGTATTTTATCCCCAGACCAAAAGGAATAGCAGGCTGTATATTGCTATATTCCGCAGGCTTATCACCTTCTCCGGACAGACCAAAAATGGCTAAGCCTCCAAACAAATAAGGGGTCCATCGGATAAGCGTATGCTCTTGCCTCCACTTTAAAAAATGGTACTCAAATACTGTAGAAGCTTCAAACACAAAAATGTCAAAAGAGGCATCACGTTGTTGCGCAAATGGATCAATAGGGGTTTTGTCATCACTGGCTGCCATTTGACCTGCAGTGAGGCCAACCCTAAAACTTACAGCATTGCTTAGGTTATTCCTGAAGAAAACAGTACCAGCCGGGGTAATAGATTTCAAATTTATACCTCTGGACAGGTCGCCGGAATACTTAAACCCGCCTATGCCAAAGCCTATTTCGGTCTCTTGTGACCAAGCCGACGAACAGAGCATGCAAAGCATTAAAACAAAAATGGGAAAACCGATAGTAGGTTTTCCCTTGAAAGATGCCATCATTAATTTCATATTACCTGAATTTCGCTCTTCTGAATGTAGCGCCTATAATATAAGCTAGTTTGATCGTTGTAACGAAATATTGGTCGTTATCGTCTTTATTGCCACGTATATTATCTCTGAACTCTGTACCATACCCATCGAAGAAGCCATCTCCATCCCTATCAAATGCTGTTGCATTGATCGCAGTGAAGTCCCTTTCCGAGTTTGAAACTGCAGCAGTCGTTTCCTGAGAGCGATCAGCCAGCTCTCTGGATAGATCGTTGGGCAAGAGGGATGGGTCAATATAGTTTTGACTTACATCATCAAGATAATCCGTAAAGGTGTATCTCAAGCCTACTTCAAAAGAAAGGTCAAACACCTGATTTAATCTATATCTAACTCCTATTCCTATTGGGATCGCTATTTGCCATAAGCTATAAGATTCGATCCCCGAATTCACGGCATCATCAGGCAAATTCGAATATTGCCCTTCCGTACCCAGGGGCTCCAAATCTACCCAACTACCTGCTTCGGGCAAAGAGCTACTTTCATTTACATATGCCTGTGGATTATGGTGAAATACAGTTAAGCCCACAAATGCGTAAGGGGTAAATTGTACTCTGCTTATATAGGATCCTTCATTTTTCAAAAGATCAAACATGGCTGTTATGGTAAGTTCCTTAATCCTATTCCTGAAGTGAAGGTTTCTGACATATCTAAACCTTGCCTCTTCATCTCCCGGATCTGCCGATTCAAAATCATCTCCTCTCAGCGTTCCATAGGTAAAAGCACCTCTCAAAGTATACCTTGGACCAAATCTATGTCCAAACTCCAATCCAAAACCTGGCCTCGTAAATGATATATCTGTGCTAAGCCGTCTCGATAAAGGGGCCAAATCACCAAAATAATTAAATGCATTAATAGAAAATGCCAGATAATTATATTTCTTGTCTGCTGTGAAATTATTTTTCTTTCCCTTAAAGCTGGAAATTCTCTTGTTGTTTTTACGGATAGATTTTCTTTTTAACTGACTGTGAGCGGATTCACTTACCCCCATCACTAAAACAGTAAGAATTAGAATTAAATATCTTTTCATTGCAACGTGTTATAATCCAACTGTTGAAAACAAAATCAAAAACGCCTAAAAGTAAACATTATCTTAGAAAGATAAAACTTAGTTTCTAACGTCCAGTCCCCAGTTTAGTTTTTGTCTGAGCGTTTTAAAGTAGTTATTTTCTTTCAACTTAATAAGCCTTATCTTAAATTTTTCCTTAGTAACAGTCAATCGAATAGAATTGTCAACTGTCTCAATACGAGAATCTAACGATATAAGAAAACTGTTACTACGGCCTTCAACAGTAAATGATAGCTCCGAACTATCAGGGACAACAATAGGACGAACCGTCAGATTATGTGGGCTGACCGGTGTTATAATGAAGTTATCAGACTGCGGCAGCACCAGTGGCCCTCCGCAGCTTATAGAATATCCGGTCGACCCGGTGGGTGAAGACACAATTATTCCATCAGCCCAATAAGAATTTAGAAACTCTCCATTGATAAAAGTATTCACAACAATCATAGACGTGGTGTCTTTTTTCAGAATTGTGAAATCGTTGAGCGAAAAATTAAGCCCATCAAATAAATTAGCATTAGAATCCAGGTGAAGCAGTGTCCTTTCGTCAAATTCATAATCCTGGTCGTGTAAGCACTTTAAGGCTTCGTTGATAGACTCTTTCGAAGTAGTGGCCAAAAACCCGAGCCGTCCGGTATTTATACCCAGTATAGGTACATCCGAACCAGCTATGTAGGTAACAGCCTCCAGTAAAGTGCCATCTCCTCCAAGGGTTAACATAACATCAAGATAACTTAGATCAGACTTGTAACGGAACACCTCATAAGCAGGCAGCTTAAGTCCCTGGCGCTCTACCAGTGGGAGATAATCGTTTGAAATATGAACATGGCAATTCCAGCCTTCTAATATTGAAAATACGCTTTGAATAAAATCCTTACCTTCAGGTCCGAAATCTTTACCGTGAATGCCAATATTCATCATTGGCTCAAATATCCAGGAATTTTAATAACATATTGATGCGATCTTTTTCCTGATTCTCCATGGTACTTTCCTGAAATCGGCCAATGACTTTAAATCCAAATCTTTCAAAAGTAGCTACTATAGGTGACAGGTCTAACTTATCAATCTTAAGTGTTACTCTCAATTTACTGGCATCATCATCGTCCACTTCGACATTACTACTCAATATCTTTGCGTTATTTTCTTCAATCAAGCGACTTATCTGTGAAAGTGAATAATCGATCTGTTGTAAAGAGAGCACCAGGATACTACCCGGTATTTGAATAGCCACAGACTGAGCAAATGAATTAATCGTATCACGAACGGTGATCACCCCTAAATAATTCTTTTCATCATCTTCCACCCCTACCATTTGAAGAAAATTCTCTGACGCAATCTTCAGGACATCATAGAAGTGCGAATTTTTTGACAGGACACAATTTTTACCTATTGTATCAAAGTCCTCTATCAACATCTCCACATCATTCTGCTCCATTACCATCTCTTCTGTAATAAAACCAATGAATTTTTCATTATTTACAACAGGTAACTCGTTACTGCGTAATTCCTCCATCCAAACCAGGGCTTTATGAGCGTCGTCCTTTGGTTTCAATGGCGGTATCATATGGTTTATTAATTCCTCAGCTATCATATTCATTCTCCTCTATATAGTCACTTAAAATTTTATTGAATTTATCAGGATGTTCCATCATAGGTGCATGGCAGCAGTTATCAATAAATCTGAGCTGCGAATTAGGTATTAACCTGTTAAACTCATATCCCACCATTGGTGGGGTAATGGTATCATTTAAACCCCAAATCAGCAACGTTGGTTTCTGAATTGTCGTAATATCTTTGGCCATATTATGTCTTTGGGCAGATTTGGCAATAGCCACTATCCTCAAACATTTAGGAATACTTTTAGTAGTCTCAAACACTTCATCTACAAGTTCTTTATTAGCTGTATTCGGATTATAAAATGTATATTCTACCTTTTCTTTAACATATTCATAACTACCTCTTTTAGGAAATGAACCTCCAAGAGAATTCTCAAAAAGACCTGAGCTCCCTGTAAGTACAAGTCGTTTGACATTGTCCGGGTTTCTAAGGGTATAAATAAGTCCTACATGACCTCCAAGAGAATTACCTATTGCTGTTACGGCACTGAGCCCTCTGAGCCTTACAAAATCCTCAAGGAACTTCACCAAACCATCAAGACCCGCCTGCTTCAATGGCATGTCATAAATAGGTAACAGAGGTATAACTACTTTACAATTATGTTTAAAGAAATTTACTGCCGCCTCCCAATTACTCAATGCACCAAATAATCCGTGTAACAACAAAAGCACCTCGCCTTCGCCTTCTTCTATAAATTTATATTCTCTCTGTTGCTTAATCTTTAGCGACATACACGTGTGATTGATACTGGCAAATTAAACAAAAATGACGAATTAAATTACTAGCTGGTTTCCTTTAAGCCAATTTCTGATGATGGCAAGTCCATGCTCGGTTAATACCGCTTCAGGGTGAAATTGAAGCCCCCAAATAGGCAGATAACGATGCCGAAGTGCCATTAATTCATTTTCAGCACTCCAGGCTATCGGTTCTAACACTCCATCATTCAGATCCACTATCAATGAATTATATCTGACTACTTTAAACTCTGAGGGTATACTTTTAAATAGGACATCATTCACTACTTTTATTTGGGATATCTTGCCATGCATGGGCCGTAAGGCTTTTACCACTTTTCCTCCAAAATACTGTCCTATGGCCTGATGCCCCAGGCATATACCAAGGATAGGGACCTTGTTGTGGTATATATCCAAAATTTTCATTAGGTGACCGGACTTCGATGGCGTTTCCGGGCCCGGGGAAATGACAATAGCCTCAAAATCCAATGCATCTATGGTCTCTAACGACACATCATTTCGTACTACTTTACAACTAGTATTTAATTGCCTAAAGTAATCTTCAAGGTTAAATGTGAATGAATCATAATTATCAAGTAACAGGATCATTCTGAAGTAATTCACGAACCATTTGAAAAAGGTCTTCTGCAAAAGGCACTACAAAAGAGAAGGATTCTACCAGTTGTGGCGCCCATGTGATAAGAAACGGGTACAAAACAGACTGGCCAGTCCAACTATCAGATGGCTGAATACCAAAAGAGTTGGTAAGCCAAAATATTACGCTTATCCCGAAGCTCCATTTTAAAACAGCTACAATGGCGCCTGCGATATTATCCACAGGCCCTAAAAGTGTCATATTCAATACTTTTTTTAAAAACTTCCCTAACAAATTGATGATCAGAACTATACCAATGAAGATAATCAAGAATGAAAGGTAAGGCAACAACTGACCGTCTATATTAAACTGGGCATTCAAAAAGGCCATGCCCAGGTGTAAAAGCTTAAAACCTCCAATGACAGCCAGTACAAAGGCTAAAATCGTAATAATCTCCATTAAGAAGCCTTTTCGAAAGCCCTTGTAAGCTCCAAAAGAAAGTATTGCCAATAAAACGATATCCAGTATGCTCAACTAACCTGCCAGTATTACTTTTACTAATTCTGATATCTTTTTCCCATCCGCTTTTCCAGCCAATGATTTAGTGGCTAACCCCATTACCTTCCCCATATCCTGCGGGCCTTGCGCACCTGCCTGAGCAACAATTTTTTGCAATGCCTCTTTTAGCTCTTCTTCAGTAAGCTGCTTGGGAAGGTATCTTGATATCACTTCAAGTTCAAAAGATTCTTTATCTGCCAGGTCCTGACGACCTTCTTTCTGGTAAAGTTCGGCAGACTCTTTACGCTGTTTCGCCGCTTTGGTCAAAAGCTTGATCTCTGCATCAGCCTTCAGCTTATCTCCCACACCCTTCTCCGTTTCTGCCAATAATATTGCTGACTTTATAGCTCTTAATGCAGTAAGTTCTTCCTTCTTTTTTGCCAGCATAGCCGACTTTATATCCTGGTCAATTTGCTCTTTAAGACTCATCTCATGTAATAGTTTAACAAACTTCTTGTTATTTTGAAGCTGCAAAGCTAAGTCATAATTCATTGACTTGCTAAATCTGAATGTGGAGCCTGGTAAACATAATAATCAGGCTGTTATGTTAGATAATACATAATTTTGATTTACAATATTATTATTAAACCTGTCAGTACATGACTCGATTGAGTGTCAATATTAACAAATTTGCCACATTGCGAAATGCACGTGGGGGCAATAATCCGGATCTTGTTAAAAGTGCTGTGGATTGTGAACACTTGGGGGCTCAGGGCATTACAGTACATCCACGGCCAGATGAGCGGCACATAAGATATGACGATGTACTTGCTCTCTCTGAGGTGATAACAACAGAATTTAACATTGAAGGGTATCCTGATAAGAGGTATATGGAACTAGTACATAAAGTTAAGCCTACACAGGCAACACTGGTACCTGATGCTCCTAATGTACTCACTTCCAATGCAGGCTGGGATACCATGAAGCATAGATCCATGCTGGTTGATCGGATCGCCGAATTGAAGGAAAGTGGGGTAAGAACCTCTATTTTCGTTGATCCGAATGAAAAAATGATTGAAGGGGCAGCGGAAACAGGAACGAACCGGATAGAGCTTTATACTGAGAGCTATGCTTCAAACTTCCTCAAAAATAAGGAAGCGGCCATACTTCCTTTCAAACTAGCAGCCGCCAGAGCACTAGCGCTTGACATTGAGATCAATGCTGGTCATGATCTGGATCGTCATAACCTTACATATTTTATTTCAGAAATTCCTGAAACAGAAGAAGTATCCATTGGCCATGCCCTTATTTGTGATGCTATCTATTTAGGGCTAGAGAATACAATACAGCTTTACTTAAAATGCCTGAAACAGGCACAAAATGACTAGACATCAGGGTCACTCTCTTCAGCACCTTCATAACGTGTGATCTGTCCCAACCCAGACACATCCGTTTGAACATCTGACGGATTACCTTTGTAAGTGATCCCTCCTATGCCGCTTACAGAGGCTTCTAGTTTTTCACGTACCTGAATAGAGGCGCCTCCAACACCGCTGATACTTATGGTACAATCATCACTGATCAATTCGTCTGCCTCCAGACCACCTGCTCCATTCATATCTATTTCTTGCTCGATCACATGACCGCGCAGTTTTACCGCACCGGCTCCTGAAATATCCACAGCCAGTAATTTCAGATCCACTTCAAGGTCTACCGCACCGGCACCAGCCATATTCACTCGAAGATAATCCCCTTTGATCAGTTCACCACTGCTAATTCTGGCTGCTCCACTCACATCTATTGATTTCAAATCATTGTAGTATAGCGTTACCTTAACCCCTTTATCGCTGATCAAATTTTTGTTCGTGGAGATTCTTACTGCACTTCCCACTTTCTCCACCACGATGTATGTAAGTAAATTTTCATCCGTAGCAATGGTTACATAGGGCGTTTCACCACGTTGTAAGGTTATATCGAAGTTACCTTCAGTTTCCAAAGCGGTAAACTCACCTACATCGAAACGATCGGTGGCCATTACCCCGTTACCACGTTCCCCAATGATATGATTGCAGCCACACACCGGTATTACAAAAGATAGAAATAAGGTTCTGATTAAGTTTCGCATGATCGTAGTTTTCATTAAAATTAAAAATTTAACATGAAACCAACCAGTATTGGTTATCTGTAGTGCTTACCTTATTTTTGCCGCTCTTTATACCCCCCTAAATAATTACTTATGCGCAGAGATACAGTTATTTTCGATCTAATTGAACAAGAAAAAAGAAGGCAACATGAGGGTATTGAGCTTATTGCCTCAGAAAACTTCGCTTCTCCACAGGTAATGGAAGCAATGGGTACTGAGCTGACTAATAAATATGCTGAAGGTCTTCCGGGCAAGCGATACTATGGGGGCTGCGAAGTTGTAGACAAGATAGAGGAATTAGCCATAGAAAGAGCTAAGGAATTATTTGGAGCTACCTGGGTAAATGTTCAGCCACATTCAGGAGCACAAGCCAACGCCGCGGTGATGTTGGCAATACTCAATAAAGGAGATAAAATCTTAGGGTTTGACCTATCACATGGCGGCCACCTCACACATGGTTCCCCTGTAAATTTTTCCGGGAAACTGTATGAGCCAGTTTTCTATGGTGTAGAAGAATCAACAGGTTTAATTGATTGGGAGGGAGTAGTAACCCAGGCTAAAAAAGAAAAACCAAAATTGATCATATGCGGGGCTTCAGCCTATAGCCGTGATTGGAATTACGAGATACTCAGGGAAGCTGCAGATGCCGTTGGAGCATTACTCCTGGCGGATATCTCACATCCGTCGGGCCTTATTGCAAGAGGGTTACTAAATGATGCATTGGAATACTGCCATATTGTAACGACCACGACTCACAAAACACTCAGAGGACCCCGTGGCGGAATGATCATGGTCAGAGACAATTTTGAAAACCCATGGGGACTTAAAACTCCAAAAGGTGAAGTTCGCAAGATCTCAAGCCTGTTAGATTCTGGTGTATTCCCGGGAACACAAGGAGGTCCTTTAGAGCATGTTATTGCTTCGAAGGCGATTGCTTTTCAAGAAGCATTGAGTGATGATTATTTGAATTATGTGGTTCAGGTTACAAAAAATGCCAAAACGATGGCTAATGCATTTGTCCAGAAAGGTTATAAGGTAATTTCAGACGGCACAGACAACCATATGATGCTCATTGACCTCAGACGCAAAGATCTCACAGGAAAAATAGCTGAAAACACGCTGATCAAAGCGGATATCACCATCAACAAAAATATGGTCCCATTTGATACCCAGTCACCTTTTGTAACCTCTGGGATGAGAGTGGGTACTGCGGCTGCCACTACACGAGGCATGGTAGAAAGTGACATGATCAAAATAGTGGACCTGATCGACAAAGTGCTTATAAACCATGATAATAATGAAGCCATTCTTGCTGTAAAGCATGAGGTAAATTCATGGATGGGTGGCTTCCCCTTATTTAAGTAGATTGTGAAGCAATTAGACCAACCCGGTGAGGAAAAAGAGATGTCGTTCTTAGACCATCTTGAGGAACTCAGATGGCATCTCGTACGGTCGGTAGCAGTTATCTTCATTTTTTCTATTGCTGCATTCATTGGCGTCGACTTTATATTTGATACCGTTATTTTCGGACCTGCAAAAGTAGACTTTTGGACTTTTCGTAAACTTTGTGAACTGGCCGATTTGATAAACTCTTCCGCACTCTGTATTGACGAATTGGATTTCAAAATACAAAGCCGGAAGATGACGGGACAGTTTACCATGCACATTACTTCTTCCTTCGTAATAGGAATTATTGTGGCATTCCCTTATGCTTTTTGGGAGTTTTGGAGATTCATTAGCCCCGGACTATATTTCAATGAACGCAGAGCTTCCAGGGGGGCTGTATTTTCTGTTTCTTTTTTGTTCCTGACAGGCATTCTGTTCGGCTATTACATTATGTCACCATTATCCGTGAATTTCCTGGCAGGTTACCAGGTCAGTGAAATTGTGGCAAATGAATTTGATATTACTTCCTATGTATCCACTATAAGTACATTAGTATTAGGGAGTGGGCTTTTGTTTCAGCTCCCTGTCGTGGTATATTTTCTCTCAAAAATAGGTTTGGTAACCCCAACTTTGATGAAAGCCTACCGTAAGCATGCTATAGTAGTCATACTGGTTTTAGGGGCTATGCTTACCCCCCCGGATCCATTGAGTCAAGTACTCATCGCATTCCCTCTATTTGGATTATATGAATTCAGTATAATAATATCCAGGAGAGTGATTAAAAAGAAAGAGAAAAAAGAATTATTAGAGCAACAACAATCCAAATGAGATGTCAAAAATAGCAATCGGTAGTGATCATGCTGGTTATGAATACAAAGGTTTGATCTATGAATTTCTTGAAAAATCGGGTCATTCATTAAAAGACTATGGTACTTACTCTTCTGAATCAGCGGACTATGCAGATTTCGCACATCCTGTAGCTAGCGCCGTTGAAGAAGGAGAATACGAGAAAGGCATATTAATATGTGGTAGTGCTAATGGTGTGGCTATGACAGCCAATAAGCATCAGGGTATTCGTGCTGCCATTTGTTGGAATACAGAATTAGCAGCACTGGCCAGACAACATAATGATGCCAACATTCTTTGCATCCCTGCCCGCTTCGTGGATACAGATATGGCCAAAAATATGGTAAAAACCTTTCTTTCAAGCGATTTTGAAGGCGGCAGGCATAAAAGGAGAATTGATAAGATAGGCTGTTAACTTCATATCAGTTAATTTCTGAATTTATTGGTTGGGTTTTCAATTGATATATGCCCGGAAGTTTACTCTCGTAAAATTCACTCAGTGGTACTATCCGTTCGAAAACTACGGGCATTACAGCGTGCTTATCTATAATAAGCTCTGGCATATCATCATTAAACCCTTTAAAGATCAACGACAGATTATCATAATAGTCCGGATTCTGGAAAATACTCTTTGAAATGTCCCAATTCAGGAAAGGTGTAGCCATTTTCGCATGCCTGTACGGACTTATATCTTTTCCCAGCACCAGGATCTTCTTACCTGCAAACTCCTTGTACTTTTCATTGTCAATCACATAATCCTCCGTATGAAATCGGTTTGCAAAAAACGAAAATGAATAGGTCGTTCCATAATTTACATAGACCAACGAGGCTATAAATAAAATAAAGGTTAATTCCGCCAGCCACTTTCGTCTCATCAATAAAAAAAAGTGCCCAAAATAGAAAGCTAATGACGGTACTAAAATGACATAAGTATTGGGCGCATTAACATCACTCAGGAAAACAACCACGAGAGAAAACAAAAACCACACAAACATGGCCCTGTTCAGTCTGACCTGGTAATTATTAAAACGGCCACTACTACCCATTTTCAGAAAAGAAAAGACCAATAACAGCAAAGGGACACTCAGGATCATTAAAACAGAAAGGTAAGAGGTATACCAATGTCGAAAACCGAAGAAAAGCGGCTGTAGAAAGCTATAGCTATAATCTTGCCATCGCCCTGATACAAGAAAATACAGTGATGTCAGAATAAACGGTAAAAAATAGCCATACATCAGCATGAAGTATCTCCTGATTACAGTACCTGTAAACAAAACAAAAATAACCAACGTACCTAACCCAAAGATAAAGGCCGGAAAATAGAACAGATAAGCGATGCCCAAAAACAGTCCGATGTTCAGGATCATTTCATCTTTTCTGGCACGAAACTCTATATGACTAAAAATATTGTGTAACGCTAATAAGATGAAAGTAACACTCATCAAAATCGGTGTCAGCGTAAAGAAGTCCCAAAAATAGGACATCAAAAAAGCATAGATCAAGCCAGGAATATAGGTATTTTCGTTGAGTACCTTATTGATGAGCAGTATTCTGTTAAAAAAAAATGCCTGAACAAAAACAAAGAGTAACGCAAAAATTTGATATGCCAATTGAGACCGGCCAAATAGAAAGTCGATAGTACCGTAGACTAATGCAGAAAGAGGGCCTATGTTAGCCCATACACCATCGTATAGACTTTCTCCGGCGGCCAGCTTTTCACCTACCAACATATAATTCAACTCAGGAACCGTTAATGTTTCTTCGCTAATTAGTGCCGGCATTCTTAGCGCCAGCAGCAGAAAAAAAATGATAACAAGACGATACGGATCATTAAGTCTGAAAAATGTAAGCAAAGCACTGTGTTTTAACTCTTACCAATAGTACCAACTTGAGCGAATATAGAAAAAAAGCAAATTAATCGGATATTTGTGGTATGACAGAAAGCAAACGTCAGCAAAAATTTTCTCGACTGATCCAAAAAGACCTTAGTGATATCATTCAAAAAGATAAGCCTGGGATTTTCTCGAATTCATTGGTGACAGTGGCTGATGTCAAAGTGAGCCCTGACCTTGGAATAGCCAAAGTATATTTTTCTATGATGCTGGTCAATGACAAAAAGCTTATGTTGGAAAAGATCAATAAACATAAAAGTGAGTTCCGCCGGGATTTGGGTAATAAGATAAGTAAACAGGTAAGAAAAGTCCCTGAATTGATATTTTATATAGATGAAGTAGAAGAGCAGGCATCTCGTATTGATCAAATTATTGACAATCTGGATATACCTGAGGCAGACTCATCTGACCTGGAAAATTGATCAACAGTGAATCTGCCTTTCTTTATTGCGCGTAAGTATTTTTTTTCGTCTAAAAAACGGAATTTCATTAATGTCATCTCAATAATTTCTATGATCATCGTAGCGGTTTGTACTGCTGCATTAATCATCGTGCTTTCCGTTTTCAACGGCTTGAGTAACCTGATAAGTTCACTTTATAGTTCTTTCGATCCACAGATAAAAGTAGAATATGTTAAAGGCAAATCATTTGATCTGACCGATAGTTTATTCACTGAAATAGAAGCCACTGAAGGTATAGGTATTTTAACAGAAGTGATAGAAGACTATGTCTACATCAGATATCGTAAATCAGAGATGGTGGCAACTATTAAAGGAGTAAGTGATAATTTTCTTGAACAAGGTCGTTTTGACAAGCATAACATTGTTAGTGGTGAGTTAAAGTTGAAAGAAGGAGATGTTAGCTATGCCATAGTAGGTCAAGGCATTCAATACGCCCTTTCCATGTCACCGGAAAACGACCTGCATCCCTTACAAGTGCACTATATAAAAGACATAAAATCTGGCTCACTTGATGTAAGCAAACTCTACAGCAAAAAAAACATCCTCCCTGGTAGCGTATTTGCTATTGAGAAAAGTTACGATGAAAACTATATATTCGTTCCTCTAGATTTTGTAAAAGATCTTTTAAACTATGACAAAAGGCGTACTTCTCTTGAGATTAAAGTAAAAAACGGATATGAAGTGGATAACGTAAGAGATGAGTTAAGAAATATACTCGGTAACGATTTCAGGGTCCAAAACAACCAAGAACAACATGCTGATATTTACAAATTACTCAAGTTAGAAAAACTATTTGGTTTCATCGCGTTCGCATTCATACTTGCGGTGGGCTCTATAAATATCTTTTTTTCTCTCACTATGCTGGCCATTGATAAGAAGCAAGACATCTCTATACTGTACAGTCTTGGGGCAACGGATAACTTAATAAAGAAAATCTTTTTGGGTGAAGGAATTATTATTTCACTCAGCGGAGCTATTGTAGGTCTTATGCTAGGGGGTACAATCTGCTGGTTGCAGCAAAATTTCGGACTTGTATCTATGGGGATGGAAACTTCCGTTCTGGAGAATTATCCTGTTCAAATGGAGCTAACCGATTTTTTATTCACTGCTGTAAGTCTTATTATAATTACATTTATTATTGCTTACCGGCCTGCAGTTATGGCTACACGCTACAATAGTGCCCAATATCTTTAGTTCAAAACGCTGATATTCTGCTTATTGAATGGCTATGTAATTTTTTTAACGAAAACACATAAAGAATTGAAGGTCTAAGTGTAGCAAAATTATTAATTTGCAAGTTCCGTTTTTTAGAATAATATGAAGGTATCAGCTACTAAGCCCTTTCAAATTATATATTCACTATACCAACATGAGTACCTTGGGTATCTGTTCGAATCTTTCGTCATCCATTTAGATGATAAAGGTAAGCTTACCCTACAGCATCAAAATATTTCTTCTAAAAATGCACGTGAATTTGAAAAAGGTCTGGATGCTACTGATTTCGAGTTGATAGACCTGATGGATAGCACACAACAAGATGCTATTATCAAGCAGTTTTACAAGAAAACGATTAAACCGGAAGACTTCTTCCTGAAAGTGTATGACGATCAAAAAGGGAATGAGCTGCTTCAAAGAGAAATTGAGAATTTTCTGGAAAGAAGAAGGGCAAAAATCCTGGAAAGATTAAAAGGGAAGATGCTTTTTGAAATGGGTAACGACGGTGAACCTGCCTGGCGGCATATAGAGGTATTAGAAAATAAAGCTTCTGTACTCTTTCACTTTCGGAGAAATGATGACAACACACATTATTTCCCCACCATAAAATACAATGATGAAAAAGTCGATTTTCAATATAAAGGCGCTTTTATAGTGTGTAAGAACCCGGCATGGATGGTACATGCAGGTAAGCTTTATTCATTTGAAAAAAATATCGATGGCAAAAAGTTGATGCCTTTTCTCAATAAGAAATTTATTGTTATTCCCAAAAACGTAGAAGAAACCTACTATAATAAATTCGTGGCCCCATTGGTAGCCTCTTTCGATGTTTATGCCAAAGGCTTTGAAATTAACAGTGAGCAATATGAGCCAAAGCCCATTTTGGCAATCTCAGAGCTAGCAGGTAACTATAAAAGCCTGGAGTTATTTGACGAAAAAAATACCCCCTCGGAAAATCAAAACGGGAAGATAGTATTTGACCTATCATTCCAATATGGGCCATTCAAGTTCAGGGCTGATCACCTTTCTCCGGTAAGTGTCAGTGTTGAAAAAAAAGGAGATAATTATATCTTTCATCGGGTAAAGCGAAAGCTGAATGATGAGAAGAAGACCTTAAAATTCATGGCTGAAACAGGTCTGTCTTTAAAAAACTCTAAGATCGCTTTGACAAAACCAGTCGCTTTCAGTTGGTTAGATGAACATAGACAGGTATTGGAAGAGCAAGGCTTCATTATTGAACAAAAGGGCAAGAGCTCCAAAAAGTATTTCTTAGGCGAATACAAGATCAGCCTGGAAGTAAAAGAAAATATTGATTGGTTTGATATTCATGCTGTTATCAAATTCGGTAACTATGAAATCAGTTTCAAGGAACTACGGAAAATGGTTTCGAAAAAGAAACTGGAATTTGAATTACCAAATGGGGAGATAGCCGTTATTCCCGAATCGTGGTTGGTGGAATATGCCGAATTGTTTTCTTTCACTAATGAGGCCGAGGACGGCAGCACTAGATTAAAAAAACATCACCTTGCACTGGTCCAGGACCTGGAGAATGGCAATCTTGCCAAAGTAACGATGAGTCGTAAACTTGAAAGTCTTCGCGGCTTTGAAGGAATTGAAGAATTTCAGACTCCAAGTAATTTCAAAGGTGAATTGAGGCCCTATCAGAAAGCAGGGTACAACTGGCTCAGGTTCCTCAATCAATTTCGTTTTGGCGGGTGCCTTGCCGATGACATGGGATTGGGTAAAACGGTGCAAACCTTGGCATTATTACAAGCCGAAAAAGAAGCAGGTTCCAGTGGTGCTTCACTATTAGTTATGCCCACCTCTTTGCTGTATAACTGGGAGATGGAAGCCGCTCGATTTACCAACCTGAAAGTTTTTACCTATACCGGATCAAACAGGGAGAAAGACCCCTCAAAGTTTACTGATTACGATATTATACTTACTTCATATGGTATCGTAAGATTAGATATTGATATCCTCACAGATTATTATTTCAACTATGTAATACTGGACGAGTCACAGGCCATTAAAAACCCAAGTTCAAATATTGCAAAAGCAGTTAAAGACCTTAATACACGTCACAGACTGATCTTAACAGGTACGCCATTAGAAAACAGTACAATGGACCTGTGGTCGCAAATTAGTTTTGTTAATCCGGGTCTGCTGGGTGGGCAAAATTTCTTTAAGAATGAATTCCTGACACCCATTGAAAAGCACAATGATCAGAACAAGACAAAAAAGCTTTATTCAATCATAAAGCCCTTCATTCTTAGGAGGCATAAATCACAAGTAGCAACAGAGTTACCAGAGAAAGTGGAGAATATACAATATTCTTCATTATTACCTGATCAGGAAGCAGAATATGAAAAGGTAAAAGCGTTTTATAGAAATAAGATCCTTGAAAACATTGAAGAAAAAGGATTAAATAAATCGCATATGATCTTACTTCAGGGGCTCACAAAATTACGGCAGATTGCTAATCACCCAAAGATGGTAGATCAGGATTATGAAGGGGCTTCCGGTAAAGTATGGGATGTAATGTCTATGCTGGACAATGCCATTAGCGAAGGTCATAATGTACTGATTTTCAGTCAATTTGTTAAGCATTTGTCTATTGTCTCCGATCATTTGAAAGATATGAATATAGATTTTGCCTACCTTGATGGATCTACGAAAGACCGTAGAGGTCAGGTAGAGCGCTTTCAAAATGACCCGGATATAAAGGTTTTTCTTATTTCATTAAAAGCCGGTGGGCTAGGACTTAACCTGACCAAGGCGGATTACGTGTTTATTCTGGATCCATGGTGGAATCCAGCCATAGAAGCCCAAGCTGTAGACCGGGCACACCGAATAGGTCAGGAGAACAAAGTCTTTACGTATAAGTTTATCAGCAGAAATACGGTAGAGGAGAAAATATTGGAGCTTCAAAAACATAAGAAGCGTCTGGCCAGTGAGTTAATCACCACTGAAGAAAGTTTCGTAAAAAGCCTTAACAAAGACGATATTGAAGCGCTACTAACTTAAAATCAAGCCTTTAATCTTCTACTGACTCCCTTTGTAACTTCCACCTCTTATGTGTCCATAAATATCCTGGTGGATCACTACAAATCAGTTGCTCCGTGCATTTAGCATAGTTTTCCAGTACTTCATGTCCGTGCTTGTCATAAGGAGGCGCACCTAATGGCTTAAGTTCTACGGAATAATGACCCCTTTTAAGTCGTACTACATGAAAAAAATAAGCAGGATATTGACCCGCCTTGGCAATTTGCTCTGGGCCTAAAAAAAATGCTGTTTCCTGGTTTAAAAAGCTGGTCCAATATTTAGGTGAGTGGATACCTGGTGACTGGTCCGCCACAATGCCCAACGCACGCAACCGATCTTTGGTGGTCAGGATGGTTCTTAACACTCGTTTTTTATCTATTGGGCTACCACCAAATTTACCCCTTGTATGGAGCATGAGGCGGTCAAAAGACTTATTAGAAAGCCTTTGATATACTGCGTCCACGGGAAAAGGTAAAACCAGGCAGCCTGCCAACAATGCCCATTCCCAGTTAAATTGATGAGAAGCGATTACAATAATAGACTGTTTTTTATCTGCATGAGGTTGCACTTCGGGTACATTGGTATAAGTAACACGTTTTAGTAGTTCTTTCTCCGTAATTGAAATGGCTTTGAGCGTCTCTACAGCGTACTCGGAAAATCTTCTGTAAAACACTTTTACAATATGTCGGTGTTCAGCAATACTTAGCTTTGGGAATGAGTTACTTACATTAGCCAGCGCTACTTTTTTGCGATAACCAAAAACATAGTACAGGAGTATAAAGATACCGTCCCCAATCAAGTATAGTACACCCATTGGAAGCCGGGAAATCAGCTTTAAGAGAAACATGTTCAAATGTACTTTAAAGCATACGAATTTTCAGAAAGTTCCGCTGTGCCAAACAATAGTTCTGGTGAATTCAAACTATTTCGGCAAATTTGGACGAAAATAATTAAATGGAGGATAAAGTAGTTATCATCACCGGAGGGACATCTGGCATTGGAAAAGCGCTGGCATATGAATTTGGCTCTCACGGGGCTAAAATATTGATTACGGGCAGGAAACAACAAACACTGGATGAGGCCGTAAATGAACTCTCACAGAACGGAATAACTGTGACTGGTGTGCAATGTGATGTGAGTATAGAAAAGGACAATGAACGAATGGCCCGGATAGCATTAGAAAATTATGGTAAAATAGATGTACTTATTAATAATGCCGGCATTTCCATGCGCGCACTTTTCAAAGACGTAGATCTGGATGTCATAAAAAAAGTTATGGATATTAACTTCTATGGAGTGCTATATGCTACTAAACACTGCCTACCTTCAATCATTAAGAATAAAGGTTCTGTAATTGGCATATCCAGTATAGCGGGATTCAGGGGATTGCCTGCCCGTGCAGGTTACTCCGCATCGAAATTTGCTTTGCAGGGTTTTCTGGAAGTACTTAGAACAGAGATGCTAAAGACCGGAGTTCATGTACTTACAGCCTGCCCTGGCTTTACAGCATCTAATATTAGAAAGGCATCACTTTCGGCTGACGGATCCCAGCAAGGAGAATCACCAAGGGAAGAGAATAAAATGATGACGGCAGAAGAGTGTGCTCAACATATTTATAGAGCTACCATCAAAAGAAAAAAATACCTGATATTGACTACACAAGGAAAATTGACGGTGTTTTTAAATAAGTGGTTTCCGGGCTTCATGGATAAAATGGTATACAATGTAATGGCTAAAGAACCTGACGCTCCTTTTAAATAAGATCAGTATATTTGTGAAATTTTAATAAAGCCGTGATCCAAAAGTATTTTCCTTTCGATAAAAACTATATTCTTGAAAAAGCTCAATTCGATCAGGAAGAAAGGTTAATCGTATACCTTATTAACTTTGTAAAGGCCTATTACCAGGTGAATGCTAATCCTTTGGGGCTGGAAGATGATACGACTATTGCCATAAAAAATCATGCCACGGAATATACCGACCGGCTAACTGAATTCTATCGACATCTGGCCGGAATATATCGTTTTAAGCATGGTCAGAACCAATTAGAATTACTATTTGATGGGCAAGATCATTACCAAAAATACGTGGAAGACTGGAAAATCAAATACAAAGAGTGGCTCCATGAATTCTGTGCTAAACCGAATTTTGTAAAAGCAGTGCTTGAGCTAACAGTATTTTTTCCGGAAGGTAAGAAGTCATTTTTAGCTGAATCACGAATGAAAACCTTTATACAGCAACACTTTGATTTAAAGGTATATAAGTACAAAGGTATAGTGCAAATGAAAATAGCCTGATTTTTTTATTCCTAAGGCTTGATGGTTCAAGGTATACACCAGGAGTTAAGTGTTTTTAATTCGGCCCTCCCTGAAAATTAAAGCTGTACAGAGTCAATTAAGTATTTAATAGATTACTTCAAACTTGTCATAATTCTTCAGCCCCCCTCTTCAAAATCAACCTGGATAACATCAGACCTGGATGCCCCATGCCAACACCAGGAAACCAACTTCTCTAACTTTACCGCAGTACCTTCTGCTTCAATATATACACTTCCATCCGGTTGGTTCTTTACAATTCCCTTAATACCAAGCCTTAGCGCCTCTTCTTTGGTAGAAGCTCTATAAAACACTCCTTGTACCTTACCTTGAACCACTATTTTATAGTGATGTATCATTTGACTGTTTGATAATTCGCACACCAGATGAAGTGCCAATTCTATCTGCTCCTGCCATAATCATTTCTATGGCTTGTTCTAACGTTTTAATTCCTCCCGACGCTTTGATACCAACATTGGAAGGAAGTGACCCCCTCATTAAACGGATGTCGTTTGCCTGAGCTCCGGCGGAAGCAAAACCTGTTGATGTCTTTACAAAATCAACACCGGCATCAGCACAAAGAGCACATAATTGTTTTATCTCCTCAGGATTCAAATGTGCAGTTTCAATGATCACTTTGATTATTTTGTAATACTCATGTGCCAGCTTACTGCATTTTGCAATCTCTATTTTGGGCCAGTTCATCCCATCCTTAAAAGCAGACACATTTAAAACCAGGTCCAACTCATCGGCACCATCTCGAATGGCCAGTTCCATCTCTTCGAGCTTCACCTCCGTCATATTATACCCTAAAGGAAAGCCAATGACCGTCACGAGCTGTAAGGCTGAATCTCCTATTTCACGTCGTGCGCGTTTAACCCAAAATGGAGGCACACATACCCCAATACAGTCTACTTCTTTAGCCTCCATCACCAGTTGGTCTACTTCAGCACCTGTGATTGTGGGATTTAGATTAGTATGTTCAATATAGCGATGGAGATTCTTCATATCATCAAGTTAATATTTCTGTTGTTTCCGGCAAAAGTATGACTGATCGGTATAAAAGCATAAGATCCATGGCTTGATAATATCTTAAGTTTATTATTTAATGCCGGTAAAACAAAATAATCGTTAAGGCCTGATTAGGTAGTGTTAATTAATGTTAAAACAGTAACTTATAGTTTAAAACCAAAATATATGAAAAAAATAGCTGTACTCTTATTTATGTTCCCCTCCTTATTAATGGCACAGGAAGAGAGTAATGTTCAAGATCAAATTATGGGAATCGTCGGTTTTTACGCTAACCGCGTAGGCCAGCTGGCGGAAGCCATTCCTGAAGAAAAGTATGATTGGCGACCTGCTGAGGGTATACGTTCAGCAGGTGAGGCGGTAATGCATGTTGCCCAGGCAAATTATTGGCTATCTATAAAATGGGGGCCGAACTACCTGCTGAAATCGATCTTATGACCTATGAAAAAACCATTTCAGGTAAAGCTAATATTCAAGCTGCCCTAAGTAAATCATATGAGTTTCTGGTAAACTCAGCCAAAAATGTTCCGAAAGATAAACTGTTAGAATCGGTTGAGTTTCCGGGAGGCATGCCGATGAACAGAAGAGGTATAATGCTCCTTGCGCTATCCCATGTCAGTGAGCATATGGGTCAGTTAATAGCATATGCACGTTCAAATGATGTTATACCACCCTGGAGTAAATAAAGTTGACCTCTGCTTTAGCGAGGTCACATTAAATAAAAACGGGACGTTATCATTCATGGTAACGTCCCGTTTTCAATCCTAGAATAACTTATATATGTATCACTTCATCATATGCAGCCGCTGCAGCTTCCATTACTGCTTCGGACATAGTAGGATGTGGATGAACTGATTTAATGATCTCATGCCCTGTAGTTTCAAGCTTACGTGACGCCACTACTTCGGCTATCATTTCAGTCACATTAGCCCCTATCATATGGGCCCCAAGCCATTCGCCATATTTAGCATCAAAGATCACTTTTACAAACCCATCTTTAGCACCTGCAGCACTCGCTTTACCCGAAGCCGAAAAAGGGAATTTGCCAACTTTGATTTCATAACCTGCCTCTTTAGCCTGAGCTTCAGTATATCCTACGGAAGCTATTTCAGGGCTGCAGTAAGTACATCCCGGGATATTATTGTAATCCAAAGGTTGTACATGCTGACCTGCTATTTTTTCTACACAGATAATACCTTCTGCCGAAGCTACATGAGCTAATGCAGGACCGTGAACAATATCACCAATGGCATAAACTCCTGGTATGTTTGTTTTATAATAGTCATCTACAAGTACCTTACCTTTATCAGTAGCCACACCAACCTCTTCCAGGCCAATCCCTTCCAGGTTAGTAGCAACACCCACCGCTGAAAGAACGATATCACTATCCAATATTTCTTCCCCTTTGGATGTTTTTACAGTTACCTTACATCCTTTGCCTTTAGTATCCACTTTGGTAACTTCTGAATTGGTCATGATCTTTATGCCGGCTTTTTTGAAGTTCCTCTCTAGTGCCTTGGAAACCTCTTCATCTTCCACAGGTACTATTCTTGGCATAAATTCCACTACCGTAACATCCACTCCTATGGTATTATAAAAGTAGGCAAATTCAACACCTATGGCACCGGACCCGACTATTACCATTTTTTCAGGTTGCTTTTCCAATACCATAGCTTTACGGTAGCCAATGATCTTTTTGCCATCAATAGGCATGGAGGGTAATTCTCTGGATCGACCTCCAGTAGCTACGATAATATGATCGGCTTCATAGGTTTCTGTTTTTCCATCTTCCGCAGTTACCTCCA
Organism: Fulvivirga sp. M361; assembly: GCF_007097395.1. Taxonomy (GTDB): domain Bacteria; phylum Bacteroidota; class Bacteroidia; order Cytophagales; family Cyclobacteriaceae; genus Fulvivirga. The sequence continues at coordinate 59,976 of NZ_VKDC01000035.1, forward strand.
GTTTTTTGCCAGGCTTTAGTTTACCAAAACCCATGACCACATCTATCTTATTCTTTTTCATCAGGAATTGTACTCCTTTGCTCATGCCATTAGCTACGTCACGACTCCTCTTCACCATTCCATCAAAATCTACGGCAGCATCCTTTACAGAAATACCGTAGTCTTGTGCATGTGAGATATATTCAAAAACATTGGCGCTCTTCAATAAAGCCTTAGTAGGAATACATCCCCAATTAAGGCAGATGCCTCCAAGTGATTCTTTTTCAACCACAGCTACTTTTAACCCTAGTTGTGATGCTCGTATTGCAGCTACGTATCCTCCCGGACCAGTACCTAATACCAAAAGATCATATTTTTTTGCCATGCTAATTATTAATTATAAGTCATTGTTTGGGAGTGCAAATTTAGTCGAAAAGGGCATACAAAAAAACCTTGTTTTGAAGGAGTCAATATTTTCATTTTCTTTGCGACACTCAAAAGTTATAGGCTATGAACGTCATTGGTAAACCAGGGCTGACACCTTGTTAAACTCAAATTAAACAGATGCTTTCTATTGGTCAAATATGACATTGATTTTAAAGTTTTAGTATATCCAACAAATAATATGAAATTACTAGAAGGAAAAACAGCACTGATTACAGGTGCATCCAAAGGAATTGGTAGAGCTATTGCTCTAAAATTTGCCGAAAATGGTGCTAATATAGCCTTTACATATCTCTCAAGTATAGAAAAGGGGCAAGCGCTGGAGCAGGAATTAGAAGAAAAGGGCGTTAAAGCCAAAGGCTTCCGTTCCGATGCTTCTGACTTCAGTGCTGCAGACCAGTTGATCAAAGATGTGGTGACAGAATTTGGATCTTTGGATATATTGATCAATAATGCGGGTATCACCAAAGACAATTTGTTGCTGAGAATAGGCGAAGAAGACTGGGATGCTGTTATCAACGTTAATCTAAAATCATGTTTTAATACCGTAAAAGCGGCCACACGCACTATGATGAAACAGAGAGCCGGCTCGATCATCAATATGACATCCGTAGTAGGTCTGAAAGGCAATGCGGGACAAACGAATTATTCAGCCTCTAAGGCCGGCATTATTGGTTTTACTAAATCTGTAGCTTTGGAATTAGGATCAAGAGGTATTCGTTCAAATGCCATTGCGCCTGGCTTCATTGAAACTGAAATGACAGATGTTTTAGATGAAAAGACAGTACAAAGCTGGCGAGATGCCATTCCTTTGAAAAGAGGTGGGGCACCTGATGATGTAGCTGAAGCCTGTGTTTTTCTAGGCTCTGACATGTCCTCGTATATAACTGGTCAGGTGATCCAGGTAGACGGTGGGATGCTGACATAACGTTGCGGTTTTCTATTTAAATCAATTTGAGCACATTATATCTGTGTTAGTACAAATTAAATCAGCTTGTTTCATAATATAAGCTCTCATAAATCCCGCCGTGGATATCAGGAAAGCAAATGTCAGTGACTATGAAAGTGTTTGGCGCATTTTTATACAAGTTATAAAAGCGGGTGACACATACGTCTTTCCACCTGATACTGACAAACGTGACCTGTCGAAATACTGGTTTACACCGGATATGGAAACTTACGTTGTAGAAGATCAGGGAGAAATCATCGGGACTTATTTTATAAAACCAAACCAGCCTGGCTTAGGGTCTCACATTGCCAATTGTGGTTATATGGTAAGTCCTGATGCTCAGGGCAAGGGTATCGGCAAACTATTATGTAAGCATTCTATTAAAAGATCTAAAGAGCTAGGATTTAAGGCAATGCAATTCAATCTGGTAGTTAGTACTAATCAAGCTGCTATAAAATTGTGGGAAAAATACGGCTTCAAAATTATTGGAACAATACCTAATGGATTCAATCACCTCACATTGGGTTATGTGGATTTTCATATTATGTATAGGTCATTGAATTAATTATAAGGCCTTCTATACAGCTTGGCTGTCAATCAAATGAATTATTTCACCAACCCCATGTACCAGGTTCTCCTTTAAATGGCCCTATAATATCGGGTGTAATCCACCCTCCATAAAATGTTCCTGGTTGAGGAGTTACCTGAATACCATTTACAAAACATTTGTCCATTTTTTCCGCATAAAAAGCAAGGTGATTTCGAATAGGAGCAAAAGGTAGTTTTGGATTATCATAAAACCAAGCAGCTTCTTCTGCTAACCTGTCTGCCACCTGAATATCATAATATGCCCCTTTACCTTTAAACTCACAAAAAGTGATCTTATCCGAATACACCAGGTATTTATTTTCTACGTCATGATCAGGAATATAATAAACAGGTGGATGGCTGGTTTCCAAGACACGATAAGCTCTATGTGTACTGGCTATTAGCGTATCATTAAAATAGATTTCAATTAATTTTTCAAATAATTCCAGCTTAGGCGGCCGCGGATAGTCCCATACGGATTCTTGTCCTTTCTTTGGCTTTATTGGTTTAGGCAGTTTCATGAAAAGAGAACAAACCGCTAGATAATGGGTTCACTTTTTGGCTTTAAAAGCGAACAAATATTCTTTACTGTCATCCTTCAAGTAGCAGTCCCTCTACTTTCATCAGGGTTGATGTTTTTTTGCTGTGGGTGCT
>NZ_VKDC01000036.1 GCF_007097395.1 Fulvivirga sp. M361
CCATTGATGCCATCGCTAATGCCAATGTCAATGAAAATTCGGTCTATACTTCGGTGACCCCTAACCTTAGTGGTGATATGCCAATAGGCAATGTGACCTATACCATCAGCGGCGGAGCAGATGCAGTAGACTTTACGATCAACGGCACTACCGGTGTGGTCAGCATGGTAGTCAGAGACTTTGAGTCACCGGTAGATGCCAATACTGACAATGTATATGAAATTGAAATCACGGCTACCGATGACGACAATAACTCGGATACGGAAACCTGGACGGTAACCGTAACCGACCAGATAGAAGTCGCCAACTTTACCATTGATGCCATCGCTAATGCCAATGTCAATGAAAATTCGGTCTATACTTCGGTGACCCCTAACCTTAGTGGTGATATGCCAATAGGCAATGTGACCTATACCATCAGCGGCGGAGCAGATGCGGCAGACTTTACGATCAACGGCATCACCGGTGTGGTCAGCATGGTAGTCAGAGACTTTGAGTCACCGGTAGATGCCAATACTGACAATGTATATGAAATTGAAATCACGGCTACCGATGACGACAATAACTCGGATATGGAGACCTGGACGGTAACTGTAATCGACCAGATAGAAGTCGCCAACTTTACCATTGATGCCATCGCTAATGCCAATGTCAATGAAAATTCGGTCTATACTTCGGTGACCCCTAACCTTAGTGGTGATACGCCAATAGGCAATGTGACCTATACCATCAGCGGCGGGGCAGATGCAGCGGACTTTACGATCAACGGCACTACCGGTGTGGTCAGCATGGTAGTCAGAGACTTTGAGTCACCGGTAGATGCCAATACTGACAATGTATATGAAATTGAAATTACCGCTACTGATGACGACAATAACTCGGATACGGAGACCTGGACGGTTACTGTAATTGATGATGTAATTGATAATTTCAGCCCACCGACCGGCTTGAGTCTATCCAATCAGCAGATTAATGAAAATGAGCCGGCCGGAACATTCATTGGTATTTTAAGCGCGCAGGATCCTGATACAGGTGATAGCCACACGTTTAGTTTATTAGGAACCAATGCATCATTATTCACTATACAAGATGATTCACTGAAGGCTGCCGGTCCTTTCAATTTTGAACAACAAGATGTTTATACCCTAACCATACAGGTTGAAGATGCACAAGGGTTTACATTTTCAGACCAGTTTGAAATCCTTGTTCTGAATGTAAATGAATCTCCGACAGAAATTATTCTTTCAAATAATACAGTAAACGAAGAGGATATTGTCATTGAAGTAGGCATACTATCGACAGTAGATGAGGATGTGGCAGATACTCATAGCTACACCATCCTGGCCGGCGATCATTCCTCATTTTTTAACATAGCGGATGATAGATTAATTACTGATGAATCATTAGCATCGGATAACGGAACACAATATACTATTTCTGTTCAATCTGAAGACCTTGGGGGATTAACAATAACAAGAGACTTTGTAATAACCGTTGCCCGTAAGGTACAAAATGAGTTTAATTTTCCCAATGCCTTTACGCCAAACGGAGATCATGAAAATGATACATGGGAAATTCCGTTTCTTGACCTGGTAGATGATTGTAAAGTACTCATAATGGATAGGGATGGAAATGTAGTTTTTGAATCGATAGGCTATGATGCTCCCTGGGATGGGACCTATGGAGGCAACAAACTTCCGAAGAGCACATATTTCTATATAATACGGGAAAGTCGCCAAGGAGAAAATCAGATTCACAAAGGCTATGTAGTAATTCTATAGTATAGTCAAGGGAAAACAAAAAAACTATTGATGAAGAAGATATTAATTATATTATGCTTGTTCTTATCAGGAAATGCAATTGGTCAAAACCATAATTTGATTAGTCAATATTTTCAGGTTATGCCATTTTATGCGCCTGGGTTAACCGGTGCAAATGATTTTCTTGATATCAGAACCGGAATAAGAAAGCAGTGGACTGATATTGATGGCGCCCCAATATCCTACTTCATTGGAGGGGCCGGAATACTTAAAATTGGTCCGCATAATCCCAATAAATATAATTCTGTCAGGGTGGGCAATGATTCACCTTATCATGAGAAAACTACAAAGTTTGGAGTGGGTGGGTATATTTTTGATGAGAGAATCGGAGCAGCCAGGCAAACTGGCGCCATGGTTTCCACGGCCGTACATGTAATGATCACCAATAGTGCTTACTTGTCGCTGGGAGTCACTACAGGATATCATAATACCAGAATCAATCCAACCAAACTTCGAGTGTTAAACCCCGATAATGATGATCTTTACCAGGAATTACTCAATAATGGGGAAAGTGAGAGTTATTTTAAATTAAATACAGGCATTGCGGTATATTCAGAATCTTTTTACCTGAGCTATGCCCTGTTGAATGCTGCAGATCCCCATATTAGCGGAAATCAAAATTTGTCCGGTAATTCATCAGAAATACTTCACACCATTGTTGGTGGATACAGAATTAGTACAGGGCAAAATTTAGAAGTAATTCCGGCTTCCTATATTCGCTTTTCCCAAACCACTCCCTTGTTATTTGATGTTGGTGCGCGCTTTAGATATAATCAAAATTTATATATGGGAATGTCTTATAGAAATGATCAAACTCTTATTGCCCTTTTTGGAATGACACTTGACAATACCTATAGTTTGGGATACTCATTCGAGCACAAGCAAATTGACTTTAGCGGTTTTAATCCGTTAAGCCATGAAATTGTTATAGGGGTTAAACTTTTTGATTCCAAAAATTATACATCACTATGGTAATGTTTAATCTACGGCTTTTACTATGAAAGTGTCTCTTTATATATTAATTATTGCTTTAAGTCTGTTAACATTCAATCTCAGCGGTCAGATCCGAATATTGATTGAACCAACTCAACTTGGAGATAGTATAAACTCTAAGTCAGAAGAGGCAAATCCATTACTTTCACCCGATGGCAATACATTGTTTTTTGTAAGAACATTTGCCGATAATAATGTTGGGGGAAAATTAGCAGGGCAGGATATTTGGTATTCCAAACGCAAAAATGATCGTTCATGGACCTTCCCGAAGAATCTGTCTGAATTGAATAATGAATCTAATAATGTGGTTATTGGATTTAGTCAGCAAGATAGCCTCATTTATGTTCTTAATACCTATTCTTCACCGCTGAGATGGAAATACGGGGTGGCATATTCAACGTTTGTGAATGATGTTTGGACTAATCCAAAAGAGTTAAATTTAAAATTCAATATAAAAAACGCCTATCGTAATTACTACATGTCCACATCCGAGGATGTATTATTGATTTCAACCGATAGTAAGGATAGTTATGGGAATGAAGACATTTATATTTATTATAAAAAAGGAGAAAAATGGCATGGACCTGTTCATTTAAACCAAAATATTAATTCCGAAGCGTCTGAAATTTCACCGTTTTTATCATCTGACAAGGAGGTATTGTTTTTTGCAAGTAATGGACACGGGGGGTACGGTGATATGGATATCTTCATGTCAAAAAGATTGGATAGTACATGGGCTAATTGGTCTCAACCTGTAAACCTTGGGGAACAAATAAATACTTCAAAATTTGATGCATATTTTTCTACCTATGCTGAAGGTGAATCCTTTTTTGTAAGTAACAGTGAGGGTTATTCAAATATATATTATACGGTACTGAATTATGATTTTGATGACCGCTCTCTGGAGGAGTTGCAATATTTGATGACGCTGGAACTTTCAGATCCCGCTGATGAAAACCAAGAGGTTGAGATAGAAGAGATCATAGCCAACTCCTTTAGTTTCAATTCGGAGGTGGCTTACTATTTCGATATTTTCAAGTTGGATGAGTCAGGCGCTGTAAAAGACTCGGTACGCGTGGAATTGAGTCCGAATGTACAATACAATTTTAACCGCTATGATGACGGGATAGATTATGCAGAGATAGCGGAAACACTAAATTCGGTAAAAGGACCGTCAGAAGGGGAAGCGTCATCAAAGGTGGTGTTGCTATCCAAGCGTTTGAACCTACAGGAGGATGAGACCTACGTATTCAACCTGAAACCAGTATATGCCGACACCGAAGGTGAATCAGTAATAATAACCGATGAGAAGGCCTATCACCTGAATGTCAAGGAGCCAAAACGCATTATATTTAAGATGGAGAACCTGGGAGAGATGAGCATCCAGACCGACATGACTTACCTGCAGTCACAAACTCAACCGGTTGCCGACAATTTTGAAGCCGATACCGATGACTTTTTTGAAGATGAAGATAATGAAGTTATAGAAGATGAAGGAATCAAATATCGTGTGCAAATTGCCGCATCCAGGCAAGAACTATCTGAAGAAGAATTAAGAAGAATATACACTGGGAATAGAGAAATTAAGATGCATACTGAGGATGGATGGTATAAGTACTATATCGCAGATGACCCATCCTATTTTGAAGCAAGACAAATTTTAAAAGATTCGAATGTTGACAGGGCATTTATTGTAGCTTATACTCAGGACAGCGAAAAAGTTGATTTGCAGGATGCTTTTACATATCATTATCAAAAACGAAAAATTGAAAGGGATAACTTTGTGTCTCGAGACTCAGTAGAAAGTGAGGTTAAAGTTCATTTTGAATTTGATAAATACGTTCTTGAGCCTGATGTATGTGCTTACCTGGACCAAAAAGTGGTGACCTCTTTACAGCAGAATAAAAATTTGATTGCTGTTGTCAACGGCCATACGGATATAAGAGGCTCAAATACATATAACTATATTTTATCTAAGGCCCGGGCAACTTATGTAAAGGATTATATATTAAGCAAGGGAATTGAAGAAACCAGGGTAAGGTTAAAGTTTTTTGGTGAAACCAGGGCAATTGGAAAATGTTATGAAATTTCGGATTGTGAGGAACACATTCACGATGCCAATAGGAGAGTAGAAATTTTACTTATTCAATTAGAAAAGAATTATATTCCTTCAGGTTAATTATTGTAACCTAAATCGCCATGGCAAAAAAATTGTTCTACGCCATATTTTGCTGACTTTTCCGGTAAGCTTGTTTCTGAGGTCATTAGTTGGTCTACTTGCGCTTTGGATAGAGTAAACAATGAAAAGTATTTTAAACTCTAACAGGCATCACCCGCCCAGGAAATTATTTACCTAACCAATTTCGAAGAAATGTAACAAAAAAGCCCGCCTTCGCTCAAAGAGCTTCGACGGGCAATGTCGGGGCGGCAGGATTCGAACCTGCGACCCCCTGGTCCCAAACCAGGTGCGCTAACCGGGCTGCGCTACGCCCCGAACTGATGGTAACTTAAGCTCAAAAACTCAAGCTGTGATTCCGGAAGGACTCGAACCTTCAACCTACTGCTTAGAAGGCAGTTGCTCTATCCAGTTGAGCTACGGAACCATGAAAAATGCTGTCACAACGTTTTGTTTCAGCAAATCATCCGCGGAGAGAGGGGGATTCGAACCCCCGGTACCCGATAAAAGGTACGGCAGTTTAGCAAACTGCTGGTTTCAGCCACTCACCCACCTCTCCGTAGCTGTCCCTCAAAAGGGAGTGCAAATATAATGGAAGTCATTTCACTATTGCAATAGTACCCGCAGCATTTTTATTAAATCATTCATTAATAAATTGACTTGAAGTGACATCACCCAAATTAGATTTATATGAAACGCGATTTTCAGTATTATGAAGTAATTTTATAGATTCAAAAAATCAAAAATCCCTAATGAATAAATATATCTTATTACTGTCAATAGTCACTTGCTTTTCTGCTTATGCACAAAGTGATGAAGAATTTGCAAAGTCTACCAATAACAAAGCGACGATAGAAGGACATATTTATTTCCTGGCCTCTGACGAATTGCGAGGCAGGGACATGGGAACACCGGAAATAGATATTGCAGCAAAATACCTCGCTACTACTTTCCGAAGGTACGGAGTGAAACCAGTATCAGGCGCGGATAATGGTTATTTTCAACCGGTGATCGTAGAAAATGTTAAGCCGGCACAGGAGATATCGTTTCTACTGGCGGGAATTAAGTACGATGATCTGGTGATACTCGAGGGAACAAATGCTGAGTTGGATGCGAATGTAGTTTTTGCAGGTTATGGCCTGGAAGATGATTATGCTAAAAAAGAGGTAGAAGGTAAACTGGTGGTAGTATGGTCAGGGTCTGAAGGACATAAAGACCCTAATTCCGCGTTTTCAATGGTCCGGAAAAAAAGGGAAGTAGCCAAGGCTAAGGGGGCAGTAGGTTTGATAGAAGTAAATGCAGCAGGAAGTGATTTATGGAAGCGGATAAAATCTTATTTAAATCGTGAACAATTGTCAACAGGTTCTGATGAAGAAGACAACTTTATCCATGCATGGTTGGAAGATACAGAAAACAAACTGTCCTCTGCGATCAAGAAAAACACAAAGGCCTCATTTCGTATCAGCGGAATGGAGAAAACCCGAATACCCGCCCAAAATGTTGTGGGTATGGTAGAAGGTACTGACCCTGAATTAAGGGACGAGTTTGTGATTTATTCTGCACATTATGATCACATAGGGGTGGGGACACCGAACGCTGAAGGCGATTCTATCTATAATGGTGCTCGTGATAATGCTGTTGGTGTGGTGACCGTCTTGAGTGCAGCGGAAAATATTGCTAAACATCCTACAAAGCGTTCTGCATTATTTATCCTCTTCACAGGTGAAGAAAAAGGACTTTTAGGAAGTAAATGGTATACTGAGCATCCACTAATTCCTTTGAATCAAATGGTGTATTGTTTCAACAGTGATAATGGGGGGTATAATGATACGTCTGTCGCGACCATTATCGGATTAGAGAGAACCACAGCGACTGATCATATCAAATCGGCCTGTACAGCATTTGGGTTAACCGCTATCGATGACCCTGCACCGGAGCAAGGCCTATTTGATCGTTCGGATAATGTGAATTTTGCAAGTAAGGGAATACCCGCACCTACATTTAGTTTGGGGTTCAGGGCATTTGATGCTGAAATAGGAAAGTACTATCATCAGGTAGAGGACAACCCGGACAATATAGATTATGATTATCTGACCAGCTTTTTTGGGGCCTATGTTCTGGCTTGTAGATTAATTGCCAATGATCCCGTAAAACCTTTTTGGGTGGAAGGTGATAAATATCATTCGGCCGGCGTCGATTTGTATAAGGATAAGTAGTAGGATCATCTTATTATTGTTAATTAAAATAATTTAGATCATGAAAAACACACTTTTATATAGTTTGTCCATATTCTTTTTAGTTGCCTGTGGGTCGGCGCAAAAGGAATCCAATGAAAACGAAAGTAGTGCATTACAGGAAGGTGATGCAAAGGCAGAAACTGTGCTTACAGGTAATTACGGAGAGAAGATCGATGAAACTGGCGCCATTTCTACCACTGAAATGCTTGCATTACTTGAAGATGCTGATTCCATATCACTGAAGGTGCAAACTAAAATACTGTCAACATGTGCCATGAAAGGCTGTTGGATGAATGTAGCACTTTCTGACGAAGATCAAATGAGAGTGACCTTTAAAGATTATGGATTTTTCGTTCCTAAAAGTGGTGTGGAAGATAAAAATACTATCGTTGAAGGATATGTAAAGAAAGTAACAACGGATGTCGAAACATTAAGGCATTTTGCTGAAGATGCGGGTAAAAGCCCGGAAGAAATTGAATCAATAACCGAGCCTAAACGAGAGATAACATTTGTAGCATCCGGTGTTATTATCCAGAACTGAAATTAACCATTTGTTTCTACAGGCTATTTATAAAGGTTTCTCTCCTTTTTTCTGAAAAGATGTACAAATTGACTGCCCGAGAGAGCACCAAAGCCACCGACCAGGCCTCCGATCAGTGCAGTTAATATAATTAGTAATAGGCTGGAAACAGAAAAGAGCTTTGCTATTTTTACCGTCAATATAGAAGATGTATCTACGTCGATGAAGTAAGCCATACCGAACCAAAGCAATGAAATGGAAAGAAAGCCGGCCATGAAAGACACGCCACTTTTAGATTGAAACAGGACGCTAATTACAAAAGCGACCAGAGCTGTACTCCAGAAAGGCAGGTATATCTGAAGAAGTGCACTAATAACCATTATTAAGATAATTTGAGTGAGGAACTTCATCTGACTATTTTGTTAAAGTTTGCTTAAAGAATATTTCATTTTCTGACGTTTCATTTTGCATGAAATTGAGTTTAATATATTCACCATCGCGCCATAGCGGGATCATGTTTTCGTACAAGGGATTGCCTGGGTTTCCTGATTGTCCTCCGGGTAGTACCACCCAGGCCTGGGGGGGCGAAGTCATTTCTACCACTAATCGTTGTGAAGGGCCGTGGTTTGGTTTTGTGGAGTTGATCGTTTTCGACTGCCCGTCTACCTGGATATTATATGTGCCAAATGCCGGTATCCGTGATAAATGAATGATCGATGTACCTTTGTAATTACCCCATGTAGCTTCCAAACCTTTTTTATCTTCCCATGTTTGAATTTTTGTTTTAGCTGAATCCAGGCTCATACTAAGTAATTCCTTAAATGATTCTACTTGCGATGTACCTTGGTGATCATAGAATTCTTTTGGGAAATCATTTTTCAGCATCCAGATAGTATGATAGTCTGAAGGTCGCCCCATCGGCAACTCAGAGTCAATAAATTCATCCCACAAGAGATTTCTGAAGCTTCTCCACCACACTTCAAAGTAGGTAGGTGCTTTGGAAGGAACGGTGTAAAAATAGTCCCATTCTTTTAATGCTGTCATGAATTCACTGTTCTTCGATTTATCTATAGAATCTAAAAACACGGGAAGTATTTCTGATGGCTTGATACCGTAAGCGTCATTTTGAAGTTTCATCATATCCTGTGGAGTGATACTGCTACTGTCAAAGGCATTAAGTTGGTTATTGATCCTGCGGTTTCTGTAGAACTCTGAATTGTGCAGGTTCATTTCATAAGGATATTTTTGATCCACAGAATGTTGATTGGCAGAGCTAATAAAGCCACGGGGGGGATTATGTTCAAATGCGTAGTGTTCGAATGGAATAAATTCTCCCCAGTCAAATGCCGGATCCGACCCGTCCATAATGAAACGGCCATGTCCCTTAAAGCGGTTGGGGAGCAAGCCCTGTACCCTGATAGCCACATCAGCCTGATCAGAGGCAAAAGCAACATGCTGACTGGGCGCATCCCATTTTCTAAGGGCTTCAGTATATTCATTATAGTTTGAGGCCCTATTCAGATCAATTAGAGCATCCTGTACTCTTGAAGGAGTATGACCTATCCATTTTAATGCCAGGTAGTCTTTCTGACCATCACTTAAAAAACTGTCATCATAGACAATAGGTCCGTGAACAGTAGTTAATATTGTGTCTGTATATGGAGTCGAATCCCGGATCTTTATTTCTTCATAGCTAGTTTCAACAGGGAGCGTTTTGTCACCATAGAAATATTCGGACCGGGACCCTTCCTTAAATTTAATACTGTACCAGTCACGCTCATCTCTGCTTACATCTGTAAATGACCAGGCGATATTTTCATTAAAACCAGATACAATCCCCACATTTCCTGTCAATGCAAACCCCATCACATTGTAATTAGGGGAGCTGAGTTGCATCAAAAACCAAAGAGAAGGAGCATTTAGGCCTAAATGCATGTCACTGGCCAGTATGGCTTTACCACTTTTTGTTTTCCATCCGGCGACAGCCCAATTGTTACTGCCATTATCAGGGTCAGGCATCGGATGAACTTTTTTCATCATTGTATTAGATACGATCAGTGAATCAGGCTTTTCTTTTGGGGCAGCTTCAAAGGACCATTGTTCCGGAGACTGCACTACCGGGTCGATACCGGCAGGCCATTGTGGGAACAAGGCTTTAAACCTTTCTTCTCCTAAAGTCAGGTAAGCGTTAGTATTTTGCAGGTCCCGGTCCCAACCTGTAAGGTTATCGTTCATGTATTGTAGAAGCAGTGCAGATTTTAAAGGTGTCCAGGGCTCAGGTTCATAATCCAGTATCTTATATTCCAGGGGTAGGTTTTTGTATTTTAATGACGAGATAAATGTGTTTACACCTGTTTGATAGGCTTCTAGAAATAATTTCAATTGAGTATTTTTCAACATAGTTTCCAGGCTGGTACGTGCACCGGAGACCATCCCTTTTCTACGTTGCAAACGATCGAAATCCAAGGCTGCCTCACCTATAAGTTCGGAGATTCGTCCGGCAGCTGCATAAGATTGAAAGTCCATTTGCCAGAGTCTGTTCTGGGCTACTACAAAACCCTGAGCCATAAAAAGATCATGGTCATTCTGAGCAAAAATGTGGGGGATGCCATACTTGTCATAAAATACATTCACCGAGTCTTTTAAGGTAGTTAACTCGCTGAGAGGTGCGAATGGAATACTGTCAGATTCAGCGTTTTGCCAAAAACCATGGAAGGGGTCAAGAAACTTACCCAGTGGAGGTACCGGATTTCCCTGGATAACCAGCCTGTTATTGAGGAAGTAAATAAGTGCAAGGGTTATAACAACGGAAATGGAGAATTTGATGATTTTCATAAGAATAAAGCGGGATAATTCCTGGTGATAAATTAACATAAATATTCGCAATTCATCGTTGGGATATTTACAAATGTGTATTTAATAGGACTTTGGAAAATAATACTTTTATATTTGAGCGATTTTTCAAAATGACCACCAAGATTTTAGCGAAATATACATTAACTCAGATACAGGCTGCGTCAAAAATTAAAGCTTTAATTTTTGACGTGGATGGTGTACTTACGGGAGGAGAGGTCATTTACACCAATACCGGTGACGAGTTGAAATTATTCAATGTGAAAGACGGTCAGATTATTCGATTCTTAAAATCCAGCGGTATAGTAGTAGGCGCTATTACCGGTCGCAAATCAGACCTGGTAGAACGTCGATGTAAAGAACTGAAACTTGATTTTTTTCATCAGGGGGCCAAGGATAAGTGGAAATTGATCGAAGAAGAAATCAGTGGCTTTAACCTTTTGCCTGATGAAGTATGCTACATAGGGGACGATCTAATAGATCTGCGATCTATAATTAATAGCGGTTTAGGCGTTTCACCCTCTGATGGAGTTGAATACATCCGGGACAAGGCTAATTTAATCACCCGATCAAAAGGTGGAGAAGGGGTAATAAGAGAAGTAGCTGATTTTATATTGGCTGCACAGGGTAAATTGACCAATATTATTAAAATATGCTCATAGATATGATAGCGGGCGCACGTCCAAACTTTATGAAAGTTGCGCCTATCATCAATGCCATTAAAAAGAGACGTTCAGAAGGCGCCGACCTTTCTTTTCGGTTGGTTCACACAGGTCAGCACTATGATAAGAAAATGTCGGAATCATTTTTTGAGCAATTGAACATACCTAGTCCGGATGTTAACTTTGGCGTAGGCTCTGGTACACAAGCTGAGCAAACCGCTAAAATAATGACAGGCTACGAGCAAATTATTCTGGAAGAGGTGCCTGATGTTTGCTTGGTAGTGGGAGATGTTACCTCAACGATGGCATGCGCGATAACTGCAAAGAAATGTGGTGTCATAGTAGTACATGTAGAAGGTGGTATCCGATCAGGTGACTGGCGTATGCCTGAAGAGGTGAACAGGGTAGTGACAGATTCCATCACAGATTATTTTTATACTACCTCGGAACATGCTAACAATAACCTTAGAAAGCAAGGAGTACCCGCTGAAAAGGTAGTGTACGTAGGGAATACGATGATTGATTCCTTGTTAGCAAACCTTGAGAGGCTCCAAAAACCGGCTGTATGGGATAAAGGAAACCTCAGGCAAAAAGAGTTTATACTTATGACATTGCACAGACCGTCTAATGTAGATGACGGTGCAGGGTTAAAAAAGATCATAGACCGGGTATGTACACTATCCGGTGACTATCCTGTAATTTTCCCAGTCCACCCAAGAACTATGAAGATGCTGGATATGGATGAAATGAATTATCCAAATTTGCTGGCCATAGAACCTATGGGGTACCTGGAGTTTATTTATTTGTTGAAGCATGCGTTGGCTGTCGTTACTGATTCAGGTGGCATTACGGAAGAGGCTACTGTGCTGGGTATTCCATGTATGACATTAAGAGATTCTACGGAAAGGCCTGAAACGATAGAGGAAGGTACCAATGAATTACTAGGTACTGACCCTGAATCATTAAATGACTCTTTTGACAAGCTTATGAAGGGAAATTGGAAAAAAGGAAGCATCCCTTACCTTTGGGATGGCAAGACTTCCACTAGAATAGTTGACCATTTAATGAGCATTTCCTGAAGTGGATATATTTAAAGATAACGTCACGATTAATAAAAACATCTCACTCGGAGGTGATAAGATGGTACTTTTTTCCGGGCCATGTGCCGCGGAGAGCTATGACATCTGTTTACAAGTAGCGGAGACCATTAAGAATATTTGCGATCAATTGAATGTCAGCTATGTATTCAAGGCTTCTTTCGATAAAGCAAACCGTACGTCATCAGGCTCTTATCGTGGAAAAGGAATGGAACGAGGGTTAGAAATTTTATCTCGTGTTAAAGAGCAGTTGCATGTTCCTATCGTTACGGACATCCACGAATCGTATCAGGCAAAGGAAGTAGCGGAAGTAGCCGATGTCTTACAAATACCTGCTTTTTTGTGCCGCCAAACAGATTTATTGTTAGCAGCTGCTGAAACCGGTAAGGCTGTTAAAGTTAAAAGAGGTCAGTTTATGGCGCCTGAAGATATGAAATATGCCGTGGATAAGGTTAAAGAGACCGGTAATGCCAATGTCTTTCTTACGGAACGAGGCGTTTCTTTTGGTTATCATAATTTAGTGGTAGATATGCGAGCGTTACCGATTATGAGGCAGTATAGTCCTGTGGTGTTTGATGTTACGCACAGCGTACAGCAACCGGGAGGTGCAGGAGGGAGTTCGGGAGGACAACGTGAATTTGCCCCTTACCTGGCCCGTGCGGCGGCAGCGGCAGGAGTAGATGGCTTTTTTATAGAAACCCACCCCGAGCCGGCAAAGGCGCTGAGCGATGGGCCTAATATGATACCATTAGATGAAATGAGAGGTTTTCTGACGATGTTAAAGGAACTTTGGGAAGTGGGAGGTAGGTATGTTAATTAAAAGCAAAGTTTTTACTTCAATAATGTGTAAATATCTTACTTTCATCGGGATTGGTGTATTGTTAATAGTTTCATCCTGCGTACCGAACAGAAAGACGGTTTTACTGCAATATGAAGATGAACTGGAACAAGAAAATTACCCTACGGACACTACTTTGAGGTCTTATAAACCTGATCGGTTCGATTACCGGATACAACCCGAGGATGTTCTGTCTGTGAAGGTGTTGAGCCTGACACGGGAAGAGTATGACTTTTTCAACGAAACTAACGACACTAATTTAGTTAATCAGGGGCAGCAGGGAGGCATAGTTCTATCAGGTTACCTGGTGGATTACAACGGAGAGATTGAATTCCCTGTAGTGAATAAAATTAAGGTGGCGGGACTGACCATTCATGAGGCTCAGAAGTTGATACAGAGTAAGGCGATGGACTTTTTGAAGGAGCCTGTAGTTAGAGTTAGATTACTGAATTTTAGAGTTACATTACTGGGGGAAGTTGCTCAGGAAGGTGTCATTTCCGTATTCAACAACAGAACAAATATAATTGAAGCGGTGGGTTTAGCTGGTGGACTTGATGATCTGGCGGACCGAAGCAAAGTCAAAATTCTTCGACATGAAAACGGAACGGTTAATGTTTATTACATTAACCTGCTCGATGAGGACTTAGTCAACTCGCCCTATTATTATGTGCATAATAACGATGTGATTATAGTACCTCCGCTTAAGCAAAAACCTTTCCGACAATATTTAACTCAGAACTTTACATTGGTTATTTCCACTTTATCTCTCTTGTTCCTAACCATTAATCTGTTTAATTAATCTCTTCTGATGCAAGATTCTAGAAATATTGGTCCTCAGGATTCTAACTTAGATATCAGGAGAATTTTCTTTTTGATACTTAAGTATTGGTACTGGGTAGTTCTAAGCGCAATACTGGCTTTATTTACAGCTTATACTATTAACAGGTATACGGTTAAAATTTATCCTGTATCGATGACAATTTTAATCAAGGATCAAAATGAACAGGATAATTCCATCTCTGACTTGATATATAACAGCAGAGGCTTTATGCCGGGTAAAAATTACTACAACGAAGAGATATTACTTAGATCATATCCATTGATAAGAAAGGCAGTTGAGAAACTGGATTTTAATGTTTCCTACTACCAGGAAGGTGATATTAAGACATCAGAACTATATCCTGGGCCGCCTTTAAAAATAAGTGTAGATTCTATTCATTCCCAATTGCCGCATGGCCGTAGCTTTTATTTGAATGTTGTAGATAGCCAAAGCTTTGAGGTAAGAGCATCAGATAATAAATCTGAAAATAAGGGTGTGAAATTTGGTGAATGGTTCGATTTTCAGGGGATTAGATATAAAATTGACGCTTTGAATGAGGCTAAGATAACGTCTTTCCAAGATGAGTTATTGGTTGTCTTCAGGAGTTATTCGGCTGTTGCAGGTTCCTATACCGGTAGAATCAATGTTAATTGGTTGCAGGAAGGTGCCTCCATTTTATCTCTAACACTCAATGGACCCACACCTGCCAAAGATGCTGATTTCCTTAGGAGGTTAGCCGAAACCTATCAGGAAAGAGATTTACTAACCAAAAATGAACAAGCCACCAGAACAGTCTCATTTATTGATGACCAACTTGCTATTATATCTGACTCATTGGTACTGCTGGAATTAGAAATTCAAAAATTTAAGGAAAATAATTTTTCTTCAGGCATATCAAATGAAGCGAGTAGATATCAGGATAACCTGGATGACTTGCTGGGAAAACAATCTGAATTGATTTTAGAAGAAAACTATTTCAATTACCTGACCAATTACCTTGATGGTCAGGAAGACTTAAGAGAAATTACCATTCCAGCGGCGGTAGGCATTTCAAACAATTTACTAAACGATCTTGTAAAGCAGCTCATTGATTTACAAATTGAGAATAAACAATTGTTGCGAACCACTAAAACCGATAATCCATATTTGAAGGAGATTCAGAACCGAACAGACGAGATAAAATCAGGAATAAAAGAAGTTATTAATTCATTAAGACAATCACTGTCCATAGCGCAGGCTGAACTTACCAGGCAAATAAATAATGCAAAGTTCGGCCTTTCAGCACTTCCTAAAGCTGAAAGAGAATATGTCAATTTGAACCGGCTTTACAAACTCAGTGAAAGTCTATTCCTCATTTTAATGGAGAAAAAAGCCGAAGCAAGTATTACTAGGGCCTCTAATACATCAGACGTGGTCATCGTTAACCCTCCTGCTTTTGGAGGACCTATTACTCCTAAGACAAGTAAGAATTATATTATGGCTTTACTGATTGGCTTAGGCTTGCCTATTGGACTAATTTTATTGTTCGATTACTTTAATGATAAAGTTAAATTCAAGGAAGATGTAGAGAGATATACAGATATTCCTTTTCTAGGTGTTATAGGACATAATAAAGACAAGGCAAATCTAGTAGTTCACCAATCTCCCAGATCTGCGATAACAGAATCGTTCAGATCTGTTCGCTCGAACATTAATTTTTTTGTTGGCAACGGATCAAGCAAAACGGTCTTAATTACCTCGTCAATTGCAGGAGAAGGAAAAACATTCTGTGCCGATAACCTTGCACTCATTTTTGCTTCTACTGGAAAGAAAACTATCCTGATAGGCGCGGACATGAGAAGGCCTAAACTTTTCAGAGATTTTGATATCTCTAATGAATTAGGCTTGAGTAACTATTTGTCCTCTGATATAGGTGTGGATGAAATTGTCCAAACCTCTCCGTTTGAAAATTTACATATACTGAATAGTGGCACTATACCGCCGAACCCATCAGAACTTTTGTTGAGGGATAGATTACCCGAACTCATGGCTGAGTTGAAGAAAGCCTATGATTTCATAGTTATCGATAGCCCACCAGTAGGTTTAGTTACTGATGCCATGATTCTGGCAAAATATGCTGACCATTCTATTTATATTGTCAGGCAGGGCTATACACCTGTAGGAACCGTTAAGAATGCAGATGAAATGTATAGAGCTGGGAAAATGTCTAATCTCAGCATTATATTTAATGATGTAACAGTCAATAAATATGGATATGGATATGGATATAGCTATAAATATGGTTATACCTATGGTTATGGATATAGTAATGGATCTGGCTACTATACTAATCAGAGTAGAACAAACTCTTTTTTGCAGAAACTAAGATTTAAAAAACGTAGTTGATCGAACTAACCTTTTGACATAATTGAAGGATCAGACAAAGGCATGGGACATGGTAATTCAGCCAAAAAGAGGCTGGCTGGAAGTCAATTTCAGAGAGTTGTGGAGATACCGGGATCTTCTTTACATGTTTGTTAAAAGAGATGTTATTACCATATATAAACAGACCGTTTTAGGCCCGATCTGGTTTGTAATTCAGCCCATTTTAACAGCTGCGATTTTTATCCTCGTGTTTGGAAATATTGCAGGTATAAGTACCGATGGACAGCCTAAGGTGTTGTTTTATCTGTCAGGAATTGTTGTTTGGAATTACTTCTCAGAATCTTTCAGTACTACCTCGAAAACATTTATAGAAAATGCCAATGTGTTTGGAAAGGTCTACTTTCCCAGATTGATAGTGCCATTTTCTAAAGTGGTTTCCGGATTAATTAAGTTTTTGATTCAATTTGCATTCTTTTTTGCTATCTATCTTTACTTTCTTGTAGGAGTAGATGACACGAATATCAAGCCGAATGAGGGCCTCTTAGTATTACCTCTTTTGATATTGATAATGGCACTCCTCGGGTTAGGTTTAGGAATAATTTTTTCAGCTCTAACAACTAAATATAGAGATCTAACATTTTTGATACAGTTTGGAGTTCAACTATTGATGTATGCCACCCCTGTTATCTACCCTGTCTCTACAATTCCTGAAAAGTACAAAAAATTCATTATGGCCAATCCTATGACGTCCGTTGTAGAAGGTTTCAGGTATGCATTTTTGGGTACCGGTGACCTGAATTGGTATGGTTTGTCTTACAGCCTTGTTTTTACTTTGATTACTTTATTTTTTGGTATAATTATTTTCAACCGGGTAGAAAAGAATTTTATGGATACAGTTTGAAATACTCTTTTCTACTTGACAAAATCATTTTATATCACATACTTTGAGTAATTATTTTACTCAATTTTGCGTCAGCGCATTGGGACTGACATGGCGAAGCTGTGCATACTTCAAACTTAGTGATAGACACTTTAATCACATCAAAAACACGAATTAAGCTTCTCTTAAAATTCTTCCTGAACCCTCAAAATACCTCTTACTTAAGAGGATTGGAAGCTGAATTTGGAGAGTCGTCTAATGCTATTAGAACTGAGCTTAACAGACTTGAGAAGTCTAATATGTTACTTTCAGTTAGCAAGGGGAATCGTAAAATGTTTAAAGTGAATGACAGGCATCCATTATACAATGAGATCAATAGTATAGTGAGAAAGTATCTGGGCATAGATCTGGTAATAGAGTTCATCGTAAATAAATTGGGGCATTTACATAGTGTTTATTTAATTGGTCAACTGGCTCGTGGTATTGACAGTCCCGTAATTGATTTGGTTTTGGTAGGAAATGTTGACAAGGTGTACTTGATCCAATTAATTGATAAGGCAGAAAAACTGATTAATCGTAAAATCAAATTTATGATCTGTGATCAGGGTGAAGAGGATACTTATTTGGCAGAGGGGAACTTATTAATCTGGAACAATGACTAAAAGCTGGTATGTGGCCTATACCAAACCACGAAATGAAAAAAAAGTGACGGAAAGACTGACCTCCAGAGACTTTGAGGTGTATTGTCCGTTGATAAAGGTTTTAAAACAATGGAGTGATAGGAAAAAAATGGTAAGTATGCCAATGTTCACTTCATACATTTTTGTGCGGCTCATGGAGCCGGAGCGGAAAAAGGTTTTGCATGATCCTGGGGTTTTGAATTTTGTTTATTGGCAGGGAGAGCCGGCAACTTTACGAGAAACTGAAATTGACTCCATTAGAAAAATTGAGCAAAACGGTCTGGAAATTCATGTAAGTGGAGATAGACCTAACCATGGAGAACCTGTAATAATTACGGAAGGAGTGTTTAAAGGATTAAGTGGAGAGGTAAGGCGTATTGATAAGAACCGATTATCAGTTTGGGTAGAATCTATTAAAAGTCTTGTGACCTTCACTTATGAACTAAACTAATAACGTTACTGTCCAAATGTCGAAAACTGTTATACAAGTAGAAAACCTGGGAAAGCTGTATCGATTAGGTGAAGTCGGTACAGGCACTATTTCTCATGATCTTAACAGATGGTGGGCACAGTTGAGAGGCAAAGAAGATCCGTTTTCAAAGGTGGGTACGGTTAACGACAGAACGCAAAAGGCTGAGAAAGGAGAACATGTTTGGGCGCTAAAAGATGTTTCATTCAATGTTGGTCAGGGGGAGGTTTTGGGTGTGATTGGAAAAAATGGTGCGGGTAAATCTACTTTGTTGAAATTATTAAGCAGGGTTACCTCGCCTACAACCGGCCATATCCGGATTAAAGGCCGTGTAGCTTCCCTTTTAGAAGTAGGAACCGGATTTCACCCTGAAATGACCGGTAGAGAAAATATCTATATGAACGGCACTATATTAGGAATGACGCGGAAAGAGATAAGTGCTAAGCTGGACGATATTGTGGATTTTGCAGGTGTCGCAAAATATTTGGATACTCCTACAAAGCGTTATTCGTCCGGTATGCAGGTACGCCTGGCTTTTGCAGTAGCTGCATTTCTGGAACCTGAAATATTGATTGTTGACGAAGTACTGGCCGTCGGCGATGCTGAGTTTCAAAAAAGAGCAATTGGTAAAATGCAGGAAGTGAGTCAGGGTGACGGGAGAACCGTATTGTTCGTAAGCCATAATATGGCATCTGTAAGCCAAATATGTTCTACCGGTCTTCTTATTGAAAATGGAATGATGGCCATGCTTGATGATGTTAAAACTGTAATCAACACTTATACAAATAAGAGAAGGGAGGTCTTTGAAGGATTTGAATATAGTGGACCGATCATGGACAGCTTCATTCAACGTTTTTCGTTGTGTAATACTGCCGGTGAAGAAAAATACGAATTTCAATTTGATGAACCTATTATTCTAAAATACGAAATGATATTACGCAATTACTCCAAGGGCTTAAACCTTGGTCTTTATATACAAGACAAGCATAATCAAAGAATTACGAGCATTGTAAAGGAACTTCCTGCACCCAATGATGATTCCGGATGTTTGTCCATTGAATTACATTTGTCAAAACAAAAATTTCTCAATGGATCTTATTCCATATCTACCGAGATTTTTATACCCTTTGTGGATAAGGTTCATTTGTTAAAAGATGTACTCTCTTTTGAGGTGGTAGATAATATAAGTCCACTCTCCAGGTTCAATAATTATGATATGGGGAATTTCTATTTGGAACCAGAATTCATATTTAAATAATGATAAATGTAACTGAGCCTTTTTTACCTCCATTTGATGAATATGTCAGCTATTTAAGCGGTATTTGGAAAAGAAACTGGCTGACTAACAATGGCCCTCTTCTGAATGAATTGGAATTAAGGTTAAAGGAGACATTAGGAGTAGAACACTTATTAGTAACTGGTAATGGAACACTTGCACTGCAAATTGCTATAAAAGCATTGGGTCTTGAGGGTGAAATTATAACAACGCCTTTTTCATATATTGCTACTACTTCTTCGGTAATATGGGAATCTTGCCAACCGGTATTTGCTGATATAAATGAGCAAACATTTAACATCGACCCCGGGGAAGTAGAAAAAAAAATCACCAGTAAGACAACGGCAATCCTCACGACTCATGTATTTGGTAATGCTTCAGAGGTTAAACAATTACAAAATATAGCTACTAAACATGACTTGAAAATTATATATGATGCAGCTCATTGTTTTGGTGTAAAGTATGGAAATCAACCCATAATGGAATATGGTGACATTAACTGTTTGAGTTTACATGCTACAAAACTTTTCCATACGATAGAGGGGGGAGCAATTGTATCAAAATCATCGGACTTAATTTACAGGGCATCCAAAATGCGAAATTTTGGGCATCATGGAGAGGGAATATTTGATGGAATAGGTATAAATGGCAAGAATTCAGAGTTCCATGCAGCTATGGGACTCTGTAATTTAAAGTACCTGCAAGATATTCTTACTTCCCGAAGAGAACAATATCGTTATTATAAAGACAAACTTTCCGGAAGCCAGGTCAAATTTCAACAGCTTACAGATGAAGAGGGGTACAACTACTCATATTTTCCTGTAGTATTTGAAAATGAAAATACTTTACTCAAAGTAAGAAAGGAACTGGAAGATCATTACATATACCCACGACGATATTTTTATCCTTCGCTGAGCTGTTTAGATTATGTTGAAAAGCATTCAACCCCTATCTCTGATTCTGTTTCAAAAAGAGTACTATGCTTGCCGATGTTTCACAGTCTGTCAAAAGAAGACCAGGATTTAGTCGTAAGGGTGATTTTGAGGACTTTAAGATATAAAGGTTGATTATCGCAGGAGCAGGTGGACATGCCGAAGAAGTATTTAGTGTATGGTCGAGAATTGATCGACAAGAGGAGGTGTTTTTCTTTGATAATGTGAATGCTAGAAATACCCTATTTTCAAAAGCCATTCTTTCAACCGAAAAAGAGGTGAAAGAGATATTTAGAAATCATCCCGGGTTTATACTAGGAACAGGTAGTTCTAAGAATCGGCATGCACTGTCAAATTTATTGAAACAATGGGGGGGAAGTCTTTTTACTCTGATCAGCAGGAGTGCGGTAGTTGGAGATATTAATGTTAAACTGGGAGAAGGGCTGAATATAATGGAGGGTGTCATCATTTATAATAATGTGAGCATAGGTGAGGGGACATTGATAAATACGGCTACCTCGGTTCACCATGGTGTTGAAATTGGTGAATACGCTGAGATATCGCCGGGAAGTCGTGTTTTAGGTAATGTGAAAATAGGGAATCATGCCTTTATAGGCGCTAATGCGACGTTACTTCCGGGAGTAACAATTGGTGATTATGCCACCGTAGGGGCAGGCGCTGTGATTACCTCGGATGTGCCCGAAAATTCTCTTGCTGTGGGAGTCCCGGGATTCGTTAAGAAAGAATAGATATTTTCTTAATAATCTTTAATCGAAGTACTATACATGAAATTTCAATGAAAAGACAAGAACTTGAATAGTCTGTCAACCTTATTTTTCCCTAACGATAGTAAGAAATACCATATAAAGTCATTAGACGGGCTACGTGGTTTAGCGGTCTTGTTAGTTCTTCTGAGTCACAGCAGTTTGCTTGGGTTGAAATTTCTACCCTTCTTATCTTTTGAATATACCGGTACCTATGGGGTATATCTGTTTTTTGTTTTAAGCGCTTATTTATTGGATAAACAAATATGTAGGGCTTTTGTCGATGGGAATAGCGGCACGAAATTTTGGATTAATTATTTTCTGAGAAGGTTTTTAAGAATTTATCCGCTTTTTTTTGTCGCGGTTATCTTCAATTATTTTCTTTTCGTATCTGAATATAGTATATACTCAATTCCAATTTCCAAAGAGGATATACCACCGCATTTACTTATGGTGTATGGGAAACATATTTTTTGGTCTATTCCAGTTGAATTCAAATACTATTTCTTAAGTCCTCTGATCGTTTTCGTCGCTTATAAGTACTTAAATTTTGACAATGGAAAAACCCTTATCTTCTTCATTGGCCTTGTCTTTCTTTCATTGGCCTTAAGCTATTTGAGGGTGTTAGGATATTTTGGTACGGTATCCTATTTTCCGATTTTTCTTGCAGGGACTTTCCTGGCTATTATAGAAACTAATTCCAATGTCATGCAGGCTGTCAGGAAATGGATAGACTTTTTGACGATTATTTCATTACTAATAATAGTCCTCACTTCTAAGGTAATTTGGAAAGACCTTTTACACTTTGAACAATTTCCATTTCATGGGTTGAAATTTTACACTTTATATGGTGTTTGTTGGGGGTTTTTGCTAGCAAAAGTCTTGAATGGAGGAAGAAATTTTATCACCATTCTGTTTGAATTCAAAGCGTTGAGGTTTTTAGGTAACATTAGCTTTAGCGCCTATTTATGGCACATACCTGTTCTCTATTTTACGACCAAAAGTGGTTTTTTTGATCCTGGATATGGGGTTTATTTATTCTTTACTGGTACTATTCTGATCTCATCGATAAGCTATTTTGTTATTGAGTATCCATTATCAAAAGTTAAGTTGAGATACAATCAATCTACAAAATAAAAGAAAAAAACAGCTAAGCAGCCAAAGGCATAATTCATCTCTTGATCATTCGTTATTGGAGCCTCTGACCCAAAAAAAGATCTGCAACGTAAAAGGGCTTGGAAATTTATTGCCTGATTTTCTAAAACCTGCGATTAGGTTTCTTTACTATTCAAATGAAAGACGCAAAGTCTTCAAAGAATATCAAATTAGAAAACAACAGGACGAGCTTATCAGTAAACACTATAATAGCAGGACAACAAGACTGATAGTTTTTCTTGTGGAAGGAGCTGATTGGTTTACCGGAGTTGATACTATATCCGGAGGTATATTGTCTATAGCTTCCATTTATGAAGAAACTGTTAGGCTCAAGGAGTTACATCAGGCCGAGGTGATCATGTGTACCTACCCTGATGCATATCTAATGTGGAGGTTTTCTCAATTTGATGCTGATATTACAATTTTCAGATATGAGCAATTGCAAGATCATTTTAAAAATCTCGATTTTCTTCTTTTTCATTCTATCAGTTACAGAACCCCTCATTTTGTTAAAACCGAAATCCATCAAAACAATTACTTTAAGAAAATAGAAGATTTTAGATTGAACATTCTAAATCAGAATATTCAATTAATGCCTACTCCTGAAGCTTTTGATTTATTGAAGAAATCTTGTAAACACCTTACTCAGACAACCAGTCATAAACAATATAGTACTCAAGAATTTAAGGAAAAGTATGATTTCCCTCTGCATTATTTATCCGTTTTTGGTAGCCCGGAAAGGTATAAGCGCACGAAATTAGATGAGAAAGAGAATCTAATCCTACTCTCGCCAGATGAGAGCGCTCAAAAGACGGAATTGATGAATGCTTTGGAAAACCAGTTTAGCGAATTTGAAATAAAAATTGTTAAAGGCCTTCGTTACAATGAATACTTAAGCCTGATTAGCCGTTCGAAAATAATGATCACATTGGGTGAGGGATTGGATTTTTATTTTATCGAGCAAGTTTTTTCTGGTGGAATAAGTATTGCCATCTATAATGATGAATTTTTCCCAGAGGATTTTCAGGCTAAGCATGGACTGTTCAGTAGTGAAGATGAATTACTCAAAGAAGTTAGTACATATATAAGGCAGGCTTTGGAGAAAGAGAATTATGAAGAAATCAATAATGAACAATACCAACTTTGCTCCAAATTCTACAAGTATGATGAATATAGAGAAAATTTAAAGCGATTTTATTCCGGTGATTACACTTTCAAATGAAAAGTGATAGAATAAAATTTGTTATTACAGGAAGTCAAAGAAGTGGAACGACACTTCTGAATTTGCTTTTAAACGCTCATTCTAAGATTGAAGTCATAGATGAGGACCAAGTGGGTTTTCATGGTGAAAGAGTACAAGTTTTTTTTGATGATTCTCAGGCATCTGTTGTCGGGTTTAAGTTACCTATGATCAGCAATGAGATAGTGACTCTTAAAAAGATCGGAGCTCATTTTATTCTATTTTTGATGCGACATCCACTGGATGTTATTAACTCTATGATTAGGCTTAGGATAAAATTTGACCATACTCAACCTTCAATGAGATGGAATGAATTGTATTCTAATTTATTAATGTATATCGGCTCACCCAAAAAGTTTTTATTGTTCTTTTTGATCAAAATGCGGTTGTTTAGGAATTTCAACCTACCCTGGTATTTACATCCTGACTGCATAGACCCGGAGATTAGAAACTCTATTTTAAGTAATTCCACTGATGATAAGACAGAAGGGGCGTTGCAAGTCCATCCTTTATTTCGTGAAAGGCAGCAATTCTTACCAATTGCTGCCAAAGTGTGGTATCATAAGAATAATGTTCTTCCGGAATATAAAAAACAGAACTTATCGTTTATACCCCTTAAATACGAAGAACTCTTAGATGATCCGGAGCATTTTCTTCAATCCATATGCAGATATTTGGGTATTTCATATGAAGAAAATATGCTTTTGTTTTATCAACACGGAAAGGGCAAGTCAATAGGTAATACTTCAAATTCAGAGGACATAAAAAAGAACAATCATACCAAATGGAAGGGGAATTTTTCAAATTCCGAGTTGAAGATGATTAAAAAAGAAGTCGGAACTACTGCTGAAAAATTTGGATATGTCATTTAAAAATGTTTATCACCCTTTGGTAACCGTAGCAATGGTTACTTATAATTCTCAAGACTATGCTCGCATGGCAATGGAAAGCGTGCTAGCCTCCAGCTATGAAAATTTTGAACTTATAATATGCGATGATTGCTCTAAAGACGATACATGGAGTATCATAGGTGAATACAATGATCAAAGAATCAGAGCCTTTAGAAACGAAACAAATATAGGAGAATACCCAAATCGTAATAAGTGCATTGATCTGGCTCAGGGGAAGTATTTTCTTTTCATAGATGGGGATGATCTGATTTTACCTCATGGCCTTGAAACCTATGTGCGTTATGCTGAATCATTTTCTAATATCGGCTTGGTCATTCAGAAAGGTTATTTTAATAACCTTATATTCCCGATAGTACTTGAAAAGGAAGATATTTTTGATTGGGAATTTAATAGAAAAAGCCTGCTCACTTCCAGCCTGACAAGTAATTTTTTTGTAACAGATGTCCTACAAAAAGTGGGTAAACTATCTGTAGATTTTATAAATTCAGATGATGAGATAAGATATAGATTGGCCCTTAAATATCCCGTTCTTTTCATACCCGGTTGGCTTACCTGGCCAAGAGAAACACCTGGACAAGCATCTTCAAGGCTGAGTGGCGGTAGGGGGCAATTGGAATCCTTTAAGATGCTAAATAAGATTGTTAAAGATGAGACATCGCCGGCATTAATAGATGCTTTTAGGCAGCAAAATACCAGGAACAGGCAGGTATTGGCCCGATTTGCATTAAAGCACCTCCTTAAAGGTAATGTCAAATCATACAGAGACATCAGACAAGTCACTGATATGGGATTCTTTGAGTTGATAAGATTTTCTCTGAGCAGAAGTAATATTGAAGTAATTCCGGAACAGGAATATGACCCATCAAAACCTCTTCATAATTTTGATCATATAAGGTCATTTAAGTATGTTGAATAAGCTCTTTTTTTTCCTTAGACGCCCTCTTCAAATACCAATTGTTGTCATCACCAGGCTTCCTTTCTTTGCTTTTATAAGGAAGACAAGTTCATATCAAAATCGGGTATCTTTTGGATTCTGGTTTAGACAGAAAGTATTAGGAATCGGAGGCAATAGAGGAGCATATTGGCCCGTGCATCCATCTAGCCAGGTTTATGATTGGGAAAACATTTATGCAGGGATTGATACCTGTCCCGGTATTATGAAGGGTTGTTATATCCAGGGAAAAGGGGGTATTCATATTGGAGACTATACACAAATAGCACCAAATGTGGTAATTGTTAGCGCTAACCATGACGTTTATGATTCGCGAAATCACATACTTGAAAAAGTTATCATAGGTAAGTACTGCTGGATAGGAGCTGGCGCTAAAATAATGCCTGGGGTCATATTAGGTGATTTTACAATTGTTGGCGCAGGAGCTGTTGTTACTCAGTCTTTTCCAGATGGATATTGTATTATTGGTGGGGTACCTGCAAAGCAAATAAAGGGTTTGGATAAAGAAAAATGCATACGTTATGAATTAAAACCGACGTTTTACGGATACCTAAAAGAAGAAAAATTCGAAAAATTTAGAAAAAAGCACCCTTCCATTCAATGATCACCATTATCGACTACAAAGCAGGCAATATCCTCTCCATTCGAAATATGTTGAAGAAACTGGGGGTTGCATCAGAAATAGCCGAAACACAAAAACAACTTGGCGCGGCTAAAAAATTAATATTGCCTGGTGTTGGACATTTTGACCACGGAATGAAACATCTGAGAGATGCCGGAATGGTCGATGTAATACGTGATAAGGTTATTGAAGAAAAGATACCTATTCTGGGGATTTGTTTAGGGGCTCAGTTGCTAGGAAAAGGCAGTGAAGAAGGAATAGAACCTGGATTGAGCTTAGTAGATATGGACGTTGTGAAGTTTGATACGAATAAACTTGATCAGCACCTCAAAATCCCTCATATGGGATGGAGTAATTTGACGATTAAGAAAGTGGAAAACCCCTTATTTATAGACTCACAAGCCGAACCCAGGTTTTATTTCGTACATTCATATCACTTCAAAATGAATAAAAAGGAAGATGTGCTGTCTACCTCTTATCATGGATATTTCTTTACCTCTGCCTTTCATAAAGATAATATCTATGGAGTCCAGTTTCATCCGGAGAAAAGCCATAAATATGGGATGAAACTCCTGGAAAATTTTGCAAAGCTCAACTGAAAATATTCAATGCGTCGTATCAGAGTAATTCCCATACTCCTTCTTTCTAATGGAGGTCTTGTGAAAACGGCACGATTTAAGAAACCAAACTATATTGGTGACCCAATCAATGCCGTAAGGATCTTCAATGATAAGGAGGTAGATGAGTTGGCGTTATTAGATATAGAAGCTTCCGGCTTAGGTAAGGAACCAAATTTTGAAAAGATCAAAAATGTTGTTTCAGAAGCTTTTATGCCAATGGCATATGGTGGAGGAATTAAGACATTAGACCATATTAAGTCAATCTTTAGAGTTGGTATTGAGAAAGTGGTCATCAATACTATGGCAGGGCGTGACCCTGGCTTACTTGAGCGAGGTGCTGCCATATATGGTTCACAGAGCATCGCCGTATCTATGGACGTTAAGAAAGACTTTTTGGGTAAATACAGGGTTTATCTGAACAAAGGAAAAGAAAAGGTCAGGCTCAGCCCGGTAGAATATGCAAAACGGGCAGAATCCTTTGGAGCCGGTGAGATCATTATTACCTCTATTGATAGAGAAGGTACTTATTTGGGCTATGACCTTGACCTGGTCAATCAGGTAAGTGCAGCGATTCAAATACCTTTGGTAGTTAATGGAGGTGCCCGAAATATTAACGATTTTCTTATCGCTGCTCAGGCCGGTGCATCTGCAACAGCAGCAGGAAGCTTGTTCGTTTATAGCTCAGATGAAAAGGGAGTCATGATCAACTATCCAAAGCAGCATGAGCTGACAGACCATTTATATTCAAAATTAAATTGATACACCTCCAGGCTTCCAAAGGTTTTAGACAGTTTCTTTATTATTTAGGATTTGAATTTTATTTATGATGAAAACTGATTCATCAGATAATATTATTAAAGATAGTTTCTATCATCCTGGACTGTTAAGCGACAGGTCCTATCAAATGTGTTCCAAAACCATAATGGACACCACCGACCCCAATATAGATTTTGATGAAAAAGGGGTTTCCAATCATTACTATCAATATGAGCTGGCGGCTAGTCAGAATCTTTTGCCAGAACCTCGGCGGTCGCAAGAATTAGAACGATTGGTATCAGTTATCAAAAAGAATGGAAAAGGAAAAAAATATGATTGCCTGATAGGGCTTAGCGGAGGAGTAGATAGTTCCTATGTGGCATGGCTCGTTCATGATCTGGGATTAAGACCACTTGCTGTGCACCTTGATAATGGGTGGAATACTGAATTGGCCGTGCACAATGTTCACGAAATTGTGAGTAGATTAAATTTTCGCTTACATACGCTTGTGGTTAACTGGGAAGAATTTAAAGATATTCAGTTGGCCTATTTAAAAGCTTCTGTGGTTGATATTGAGGTAGTATCTGATCATGCTATTTTTGCTACAATGTATAAGCTGGCCAAAGAGCGGAACATCCCTTATATCATATCAGGGACCAACATTGTAACAGAAGAGATAATGCCATCTTCCTGGTTATATCATAAAATGGATTATGCCAACCTTAAAGATATTCACCGGCAATTTGGAACAACAAAACTGAAAACATACCCTACTTTTAATTTCAGGAAATACGTGTACTACAGCGCTGTTTTTGGTCTTGTACCCATATCTATTTTGAATTATACAGATTATATCAAGTCCGAAGCTAAGAAGACAATAATATCAGAATTAGACTGGCGCGATTATGGAGGTAAACATTATGAATCTCTTTTTACAAAATTTTATCAAGCTTACATTTTACCTCAAAAATTTGGCATTGATAAGCGGAAGGCGCATTTAAGTACTTTAATATGCTCAGGGCAAATGACCAGGGCAGAAGCACTGGATGAGCTCAAAAAACCTTTATATGATCAACAGCAATTAGAGGAAGACAAGGAATATGTATTGAAGAAATTTGAATTATCAGAAGTGGAGTTTGAAGATATCATGAAAACCCCTCCAAGGCCGCATAGTGATTTCAAGTCGGATATACCATTGAAAAAGAAGTATATGGAATTACTAAAAAAAACATCATCATTCAGACGCTTTTTTAAATCAGGTAAATGAATAATAAGGAATTGAAATTCGGGTTGATTGGCTGCGGACGTATTGCCGACAGACATGCCCGGCATATAGCTAATAGTGGAAATCTGGTAGCCGTTTGTGATATTGAAGTGGATAAAGCGAAGAAACTGGCTTCGGAATATAACTCACATTTTTATACGAATATCTCCGAGCTATTATCCAAAGAACCGGAAATTGATGTGGTCTCCATTTGTACACCTAATGGACTCCATGCAACACATACGATTGCTTCATTAAAGGCAGGAAAACATGTACTTTGTGAAAAACCCATGGCTATATCTGTATATGATTGTGGTGAAATGATCAAAGAAGCCGAAAAGGCGAACAAAAGGCTGTTTATTGTCAAACAGAATAGGTTCAATCCTCCGGTTGAAGCCGTAAAAAACCTGCTTGATGAAGGGAAACTTGGTAGAATATATAATGTTCAATTGAATTGTTTCTGGAATAGAAACGAAGCATATTATAATAATAGTTGGAAAGGTACCAGAGATATTGACGGAGGAACTCTTTATACACAATTCAGTCATTTTATCGACTTAGTTTACTGGCTGGTAGGAGATGTGAAAAATGCGCATGCCCTTCTGGGTAATTATGGTCATAAAGGTATAATTGAATTTGAAGATACAGGTGTAGTGAACCTCGAGTTTTACAATAATGTGATAGGAACTATACATTATAGTGTAAACAGCTTTGATAAAAATATGGAAGGCTCTTTAACCATTTTTGGAGAGAAGGGAACAGTGAAGATTGGAGGTCAATATTTGAATGAACTTGAATATCAAAGCATTGATGACTTTCTAATAGAAGACCTGGCCCAGGGCAATCCTCCCAATAATTATGGTCAGTATCAAGGCTCAATGAGTAATCATGACAAAGTGTATGAAAATGTTGTTGAAGTACTGACGAACGGTGGTGTAATAGCTACTAATGGATTTGAAGGTTTAAAGACCGTTGAGATTATTGATAAAATATATTCCAGCGCTAAATGGGTAGCACGTTGACAATATTTTGGTATTTGAAATATGAATGAACCTAGTTTGATACCTTCTTCCATTCGGGAAGTCCAATTTGGAGAGGATGTGAAAATTGTTGAACCCGTCAATCTTTACGAATGTTCGATAGGAAATAACTGTTTTGTAGGTCCATTTGTGGAAATTCAAAAAGGAGTTGTTGTTGGGGATAATACTAAAATTCAGTCGCATTCTTTTATCTGTGAACTGGTGAAAATAGGGGATGGTTGTTTTATTGCGCATGGCGTAATGTTCATTAATGACGTGTTTGGCTCAGGGGGTCCCGCCGGAGGTGACTTAAGCAAGTGGAGGAGTACTCTTATAGGCAATAATGTATCTATAGGCTCTAACGCCACCATATTACCAGTCAATATCTGTGACAATGTTGTAATTGGTGCAGGGGCTGTAGTTACCAAAGATATTGACCTGCCGGGCATATATGCCGGTAACCCTGCTAAGCTCTTACGAAAACTGTAGTAATCCATTTGTTTGTGTGTAAGCTTCTATACTTTCCCTTAAAATTTCCATGAAAATACCTTTAGTAGATTTATATGCTCAATATCAATTAATTAAACCTGAAATTGATGAAGCAATAGAAAGTGTCATCAAAAAATCATCGTTCATACGTGGTGAATATGTACAGGAATTTGAAAAAGGTTTTAGTGAATTACTAGGTGTGAAGCATTGTATTTCATGCGGTAATGGCACCGATGCACTTTACATAGCTATGAAAATGATGGGTATTGGCCCTGGAGATGAGATCATTACTACATCCCATAGCTGGATTGCCACATCTGAAACAATATCGCAGACGGGAGCAAAGGTCGTTTTTGTAGACACGGAAAGAGACACTTTCACCATTGATGTTAATCAAATAGAGCCTAAAATCAATTCAAGAACAAAGGCAATCATTCCTGTACATTTATACGGACATCCGGCGGAGATGGAACCTATAATGGAAATAGCGAAAAAGTATGGATTAAAGGTAATTGAAGATTGTGCCCAGGCTCACCTGGCTGAATATATGGGAACTAAAGTAGGAGGTATAGGTGATATTGCCACTTATAGTTTTTATCCTGGGAAAAATCTAGGTGCTTATGGGGATGCAGGCGCTATAGTCACTAATGATGCTACATTGGCCGAGAAATGCAGAAAGTTCGCCAATCATGGGGCTTTAATAAAACACGAGCATCATATGGAAGGTATCAACAGTCGTCTGGATGGTTTACAGGCCGCTATCCTTAATGTAAAACTGAAATACCTTGAAGAATGGACCGCGCAACGTATAAAATGGGCGAATATGTATGATCAACTACTTCATGATATTGATGGTATTCAAATACCTGGCAAAAAAGAAGGTTGCAGACATGTATACCATTTGTATGTCATTAGAACCAGAAAACGAGACGCACTGAAGGAATATCTTGCCGATCATGGTATAGGTACCACCATTCAGTATCCGACAGCTTTGCCATTCCTACCTGCATACAAATACCTGGAACACTCCCCCAAAGATTTTGAAGTATCTTTTGATCATCAAGATACTATATTGTCCATTCCGTTATATCCCGAGTTGGACGAACAGAAAGTGCAGTATGTCGCAAGTCATATGAAACAGTTTTATTACCTGAATGGAGCTAAAGGGTAAAAAAATAATGCTGATTTCACCTCAACCCTGGGGTGTACTGCACTTATCCAAACATCATTATGCCATTGAGCTGGCAAAAGCAGGGAATACGGTGTACTTTGTAGCTCCACCTGACAATGGAGCGAAATCTTTTACCTTGAACCGGATTGAAGGATACAACGGGCTATTTGAAGTGAGGCATAAGCTGGACTTCAAAAGTAGTTTACGTTTCAGGTTTAGGTGGATATATGATCTTTATATGAAGCGGCATGTAGGAAGGCTCATAAATTGGCTTGGTTTCATTCCTGATGTAACGTGGTGCTTTGACCCTAATACTTATTCTAATCTCAAATGGTTTAGAGCTCCCCTTAAAATTTATCATCCTGTAGACCCAATTGTACGAGCTGATCAGATAAAACCTGCATATTCGGCAGACATTGTTTTCTCCGTTTCGCAGAAGATATTATCGGCTTTTAAATATGTGAAGGTACCACAGTATTTTATCAACCATGGGCTGAGCAAACCATTTGAAGAGCAGGCATTAAAAAAACTTAAAAATAAGAACCAGTACATTCCCGGGAAGCCGGTTAAGGTGGGTTATGTGGGAAACCTGTTACGTGATGTTATAGACAGGAAAATTGTGATTAGGATCATTGAAAATAACCCGCAGGCAAGATTTTATTTTTGGGGCCCATTTAAAGCAGTACAAAGTAACATAGACGGGACTAATGATCAGGACACCACGGCATTTATTACTATGCTTCATTCGTTGCAGAATGTAGTCTTATATGGTCCAAAATCTCCGGAAGAACTTGCTATTGAAATCCAGGACATGGATATTTTCTTTTTCACCTATAAACTCATCGATGGATTATCTGACCGATCCAATTCTCATAAAATACTGGAGTATCTTAGTACGGGTAAAGGAGTATTTTCCTGCAACATAGAATCTTATAAAGACCTGGACCTTCTCCACATGACCAGCGAAAGTGCAGACGCACAATTACCCGAAAAAATTGGCAATGGGATAGAAGATCTGAGTGTAATTAACTCACCACAAAGAATGAAAGATAGGATTGAGTATGCCCTTGAAAATACATATTGCAAGCAAATAAATAGGATCCAATTGCATTTAAATACTAAATGAGAATTAACTACATCAGCAACCTTCCTTTAGATGAGGTCAGTGGTGGATGGAGTGGTATTAACTTCAGAATTTATCAGGAACTTACTAAACACTTCGAAGTAAATTATGTCGGACCAATTAATCCTGACAGCTTTTTTTTAGAGAAGGGTATTTCTAAGTTCAAAAGACTAACCGGCTCCAAAGGATCTTTTCATTTCTTTTCGGAAAGGAGATTGAAAAAGATCAAAGAGCTTGTCAAAGGACAACTTAAAGAAGGACATTATAATTTTTTCTTTGGCCAGACTCCCTGGATCGGTTGCGATTTTTCGACTCCTTATGGTACATATATGGATGCCGCTTTTCCAACCTACATGGAAGTATATTCAGATGTCAATAGTTTCCTGGATTCTGACCTTGACAGGATTAACAAAAAAGAAGAAGAATGGCTCGGGCGAGCTAAGCATCTTTTTATGGGCTCAAATTGGGCCTGGGAAGAGATGAACAAATATTACACCATCGACAACAGTAAAAAACGTATTGTTAAGGTCGGAGGCAATATATCCTTACCCTCAGAAGATAAATATCGAAATGAAACGATCTTACTTTTCATATCACTGAATTTTGAGAGAAAAGGTGGATATACATGTGTTAAGATATTTGAAGAATTTAGAAAAATTTACCCGGAAGCTGAGCTTTTTATCATAGGGCAAAAACCCCCTGAAGAGGTATTAGGCAAAGCAGGTGTAAAATACCAGGGACTTTTGGATAAAAACAACCCTGAAGATCTTAATAAGTTCATTTCAATTCTGGAAAGAGCATTTTTCTTAATTCACCCAACAGTTATGGATACAATGGGTGCAGTCATTATTGAGGCGGGATATTTTGGATGCCCCACATTAGCGCCAGACTCATTTGGTATTCCCGACTTGCTTCTGGACGGAAAAACGGGAATTTTGATTGAAAATGTAAATGACCCTCAATTATATCTTAAAGAATTACTCTTTTATAAACATAATCAAGAACCTTATCTCAAGATGCGTGATACTGCGATGACTTATTGTCAGATGGAACTGACGTATTCAAAAGTGGTTTCTAAGATTGTTGACGAAATAAATCCGTGAATGAGTACTTACACATTTGTGGCGATGAAAAGTTCATTGACTTTGCCATTACACAATTCAACAAAAACACTTTTGCAAAACATACCTTCTATGTAGTTAGCGATAAAAGGGAGCTAGAATATATTACCAATGTTAAGCAAGTTAGCATAAAGTTAGCTGATGATATCATAAATGAATTAGCAAATAATACACCATTTAACGGTGTCTTTTTTCACTATCTGGACAGTGATAAATTACCAATATTGCAAGCTATGCCGGACAACATCCTCAAAATCTGGATGTTTTGGGGGCAGGATGCGCAAAAAATAATTTATGACCGTAGCTACCTTTTCAAAACATGGTTATTGAGTTATAAGATCTTTGGATTAAAAGAGTTTTTATGGCCATTTGTTAACCCGATAAGGAGGTCTTTATTCAGATATACCAGCAAATGGCAAGTATTGAATAAAATTGATTACTGTGTGCCGGTAATTAAAAAAGAAGCTGAATTATTAAAGAAAAAGCTAAAGTTAAGCTTTGATATCTTATCTTTTACTTATGGGTCTTTACAGGAAAACTTTGGTGATTCACTACATAGTTCTGCCATCAAAGGAGCCGGTATTCTAATTGGTAACTCAAGTTCTCTTGCATCTAACCATATAGATACATTCGATGTTGTGTCCAATTATCTGGACACTCTTGAACAGGTCACCGTACCATTGAATTATGGTAATGCGAAATATGCTGACTCAATTGAAAAGGTTGGGTTTAAGGTTTTTGGGGAGAAATTCAATCCAATAAGACAATACCTGCCCCGGGATAAGTACATTGAGAAAATGTCAACCTGCAGGTACTTCGTTTTTAATCACTTACGTCAGCAGGCCCTGGGGAATATTATGTTGTCTCTATGGATGGGGGGTATTGTATTCATGAATTCGAAAAGTATTTTGTATCAACATTTGAAATCAAAAGGCTTTAAAATTTATAATATGAATGAAATTCATCACCTTCTATCCTGGGAAGGTTACACTGACGACTTCTTCGAACAAGTCAAACAACATAATAGGAAGTTGCTGGACTCTGAATATGGTGAAAAAGCTGTAATAGATAAAACGAATATGTTATTAAAATGCCTTGATGTGGGAGAGTAACCTGTGGGCGTTGTCAATAAATTTATGTTGGTATGAAAAGGTATTACTCAACCCTGCTTCAATTTTTACTTTGCATTGTGAATGATTAGTTCCGTTCTATACATTGGTCAGCATCAGG
Organism: Fulvivirga sp. M361; assembly: GCF_007097395.1. Lineage (GTDB taxonomy): Bacteria > Bacteroidota > Bacteroidia > Cytophagales > Cyclobacteriaceae > Fulvivirga. The sequence goes on from NZ_VKDC01000036.1 coordinate 35,055, forward strand.
AAGGTTCAACTTCTCGAATGAGAGCTACAGCAATACGTGAAATATTGAATAAAGCCAGGTTCAGGGTTATTGACACTAACGCTCCATACCATAAGTCCAACCCGGTGTTCAGGTCAATTGCTTTTCGATATAAAACAGGGCCACTCATCCCTAAGATTAATAGTTATGTGATTAACAACCTGGGGGATGAATCTTATGACATTATTTGGGTAGACAAAGCAGTTTATATTTCTCCGAAGACTACAGATATTTTAAGGTCGAGGACTAAGCTTTTAATACACTTTACTCCTGATCCGGCGTTTACTTTTCATAAGTCTTCATTGTTTTATTTATCATTACCTAAGTATGATTACGCCATTACTACCAAGAGCTACGAGCTGGATTTTTATCATAAACACCTCGATAAGGACAAGGTATATTTTATGTACCAGGGTTATGACCCTCAAGTACATCAAAACTCTGTTCAATTTAAAGATCGTGACCTTAGTATTGTTTTTATAGGCCATGCCGAACATGAACGTTTCCAAATGATGCAAACCTTGCTTAACAATCAGTTTCATATTCGATTGGCCGGAAGGAATTGGAGTAAGTTTGCAAAAAAAAATAAGCATGTAAAGCATTTAGATTTTCGTGGGGAAGGTTTGTACGGACCAGGTTATGTTTCCGCTTTAAATAACTCCAAATATTCCTGGGGGGCCCTTTCAAAATGGGTGCCTGAAAAACATACTACCAGGACATTTGAAATTCCGGCTTGTGGCTCAGCCTTAATTTCTGAAAGAACGACTGAAATTCAGGATATATTTTCTGATGACGAGGTGATTTTTTACTCAAACCTTGATGATCTTCAGGAAAAGATCAGGTGGTACAATACACACCCGGATGAGCTCGAAAAACTTGCAGGGCTGGGCTATTCAAAAGTAGTTTCGGCAGGACTTGACTATAGAAGTCAAATTGAGAAGATGTTTGATAAAATTTTCCAATAACATTAGGTCATTGTAACGTTGGGTAACAAATTGGAAAAGAGACTGGCTATTGTACATTTTTCTCCCCTGGAATACTTTCCGCCCACCATCAACTTATTGAAGTTTTTTTCTACTAAACCTTCAATCCATGTCGAGATTTTTACTTGTGAAAACCCCGGAAAAAGAAAAAAAACAACAATAGACAATACCAAAATCCGCAGGCATAAATTCCCTTCAACAGATTCCCCGGGCCCTGTAAGGCTTTTTAGATACATTATTTTCAACATGGCCACATTAATGGGCCTTATTCGATCTAATCCGGATTATATATTATACTATGAAAGTTACTCCGTATGGCCGGTTTACGTTTACCTGAAGTATTTTAATAAATCTTCAAAGTTGTACATTCATTATCATGAGTACAGTTCTCCCGAATGGTACCAAAATGGTATGAGACTGGTAAGATTATACCATAACATGGAGGAAAGGTATTTGTACGGACGATCTGAATGGATCTCACAGACGAATGCGTACAGGAAGAGTTTTTTTCTGAGAGATAACCCAACATTGGATAAGTCCAAACTGAGGGTGCTAAGCAATTACCCTCCCGGGAATTGGTATTTTGATACTAAAGAAAGTACACTTGATAAAGAGCAGGTGAAGTTTGTATATGTTGGTTCCCTATCGATAGCTGGTACATTTTTAAAGGAGTTTTGTGAGTGGGTGATAAATCAGTGTGGTCAGGTGACTTTTGATATATATTCCTTTAACCTGACCGGTCCTGCCAGGGAATATTTATCAGGGATAAATTCAAAATTTATAACATTCCATTCAAATGGACTCGAATATGGTGACTTACCAAAAACGCTTAAAAAGTACGATGTTGGTATAATATTCTACAAGGCAAGTAACGAGAACGTTATTTACTGTATTTCAAATAAATTCTATGAATACTATGCTTGTGGCCTGGACATTTGGTTTTCCAAAGAGATGGAGGCTACCTGGCCCATGGAGAAATTAAAAACGAATCAAGATATCGTTCGAATGGATTTTGAATCCTTAAAGAAGGGGTACACTGCCAGTAAAAATAAGAAAGTTGCGATCACAGGCGATAAAGATATTTTTCGGTATGAGGATGAATATCAGAAATTACTGGATCATTTTTTGAGCGTTCATGCTTTTTAACTCATTAGAGTATTTTTTCTTTTTACCGGTAGTAGTTCTACTTTATTATTTAATTCCTTTTAGGTACAGGTGGGGTCTGCTGCTTATTGCCAGTTATGTATTCTATTCGTATTGGAAAGTTGAGTACCTTGTACTTATATTATTTTCAACGGCAGTTGACTATTATGCTGGTTATAAAATAGGAACAGAATCACAACCCCAACAACGAAAAGTCTATTTGTATTTAAGCCTGTTTGTCAACCTCGGCCTTCTTTTTTTATTCAAGTACTATAACTTCTTCGCCGCTGAATTTTTGAAATTCTCAGGCAACAGTGAATATTCAAAAGACTTCATTCATCAGTTAATATTACCAGTGGGTATATCTTTCTATACCTTTCAGACGATGAGTTATACAATCGACATTTATAAGGGTAAGCAGAAGCATGAGCGGCATCTTGGGATATTTGCTTTATATGTTGTTTTCTTTCCACAATTAGTGGCAGGTCCCATCGAGCGTGCAGGACATTTGCTAAAACAATTCAGGCTTAAAACGAAAATCACATTTTCTAATTTCCATTTTGGTTTTTTAAGAATTTTATGGGGACTGTTTAAGAAAGTGGTGATTGCAGATCGCCTGTCTTTTATAGTCAACGAAGTCTTTAATAATATTGAACAGTATAATGGGTTACACTATTTAATTGCAACTGTTCTTTTTGCTTTTCAAATCTACTGTGATTTTTCAGGGTACTCGGACATAGCTATTGGTTCGGCCAGGCTTTTGGGTATTCGTTTAATGGAAAATTTTAAAAGACCCTACCTGGCTGCTTCTATCAGTGAATTTTGGCATCGATGGCACATTTCACTCTCCACCTGGTTCAGGGATTATCTTTATATTCCGTTAGGAGGCAGTAGGGTAGTTAAATGGCGTTGGTACTATAATCTTTTTATTACATTTCTTATAAGCGGATTATGGCATGGCGCCAACTGGACTTTTATTATTTGGGGAGCTTTGCACGGAGCGTTTTTGATGGTAGAGAACATTATTCCTCGACGAACCAGGGAGTTTTACAACTCCTTTACACCGAAATTTGTTCAGGTGTCTATCGTTTTTTTCCTGGTACTTTTATCATGGGTTTTCTTTAGATCAAACAACATTCATGATGTTTTCTATATGTCATCGAACTTTTTAGCTGATAACTGGAATATGTCGGTTAACGTGCGTGGACAGATACTTTATATAGGGCAGCCATTGTGGCGATTTACCGGTTCAATATCATTGATAGGTATATTGATTGTGGTTGATCTGTTGATAGAACGAGGGCTTATTTCTGAACCTGACTTCGTTAGATTTAACTTGGTCAAAAGATGGCTTGTATACCTTTCACTAATTTTTTCAATTTTGTTTTTGGGTGTATTTGAATTAAATGAATTTATCTATTTTCAGTTTTAAGAGGTGAAGATGAATGGCTTAGTGAGAAGGTTTATCTGGGTTGAAATTTTCGCCTTCATTTTTCTTCTTTTGGTATTAACAGAAATATCTAAAGGTATTTTAGGGTTTTTAGTAAGGTATTCTGATGACAGTCAAACGGGCAAAGTGAATCTCATAATGGAGCATAAAATTGACCCTGAAATTGTTATTTTCGGTAGCTCTGTGGCTGAGGTAGGTTTTAATGCTAACCTGATTTCAGAAATAACGGATAACTTTGTTTATAATGCTGCCTTAGACGGAACAAGAATAGGCCAAAATAAGGGTCTTATAGATGAATTCAATACCTATTCAGAAAGGTGCCATACCGTGATTTTAGGCTTGTCATTTTTCTCGTTGTCTGAAGAGAGTCGTATGACGGAACCTTCACGTTTTTATGCTCATTTTAAAAATAAGAATGTGGAAAGAATGTTTTATGAATCGGATACTCATAATTATATCAAACTCAAATATGTGCCATTTTATGCTTTTACTCAGTATACACATACCTACTATAAAAATGCAGGGATAGGGTTAAAGAACTTTTTGAAGGGGAAGGAGTTGGCCCCGGATGATCATAATGGATTCATACCGCACTATAATTCATGGTATGGTGAGAACATTGAAAGCAACGATTTTGGCTCAGTGGCTATTGATTTTAGTGAAAAAACGTTAGGCCAACTTACAAATGTTATTCGGGAGCTTAACAATAAAGGGAGAAAAGTGATTATGGTCATATGTCCTATGTACATGAATGGCCAAAAATACTACTCCAATTACCAGCAGCTTATTAATAAGGTTAAAGCCTTTGAGAAAGAGGGTGTTAAGGTGTACGATTTTTCGTCAATTCCTTTGAATACGGATAAAAACAATTTTTATAATAACGGACATTTGAACGTGACAGGAGCTAAGGAATTTAGTCGACTGATAGCTAATTCGTTGAAATCATCAAGAGAAACTAAAGAATTATTGTAATTGTATTCCAAAAAAGATTTATATAAATGTATTTTCATTGCTTCGCTTGTTGCGTTGTTAAGTATATTCTCATATGATTTATGGTCTTCAATAGGCCTTGGATTTGTATCTTTTATTTTCGCCCTTTATATACTGAGGTTGGGTAAAACTATTCCATTACTCGAACTCATGGTCTTAATTGCAGCCATACAATGGATACTAGGACCTCATCAATCGTATAATTATAATTATCAGCATTTTAAATATTATATGTATGTCGGGCGCCTTGAATACATGCAGGTCATAGTACCGGGCACCATTGCCTTTGGAGCAGGTGTACTGTTTTTTTATCCCAAACTGGATTTTCAACGTGTGAATAAAGGGTTAATGGATCTTGTGGCAGCCAACCCAAACCTACCGATTGTCTTAATTGTAATTGGTATTTTGTCTTCATTCCTGATTAATCTACTTCCCCCTGCCTTTAGTTTTGTGATTTTTCTAATGAGCAACTTTAGATTTGTTGGGGCTGCTTTGTGGCTATTCAAAGCGACCAGGGTGAACACTTTGATAAGCAGAATTGCTATAATAGGCTTGATACTACTTTCATCCGTACAGGCAGGAATGTTTCACGAATTATTATTATGGTCAGCCTTGCTGTTGAGTTTTGTCGTATTGAGGTTCCAGTTAGGGATTTATTGGAGACTTGTATTAGTGTTGTTTGGGTTTTCTTTGGCCTTTTTGATACAAAGCGTTAAAGCTGAGTACCGGGACATTATATATAGTGGTTTAGAATCACGTACTTCTACTACAGAAGTGTTTGCCGACCTGGTGGAGGACCGATTAAAAAATTTAAATACACTTCTATCGAATGAGGCATTTCTTGCAGAGATGAATGTTCGGCTCAATCAGGGCTGGATTATAAGTGCGATAATGAAAAATGTTCCCAACAATCAACCTTATGCAGAAGGGGAAACTATAGTTGAGGCAGTTAAGGCCTCTTTCTTACCTCGATTCCTTGCTCCGGGGAAGAAAATTGCCGGAGGCAGGGAAAATTTTGAAATTTTTACAGGACTCAAATTAAATAAAAATGCCTCAATGGGAATAAGCATCATTGGTGAGGCGTATGCAAATTTTGGAAGAGAAGGGTCGTGGGTTTTTATGTTCTTTTGGGGGGCATTCATGGCTTGGGGACTTGGAAGATTAGTGAAAAGCGGAGAAAAACAAGTAATAATTTTTGTATTTATTCCCTTAATTTTTCTTCAGGTGATAAAAGCAGAAACAGAGCTCTATGTTGTGCTTAATCATTTTGTTAAAAGTACAATTCTTGTAGTTGTATTTCTTTGGGGTGGGAGAAAAATCTTGAATTGGAAAGTATAATTCCGGTATTTCTAAAGTGCTGTGAATTAATGGTATATAGATGAAAATAACCTACTTTTTCAGGAGGCCAAGATCAGGGTTCAATAGTATAGAAGAACTGTTTTCCGGTATTATTCAGGGGATCAATAAGGTAAGGGAAACCGACATAATCAAAATTCCGCTGATTGGAGCTAGTCCGTTGAGAGTAATCTACAATATTTTTTTTGCCGTTAGAAATAAAGGTGAATTAAACCATATTACAGGTGATGCTCATTATCTGGCAATAGGATTAGGCAAGAATACGGTTTTGACCATCCATGATGTTTATTCGGCAATAAGAGGCAATATCTTTAAGAAGGTATACATTAAACTTTTTTGGTTTATATGGCCAGCACGGTGTGTCGGCTCAATAACCACCATATCGGAGTTTAGTAAGCAGGAATTGATTAAAACAATACCGTTTGCTGCTGACAAGATTAAAGTAGTGCATAATCCTTATCGGTATGACTTACTTAAGTACGAAAAAAAAAGTGCTGATACCTCATTAGGAGTTGAACCCGTGAAGATTATGCTGGTGGGCACCAAGCCTAATAAAAATTTAGAAAGGACCATACGTGCATTGCAAAACGCCAGGGTGGAGCTATGTATTTTAGGAAAACTCACTCCCGCACAAATACAATTATTACAAAGTACATCCACCCAGTATGTAAACCGATATAATTTATCTTATGAAGATGTGATACGGTGGTATCTTCAATGTGATTTATTGTCGTTTATGAGTACCTACGAAGGTTTTGGAATGCCAATAGTTGAGGCACAAGTACTAGGTTTGCCAGTGGTAACCTCTAACCTTGGCGCTATGAGAGAAGTAGCAAAAGACGGTGCATGCCTGGTGGACCCTTACGATGAGCTGGATATGCGCAAGGGCATTGAAAAAGTCATTTCCCATAAAGAATATAGAAAAGAACTTATTCAAAAAGGCATCCAAAATGCGAATCGATTTGACCCTCATAAGATTACAAATCAATATATGTCCGTATATGATGAAATGGGTGAAAGATTCAATTTGTTGAGTTAGGTGGATGATTTCGATTTAAATTTTTTCTCATTAAGCATTTAACAAAAACTACGGTCCTTATATTTTATGATTATTTCGATCCGGCATACAAGGCAGGTGGGCCGATTCGATCATTGGTGAATCTTGTGAATTTCCTGGAAGACGACATTGACTTTTATATCATTACCAGTAATGTAGATCATGATGGTACTTGTTTATCAGTTAAGAAAAACATTTGGGTGGAATACGGTAGAAAGTCTAAGGTAGCTTATCTTGATAAAAGGCATCAAACCAAGTCTTATGTCAGTCACCTCATTGTTGGGAAGTCGATTGATGTGGTATACATTAATGGTGTTTTTTCCTTATTCAGTACAATAATCCCCCTTAGATTGCCGGGCACGCACAAAGTTATAATTGCACCGAGAGGCATGTTACAATCCGCATCTTTATCACTCAAAGCAACAAAAAAGAAAATATATTTATCAGGGCTAAGGGCATTTTTTTTATCTGGTGAAATTTGTTGGCATTTAACTACAAGCCAGGAAAAGGAAGACTTCCTTAAGCGATTTAACCATTACAATAAAAATGTCCGATTAATTGGAAACATTCCTTCTTTAGAAAGTAATCCATCTAAAAAATGCAAGTGTGAAAATGACGTTTACATTTTAGGAAGCATTGCTTTGATAAGCCCCATGAAAAACATTGACCTTATACTTCGGGCATTAAAGCATATTAAAAAGCCCATAAAATATATTATTTATGGCCCAATCAAGGATAAATTGTATTGGGAAGAATGTCAGAAAGTGGTAAAGGAACTTCCGGATAATATTGAGGTTATGTACAATGGGGCCATTGATCCGGCTTTTGCAATTGATACGATGAAAGAGTTTGACTTTTACATTCAACCAAGCAAGAGTGAGAATTTTGGCCACTCGATATTTGAAGCTATGCGTACCGGCTTACCTGTGATCATAAGTGATCAAACACCCTGGAGAAATTTAAGAACCAAAAAAGCCGGTTGGGATATTGATACGTCTGATCTAATGAACCTGGTTGAAGCCATCAACGAAGCCATTAATTTATCTGATAGCGAGTATCGAGAATATTGTCATGGTGCCATAAAGGTTACCGAACGTTATATAAAAGATTCAGATCTAAAGAATAAATACCTTAAACTGTTTTCGCCAAATTCATGATCACGGAGTTAAGTAAATATGACAATAGTTGGTATAAGCCGGGAGGCACAGGTTTTAAACGATTCTTTTGGTTTTTCGTTAATTACCTTGTTTTTAAGAACGGACTATTGCCATTTTCCATTCTTAAAATAACTCTTTTGAAAGCCTTTGGAGCTAAAGTGGGTAAAGGTGTGAATATTAAGCCTTTTGTCAATATAAAATATCCATGGTTGCTTGAGATAGGCAACTATGTATGGATAGGTGAGGGGGTATGGATTGATAATTTGACTAAGGTCAGTATTGGAAATAATGTATGCCTGTCTCAGGGAGCTTTTTTGCTAACAGGAAATCATAATTACAAACGGTCGACCTTTGATTTGATAACAAAAGAAATTGTTATCAAAGAGGGTGTATGGATCGGTGCTAAGGCTACGGTATGTCCGGGAGTGATCTGTGAGTCGCATTCAATACTATCTGTAGGTTCGGTGGCTACAAAAAAATTGGAACCTTATATGGTTTATTCCGGTAACCCGGCTGTGAAGGTCAAAGAACGAATAATCGAGTCATGAAGGTCTCTATAATCACGGTTTGTTATAATAGTGAACAAGTTCTTCAGGATGCTATTAATTCTGTTTCCGATCAAGATTATGATAACATTGAATATATTGTTATTGACGGTGGGTCCTCAGATAACACGGTGAGTATAATAGAACGTAATTCCGATAAAATCAAAGTATGGATTAGCGAACCTGATGAAGGCATTTATGACGCTATGAATAAAGGTATTACACTGGCTACGGGTGATGTGGTAGGTATTCTGAACTCTGATGATGTATATACCCATAACGCAATAATATCTCAGGTGGTACAAGCCTTTACCTCTGATACCGATTCCGTTATCGGTGATATATTTTTTGTCTCACCAGGTAATTTGGAGCGTGTTGTTCGAACTTATTCTTCAAGTCACTGGTCACCGGTTAAGTTTGTATGGGGCTTTATGCCTCCTCACCCTTCATTTTTTGTAAGGAAAAAATATTATGATAAGCTTGGAGTATATAAGATCGATTATAAAATTGCTTCTGATTATGAACTGCTTATACGTTTTTTAGCCGTTAACAAGCTTAATTACAAGTATCTTCCGATAGAGATGGTTAAAATGCGTACAGGTGGCGCCAGTACTAAAAACTGGAAAAGTAACACTGTACTGAATAAAGAAATAATCAGGGCATGTCGTGAAAATGGATTAAAAACCAATTATTTAATGGTGTATTCGAAGTACTTCAAGAAAGTATTTGAACTGATTAACAGATAAAATTTGATGTATAAAACCAGGCTTCATTTGGCAACCTATAAGACACAAATAGTATTCTTGGTTAAACTGATCACAATCTATTTAGCGCTATACTTTATTGTAAAAATATTTATTGGGGTGACGTCTGAAGGCGGAGCACTTTATTCACCTTGGCTGGACATTCATTTTGATGTTATATCCGGTTTTCGAAATATACTTTTAGGCTTTTCCGAGTATCTACTTAATACCTTGGGCTATGATCCTCAGCGTACTGAATTCACGCTCAATATTGATAATAGCCCTGGTATACGTTTGGTGTATGCTTGTATGGGTTTTGAATTAATTTGTGGCTATACAGCATTAATATTAGCTTATCCATTTTATGGAAAACGTACGGTTATTTATCTGCTATCAGGAATAGTTTTAATTGAATTATTGAATATCATAAGGATATGTGGTTTGACCATCTTGTTTTCCCACGGCCATATGTCATGGTTTGATACCGTTGACCACCATGATATTTTTAATTTTACCGTTGTTATAAGCTTGATTATAGTTTATATCACTTATTTGAAAGGGATCAAATCAGCAGAATGAATATCTTGATCACAGGTATTACAGGCTTTATTGGTAGTAATCTTTATCACTATTTAAAGACAAAAACTCACGATGAGCATGAAATTAACTTCTACGCACTTACAAGGGATAGAGATAAGGTAGAAGGACAATTCAGAGATAATAACATACACATATTTACTAAAGTTGACAGCGCATTAATAGACCAATATAAAATAGAGGTCATAATTCATCTTGCAGGCATTGCACATGATCTTTCAGGAATTTATAAGGATAACGATTATGAACGGGTGAATTATGGTCTTAGCAAACATCTGTATGATGAGTTTATTGCGTCCGACACTGCAAGGAAGTTTATATATCTGAGTTCTGTAAAAGCGTTGGCAGACAGAGCCATGCAGGTGTTAACAGAAGAGCAAATGGCAGACCCCAAAACAGCCTATGGGAAGTCAAAACTTAAAGCAGAAAACTATATTTCCAGTATAAAGACTGATGGTAAAAAGACGTATGTTCTGCGTCCATCAATGGTATATGGTCCAGGTAATAAGGGGAATCTTAACCTGTTATATAATTTAATTAAAAAAGGGTACCCTTATCCATTAGGTGCATTTTATAATAAAAGGAGCTTTCTGTCTGTTAATAACTTGAACTTTGTTATGTCTCAAATCATAGCAAAAGAAATTCCGGAAGGTGACTACAATTGTGCGGATGGATCTGATATTTCGACCATCGAATTGGTGAAATTAATTGGTATGACCATTAACAAACCGGCGCGAATTTTAAAGATCAATAAAAAAATGATCTTACAAATTTCCAAAATCGGAACATTGTTGAGATTGCCACTCAACGAAAACACCTTGAAGAAGCTTGTCGAAAATTATCAAGTTTCGACAGATAAATTACTGAATGTACTGGGAATAGAAGGAATGCCTTACAATACATTAGCAGAATTTAGAGCAACGATAAAGAGTTTTGAAGACAGCTGAGATCCTTGTTTATTTCTTCGCATTTGTTTTGCTGGAGTGGTCATATATCCTTGTGGCAAGAAGGCTAAGAATTATAGATAAACCCAATCATAGAACGATGCACTCCGGGCAAATAGTAAGAGGAGGCGGAGCGTTATTTGTGCTTGCTTACTGTGCTTACTTTATATATTCTGATAACGATAATTATTTTTTCCTGATCGGACTACTACTACTGGCAGCAATAAGTTTCATTGATGATATAAGGAACCTGCCGGGTTCTTTTAGACTTGTTTTTCAAGTATTTTCAGTAGTTATGATGTTATATGATGTTGGAATATTTGAAATATGGAACTGGTTATTTATAATAAGCGCTATAATTATTGTGACAGGAGTACTCAACGCATTTAATTTTATGGATGGAATAAATGGTATTACTGCGGGGTATAGTTGTTCATTATTACTTATTTTACTCATAATAAATGAGCAATTAATTAAGTTTGCAGATACTAATGTTATAATATTTCTTCTTATTGGTACATTATCATTTAGCGTTTTTAACTTTAGAAAAAGAGCGTTGTGTTTTGCGGGAGATGTAGGAAGTATTACAATAGGTTTGATTATAGCTTACCTGATAATCAACCTGATCATAAGTTCAGGTAGCTTATTGTGGATCTTACTTCTTCTTATCTATGGGTTGGATGTAGTTATAACCATTGTGCAGCGAATTCGAAACAAGGAAAATATATTTGAACCTCATAGAAAACACTTATTCCAGGTGGCAATTAATCGGTTGAATGTGTCGCATTTATTGGTTTCTACCATTTACAGTGTGGCACAATTTCTTATTGGTTTGATAGTTCTGCTGATTTATAGTTTTCAGACGGAGCACCAGCTTTTATGGGCAATAGTGCTAATGATTTCTGGTGCCGCTTTTTATTTGATCATTAAAACCAAGATTACAGGTAGTGTTTGGTTATCAGACTCATATTAAGAGGATTTTGGATGTTTTCCTGGCGTTAATACTTTCAATATTATTAATGCCGCTAACGGGGTTAATTGCCATGAGTATATTGGTGTTTGATACCAGACCAGTGATGTTTAAACAATCGCGTCTGGGAAAAAACAACAAACCTTTTATACTCTATAAATTTCGGACTCTTGCAGTAAAAGGATATTCTGATTTTGAATTTAGCCATGAGGATGTTACGAAAATGGGTCGGTTCTTGAGAGCTTCAGGTTTTGACGAGATACCCCAACTGTTGAATGTAATTAAAGGCGAAATGTCTTTAGTCGGGCCAAGGCCTTTACCGGAAGAATATGTTGATTTATTAAATGGTTATTCAAAGACCAGGAGTCTGATAAAACCGGGAATTACCGGCCTGGTTCAAACGAAAGGAGGTAATGAGTTAGACTGGCCGGAAAGATTCAGGTTAGATGATGCATATGCTTCTGATATTTCATTCAAAAAAGATATAATCATACTATTGAAAACTGTTTTGAGTCCTTTTAAAACAAAAATAACGCAAAGTAAAACGTTAACTCATTCCATTTGACCTCTATCTCAAAACCGATCTTACTGTCACCTCCTCATTTTAGTGATGAGGAACTCAAATATGTAAAGCAGGCCTTCGGACAGGAATGGATTGCCGGGAGAGGGGAAAACCTGGATGAGCTGGAAGGGGCATTAAGCAATTTTCTTGGTATCGATCATGTTGTTGCATTAAATTCCGGTACTGCTGCGATACATCTTGCACTGGTTCTTCTTGGTATAAAACGCGGAGACGTAGTGTTGTGCTCTACATTTACATTTGCTGCTTCGGCCAATCCCATTGTCTACCAGGGTGCGGAACCAGTTTTTATCGATAGTGAATCTGAGACATGGAACATGGATCCTGAACTGTTGGTTAAGGCCATAGATGAATTAATTAAAATTGGTAAAAAGCCCAAAGCCATCATTTTTGTTCATGTTTACGGAATGCCGGGTAAGATCGAAGAAGTAGCCAACATTTGTAACCACTTTCAAATTCCCTTAATCGAAGATGCTGCCGAGGCTTTGGGAGCTACCAGGAAAGGGAAGAAAGTCGGCACATTTGGGGATTTGGGCGTCTATTCCTTCAACGATAATAAAATAATTACTACTTCAGGGGGTGGGGCTTTAGTATCCAATAATGGGGATTGGATTGAAAGGGCAAGGTTTTTAGCCTCACAATCCAGAGACCGTACCAATTATTATCAACACTCTGCCATTGGCTACAACTATGTTATGAGTAATATTGCTGCGAGTATTGGCAGGGGGCAGATGGAAGTACTTCAGGACAGAATAGAAAAGAGGCGGGAGATATTTGCATATTATAAGGAAAGGCTTGGTCAGATAGAAGGGGTGAAATTTCTGGAAGAACTACCCGGTGTTTATTGTAATCGATGGTTGACCACGCTACTTATTGATAGGGAAATTACTTCTGTTAGTGCAGAAACACTAAGATTTGAATTGGAACAAGTAAGTATTGAATCCAGGCTTTTATGGAATCCTATGCATCGACAGCCCATATATCAGGAAAAACAGTATTTTGATAATGGGATCTCCGATCATTTGTTTTCTTCCGGCTTGTGTTTGCCTTCTGGGTCCAATATGGGGGCGGCAGATTTAGAGCGGGTAACTGATGCAGTATTGAAAGTACTTGATCAGGTTACCAGGTCTTAGTAATGAGGTATTTATGTTGTAAGATTCGGAGGATATACTGTATCTTATTATTAATTTCGTATTTTGTAATCAGAAGATTCCTAATGGGTATGAAGAATATAATACTAGTTGTTGTTTTTTTTGCTGTTTTTACAAATTCATTTGCGCAAACGACGCTACTTTCTGAGAATTTTGATGTAGGTACCACCGTTCCAAACCCTCCATCAGGCTGGAGTAATACAGTGGACTTCGGTGAGCTATGGTCAACCACGTCAGGCGTTTTCAATTCTACACCTAATTGTGCTGACCTGACGATTCCTTCAAGTTCTGTGGCCATTAATTCAGCTCTGGAATCAACCAATTTCAGTACTTCAGGGTTTTCAAGCATCACCGTTCAATGGGAAGCCAGAGATGATTTGGGCGCGGAACCGTTGGTTCTGGAGTATGCTATAGGATCAAAATCAGGTTTTTCAAGTTCAGGTGTAACTTATACAGACAATGCTACCGCCGGATCTTTTGTGACACAATCGGCTACCTTACCCACCGCAGTCAATAATCAGTCCGTAGTTTACGTCAGGTGGGTTATATCAACGATTAATAATGGGGCTAGCTATTTTATTGATGACGTTCTGATTCAAGGGACGGCTTCTGTTTCTTCAACCTTTTATTCCATTGCAGCTTCCAATACCAACTTGGATGACCTGACAAGCTGGTCAAGCACTCAGGATGAACTTGGGGCCAATCCTCTTAATTTTACAGATGCAGGGGCTACATTCATTATTGATGATGCAGGAGGGACGTTTGATGCAAACTGGCCTGCGGCGGGTACAATTGAAAATGTTCGTGTAGAAAATGGAGCAGATTTGACAATTCCCTCAGGTTTTACACTTACCGGTACGGTTAATGTGAGCGACGGAGGGACGCTAATTTTAGCAAATACTACATTGCCCACTATTGGAACATTGGGTGAAACAAGTACTGTAGACTATGCACAAGGAGGTACACAATCGGTAGATGTACAGAATTATGGTAATCTCACTATATCTAATTCAGGAACCTATGAGCTTGGTAATGCTACCAGGGTCAGAGGAACGCTTAATCTTGAAAGTGGAATATTAAGGCTTAGTATTTTCAATACGCATAACTTTATTGTGGAAGGAAATGTCATCCGAACTTCTGGTTCAATCAGAGGATCTAGCTCATCAAATCTGACACTTACCGGAACGGCGAGTGTTGATAATCTCTTTTTTACTTCTGGTTTTGAAAATTTAAGACAATTATCAATTACTAAAAGTGGTGGTACTGTAGACCTAACTTCAAACCTAACAATAGTAAATAACTTGTCTTTAACTCAGGTAACGCTTGACATTAATTCAAGTACCTTGTCACTTAGTAGTAATGTTAGTCTGTCGAGCAGTTCACTTACAAGCAATGCAAATGGCACTGTTCGGTTTGTGCAAGTCGCTGATGGACAAAGTGTTCCGGCTGGGACATACGGAAATTTGCAGTTCAGTAATTTCAACAAAACATTACCTTCTTCCGGTACAATCAGTATCGCAGGTACTTTTACACCTAACGCTGCTACCGGTCATACCATTACAGGGTCGACGATTCTGTTTAACGGAACAACCCAGTTCATCCCGGATTTCACGTATAATAACCTGACCATTAATGCAGGCACTACCGCTACAGCTGCCAACTTTGATATTGAAGGTGATTTTACGAATAATGGAACATTTAATGCAGGCACCGGTCTGGTCACTTTCAGCGGTTCGTCCACTCAGGATATCAATGGAACTACGCAATTCTATGATATGCAGTTGGACAACAACGTAAATAATGAAGGTACTACGACGCTTGAAAACATACTTACTCTAGGGAACGCGGTTACATTTGATGCAGACGGAGCTGCAGATACAGGGAGTTTTACGATAAGTTCAACAGGAGTATCGTCCACGGCCATGGTCAGCACTATTCCTGTTGGTTCTTCTGTTACAGGTAATGTGACCACTGAGCGTTTCATACGGGCTTTTGCTATCGATAGATTTAGAAATATATCCATTCCATTAAATGGAATAACAGGAGCACAGTTGGACGAAGCTGATGACGTTCGCCTTAATTCAGTGAATGATGGACTGCCAAATGTTTTTAGTTACTCTGAAGCAATTACCGGTGATATAGATCAGGGCTGGCAGGCTGGTTTAACCAGTTCTACGCCTATGACACCTCATACAGGCTACTCGGTTTACAGGGATGTCAATGCCAATGTGACACTCGATGCTACAGGAACGCTTAATCAAGGGGATGTTGATTTTGGAGTGACCTATACCGAATCCTCACCGGGCAATCCGACAGGGGATGGATGGAACTTTCTTGGTAATCCTTATCCGGCTCCAATTGATTATGACCTCCTGACCAGAAATGGTTCGGTAGGGGGTACAGTATCTGTATGGGATGCTGAGAATAATCAATATCTTTCCTATAATGCAGGTACTGCAACAGGGACACTTACAGATGGCATTATTGCTTCCGGCCAGGGGTTCTGGGTCCAGACTCAGGCAAGCTCACCATCTCTGACAGCGACAGAATCATCTAAAGTCTCATCGACGTCAACCAGTTTTTTTAGGACTAAAAGTACGGTTGAAAAGCTGGCTATAACCTTGACAGATACCATATCTTCTGACGTGGCATTTTTGGTATTAGATGAAAGAGCCACAGAGGGTTTTGATACTGAATACGATGGTCGAAAACTTGCTAATGGGATATTTAATTTATCTACTGTAATGGAGGGCCAGGACATGGTTATCAATACCATTCCCAGAAGTACTAGTTGCTCTATCACCACTGAATTAAATATTACTAATGTAAGCAGCGGTAATTTCGAGTTGGTTTTTGATAGCTTTAATAGTATTGGCGGATTAGATAGAATCACTTTGAAAGACAAATTTCTTGACAATGAAACCATCATAAACGACGCTCAAAACGTATATAATTTTGAAGTGACTGATGCCCCCGGCTCTCATGGAGAAAGGTTTTCGATTACCCTGGAATTTACCCCTGCTATCCCGGATATTCAGGTTAATAACAATGAGTTACAAATTTCAAGTACAGCGGAATCTATACAATGGTTCTTAAATGATGAGCCGATTGAAGGAGCAAATGAGCCTACCTTCCTGGCTGAAGAATCCGGAGTTTATAAAGTGTCATTGGCTAATGGCGACTGTCGTGTTTTTTCTGAAAACAGATCATTTGTAATTACTTCTCTTGAATCAAATATTGGGTCCGATTTACATATTTCTCCTAACCCATTTGAGAGTAATGTTATCTTGGGTATTGACTCTCCGGATGTTGATTTTGTGAGTGTTAACATTTATAATGCTAACGGTATTTTAGTTTTTTCAAAAAAGAATTTGGATCTTCGAGGAAATATAGACTTATCATCGCTTAAAAGTGGATTATATATTATGAATATAGACGCAGGAAATGAGATATTCGTAAGGAGGTTAATCAAGAAATAGCTAATGAAGCAAAGATATATTTTTGTAATAATACTTATTTTCATTACCACTTCTTACGTATTTAGCCAACCCGGGGGAGGTGGCCCTGGAGATAGGGATATACCATTTGGTGGGATTGAATATTTGATGATTTTTGGAGGTGGATTAGGACTGGCTAAAATCATCAAAAACAAATCGAAAAAGTAGATTTTTGTCCGTTACAAAACAGGTACTTAAACTTCGCATTTTACCGAGATGGGTCATTATTATCATTGACTCATTGATAATAATACTTTCCTCTTTACTGGCTTACCTGTTACGGTTCAATTTTGATTGGGTCCAGGTTTTTCAATTTAATCTGAAAAACGGAATTCTAGCTAATTTACTATCGTTTCTTGTAGCCACTTTTTTAACAAAAAGCTACTCAGGGATAGTCCGATATACAGGAATCCATGACGGCAAGAGATTACTCTCTACGCTTTTTTTAATGGGGGTCGTCGTGACATTCATGAACTTAGTTTTTTTCTATTTTTTTAGAAAAAACTTGATACCCTACTCCATTATTCTCATCACATTACTGGCCAGTTTTGTAGCACTATTTCAGTATCGTCTATTAATAAAAAATATCTTTTCTTACTACAGAAGTGCTAATAGTGGAAAAGTATCTGTGGCAATTTTTGGAGCAGGAGAACTAGGTATAGTCACCCAATCGGTTCTTTTGGAAAGTAATGATGTTAATTATAAAATAGAAGCATTTTTCGAAGACGATAACAGGAAAGTAGGGAAAGTAATAAATGGGACACGAATTTACAGTGGGGGTGATGATTTTGCCAGGAAACTCAGAAGCCTGGGGGTTCAGGAGATGATAATTTCCACGCAAAATCTGGATACGGAAAGAACTAACGAATTGGTAGATATATGTCTTAATCATGAAGTGCGTGTCAGATCGGTACCAAGTTTGGATCAATGGGTGAGGGGGGAGCTCAGTATTAAGCAAATAAGGGAAGTAAGAATAGACGACCTATTAGGTAGAGCATCAATTCGACTTAATAATGAAAAGGTAAAAGCCCAAATAACAGGTAAGTGCATTTGTGTAACAGGTGCCGCTGGGTCGATAGGCAGCGAATTGGTGAGACTGCTAATATACCATAAACCGGAACAGGTAGTACTGATAGACCAAAGTGAATCGGCGCTGTATGAGCTGCAGCGAGAAATATCAGATAAGGTAGTGATTAAGGCGTACGTGGCAGATATAACGGACGAGCTCAGAATAGATCAGATTTTTCAAGATGAACAACCTGAGATCGTTTTTCATGCAGCGGCATACAAACATGTGCCCCTGATGGAGTTAAATACTGTGGAGGCTATTAAAACAAATATATTAGGGACAAAATGCCTTGCAGACATTTCACTACGTAAAGGAGTGCGAAAATTCGTAATGGTTTCTACCGATAAAGCGGTTAATCCAACCAGTGTGATGGGATGTTCGAAGAGATTGGCTGAAATGTACGTTCAGTCTTTGAATAACAGGGAACTGTCCCAACCGCAAAAATCATCAACAGTCTTCGTAACCACACGTTTTGGTAATGTTTTGGGATCAAATGGATCGGTTATTCCTGTCTTTAAAAAGCAAATAATGGAAGGTGGTCCCATTACTGTCACCCACCCTGAGATTACCCGTTTTTTTATGACCATACGTGAAGCTTGCCAACTTATATTGGAAGCAGGCGCTATGGCAAGAGGTGGGGAGATATTTATATTTGACATGGGGAAGTCAGTGAAAATAGTAGATTTAGCGAAGAAAATGATTAAACTATCTGGCCTGGAGTTAGATAAAGATATTGAAATAGTTTTTACAGGTCTGAGAGAAGGAGAAAAACTATATGAAGAGCTTCTTGCGGATAAAGAAAATACTATGCCAACCCATCATGAAAAGATCATGATCGCCAAAACGCAACGGTTTGAATATGAGTTGGTGGATAAAGGGATGAAGTCTTTGAAGAGTGCTATTGACGAAGGGCACGATAGCTATACATCAGTTTCATTAATGAAAGCATTAGTTCCGGAGTATAAAAGTAATAGTTCTATTTATGAAGTGCTTGACGGAATAGCACCACCCCAAATTTAGACCTACATTAGAGGCTGATAAAATCGCACCCCAAAAAAACTTGTTATCCAATCTATTTCAGTGTTTTGATTTGTACAAAGCTTATTTACTGTAAAGCGCGGCATAATTGAAAATTTGGAAATTTTCAATCTAACTAGAAACTCTTCTTATATTCCCGCGGAGATACACCCATAAATTTTTTAAACACTCTCGAAAAGTATAATGGATCCTGGTAATCTAACTGGTAGCTTATTTCCTTGATAGATAGAGTCGTGAGGTTCATAAGCTCGCAGGCCTTTTGGATTTTTATCAAACTGAAAAAGTACATGATGGAATACCCGGTTCGTTCCTTGAAAATCGTGAATAATGTAGAAGAAGATTTTCCGAATTCGGAAATGATATCATTCATGGTCAAGGTATTGTATATGTTTGAGTTGAGGTACTCTGTTATTTGCTTGGCAAGGTCGTCCCTACTGCGGTCGTTATGATCATTAGATTTTATACTGTAGTAAATAAATGAACCAAGAAGTTTATGCAATAACATACTGGAATATTCAAAAATCTGGTCCGTGTAACCCATTTTGAATAGATCCAGCAGATACTCAAACTCTGCAACTTTGTTTTGATGAAAAGGGATGAAAATAGGTTTACTGTTATTATGCTTTTCAAATTTTTTATAAAGATAGGCTGCATTAATGCCCTTGAAGTGGATCCAGTAAATGCTCCAGGGGTCTTTACCGTCTGACGCGTATTGGTGTGGTTTGTCTTTTTCTATGATGAAAAATGTGTTCGGCTCGAGCTTGTATTTTTTGTTTTTCGTTTTGATTTTTCCTCTGCCTTCCAAACAGTAGATCAAAATGTATTCCAGGCACCCCAAAGGGCGGTCTCTAAAGTGATTCAGGGCTTTTGGAAAAAAACCGATATCGGTTAAATAAAGGTTACTGACAAGTTCGTGACTGCTGTATTTTCTTGTGGTTCCGCGTGGCACTACAATCATCTTTTCACCTTTGAATCCACTCTTCAACTGCCTGCTCCTCATAACGTATTGTATTCGATTATTGAATAATTGTCTATATCATCTTTGTATATGTCCATGTGATGAAATTAGCATTTTTATAAATTTGACAGTGTAAAAATGTATAAACATGCATAAAATCCAAATTTTATGTTTTTGAATAAAAATTATTTCAAAAATGGTGTTGAGGAATTTTGTATTTTTTTTCGAGAAAACATAAACTAATAATCTATGTTATCCCAAATCAAAACCGCAAAAACTGTTTTTTTACTCACGCTTTTAATGACCATTGCGGGTAATGAAGATGGGCCTTCAGTATCCTCGGAATCCCTACTTGATAGAGGTTGATCCCGTCGTTCGGGTGGTCAACAATTTCGTGATCAACCGAAGTCCGGGCAATATTTTCAAGGCAAAGGCGGGAGAGGGTAAACTGCTACTCACTTCTATCGACCTAGCCAATGATCTCGAAAACCGGGTCGAGGCTAAGCAGATGAAAAGCAGTTTGATGGCCTATATGAATGGGCCGGATTTCAACCCTGGCCAGAAGATTGATTTTTCAAAAATTAAAACCCTTGCCAAATGATCAACCCTAAGACTTTCAAAAACAATACTATTCCAAGGAGTTCCATCGCTCAGTGGGGGCAAGAAGGAGTTATTATAATTTCAATCCTGTTTTCCTTTTTCCTATTCTCGTGCTCATCCAGGCAACCCAACTCTATCTCACTCCATGGCGAATGGACAGTCATTCTGGACTCTTTGGACCAGGGAGAGAAAGAGCAATGGTACACCCGACAAATCAAGGGAGTCCTGGTAAATTTACCTGGGACCCTGGCAGAAAATGAGCTGGGAGTCCCACACAGTTTGACCCCTGAGATCAGTAAAAAAACCATGTTTCATCTCACTAGAAGCCACTATTACACAGGTAAAGCCTGGTACCAACGCAAAGTGAATATCCCTGGAAATATTGTGAATGGTCGCAGTGTCCTGGAACTGGAAAGAGTGCTCTGGCAATCGAAAGTTTGGATCAATGGAAGTATGGTCGGGACCGATAGTAGCCTTTCTACTGCGCATCGCTTTGAAATCAATGATTTTTTGGTAGAAGGAGAAAATACGGTCACGATCATGGTGGATAATTCATTTATTGAACCTGGTATAAGCTTTGAACATGAGCGATATCCTGCACCCATATCAGTAGGGTTCTCACATGCTTATAGCAACCATACCCAAGGCAAATGGAATGGAATTATCGGAAAGATCTCGTTAACCAAGTTGGAACCAGAGGCTATTCGTGAGTTGGCGGTTTATCCTGGTTTGAAAAACAAAAAGCTCACGATCAACGCCTTTTTTTATGGTGATATAATTGACGATCAGGCTTTTAATTGGGCAATTTCTCAAAATGGAAAGATGCTGGAGTCGGGAGAAACTCCTGGAAAGGTCAATGGAAAGGCTGTTACTGCGACAATCCCACTCCCTGGAGAGATAGAAGTCTGGGATGAGCACAATCCAAATACCTATAATCTAACATTTGGTAAAAAGAACTCATCCGAAAATTTCACAACATCATTTGGTTTGAGAGATGTCAAAGCAGATGGAACCACTCTTATGCTAAATGACAAACGAATATTTCTTCGTGGCAACCTGGATTGTGCTGTTTATCCAATTAAAGGCCGCGTGGATATGACGGAAGCGGAATGGCTGATGAGGTTGAAAGTCGTAAAATCCTATGGTTTCAATCACATACGATTTCATTCCTGGTGCCCGCCAAAAGCTGCTTTTGAGGTGGCAGATCAATTAGGAATGTATCTGCAAGCTGAGCTGCCGCATTGGAGTTTGACCGTAGGCAAGGATAAAGAGGCCCTCAATTTCCTCGAAAAAGAAGCAGATCGAATTCTGAAGGAGTATGGCAACCACCCCTCTTTTGTCCTGATGTCTATGGGAAATGAGCTGGAAGGGGACATGAGTTGGCTCAACAGCCAGGTTGAAAGGTTGAAGGTGAAAGATGGCAGGAGGCTCTACACTACCACCACATTCTCCTTTCAAAAGGGAGTGGGCACTTTGCCTCAGCCGGAAGATGAGTTTTTCATCACCCAATGGACGGATAAAGGCTGGGTGAGAGGGCAAGGGTATTTCAATGATTTTCCTCCCGATTTTAGCGGTGACTACAGCAATCGAATTGACCATATCGACAAGCCCATAGTGGCACATGAGATCGGTCAGTATGCCATTTTTCCTGACTTGAATGAAATTGAAAAATATAGTGGGGTCGCCCAGCCTGTCAACCTCCAGGCGATCAAAAATGACCTGGAGAAAAAAGGGATGCTTGATCTGGCGCCGAAGTTTGCCAAAGCTTCAGGTCAGCTTGCGTCGATCTTGTACAAAGCTGATATTGAACGCAATCTCAAAACACCCGGATATGATGGATTTCAGCTTTTGCAGCTACAGGACTACCCTGGTCATGGTACTGCGCTGATAGGGATGCTGGACGTGTTCTGGGAGTCAAAAGGTATCATTGACAGTATGTCTTTCAGAAGGTTCAATTCGCCGGTTGTTCCACTTCTTCGATTTGGAAAGGTAAGTTATCAATCCAGCGAGACCTTTAACGCAGCAGTCCAGGTAGCGAATTTCCTGGAACCAATAGAAAATTACAAGATCAATTGGAGTATCAAAGATGGAGGAGAAGAGATTGAGAATGGAGTAATTACCGGGACGCGGATCCCCTACGGAAATACCGATACTCTTGGCTTCATACAAGTAGATCTAAAAACTGATTTCGCAAAAGAGCTTACGGTTTCTTTAGAAATTGAGGGAACAGAATATGCTAACGATTGGTCAATTTGGGTTTTTCCTAAAGTAGGAATACCAGGGTCAGATGTCATCTATACCCAATCACCCAAAGAAGCAAGAAAGTTATTGTCAGAAGGAAAGAAAGTCTTGTTCAATCCTCCTGCCAATAAAGCAATAGGAGAACCCAACCGATTCGGCTCTATATTTTGGGGGCAGCTTTTGTTTAAACAGGTTTCAAATATGGGATTGCTTATTGACCCCGACCACCCTGCTTTTTCAAACTTCCCAACCAACTATCATTCCGATTGGCAATGGTGGGATCTCTGCACCAATTCCAGGATCATCACCTTGGACGAGTTGGATGTTGATCCTGTGGTTCGAGTGATCGATGACTTCCTCACGAATCGAAATCTTGGACTGATCTTCGAGGCAAAAGTGGGCAACGGAAAGCTTTTGTTTTCCTCCATTGATCTTGGAAAAGATTTGGAAAATCGCATAGAAGCTAAGCAGATGCGCATCAGCCTGGTGAACTATATGGAGAGCTCTGAATTCGAACCTAAGAAAAACTTGACTTTCGAAAACATTCTAACGGCCATTAAAAATGAATAACACGGAAATAGACATGTACTGGGAAACCGATAAAGAGCTTTTTACCATTGTACGGGAAGAGCTTTACACCGCAGTAATAGGTGACATTATGGATAAACTGGGGTACCTGCACCAGTTTCTTCCACCACAGATACAACCACTTCAGGATGACATGTTTTTAGTGGGCAGGGCTATGACCGTACTAGAGGCAGATTGCTTTGAGGACCTTCCGGAAAATAGTAATAATCCTGTCATGAAAAAACCATTTGGTTTAATGCTGGAAGCTTTAGATGACCTGAAGGAAGACGAAATCTACATTTGTACCGGATCATCTCCATCTTATGCCTTGTGGGGAGAATTAATGGCTACCAGGGCACAACAACTGGGAGCAACCGGGGCAGTAGTCAATGGGTATTCAAGAGATACAAAGGGTGTTCTGGCGCTAAACTTTCCTTCATTTTCCTATGGCAGGTATGCACAAGATCAGGCGCCAAGAGGGAAGGTGATCGATTACCGGGTACCTCTTGAAATTGAAGGCGTACGGATAAACCCGGGTGACATTGTAGTCGGAGATATAGATGGGGTCTGCGTTGTGCCCCAAGAAATTGAGAAAGAGGTGTTTAAAAAGGCCATAGAAAAGGCACGCGGAGAAAAAATAGTTCAAAAGGCCATTTTGGAGGGCATAAGCGCAAAGGCCGCTTTCGACAAATATGGAATAATGTAACGCCATCACGATGAAAATAACGGATATAAAAGTTTGGTTGGTCGAGGGGGTAAAATACAACTGGACCATGCTGAAGGTCTACACGGATGAAGGGCATACCGGTGTAGGTGAGTCCACTAATTGGCCAGGCAGCCCTATGGTTTACCATGCCACGCAACATGCAGGGGAGCGAATCATCGGACTTGATCCCATGAAGACGGATTTTATTTGGACGAAGCTTTATCGTGATCTGAACTGGGTAGGACCACACGGCGTTAGTCTTTGCGCTATCAGCGGGATAGATATGGCGCTGCTGGATCTAAAAGCTAAGGTGCTGGGTGTGCCTTGTTACGATTTGCTAGGAGGAGGATATCGAAAAGAAGTGTTGCTCTACGCGAATTACTGGTTTATCAAGGGAGGACACACCCCCAAAGAATACGCTGAGCAAGCATGGAAAGTTAAAGAATCAGGGTTTACAGGATTAAAGTTCGACCCTTTTGCACATACCAGCTACTTGTATGGGGAGCATCTGTCATCAAGTCTAACACTGACTAAAGAAACTCAAGATTTGGCATTCAATGTGAGTAAGGCCGTTCGGGATACTGTTGGACCTGATTTCGATATTATGATCGAGACGCACGGACTTCTCAACTTACGCATGGCAGTAAAAATGGCGCAACGATTCGCAGACTTAGATATCACCTGGTACGAAGAGCCCGTGGGGCCGGAGAATGTTGATTCACTGGAAGCAGTAAGAAAGAGGCTCCCTGGAAATGCGCCAATTGTAGTCGGCGAACGACATTATACGCGATATGGCATTCGTGAAGTGCTCGAAAGACAGCTGTGCGAGATCATGATGCCAGATATCACGAGATGTGGAGGTCCTTCGGAGATGAAACGTATGGCAACCATGATGGAAGCTTACAATGTGCTCTTGGCGCCACATAATCCAAACGGCCCATTATCCACTTTAGCAAGTGCGCACGTTTGTGCATCCGTGCCTAACTTTTTCCGCCAGGAATTTATGTTTACAGATGTCCCGTGGAGAGATGAAATTATCACATCCCCCATCAAAGATATGGTGAGAGATGGTAAGCTGCATTTGAGTGAAGAACCCGGATTAGGCGTTGATTTGATCGAGGAAGAGATGGAAAAGCACCCGGGAGTAACCAAAGAAAAGGAGGGTTTTTACATTTAAACATTTTCAAAAATGTCATTTGAGATCAACCTTAAAGACAAAGTCGCGATAGTTACCGGGGTTACTTCCGGAATAGGCAGTGGTGTAGCTAAGATGTTGGCGCGAGCGGGATGCACAGTGGCAGGCTGTGGTCGCTCCGCTGAACTAGGGGAAGGTTCAGTAAGTTTTAAGAAGAAAGTTGAAAATGAAGGAGTAGCTTCATTGTATCGCCAGATAGATGTCACCTGTCCTGATCAGCTTGAATCTTTTGTACATGAGGTAGTTCAGTATTTTGGAGGGATTGACGTTGTAGTTTCTAATGCAGGCGTGAATGTTTTTAAGAAGCCAGGAGAATGTACAGAAGAACAATGGGCGTTTAACATGGAACTGAACCTGGCAGCCCACTGGAGGTTGGGAAAGCTCGCGCGACCTCATCTCATGAAAAATAAGGGAGTGCTTATTATCATGACTTCTAACCATGCCTACACCACTATTCCAAATTGCTTTCCATACAACGTAGCCAAAACCGCCTTAACCGGCCTGGTCCGTACCCTGGCGATTGACTGGGGACCTGAAATCCGCACGGTGGGTCTGGCCCCTGGCTTCATCGAAACCGAGGGAGGTGAGCGGTGGTTCGATTCTTTTCCTGATCCGGAAGTAGCAAGAAACAAAGTAGTAGATATCCATCCCGTCAAGAGACTTGGATCGGCGGAGGAAATTGGAGGTTTCTGTGCTTTCCTGGCAAGTGAATATGCTCAATTCATTTCAGGAACTACTTACCTGATAGATGGCGGAAGGAGTGCAATCATGCAGGATGTATGAAATCGAATATAAGATTGTTCAAAACAGCTGAGATTTTTTGGTGTGTCCAGTACAATCTGAGAAGAGATCAAAGGATGAAACCAGGATAACCGCTAATCTGGATAGTGAGGCCCTGGAATTTCTGCAAGAAGGAGATAAAGTGCTTTGTATCCATCCGAAGAACCGCATATTTCAAAGTTGGCCTAAACCCTGTAATCTTGCGTGATGAAAAGACACGACGCTTCAAAGATGCAAGAGCATTACGAAGAGTGGCTGCTATCGGGCAAGA
>NZ_VKDC01000037.1 GCF_007097395.1 Fulvivirga sp. M361
AAAAGCTATTTTCAGCAAAATCAATATGTTATTTTCTCAAAGATTATCTGAAATATCTTCAGGGGTGGCTAAACAACTCCTCAGTACATTCTATGTTTTATCTAAAATCAGATTTCTTAACCCAATGAATAATGCGGGTTAAGACTGTTATAAGTTCTTTCCCGCGTGAGATGAAATTGATTTAGTTCACGTCTAAAAAAGAAATAAGGTATACAAAAATAGCGACCTGTTTCACTCAAGCCAAATGGTTATAAAGTGAAACAGGTCGCTATTGGTAGTATCTGATTTTCAGATATAATGATTTTTTGAGAGCTCTTTTTTGATGATATAGAGAATTTAAAGAGGCCTCACACTCAGGTTTCCATACGACTTAAAACAACCTGAAAGGATAAAATTGTAGCATCTTTACATTTTTTTATGTTTTAGAGCTATCCTTTTCGTCTTTAGCAGGCGCTTCTTCGGGAGGTTCAGAAACGATATTTCCATTTTCATCAATATAGGCCATCATATCTGCCAAATCGCTACCTTTATCATTATTCTC
The DNA here is from genome assembly GCF_007097395.1 of Fulvivirga sp. M361. Classification (GTDB taxonomy): domain Bacteria; phylum Bacteroidota; class Bacteroidia; order Cytophagales; family Cyclobacteriaceae; genus Fulvivirga. The sequence continues at coordinate 542 of NZ_VKDC01000037.1, forward strand.
CTGTCGTAACTTCTTACGCTCTTCTTTCGCCTTCTTCTTCATCTGCTTCTGTTTTTCCTTTTGCTTCTTGATAAAGCTATTTTGCGATCTTGCCATAGTATAAGTGGGTTAGTTAAAAAAAGATTTAAACCTGGGAAACAGGTAATGAGAGATCATTCTGATGCACATAAACCACCAACTGGCTTGTCAGTGGGATCTCATAAAGTGCAAGTATATCACTGCCACCCAATTGCAAATATACACCCTTGAAGTCAAAAAGCCCATCAAGGAACAATTTTCTTAACCTTTAATGGGTCATGGGTCAAAAAAAGCATGTGCCACTTAATTAACGTCTTCCTCGACGTGAACGGCTAAATTGCTGTCTGGGCTTTTGACGTTTATCTTTTTTCCGGCCGTGTGACTGGTGTTGCGAACGCTTACTACCGCCACCGCTGTCATCTCTATTTACACGTATACTACGGCCCTGGATCTCGATATCATCAAAATTATTAGCCATACCGGAAGCCTGACTCTTATCTACTTCAAAAAAAGAATAGCTTTTTTGCATGGTAACCTCACCAAAGAGTGTACGCTCTACTCCCGAAACGTCTGAGAGAAAATGAATAAGGTCACCTTTAGTCAGCCCATCCATCATACCTACATTGATAAAATATCGGAGCATGTTGCCATTTGACTGAGTATTGGATGAACCATGCTTCTCATTTAAATCCGCCGGTTCACTTGCCTGTGTAGACAAGTGATCCAGTTGTGTAGTGATCAATCGCTTAATGAGATCCTCTTTACTCAACCCTGCAAATTGCTTTTCTACTTCACTGGCCAGTATATCAGCCTGTGCATCAACGGTAGTATTTTGAATGAGGTTAGCCCAGTTCTGAACCCGAATAGAAGTCAATGCCTCTTTTGTTGGCACTTCTACACGTTCAAATTTCACCTTGATCTTACCTTCGAGTTCTGAAATGCGTCTACTCTCTCTTGGATTAATAAAAACCAGTGAGATACCTTTATTCCCCGCCCGACCGGTACGCCCACTTCTGTGGGTATAACTTTCCAACTGGTCAGGAAGCGTATGATGAAAGACATGGGTCAGGTCATTTACATCAATCCCTCTCGCCGCTACATCAGTGGCAATGAGTAACTGCATGGACCTGCTCTTAAAACGTTTCATTACTGCATCCCGCTGACCCTGTGAGAGATCTCCATGAAGTGCCTCGGCACCGTAACCTTTTTCAGTAAGTTCATCCGAAATCTGTTGTGTTTCCCTTTTTGTCCGGCAGAACATTATGCCACGCATGTCTGGCTGAATGTCCAAAAACCTCCGGAGTGCAGCCAGTTTATTGCTGCTTTTGGTCATCACATATTGATGGGTAATATCCTTGTTACTTTTTTCCCTGGCATTAATGCTTACCTCTTTAGGGTGCTGCATATACTTTTTTACGATCCTTCTAATTTCGGACGGCATAGTCGCCGAAAACAGCCAGGTCACACGGTCTTGCGGTGTATACGAAAGAATATCATCAATGTCCTCTTTAAAACCCATGTTGAGCATTTCATCGGCTTCATCCAGCACCACATATTGCACGTTTTCAAGACTAATGGCCTTTCGTTTAATCAGGTCAATCAAACGCCCTGGCGTTGCTACAACGATCTGTGTGGTTTTTTTCAGGGCTTTGATCTGGGTTACGATATTAGCCCCCCCATAGACGACTTCTACATTCAGCGCCTTATTATTGCTTGTAAAGTCTATCAACTGCTTAGCTGTCTGCTGACTTAGCTCACGGGTGGGTGACATTACCAGGGCCTGAACGGCTGTATCTGACGTATCGATCAAGTCAATCAAAGGCAGTCCGAATGCCGCCGTCTTACCTGTACCCGTCTGAGCCAGTCCTATAAAGTCAGTAGGATCTTCCTGCAGCAAGATAGGAATGGCCTTTGTTTGTATATCCGTAGGGCGTTCAAAACCAAGTTTTTCAAGGACTTCAAGGACTGACGATGAGAGACCTAAGGTGTGAAAATCTGTCAAAAAGTTTTTATTAAAATGAGTTGCAAAGTTAGAATAACAATTGTTGAATCATGCAGAGATTTAATAAATTATAGCATTGCATGAATTTCCGATCATCTAACCAGAAGCAACCCAAAGAAATACGACGTATTGACTATTGAGAAGCTACCTGCATAAGGAGTCCACATAACCATGCTCCATACGTACCTAATGCGTATCCCAAAACTGCTAATAATACACCCACAGGTGCTAAAGACGGGTGAAAGGCAGCGGCAATAACAGGCGCAGATGCCGCGCCACCGATATTTGCTTTGCTACCTACTGCCAAAAAGAAATAAGGAGCCTTAATAAGTTTTGCCACAATTACCAACAGCGTTACATGGATAGCCATCCAAATCAATCCGACCAGAAAAAAACCGGGGTTATCAAAAATGGCTAAAACATCCATCTTCATTCCAATGGTAGCTACAAGAATGAAGATAAAAAGTGAGCCCACTTTAGAAGCCCCTGCTCCTTCCAACGTCCTGAATCTGGTGAACGACAGGATAACACCCAGTGTGGTAGCTACGACTATAATCCAGAAAAAACCGCTGTCTAAACTAAACTTGCTAAGGTATGGCGCATTATCACGAATATAAGGAGCTACGATATCGGCTACAAAATGAGAGAACCCGGTAACACCAAAACCCACCCCGGCAATTAACATAAAATCAGTAGTACTGGGTATACGAGCAATACTTTTACTGTAAGCTTCTATCTTATCCTTTAATGAGGTTATGGATGTAGTGTCCGCTTTGAAAAAGCCGTCTATCTGCGCTGATTTCCCTATTCCTAATAATAAAATTGTCATCCATATTTCAGCTACCAAAATATCCACCGTAATACTCATGGAATACAACTCATCAGAGGGTTTAAAGACCTCATACATCGCTGCCTGGTTAGCCCCTCCGCCTATCCAGCTCCCGGCTATGGTTGACATTCCACGCCATACTTCATCCGGTCCGGCCCCGCCAACAAAATCGGCATTCATAAAAGAAACGATCCAGATCGCTAAAGGGCCTCCTATGATCACTCCAAAAGAAGCCGTAAAAAACATGATCAACGACTTGGGTCCCAGCCTTATAATCTCTTTGAGATCCACGCTGATGGTAAGCAGCACTAAACATGCTGGTAAAAGATAACGTGACGCCACAAAATACAATTGTGAGCTTTCTACATCTACCAGGCCAAAAGTGTTAAGAAGGGATGGTAAAAAATAACTAAGCAAAATGATAGGAACGTACTTATAAAATTTTTTCCAAAAAGGACTTTCACTGGCGGCGGTTTTAAAAATAGCCGCAAGCATTAACATCAGAATTCCGAAAATTACAGCGTCGTTAGTGAACAGTGGTTGCAGGTGTTCTTTCTCCATTTGATAGTAGTTGTAACTGGAAAAGTACTGAATCGAAGATAGAATTACCAAACAGAGACCTGGCTATTCGAAACACCTGATATTATTCATGTTCAGTACGTTGTTACACGGTGGCACCGGAATCCCTGACTACAGCAATGAACTCACTTAACATCATAGCTGTGGCCCCCCAAACAACTTTATCAAAGACATCAAAATAAGGTACTTCTTTAAGTACGTTATTTCCCACTAACAGATCCTTATGTTTTATAGTAGCATTAGAAAGCAGAAGCGACAAGGGAACCTCAATGAGCTCCTTTACCTCATAACTGTCCATGACAAACCTAGGCTCTATCTCGATAAAACTAACCGTAGGCACTACATTGAAATTACTGACAGGCACATACAATGAAGACAATGCCCCTAATAATTTGACATGGTCCGGAGCGATGCCCACTTCTTCCTGGGCTTCTCTCAAGGCAGTAAATTCAATATTAGGATCTGTTACTTCCATTTTACCCCCCGGAAAACTTATCTGTCCACTGTGCACACCGCCATAGTCATGTCGCAATGTAAGGGGTATATGCCATTCACCATCTTTCAAATAAAGTGCGATCAAAACACCTCCCAAGCGGGCAGATTTTATTTTTTCCTGGTCAATACTATACTTCATTCTGTGCAATGGCATCATTAGTCTGTGTGCATCCACCCCCGGAAGAGGTAGCATCAACCTGCTTTCTAATGCCTCGATAAGATCATGGGATTGTTTTAAAGACATATATTAAATTCACTGACGATATTTAAGAAATGAGTAGACCATTGCAGCTTCAAATTTACATGACCTGATCCTGTTTTATTAACGCGTCCTCACATTATCCTATTATAAGATCACTATTAATCAATCATTGTTTTTTTTCTTTCTTTGCTCAAACTCAACTAATATAATAATTACGTGTATCTCAGAATTCAAATATCCCGGACGAGCACTCTTTCGATTATTTAAATTACTAAAAATCAAATACTTAAATTGAAAATTATGTTCTGAATTATTATCAACTATTGGAAAATCCATTACAATTAAACTAACGAGAATTACATCCTTGTTACTTAAATGATATAATTAAGGAGCATTTTTCCTGTAGAATGCATAATTTGCTTACGTTTGCCAGTAAACCAACTATTCCCATGAAAAAAACGTGTGTTTTTTTTGTAGTCCTGTTGATCCTATCAAGCTCAATATCGCTGCACTCTAAAAGTGTTAATGTATGTGGTAAAATTACACATGCCAGTACTGAAGAAGGCATTCCCGGGGCCAATGTCGTCATTAAGGGCACTTCGTATGGCACCATAACGGATAAAGACGGGAATTATTCATTAGAAGTAGAATTTGGCCAAACACTTGTAATATCTTTCGTAGGTTACCGTACCGAAGAGGTTCTGGTAAAAGCATGCAGGATCGATGTTTCCCTTCGGGAAGATGTCATCAGCCTGGAAAAATGAGTTTCCGTTAAGGCATCGTTCAGAGGCAAGAAAAACTTAAAGACTCTTTTACAGTTAAGGACGCTGCTTCCTTACAGGCCTGGTCTTTTTTTCCATCTGCCCAAAAGGTTTCAGCTAAAAACAATCGCCCTTTATCTACATAAGGATCTAATTTCAAAGCCTGTTGTAATAAACGGGCGGCCTCATCATACTGACCCGATAAATAATAATACCAGGCTTTATTGCGATAAGCCCAGGCATTGGCAGGGTCAAGGGTGATACTTCTGTCTATGTCTTCACGGCCTTTTTCCAGTTCTCCCGTCAATAAGAGTATAAAACCCCTGTTATTTAAAAAATAGGCCTGCCCCGGCTCAAAATCAAGCGCTTTATTCACAAGATTGAGTGCTTCATTATAGCGCTCTCGTTCTATTTCGAGCAATGCCAGCGCATTATATGCATTTGGCTCAAAAGCATCTATTCCAAGGGCGTGATCAAGATCTTGCCTGCTCAAGTCAAATTCCTTTTGGTAGTAGCGTATAGTCCCCCGGTTTATCCATATTTCGGCATTTCCACTATCCAATGAAATGGCTTTATCGAAAGAACTCACCGCTTCATCATAGTTGCGCATCTTCGCATGTACCAGTCCTTTCATAAAATGAACGGACGACGAATCCGGTTGCTGCCGTTCTACAAATTCGAGATCATCCAACGCCCGGTATAATTCATTCAACTCGTAAAATGCATTTGAACGGTTCATGTAGGCGTCCAAATTGTCTGGTTCACAGATCATGGCCTTTTCGTACTCTAATACGGCTTTACTGTATTGACCCAGCTCATATAAGGTAATACCAAGATTGTTCAATGCAGCAGCGTAACATGGGTCAAGCTCAATTGCCTCACTGTAAAATCGCCTTGCTTCCTGGTAACTCTGTTGTTTCAACGCCTCGTTTCCACGGATCAAAAATCGTTGCTTTTGCGTATTAACATCATTGCCACAAGCTAACATGAATAAAAGCCCAAATACTATCACCCCATTCTTCATTCAGCAAATCTAATTGAGAATGATCACCTACCCTACTATGAGTCCTTAATTAAGCCTTTCCGTAAAATGAAAAAATTAGTTATCTATTTGCATAACAAATACAATATTCTTTAGCTATCTTAGTTATTAGTTATGCAAATAGATATATAATAGAATATACTTTTATATATCGCATTATATCATCAGTTAGTCATATGAAAGGAACAAATCTCGGTGAATTCGAAGAGCTGGTATTACTGGCCGTAGCTGCAATGCAACATGAGGCTTACAGCCTGGCCATTACCAAGGAGATCAATCGCATTACTGAACGTAATATTACCTTTGGGGTGGTACACTCAGCTTTGAACCGCCTGGAAACTAAAGGGTTTGTAGAATCGGAAATGGGTGGAGCAACGAAAGAACGCGGAGGACGAAGAAAGCGAATATTCAATATTTCTACAGAAGGAAAGAAGGCGTTGGTCATAGTGAGACAGCAACGTGAAACATTGTGGTCAATGATCCCCAAATTTGTTTTCGAAAAGTCATGAAAAAGGAAGACTGCACACCACCGGCCTGGGCGGATGCATTACTGGAATGGTATTGTTCTCCTGACCTTCTGGAAGACCTGCAGGGTGACCTATACGAGCGGTACCATCAGCATGTACAGGACTATGGGCCATTTCGAGCCGCCATACTTTACATATGGGGAGTGCTACGTTTTATCCGGCCCTACACGATAAGAAGAAGGAGTACGCACTCTAAATCTAAAGCAAACCCATTCTTTCTGATTCCCAGCTACTGCAAAACGGCTTATCGCAGTTTGAAGAGGCAGCAACTCAACACTTTGATCAACATTTTAGGCTTATCTCTGGGATTATACTCATTTATTTTAATCTGTCTTTTTGTGAACGACGAGTCGAAATACGATCGGTACCTCTCTAATGCCGACCGTATTTATAGAATTACATTCAGCTATACCTCCCTTTCTTCTGCCGAACATTCAGCCTGGGTAGGGCCGGAAGTCGGAGAAGCACTAAAAGCAAATTACCCTGAAATTGAGGCGCATGTAGCATTGGTCAATGAAAAAGTGACCGTAAAAAATGGAAAGCACTCTTTCAGAGAAGAATACTTTTATTATAGTACTCCCAGCTTTTTCGATGTGTTCCCATACGAATTCAGGTCTGATAGCAGGGCACAATCCTTCTTACCGGGTAGTGTTATGCTTACTGAAAAAACAGCCAAAAAATATTTCCAAAAGTCAGATCCTACCGGCCAATCGCTTGAGATAGAAAATAAGCTCTATAAAGTAGCCGGTGTTTTGAAAGATATTCCTACCCATACCGATCTGAAATTTGATGCCCTGGTCTTAATAAAGCCAGAAAATCTGAAGTCCATCTCATGGTGGACCTTTAACTACGTTCTTTTTAAAGAGAAAACCTCTCCCCAACATTTTCAGCCTAAACTAAATGCCACCTATCAACAAGTATCGGCTCCCGAATTTGAAGAGCTGGGAATAGAGGGTCGTTATCATATGGAGGCATTGCCCGATGTACACTTCGGTGAAAAGAAGCTCTACGACACACCAAAGAGCAGTAGGTTAAATCTGTACATTTTTTCTACTGTAGCGCTTTTGGTCTTGTTAACAGCGGCCATTAACTACATCAATACTTCCCTGGGCAGTGCTGCTAAAAGGCAAAATGAGGTCGGGGTCCGTAAATCTGTTGGTGCACAAAACGGACAACTTAAAACACAGTTTTTGTTTGAATCTTTCATTATATGCCTATCCAGCCTTCTCATAGCGATAGTATTGGCCATATATAGCCTGCCTCACCTAAACTTACTTACCCAAAAAAGCATTCCTTGGTACGAGGTGACGTCACCATCAATGCTAACATTTTTGCTGGGAGTTACACTGGCCATATCACTTATTTCAGGCAGTTACCCGGCCTTTTACTTGTCATCAGTGAAGCCGGCAGACATTTTAAAAGGTAAAATGTTACTGCCTGGCAAAACACTCTTACGCAAAACACTTGTGGTGGTGCAGTTTTCAATTTCCATTGCCCTTATTATCTCAACCTTACTCATTTTCAGGCAAATGGAATTAATCCAACGCACTTCTCATGGATATATAAAGGATCAGGTCATAGCTATTGATATCCCCAGGGAGCGTACATTGAACACCACGTTACACTCATTTAAACACCAGGTAGAGACTTATCCATTTGTAAAATCAGCCTCTATGGTGGGTTTCAATTCCTGGCCTACTGCTGACAGAGCTGTAGAAGTTTATGAAGTTAACTCCAATCAAAAATGGCAGTTGAAGCCATTGAATGAAATATATGTTGATCAGGACTATTTTGATGTGTTAGGTTTATCATTAAGCGACGGCAGGACATTTGAAACAAGAGAAGTGCGGGAAGCTGAGCCAGTCGTAATTGTGAACCGGGCCTTATCAGAAAGCCTGGCCTGGAAAGACCCGCTCCTGCAAGTAGTAAATGATGAAGATGGCTACGAATACCAGGTAATTGGGGTATTAGAAGACTTCCATTTCAATTCTGTCCATGGCAAGGTAGAACCTATGCTGATCTTTCCCGGTTTGGATTATCCTGAAAAGCTGATGATTAGCCTTGAAGCAGATGATATAATTCAGACGGTCGAACATATAGAGCAGCTATGGAAAGAGAGCATACCAGAACAGCCATTTGTTTTTGAGTTCCTCGATCAATACTTCCAACAGCAATACAGTCATGAAAACCGCCTTAAACAAGTGTTTTTATTCTTCATGCTGATGGCAATTAGCATCGCATGTTTGGGGCTATTTGGTTTGATGGCGCTGATCATGAATCAAAAACTAAAAGAAGTGAGTATTCGAAAAGTATTCGGAGCCGATAAAAAACAGCTGTTAGTCGCATTATCCAAAGACTACATCTTGCTTATTCTCATTGCAATAGGTATCGCAAGTCCGCTGACAGCCTGGATAATGGATCGCTGGTTGGATGGGTTTGCATACAAAACTGCTCTTTCGTGGGATGTATTTATGCTCACCGGCGCACTTGTCCTTACTATGGCCATGATCACCATGTCCTATCATGTGCTAAAGGCTTCTTTTACCAATCCATCCTCTATCTTAAAACATGAATAACGCAAATGAAAATACGTACTGACTTTAGCGTCATATCCATTCCTTTCGGCTTGCTCGTTATTTTAATGCTATATTCTCTGAAGGTTGCATCCCAAGACCGGCTAACCATACAAGGGATGGTAATAGATAAGGTTTCGAATGAACGACTTCCGTTCGCATCAATAGCTTTAAAAAATTTGCCTTTGTCCACGGTTGCTAACCTGAATGGTGAATTCACTTTTCATATTTCTCCTAAACACCGTGAAGATACTTTGATGATCTCAATGCTGGGATACAAACAAAAAGAGATCCTTTTAAATGTTTTAACCTTTAGGCAAAAACAACGATTCTCCCTGAGTCCGTCTGAAAAAGTCCTGGATGGCATTGTGATAAAGGATAGCCTTACCGCTAATGAAATCATAAAATTAGCCATCAAACGTATCCCTGTTAATTACCCGAGCTATCCCGTATCAATGCAAGCCTTTTATCGAGAGAGTCAGTCGGTCAATGGCAACTATGTTTCGCTTGTGGAATCCGCCATCACCATGTACAATGAAAACCGTTTCAAACGCAATACCTTTTCAGGAAAAACCCGTGTAAGAGTGGATGAGTTGAGAAGAAGCTTCAGCCATGTACATAAGTACAACGATTTTTGGGATACGGAAAACCTTTTGTTACACGCATTGAACCTTAACCCTGTCCCTAACAACTCCAAAGCTCTTGAAAAAGGAAATTATCAACGAGAGCCTAACACAACCATGGATGGAAAAACAGTTTATGTACTTCGGGATACCGTTATGAGAATTGGGATCATGCGTTTTTTCGTTGAATCGCATTCTTATGCCGTTATACGTATCACTAATTCGTACAACGCAGACAATATGCCTAAAGTGACATGGGAATATGACGATTATGACTCAATGGTCATTCATCCAAAGCACAGAAACCTGGTGATCAGCTTCAGGAAATACAATGAACGTTATCATTTGAATTATTTATCCATGGATCACGCTCATCATTATGTCATTAACGGAGAAAATCGTGATGTTTTTGGAATTAAGCAAGACATTATTATCAACCAGATCAACACGAAAAACCCGGTCAAAATCGATAGAAAGGTAAAAGCCAGGCTCAACAAAACCCTGGAAAGCCATCAATATGATTTTAACAGGGAGTTCTGGAGTTCTTACAATATGCTTAAAGAAACACCCCTGGAGAAGAAACTAGTAGAAGATCTTGAAAAAGAGGTTTCTCTTCAAGACCAGTTCGAGCAACAGAGTACTAAAGAGAAGCAATAATATGAATGAAGAGAAATGATGACGGACTATTCAATTTAATAGTAAGCTATCATTTCTCAACCTGTTTAAGCGCTCAAATTAAAACGGTTAAAGCAAAGCTTCTACCACTGGTCTCCCGGTATTTACTGTTGCTTTGATGTCATTTAAAAGATTATACAACCCAAAATACGTCCGGTTCACATAAAGTCCGTGCCTGTTCCCTCTGGCCGTCTTGGAATTACGGATCTCCTTCATTTTGGACACTCTGTCCCCTACTTCAAATATCTTTTGAAAATACGTATCATCCCCGAAATTAAACGCATTACTTCGAAATGGTCTACCTAATAGTTCGATCATCTCCGTAAAAATATCCATGAAGAAAGCTTTCTCTTTTTTAGTATCCTGCACACTTAAAAAGCCTAATTCCAGGAATAGTGCTTCCAGATCATATTCTGCGTCCAGAATATCACTTTCCATCAACTTGAAATACTGTCCATAGAAATCATCAGGGATGACTTTGACACATCCAAAATCAATAATCCCCAGTTGATTGTCCGGGGTTATAATGAAATTACCCGGATGAGGGTCAGCATGGACCTGCTTCAGCACATGGATCTGGAAGGCATAAAAATCCCATAAGGCCTGACCTATTTTATCTTTCTCTTTCTGAGATGGGTTCTGTGCCAACCACTCTTTAAGATGTACTCCCTCTATCCAATCCATGGTCAGTACGCGTTCACAACTGAACTCAGGATAGTATTTTGGAAAAGCTACATGTGCTATATGGGCACTTTTGGAGGTCAGATCTATGGATCTTTCAAGCTCCAGGCTATAATTGGTCTCTTCAATCAGCTTTTGTTCCACTTCTCCTATATACTGTTCGAGCTCAGAAGTATTGACTTTAAACATCCGTGCGGCGATGGGCCTTACCATCTTCAGATCAGAGCTAATACTATCTGATACTCCAGGGTATTGTATTTTTACAGCAAGTCTCTTTCCATTTAGAACGGCCTGATGTACTTGCCCAATGGATGCGGCATTAACTGCTTTTTTAGAAAATGAGTCGAATATATCCTCCGGAGATTTGCCAAAATAGTTTCGAAATGTTTGCACGACCAACGGATAAGACAAGGGAGGAGCGCTGTATTGTGAAAGCGCAAACTTATCCTGGTAAGCAGTGGGTAATACATTTTTATCCATGCTCAACATCTGAGCAACCTTTAAAGCGCTGCCTTTTAATTCACTGAGCGAATTATAAATATCTTCAGCATTTTCCGCATCCAGTTCATCTCTGTTGAGTTCAGGGTTAAGGAGTTTTTTACTGTAATGTTTGATGTAGTTACCGCCTACTTTGGCCCCGGTTTTAATAAATTTAGACGCACGTTGTACTTTGGAAGTAGGTATTCTTATCTGCTCTTTCATTTCTTCACTTACCTGCTTTGATATAAAAATTTAGCGAAATCCACCATCATATCCAGCGGACCCCGACCCATTAATTCTATGGAAAGGTTTACCGTTTTTTCTATGGCAGCATCTGTTTGTTGAAAATTAGTGGTATCATCCCTCAGCCAAAAGTTAACAATAAAAACAAGTTGTATCCATAAGGCATCATGGTATCTGTCAGACAATATCGGCCGTTTTATAATCTCTTCTGAATCCAGACCCTCTGCGATAAGGTCGTGGATATAATCCTGGTACTCCTCTTTAAAGCTTTTCAAAAAAGAAGGTGAAAGCTCAGGCTTTTTAACACCTTTAAAGGAGTACATGATATAGCTTCGGTCTTTTTTCAACACCTCCATTAAGGTATAGTAAAAGGCCAGTAGTTTCTCCCTGACAGTATATTCCTGGTAGGCATTATCGTTTTTAAGTATCTCTAATGTGTGTATCATGTACGCTTTCCATATATGGGTTTTTATAGTTTTGAAAGACCCAAAATATTTGTAGAACTCTTCTTCAGGAAGTTTAAGGCCTTTCATGAATTGAAAAACCGAAGCAGGTTCTGAACCATTTGTCAAAACATAGTCCTTATAAGTATCCATGATCTTATTTCGACTGTCTGGTTTCTTTGTTTTAGTCGTTTTACTTGTTGCTTTTACAGTAGCCATATTGATAAACTTGATTAAGTATATAACAGTTAAACGTCAGGGTGTTCTAAATGAAGTTAAAAAAAGGAAAAACTTTTATGGAAATTTGCAGCTCACAACATCCCAATTCTAAAAGAAAAGAATTATGAAAAAGATATTGATTTTAGCCTTCATCGCCGTTTCCTGTTTTTCCTATGGGCAGGAACAAACTTCAAAAAAGAAAATTGAGGTAAAAGGTAGTTCAGAGAAAGAAATTATTCCTGATGAGATCTATTTAAGGATCACGCTCAAAGAGTACAAAGAAGGAAGCAAGAAGGTAACCATGAACCGATTAGAAGAGGGGTTGGTGAAGGTAGCATCACAGCTTGGCCTTCCCGAAGAAAGTGTCAAAGTGGATAATATATATGGCTACAACTGGAACTGGAAAAAGAAAAAATCCGAGGAGTATTTGGCGACTAAAAGTTTTCAACTAAAGGTTAGCGATGTAAAGTCGATCAACGATCTGGTGGATAAGCTAGACCCCAAAGGTATTAATAGCATGAATGTGGCCAAGCTAAGTCATTCCAAACTGGAAGAGCTAAAGTATGAACTAAAAGCTGACGCGCTTAAAGCAGCCAAAGCCAAGGCTAAGTATCTGCTGGACGCCATTGATGAAAAGCTTGGGGGCGCTTTGGAAGTACAGGAAGTGGATTATGGATATCAACCACCGATATATGCCCGTAGCGCATCTTTTGATGAATTTGAGTCAAAGGCTGCGGGAGGTTATCAATCACAATTAGACTTTAAAACCATCACCATTAAAGCAGAGTTTAGGGTAGTTTTTGAAATTGAATAGGTGAAACAATATAAAAAAGGGTGGTCTTCAACGTTGAAGGCCACCCTTCTTTATTGCTGACATATCAGAGCAGTGGTTAACATAAACCTTGTTTAAGTTTTACGCTCAATGCATCACGATAAACCTTAATTGTACATTTCGGCTCACTAAAGGAAGGTTTAAAAAATAAATGCCCCTATCAAAATGGCTCACATCTAATACGGTGGTGTTCGCACCTGCTTGTACATGGTGAGAATAGATCCTCTTACCGTGCAATGACCAAATGGAAACGTCATCACCGGAAAATGTGATACTTCCCGACGTAATATTTAGTGAATGATCTGTCGGATTCGGGTATATCATCACATCATTTACTGACAATAGATCTAAAGACGTTACTTCAGTTATATTCAAATTGAATGTATCGTTCGCATTATCACAATGGTTGTCAAATGCCTCAATAGTAATATTGACTGTCCCTGGGCCAATAGGACGTAAGCTTAAAATATCTTCATTTAATGCTAATTCGACCAGGCCGGTTGGATCAGCATAAACATTCCACGTGAGCTTTTCATCAGAGACAAAAACATCCTTCAGATCAATCCTTATCTTCTCATCCGTTAGTGTCATAGTTGCATCATCCGTTGGATTAACTACAATTGATGGGTTTGAAGACCCATCTCCACATACCTCCAGAGTAACCGGAATTTTAATCACAGGTTTTTGCGGGTCATTTGAGTGTAGGGCCAAACTATCACTATATGTGGCTCCAAATAGCCCGTGCGCATCAAATGACAGTGTTATTTCCTGGCTCGACCCAGGGGTTATAATAGCTTTTTCGGGCTCAAAACTTAACCAGTCATTTGCACCCGGACTGACTCGGGCTACTCTTGGCCCCTGCAACAAACCAAGGTCCAAATCAATTTCATTACCAACTGCTAAAAGTCCGTTTATATCTTCCTGTGATGCTACAGGATAAATTTGGTAAAAGGATATTCCTTCAGTGCCTATTTCATCGATAAGTATTTTTGCAAAACGCTCCTTCCGGGTAATCACCACCAGAACATCTCCTTCTTCAACCGTCACTCCCCGTGAATATCCGACTACAGGCACAGGAGATGAGTCAAAATCAACTTGCCCCATGTTCAAAACGCCCCTACCCCAGGGAAAGATAAAGAAGTCTTCTATTTCGAGACTGAAATCAGCTTGATTTTCAATGACTACCTGGATTGAATTCTCAGGTGTCATTTTCCGAAGTCCAAAATTCCAACCTAAAAATCCACTTGTAACCCCATCCGTTATACTATGAGGTCCGGAGAAATTCTCACTATCCAGTTTCAGCTCGACTACTAAATCACTCCTTCCCTGGTTTGATACCACCAGAAGCTGTTCAGAAGTTTCTCCAGTATCTAGATTTTCAACAAAAGCATCCTCACTTAGCGTCAAGGCTGGCGGTATGAGGCCGTTTCCTGAAACAGGTAGCTGTATTAGCCCATTATTAGGGTCATTACTGGTAACGCACAGCGTGTCGCTTATACTTCCGGGAAACAACGGGTTGAAAGATATTCCAATTAAAGCACTTTGGGATGGATCCAGTGATACACGATCGACGTTCACCTTGTATTCTTCTTTTGTAAATATCAAATCTGTAATGTTCAATGTCTCATCGCCGGTGTTTTTAACAGTGAAAAACAAACTATCCGTGGTATTTATATACTTATCACCAAAATCCAGGTTTTCAGGTGTGATTTGAATATTTGGAGCGCTGGTGACAGTTAATGTTGTAGATAGGGTTACCAATGGATCAGATAGTGCATTACTGGAAATTATAATATCATTCAAATACATATCCGGATCGGTGTCTCTCGCATTAAACAATACATTGATGGATTCAGTCTGTCCTGTGGCAATTTCTCCATTTAATTTCTCTAAATATAAGTTTGGGTCTTTGTCGATCACCTCAATGAAAGCAGACATTATTGACCCTGTAGTGTTGTTGTCAATATATCTTGCATTTTCACCAGCATACCCTGCGTATAACAAGTAGTAAATTCTGGAGATATCCGAAAGGTTGCTAATTTCGTGATAATCGTTATCGGTGCTAGTGGCAAACTTATGATTGACCGTTCCATTGTCCTCAACAACGATCATATGATTGATAGAAGGATCCTCTGTGTCATAAACACGCTTCACAAAGGCTACATAAGACTTCTCTCCTTTTTCCATCCTCAAAACAGATGTATCCATTGAACCTCGCCTATCTGCCCCCAGGTTACCGGTTATTCTAAAATAATTTACGCCTTGCGCCAGGTCTGCTCCCAAAACAAATAATCCGGGGAATTTAGCCGTGAAGTAAGCCGCATCGTTAAAAGCTGAGCTGTTAGAAAGCTGGTTATTTGTATAAGGAATGAAGTCACCAAGGTTTGTACTTAATATATTGCCTCTGTCATACATGTCATTGCCGCCGTCGGAAATATTTGTTCCGGAGAAACCTCCTGAAAAAAGATATTTACCCGGAATCAAAGAAGTAATGTCTTCATAAAACCCGGAAAGAGCATTAAGGTCATCCTGCAACTTTGAAACTGACTCGGACAGGAGTTTATTTGATCCGGCCTTCGACAATAAAACCTCAGAATCAGTAGCTGTTTCCAGTGAATATTCAAGAATACCATCACCTGTATTTGTTATGTCAAATTGTTGTACTGATGTTTCGCCGGTAAAGAGAGAAACCTCCAGGTTAGGGGGGCTTACCTCAATATCCGATAGATCAGAAGTAATGACAGACACTACGTTAGAGATGGTAGAGGTATTGCCGAAAAAATCATCCGACCTTAAAGCAAAAAAGTATTGTGTTACCGGCATAAGGCCAGTAATCAGCCTTAATTCCATAGTCCCTGCTGACCTTGCGGCTTCAGTTGCTACTAACCGGGCCAATTCAAAGTTGTTGTCATCAATAGGAGTATTACTCATTCTGATTTCATAAGAACCGGATAAAACATTATCCTTATCGCCGGGAGCCGTCCAGGTAAGTTTCAGCCGATCCTGACTGATCTCAACCGCCGACAGGTCCGTAACTCTGTCAGGTGGGATCCCTACATCCGTTACTAAAGAGGCATAAGCATTTACACGACCAGCCCCCAAAAGTCCTGCAAAAGACGGATTACCGGCATCGATATTATCTGCATTTTCCATTAACCGGGAACGCACCTGATCCGGTGTAAACCCTGATCCTCCAAATTGTGATACAATCAAGGCCACTATGCCGGAAACATGCGGACAGGCCATTGAAGTACCTTGTAGGAATCCATAAGTATCATTGGGTAGTGTGCTTAAAACCCCTCGAGCATCATTAATCCCCAGGTTTACTACGCCTCCCGGAGCTGAAATATCGACCCAGGCCCCATAGTTTGAATAGCTTGCTTTAACATCGTTATGGTCAGTGGAAGCCACGGCCAAAACCGGATCATAATATGCAGGATAACATTCTTCGTCGGTATGACTATTCCCTGCTGCAAAAATAACAATGCCGCCCTGCATTGGCCCGACAGGATTTCCTTCAGCATCATACCCCGCATGGGCTATAAAGTAATCGATACCGTCTAATACAGATTGCTCATAAACTCCGGGCTCAGGATATCTCCAGCTATTTTGAGAAATAACTGCTCCATTATCCGCTGCATAAGCATAAGATTCTGCCCAACCGGTGGTACCAGGTGTATCGGTAAGTATCTGGCAGGACATAAGTCTGACACCATCGCCCGTGCCGCTCCCTCCTGCAATGCCACTAACTCCTATCCCGTTATTACTTACTGCGGCTATGGTACCGGCCACATGTGTCCCGTGCCTGTCCGGAAGAATATTACTTGTATTGTCGGCTAAATTGTACCCATGTATATCATCAATATAGCCATTACCATCATCATCAACACCTGCTACACCGTTTAACTCTGCGGTATTTGTCCACATGTTTTTGGCCAGGTCTATATGATCAACATCGATCCCCCGATCATGGATGGAAACAATTACCTGGTCGCTTCCTCTTTGTATTTCCCAGGCTTCCTGTAAATCAATATCCGCATCTACCGTACCTCCACTTTGACCGGTATTATGATAATGCCATTGTTCACGGTAACGCGGATCATCAGGAGTAGAATTCAACCCCGGGTAAGTATAACTCATACCTCCTCTGATATCCGTTTTTAACTGCGTAAAGTTATTTTTTGGTATGTAATCCAGTTGCTTCTCCCGAAGCTGTTCTACCCGTTGAAAGGACTTATTTTGTGCATAATCTACTATAAGTTGTTGGATACCCGGAGACTTATCAGCATCAAAGGTTATTTCATACCATAAATGTAAGCCAAACGCTCTGCGGCGTTTGGCATACTTTCCTCCATCAGAAAATATTCTCTTAAAAGTTAGCGCTCCACAACGTGCATTAAGGACATCAATGGAAGGCACCCCTACCTGTACATAATTATCCGCCGTGCGAGTGAATAAAGATTGAGATACTCGAGAAGCAAAACTCTCTCTAAATTTAACCCTGATCACATTTTTTACAGGATTCTGTTGAGCGAAGAGACCCGTTGTCAGCAATGCAAGAATTACAGATAATAATGAATGTTTGGGGGACATGAGTGGTTTAAAATTCAGAATTAATGACAATTATAAAGCACATCCTCTAATGCTACTGTTTCAACGTAAATTTAGTTTCGTTTTATCTTTTCATTCCATCTTATAACGAAAACCGACGTAAGTCATCCTGCCAAATACTGGCCCCCAAATCAATGAACTATCAAAGTAAGGGCTAAAGGGCTGATCAGCGGAAATAATAGGATCATCCTGCCGATAGTTGGCAAGGTTTTCCATACCCACGTAAAATGCCCAGCCTTTTTTCAACGTTTTAGTTACCTGCGCATTCATTAAGGCAAAATCCGGTGATTCGCCTTCTCTTTGAAATTCCTCCAGGTTTGATAAGGTCTGCGGTATACGCTGTACTCCTGTCCACTGTAAGGTCCAATCGAAGTCCCATGCGTTCTTGGTTTCATACGCCAGATTTATGAATGCGCGATCTTTGGGGACAAGAGGCTTTCTTAACAAACCCTGGGTATAATCAACCTTGACATCGAGCCAGCGATAAGCAAGACGGACATCCAGCCGTTTCACAGGCTGATAATCCAATTGTAATTGAACACTCGTGGAATAAGAATCGCCTTCCAGGCCTGTAAAAACAGCCTCCTGGGGGTCTCGGTCCAAATCCAGCACCACTTGTTCCGAAAAATCCGTATGGTATACATCAAATGACACAATTCCGTCACGATAGTTTAGCCTGAAATCATGGGAAACGTTCAACCCAAAGTTCCAGGCTTCGTCCTGTTGAAAGCCATAACCTACATTCGCTGTTTGGTTGTCAAATAAAAGCCGCCGTGATGAAGCCAGAATACTTGTATTTTCAGCAATAACATTGGCGGTTCTTCTGCCTTTACCAGCAGAAGCACGCACTACGGTACTCTCAATCGGGCTATACCGGAGATGCAATCGGGGGATGAAGAATAGTTCTTCGAACAGACTGTTATAGTCCGCTCTTATTCCGGCTATAAGCGTGAATTTTTCCTGTTCTTCAAATGTATATTCGAAAAAAGTACCGGTTACATGTTCCGTTCTGTCAAATTCCAATTCATCCAATGACTCATCATACGTATCCAGCAAGTATGACAAACCTGTTTTAAACTTATGTCGGGTATTAGAAAATACAGATTGATAGATGACATTACCGTACAGCGATTTTTGACGCGCCGTATAATCGACCAGTCCAAAGTAATTATCCAGTTCTTGTCGGGTCGCTGAAAATTGCATACCAACACTTTTGTAAGGTTTACCGGGAAAAACATACCCAAGTTTCCCCCAGGCCTCATAGCGCTCTGAGTTGATCTCTAACCCATAGTTGTTTGTAGTGTTTCTATCAACTGACTCTTCGAAATCGGTTTCACCACCTTGCTTACGGTCCCTCAAAAGTTTCACCCCAAACTGTCCCAGCCAGCCTTTCTCCCCACGATAAACCCAACGATTGATCATGTTCAGCTGATTGGAAATCGGAAAATCCATAAAACCATCGTCGTTGACATCATTTTCTATGGGTCGTAAACTGCCATGAAGTAACATAGTAGTCGCCCAGTTTTTTCCCACACGTTGGCTGGTATTCAGATTTAACTCTGTTCTACCAGATTGGTTATAATACCCATTAATAAATAATTTTTCACTTTCAAACGGCTTTTTAAGCTCTACATTAATCTGACCGGCTATACTCTCATATCCGTTGATTACCGACCCTACCCCTTTGGTTACCTGAATGCTTTGAATCCACGTACCCGGGATATAGCTAAAGCCATAATTTGTGGCTAACCCCCGAATACCCGGCATGTTTTCAACAGAGGTCATAACATTAGCTCCTGACAGCCCTAACATCTCAATTTGACGTGTTCCGGTAATGGCATCCGTAAAAGATACATCTACAGAGGGGTTTGTTTCAAAACTCTCCGACAGATTGCAACAAGCTGCTTTGAAAAGCTCATCTTCATCCATTTCAATGGTATTGATACCTTCCAGGTAGTTCAGACCACTTGTAGGCTTCCAGCCTTCCACTACTACTTCTTCCAAAAGTCCATCAGTTTTGAGCTTCACCTTAATATTGGACTGATCTGTAATGGTTAAGGTATCAGTCTTATAACCTACAAAACTTACGATTAACTCGGTAATATCAGGTCGCCTTGGAATAAGAAAGGCACCATTAGTTCCTGTAATCGTCCCCGTATTGGTACCTGACCACACTACCACAGCCCCGGGTACGGGCACTTCCTGGCCATCAGGCTCTTCACTCACTACTAAACCGGTCAATTGATCCTGCCCGTTGCCCGTTAGGTATACTAACGACGTTAATATCAACAATACTTTTTTCATAACTTATTCAGTATTGTTGATATCAATGCTTTAACCTTGACTCAGAAGTATGCGGATCATGGTCTCTAAAGAGACAACAAAATGGTAAATGTGTATATACCGAATCCTGTGCTTTAATGAGTTCCGTATCGTGCCCTACTTTGGCTATACTTTGATGGATCTGTTGCTCTGATATTTTATCCGGACGATAGGCAATAAAAAGGTTTTTGGTGGAAACATTCCAGTCCACCATTTTCACCCCCTTTTGTTCAATAAGGCTTTTCTCAATCCGCCTTTTGCACATAATACAGTTTCCGTAGACTTTAATACTATCTTCTACAACCTTGACCTTACTTTGCGCTGATACTTTACTACTATTAAAAGCTAATGCTGTTGTTACAGCTAAGATAATTCCTAAAATTTTCATTGGTTAATCGTTTAAAAGTTCAAAATCACTGTAGTGCCATATTAATGACAAGGAAATGAACCCGTATTAACCGTAAAATGTAAAAGAAGAGTGAAGGATATAAATAGGAGTTTTATCAGGGGGAGGCAAGTCATAGGCTATGCCAGCACTATCTTTGACTGCCTTATTGCTAATTGAAAAAGGTAAAAGTTGATAAGCAGGAATAAAAGGGAAAGGAGTTACATCATTGATTTTATGAAACGTTGACAACGAGTGCTCATCGTCTAACTGCAAAACTTCAGTTTCATCTGAGCAACAACCTTTCATGTCACGGTCCGCCTCACCTTCAAAGCACTTCTTAGCCTCTTTAGCAAAGTATGCCACACTTTTCACCTTTCCCATACAATGGTGCTCACTTTTAAAAACACCTATAGAGAGGATAACATATAGAAGGGAAAACAGTATGACAGTGACTTTTTTCAAGGATAATGGCAGCTATTCGCTTTTACAAGTGGCTACTTTCTTACGTCCGGTGCTCAGGTCATTTTGATTGATCCCAATGTTACCTCCTGCTATTACAATATCAGCATCGGTACCTGTCGCTCCTAAATGGACTTTAACACTTCCATCAAATTCCTGTAACATATCAAAAGTAAACGTACTTTCGTCTGATAAGGTTTTAACTACTGTTACACTCTCTCCATCAGAACCTTTGAGGTCATTTAAAAGAAATGCTATATCAGCATCAGGCACATTAATATCACCATAATGCAGGTGAACAGGGTGGAAAACGTTTCCGTCCGTCCCATTCAACATAACGTCTACTTCCACTGCGTTATCCGTGCGCTCTTTGAAAGTAACATTACCGGAGATAGGAAAATCAGACGTTTGAAGGAGGTCATAAACTATTTCTCTGCCGGTGTATAAATCCTCCTCATCCTGAGATGATTTATTATCACATGACCAAAGCCCCAGAGAACAAAAAATAACTAATACGCCAAAATTTTTCATACAATCAAAACGAATTTTAAGCTTTACCAGTTCATAAACTTACGGCTTTTTGACTAAAAAAAAGGTTTAAATAATGCTATGAGTTCGCTTGACTGATTTAAAGACTATGAATGTATGATATATCACATATTATCGATCAGGGGAAAAGGCGACTTATGCGTCGAGTGATTTGATCCAGTTCATTCGTGGCAGCCGCCATCATATCAATTATGCCGTCCCTGTCAGCTTCTTTTATAGTGCCTTTTTCAAGCGATAAAATATGTATGAGCCCTATTAATCTTGTCACAGGCGCACGTACCTGATGTGAATTAGAATAGGAATATCTAATCAGCTTTTCATTTTGAAGTTGAATCTCCTTTGTGCGTTCACTAACCGTCTTTTCAAGAGATAAATTCATTGTACGAATTTCTTCATTTGCCTGTCTCAATGCATCAGCCTGAGATTTGATTTTTTCGCTTTGATCAATTATTTCTCTGTTAAGTTCTTCCAGTGATCTATGAGCGTTTTTTTTATCTCTGTAAAGCCTGTATACAAAATAGGCCACACAAGCAATGATTAACAGTAGTGCAAGCGCCGAATACAAAATATAGTTTTGCAACTCTAATTTTGCATGACTTTCTTCCAGTCTCAGTGCCTTCAACAGATTATCTTTTTGAAGCAATTCGTTTTCTTGATTTATTCTGTCTAACTCATATCGGGACTCTATTTTTGCAATCTCCTTTATCTTGTTTTCATTCAACAAACTGTCATTATAGCTTTTATGCAGCAATAGATATTTTAATGCTTCCAGGCTCTTGTTAAGGCCATTATAGTACTCATAGATGAACCACGAGACTTCGGCTGCATCCTTTTTATTTCCAACCTGAGTGAAGATACCCAAACTCCGTTCCGCGAAAATTATGGACAGCTTGGCATTTTCTATTAATCTATAAAGTTTGGCCAGATAAAAATAAGAAGTAGCCGCACCATTATTTTCATTGATTTGCAACTTAATTGTCAAAGCTCTGTTAAAATATTTATGAGCAGAATCGAGTTCATTTTTAGCAAGAAACACTCTCCCGATTTCGTTTAACACGTCAGCCACACCCGTTCGGTTATTGATCTGTTGATGAATGCTTAACGACTTCCGGAATTCTTCGTAAGCAGATTCAATGGAATCCTTATTAAACAGTATCACTCCAATATTTTGATAATCAATAGCAATGCCTTTTTGATCATTAATTTCCAAATTAACTTCTAAAGATTCCCTATAATAACGCTGGGCCTCTTCATATTCACCCAGTTCTGACTTTAACCTACCCAGGTTCAGATATGTCCTGGACAATCCGTTTAAATTACCAGAGGATTTTTTAGCCTCAATCGCCTCTAAATAAGTTTTTAATGCCTCAACATAATTGCCCATACTTTGATAAATAAGACCAATATTATTGAGGGTCATGCCCACACCTTCATTCGTGCTTAACTGTCTTTTGATCTCAAGAGATTGTTGGTAATATTCCAGCGCCTTAGGATAGTCTCCCAGGTTACGGTATACAATACCGATATTATTAAGTGCCTTATGTTTTCCCCTCAGGTCACCAACACGCTCCATGATTTCCAAAAACCTTCCATAGTGAATGAGAGCAGTTTCATAATCAGATTGAGAATAAGCGATAATGCCAAAGCTGTTATGGCTGCTACCTATTCCGTGTTCATAATTAAGCTTAGTTGCCAGACCCATAGCTTTATCTGCATAGGATCGCGCCGAATCAATGGAGCTTCTATAATACTTGAATGCGAGTTTATTCAATACGATCACGCTCATTGTATCATTGTCCAACCCCTCGAGTACAATTTTTAAACTATCTATCTCCCTTGTTTGAGCATAGTTTGGATGCAACTTTGAAGACAATATCAACAGAACCATTACTACGCAACGCACAACAAACTCCGTTTACTCATTCTTTTGAAAATTTATTAAGACTAGAATATATTGAATTATGCGATAAATATAAACTTGTTCATTATGAATATTACGAGAGAATTATAAAAAAAAGGTTGTAAATTAAGCTTTAAAATAAATCTTACACAAGAAAGATAATGTAGCTTAAACATCGATTACTACATCACATTTTCCACAAAAAATGAACCTACTAAAGCATGGCCTACATTGCACTATTGAGAGGCATTAACGTTAGCGGCCAAAAAATTATTAAGATGGCCGAACTCAAGCTAAACTTCGAAAAATGGGGTTTTAAAAAGGTGAAAACTTACATACAAAGTGGGAACATTATTTTTAATGCCACAGACAACGATCCAAACCAGCTTGCGGTAATGATAGCAGAAAAAATTTTAGATACGTATGGGTTTGATGTAAGTGTAGTGGTGAAAAGCCCATCAGACCTTGCCAAAATTATCCACGAAAACCCCTTTGCCAATGATGCTGACAAAGAAACGCACAGAGTGTATTTCACACTCCTTGCTCAGCCCCCCTCTGAAGGTAATATTCAAAAACTGAGTGAATATGATTTCAGCCCGGAGCAATATATTTTACAAGGAACGGTAATCTACTTTTACTCTCCCAAAGCTTACGGAAAGGCCAAAATGAATAATAATTTTTTCGAAAACAAGCTAAAGGTTGCTGCCACCACGCGCAATTTCAAGACCCTGAACAAGCTGATTGATATGACCAGCGAATAGATCCAATACGCAAATATGTTGTCATAAATAACTTATAATCATATATTTATCAGCACTTACTTCAAATTCATATCAATCAGCTATAAGAATACAACTCGGAGAGAACACGGAATCAACGGTCTTTAAGTAAGTCATTTTACCAGAATTATTATTCAAGCCATACATACTTATTGTGTGGGAATCCATTCCTGCCACCACGAGCACTTTACCTTCCGGGTCAATAGTAAAATCCCTTGGGGTCTTATCCCTGATCTTTTCGATCGCCAGCAGATCTAATTTTCCGGAAGATGTTAACTCGAATAGTGTGATTGTATCACACCCCCGGTTAGACACATATAGAAATTTACCGTTGGGGTGTATTCGAATGGCTGCTCCGCTGGGAGTTGAGTTATAAGAAGGAGGCAGAGAGTTAACCCTATGAAGCAAAGTGGGATGATCAGCGGATATATTGAAGGTATAAATATCTCCTGTCAATTCACAAAACACAAATACGAGTGGTTTATCGGGATGCGCCACCATATGCCTGGGTCCTGAACCTGGATCCATATTCAGATCCCATTCCGGGACAGGCTTTAGTCCATTCGACGCCGTCAACGCGTAGGCTTTACAACTATCTATTCCCAAATCAACTACGTAAATCAAATCAGTTCGTACAACACAAATCATATGGGCGTGTGGACTTTCTTGCCTTGACAAGTTTGGCCCTACTCCCCGGTGCCTGACTTCATGACTTTCAGGTAGTATTGCCCCGAATGCATCAATAGGGAATACCAACACGTTCCCCGACCCATAGTTAGCCACCAGCAAACAGTTATTATGAACCGTTAAATGACACGCCAGGGAGCCCCGGAACTCCCGGGAGTTGATGAGTGTTAACCCTCCCTGGTCATCTACTTTATAGGCATATATTTTTGGGTTTTCATCAGAGAAAAGTTCTTCTGCAGCGTAAAGAAACCGGCCATTTTCTGAGCGTGTGATATAAGCCGGGTTACGCTGAAAGATAGTGCTCAGGGGCCTTAGTTCCTGCAGCCGCTCATCGATATCATAACATTGGATCCCCTTACCCCTACCTACTATTTCCTCTGATAATTTCTGAGTATAACTTCCGATATAGATTTTCATGACAACTATAAATAGATATACCTTAACCGATGATCATGTTTTGAACGTAACTAAGATGATAAGGCCCTCAAAGAATACCTAATACTTCCCAGAATAATTTGTGAATTCGCTCTGTTCTTCAGGACCAATTCATTGAACCAGAAATATAGACATGATCCTTGATTGACCACTTATCTTTTCTTTTTTAATGGTCCTTGAAGCAAAGTGTATCTAATCAGGGGTTTTGCTCCAAGGGCCTTTTAGGTTTCAAAAGTGAATACGTGAGCATTCAACACTCATTAGCATAATGAATGCCAGATATTTCTTTTTGCTGCTACAGAAAAATATCTCTTTATTCATTCTTGATAATTAAAGGTACTGCTCAGGTCAGCAATGAGGACCTCAAACTCGCCTGGTTCAGTTACCCATTCATTGTTGAGCCCGACAAAGGATAGATCTTTTTTCGTTAATGAAAAGGTTACTTCTTCTGTGGCATTGGGTTCCAGATAGATCTTCTTAAATCTTTTGAGCTTTTTATTACTTGGTGTGACAGAAGCATACTGATCTCTCAAATATAGTTCTACTGTGTGATGCCCGCCTACCTTTCCGGCGTTGGTGACTTTTACACTGGCTCTGATGGTGTCATTTTCAGACTGTATGAATTCTTTATTTAGCTTAAGGTCCGAATAGTTAAAAGTTGAGTAACTTAATCCATGACCGAAAGTCCATTGAGGCCTGTAGGCATCTTTACCAAATAAATTAGGAATATCCTCACTTATTGTTTCTGAAAATTTATGATCGTAAAGCAATACATCACCTGTTGCCCGAGGGTAAGTAAAGGGAAGCCTGCCAGCCGGGTTAAACCGGCCTGTTACCACTTCTACCAGGGCAGATGCTCCCTGGCTTCCCGGCCGGTATCCGTATAGGATGGCATCCATCTTCTCTTCAATGGACGCGATCACTCTTGGCCTTCCCTGCAGAAGTATTAAAACAATTGGTTTACCTGTTTTTTCTGCTGCTTTAGCCAGTTCAAGCTGTCTATCATCCAGTGTCAGATCGTCAATACCACCTGGGCTCTCGGCGTAGGCATTTTCTCCCAGGCACAAAACAATTGCATCAACCAAAGCTGCGTCTTCCAAAAGCCCCTGGGTATCATAGTTATCGTTATGATCAAAGTCTGAATGTGACCTTGAGATAATATTGGACCTGCCATAGGTATTTTCAAATGCCTCCACAACAGTCTGAGTAGATTCCGGGTACCTGCTTGCATCGTCTCCCTGCCATGTAAATGACCAGCTCCCATGCAAGGCCGGAAGGCTATTCGCACAAGGACCTGCGATCAGCAGTTTTTTATTGACGCTCAATGGAAGTACGTCAGACTCATTTTTAAGCAAGGTGATAGATTCAAGAGCAGCTTGTTTCGCTACTTGTGTATATTTTTTTTCTCCAAAGTTGTCTTGGCTGTTTTTTTCCGGAAAAGCATTTTCGAATAACCCCAGCTCGATTTTCAGTTTTAGAATCCTTCCTACCGCTTCGTCTATACGTGCGATGTCCACTTCTCCTTCTTTCACCAACTCCACCAGGTAATCATAAAAGCTATAATCATATGGGATCATGCTCATATCGACCCCCGCATTCACCGCTATTTTCACTGCTTCTTTGAGTGTAGCAGCT
Source organism: Fulvivirga sp. M361 (assembly GCF_007097395.1). Taxonomy (GTDB): domain Bacteria; phylum Bacteroidota; class Bacteroidia; order Cytophagales; family Cyclobacteriaceae; genus Fulvivirga. The sequence continues at coordinate 27,531 of NZ_VKDC01000037.1, forward strand.
ATTTTATGCCGGGTATGCAAACGCTTGATGTCCTCCCAGTCTGAAACAGCAAGCCCTTCAAAACCTAATTCTTCACGTAAGATCGTTTTCAGGAAATAAGAACTGGCATGTACCGGCACACCATTGACCTCTCCTGAATTAATCATTACCGTAGAGGTACCTGCTTCAACAGCGGCCTGAAAAGGAGGTAGAAAAATTTCTCTTAGCTGTCGTTCGGGAATGTAAGACGGTGTTCTGTCTTTTCCACTTCCCGGAACCGAATAGCCAATAAAATGCTTCATACATGAGGCTACTGCATCTATTTTATTGAGGTTATCTTTTTCATAGGCACTAATCATTTTCGCACCCATTTTGCTGGTCAGGTAAACATCCTCCCCGAAAGTTTCCTCAAACCGTGACCACAGCGGTTCTCTTCCCATTCCCAGCACCGGGTCAAAGTTCCATCGTATGCCGGAAGCCCTGGTTTCCAAGGCCGTGATATGAGCAGTTTCACCTGCCAGATCAAGGTTTCTCGTAGCAGCCATACCAATATTGTGAGGAAAGAGTGTACCCCCCCGGATATAGTTTGATCCATGAATGGCATCTATCCCATAAAGAACGGGTATGCTATTGGGCGTTTCTTTTGTGGCCAGCTCCTGGATCTGGCTCAGAATGTTGTGCCATTCATCCAATGTATAAGCTCCTCCTTTTACGTTGAGAATGGAGCCTACTTTCTTTTCTATGATGGCTTTTCTGAGTTTCTGTGGGTCTAATTGTGTTGAAGAGTTATCTTTTAAAATAACATCGATAGCCACTTGTGACATTTGTCCTACTTTCTCTTCCATGGACATCCTGGAAAGCAGTTCGGTAACTTTGTGATCTATCTCTGTTTCATTTGAACTTTTGGGTGGTTGCGCCTCTGCTTCAAGGAGTATAACCAGTCCTGAAAAAAATACGATGAGTGGAAAATGGTTTAGCATATCTGTTAATAATTAAGTAGTTCTAAAAATTGGATCCCAGAATTCATTTTATGATGTATTGATATTCGCAAACTCCCCTTTTATTTGCTTAAGCTCTTTCACATATTTCTCCACCAAAAAAATCGAAGGATGTGCACGTAATGTGTGAATACTATGAACAAAGGATAATCCCAGGGAACCTGGAATGGTCGCAAAACTTAGCATGATCAGAAAGGTGGAAGTCTGCTATTCATATAACACACTCCCATTTATCTCCGAAGAGGAGAAACTCATTTTGCTCCCTCTACCCACCGAATAGGCAGGACTAAGAGGGAGCAAAAGGAATCTCACCTTTAAAAAGTCAAGGTAGCCCGGAGAGAAATTGGTCTCTTTTAAAAAAGCCGATGTATTGGATTGAACCTTCATTCAACCCGGGTGGCGTAGGTTTCTATTGATTCCATTGATAAACCCCCAGCAGAAAATGTACTGAACACGAACACACCTTCCATATTATTCTAAACCTTCTAAAAATCCGGTATGCGCTCTTTTGAAGGAAAAGTCTGCATTGTACAGTAATGGCCAATCAGGGTGTCCCCAAAATTCCAGCAGCCAGGTCTCATCATCTTTCATTCCCCAGATGGTTATCCCAAACTTACTTTCCTCTGGTATGGCATTGTAGACTTCCACCACTTCCCTAACCTTATTTTGCTGATAGTTAGCACGTTGAATTGTTAAAACCTCAAGGTCATTGGCCGGATTGGCACGAACATCCAGCTCTGAAAAGTGCAATAGCAAACCGAGGTCCGTTACTTCTTTGGCAGCCGATTCGATCGCTTCCTTAGAGGGGTTATCATGGGAGATATGCATTTGATAGCCAAACCCATCTATGGGTACCCCGCGGTCCAGGAAGTCTTTCACCATATTCAAGGCTGCTGTTCGTTTTACCGGATGAGTAACCATGTTATAGTCATTATAAAAGATCAGCACGTCGGGATCCGCTTCCCGGGTCCACCTATAGCACTTTTCGATATAGTCGTCCCCCATTTTTTCTCTAAAAACAGAGTTTCTCAACACACCACCGACATCTTCAAACGCTTCGTTTACCACATCCCATGATTTCACTTTTCCCTTATACCGGGTCACAGTGGTTTTAATGTAGTCTTCTATCATAGTTTCAAACTCCTGATCCGTACCGCTGAATTCTTCTACCCAAGTCGGAGTAGCATTGTGCCAGATCAGCGCATGTCCGTGTACATCCAACCCATTTTCTACTGCCCAATTCACTGTTGCATCTGATTGGGTAAAGTCTAAGTTACCTTCAGAAGGATACATAATGTTCATTTTCATTTCATACTCACTGGTAATCTGATCGTATTCCCTCAATAAGATCTCCTGATGCTGACCATTGAGTTTGTTTACCTGTACCGCCATTCCGACAGAAAATTCTGCTGCGTCTTTGAGTGGTGAACCTGGCTCTGAGCCTGAGGCATTAATGGTGGTCACACTCACAACATTGGAATTGTCAGACACCAAATCCCTCGATATCGACCTTACCCTTACGTAGTAGGTAGTGGCAGGTTCAAGGTCGGAAACGGTGAACTCTGAAAAATTGTGTCTTATTCCCTGATAAGGCTCCACAAAATCTGTGAAGGCTTCATCTCTGGCCACATCTATTTGATAACCATCAGCTCCCTCTATAAAAGGCCAGTCAACAAAAAAGGAACTGGCAGTAACCTCAGTTGGAGCGGAAAGATTGGGAGCCATCAACACTGCTGGCTCGTCTGCACCATCACTTTCGCATGCTCCAAAAAGTATAGGTGATCCTATAGCCCCTATTACCAATAATCTAATAAGTATAATATGCATTTTAGTTTTTCAATAATTGTGGTTAGTAACTTTATTTTAAACTGTTGAGCTATTGATAAATAGTTGATTCAACCAATCAATTGTGACCTTTTTGCCTTTGAACCAGGCTTAAAATCGTCCACGTAGGCATCCCCTGACCAGGCCTGATCCCGGAACCGGTGCTCAATCACTTTGATCAACTCCCTTTTAGTCTGACAAAGGAATCTCAATATCCGCCCATTTCCCTTTTTTTATCGTGATCAAAATTGCTCACCGTGTCCGGGACCAGGTTGCTTTTAGAGATCAAATCCCATTCGATCGACATACACCGTACCGGACCAACCCTGGTCCTGGAACCAGATTTCAGTAATTTCAGCAGGACTTCCAAAGTCAGCTATTGGTATTTCAAAATCTACCCATTCACCTTCCTTTATCGTAACTAGCATGGTATTATCGACGTCGGATTTTACATTAAGGTTCAATTGCTTACCATCGGTCCCGTCACCTCCAAAAAGTGAAAATGCAAAGACCTGGGAGCCTGCTATGGACACCGGAGATTTACCCCACGTACCTAGCTGAGCACCTCCACCAAAACCACCTTCATAGGTCACTTTTATCGAATTTTCACCTTCTCTAGGGTTTTCTGTATTAGCAAAATCGGTAGTAGAACTCCAGCCGCCACCTTCGCTCATGGCCTCATCAATAGCGTCCACATACAGGGGTATCAACAAAGCGCCCAAACCGCTGGACGGAAGACTGATTGCCAAGCCTAAAGGGCCGCTAAAGCCATGTATCGTTGTGTAGTTGATCACACCGAGTGATGCAGCTTCCGGCAGATCAAAAACAATTGATCCGGCCGTGTGACTTGTAAAGTCAGCCGCCAGCATTGTACCATGGCCGGGCAACTGTAAAGAAGCTACTAAATCCAAATCACTCCCCGTAATGGTAACTTCGTCTATTCCCGGTTTCTGCGTTTCGGGAGCAATACTGGTTCCTGCGGGCAAAACAATGACAAGCTCGCCTGATGATTCCACATCCACTGGCGCTGCCTGCTTCAACGTGACCTTTCCCTGCACTGCCGTAGCAGGCACCGTCAGTTCAATAGCAGTCTCTGATTGTGCAGTAAACGAACCGCTGGTTATTGAAACGTCTTCAGAGAATATAACTTCGGTCACCAAATCCAGGTTTGCCCCCTCAATGGTGAGCGTAGATTCATGCCTTACCGCCGTTGGGTTCAATGCCGAGATCACCGGTACCAGTACTTCAAGTTGTGAATCGTGTGCAAAGACCAAAGGTTCGGTCCCTCCGGCGCTAAAGGTTATAAACCCGGTCTGTGCCGCCATCGGTACAGTGACTTTCAATTCGGAAGAAGATTGAGTAACAAAACTTTCCTTAAGCACTGTAATATCAGAAGAAAAAATGATGCTTTCCACCCAATTTAGTTTATCTCCGGTTACTGTAATCTCCGTGCCTGGTTTAGCAGAAGGGGTTACACTGCTTATAGTCACCGGAACTTCCAAATTGAGTATCGTTTTAGTCTCAATTTCTTGTGTAGATGTTCTCAATATGAGTGTACCGGGCTCTGCTTCCTGGGGAACAGTCACCAGAATTGACCCCGGGCTATGCTCTTTGAAGTCAGATACTTCAACTGACGGTCTAAAGAGAATAGAACTTACCTTATCAAGGTTCGTTCCGATAATGATAATATCTTCTCCGTGTCTCACACCGGAAGGACCAAAGCTTAGCACTGCCGTATCGGTACTTGCCGTATCGTCATCGCCACATGCAACCAGCATGAATTGTCCCATTACCATGAGTAACATGATAACACGAACATGTGATTTTATATAAGATATATTATTTTTCATTTTATCCTTTTTTTGTCGATGAGATTTGGATTGACCTAACGTTCAATCCAAATCTCTAAATGTTGAACCTTATCTATTATGGTTCTACAATTCGAATATTATCCACGTAAAATTCAACTTCGTTATCGCTATTTTCAGGTGACCCTAAAAGCCACATGCTAAGTGAACCTGCCGCTGCTTCTACGAAAGCCTGACCGTCCTCGTAAAACACACCTTGATCGTCGTCATGTTCCATGAAATATTGGAAATCTGTCAGTGGTATGACCACTGTCATCCATCCACCGTCTGTATCAAACTCGGCATTCTCTTCTGCCCATGGGCCCCATATAGCCCTTGCATTCAGATTGTTGGTCCATATTTCCTGGTTATTTTGAGAATGATCGGGTGTTGAAAAACAGATGTTCAGGTATCCACCAAACCATTTATTTACTTTCGCTTCAAATTTTAATACATGATCTCTGTAAGCACCGGAATAATCAGGATAGAAGTTCCCTGTTCTACCAGGGTCATCACCTCCCCAATAATGGAATAACATTGGTGAATTAGCAGGAGCTCCAGGTCCTTCATCTCTCACATTGGCTCCAATATTCCCTCTGAAGACATTATAGTTACCGTTGATCTCACCATCACCCGTTTCAGGAGCACCGATCCTCCAGCCATTGGGCTGCAAATCGTCAAAATCTAAGATAATGTTCCTACTATCCCACAAGTGAAAACCGGAAACCGTCTCTCCAAAGTTTGTTGAAATGGTTACCGGGCCTTCCGTAGCCTCACCTGGTACGGTAAATTCTATTCTTTCCTGTGAAACAGATACCAACTCCCCGGTAACACCTCCGGAATACGTGATCGTGACGGGTTCAAAAAAGAAATTACCGGTCACCACAAGATTCTCTCCCGATTGCGGCCATTCGTTCACAGCTGCTTGAATTTCAGGAGCGCTAATGGATACTTCAAACGGATGTTCAAGGGTATCACTTCTATCGTCAATCAGGTATAGAATATTGGTCACAACGTTTGGGGCGTTGCTGGGAACCTGAACCACAATACTATGATTGGTCACCCAGGTTGGGCTTATGATCGCCTCCTGGTCGTTGAACCAAATGTGCCTCGTTCCTCCCAGGTTACTTCCCATAATGACCACCTCACTACCCAAATTTGCCCTGACGAGTAATGAGTCCGACTGGTCCGGGTCAGTTACACGTACATACGAGATTACCGGCGGTCCATCGGGTTCTTCCAGGCCTACGCCGTTTTCGTCTTCACATGATATGAGAACGACCGTACACAGTAGGACAATTAATTTTCCATTTATATATTCAGCTATTTTCTTCATTTTCCTGGCATTTATTCAAACTCGTATTCTACCGGTTCAGCCTGTGGCCTTAAAAGAGGGTTCATAACAACCTCATTTCCAGGTATAGGCAGTGACATTCTATTAGCCGTGAATGTGACCTGAGGTTCGGTATTCTGATTAGCCGGATTGGCTGTTCCGGATTCTCCTGCTCTTACTAATTCATAACCATCGGGATCGTTTTCCATGTTATCATTCACATCGATCCTGAAGTATTGATCCGACCGGCTTTGCGCGTTTAGCAGGTCTAATGTGCCCTGTGGATCACGATAATACTGTCGCTTAATATCTAGCCATGCCATGGCCTCCAAACCAAACTCGATCCTTCTTTCATTGAACAGATCACGAAAGCTCATTTCATTGTCAGAAGGAGTTGCCAATCCCGCCCGGCTTCTTACGGCCAGGTAAGCGTCATATCCGGGGCCGGAGGAGAGCGAACCGTCTTGTCCCATCAAGGCTTCGGCGTAGATCAGGTAAACATCTGCCAATCGCAGCATGTAGACATCAAACGGAGAATCCTGGTTGGATACAATGAAACCATGATCCTCCACGTTTCCAACTACATGTTTTTTCAAATTTGTCAAAGTAGGCGCCTGATTTTCGATTTCGGTCCCATTTTCATCTCTACCTATGATCTGATAGGTATACCCACCATTCACAACATTGATATAATCATAGAAATCACCATTCTGCATGTAGATTGCTCTTCTTCTTGCATCTTCTGCAGATTCAGCATTCGCTTGCAGTGTATTAATAAAATCAACACTCATCGATTTGCCTCCCCCCCAGGCTTGGGGGTCACCTGTAATGATCGAATTTCTGGCGAACCGTGCTTGTTTGGCATTGCCGAACCCCCAGCCTGCATTTATAAATCGAAGCGCAAACAGAATTTCAGGATTCTGCTCATTTTCTATCAGAAACATACTTTCATAATCAGGGAAAAGGACCAATCCGCTATTATTGATAACGTCTGCTGCATATCCGGCCGCCGTAGTGAAGTCTTCCAGTGAGCCCACACTATTACCACCGGCAGCTCTCTGACCAAGTGTGACATGAAGCTTTGCCAGCATCCCTTTTGCAGCCCATTCTGTCACTCTTCCTCCGGCATCTGCTTCAGGCAGGTTTTCGGCAGCAAATACGAGATCCCTTCTAATGAATTCATAGACGCTTCCCAGGGTGTTTTTAGGTAAAAACAGGTCCTGGTTCGCTACTTTTTCTGCAGGGCTTTCAATAATGGGTACTTCACCCCAGTATTCTACCAGGTAATAATAGGCTGCCGCTCTGAAAAATCTCGCCTCACCCAAACCAGCATTAATGTCTGCGTCGCTTACACCATTTGAACCGGCAATGCCCGGCATATCATCTATAATGAGATTGGCAAAAGAAACCACATCATAGAGGCTTTGCCAACCATTCGCTATATGCGTATTGTTCTCATTAAATGATGCGTAAAAAAACTGCCCTTCCTCGTCCCAGTTATGGAACATATCACCGGCCATCAGATCTCCGACGCACCAGCTTAATACGTCATTAAATTCAAACCAGGGACGACCATAAAGCGCTGCAGTAGCCTGTCTGATCTCATCGGCATCATTATACCAGCCATCAACCGTAGGCTGGTCTTCCGGAACAAAATCCAGGAATTCTTCACCACAAGAAGTTAATTGTATGGCTAAAAAAACCGTCAAAATGATTCTTATATATTGTCTCATTTTTTTAAAGTATTTTTTACATGTCTAACTTTATTCCAACCGTATACACCCTGGGAGCAGGATATCTGCCCAAATCAATATTTTGAAGTCTAGGGTTTTGATCAAACGATCCAATCTGTGGGTCCAGGCCTGAATAATTCGAGAACGTGGCCACGTTTTGTATGTTCACATACACCTGTGCGCTCGATAGTCTTATTTTTTGCAACCACCCGGGAGGCAAAGTATAGCCCAGTCTGACGTTCTGTATCCTCACAAAAGAACCGTCTTCTATCCACCGGGTTGACATAAAATGGTTAAAGTTTTCTGCCCCGTTGTCAAACCTTGGTATGGTGGTATTCGGATCTACCAGTTCCACATCATTGATGTTATTGAGATCCGTACCTCCTTCCACTAACCGGGTCCTGGCCCGGTTAATAATCGTCGTGGACTGATTATCAAAGTTGTTCAGCATCTGTTCGTTTCTGGCCCTGGAGTAATTCAACACATCCCCACCTATTGCTCCCATCACAAAAACATCCAACACCAAAGGCCCGTATTCAAATGTATTGTTAAGTCCAAATGAAAAGTCAGGATTTGGATCTCCAATGATGGTCTGATCATTGTTATCAATAACTCCATCACCATTAAGGTCCTTCCACTTTATGTCTCCTAACCATAATCCGGTGGTTCTATCAATTTTGTTTACCGCAGGGTCTTCATCCGAAGGGATCTGAACGGCATGATTGACAATTTCTTCCGCAGAGGTAAAAAGGCCTTCCATGACAAATCCGAAAAATTGACCTATCGGACGCCCCGGAACCGTTGCACTGGCGGTCTGGAACCCCGTGTACCAGTATATAGGGTCAAAAAGTTGTACCCCTCCTAAATCAACTACTTCGTTACGATTGACGGAAATATTTCCCCTGGATGACCAATTGAATTTGCCGCTTTCAATGTTAGAGGTACTCAGCGCCACTTCAAATCCCATATTTTCCATTGTACCTAAATTGGCCTGGGGGCCTTCTACCTGTCCGCCGAAAGTGGCTGGTAAGTTCACTTGAAGTAACAAGTTATCCGTTTTCTTTTGGTAGGCTTCAACTTCCAGGTTTGCTCTTCCGTTAAACAACTCCAGGTCCATTCCTAAGTTGACCATGGTAGTAGACTCCCACTGTACATCACGGTTGGAGTATCGTGCATTGACCACCCCAGCTCCAAATTGAGTATTCAAAGGATTCAATGAGGACCCAAAAGCGTAGTTACCAATGTTTTCGTTACCTACCAGTCCCCACCCTAATCTGAATTTCAAATCAGTAACCACATCATTTTCGGGCATAAAAGCCTCATTGGACGCTCTCCATGCTACGGCAACCGAAGGGAACCATCCCCACCGGTTATTGGGTCCAAACCTTGAAGAACCATCTCTTCTCATGGTGGCTGTTACTAAATAGCGATCTCCATAATTATAATTGACCCTCGCAAAAGTAGAAGCCAATGAATTCCATGCTTTAAAACCTGTATTTGGAATATTTGATATATCCCCCTGATTGATCACAGGTATATCATTGGGAAGATTGGCCTTATAAGCCGTCAATCCTTCATAATTACTTCTCTGTGCTTCCGTTCCAACTAACACGGTAAAATCATGATCACCAAAACTCCTGTTATAGGTAGCGAAGGTCTTCCATAACCAGAATGAATTTTGATTGGAAAGTTGTGCCAGTTGGCTCGTATTATTGACAATTTGTCCCCACTCATAGGTTGGCAGGAAAGCACTACTATTAAGCGTTGAAAAATCAGTTGCTAATTCAGTCCTGACTTTCAGTCCTTCGATGACATTAAGTTCGGCATACAGGTTATTAACAAATCGATAATCTAATGCGGTGTTGTTCCGCAGCAAGGCCAAAGCCACAGGGTTGGCACCTACCTGGGCCGAAACATTCTGAGCGTCCGGCCCGGCAAATGATCCATCAAAGTTTCTAACCGGAATGTGCGGCGCCATTTGGGCAGCTTGAGCAATAACACCATCTCCACCGTCCTGAAGAACAATTCTTTCATCTTTACGGGCAATGGACATGCTGGTTCCAACGGTGAGACGATCACTTATTTTGGCGTCGATATTAAGCCTTAAGCTTAGACGCTCAAAATCAGACCCTATAACAATACCATCCTGAGCGAAATAACCTCCGGATAACATGTACTTCACTGCATCAGTACCTCCGCTAAAAGTTAATGTGTGGCTTTGGGTCGGAGCTGTTTGATAAATGGCTTCCTGCCAGTCTGTACCCTCACCCAAAATAGATGGATCTGCAAAACTTGGATTTGGCTGAACTGATGACACTTCTTGCGCTACTTCGTTATTGTATTCCGCATACTCTCTCATGTTCATCATATCAAAGGTCTTATACACTTCCTGAACCGCGTAAAAACCATGATAGCTTATTTTACCTTTTCCTTCTGCTCCTCTTTTGGTAGTAATGATTACCACACCGTTCGCCGCCCTGGAACCATAGATCGCAGTGGCCGAAGCGTCTTTCAGTACCTGTATACTCTCAATGTCATTGGGATTCAGAAATGCCATGGGATTGATGTTATCACTCTGTCCGCCAGAACCTCCGGCCCAGTCAAAGCCAGCCGAGCTTTGGGCCTGACCCCCAATTTGAACTCCATCAACGACATAAAGTGGCTCACTACTTCCTGTAACAGAAGTTGTTCCACGTATCCGCACTGAAACCGCAGCACCAGGCCTCCCGGAATTCTGTGCCACATGCACACCCGCAGCCCTACCTTGAAGCGCCTGATCAACGCTGGAAGTAATGGCGGTGGTCAATTCATCTCCTGAAACCGAGGCCACAGCTCCTGTCAAATCGCTTTTCCGCTGTGTTCCATAGCCTACAACAACTACTTCTTCCAGGGATTGGACATCAAATTCCATCGATACATCAATCTCAGACTTGCTTCCAATTGGAACTATTTGTGATTGAAACCCGATAAAACTAAAAGACAGTGAACTCGATGAAGGGTCCGGGACCTCTATGCTGTACTTCCCGTTGATGTCCGTAACTGTTCCGAGGGTTGTACCATAGATAACCACAGAAACACCTACCAGCGGTTCACCCGTATCTCCCTCTAAAACTGTTCCAGTCACAATTGCTCCGTCCTGTTGTAAATCCATTCCGAACTCTGAGGCGAGAACAGATTGGAGTTGAACACAACAGAACCCAATCAACAACACTACTATTGTAAGATAGTGTTTAGACTTGTTCCTTTCAAGTAATGGTTTTTTCATAATTTTTTAAGTAATGGTTTTCTCATAATAGATTGGATTTTATTTTAAACATGATCAAATCACGGAATAGAAGCCGTTTCTTTTAATTTACAATTATTTGTTTCATTAATGTTTGGGTATTCGGCGAATCTGCTATCCCTGAAAAACCAGGTTGTTTTCCACCAACAGATAAGAAGATCCTTCCGTCCGGAGCGACTCTCCGGCCTTTATCATCTATAATTTTCAGGTTTTCTTCAGGGATGCGGATTGTTACCTCCCGCGACTGCCCAGGTTCAAAGTATTCTTTTTGAAAGGCCACAAGTGTACGCTTTGCAGAGCCAGCCATGTCCGGAGTGGACAGGTAGACCTGTACCGTCTCCAGACCCGCAGTTTCGCTTGAATTTTCAATAGTGAGTGTAATAGCAGGACGCTCGTTGTCATCGTAAGTCATGTCTGCATACTTGAAACTTGAGTAGCTCAGTCCATGACCAAATGGAAATAGTGGTTCTCCGGTAAAGTACTTGTAGGTACGATCTTTCATGTCATATGACTTGAAATCCGGCAGGTCGTCCACCGATTTGTAAAAGGTGACCGGCAGTTTTCCGGATGGATTCACGTCCCCAAAAAGAATTTCTGCAAGGGCAACTCCGCCAAACTCGCCCGGATACCATGCCTCTACAATGGCCTGTGCTTTATCTGCCGCATAATTAACTGCCAGGGCACTACCATTTAACAACACCAGAACAACTGGTTTACCTGTCTTAAGAACTTCTTTCAACAACATTTTTTGTGAGGATGGCAATACAATATCAGACCGATCTCCCTTATCAAACCCTTCCATGACCACTGGCATCTCCTCTCCTTCTATATCAGGACTGAGTCCTAAACAAAGCACAGTTACATCAGCGTTTTGAACCAGTTCCAGAGCCGGAGTCAACAAGTCTTGCTCCAGTTCCGACCACAAGAGTTGGACCTGAGGGTCAGCGTGAAAATTGTAATAATCTATTCGGACTGACACGGCTTTACCCGCTTCCAAAGTAGTGTCATGGTACTTCATTCTGGGATGGTGGTCATCCTCGAAATCCAGCACTAACTCGTCATTTAAATAAAGTTTACCAGCATTGCAAGCCCTGAGGCCAATCCGGTATTTCCCGGACCCATCCGGAAGGATCTGGCCTGTCCACCTTACTGTGAACGTGTCTGATTTCATTTCGAATGGCCTGTTTACCCAAATAAAGTCAATTTGATCATCAATTCTTTCCATAACGGGGGCACCGGACCATTTGTCATTGTTGAAATACATCCCTTTCAAACCTTCATCTGTGCCTGAACGCAGGTTTTGACTTGGGACCGGCGCTAACAATGGCCACTCTTTGGTGATATTACATCCCTTGGCATATTTCACAGTGGCATTCGGAAGTCTGTCGCTTATGGCCTTAAAAGGGGTGTTGTATTCTACTGAGGTACCGTGATAATTGCCGAGCAGAGGCTCCACGGCATTTGCGTTCGGGCCGATAACAGCCACCGATTTAAGGGCTGAACTTAGTGGTAAGAGATTATTATCATTTTTGAGAAGGACAATGGATTCTCTTGCCACTTGTTTGGCTAATTCCTGGTGCTCCTTACTCCTTACTACTTCATAAGGTATCTTCGACCAGGGTACGAGTTCGGGGTCATCAAACATGCCAAGTTTGAACCGGGCGGCCATGAGCCTGGTTAATGCCTGGTCAACTTCACTCTCATCTATAAGCCGAGACAGTACCGCTTCGCTCAGGTTAGGGTCGTACGTGTTTCCACAATTGAGGTCTGTACCTGACTTAACGGCTAAGACAGAAGCTTCCGGCCCTGTTTTACTTACTCCATGTCGATCCGGGAAATAAAAATCATTGATGGCCCAACAGTCAGATACAACGTATCCATCAAACCCCCACTCTTTTCTAAGTATTGAATCAAGCAGCACATTGCTACCACAGCAAGCCAGGTCATTGGTCCTGTTATATGCGCACATGACAGAATGAACTTTGGCATCTTTCACTGCCTTCTCAAATGCGGGCAGATAGGTTTCATTTAAGTCTCTGGGGGTCGAAATGTAATTGTCCTCGTGCCTTGATTTTTCCGGGCCGCTATGCACCGCAAAATGCTTAGCTGTTGCCACCAGCTTCAGATAGTGGTCATCATCACCTTGCAATCCCTTGATATAAGCTACTCCCAGTTCTCCCGTCAGAAAAGGATCTTCTCCATAGGTTTCCTGTCCGCGGCCCCACCTGGGATCTCTGAATATGTTAATATTTGGCGTCCAGAACGTCAGCCCCTGATAAATACCTCTTTTATTTTCTTTGACAAAACGGTGATGTTTGGCCCGGGCTTCATCTGACACGGCTACCCCCATCTTATGGATCAGGTCCACATTCCAGGTAGCTCCCATGCCTATGGCCTGAGGAAAAACGGTTGATTCTCCTGCTCTTCCCACACCGTGCAGGCATTCATTCCACCAATTGTAACGGTGTAAACCAAGTCTCGGAATGGCAGGCGCATCATAACGCATCTGTCCAACCTTTTCCTGAAGGGTCATGTGGGATACCAGATCAATGGAACGGCTTTCCGGCGAAAGCTCCGGATTCTGAAAATCGTAAGAGTATTTTTCTGTGTGTGCACAACTTCCCAGTATCCAGACTGCCAAAAGACAGATCATGAGCTGGACATTAGAAACTCTTGCAAGGGATGTATATGGATATACTTTTAAGTTATTCATTAGCTAATGGTCTTAATAATCAACACAAGAAGCGCTACCAGAAGAAAAACTATGATAGACTCTAACCATATAAATTTCTTAGGCAGGCGATATTTTGTGTTCTTTGTTTTCACGATGAATTTATTTACCTGCAATAAAGCATCCCCGGAATTGAAGAAGTAGAAGTTTTGGAGCCTTTTGAATCAATTTTGTTGCAACCTCACAGGTAATGCATCATTTGAGCTATTCTGTGCAACAAAATTTTTATTGCTAATTATCTTCGACGTTTACTTCTTGATGATCAGTTGAGTATTATCCACCGTTTTAAACAGATAAACTCCCGATTACAAACATTCAAAAGCGATTTGAAGCCAGATGGTTTTTCATTGGATCGACGAAAGCCTCATCCGGCAGTTACATGAAGGTTATGGCAGGAAGGTCTTTCAGTTTTTGATTTTAGAGGCTTTTATGCTACTAAATTGGTGTTTGGCAAGAACAATGCAATCCACCTTTATAAGGATATTTAAAGCACCTGTGCACAATCTTTGAACTAAGCAGCTGGTAATTCTCAAAAAGTAGCCTGGCCTGAGTTCCGTAAACTGTCCCTTTTAAGTGAGTGGTCTTTCGCTCTTTGGTAAAACACCGTATTGTTCTTTGTAGCACTTGGAAAAATAGGATGGTGAAGAAAACCCAACCTTATAGCTGATCTCATTTATATTATAATCCCCATCTTGAATTAGTAGTTTTTTAGCCTGTTCCAACCGTATTCGCCTGATAAATTCATTCACATTTAATCCGGTAAGGGCCTTTACTTTTCGATACAATTGACTCCTGCTAAGTGCCACTTCCTCAGCGATACTTTCCACACTAAGTTGTGAGTCACTAATATGATTCTGTATGAATAAAAGTATTTTTTGCATAAAATCCCGATCTACCATAGTAGTATCAGGGGTACTATTCAGATCGCTTATGCTGTTGAGGTATTTTTCAAAAAGTACTTGCCTGCTTTTCAGCAGTTGTTTTATCTGTGCTTTCAACAGTACCATGTCAAAAGGCTTGGTAATATAGGCATCAGCTCCTTTATCCACTCCTGAGATGTGATCCTCAGGGGTACTTTTAGCAGTGAGCATAATTAATGGGATATGACTTGTTTTAATATCTGCTTTAATCTTTTCACAAAATTCAAAACCATCCATTTCAGGCATCATTACATCCGTAATAATTACATCAGGTAAATGATGCAGCGCCATCTCAAGTCCCTCTTGCCCATTTTTGGCCATTTCAACTTGATAATGTTCTTTAAGTTCATTCTTTACAAATCTTCTTAGCTCCACATTATCATCCACCAAAAGCACAGTACTTTTTTTTCTACCATCTATCACAGAAGCTTCTTCTAATGACGCATCTTCTGATGGTTTATCGGGCACCAAAAATTCTTTTCTTCCCGGATACTCACCCTTAACGATATCTTCTTCATTGAAGTGGTCTTTCCCAAGTGGAAAGTACAGATGAAAAGTGGTCCCTTTCCCTTCCTGACTTTCTACCTCCACCTTTCCTTTATGTAGTTCAATAAAACTTTTTACCACCTCCAGACCAATTCCCGTACCACTGAAATACCATTGGTTCATTGGTTCGACCTGGTAAAATCGCTCGAATATTTTTTCTAAATGATCTGATGCCAATCCCGGTCCGGTATCCGAGACAGACAGTTTGAGTGCTTCTATCTCTTCATGATCGACCAGAGGTAATAATTTACTGACTTCAGAGAGGTTAATAGTTATAAATCCCTTTTCAGGTGTTACTTTAAAAGCATTGGAAAGCAGATTAAATAGCATTTTTTCCACTAAGCCTGAATCTACCCAAGCCGAATAATTTTCCACATCTCCATGTACCATTAATTCGATTTCATTATTCTCTGCCTCTTCCTGAAAATATTTAGCTATCTCTTTGGTAAAACTTAGCAAATTGATCTTATGAACATGGATCTTAAGTTTATTCGAATTTAGTTTTCGGAAATCCATCAACTCATTCACCAAACGTTCAAGCCTTCTGGCGTTTCGTTGTACTGTATTTAGCTGCCTGTTAGCCGTAATCGGGAGATCTTTCATAGTTATTAACTCCGCCAGTGGGTTCAATATCAGTGTTAACGGCGTCCTGAACTCATGAGAAATGTTGGTAAAAAATTGAAGTTTTCTTTTTGTAAGCGCTTCGTCCTGCTTGCGTCTCTCCCGCTCGTTCAGCACTTCCTGACGCTCACGAACACGCATCCTTAGTATGGTATACAATGTATATAATCCACTGAGGAATAAAATAATATAGACCACCAATGCCCATTTGCTTTTATACCAGGCCGGAAGGATCTTTATTTTGAGCGTTGCATGTTTTTCAGACCATTTTCCATCATTTTTAGCCGCTTTTAGCCTGAATACGTATGATCCATCTTTTAATGAAGTGTATGTAGCACTTCGTTGGTCACCTACATAGTTCCAGTCTGATTCAAGCCCTTCTAAATAGTATGCAAATTGTATTTGCTCAGGGCGTGTAAAATTTATTCCTGTATATTCAATGGTGAAGACAGATTGATAAGCATCTAACACGATCTGATCCGTTGCTGAAAATGCTTTAGTCAGAGGGGATTCCGGCTCTCCGGGCTTTACCTCTTTATTGAATATCTTAAGCTTATCTAAGTAAGCGTTTATCTGAGTAGAGTCAATCCTGGGCTCATCATATTTGATTTTGTTTATTCCTTCCAGGCTCCCAAAAAGAAGTACGTTATCAGGCAAACTAAGAATCGCATTATAGTTAAAGTTATTGCTCGTAAGCTCGTCTTTCTCGGTGTAATGCACCACTCTGCCTTCTTCTTCATTCAGCTTTGCTATCCCCGATTTTCCGGTAACCCATAGGTTGTTTTGATTATCTTTAGCGATGGCGCAGATAGTGTTCAGGCCCAAACTTAAAACCTGGTTATGCCATACCAGTGAGTCTGTAACCTGATGATAGCTAAATAATCCTGCCCCATCAGTACCGATCCATATCTTTTTATTTTCATCCTCATAAAGAGAAAGGATATGATTGGAATTAGGGTGTAGGTCTTTATGCGAGAATTTCGTTTTAAAATTTTGAATAAGAGTATCTTTTCCTACAATAACCATCTCATAAAGACCTAAGGTAGATCCAATCCAAATGTCTCCGTCTTGGTCTATCAGAACATCACGTATGTCCTCTTTATCTATCCATTCTCTTTTTATCCCTTCGCTTAAAACCTGTTCTATTTTGTTTTCTTTTAAAATATACTTATGAATTCCTGCTCCAAAAGTACCCATCCAAATATTCCCCTCTTTATCTTCTGTAAGATCCAGAATTCGATTGGATCTTAAACCAGAATTATCTGTATTAAAGTTTTGAAATTTTCGTTCTCCTTCAGGCAGGAAAAAAATGCCTCCTTCCCATGTACCTACCCACAGATTCCGATCTTTATCCAGCAGCATAGTTTGAACAGAAATGTTTGTTAATCCCCTGTAGCCATTTTTTGGTGTCAGATGGACAAATTGATTCTCATTGATCATGTATTTATCCACACCCCCTCCATCCATACCAATCCAGACAATACTATCCCCATCCTGAATCAGACTATTAACAGAATTCGCTTTTAATGAATTGTATTTATAGATATCGTGTTGGATATGTTCAAACTTACTAAAGTCAGGGGCATACAAGCCCATTCCTTTATTATAATACCCAAGCCACAATCTGCCATCTTCATCTACTTCAATCGCCCAGATCGAATTGGTTTCTACCGACTTCTTATCGTATGGATCTTCAATGAATTTTGAGACCTGGTTTTTCTCCATATCCCATACGAGCAAACCATCGTTTTCGGTGGCACAAAGAACCTTGCTATCTGAATAGCGATCTATGTCCATTATCCGTTTGTTCGTAATCGGAAAATGCTTTACCTCGGGATTGAATGTATGATAACCTTCAATGGATATCAAACCCTGGTCTTCCGTACCTACCCAAACGGTACCTTCGATCACAAAAATGGACTGGATAGGGCCCTGAAGTAATCGATTTTCCAATGCAATCTTAGGGGTTTCAAGTAGTTCATTGGTTTCAGAAAAAATCCGTAAACCTACATTAGTAGCCACAAACAGGTTATCAAATCGATCCCTGGCTATGTCGCTTACATTAATGTTTTGGTAGTGTGGCGTGGCGTTAATATAATTGCCTTCCGTATTCGAGCTATCTAACCGAATGATACCATTTCCACTACTACCTAAATAGATGTTACCGGAATCATCCGCCAGAATTGAAAAGATTGACAAAAACTCCTGCGTCGGATTCTGATCATATTTAATCTTAATTCGTTGAAATTTCCTGGTTACCGGGTCGTATCGGCAGAGGCCTTTGTCGGTACCAATCCATATCCTTCCTTTGTGATCTTCTTCAAGAGAAATGATAAAATTGCTATTCACAGAACTGCTGTCATACCAATCGAATGTGTAAGGCTCATAGTTCATACCATCAAACCGATATAGCCCGGCACCAAAGGTCCCAATCCACAAGAACCCTTTATTATCGATCAGAAAATCATTTACCGGTCGGTTAGGAAATTCTTCTTCAAAAGATTGAAATGAAAAATCCTGCGCTGCCGATTGGAAGGTAACTAACCAAACACTGCATATACTAATTCGTATTAACCAACCACTCATTTAAAGCCCATTAGATGGTACTACCAGTCAAATATAAAGTATATATATTAGAGAGAAGATGGCAGCCTTAAGGCTTTTCATTGAAAATTGAAGCCAAAGAATTGCTTGGATAAATGAAAAATGTGGTGTTAATAGAAACAAAAGGATATTTACATTTTTGTAACTGTCTGATTTTCAGAACACAAAATCCCTACTTTACTACCTACCATAAAATTGTCCTCTCTTAAATTCAACCGGGCGGACGCGCTATACGGTTCTAGATCTTAGGATCGCCAGGCTAGACCTACGAGTAGTTGAGGTTGGGTCATAATCCATCCCGGAAGGAGGCCTCATTAATAGTTGTCACACGGAAACCCGAACGATATCTAAGTGAGTTTAACCTCCGATATGAATTTTCATAAAAAATTATTCAAAGATCTCTTCTTTATCAAAAAAAGGCTTTTTTACTTCTGCCAACACGGTGCTTTATCTCCTCATAAGCATCGTTAAGATGATAGAGCGTGGAAGGAATATCCTCTTCTTCCTTTAATAACCTGTGTATTGTATTGCCCAGATATTCCTGAAACACAGGCCAGTTTAAGAAACGGGGTCGGACATAGGCATGATCGAGACTATTTCTTGTATTGATAAAAAAGTCAGAGGTTAAGCTATTGGCCAGAGGATCTTCCCATGCTTTGATGTTTCCGGGTTGTCCCTGCGCCTGTGTATAGATGCCTTTCTGAACATGTTTACTACAGATCCAGGAAGCAAAATCAGCAGCCTCTTGTTTATTTTTACAGGTTGAAGATACCGCAATCCCTGCCCCACCTAATACCGACGTAATTCCCGGGGCATTTGAATAAACCAAACTATTTTTACGGAAACCCTCACGAGAATAATTGGTATAATTGAACGCTAAAGGAGTGTATACTATCTCATCATGTTCAGCCATATGATCATACAATTGGATAGGATTCCAATTCAGGCTTTCAGCATAGAATTCCTCACGCATTCTTCGCATTAATTCCAGCACTTCCGTACCTGTTTTCAAATTCACTAATTCGGAAGCATCGCGGATTGGTGCGCCAAACTGGGCGGTTAATGAAAGAAAGGTGCAAAGGCAATCTGTAGGGCATAACGCCATACCTACGAACTTGTTTTTTCGTTTTAGTCTGTCCGCCAGATCGAAAACATCCTGCCAACCGGTTGGAACCGGTACATCCATCAGGTCAGGCCTGTAACATGCACTTTGGAAAGCTGCATCAATCGGTAATGCCCACTGGTGGCCTTGATAATGATAGCTTTCAAAACTTGGCCCGGCAGACTGAAGTTGTAAATGAGTAAAAGTATGTGGGTCTACGTATTCCTCCAGTGCCAGAACACACCTTGATTGAGCGGCAACCCCGGAGTGGGGGTGATCGTTGATCAATAGATCAAATTTTCGAGCCAAATCTACCAGGGACTGATCTCCAAAGTCTTTTAAAGAGCGTATCTCCCAGTTTACTTTGATTCCCGTAATCTCATAATATTTATTTGATGAGGCCACCAGCGGTTCATATCCCCGGGGATGGTCCCATGTGATCCCTTTCAGGGTTATATCATTCATGTTTTCTTCTTCAGGCTGTTTTGATAGAATTCCTGCACTTTGGTCTGCCCTTCCCTGGATTGGTAAAAACGGCTAAGTGAGGCATTTTCAATACATAAGGCGGACAAGTCTACGCCTCCCACTCCTAGTTGGGTGAGTTGTTTTATCACTTCCAGTCTATCTGCCGGCTTACCCGTCAATTCTCTGACAAACTCTTTTGTCTTACTTTCAAATTCCTCCTTTGAATAGATATGATTAATTATCCCATGTTCATACATTTCCTCAGCCGTTACCGTGCGGCCTGTCATGATGAGTTCATTCGTAATATTGGTTCCTAGTTTTTTAGCTAGCCGTTGTGTACCGCCACCTCCGGGAATCAGGTTTAAATTGATCTCCGGCAGCCCCATTTTAGCATATTGTCGTGCCAGGATCATATCGCATGATAAAGCTATTTCAAAGCCCCCGCCGAACGCATAACCGTTGATCGCAGCGATTATAGGTTTTGTATTTCCTTCTATAGCAGCATATAATGAACGTCCTTTAGTCTGAAAGGCTTCAAATTGCTCTTTCGTTTGTTGAGCATACTCCTTAATATCCGCACCGGCCATAAAAGCCTTCCCGTTACCTGTAATCACACACACTGCCACATCTTCACTAGCTGCAACGTTCACGAGTCCCAATGCCTGGATAATCTCATGCATCATTTGACGATTCATGGCGTTAAGCTGGTCAGGACGATTGAATTTAATCAGCCCTACCCTATCTGCTACAACGTATTCAATAAATTCAAATTCCATATTTTTCTATGCCTGATTATTCGCGTTTGGTCGCTTTCTCAACACTCATCACATTACTATCAATAAATGATTTGATCTCTTCCCTGGTATAGCCCAGTTCTTCCAGAATTTCAGGACCATGTTCACCGGTCATGGGTGAAGGCCTGCGAATGCTCCCCGGTGTTTCACTCATGGTGAACGGGACGTTTGTTACCTTCAGCTTACCTGCTTTTGGGTGTTCTATTTCTACAAATGTGTTGTTGAAGCGGACCTGTGGATCTTTTTCCACCTCACCTTGCGCATTCACTTTTGCCACCCACAGGTCCAGCTCCAGCATGATGTCCAACCATTCTTTTGTTGTTTTTGTCACTGTTATAGCCTCTATAATACCGTGAATTTTATCCCGATCATCAAAGAGAACCTGGGGGTCATTGTATTGCATCAGTGTTTCATCTCCCAATGCTTCAACCAATTTAGGCCACGGGCTCATCGCAATGGTCAGGAACCCGTCTTTGGTTTCATACATACCGAACGGGGCTCCATTTCCCGGATGACCAATTTTTGACTCTGGCCTCTGAAAGGACGTACCTAAATTTTGAATTGTAAAATAATCCTGCATCTGAAAAGCAATGGCAGAAGACAACAGGTTAGTTTTAATCAGTTGGCCTTTACCTGTTTTCTCACGATAATATAGTGCCGCAAGAATAGCGTATACTGAGTTTAATGCATTTACCTGATCGCATAGGGCAGTACCAATGGCAACAGGCCCGTCTGATTTTTTACCGCTGGTCATGATAGCCCCGCTCACACTTTGTACCAACAGGTCCTGGCCCGGACGGGTAAGATAAGGTCCGTCATCTCCCCAGCCACTGGCAGAACAATAAATAATGGATGGATTGATCTTCCTGATGTCTTCATAGCCATAGCCTAATCGGTCCACCACTCCGGGTCGGAAATTTTCCAAGACGATATCCGCTTCTTCTGCCAGCTTATAGATGATCTCTTTGCCTTTGTCCGATTTCATATCAACGGCAAGTGAACGCTTGTTACGGTTCCATGCCATAAAACAAGGGGACTCATCGCCTGCAATCCATTCATTAAAAAAAGTCATTTGCCGATAGATATCACCCGTGCCATTCCGCTCGACTTTGATCACATCAGCTCCCATATCTCCTAACATTTGAGTGGCATAAGGTCCTTGTAATAGTTGAGAAAAATCTAATACCTTGATGCCTTCCAGCGCATATTTCATTCTACTAATTCATTTTAAATGTTACCGCATAAAGCTCACGCTTTTCTATTTCAATTTTCTATGTATCTGGGTAAAGCAGACAGTCCTCCATCTACTTTGATATCTTCACCTGTAATGAACCTAGACTCGTCAGAGGCCAGAAAAACAGCGGTCTGCGCCACCTCTTCGGTAGTGCCCAACCTTAGCATAGCTGCTTGATCAATACTGGCTTTCAAAAAACTTTCTCCTTCCTCTTTTTGCCTTCTTTCATTCATAGGAGTATTGATCGCTCCCGGAGAAATGGTATTGAAGCGTACGTTTTGATTGCCAAACTGCCCCGCTAACTGGACTGTCATCGCATTTATACCTCCCTTCGCCGCGGCATAGGCTGTCCAGTCATTCCAGCTTCGTGATGCCTGTAACGATGACAAGGATATTATACTTCCCGATCGTTTTTTAAGCATGTGGGGTAACACTGTCTTTATCCCTATGAATACACCTTTAAGGTTTACGTTCATCAATGTATCCCAATCTTCTTCCGGCATTTCAACAATATTTCCTTGCACGGCAATAGCAGCATTATTGACTAACACATCAATTTGTTTGAAACTATTCATAACAGCTTTCACTACATTTTCCATTTGAGAGCTATTATCCACCGAACATTCAAACGGGATCGTCTCACCCCCTTTTTTATTGATCAAAGAAGACTCAGTCTCACATTTTGATAGATTTATGTCGCACATAGCCACTTTGCAACCTTCTAATGCAAACATCTGACTAATAGCAAGTCCGATACCCTCAGCGGCACCGGTAACAACAGCAATTTTATCTTTTAGCCGTCTCATATCAGGATCTTTTAGATAACCAGTAATTTTCAATTTCTTCCAGTGTTTTGCCTTTGGTCTCAGGTATTACCTTAAGGGTGAGATAGACCGCGGGAAGTGTGCAGGCAGCAAAAAACCAAAAAGTTCCATGGGCTTTAAGGTTCTCTAAAAACCATGGGGTCATTTGACCCACGAACGCAGTGCCCACCCATAATGCCATTGTAGCTATGGACATAGCAATACCTCTTATTCTTAAAGGATATATCTCAGATAGTAATACCCAAATCACCGGTCCGTAAGAGAATGCAAAACAAGCAATGAAAGCCAGAATAAAAACCATCAAGAGATAAGTATTCGTTATTTCAAAGTAGAAGAGCGCGCCTACAATGATCAATGAAGAGATAATACCTATAACCCCCGTAAGGAGTAGTGTTTTCCTTCCCAGACTGTCTATTTTCCAAATAGCGATAAGGGTAAATAATACATTGACAATGCCAATAATAACCTGTCCGCCCAAAGCTTCTCCTATCTGCAAACCTGCCTCTTCCAGGATCTTTGGCCCATAATATATAATGGCATTAATACCACTTACCTGGGTCAAAAAAGCAAAGGCTATCCCCATGATCATAGCCACTTTAAAACCACCTGAGAAGGCCATTTTCAATCCGCCGGACTCCTTAGTTAAATTAGTTTCTATATCATTTATTTCCTTTTCTGCTTCTTCCGGGTCTACAAATCTCAATAAAACCTTCCGGGCCATTTCTTTTTGTCCATTCATCATTAACCATCGAGGGCTCTTAGGAACGGTAAAAAGCAGTACAAGAAAGGTCAGAGCCGGTAAAGTTTCACTGCCCAGCATAGCTCTCCATACTTCCGCTACCACAATTTTATTGATCAACCCGGTATTCCCTGCTAAAGCCTCAGATTGTGACAGGCCCAACAAGTAGGCATTTGAAAAATAGGCAAAGAGAATACCTATCGTAATAGCAAATTGATAAAGCGCTACTAATCTGCCTCGCTTACCGGCAGGAGCTATCTCGGAGATATATAACGGAGATAACATCGAGGCTATTCCAACACCTACCCCACCAATCAATCGATAAATAACCAATTGGTTAAAGTTTGCTGATAACATACATCCCAAAGCAGAAAGTCCAAAGAACAATCCTGACAGTATGAGTACTTCTTTCCTTCCAAACCGATCGCTAAGTATCCCGGCAACCAAAACACCTGCAATAGTCCCTACCAACGCTGAACTCACATACCAGCCCTCAAGAACGGTATCTAATGTAAATTGCCCGGTAACAAAACCAATAGTTCCGGAAATAACTGCTGTATCATACCCAAAAAGGAAACCCCCAAGGGATGCTATTACAGCTAGTCTGGTGACATATCCGCTTTTCATCAATATTCGTTTTTGATTAGTAGCCTAACCTGGTTTTAGCTAATTCAGGATCAAAGCTATCTTTTCTAAAAGTATGTGCCTCAGTATTGAAAACATGCTGATCGAAGTCAAATATATCTTTCCCTGCAAAAGCGATGTAAAAATATTTCAATGTTTCAGCAAAAAAATATGTCGCCAGATAATCATTCTCTTCCATGGTCCGGACATCTTTTATGGAATGATACGCCACTTCACTTCTACAACACGTATTGATGTCCACCCAGTATTTTGTGATCATATCAAGGTATTCAGCTTTTCCGGTGATCTGATGTAAGTAATAAGCAGATTCAATAATCTCGGGATTCAATTCGGAGTTGGCATATTCTACGGTGTCCGCTCCATAATGATAGCGGGTAGGAAGCAACCCATATTTGTCCCATAACCAATCCCAGGTCTGCTGATTTTTTTCTGCAGCATCAATCTGCCCACTTACCGCCTGAATAGCAGGGAAAAATGCATCATACAATGACACCGACCTTTTTAATATTTCTCCGGTGTGCATGTCAACAATGGTGTAGTATGCACGTCCTTCGTACTCGTCCAATAGGTATTCATTGATCTTTGCACTGCTATAATCCCAAATCTCCCTGATCTCAGGGTCAGGAAAGATCATCCAGCTTTTGTACATATACTCGTAATAGGCATCCACTCCAGCCTGCAGGTGGTGCCATTGCGTGCCGATCCACTCGCCTGTCTCGACATTGATATGTTCACCGGGAAGACCTATTTCGGATTTTCTCTCAAAAATTGCCTTCGTAGCCCTCTTAGCAGCCTGATAGTATTTGGGGTCTTCTGTGTAATAACTCAGTATACCAAATTCGAATAAATAGGTAGCGGCCTGGGCCACGTTGATGATATCCCCCTTACCTTCCCCTTTGTTGCCGGCTGTTTTGCCTGTGTGTAGGTTTATAGAGTGATAAGGGATACCCGTAGGCGAATCAAAAGCGGGTAAGATCCGGTCTCCAAAATCCCTCACTTTTTCCAGGATATTCGGATTCCTGGTATATTCATACATAGCTAACAGCCCACCGAGGATCCGGATGTTAACTTCAAAAACCTGCACATAGACGTCTTTATCCCAATTTTCTTTGAGCGCGTATTGTTCAATCTCATGGGCTTCTTCATCAAAACCCATCACTTTCAACGTACTGTAAGCATCGTATGGCGATATACCCAGGGTCTCATCATACCAGTTAAACCCTTTTTTAGAAAGAGGCAATAAAACATCATATCCCCAGGCATGTTGCTTATAACCTTTCCAGGAACGAAGCGTTTCCTCCTTAACCTGTTGAGCAAGTTCTTCCCTGGTTTTAACATTATCCATTCCTTCTGTTTTTTCTTTTTGCTTCTCGGAAGATGATTGGCAAGCAAGAAGAAAAGTGATAATAACGATTAGACTATAGCCTATTTTCATGTGATTGTTCTTTGTAAAAGCATAAAATTGTTCAAGGTGTTATTTCGAACGACGATCATTCATTGACCTGATCTCAACTGAAACCGATTGAATATCCCTTGATTAAGACTTCAGTAAAGTTATGAGTAATAGCTATTGATTATACGACCTTATTATACCATTAAGTGCATATTTATTATGGTATTGCGACATCACAAATGTATAGATCTATAAACCCTGAAATAAATCTGACACCACATAAATAATAGACTCATTGTTTTAATATAAAAGCATATAGAGTCATGTTAGCAAAGAAAATTATTCTTGCGCAAGGTCTACATGGGGAGATATAAGGAAAATCCCTAAGTTATTTTTTAAAAGCCGAAGGAAAAGATGCTGTACCTATTTTATCAGTTCGTGTTTTAGAGGCTGGTCTTTTGCTATATATTTTTCAAGCTTCCCATTATTCATTTTCAAGACCCTGTCCGCCAAATGAAAATAATGATCATCATGTGTTATTGCTAACACTATTTTACCTGTTCGCTTCATTTCTGGTAACAATGTGTTATAGAAAAATACACGATATTCCGGATCTTGATCGGCCGCCCATTCATCAAACAGAAAAATGGGGGCATCTTCCAGGTAGCATTGTAACAATGCCAATCGCTTTCTTTGACCGGTAGACAGGTTCACAGTACTATATCTATTTCCTTTTATGGTCACCTTTTGATCCAGATCGAGGAGTTTCAAATAGCTGAGCAACGCGTCTTTTTTTTCTATGAGGTTGATGTCGTAGAGCTTTTCAAAAACGTAAGGCGGGCTAAATACAGCAGAAAAATACTCGCCTAACGCAGCATTTTTTTGTGGTTTATCATTTATACGGATAGTGCCTTCCTGAACCTCGTATAATCCTGTAATAATTTTAGCCAATGTGGTTTTACCACTACCGTTACCTCCCACAATAAATATGATCTCACCTGCCTTAGCCTCAAAATCAATCGGACCAATAGAAAAGTGTCGTTCACCGTTTTTGTTTTCATATTCATATTTTACACCTTTCATGGTAAAGGATTTAATATGAGGAATAACTGGTTCCGTTACTTTCTGTAAATCGAGGTTAGCTGGTATTTCTGCCAAAAACTGCTGTATGCGATTCCATGATACTCTTAAATTCATGATAGAAGGCACAGAAGTCAATATACCGTTTATAGGACCTATCAGATAGAGTAATACGATGACAAAACTCATCAAGCTATACGACTTTATAGTAGGAAATACTTCCGGCATACCAAATGCCACCGCTCCCAGTAACACCACTAATAATGACTCAGCAACTAAAAATGCATTGACAAAACTTACGTCTGCGGTTGAGGACTTTTGCCTATACCTGTCGGCACTTTGGGAAACATCATCCTTGTATTGCAATTTCTTATTATGCCTTAGACTGATCTCTTTGTAGCCATCAACCATGCCACTTACCAACTGCATAAATGTGGTACGTTCATCGCGGGCTTTTTCAAAATACTGTTCCGTTCTTTGTGCTACTACTGCATATACCACTGCTAAGATGATAATCAACAGCACTGTCAATGCTGTTGCCCAAAAAGCAATAGAAGCGAGGTAAACGAAGGCACCTAATGCTGTAATTACACTTGTTATCAATAACATGACAATATTCGTAGATTCTCCTATAGTGTTAATATCATCATTCAAAACGGTATAGACCCGGCCCCTGCTAATCTTTTCAAATTTTTGATAGGAAGTTGAAAAGATTTTTTCGATCATCTTAACACGTAGATCAAATACAAGTCCACGAGCAAATCGGATCAACTTAACCTGAACGAATCGCCGTCCAAAAAGGTAGATTCCTAATATTAAAAGATAATAGAATGTCAGGTACTTCAGTTCAACTGCGGTCTGTAACGATGAAGTCACCATCACAATAATAACAACATTCGCCAGTCCTGATAAAATACTAAACAATATAACCTGTGGGGCTATTCGTTTATACTCATTAGCTTCTACATAAAGTAAACTGATCAAATACGTCAGGTAACTTAGAGCTACAGCTCCTGCGATGCTATACAGGAGTATTTCAAAACTCATCGGTGACCATACCAGCATGGCCACCCATGTAAAACCTGCCAAAGCCCGAGGCAGGATGTAAAGCCCAAAGATAAAAGGCGCCAGATTTACCAATGCCAAAAGGAAGCTTTTTATCTTATGCCTATTAAAGGCTTCAAAATTCCTTTGTCCCCGAATTGCTCCGATAATAATGTGGATCAGTAAGGCGATAACAATAAGGCTATAAAGAACTACTGCTATAGAGAAAATAGAGTACGTTCGATCTATATTGTCTGCCGGGTCTGAGCCATTGGAAGTTTCTTCTTTCTTAGCCAGGTAATTCATCAATACATTTGCAATCTCAGATGTATACGTACTATTAGCATTGGCTAATACGGCTACACCCAACTTCGGTCCGGGTCTAAAATTTATGTGTGAAGTAAAATTTGGATTCAGGCCAGCGTGGTAAATCTCACCCGTTCCATTCAGTGACACTTCCCAACCCGCAGCATAAGAGGACAAGCCATGTAACGTAACAGATTCATCTCTTTGATGAGTCTTCCGGATCAAATGGTGAAAGTTTCCCTTTTCATATAGCCCCATCTGAATTTGCAGCCATTTAGCCATGTCTTCGGCATTGGATATCACATAGCCGGCAGCATTGTTACCCCTGTATATGGGGGCCTGATACTGACGTGCAGTGAAAAAGCCTATCTTATGCCCTTCTGACATAAGTGCTCTATTTTTTGGACTTCCTATCGAAGTGTATCGAAGATCCAGCGGGTCTAATATATTAGCTTGCAAATATGATTCAAAGGGTTGCTTTGCTACTGTTTGGATGATTAAGGCTAATACATCATAGTTAATGGTAGCATACTCAAATTCTTGCCCCGGAATATGATTAAGTTCCTGTGCTTGTAATCTCCTAACAGTTTGCTCCAACGCATCAGAGGCATCTGTTTCAGGAATTTTTGCAATAGTATTCCAGGGAATACCGCTGGTATGATGGAGTAACTGCCTGATAGAAACGGCAACACCCTTACCATTATATCTAAATGTAAGCCAGGGAATATACTTTGAAACGCTATCATCTAAGGATGCGTTTGTTGTTGTTACCAAATGCATAGTTGCCAATGCGGTAAAGGCCTTACTACACGACCCCAGTTCAAACAACGTTTTAGAGGTAACTGATCTGGTACTTTCAACATCTTTAAATCCATAGCTTTTGATGTATGTATGTTTCCCATCGATTAAAACCAGGCTTAAGCCAGGAATGTCTCCTTCATACATCAGTGTTTTAACCTTCGCCTCCATTTTATCCCAACCTGGTATGGTTGTAACTTCTTTTGAAAAAGAAAAAAAGTTATAGAACAACAGCGGCAATGCTATAATCAGAGACTTTACAAGCAAACTGAACGGGGTGGATTTCATATATTTTATAGTGAAGGTAATGTTGGTTCCATTTGGTTTTCACTGGCGTCCGGGGAAAGGAAAAGTAGCAATTTATTTACCACCTGAAGTACATGTGGTAGTTTCATAATACTGAAATGATCTCCGTCCAGGGTTTCATGAAGCACTTTCTTTGTAAAGAATTGATTTAGCGAATCCACTTCGTCGTTCGATCCATCCACTCCGAGGTAAACCAATTGTGCGTCAAGTTTAAAGGAAGGCGATGGCCTTTTCACGGAACCCAGACTTCGGATCACATTGACTTGTTTAACGAAACCTGTCAGGTCCTCGTATTCGGTTTCCGGGAGCATCACCAGAACTTCATCAGGAAGTCGTTTTCTTAATTCTTCCGTTGTAACATGATTTTCATACAGCTCTGCCATAGCCTGCTTCCACAACTCTTCCATATTTTTGTATTCTTTATCATCCATCGCTAAACTCAAATGGTTTTGTAACAGGCTTTTTTCTGATGCGATAGAAAAATGCATATTTTCCTCATCCGCTGGCAGATAACTGTCGATAGCTATCAAAACATCTACTTTATCTCCATCCAATTCTAACTGTTTAACTATTTCTATACCTAGCACGCCACCAAGACTCCAGCCCAGCAGAGTATAAGGTCCGTTGGGTTGCACTTTTTTCATTCGTGCGATATAAGTTGATGCCATCTCAGACAGGCCAGGAGATTCCGGGGCAAGTTTATTAGCAGCGGGATATTTTAAGCCCCATATATTGATATCGTCTATTAGTGACGTCAGTTCACGATATCCATATAATTCTCCACTACCATCATGAATAATAAAAAGATTCTTCATTGATTTAGCCCTTTTCAGTAATATGGTAAACTCATCAAAGTCATCTCTGTACTTTTCAAATTTTGATAGTTGCTGACTGAACCCATGAATGGTGGGATATTGAAAAATGGTAGCAAGAGGAACGTCGAAGTTTAATTGTCTGGACACTTTGTTCACCATGGCTGTCGCTCTAAGTGAGTGCCCGCCTAACTCAAAAAAACTTTGGGTTACGCTGATCTGTTCCCGATCCAACTTCAATACTTCCGACCAGATATGGACCAACTGTTCTTCCAGCTCATTTCCTGCAGGAGTATAAGAGGATGTAAGTGTCAGATCAGGTGCCGGAAGCGCCTTACGATTGAGTTTACCGCTTGCCGTCAAAGGCATTTCTGCCAGATGAACGTACGCCACCGGGACCATATAGTCTGGCAAACGACTCTTCAGATACTCCTTCAAATTATTTTCATCCTGCTGCTCATCAGAAAGATAATAAGCCACCAGTTGTAACTCATCCTGGATCTCGCGGGTAACTACACTTACCTCGTGCAATGAGGGATGGCTCGCCAGTTGCTGGGTAATTTCCCCCAGCTCTATGCGGAAACCCCGGATCTTGACCTGGTCATCACACCGCCCCAAAAACTCCAGGTTGCCATCGGGACGCCATTTCACCAGGTCACCCGTACGATACATCTTTTCCCCTTCAAAAAACGGGTCAGGAAGAAAACGCTCCGCCGTCAATGCTGCATTGTGAAGGTAGCCTTTTGCCAGGCAGG
>NZ_VKDC01000038.1 GCF_007097395.1 Fulvivirga sp. M361
CTGCAGTAGCCGAGAAACCCCTACCAGACCTTCTGCCTAAAAATCAGATAATCAAGTACTTAAGATAATTTGTATATCGAAAGCCATTTTATAAATGACTCAATATCAATCTATTATCTCAAAAACGTGTCAAACTCAGGAAAAAGGCAGCTATTTTAACAGAAGTAGCTGCCTTTTTTAATGCAATATTCTGTGTACTGCGTAAATACTCTGTCGCAGTTTTATATCTGCTTTTTAAAGTAATTCATTAGCAAGGTTGGCCAGTTCTGATCTTTCGCCTTTTTCCAACGTAATATGTGAGTAAATATCCTGATCTTTCACTCTATCTATCAGGTAGGACAGTCCATTTGATTGCGAATCCAGGTAAGGAGTGTCTATTTGGTAGACGTCCCCTGTAAAGATGATCTTTGTGTTTTCACCGGCACGTGTGATAATCGTTTTTACTTCATGGGGGGTCAGGTTTTGGGCCTCGTCGACGATAAAACATATATTAGATAAACTCCGTCCCCGGATATAGGCTAATGGGGTGATCACCAGCTTTTCCTGGTTTACCATTTCTGTCAGTTTCGAGTATTCTTTATCTGTCTCGTGGTATTGATTCTGGATAAATTTCAAGTTATCCCAAAGTGGCTCCATATAAGGGTTAAGCTTGGATTTAATATCACCAGGCAGGTATCCAATATCTTTGTTACTTAAAGGGACAATCGGTCTTGCCAGGTAAATTTGTTTAAAATCACGTTTCTGTTCTAAGGCAGCGGCCAGCGCTATAAGCGTCTTGCCTGTTCCTGCTACGCCCTGCATCGTTACTAACTTAATGTCCGGGTTTAAAATGGCATGTATAGCAAAAGTCTGCTCAGCGTTTCTGGGTTTGATGCCATAGACAGGTTTCTTTTCTACGTGCTCAATATGCTGATTAAATGGATTATAATATGCCAGAATGGACTTCTTTCCATTCTTAAAAATATAATAGCTATTCTTTACAGCGGTTTTATCTCCTAATATGTCACTTGCCTCACAGCTACCTTTCTCATAAAGCAAATTGATTTGTTCCGGTGAGGTTTTGTCCTGTACGGCTTTTCCTTTGTACAGGGAATTCACGTTTTTGACCTGACCGGTATAATAGTCTTCTGCCGGCAGTCCCAGAGATTTAGCTTTTAGACGGAGGTTGATGTCCTTAGACACCAGCACTACCTTTTTATCTGCAGACTCTTGCTGAAGCTGTAAGGCTGCATTCAAAATTCGATGATCCGCCTTATCTTCATCAAAGACTTCATTGGCATCTACTTTACTTCTGGAATACATCAGGACCTTGAAGTTTCCCTTGGTCCTACCGTTCAAAGGGTTCCAGTTTTGTAGCATCTGCCCTTGCGCCAGCTTGTCTAGCAAACGTGTGAATTCACGAGCTTCAAAATTCTTTGTATCGTTCCCTTTTTTGAATTGATCCAGTTCTTCAAGAACGGTAATAGGAATGCCCACATCATGTTCCTCAAAGTTCATGATGGAGTTGTGTTCGTAGATAATTACAGAAGTATCCAGTACAAAAATCTTCTTCTCTTTACGCTGCGCCTTGGCCATACTCTGGAAAAAATTAGTTAATGAGGAATTTGTCAAAAATAGTTAACTGGCTACTAAGCAGAAAGAAGATAATCAGATTTTCAATAATTATTTTTCAGACGATATATATCTCTTTTTCCGCTGGGTGTAACGGTCAATATGTTTGCTAAAACAAGGATAATTAGTGTTTTTGAAGCTTTATAGTAATTGAGTTGTGCCAGTTTGCGAAACTCTTTCAATGTTATGTTATCATGTTCCTGTAGGTATTCCATCAAAAACTTCTCTTTATCCCCAAAGTTGAATTGGATATTTCTGTTAGTCCACCTTCGCCTAAATATTTCCTTCACCTCTTTACTAGCTTTTACACTTTCATCGTCCACACGTACAAAGGCCATACCATGTTTCATATGCTGGTTTTGTCGGAGGTAATGAAGTTTGTTTTGACCCGATGGAATGTGATAAACTACCAATGATTTTTTGCTGGATATCGGAACAATTTCTTGTTTATATTTGGGAATAGGATGGCAGTATTTTTTTATGGCCTCATCCATGGCAAAAACCTCATCTTCGGGAAATTTCAAGCCAGGTATAGAGCCGTCATCGTCTACTCCGATAAAAAGGTAACCTCCGGCCGTATTCGCAAATGCCACCAATTCTTTCACTATTTTGTCAGGGTGAGCAACTTTTCTCTTAAACTCTATCGTTTTTGACTCACCCTGTGCTACTAATTGTTTCGCACGTTGTAGGTCCATAAGAAAAAAGGCTAGTATTCATCTTCATTTGAGTCGTCATGATCATCCGGGCCGGGCATAGTAAACATGCTGCTCAGAAGGTCTTTAAACTGTAACCCTTTAGACAGTCGGTGCTTACTTAACATACTATATTCAGCCAGCCCGTGAAGGGCAAATTCCATGAAAAATAGCTGCAGTCCAGGGTCAATTTTTGGATGATATTTTTCTACTACTTCCTGAAGACCAGGAACAGTGGTCAGTGCATTTTCATATTCTTTATTGCTGAAGTCATTCAGAATATCTATCTTTTTTTCATTACCAAACCAGTCCGTAATTCTTCTGTATGGATTAGGGTCCTTTTGTTTTCTTACTTTTTCCGGATCGGGAAAATACTGTATAAACTGAGTTCGTATGGCTTTTCCTACCAGGTTATGAGCTACTATGCCAGGCCCTTCTTGTTCACCTTCATAAACAAGTTCTACCTTACCGGTGATAGCAGGTACCACTCCATATAGATCTGAAATACGCACAGCTACATTTTCACCATGTATGAGTGCCCTACGTTCAGCAGCACTCATAAGATTTTCATAGGCTGATATTGTTAAACGTGCGGAAACGCCACTTTTGCCGTCTACATATTCACTATCGCGTGCTTCAAAGGCAATTTGTTCTATGAGGTCTTTGGATACCTCACTTACCTGAATGTGTTTTTTCTGGTCCTCTTTGACAATGGCTTCCTGTTCGGTAATCTTACGCGCAGTGGGTATATCAGGTGGGTAATGTGTGATAATCTGGCTACCAATTCTATCTTTTAAAGGAGTTACTATGCTTCCTCTGTTAGTGTAATCTTCCGGGTTTGCTGTAAATACGAATTGTATCTCCAAAGGCATCCTGATCTTGAAGCCACGGATTTGAATGTCACCCTCTTGCAGTATATTGAAAAGAGCCACCTGTATTCTGGCTTGCAGATCAGGAAGTTCATTGATAACAAAAATTCCTCTGTGTGATCTGGGTATTAGCCCAAAATGGATCACACGCTCATCAGAATACGGCAATTTTAACGTAGCTGCTTTGATAGGATCCACGTCACCTATCAGGTCGGCTATGCTAACATCCGGTGTAGCCAGTTTTTCTGTGTAGCGATTGTTCCGATGAAGCCATTCGATGGGAGTATTATCTCCTTTTTCAGTGATAAGATCATGCCCATACCTCGATATAGGATGAAAAGGGTCATCATTAATCTCGGATCCGGCTATCATAGGAATATACTCATCCAGTAGGTGCACCATCATACGTGCAATACGTGTTTTCGCCTGACCACGAAGACCTAGGAGGTTAATATCGTGCATAGACAGGATGGCACGTTCTATATCAGGAATTACGGTTTCTTCATATCCCCAAATGCCTTCAAACACGTTTACCTTCGCTTTTAGGTTTTTGATCAGGTTACCGCGTAGCTCTTGCTTAACCGATCTTCTTTCATAACCCGCGGCACGTAGGTCGCCGAGTGTTTTTATCGCACTGATATCCATTCAATTAATCAATTAAATTTCTTCCTTCTATTTCTTCTGTAATCTTCAAAAATTAAATGGCCAAGACCTTTTAAGCTGCTGTAGTAAGCATTCCCATTGTTAACTTTGGTGAATTCACGTACAAATTCTTTGAGATAGGGATCTGAGGCGATCATAAACGTAGTAACAGGAATGTTGATCTTTCTACATTGCTTGGCAAGATTCAATGTACGATTGAGAATTTTACTATCCAGTCCAAAGCTATTTTTATAATATTTTATTCCTTGTTTAAGACAGGTGGGTTTACCATCTGTGATCATAAAGATTTGCTTATTAGGGTTTTTCCTTCGGCGCAGTAAATCTAATGCTAACTCCAGTCCTGCGACCGTATTGGTGTGGTAGGGACCCACTTCCAGGTAAGGCAAATCTTTGATTTCTATTTGCCAGGCATCGTTACCAAAGACAATTATATCTAACGTGTCTTTAACGTACTTTTTGGTGATCAATTCAGCTAATGCCATAGCCACCTTTTTAGCAGGTGTGATTCTGTCCTCACCGTATAAGATCATACTGTGAGAGATATCTATCATTAATACCGTGGAAGTTTGTGTTTTATACTCATTTTCCATCACTTCCAGGTCACCTTCTGTCATCATGAATCCTTCCAGTCCATGATTTATTTGGGCATTTCTCAAAGAGTCTGTTACAGATATTTGTTCCAGTGTATCACCAAATTGATAATCTCTTTTATCAGTGCTTGGCTCGTCACCCAAGCCTCCAAAATGTGTTTTATGATCCCCTGCTTTAGACTTTTTTAATTTTCCGAAGATTTCTTCCAGTGCACTGGTCCGTATCTTTTGCTCACTTTTGGGAGTGATTTTGAATGAGCCCTTCCGGTTTTCTTCTGTTATGTAACCATTATCCTTTAAGTCGTCAATAAAGTTACCCATACCATAGTCGTCACTTGTTAAGTTATATTGACGATCTACATTGTTTAACCAATTCAAAGCTTCTGATACGTCACCAGCCGTTATTACAAGTAATTGCAGGAATACATCCAACAATTTATCGAAGTCAGATGAAGCCTCTGATGGGTTAGGAATGTAGTCGGTGAAACGGTGACCTAGCATGAACTATTGTTGAATATTTACTTATGATTAGAACCTTTAAATTATCAATTGTGTTTAATTAAATTAAAATTAAATAATTGTCTGAGCATTAACTTATATATAACTGTAAATACATGTTTTTTAGTTGCATTTAGTGAGACTTCTCTAATTATTTTATTTTATTTGTATTATAAACGTAAATCGTTAGGTTATGAAAAAGTCTATTCTGGTTTTATTTTTCGGTGCAATGCTATTGTCGTCATGTGCTCAATACACGTGTCCTACTTACTCGAAAGCACCTGTAGAAGATATTGACGAAGAGTTCTCTGAAGAAAGAATATAAAAAACTAAAATATATTAAATAGTAAAGGCTATACCCCCAATAGGTATAGCCTTTTTCGTAGGTCTTGTTTTTTTAAGGCATTGTGCGAAATATATAATCCCAGAGTGGAGATGATACGCCAAATGCTTTTTCATCATTTTTATAATGATGTATGCCATGATGGACCCAAAGTGTTTTGAAAATATTTTTCGGTGGTTGATACGCATGTACAATGTAGTGTACAAATAGATACGCGGCATAGCCCATCAGAAACCCAGGAAGAAAGGCAAAAACAAAATCCCCCATTACGAACCTTAATAAGATAAGCAAAACTGTGGCAACAGTGATACTCATAGGAGGAGGCATGGCTAAGCGGTCTTTATCTCTTGGGTAATCATGGTGTACACCATGGAATGCATACTGTAATTTTTTACGGAGTTTAGTGTAGGTTTCCATATGGAAAAGGTACCTGTGCATCAAATATTCTACAAAGGTAAATACGAATAAACCCGTTAAAAATAAAGTAACCGTAATCATTGGGCTAAGACTGGTATTAACGATACTCCAGTAAATCAGTCCACCGGCATATAATACGAATATAGTAATAGGTATAGAAATGTGTGTCCTAGATAGTCTTTCTATCAGGGGGCTTTTGAACATCTTTTTTGACCCCTTGTTCCTCGGCATGTTTTTAACTGCTACTTCGGCCATGTTATGTTAATTGGTTTTGACAAAATACTTTATGAAATTCTAGATAAACAATACTTATATTAAAAAAAGTTCACAGGGTTAAGCCCTGATCTTTTTTATGGAATCGAGAACGTTGAGATATACATTTTCGTAAAGAGGCATGATCTTACTAACCTCAAACTCTTTTGCTCTCGCTAAGGCAGCGGCTTTGAATTTTGGCAGATTATCCTTATCCAAAATATGTAATGCTTTTCTGGTCATATCTTCAACGTCACCTACTTGACATAAATACCCGGTTTTTCCATTGATATTTAATTCTGGAAGCCCACCTGCGTTAGTTGATATTATAGGCACTTCACATGCCATAGCTTCTAGTGCGGCCAGACCAAAACTCTCTTTTTCTGAAGGCATAATAAAAAGGTCTGCTACGGATAACACTTCTTCTACTGCTTCCAACTTACCCAGGAATCGGATGTCTTCACATCGACCTAACTCTCTGCATAAGGCTTCAATATTATTCCTTTCCGGGCCATCCCCGACAAGCAGCAACTTTGCAGGTATTTCCTTTCGTAACTTATAAAAGGTTTTTACTACATCATCCACCCTTTTCACTTTTCTGAAGTTGGAAGTGTGAACGAGAAGCTTTTCATCATCGGGACAGATGGCCTTTTTGAAATGTTCTTTTTTCTGCTTCTTAAATCTTTCCAGGTCAATGAAATTTGGAATTACTGCTATGTCCTTAATGATCTTAAAGTGTTCGTAGGTGTCCTTTTTAAGGTCTTCAGAGACTGCCGTAATGCCATCAGATGCATTGATACTAAATGTAACTACAGGTTCGTACGACGCATCTTTTCCTACTAGCGTAATATCAGTGCCATGCAAAGTAGTTACCACCGGTATATGGATATTTTCGGTCAACAAAATTTGTTTGGCCATATAGGCTGCTGACGCGTGTGGAATAGCATAATGTACATGCAAAATATCTAGTTTTTCATATTTTGCAA
This sequence comes from Fulvivirga sp. M361, assembly GCF_007097395.1. Taxonomy (GTDB): domain Bacteria; phylum Bacteroidota; class Bacteroidia; order Cytophagales; family Cyclobacteriaceae; genus Fulvivirga. Next base: position 6,922 of record NZ_VKDC01000038.1, read on the forward strand.
CGTCTACCATTTTACTGGCTAATGCCAGTTCGTAAGGTGGATATTCAAATAATGGATAGGTCCGTATATCTACTTCATGATAAAATAAATTTTCATTAAAAAAGTCAAGACGCGTAGGTTGAGAATAGGTAATAAAATGAATTTGGTGCCCCGCTTTAGCAAGTGCTTTGCCAAGTTCCGTTGCTACAACTCCGCTACCTCCGAAAGTAGGATAGCATACAATTCCGATTTTCATAAACTTCTTATTTAATCCGTGCAACCGTATTGAGTATAACTCCAAATGGCTTCATAGATCACTTCTTGGATGCGTGTACGAATATTGTTCTTTATAAGTTTTCTGTTTTCAGCATCAGGATGAATTCGATTCGATAGAAAAACGTATACGAGGTTAAACTCAGGGTCAGCCCATACAGCGGTACCTGTAAATCCGGTATGCCCGAAGGTTTTACCTGATGCATAGCGTGAGGTGGGTCCTTGCCATTGTGCTATTGCTGGTTTGTCCCATCCCATACCTCTTCGATTACTTTCATATTGCTGTGCTGTAAAAGTGCCTAATGTTCCCGACAGTAAAAACCTTTGTCCTCCATATTTACCACCTTGAAGATGCATTTGCATGAGCTTCGCAAGGTCTGTAGCATTACTGAACAGACCGGCATGACCTGCCACACCTCCGAAGAGCGCAGCACCCTGATCATGTACTAAGCCATAGACCAGGGTATTTCTAAAATATTCATCATTTTCAGTAGGAGCTATTCTGGAAAGAGGAAATCTGCACAAAGGAAGATAACTTAGCGAAGTCAAGCCCATGGGATCGTATAGGTTTTGTTGTAAAAACTCTTCCATAGGTTGATTAATATATTTTTGTATGAGACGTTGCATAAGATAATATCCAATATCGCTGTAGCGATAAGGGTAAGGCTCACGCGGCTTTTTCACGACCAACCTTGATGCTGCTACCCAGTTCCACACACTGTCTTTTATCGTTTGAGAACTGTACAAACCTGGTGACACCTGGTAGTTAAAACCGAGCTCGCCGTTCATACTGTAGTAAAGAGGAAGATATTCATCGTCCTCCAGTGTCTGTTTCCAAAAAGGGACATAAGGCCAGAGACCTGCCTGATGAGTTAAAATGTCTCTTATAATCATATTCTCTTTGTTCGTACCCTTTAGTTCGGGCAGATAAACTGATATTTTCTTGTCCAGGTCTATGACCTCTCTTTCATAAAGAAGCATTATTACCTGTAAGGTTGCTGCCACTTTTGTAATTGAGGCTATATCATATATTGTTTCCCGACTTACTGGCTTCAAACTATCGTAGGTATAATGCCCGTATGACCTTTCAAATACTATTTTACCATCTTTTGCCACTACTACCTGGGCCCCTGGAGTAGCCTGATCCTCAATTGCTTCTTCCACGATATTATCGATTCTGGACAGTACCTGCCGATCCATTTTTACATATTCTGGCGGAGCATACCCTAACCTGTCGGCCTGTTTTAAATCCTTCCCGGAACCCAGACGTAGTTTGTCCGAAACATGGACAGGTAAACGTCCGGTAAGGTCAAAACTCCCAAAACAAGCCTCAGCCAACAGATTCGCAGTCAGTTCAGTGGCTTCATTTATGTAAAGGAGATGTTTGAACGATTTAAAAGCGTTTAGACCTGATATTGGTCCGGCATAACTGATAACTAATGGAACGATAGCTGCCAGATCTTTTAAAAAAAACAGATCATCTTGGGTAGGTTGGTCAAATACTCCTATAACCACTGCATCATAATTTCGAAGTACACTTAAGAGTCTTTTTTCATTATTTTCTGATTTCTTGTAATGATGAAAAAAGGCGTAACTATCCAGGGTGCGCTGAAATTCTTTGCTCTTTCCTAAAGTGAGAGATGCGAAATACTGCTTGTCATAGGTATTAAGTGGCAGCAAATCTCCGTCATTACGTACTGCGACTATTGCATGTTGATAAAGTGTATACTCCAATGCCTCATCTGATGCCGTATTTAGGTCAGATAGTAAATTGTCAATCAGTTTTGGCTGCCAACTGTTTGCCCCTAAAGTGTACTTTGCGAGTAGAATGCGTTTTACATTTTTTTCTAACAGCGCCGCAGCCGAAGCATTTTTTTTAATCTCTTTTTTGATCAGTTTCGTAGCTTGAGGTATCTGAGCGGAAAAAAGTAATATATTATTACCAGCCAGAAAAGCAGCTTTTTCGAGTTTTTTTGGTTCTTGATCCAAGACATCATGTTGGTTGAGCCGGTCGGAGAAAATCAGTCCTTCATACCCTAACTTATCCTGTAGTATATCGGTGATTATTGCAGAAGATAAGGTTGCCGGGTTAAGTCGATCTTGCTGCGATGTACTCACCTGATAAGTACCACTGGTTTTCACCCCCATGAGACTTTCATTTATCAGGGACTGAAAAAATGTAATTTGGTCATTATCCGGGATAGACGTTTGCCAGGTGTCTAAAGCGGCATTTCCCTGGTAACCTGGAAAATTTTCTGCTACCATCATAACACCATTATTTTGCAAACCTCTCATATAAGCTGACGTTTTTTTTTGAACATTTTGCTCTATCTCTCCAAAAAACACCTCGCTTTCTTTGCCTATGGAAACCAGGCCAAAATGAATGCCTAATCGTTTCATTTTAAAGGCAGTAGTTTGGCCCAATTGATAGAGTAACTTATTATCCCGGACAGCCCCTAAAGTCAATGGCATGGGGGTAGGGGAAATGTCATTTAAAGGTAGTTTCAAATGGGGTGTCAGCGTTATCCCTGCTAACAGCGGTATTCGAGCCTGGTATTGAAATCGATTATTGAGATTTACCAGATTTTCTGCATTTCCTTTCATAAATATCAGCCCGCCAACGTGCTGTTTTACAATAAGTTGCTGGATGATCTGGTGATGTTGTTCGTTGCCATCCGGGTATACCTGTACGACGAAAAGCTGGCCTATTCTTTCTTCCAGATTCAGTGAATTATAAACGCTGTCAACCCAATGAATGGCCTGGTCGTCAGTAGAGAATGGTTGAGCTGAAACTGAATAAAACGCCAAAAAAAAAGCAAGACTGGCGCAAAAAACTATTTTTATCATGCAGCCGTTGTTACGATTACATATGAACTAATGGATAATGCCTATGTTTGTACTTGTCTAAGTTAGCAAAAATTGGCCGACTAAATGTGTCATTTAAGCATATTTGGCTTATAGTGTTAAATGACTTTCAATTATGAAATTACCTACGTTATTCCGTACACCTAAATATCAAAAATTTCATATCGAGCCACGTTATTACGACCCGATAAAAGAAGAAATGGATAAGCGAACTGAAGCCATACGTAGTGAATTAAACTCCGGAGCTCAGGAAATTAACAGGCCTGGGTATTCTTCCAGAATATCGGGCTCATTCCGCACTAAAAAATCAGCCTCTACAGGGTCAGCCACTATCATGCAGTTGGTAATTATGGCGTTACTAATTGCTGTGATTTTTGGCTATTTATACCTTGGCAACACGGCATTATATATATTTGCCCTTGTTTCATCGGTATTGGTCTACCTTAAAATGAAACGGATCTTATAAACACTCTTTAGCACTGCATGCCTGATATCATTCGTCTACTCCCCGATTCCATTGCCAATCAGATAGCCGCCGGTGAAGTAGTGCAGCGCCCGGCATCTGCTGTAAAAGAGTTGTTGGAAAATGCAGTGGATGCCGGAGCTAAAAAGATCACAGTAATTATAAAAGATGCCGGTAAGGAGCTGATACGTGTGATAGACGATGGAAAAGGAATGTCTGAAACAGATGCTCGCATGAGTCTGGAGCGACATGCTACTTCAAAGATTACACGATCCGAAGACCTGTTTTCTATTAAAACGATGGGGTTCAGAGGGGAGGCTTTGGCCTCTATTGCAGCAATAGCACAAGTTGAAATAAGGACAAGGCCAATCGGGCAGGAGTTAGGTACACAGATTATTGTTGAAGCTTCTGAAGTAAAAAAACAAGAACTGATAGCCTGTGAAGAAGGTACCAGTATAGCCGTTAAAAACCTTTTCTACAATGTGCCTGCCCGTAGGAATTTTTTAAAGTCCAATGGAGTGGAGATGAAACACATCATAGACGAGTTTCAGCGAGTAGCCCTGTCAAATCCTGACATAGCCTTCAGCTTGTACCAAAACGACCTGGAGAGCTACAATACTTCGGGAGGTAAACTAAGTCAACGCATTATTCATCTTTTTGGGAAGAATTATAAAGAGCAACTGGCCAGTTGTGCGGAAGAGATCGGGGATATCAAAATTCATGGTTATATCGGCAAACCTGAGTTTGCGAAAAAGACAAGAGGGGAACAATTTTTCTTTGTCAATCATCGCTTCATAAAAAATAACTATCTAAACCATGCCATACTTAATGCCTACGAAGGGCTTATGCAGGAGGGGTGTTTCCCATTTTATGTGTTGTTCATTGATATAGACCCCAGGCGCGTCGATGTGAACGTACACCCCACCAAAACGGAGGTAAAGTTTGACGATGAACGTTCTGTGTATTCTGTGGTTAGAGCAGCTGTCAGGCAATCTCTGTCTTCACATAATTTTACTCCTGCACTGGATTTCTCTGCAGATATTAACCTAAGCCAAAAACTAACAGCGGGTAGGGAAACAATTAAGGACAAGAATTACAGCCAATTCAGGAATACGCCGCAAACTCCGCAACAACAGTCTAACCTTGAAAACTGGGAAAAACTTTTTGATGAGAATAAAGGGAAGGTATCATTCGATGATTTTAAAGAGGAGGAAGAAAATCTGGTACTCACATTTGGCAGCGACCTAAACAAACAGGAGGATGTTCTTGAGGCCGAATTGAGTCATGCTATTTTTCAGTTACATAAGAAATTTATCGTGACCCAGGTAAAGTCAGGCATGATGTTAATAGGCCAGGAGGCTGCTCATGAACGTATTCTTTTCGAGAAATATCTGTCTTACCTCGATCAAAAAATTGGAGCTTCCCAACAATCTTTGTTTCCGCAGGCCATTACACTAAACCCGGGAGACTATTCCCTCGTTATGGACATGGAAGAGGAAATAAAGGCGCTGGGATTTATGATAGAACCCTTTGGGAAGAGCGATATCCTAGTAAAAGGTATGCCGGCAGATATTGCACATTTGGGAGAGCGGGGAGTTTTTGAAGGGTTAATGGAACAGTTTAAGAAGAATAAATCAGAACTATCCATACCAAAACGCGAGAATTTGGCGCGTTCATTGGCCAGAAGAACATCGATCAAATCAGGAGAAAGACTCTCGGAAGAAGAGATGCGCTCACTGATAGATCAACTTTTTGCCTGTGCCAATCCTAATTACGCCCCTCATGGAAAAACAACTTTTTTTATTTTAGAATTGACTAAAATTGAGGATTATTTTAATTAAGTATGGTTAGACTCAGTCCTGTGGTCAGAAACATTCTGATCGCCAATGTTATTGTTTTTATACTCCAGCAAGTAATGTCAGGTGTTAATTTCACGATGATGATGTCATTGTGGAAATTTGGCTCTGATAATTTCGCTCCCTATCAGTTTTTTACTTACATGTTTGCTCATGGAGGATTCGGCCATATATTATTTAATATGCTCGGACTGATCTTTCTGGGACCATTGCTGGAGCAGTTCTGGGGACCAAAAAAATTCCTTATTTTTTATCTCGTCACAGGTATTGGTGCCGGTATTTTATACAATGGTATTGAGTATGTTCAGGTAAGTAAGGTAAAAAGCGAAGTGGAAGCTTACATAGCGGCCCCGGACCCTGAAGCTTTTAATCGATTGATTGCCAATAACGATAACGGGCTAAATCCTGAAATTTACGAATTCATTGATCGTTATGCGGAAAACCCTGATAATGAACAGGTGCGCTTACGAAGTGTACAGTTTGCCCGACAGCTGCTGGATATCAAGTTAAACTATGGTTCTATGCTTGGCGCTTCAGGAGCCATCTATGGAATACTAATGGCCTTTGGATTGTTATTTCCTAACACGGAATTGATGTTGTTAATACCGCCAATACCAATTAAAGCCAAATATCTGGTGCTTATTCTGGGAGGTATTGCGCTTTATTCAGGGTTTAACCGCAGTCCGGATGATATGACGGCCCACTTTGCCCACCTGGGGGGGATGATATTTGCCTTCATAATGATTAAAATTTGGCAAAAAGGAAGAGATAGTTTTTATTAATTTGCAGTATGTACGGAGGAGGAATTAAGGAAGATTTTAAGAACGCTTTTAAGAGACCTAATAGCGCGCACACTCAATTGATCATTATCAATGTGGTAGTGTTCTTATTTTTGGCGATTACCTGGGTGTTTTCTTCGTGGTTTGGTTTTCCTGAAGCTTTTAGTTTTATCTACGACCAGTTTACCATTCCACCATCATTTGCTGAATTCGTTACACGACCCTGGACACTTTTTACCTATGCTTTTGCGCATAGCCTGGAAGGCATATTTCACATTCTGTTCAATATGCTGATCTTTTACTGGTTTGCTAAGCTGGTGATTGAGTACCTGGGGAGTGATAAAGTCATTTCATTGTATGTGCTTGGAGCACTTGCAGGCGGTATAGCCTATTTGTTAGTATATAACCTGGTGCCGTTTTATGTAGAAAGATCAGACTTCTCCGGTATGGTGGGGGCTTCTGCAGCAGTTTATGCCGTAGTAGTAGCTGCAGCTACATTGATGCCCAACTACACCTTCTTTTTACTCTTTTTAGGCCCCGTCAAAATAAAATATATTGCAGCATTTTATATCGTTCTTTCCTTCTTGGGATCAGTGGGCGCCAACGCCGGTGGTAATGTCGCTCACCTGGGTGGGGCCCTCATGGGGTTCATTTATATAAAACAGCTTCAAGGTGGTACGGACTGGGGTAGGTGGGTGATCTCTGTAATGGACTTTGTGAAAAGTTTCTTTGTAAAGCGTTCCAATATAAAAGTAAGCTACAAAAGACAGTCTGCCCACACCGGCAAAACGCAAAAAAAGACTGCATCCAAATCAGCCGGGGGTAATTCAGCTTCAGATGCTTCTCAGGATGAGATTGATGCTATTTTAGATAAGATCTCCGAACGAGGTTATGAGAGCCTTACGAAAGAGGAGAAACAAAAGCTTTTTAATGCGAGTAAGAAATAAGCAGGGGCTCACCACTGTCCCTCACTCTTTATTCGCCAATTGTCCGCAGGCCGCATCAATATCCTTTCCGCGACTTCTTCTTACGTTCACTACAATATCATTCTTCTCCAGCAAATTAATATACATACTGAGCGCATTTTCTGAAGCTTGTTGAAATTGTTCGTCGTCAATAGAGTTGTATTCGATCAGGTTGACTTTTGATGGAATAATGCGACAGAACTTTACCAGGGCTCTGGCATCTTCTTCTTTGTCATTGATACCTTTCCATATAACGTACTCATAGGTCACCATTTTCTTTGTTTTTTGATACCAGTATTTTAACGCATCAGCCAGATCTTTTAACGGGTTTTTTAAGTTGATCGGCATTACTTCAGACCGGGTACTGTCGATGGCGCTATGGAGTGAAATGGCCAGGTTGAATTTTACATCATCATCAGCCATTTTTTGTATCATCTTCGGAATGCCTACGGTAGAAAGTGTTATTCTTTTGGGAGACATACCCAAACCTTTTGGACTGGTGATCTTGTCGATGGCATCAAGAACATTGCTGTAATTCAGCAAAGGTTCGCCCATGCCCATGAAAACAATATTGGTCAGTGGGCGATCGAAAAACGTTTCACTTTGTTCTTTGATCGCTACTACCTGGTCGTAGATCTCATCAGGGTTAAGGTTTCGCATACGTTTGAGGCGTGCCGTGGCACAGAAGTAGCAATCCAGGCTACAACCTACCTGAGAAGAAATACAAGCAGTTATACGTGTATCTGTAGGGATCAATACAGATTCCACAATCATGCTGTCATGTAGCTTTACAGCATTTTTGATCGTACCGTCATTGCTACGTTGCATCTTATCCACGGCGATATGATTAATGACAAAGACCTCCTTCAGTTTTTCCCTTGTAGCAAGTGAAATATTAGTCATCTGGTCGAAATCTTTGGCAGATTTTCTCCATAACCACTCATATACCTGCTTTGCCCTAAAGGCCTTATCTCCTATAGAAACGAAGTATTCCTGTATTTTTTCCAGACTTAGTTGCCTGATATCTTGCTTTACCACAGTATCTGCCATAGTGCAAAGATAGTAGAATGACTGCAAAGGACATTCGTAGTATTAATGGTTTCAAATCACAGGTAAATTAACAATTAAAAATTATCATTGTAGAACTGGAGTGAATGGATTAACCGGATACTATGGAATACCCTATACTGTTAGAGACTGACAATGAAAAGATTGAATGTGGAGAGGCTTGTGATAAGATTGAATCATTTCTCTCTGAGCAGGGACCTAAGCTGACCGCCAAGGCATTTGTTAAGTTTATGGATAGCATGACGTATAGCTCAAAGGAGATAGAGTATACTACCCTGCAGGAGGTGTACAAAGAGCTGGCCCGGATTGGATTATGCCTCAATATAAATATGGAAGGTGAAGCGAGATATGCCATCTCCAAGCAGATGATGAGCTCTATGTGGATCATAATGCATGTCAAACTCATGACCGAATATATCCGATCAAAAGGACAAAGTGATTTACTGGATCATGTAGCCTCCTGGCTGAAGATAGTGAGTGAGGGGCAAACGATTAACTTCAGTGATGTAGAGAAGTATATTTAATAAGCTTCTGCAAAATCATCATTTGATTCATACGCTCTTTTTGTTTGTAAATTGTACCGGTGGGTTTTGTGGTTACCGTTTGGTGTGTTAGTGATGACGTCTTTACCCTTTTCAAATCACCACATCTCAATACACGAAATTGTCGTCTGAAGACTTGTCCGGTACAGTGTAGTACATTTAACATGACAAAATGGCGGTATTTTTAATATTTCAGCAAAAAATAACTGACATTATTTCCGTTATTAATCTTGTTTTTTGAATGGATTACTATTTGATAATCTCTGGATTGGAGGAATTAAGCTATGAATTTTGATAAATATACTATAAAGTCACAGGAGGCGCTTCAAAAAGCAGCGGAGGTAGCTTCCGGGAATGGGCAACAAGCTATAGAAACAGGACACTTACTGGTTGCCGTATTGAAAACGGATGAAAATGTAATTTCTTTTCTGGTCAAAAAACTTGACATAAACAGTGGATTACTTGATACTAAACTGGAAGAAATTATTCAAGGCTATCCTAAAGTGAGTGGCCAACAACCGTATCTGTCCAATGCTGCTGCAGGCGCTTTACAGAAGGCAGAAAAGCAACTAAAAGAATTTGGAGATGAATACATTGCCATAGAACACATTCTATTAGGATTGTTGGAGGGAGGAGACAAAGTGGCCGGCATTATGAAAGATGTCGGTTTCAATAAGAAAAGCCTGATTGCAGGGATAAAAGAACTGAGAGGAGGTGATACGGTGAAAGATCAAAATGCGGAATCTAAATACCGGTCACTGGAACGCTATTCTATCAACCTTAATGAGCAGGCTAAATCAGGTAAAATAGATCCGGTCATAGGTCGTGATGACGAAATCAGGCGTGTGCTTCAGATACTTTCGCGCAGGACAAAAAATAATCCGATACTACTTGGTGAACCGGGCGTAGGTAAGACGGCTATTGTAGAAGGAATGGCGCAGCGTATAGTAGATGGAGATGTGCCTGAAAACCTGAAGGATAAGATACTCATTTCGTTAGATATGGGTCTTTTAGTAGCTGGTGCCAAGTACAAAGGCGAGTTTGAAGAACGCCTAAAGTCAGTGATCAAAGAGGTGACCGATTCTGAAGGGCAGATCATATTGTTCATTGATGAAATCCATACGTTGATCGGTGCAGGTGGCGGAGAGGGAGCGATGGATGCTGCTAACCTGTTAAAACCGGCGCTGGCAAGGGGAGAGCTTCATGCTATCGGCGCCACTACGCTGAAAGAATACCAGAAGTACGTTGAAAAAGACAAGGCACTTGAGAGGAGGTTTCAGTCAGTAACAGTTGACGAACCTTCCGGACCTGATGCTATCTCTATTTTACGTGGTATTAAAGACAAGTATGAACTTCATCATGGTGTGCGCATCAAAGATGATGCTGTGATTGCTGCTGTAGAATTATCCAGTCGTTATATTTCAGATCGTTACCTTCCGGATAAGGCCATTGACCTGATGGACGAGGCAGCAGCTAAGCTGAGGCTTGAAATGGATTCACTACCTGAAGAGCTGGACGAGCTGAACAGGAAGATCATGCAATTGGAAATAGAGCGAGAGGCGATCCGTAGAGAAAAGAATAAAGATAAAGAGAGAATACTCACCAAGGATATCGCTGAGCTTGCCAGCGAACGAAATGATCTGAAGGCACGCTGGGAAAATGAAAAAACGATCGTACAGGGTATTCGTGATGAGAAAGAAAACATTGATAAGCTCAAATTTGAAGCTGAACAGGCTGAAAAAGCCGGTGATTTTGGCAGTGTAGCAGAAATTCGTTACGGTAAGCTTGTAGAAGCAGAGAAGAAACTGGAGGAACTTCAAAATCATGTGAAAGAAACACAGGGTGAAGACTCCTTATTAAAGGAAGAGGTGGACAATGAAGATATTGCGGAAGTAGTGGCTAAATGGACAGGTATACCGGTGTCCAAAATGCTGCAAAGTGATCGGGAAAAACTGTTACATCTGGAAGTGGAATTAGGCAAGCGAATAGCCGGACAAGAAGAAGCTATAATGGCTTTGTCAGATGCTGTGCGAAGGAGTAGAGCAGGTTTACAAGATCCCAGACGGCCGATTGGCTCATTTATCTTTCTGGGTACTACAGGTGTCGGAAAAACAGAACTTTCTAAAGCACTGGCTGAATATCTCTTTAATGATGAGAATGCCATGGTGCGGATCGATATGTCGGAATACCAGGAGCGTCATGCAGTTAGTCGATTGGTGGGAGCGCCTCCGGGTTATGTAGGTTATGATGAGGGGGGACAGCTGACTGAGGCGGTACGTAGAAAACCATATTCTGTGATACTATTGGATGAAATAGAAAAGGCACACCCGGATGTATTCAACGTTCTTTTGCAGGTGCTTGATGACGGAAGGTTGACCGATAATAAAGGACGGGTAGCGAATTTTAAGAACACGATCATTATTATGACCACTAACATTGGGTCACATGTGATACAGGAGAAATTTGAGAGGCTTACGGAAGATAATGTAGAAGAAATACTTTCAGCCACCAAGCAAGATGTTTATGAATTGCTGAAGAGATCGGTAAGACCGGAATTTTTAAACCGCGTGGATGAAACCATTATGTTCAGGCCATTAAGCCGTACTGATATACGAAAAGTTGTTGACATCCAGTTCAGATTGATTAAGCAACGATTGATGGAAGCTGGAGTCAAAATAGAGATATCAGATAAGGCTTTGGACCATCTGGCTGAAATAGGCTTTGACCCACAATTCGGCGCAAGACCACTCAAAAGAGTCATACAGCGAGAGATATTAAATGAATTTTCCAAGGAAATACTTGCAGGTAGAGTGAATAAAGAGTCACTGGTAGGAGTTGACGTGAGGGATAACGGTGAAATTGAATTTATTAACCTTGATGAGGTTGAAATTTAATGTGTTGATAGATGATATAAACAATATCTAAAAGAGACAATTAATGTTGAAAGGTGCCCCAATTACAACTGGGAGCACCTTTTTTATTTTGCTATCATGACATCAGAGAACTCATTTATTTTATGGCAAATACAGACCCGTTTAAAGTCAGGATTATACGAATTGAGAATTCAAGGGCTAAATTCGAAAAGCAATTCTGGTCAAAGCGGATTTTCACCTCATCCGTGAATGAACTGTTTGGCCTTTCGCCGATATCCCGTTCTTAATAATTAAGCTGGTTTTCTGCAACGTGATGATTAAAACTTTTCTCATTTTCTGACCGGCCTCTTTTGCTTATTTTTGGCTAAAATAAATCCCATTCAATTGCATTTTTTAGAAATTAAACCCTTCCTGGAGGCTAAAGTAAGAGAGTACAACAAACCAGGCTTTATCAAAAACGATCCGATCTCTATCCCTCATGAATACAGTGCTAAACAGGATATCGAGATCACAGCTTTTTGGGCAGCCATGCTGGCCTGGGGTCAGCGTAAAACTATCATTAATAAGTGTCATGAGTTATTCAAACTCATGGATAACGCTCCATATGATTTTATCTTAAACCATTCAGAACAGGAATTACGTCCATTTGAAGACTTCAAACATCGAACGTTCAATGGTACGGATACATTATACTTCATTCATTTCTTTAGATGGTTTTATAAGCATCATGAATCGTTGGAAGAGGCTTTTGTTGAAGGGCTGAAAAAAGGTGCAGATACCATTGAGAGTAGTTTGGTCCATTTTCATCATTTGTTTTTTTCGCTACCTGATTTTCCCGGAAGAACAAAAAAACATATTGCTACACCAGAGCGCAAGGCTGCCTGCAAACGGATCAACATGTTTTTGAGATGGATGGTGAGACAGGACAATAATGGAGTCGACTTTGGCTGCTGGAAAAAAATAAGTAGCGCTCAACTCGTTTGCCCTTGTGATTTGCATGTGGACCGCGTGGCAAGGTCACTCGGCCTCATTACCCGAAAGCAAACCGATTGGCTTACAGCGCTTGAGCTTACTAAAAATCTTCGAAGTCTTGACCCCAATGATCCGGTCAAATATGATTTTGCACTTTTCGGCCTGGGGATAGAGGAAAAATGGAAATAGTACAAAATATGCAAAGCATCAAAACCTTACTTTCCCCAGCTACCAGGATCTTCTCTCCAGGATTTTAATGTTTCTAACTGACCATGTTCAATGTATTTTCTTTTCAGCGCTTCTTCCAACAGGTATTGATAGTTACTTAAACATACTAAAGGAATTCCTGCCTCGCGAAAGTTCTCGTCAGCCAGATGGAAACCGTAGGTGAAAATAGCTGCCATACCTAATACTTCGAAATTAACTGATTTCAGTGCATCAGCCGCTTTCAAAGAACTTCCTCCGGTTGATACCAGGTCTTCAATGATCACTACCTTTTGACCAGGAGTTACCTTGCCTTCTATCATATTTCCCATTCCATGCCCTTTGGGCTTAGAACGAACATAGATAAAAGGTAGTCCCAGTAAGTCCGCTACTAATGCACCTTGTGGAATACCTGCTGTAGCTACACCGGCGATAGCCTCGGCACTAGGATAATGTTCTTTTATTGCTTCTGCTAAAGCATTTTTGATGCTACTTCTTGCTTCGGGATAAGACAATGACAATCGGTTATCGCAGTAAATAGGAGACAGCCACCCCGAACTCCAGGTAAAAGGGTTCCTGATATTAAGTTTGATCGCTTCTATGTCCAGTAGTAAAGATGCAATTCGCAGACCTAACGTTTGTGGATCATTTGATTTCGTCATAATGGCGAAGTTATCTATTAAAAAAATCAATTTCTATTTGCGTGCTCATAATATTTTTATTCATTTGTAAACAGTTTCTTACCCTAAACAAGTAGATGAATCTATTCATCAATGACATTCAAGTCATCATTCTGAAATCTGGCCAAAAGCTTGATAAGCATTCATTTAACACAATAATAAATGCTGAACATGAACCTATTACGTTGGCTAAACTACTTCATCGGACATGGATCAAGCATGCTCGCGAGGAAGACGTAGATAAGTTATTGGATGTCTTAGATACGGCTACGCCTCACGGAGTCATTTCCCTTACTCTGACGGTAGATGATTATCAGGGCGTAAAGGCTTTTGTAAAGAAAAAGTTTAAAGTGGTGAAAGCAGCGGGAGGTTTGGTACAAAAAGGAGGTAAATTCCTGATGATATACCGAATGAAGAAATGGGACCTTCCAAAAGGAAAGTTAGACCCACGGGAAAAAAATAAGGACGCGGCTAAGAGAGAGGTGGAAGAAGAATGTAATGTAGAGGTTAAGGTGAAAAAAAAGCTGTGCACTACCTGGCATACTTATACCATGAACAGGAAGAAAATCCTTAAAAGAACGGTCTGGTATACGATGAGTACGATATACCACGCTGACATGAAGCCACAACTGGAAGAAGATATCGAGGAACTACGTTGGATGACACCCAAGGAAGTATTTCATGCGCTACAGCATTCTTATAAGTCTATCGCTTTTGTTGTCGATAGTTACTTCAAAAAGGAAAAGGCAACAGAAGCCTGATCACAGTTCATAAGGAAGGAATTCTCTTGTGTCCCCCCCATACCGGTGGACTTCACGTATAATAGATGAACTGATGGCAGCAAATCTGGGTGATGTAATTAAAAAAACGGACTCTAGATCGTCATTGAGGTAATTATTCACTTGTGCAATACTGTTCTCGTATTCGAAGTCTGTGGTATTCCTCAATCCTCTAAGCAAAAATTTCGCATCATATTTCTTGGCGAGTTCGGCCGTGAGTTCGTTATATACAGCTACTTTGATATTGTCATAACCGACAAAAGTTTGATTAATATAGGCTACCATCACATCGATATCGAAATACCTCTTATGTTTTTGGCTGTTATAACCTATTGCTACTATAACTTCGTCAAAGAGTCCAAGGCCACGGAGTACGATGTCTTCATGTCCCTTCGTAAAAGGATCGAAAGACCCCGGGAAGATGGCGATCTTTTTCATTAATCGCAGAGATGAGTGCTGTATAAATCAAAGAAATGATGATCCTGAATTTCATCAAACATGTAATTGTATTTTAAATAATCAGGTCGATCCCCGAAGGAAATGTTTTTGATGTATTTGTAAAACTCATTGTAGTGAGGGGATTGTTTTCCAATGTACCCCCATAATACGAGGTCTGTTGTTTTTTGATTTCTGTTGAGGCCATTCATCACCAGCATAATATAGCGGATATAGTCACTAAATTGTTTGATACTGAATTGATTGTAATACTCCAGTTTGCCATTTTTTAGCGTAATCAAATGCAACTTAAAACGATCTATATACAGGTATAAGCTGTCTTTCCTATGAATTTGAGCATTATGAATAGTTCCTTCTATAAGGGCACTGGCCTGATGAATGAATTCCACCTCTGCATTTGGGTAAAGGCTTTCAATCCAATCTATCAGGACTGTTTTCATGGCAAAAACACAAACTGCGTCTGACTTAATATGTTTGTAGGAAAGTACCTTTTCAGTGCTTTCATTGACCTGACAATTGAGTTTTAAATAATCCAGGCTTGCATCACTTACAAAAAGAGAAGAGGGTACCAGACAAAATTTACTGTTTTTAATGCTTATACGAACTTTTCTCCAAAAACCTGCCATTAACAGATCATGGTCAGCAAATAGGGATACTAGAATATCCTGGAGTTCATTATGCGTTTTCGCACCAGCCAGTGCAAAGTCTTCTAATAACAGGCACTGACTTGATCGTGAATCTATTACACATACCTGTAGATCACGTGTTCCAATCTGGACAAGAAGATTATAGTGATGCAGGCTATCTACATCAAATTTATCATTCTTGATCTTTTTTATCAGTTTATAAGCTGATGTTGTCGTGTTCAAATTATTATTCCCAGTTTCCTGATGTTGTTACATCTGTTTTCGAGCCAAAACGCAACGGTTTCTTGTTTTTTGCTTCGTTTTCTTCTGAACGAGTAGGATCAAATGGTTTCGGATTCTTTACCTCTATCACATCCACGAATGAACCATTTTTATCTATTTCTGCCGCATAAATCTCAAACTTGACATTAGCATATCCGGGCACATAAGCCAGTCGGTCAAGGTCAACATTGGGGTCAAATTTGTTGTCTTCCAGTGTCATTAATAAGTCACCTTTTGACACCTGAGATCCTTCAAATATATCTTGAATATTGGTGATGATGCCGCTTTCACGATATTTGTGAGTTACATCTTTACCATTCTGATGTAAAGTATATGCTCCGCTACCTTGTGTTGCATAAGTCCCTAATGACCCTTTGAATCCTTTGAAAATTCCATTATTTGCGGCATTAACATTATAAACCTCTTTAAAAATGCGCTCTTTTGCGGGAATAATCTCCAACGTATCTATTCGAATAATGGAACTGTCAGCACCGTAGCTTAGCGTAACAACAATCTCCTTTTTCTGTATAATTGGGAACTGACCATTCTTTATGAAGTCTATGAGTTTGTCCCAGTCACTGGTGTAATTTCCATTTACTTCCTGGTAAACAGTTTCTGCTTCCCGGATCAACATTAACTTATCTATAATTGCAGCTTCTCTATCTGTTATGAGTGCTCTTTCGTCAATAGTCGATTTTACAGTATTCACAAGGCGCCAACCCAAGCCAAGACTACCAAGTAACAGAATGATGGAAACAATTTTGGTCACGTTCATTTTTTAAAATTTTGTATATGCAAAAATAGTGATTTAAACCAATATTACATGGATATTCAGGGTGCTAAGTAATACAATTATTGCCAGAATTTAAAATAGCCCCGCATATTTAACACGTCCGAAATATCGTCAATTTTTCGGAAAACGTTATGTTTATTTTCTACGGGCATAACCTTTAGTTCGTCGAAAGTCACAAACTTAACGGCTTTTATCAATTGATGATGGGATGGTAATTCGGGATCATTCCCTTTTTTCAGGTAGCCCCCGGTCCGGCGAACTGAAAAAAATAGTTCAATCGCATGTAGGTTTTCATTTTTGAATTCGTTGACGAAAAGAAACTCGACAGGCTCAATGATCAGGCCTGTTTCTTCCTCGAATTCTCTCATTAAACACTGTTCGGCCGTCTCGCCAAACTCCATTCCTCCTCCGGGCGGTGACCACAGTATGCCTTTTTCACCTAATCCTATATGTTTCACCATCAGAAGGCTCGCTCCCTCAAAACATAATCCGCAAACCCTTACACGAACTTTGTGGCTGTACATTGCTTTTACTATTTCATCCATAGGAATAGTGAGGTTACCTTTATATTTGTCTTTTTAAAAATAGACAATGAACGTTTACAATCCTGATTTTAAAACACGAATCAAACAACATCTTGATCGACAATATTTTATGAAGCACATTGGCTTCCAGTTAGATGTGATTGAAGTGGGTAGAACGGAAGGCTGGCTCAAACTTGATCAGATCCATCAACAGCAGAAAGGCTTTGCTCACGGAGGGTTAGTAGCTACTTTGGCTGATATTACAGCTGGTTTTGCGGCTTATACATTAGTACCTGAGGGGTTTAATGTTGTCACCGGCGAGATCAAAATATCTTATCTTAACCCAGGTGTTGGACAGGAATTGAGGGCGAAAGGCTGGGTGCTGAAGCAAGGCAGGAAAATGAGCTTTTGCGAGTCTGAAGTATGGTGTAAGCGTGATGACAGCATGACATTGATTGCCAAGGCTACATCTACCATGGTTAATATTTCCGCGGAGGATACCAAAAGATAATGTCAGTACCGTCAGAGATATTGGCAAGTAAATTTCCTTTTGATCCCACAGAAGGGCAACGATCATTATTTAAAAGAGTAGACTGGTTACTGGAAAAAGACAATGAATGGAGGACATTACTGATCAAAGGTTATGCCGGTACAGGAAAAACAACCATTCTAAGTGCTTTAGTACAGGTTTTACCCCTTTTTAACTATAAATATGTACTGATTGCACCCACTGGAAGAGCTGCCAAGGTGATGTCTTCTTATACCCGGAAAATGGCCTTTACCATTCATAAAAAGATATACAAGAAGGTCCAGTCAGAATCAGGGACATTAACGTTTACCAGGCAAAAGAACTATGCAAAGGATACGGTTTTTATTGTTGATGAGGCTTCGATGATCAATGAAGATAGCGGTTTTGGTGCCAGGGGTTTACTGTCAGATCTTGTTGACTTCGTTTTTTCGGATAGTAGCAATAGGCTGGTCCTTATTGGCGATGATGCACAGTTACCACCTGTGGGTCAGCTACTGAGCCCGGCTTTGGATAGAGATATGCTGGCCCATTCTTTCAAATTATCGGTGAGCAGCGTTACACTTACAGAAGTGATGCGTCAAAGTTCCGAATCCGGGGTGCTTTGGAATGCTACAAAGCTTAGAGAAGAGCTTGCCAATAAAAAACCGATCATCAAATTTAAAACTCAGGGGTTTGACGACCTTTTTAAGATGACCGGAGAGCGTATGGAAGATGGCATTCGTTATACCTATGATAATTTTGGAATAGAGAATACCATTATAATATGCCGGTCTAACAAAAATGCCAATGCTTATAATCAATACATACGGCAACAGATCCATTTCTATGAGTCCGAACTCGAAGTAGGGGAAATATTGATGATTGTCCGTAATAATTATTTGTTTTCCCCTGAAGGTGCAGCCGGTGGATTCCTGGCAAATGGCGACTTTGTCGAGGTAATGAAGATCGTTAATTTTGAAGAGATGTATGGGTTCAGGTTTGCTACACTGAGCCTGCGAATGATTGATTATCCTCAGGCGGAAGCTTTTGAAGCAAAGGTTATTCTGGATACTTTGTATTCTGAGAGTCCCGCATTGACCATGGAACAGAACAAGACTTTATACGAGCAAGTCAGAGAAGACTATGCAGACCTGGCTTCCCAAAAAGAGCAAAAAGAGGCGTTAAAAACAGACCCGTTTCTCAATGCGTTACAGATAAAGTTTGCCTATGCAGTCACTTGCCATAAGGCACAAGGCGGGCAGTGGCAGGCGGTTTTTGTGGACCAGGGATATTACAAGGAAGATGATCTGGACACTGAATATGTAAGATGGCTTTATACCGCTGTTACACGTGCTACTCACCAGCTATTTTTGGTAAACTTTACTTCTACCATGTTCGTTTGATATTAAAGCTGGTAAGATTGTTGATTAACTTAGAATAGAATTATATTTGTAACGTAACAAAAGTAATGATATGAAAACTTTTATAGTATTTGTCTTTGGTGTATTCATGATCTATGGAGCGATAGCTCAGGAATCAGCCACTACCGAGGCGGCTGCAAATGGTGCAGTGATAACTTTCGAAGAAGATAAACATGATTTTGGTGATATCTACCAGGGAGACAAGGTAGAACATGTCTTTAAATTTGAAAATACCGGCACTGAGCCGTTGATCATAACAAATGTACAGACTACCTGTGGTTGTACAGCGCCAGCATGGCCTCGTGACCCGGTTACCCCCGGACAGGAAAGTGAGATCAAAGTTGTTTTCAATAGTACAGGTAAGATGGGCAGACAGAATAAAGTGATCACAATAGTAAGTAATGCGGTCAGTCCTATGAATCGGGTCACCATTGTAACCAATGTCTTACCAAAGAAAGACGATTCGAATTGATCAGAACGCTTTAAAATCTATCATAAAGGTCACCTCATATGAGATGGCCTTATTTTTTTGCCTAAACGTAATCCGGAGTTTTCGAAGGGCTTTATGACGGTCTGCTTAAGAAGCCTTTTTCATTGCCCAAAATAAAAGTATCCATCCGGCAATAAAACATACCCCTCCCAAAGGAGTAATGGCCCCTAAAAGAGTGATGTTTGTTAATGAAAGTATGTAGAGCGAGCCGCTGAAAATCACAATGCCCAATGTAAATAAAAGGGAACAGTAAGATAATAGTTTACTGGGTTTGTAATTTGCCAGAATACCTACCGCTAACAATGCCAACACATGGTAGAAATGATAATTTACCGCTGTTTGGAAAGTCCCCACACGTCCGTTGGTCACGAGTATTTCCTCTAGCCCATGTGCGCCGAATGCGCCTATTCCCACTGCCATTGTGCCTAATACGGCTGCGATCTTTATAATATTTTTACTCATCCGGTATAATTTCTGGCTCCAAAGATTGCACTACCTACCCGGATGAGCGTACTACCCTCCTCTATGGCAATCGTGTAGTCACCACTCATGCCCATACTAAGTTCTTTCATATCTACATGTCCGGGCAATTCCATAGCATCTACCTGATCAAACAGACGCTTTAATCCTTTAAACTCTTTTCTCACCTGTATTTCGTCATCCGTATTGGTGGCCATTCCCATCAGTCCGGCTATTTTGACATTTTCCATCTCCTTTACTTCATCACTATTAAGTAATAGTATTAATTCTTCTTCGGAAAGGCCGAACTTGGTTTCCTCTTCGGCGATATGTATTTGTAACAGACAAGGGATCAGCCTGTCAATTTTTGATCCCTGCTTGTTAATTTCTGAAAGTAGTCTGATACTGTCCACTGCGTGTATGAGTGATACATAGGGGGCGATGTATTTGACCTTGTTGCGTTGCAGATGGCCTATCATATGCCACTCGATATCTTTAGGTAATAATTCACTTTTCTCCGTCATTTCCTGCGCCTTATTTTCCCCGAATATCCTTTGACCGGCTTCATAAGCTTCTTGTATGTCAGCAGGAGGTTTTGTCTTACTCACAGCTACCAATCGGCAAGAATTTGGAGATAAATAACTGAGGAATTCCTTAATATTGTTTGAGATATCCATTTGATATTTACGATAGTTATTAGCGCTTACGTAAAATAAAATATTTTAACCCATAGGATATGCCTATTCTCGGTACTTTATTAAAGAAAGGGATCCGTATCAGGGAGAGCTTGGAACAAGAATACTCTAATCCCCTGGACCTACAGAAAAATGAGTTAAAAAAGTTGCTGATAACAGCCAGTCAAACTGCGTTTGGCAAAACATATAGTTTTGATCATATCCTGGCGGGGTACCGATATTTTGACAAGGAATTTTTTGAAAGATTCAAAAAAAATGTGCCCATTCATGATTATGATAAGATGTATGGTGAATGGTGGGCGCAGTCTAAACAAGGCAAATCTAATATCTGTTGGCCGGGGAAGGTGAAATATTTTGCATTAAGCTCAGGAACATCCGAAGCTTCATCAAAGTATATTCCTATTACCAAAGACATGAAAAAGGCCATTCAAAAGACCAGTATCCGTCAGATACTTACTTTGTCAAAATATGATTTGCCTTCAGAGTTTTTTCAGGGGGGAATACTGATGCTGGGAGGTTCTACTCAGCTTAATAATCGAGGGAGTTACTTTGAAGGAGATCTTAGTGGCATCCAGGCAGCTCAGCTTCCCTTTTGGTTTCAACATTTTTACAAACCTGGAAAGAGGATTGCAAAAACCAGGGACTGGGAAGAAAAGCTGAATGAAATAGCACGCAAAGCCAGGTCGTGGAACATCAATATCATTGTGGGAGTACCTGCCTGGATACAGATCCTAATGGAGAAGATACTGGACTATCACAACGTATCAAATATTCATGAAATATGGCCTAACCTTTCTGTTTATGTCCATGGTGGCGTGTCGTTTGATCCGTACCGTAAGGGTTTTGGTAAGTTGCTGGGCAGGGATATCCATTATATTGAGACTTACCTGGCATCAGAGGGTTTTATTGGCTTTCAAAATAGGCCAAACCAAAAATCAATGAGACTGGTATTGAACAACGGTATTTTCTATGAATTTGTACCGTTTGAAAGGAGCTATTTTGATGAAGACGGGCAATTACTGCCTGACGCACCTACCGTAATGATTGATCAGGTAGAAGAAGGCAGGGAGTATGCCCCGTTAATTTCTACCTGTGCAGGTGCCTGGCGTTATTTGATAGGTGATGTGGTAAAGATATCTAATAAGGCTGAAGCAGAAATTATTATTACAGGTCGTACAAAGCACTTCCTCAGCCTTTGTGGAGAACATCTGTCTGTGGATAATATGAACAAAGCAATTGAAGTGGTGGCGGATGATCTGAATATTAACATTCCTGAATTCACCGTTGCAGGAATACCCCATCAGTCTCTTTTTGCCCACCACTGGTATATTGGTACGGATGATACCGTCAATGAAGCGGAACTAGGATTAAAGCTGGATAATGTTATAAAACAGCTAAACGATGATTATGCCGTAGAGCGTGAGGCTGCACTCAAAGAAGTATTTGTAAGTGTTTTACCCGTAGCCACCTTTTATAAGTATATGGAGTCGAAGGGTAAGGTGGGCGGCCAAAATAAATTTCCCCGGGTAATAAAGGACACTCAGTTGCAAGATTGGAGATCCTTTCTAAACCCGACTGCTTGATGTATGTAATACATGGACTATTGCTTGGTCTGGTGCTTATGTTGCTCATAGGGCCTGTGTTTTTTACACTAATTCAAACCAGTATTGAAAAAGGATTCAAAAAGGCGGTACTGGTAGCTGTAGGTATTAGTTTAAGTGATATACTTTACATTACTGTTGGCTATTTAGGGCTGGCCACGTTTGTTCAACAATCAGGTTACGATGAGTATATCGCCTATGTAGGTGGTACAATACTTATTTTGTTTGGGTGCTATAACTTTATAAAAAAACCTCAAATCAACCCGCAACAAGCCTCTAAATCTGAAATAAAGGGTTTTTTTCGATTTATTTTCCAAGGCTTTTTTATCAACGGAATGAGTCCTTTTGTATTGGTGTTCTGGTTGGGCGCGTTGAGCCTGGCTACGGTGGAATACAGCTATTCAGGATATGAGCTGATCGTATTTTTTCTCGCCACCACTGTAATGGTTTTTATTTCAGATTGTGGCAAGGCTTACCTGGCTAACAAACTCCGAAAACTTGTCACCACGCGATTTATGCGTATTATTAATATTTTGGCCGGAATTGCACTAATACTATTTGGATTTCGGATGTTATTTTATTCCTGATTTTCAATGCACAACTTTTCAAACGAACACCCTAACCCGACTTGTTGAAAGAAGGATCGGTGTGAGTCAGTTGGATATCATTCCAATAAGAGCTGTAAAAGTTTTCTTCAAGCATAAGTTCCTGGTGACTCCCGGAATTCTCAATGGTTCCTTCATTTATAACGTATATCCTTTCACTAATGCCTGGAAGTAAGTGTAGCCGGTGTGAGACAAAGATAACAGCCATTTCACCTTTCACCTTGTGGAGCAGGTCCAGTACAAATTTTTCAGTTATTCTATCCATTGATGCGGTTGCTTCATCCAAAATAAGTAAGGAGGGCCTATGTAAAAGTGCCCTGGCAAGAGCAATGATTTGTTTTTGCCCCCCGGATAAGTTGATGCCCTCTTCACCTACCAAAGTGCCATAACCTTGAGGGAGAGCGTTTATGAAATGGTCAAAACCAAGGGTTTTGCAATAATCCAGTGCATGAGTGATGTCTTGTCGGGAAGCAGAAAAGCATATGTTATTTAAGACAGTACCATTAAAAAGATGGATATCCTGGGGTACAACTCCTATCACCTTTTTCCACGACTCGTTTTTAATGTTTTTCAGATCTGATTGACCATTAATTATAATTCTCCCTTCTTCCGGAGAATAGAAGTTTTGAAGTAACTGAATTAAAGTACTCTTACCCGAACCACTTTCTCCAACAATGCTAATTACTTCACCTTTATTAACTTCAAGTGAGATATCCTTTAAAATTGGTTTTCTTCCGGGAAAACGAAATGATAATGCACTAACATGTAAGTACTCAAAAGTGATGTCTTCTTTGTGTTTATCCGTAAGTTCCTGAGCAGGTTCATTGATGAATTCAAACATTCTGTCAAAGGCTACCCTTGCTTCATTTATCACTACAGAGACCAATGCCAGGTTAGATACGGCCGGAAGTAAATTGCCCAGCATTCCAAGTACCGCCATCATTTTTCCTATCAACATTTGGCCCTGAAATACTTCAAATGACATGTAGGTTAGAATACTAATCAAAAATACCACACCAAAGAGGCCGGAAAATGCTCCTAGTTTAACATTGATTTTGCCCAGGTGGACTGTCTTATTCTGTAACTCTCCATATATGATCTGATTGATTTTTGAAAAAAACGCTTCCTTTCCCCGGTTTTTGATCGTGGTAACACCTTGTATGGTATTAATAAAGTTACTTTCGCTTTTTGCATAATTCTGCATTACACCTTGCTGAGCAGAAACAATTTTATCGTTAAAGCGAAATACCAATAGAAAATAGATCGGGAGACTAATACTGGCCATGGCAGCTGCTGGCCAGGAATAGAAGAAAATGAATGATAAAGTTACCAGAATGGTCAGGCTGTCTATCACTATTCCACCCAGTACATTCGTTATCACCCGTTGTATCCTTCCTGTATCATTAAGTCTGGCCACTAATTCACCGATCTTTTTATTGTCATAAAATGACTTAGGCAGGTATAGTAACGTATTGTAAAATGCATTGATGATCCTGTTATTAAAGGCCCTGCTCTGATGTAATAGTAATAGCTGCCTTGCCGCTGATAGACCGACTCTGAACATCAAAAGTGTTGCGACCAATAGTACCACGGGGATCAGACGAGTCGGGTCGTTTGAAGGTAATATGTCATCAATAAGTTTTTGAGAGAAAACTGACATTACGATACCGAGGGTAGCAATAAATAATCCAATGATAGCGCTAAACAGTAGTACCAGGTAATCTTCTCTGATTATCCGAAGGATCCATTGCGTTTTAGCACGATTGATTGTTTCTTTTTGAACAAAGTGTTTGTTGGGTTTCAAGGCCAGGCAGTTTCGTGAAACCCAAATAGTATCTAATTCTTTTTTAGGTAACATTCGCACCCCTACAGCAGGATCACCTATTATAAACTTTCCATCTTCATAACCATAACAAATGACATAGTGCTGCAGTCTTTCATCAATCACCACATGTAAGATCATTGGGTCCTGATGCTTGATCAAGTCTGTGATGTCAGCTTCATAACCCTGTGAATCAAACCCGGATTGGATGGCAGCCTGGTGCAATCCAAGTAAAGTGGTACCGTCTTTACCTGTTCCTGCGTTTTCTTTTAACTTTTGCAGGCTTGCGTCCCCATTGTAGTATCGGATCAGAGATAGCAGGCAGGCCGCGCCACAGTCTGCACTGTCGTGCTGTGCTACGAAAGCCTGTTTAATTTTTTTCTTGTTTAACCTAGGAATCAATGAGATCTGTTATTTGGTGAATATCTGAGATGCCTTCTATTTTTTTTATCAACAACTTTTTTTCATCATAGACAAAAAATGAAGGGAAATTAGAATAGCCGAATAACTCACGAAATTCCTCAAAAGGATCTAATAAAAAGCTAACGTTCTTAATACTTCGTAAGCCTTTTACTCTGTCACAAAAGGCCTGTACTTCTGCAGCTTCAAAAGGAAATACTATTACCACCTGAAGGGATTGAATAGCTTCTTTGTGATTTGCCAGGAGTTTTGCCCCTTCTTCGCAATGGACGCATTCCGGACTTGCATATACAATTAATACTTTCCCATTATTCGTTAGATCGTCATTACTAAAAAATCCGCCTTCCAGTTTATAAAAGCTAAAAGATGGTATTTTCAGGGCCTCTTCATAATGTTGATTTTTTGTTATCTGCTTGGAAATAGCGATAAAACCAAGATAACAGAATCCTGCTAAGATGATCACCAGTGATATGTAAATCGGTTTCTTCATACTTAAATCGATTATCAAAAGTATTGAGACTGTGTGCTAGCAATGGTTGTTGATGTATGCTTAATTAAAATAAGTTGAACTCATTAAAAGAGACCGATCTCTGATTTTAGACCGATCTCTTTATTCTGAACTTAATGCTCAAGAATTAAATATAAATTTTAGGAGAGATTATTCTCCTCCTCCTCCTCCGACATACATCATGCAAATGGACAGTACATAAGTTCCACTCAACTGTGATGCTGCATAACTCGCATTTCCACCATAGTAGTTGTAGACATCCTGACAGGTGTCACCCATACTGATTGGAATGTTGGATAAGTTAGGTCTCCATACCCACTCACCTCCGCCAACGACGTTTTGCATTTGCTCAATTGCTAAGCTTTTCATTTTTGATTTAGTTTAGTTTTGCCTACTCTATTTAAAGCTTTTCGGCATGCGCTGTATAAACTTTTTCGTCATTATGAATTGATTATTCCGAGGAACATAAAGCCGCCTACGTACAGGATAAATAGAACTACATACGATGGTACAACCAGTTTCACCATGGTTGTAAATCTTTTATGAAATAGGAAGGTGAGTATATATGACAATACCATCATGTAAGCCAATTGAAAGAAATTAATATTTTTGAGTGGGCTGATTAGCCAGGCATATTGATTCAAAAAAGTGATATCCATTAAACCGGTTAATGACAAAGGATAGAAAGACAGATATCGTATCATATTCATTTCTGTCATAACCCATCCTATCCATATTATTCTGACAGCAGCCCCAAGGATAAATACTACTTCGGCCAGAATAACACCTTTTAAGATTTTTCCAAAGGAAAATGAAGTATCGTGGAGATACGATGTAATGTAAATGGCAGCGGCTATCAAAAAGAACTTAACCAGTAGTATAATCGGCATGAAGAGATCGAAAACCCATCCCAACCCTTTATTAAAGTCACGGATACTTTCCATTAAAGGTGTTGGGAAATATTCCCTTTTCATTAAGTCCAGATAAAACCCCTCTGTGAAAACGTAGGTATCTCCGATTAGAACAACGATGAAATTCAGTAAACAGACCAGGATAAATAATATGCGGGTATCTAAGAAAGAACTTTTTTTAACCGATAGAAGCTTGCTTATCATTATTAAAGATTGATTCATTGCTTAATCATCTATGAAAAGTGCATAAACTGGCATTTTATACTATATAAAAATGCATTATCAAGCATGAAATTGCAATTTTTTGAACGGAAAATGGAGTTTGCTCTTCCTTAATTAATTACTTTTTTAAGTTAATATGTTATTAATCAATTAATTATGAGAAAAATATTTTTCATTTCACACAAATAATAGTTATCTCTTTTTAAATCGTGCAAAATCGTGCAAAATGTTTATGTAATGGTGATTATTTATAAAGCCTGGTAATATCAGACTGCGTGATAGGGGAGGTATTTGAAAGTTTCTTGAATTTTCTCATACGATTACTGTTACCCATTTTACCGAAAAGCTCACTTACTTTCAGACAATAATTAGCAGGATCACTGGATGGTGTTATTGTGTAAAAGAGCTCACGAGGGGGAAGAGGGTGTAAAATCTTTTGAGTATTGTAACTTCTTCTTAATTTCTCATTGATCAAGCCATATTGGATTTGAAATAATCCGGGTAACGACTTTATGTAATAGAATAATGCTTCTTCATGTTGGGCCATATCATTATAATAACCGGCCAGTTTCAGTTTGGGTAAATAATCCTGCTGGTCTAAAAACTCTGATTTCGTATAATAAGCTTTGCGTTCATTATCATTGATTGTTATATCTCCCAGATTTAACCAGGGGCGATTCATATTAGGAATTATATCGGTTACGCTTTCTAATAGATGTCTGGAAGTATGGATATCACCCGTTTGAATTAGTGCCTTTGCCAGTCGTGCTTTCCATATTGGGCTATTGGATTGGTCAACCTCTTTTTTTAAATCTTCAACAGCTTTGGCGTAGATGTTTTCCCAATCCAGGGCGTTTTTTTTTCTTACCTGTTCCCACAACAGGCTTTCCAGAAGTTGGGGAGCAACTTTAACGGCTCTATAAAAATGAAAGTCTGCTAAAGAGTCTTCATTACAATGATAATGCAGAAGCGCTTTACTCAAATTATAAATTACTTCGTTAGGGTCAATGAAACAGGCATCTTCAAAATGCTTTTTTGCCTGCATTAATTCTCCCTTATAAAATGCTATCCAACCCATGTTATGAGAGGCAATGGGGTCATTAGGGTTTAGTTGAAGAACAAGCTTGAATACTTCAGTGGTTTGGTCCCATTTACGGGTTGTACTAAAAGTCAGGGGAAGTTTGTTTAGTATATCGGTGACAGAAAAAGGAGGTGGATCTGCTGATAGAAGGAAAAGCCCTTTATTGAGGTGGTATACAGCTTGACCAGGCATTTTATCTATCGCACGATCTATCAAGTCACCTGCTTCGGCCCATCTGTTTTCTGATGCAGCCTCCAGAGCTTTTTCATTCAGGTTCTTCGCATACTCTCCCGAATGATCCCTGGAAATAATCCACCCCCAATAAAGCAGTATGGGTATAAATAGTAGCAGGAACCAGTGATATTTCAACGTGTGCTTAAAGGCTATTTTTGATTGTTTTCTGCTTGCTGCTATCCATAATACAATGGTCAGTAGTACGCCATCGCTATTCAATAATGAGGTAAATGTTAATTCCTTGATTAAGAAACCTATCCCTCCTGCCAAGAGGAAGGTGGACAACATTTTGTCCTTTTTTGGGTGTGGGTTTCTATACGTCTTAAAAAGACCATATAGCCAAATAAGCAGTAATAAAACATAGAGTAACAGTCCTGAAAAACCTTTATCAATCAATATTTGTATAGGAGTATTGTTAACTCTGGAGAGGATTTTTGTATTCTCTTCGGGACGCTCCTTATAATTACCAGGATATCTCATGGCAAAATTACCACTGCCCAAACCTAATAGAGGGTTATGCTTTACCATCATCAGGCCTCTTTCCCATATTTCCAGCCTACCCGTAGCACTTCTTACTTGTGAGGGCGTTTCAACTATTCTGACAGTAGTAAGAAAAGGTGGGTAAATTGGCAATAATGAAAGTAATGCAAGGCAAAGTGTCAAAACCAGTGGTATCAAAACCTTTTTCATACTTGTCTGTCCGGAAGTAATGAGTAATAATGGAAGGCAGATAAGAAAGAATAAGATCGTGATGTATATACCTCTGGAAAAGGTCAATGTCATTGCGCTGAACATAGCAATACAACTCAGTAATAATGGATATCTAAGGTATTTATTTCTCCAAAGTGTAACGGTGTAATAGTAGCCTGGCACAAACAGAAGCCAAATGGTTGTGCTCCAATCATTGATCGGTATGCCAAAGGGGCTATAAATGTTTTTAAATTGATGTATCTGTCGAAACCCTGCTGCCTTCAGACTGAAATTGAAGTTGATAAATTGAAGGATGGCTACTATGGAAAGTAAACCACCATAAAGTGCAAAGGACAGTAAAAGAAGTTTAGCAAATCC
This sequence comes from Fulvivirga sp. M361, assembly GCF_007097395.1. Taxonomy (GTDB): domain Bacteria; phylum Bacteroidota; class Bacteroidia; order Cytophagales; family Cyclobacteriaceae; genus Fulvivirga. The sequence goes on from NZ_VKDC01000038.1 coordinate 35,946, forward strand.
AGGACGTTTTTCAAGCAATGCCCAAACCATATATAAGACGATGGCAACACTGATTTTTAAGAGAAAAGAAAAACTATTAGGCGGATAGCTTGAGAAAAGATAATTGGCAATTTCATATATAAAGATGGCGAAAAGTGCCAGATCGACCAGACGCAGCTTTATGACCACTTCTTTGTTTTTCGCCTTTATAAAAAATAAAAAAGGAAAGGCCACTACAGGATAGATCACGCTATCCAACCTCCAAAATGCGACGAAAACAACAACAATATAGGCTACTGAGATCAAGAGCCAATAGATATTCTTCTTCAGGTATTCCTCAGTAAATTGAATTAGCATTTCTCGTTTGTAAGCGGATATTAAATATCGAATTTTATTGCTATTATTCTTCTTTAAAAATCATTGAAACCTCGAGGATTTACATGATTATACCAATCGAATGGTCTTTCTTGTTATTCTTTTCCTTTTTCTTCAACTTTAATTGAATTTCTTACGGAAACCAATATTCTGAAGAGTAATCCCAAGAAATATGCCCTCAAAACGACTAGTTCAACTTTTACTTTTTGTAATGCTTCTTGCCATGACTGCCTTCGTGGCCATTAAACTTTATCATTCAGATGATGAAATGAAATTTGAAGGTTCAGTCGAATTTAACAAGGCAGGTGAGCAGGTACTTGCCTATTTTAATGAGGAAAAGGACAGTTTAAAGCATGTAGCTGCAAAATTCATTCTTGAGAACGCAGCATATCACTTTCATCCGCTAACTACTTTTGTTGACAGCACAAACGGCTTCGTAGATTTTAATGTCTATGCATATAAAACATCTGAAGAAATCGATAAAGCCATTGATTCGCTTATCAATCTGAAGAAATATCGATTATATAGGGTTTCAGCCTGGGATGTTGATTCCTTGTCTGCCAGAGAGATTATAGACAACATTGAAATGGCATTTTCTGTTTGGGAATCAAAACCCTGGGCTAAAAACGCTACATTCAGTCAGTTCTGTGAATACATATTGCCTTATAGAGCCTATGACGAGCCACTGGAAAACTGGAGAAACGGCTTGTTTGATCATTACGACTGGATAGGTGACTCCATAAGTAATGCCGGTGATCCTGTAGAAGCTTGTAAATTGATCAATACTTCATTGAGCAAATGGCTGAAATTTGATTGGGAGCGAGGTTCCAGAGAACTAAATAGCCAAAGTATCAGTGAAGTGACCCAAAACAAATATGGAAAGTGCAGAGATCTGGTCATGATGGCTACCTGTGCCATGCGCGCGCAGGGGATACCCGTTGCAATTGATTATGTCCCTTACTGGGGGCATAGAAATGCCGGCCATTTCTGGAATGTAGTACTGTCAAATAATGGATCGATGGTAAGCTTTAATTCGGCAGAAAAGAACCCTGGAGAATATCAGGCCATTGAACCTCATTTCAAACCTGGTAAAATATTCAGGCATAGCTATTCGAAACAACCTGAAGCGCTGGCATCCATTAAGGAGCCGGAGGATGTCGTGCCGGATTTCCTTAATAAGTTTAATATAAAGGATGTAACTAAGGAGTACATCAGTGTTGGAGAAGTTGTACTGTCTGAGTTAAAAACCCCTTCTGATACCAGGTTTGTTTACTTATGTGTGTACAACGGAGGAAACTGGAAGCCCGTTTATTGGTCTGCTATAGAAAACGGTAAAGCCACTTTTGAAGATATGGACAATAACAATGTGCTGTATTTACCGATGTACTTTTTGAAAAATCAATTATTACCGGCCGGGCCGCCTTTCGTTTTTTCTAAAGATGATTCTATTAAGGTATTGGAAGGCTCTGAAAAAAAGGCAGGGCTTACGGTAAAACATTTATACAGTGATGAAAATGGGGTATTGAAAGGGGTTTTTGAAGAGAATGTAAACTATGTGCTTTCTATTTGGGATGGATATTGGAAACGTATTGACCAACATACCGCAGATTCAAGTCGTACGGTGAGATTTGTTGATGTGCCTGATAATGCGTTACTGAGGCTCGAATCGACCGTCTTAGATAACCTCTATCAAAGACCTATGATAATAGAAAATGGAGAAACCGTTTTTTTATGATAACCGTCGGTACCTATCTGTATCAGAAAGGATTTTAATCTTGCAATACATTGGTAAGAAAAGTGGATTTGAGTAGCATCCAAAGCATGAAAAACACCAAAGCCCAGTACAGGTAGTTTCTGTAGAAATCTTCTGTGTCTTTATAGCGTGTTTCTTTTATTTCTGCCTTTTCATATTGGTCAATCAACTTGAATACATTTTCCAGGGCCTCGTTGTCGCCCACTCTGAAAAACTCACCTTCACCAATTTTGGCGATTTCTCTTAAGGTAGTCTCATCCATGGTATTCTCTACCATACGCGGTCTCCCAAAAAAATCTTTACCAAAAGGTACTTTACCTTCTTTTCCTATGGCTATAGAATACATTTTTATGTCGTATGCAGTAGCCAGCTTAGCAGCTGTAATGGGATCAATATTACCTGCTGTATTGTCACCGTCGCTTAAAAGGATCAATACCTTGGTTTTAGAATCAGATTCCCGCATTCGGTTAGTAGCCACTGCCAGTGCACTGCCAATGGCGGTACCCCTGTTTTCTATCATGTCAAATTCTATGTCTTCAATGTAGGATTTGAGCAGATCATAGTCTGTAGTTAAGGGAGAAAGTGAATAGGCATCACCTGAGAAGATTACCATACCAATCCGGTCCTGGAAACGACCCTCAATGAATTCTTCAGCCACTTTTTTTGCTGCTTCCAGGCGGTTAGGCTTAAAGTCTTCAATTTGCATGGATTGTGAGATATCCACTACTAACATAATGTCAATACCTTCCGTCCATTGCTCCACTTTTTCGTTGGTTTTTTGTGGTCGTGCCAGTGCCACTACCATTAGCGCAAATACGGCTGCCAACAACGCATCAGGAATAAGTCTGATCAGATTAGTAGGATTGTTACGTATTTGACGTTCGGTAAGGGCAATGGGCAATTTTTGATTCATGTAAAACCTTAAAACCCACCTTACAATCATGAATATGGGAATAAGTATCAAACCAAATAAAGCTATTTTAAACTCCCAGGTGAAGTTTTTAAATGTAGAGAGATAAAACCAGTCCGGTGAATACCAGGGTAGTCCGGAGTTCAATACTTCATCAGCCATTTTTAACCTCCATTAATTTATCGTGAAACCGCTTTTCAGAAAACCTTTTCAAATCTTCAAAGCTTTTGGCCAGTTCACTGTTGGTATGAGCTGCATATATGGCTCTATCCAGCCCTTGTAATGCCATTTTTATGTCTTCAGATTTATATTTTTGAATAATCTCTTTAGAAGTTGATTTAGTGTAAGGGCGATTTTCGAGCTTTTCCAGGTACTTTTTCCATGTGCCAAGTACATGCTCTGCTTTTTCCGCATCCGGGGAGCTTTGAGAGGTTGCCGCATCATATCGTTCCAGAAACTTCTGATGGGCTTTGCTCAGTCTGCGTAAAATGATCTTTTTTCTAATGGGTTTTCCAAATAGAATGATTACGAGAATGATGATAGCTAATACTATTCCTCCGCCAATGAAAAGATAAGGATAGTTGAATTCCAGTGCCACACGTTTATAGGTGGTATTTTCTTTGAGTGGCAGGGTCTCAGCAGCCAGAGAATCCGGTATTTCAGCTACCACGTGCTGGAGGAAAATAGAATCGCGTTCAGTCTTCAGTATTATACTGTCTGTTCCGGCTAATAAGAACACTGGCATTTGATAATACTGGATACTGTCAATTTCAAATGAAGAGAGGTAATAAACAGCGCTATCATAGCTTAGACTATCATTGGAAAGCGTGGCAGTATACCACTTCTCTTCAAGTTCATAAGGACTGAAATCATACAGAGAGTCCGGAAAGACAATGTCCTGGTTCCTGGGATATCTGGCGGTCAAAATAAACGGAGTACTTATACCAATTTTGATACTGTCTTCCAGGAAATATCCGTTGGCCTCGATCTTCTGGGCTTTCAAAAAGCCAGGAACTACCAACATTAAAATCATCGCACTGACAACTACCTGCTTATACACTTTTCAATGTCTTGTTTCTGATCTTAAATAATTTCAAAAGTTTGGGAACGTAGTCTTCTTCAGTATCTACAGAAATAAAATTGATCTGATGCTTTTTTGCAAACTGTGATATCTGCTGCTCATTTTCTTCGTAGTTCTTTTTGATCTTGGATCTGAAGTTACCAAACGAAGTATTAACCCATAGGGTTTTACGACTTTCTTTGTCAAACACGGGCACTATCCCGAGTTTAGGTAGCCTTGTTTCACGTTTATCAGTCACTCTGATCATGACCAGGTCATGTTTTTTTGCCATCCCTTTCAAATTGTGAAAATAATCTTCATCAATAAAATCGGAGATGAATATGATCACACTTCTTTTTCGGATGGTATTCAAAGTGAACAATATGGCTTTGGCCAGATCTGTTTTATGAGATACAGGTTTCAAATTTGCCAGGCTATGAACAATCTCATAAGCTTGCTTGGCACCTTTGGAAGGTTTCACATATTTCTCCCGTTGATCTGAGAAACTCAACAAGCCTACCTGGCTATTTTCTTTTACTGCAGATAATGCCAGTACACCGCATATCTCTTTACTGATATCTAATTTTTGGGACCCCGGGCTTCCTATTTCCTGCGAGCCGCTTACGTCCAGTACGAACAGGATCGTTTGTTCCTTCTCTTCTTTGAATGTTTTTACGAACGTACCATGACCTTTTGCGCTAACGTTCCAGTCGATCGTCCGAATGTCATCACCATATTGATAGGCCCTTACATCATCAAATTCTAACCCCGACCCCTTGAAAATGGAATGAAAGTCTCCCTGCATCTGGCTATTGATGGCCTTTCTAATCTGTATTTCGTACTTTCGTAACTTATTTATGAGGTCCTTCATTGGCTCAATTTTCGCTGTAAAACTATCACAAAATTGAAGAATATTCCTGTTTTGAAAAAACAGCATTGTTGTAGAAGGTGTAATTTGAAGGATAACCGATTATGAAAAAGATTTTTTATGTTTTTAAGGGCGTTATACGCCGACGAGCGGTAGTAAAGGTATTGACAGGATTGATACTTCTGCCCTTTTTTTCATGTAACTCGAAGAAAATACCCGAAGGTATGTTAACGCAGGAGCAGATGGTGCCCATTTTACTGGATGTATACATAGGAGAAAGCAGGGTGAATGAATTCAAGGTTAAGCGAGATTCGGCCATGATATTATTCCACGCCTATGAACAAAAAATATTTGAAAAATATGAGATTTCAGACTCAGTCTATCGCATGAGTGTAGCCTATTACTATGATCACCCGGATGAGCTGGAAAGTATATATGAGACTTTATTGGATAGTCTTAACCTAATGGAAAAGAGACTGGAAGAAAAAAATAAGGAAAAAGAAGAAGAGGAAATTAAAGAAAAGGAGGGGGAAGATAATGAAGAGAAAAGGCAAGCTAAAGAAATTGAATTGCTTAAGAAAAAGCTGGATGCATAATATTCCAACAGATCAATCATTGAAACCTTTTAGTACTAATAACACAGGAATTACAGGTTGATGCTTTTTCCAAACGACATAGAATCCAAGTTAGGTTTCGACAAAATACGCGAACGTCTTGCGGTAAAATGCAAAAGTGCTATGGGGACTGAACTAGCCGAAAAAGTGCGTTTTACAGCCGATATTGACCTAATACGGAAATTCCTTCAGCAAACGGATGATTTCAAAAAGATTCTCGAAAGTGATGGAGCGTTTCCGTCTAACTATTACCTGGATGCCAGGCCGGCATTAGCTAAGGCCCGTGTTGAGGGCGCTTTTTTAGATGAGCGCCAGTTCAGAGATATCAGTCTTTCGCTTACCACCATTGACAGTTGCGTTCGCTTTTTAAAATCGCATAAAGAAGAGTATCCTAGTCTTTATGAGCTAACGAACGGATTGGAAGTCTCCGCGGCTTTGGTGAAATCAATAGATGCTAAAATCGATGATGATCCAAAAGTCAGGGATAATGCCTCGGCGGTGTTGCAGAATGTAAGAAGAAATATTTCTCAGAAATATCAGCAGGTAAGGAAGACATTAGAATCTGCTTTTAAATCAGCGGCAAAAGAAGGTTTTATTCCTGATGGAGCTTCCATTACAGTACGTGATGGTCGTATGGTAATACCGGTAAGTGCAGAATATAAGCGTCGTATTAAGGGGTTTGTACATGATGAATCTTCTACCGGACAGACAGTGTTTATTGAACCGGCTACTGTTTTGGAGGGTAATAATGAACTACGTGAATTAGAGTATGCCGAAAAACGTGAAGTCATAAAGATTTTGACAGAACTTACTGATGAATTACGTGCCAATACTGATTCTCTCAAAAGAGCCTATCGATTTTTGGGAGTAGTTGATTTTATTCAGGCAAAAGCACGTTTGGCGCTTGAATTAGATGCAGTGTTACCAGCCGTAAAGGAAGAACAGACCATAACATGGAAAGAGGCGCGACATCCACTCCTGTTTTTGGCCCATCGAAATACGGACAAAAAAGTAGTTCCGCTTAACATTGAGTTGAACCATGATCAGCGACTGCTGATCATATCAGGACCTAATGCCGGAGGTAAATCAGTTTGTCTTAAAACGGTAGGGCTGCTACAGCTAATGTTACAATCGGGACTTCTTGTTCCCGTGGGAGAGGAATCTGAATTTGGAGTATTCGAGGATATATTCATTGATATTGGAGATGAGCAGTCAATAGAAAATGACTTGAGTACTTATAGTTCTCACCTGTCTAATATGAAATTCTTTATTCGGAATGCCAAACTCAAATCCCTATGCTTGATTGATGAATTTGGGACAGGTACTGATCCACAATTCGGAGGGGCTATAGCCGAAGCGGTATTGGACGATCTGAAACGTAAAGAAGCAAATGGCGTGATCACTACGCATTATAGCAATATAAAAAACTATGCAGAAGAGAAGCCCGGACTGATCAATGGTGCTATGAAATACGATATGGCCAACCTGGAACCACTCTATGAGCTGGAGATGGGTAAACCAGGCAGTTCGTTTTCACTGGAAATAGCCAGAAAAATTGGTCTTTCGCATAAAGTAATTGAATATGCTAAAGAGGCAATAGGCAGCAAGAACATAGATGTAGATAATCTATTGCTTCGACTGGAAAGGCAAAAGCAAAAAGTGATTGAGAGAGACCGGGCACTGAAAAGTAAAGAAAAGGAAGTAAGTCAGCTCCAATCGAAATATCAACGCCTGCTTGAGGAGATGGAGACCAATAAAAAGTCCATTATCAGCAAAGCAAAGCAGGAGGCAGCTTCTATCCTGAAGGAAACAAACCGGGAGATAGAAAAAACTATCCGCCACATTAAGGAAAATAAGGCTGAGAAGAAAGAGACAAAACGAGTTCGCGAACGACTGACCCAACTCAAAGGCAAAGTAGAAGAAGAAAAAAAGGTGATCCCTGCTGTCGTGCAGAAAGAAGACGGCCCTATTGGGATAGGGGATGCCGTGCGAATCGTTGGGCAGGAAGTGGCTGGGGAAGTATTATCGCTTAAAGGAAACGGTGCGGAAGTACAATTTGGTGACCTGAAATCAACCGTTAAGCTTAACCGACTGGAAAAAATCTCAAAAGGACAGTCCAAACAGATCAACAAGCAGCGGTCACAACCTAACAATGGACTTAACTTAAACCAGAAGTTTGCCCAGTTCAGTAGTACACTTGATGTGCGCGGAAGAAGAGCGGAAGAGGTATTTTCTATTGTTGATCGATTTATAGATGATGCATTACTGTTCGATATAAGTGAGATACGCATTTTACACGGTAAAGGAGATGGGGTATTACGTTCTGTTATCAGGGACTATCTGAGAAAGTCAAATTTGACCGAAACGATAACAGACGAGCATGTAGAGCGAGGCGGGGCCGGTATCACGGTAGTTCAGCTAAAATAGGGTTTGAACAGATCTCCCCGAATAATAAAGTGTTCTTCTGTGTTATTTTGACATAAAAATAACCGCTTACTTATGAGACCATATAAAGATGTCTTGAAGTCATACACGCCTAAAAAACAGCTAGTTATCTCCGTTACTTGTTAGCTGATTTGACTTAAGTCATTTGTATTATTGACAATTCTCATGTCAATCATGAATTGCACATGATAGATTAGATAATGACAAGGCACAAACGTGTCAGGATTTATCTAAGAACCAAAATTTCTATCTATGTACGATCAAAAAGTTAACACCACCTTCGATCAGGCTGATGAGCTCTTCCGGATTGCCCAGGAGGAATTGTGTAAACCTGAAGAAGATGTTGTGCCTTACATGGTATGTCGTAATGCCTTTAAATCAGTCAACAAGTATTTGACTGCATTTCTATTAAAACATGGTATGGATATCCATGCTTCTATGTCATTAGAAGTTCTTTTAGACGCTTGCCGGCAGATCGATCCTGCTTTTAACGAGCTTAACCTGAACCTGCTCTACAGCACAGGTGAAAAGGAGGATGTATGGATGGACATGGGTACGGTTAACGAGTACATAGCCTTGGCCAAACAAACCCGGCAAATGGTAGGCCAGGAAGAATAGATCAAACCTTCCTGATGGCAATACCGGTAAATAGCCATTCATCTGCATAGATCAAAAAAACCAACAATAAACCCATTATCCCGGAACTAAAGAAACTGTTATGGATCGTAAAAAGAATAATTTTAAATACCCAGGAACACGTGTTGCAATGGATGGAAATACCGCGGCCATTATGTGCGAGCGAGAATCATCTGATGCCGCCGGTGCGTACCCCATAACCCCTTCTACACAAATGGGAGAGTATTGGGCAGAAGAAGCGGCTAAAGGACATCTGAATATTTCTGATAAACCCCTTATTTTTATAGAACCAGAAGGAGAACATGCCGCGGCTGCAGTAACAGCCGGCCTCTCTATGACAGGCCAGCGCGCGGCCAACTTCTCATCCGGGCAGGGAATTGCCTATATGCATGAATCCCTTTATGCTGCGGTAGGAAAAAGGCTTACCTACGTATTGAACATAGGTGCCAGGGCAATGACCAAATCTACTCTGAACGTACACGCCGGGCATGATGACTATCACTCTATCGATGACACCGGTTTTTTTCAACTGTTTGCTAAGAATGCTCAATCGGTAGCTGATTTAAATGTTATTTCGCACAGAATTGCTGAACTGGCATTAACTCCCGGTGTAATCGCCCAGGACGGGTTTTTGACCACGCACCTGATCGAATCCTTACTTATTCCTGAGCGTGAATTGATCAAAGAGTACCTGGGTAGGCCGGATGACATCATTGAAACACCTACTGCTGCTCAAAAAATTATTTATGGTGATACGCGTCGTCGTATTCCGGAGCTCTGGGATGTAGACAACCCACTAATGGCGGGAATTGTCCAGAACCAGGACTCGTATATGCAAAGTGTGGCGGCACAACGGCCTTTCTTTTTCGACCATATCAAAGAATTGACTGACCTTGCCTTTGATGAGTACTATAAACTGACCGGGCGCCTATATGAGCGTGTGATGTCCTACCGTGCTCAGGATGCAGACTACCTGATCCTCGGACAAGGAAGTGTAGTACCCAGTGCAGAAGCAGTGGTAGACTACCTGAGAGAAAAAAGAAACGTTAAAGTTGGTGTTGTCAATCTGGTTATGTTCAGGCCTTTCCCCGCAGATCTTATCGCCAGGTTGTTAAAAGGTAAAAAGGGAGTAGTGATCCTGGAAAGGTTAGACCAGCCTTTGGCAGCTGATCCACCCATTGCCAGAGAAATCCGCGCAGTTTTAACGAAGTGTATTGAAAATGGGGCTAACAAAAAGGAGAAGCCTTATCCCGACCTAATAAATTATGGCCCCTCAGACATGCCTGCATTCTATTCCGGCTCTTTTGGAATGGGAAGCCGTGACTTGCAGGCAGAAGGTATTATTGGCGCGGTTGAAAATATGTTGCCCGGTGGAAAGCATAAGAAACAGTTCTACTTATCCATTGACTTTATCCGGGAGCAGGCCTTTACTCCAAAACAAAAGGCCTACCAGGAAACAATTCAGGATGCCTACCCACATGTAAAAGACCTTGCTATACGTGGGTCAGAAAACCCCAATCTGATGCCCAAAGAGGCCATAACGGTTCGCTTTCACTCCATTGGCGGCTGGGGTGCCATCACCACAGGTAAAAACCTGGCGATGACACTTTTTGACCTGTTGGGATACGATATCAAAGCAAACCCTAAGTATGGTTCAGAGAAAAAAGGGCAGCCGACCACCTACTATCTTGCGGCTGCCCCTGAACCTATTCGTGTTAACTGTGAGTATTTCTTTGTAGATGTAGTGCTATCACCAGACCCTAATGTGTTTAAGCATACCAATGCGTTGGCCGGATTGAAAGAAGGCGGATGCTTCATCATCCAAAGCGACAAAACAAAACCGGAGGATGTATGGGCTGAGATCCCGAAACACTACCAAAAACTGATTATTGATAAGGACATTCATATTTTTTATATCGATGGTTTTAAAATAGCACGGGAAGAAGCTACTGACCCCGAGTTACAATTGAGGATGCAGGGAATAGCATTTCAGGGAGCATTTTTTGCTGCTTCTCCGCTTATGAAAAGTGCAGGCCTTTCAGAGGTGGCATTACTTAAAGCCATTGAAGATCAATTGCAGAGCAAATTCGGAGCAAAAGGCCAGCGTGTAGTCGATGACAATATGAGGGTGGTAAAACGTGGCTTTGATGAGGTACATGAAATTACCAACAAAGTGGTGACGACTGAGAAATCAGAAAAGACCAATGGACAACCACCGCTGCCCATCCCCACGATGATAAAAAGCATTCCCAAAAGTGAATCTAACCTTAGTGATATTCATCGGTTTTGGGAGCAGACAGGTAATTTCTATCTGAGAGGTATGGGTAACGATAACCTGACCGACCCGTTTATCGGACTGAGTGTCATGCCTGCTGCTACTTCACTTTTCAGAGACATGACAGGTATTCGTTTTGAACATCCGGAGTGGATACCCAATAACTGTACAGCATGTGGTAACTGTTATACAGTTTGTCCCGATACTGCCATCCCGGGATTAGTAAGTGAGTTGTCAGATGTGTTGGATACCGTGGTGAAACGGGTGAAGAAAAATCATGGTAAGGTAGAACATCTCCCGAAGGCGGTAAGACACATGGAAGGCAAGGTCAGGGCTTTGTTCCAGGAGCCTAAAAATGGGGCCACAGTAAATAATTTCATTCAGGACGCTATTGACCAGACCATTGAAGAAAGTAAAGAAGGTGAGGAGTTTTCGAAAGAACTCGAATGGTTTCGAGAAGAATTGGGAGATTTTCAGTTTGCCCTGACACGTCCTTACTATGATCTGCATGAAAAAGAACAACCTAATAGTGGGGGATTGTTTAGCATTACCATTAATCCTAACACCTGTAAAGGATGTATGGAATGTATAGAGGTCTGTGATGATGATGCCCTTAGACCCATTATCCAAACAGAAGGCTCCATCGCTCAACTTAGAAAAGAGTGGGATTTCTGGACCGATCTACCCAGTACACCCCAAAAATATAATCGTATTGATGACCTGGAAGAAAAGATCGGACCCCTGGAAACGATTTTATTGAACAAAGATGCCTACCTCAATTTTGCTAGTGGTGATGGCGCTTGCTTAGGGTGTTCGGAAAAGTCAGTGGTCCATCTGTTTGTAGCCACGGTGGAAGCACTGATACAACCACGGATAAAAAAACATATAGCCTACCTGGATGAGCTTACTGAAAAACTTGAAAAACATATTCAGCTCAGACTTATGAATACTGTCAACGTAGGTGATGCAGATATGATGTCAAAGATCATTGCAGAGACAAAAGACAGTGATCTAACCATGTCGGGTATTGCCGGTAGACTAGAAACAGAAAAAGGCAGTGAGCCCATAGACCAGGAATGGTTGCAGGAGGTAACACAGTTACTCGCCAAACTGAAGCAGTTGAAATGGAAATATACCGATGGCGCTACAGGAAAAGGTCGTTCGTCCATGGGGATGACCAATGCTACCGGGTGTACTTCCGTATGGGGTAGTACCTGGCCGTTCAATCCATATCCTTTCCCCTGGGCTAACCACTTGTTTCAGGATTCTACTTCTATGGCCATGGGCATTTTCGAAGGACATATGGCGAAAATGGCCGAAGGGTTTAAAACCATAAGGAAAACAGAACTCGAATTAAGCGGATCTTACAATCCGGCTGAGCATGATGATTTCTTTACATATTTCAACTGGGAGCAGTTCAGTGATGAAGAATGGTTACTCTGCCCTCCGGTAGTTGCTTTGGGAGGTGATGGGGCCATGTACGATATAGGATTCCAAAATCTGTCGCGTATGATGGCTTCCGGTAAACCCATCAAGGCAATAGTGGTGGATACCCAGGTTTATTCCAATACCGGTGGACAGGCCTGTACCTCCGGGTTCGTGGGGCAGGTCTCAGATATGGCTCAGTATGGCAAGGTGTGGAAGGGTAAATCCGAGCCACGTAAAGAGATCGGTTTAATAGCTATGGCGCATCGGAATACCTATGTACTGCAAGGTACTTTGGCTAATACCAGTCAGATGATCGAAGGGTTTATAGACGGGTTGATGGCCAAACGTCCGGCACTGTTTAACCTTTACACCACCTGTCAACCGGAACATGGAGTAGCGGATGATCTTGGCGTCCATCAGGCAAAACTGGCGGTGGAGTCACGTGCTTATCCTGTTTTTAAATACGATCCGGACCAGGGTATAAAGGCGGAAGAGGCTTTCAATCTGGACGGTAATCCTGCTATGGATAAAACATGGCCTACTTATAAGTTAAAATATATTGAGAATGGTCGGGAAAAATCAATGGAAGTAGCCATGACTTTTGCTGACTTTGCTATTACAGAGGCACGATTCAGAAAGCATTTTCGTCAGGCCCCGCGGGACACCTGGAATGACAACATGGTGGTTTTGGAAGAATTTCTTGAAATGGACGCAGATGACCGTGAAGGGAAATTTCCATATATCTGGGCGGTAGATAAAAAACAACGTTTGAGCCGTGTATTGGTAGCTAAACCTATTGTGGAATCCTGCGAAGAACGACGTGATTTCTGGATCATGCTCCGTGCTTTGGCAGGGGTGGAAACAGAGCACGCCGAAGCAGTAGATATCGAGAGTAAGGTACGTGCGGAAGTGGTCGGAAAGATCACTCAGGGCTTGATGAAGCTGGCAGGTGATGAGGGTGGTCTGATGGACCTGGCTATGCCTGAATCCAATGGGCAAGGTACGCCTGAAGCTGCGGAAGCAGTGAAGAGCTCTAATGGTGATTATATGGCCCCATGGCTGGAAACAGAGGAATGTACGGCATGCGATGAATGTATCAAGATCAATCCGAACGTATTTGAGTATAATGAGGACAAAAAAGCCTTCATTAAAAATGCTGACGCAGGAACCTACCAGGAACTGGTAAAGGCGGCAGAAAAGTGTACGGCAAGAGTGATACATCCCGGCTTACCGGCAGATCGAACAATGAAAGATGCTGATAAATGGATAAAAAGGGGTGAAAAATACAACTAATACATGTTGAGTTTTCACAAAAATACATTCAGACATGGTGTGCACCCCCCGGAGTACAAAGATGAAACCAGGGGTTTGCCTATCCGTCAATTTCCCTTTGCTCCTGTTATAATTCTCCCTACCGTTCAGCATATCGGTGCTCCTTCGGAAATTGTTGTTCGTGAAGGGCAGGAGGTGCTTCGCGGACAACTGCTGGCCAAATCCGGCGGATATGTATCTGTGCCGGTGCATGCACCTGTTTCCGGGACTATTCGAAAAATTACCAATGTACCCACCATTACAGGTAAAATGGTGCCTGGTATTTACCTGGAAGCATTTCCCGCCTCTGGCCAGGAAGTGATGGAAGGTACTCCTATTGAAATAGAAACAGCTACCGGAGAGGAGATATTGCAAGGTATTCAGGCCGCAGGAATTGTAGGGCTGGGTGGCGCTGCATTTCCTACACACGTAAAATTAAAGATCCCAGAGGACAAATGCTGTGAGGTTCTCATCATTAACGGTATTGAATGTGAACCTTTTTTAACCACTGACCATAGGGTGATGCTGGAGCAGGCAGATGATATTTTTATGGGCATTCGTTATTTGCTTAAAGCTACCGGTGCAAAACGGGTGATCATTGGTATAGAAGCAAACAAACAAGATGCGGCCAAACACTTGAAAGGGCAGGCTCCTAATGATCTCCCGGTTACGATAAAGGTAGTTCCTGTGAAATATCCCCAGGGTTCAGAGAAAATGCTGATTACGTCGTTACTGGGGTATGAGGTCCCATCCGGGGGACTACCCATAGAAGTAGACTCAGTAGTGGTGAATGTAGCTACTACTGCCGAAATCGGTCGGTTATTACCACATGGGCGTGGTATTCAGGAACGTGTGGTGACCATTACGGGACCTGGAGTGAAAAAGAAAGGTAATTATTTAATACCTGTTGGTACACCACTTCGCTATGTATTGGAACAAGTGGGAGTAGATAAGCACATTAGTGAGGTCTATATGGGTGGGCCTATGATGGGTGTGGCTGTTTCAAACCTGGATATATCTATAGTGAAAGGTACCTCCGGTATTTTGGTCTTTGGAGAAAAAGACGTCAAAAAAACATCTAAAGTATATCCATGCATTAAATGTGGCGCCTGTGTAGATGCTTGTCCCATCTCACTTAACCCCTCCCGATTGGGTATTCTGGCAAAATTTGAAGCCTACGATCAAATGGTCGAAGATTATCATTTGCTGGATTGCTTCGAATGTGGATCATGCTCTTATGTCTGTCCTTCCCATATCCCACTGGTGCAATATTTCAGGTTGTCAAAATCGATTGTAAGAAAACGTCAAGCTATAAAACAGGCCGCTGCAAATGTTAACTAGAACCTTAAATATCAGCACATCGCCACATATCGCTAAGGGTATTAGCACCGATGTGATCATGCAAAATGTGGTTTGGGCATTGGTTCCTGCAACACTCTTTGCCGCCTATTCTTTTGGCATAAGCGCGGTATTGGTAATATCGGTTTCTGTTATTTCTTGTGTGCTCACTGAACATTTTTTATGTAAATTTTCCAAAAAAGGAAGCACCATATCCGATTGGTCTGCGGTGATCACAGGTCTGTTGCTGGGGCTTACATTACCACCTATTTTTCCATTATGGATGACCTTTTGCGGAGGTGTGATAGCCATTGCATTGGGTAAATTCGTTTTTGGAGGACTGGGATATAATGTATTTAACCCTGCTTTAGTAGGCCGGGCTGTACTGCAAGCCGCATTTCCGGTAGCTATTACCACATGGTATCCGGCTTTTTTAGAAAACCGTTTTACCAGTGTGGCCACTTCCCTGACCGCCTTGCCCTTTATGCAACCAACCTTTGACGGTACCTCCGGAGCAACTCCATTGTCTGCCTTTAAGTTTGATCATATCACTGCCAATACCTCAGACCTGGCGCTTGGGCTCGTCAGCGGCTCCACAGGGGAGACTTGTGCAGCGCTTATTTTCCTGGGCGGACTTTATTTGATAGCCCGTAATATGATGAACTGGCGTATACCGGTGGCTATTTTAGGAAGTGTTTTTGTGTTCAGTGGTGTATTGTATCTTTTTGATAGTCAGGTTTACCCATCTCCGGTATTTATGATTTTTTCTGGAGGGCTAATGCTTGGCGCTATGTTTATGGCCACCGATATGGTAGGCTCACCTATAACCTCTTTGGGAGTAGTGATCTATGGTGTTTTTATAGGTGTACTGGTAGTGGTCATACGAATATGGGGAGGATTACCCGAAGGAGTGATGTACGCTATTTTATTGGGAAATGCTCTCTCACCACAAATTGATAAAATGATCAAGCCCAGGGTGTATGGAACCGCTAACCATAAGAAATGATATGAACGAAACTAAAACAGCGCCTGAGAATACGCCTACCAGTAGCATGAAAATGCTTCGTGCCATGATGGGGATTGGAATACTTTGCGCCCTGTTGATCGTATTGACTTTTGAAGGCACCCTTCCAAGGATAAAAAGACTGAAGGCTGCTGCATTGGAAGAAGCTATCTTCAAAGTACTTCCGGGAACGGCAAAAACCGTCGCTTTCAAACTTGATCAAAACAACACATTTGTCAGGGCAAGTAGTGAAGATAAAGACGGGCAGATAGTCTATGCCGGCTATAGTGAAAGTGGAGAGCTGGTAGGAGTTGCTATAGAGGCCAGCGGTCAGGGGTATGCAGATGTAATACGTATTCTTTACGGGTATGACCCTAAATCGCAGAAAGTCGTTGGGTTTTACGTGTTGGAGAGCAAGGAAACTCCCGGGTTAGGCGATAAAATCGAAAAAGACCCTGACTTCCTGGCCAACTTTGATGCCCTGGATATCTCTTTGGAAGATGACGGCAGCGCTGTTAAAAACACGGTGGTTCCTGTGAAACAAGGAGCAAAGGAAAATCCATGGGAAGTAGATGGTATTACAGGCGCTACCATTTCCTCTCGTGCAATTGGTAATATCCTGGGTATTAGTACAGCATTTTGGGCGCCTTTGATCCATAAAAACCAGGAAGCATTTATAGCGCAAAATTGAAGAATGAAAAAGTATCTAAATGAGTAACCCGGTACAGCATAAGACCAACACAGGCTTTTTTTCATCCTTAAAAGCCAGTCCTTCCACAGACGAATTCATTAAAGGCTTGTGGCGTGATAACCCTGTATTTGTCCAGGTGTTAGGTATGTGCCCTGTATTAGCAGTGTCTAACACAGCTGAAAATGCCCTGGCTATGGGGCTGGCAACTGCCTTTGTGTTGTTAATGTCTAATGTATTGGTGTCCTCCTTACGGAATTTCATTCCCAAGCAGGTGCGCATAGCTTCATATATCCTGATCATTGCCACATTTGTCACCATAACGGATTATGCTATTCAGGCCATCAGTGTAGAACTGCATAAAAGTCTTGGCGCCTTTATCTCACTCATTGTAGTGAATTGTCTGATCCTGAGCAGAGCAGAGGCATTTGCTTCTAAAAATACTATTGGAAAGTCGGTACTCGATGCCCTGGGCATGGGAGCAGGGTTTGTTTTTGCCCTGTTTTGTCTGGGTGCGGTAAGAGAACTTTTGGGGAATGGAACGCTTTTCGGGTTTCCATTTTTACCAGGCGGTTTTCAGGCATGGATTGTCATGATATTGCCGGCAGGTGGCTTTTTTACATTAGCTCTCTGGTTACTGATTTTTAACATTGCTAAAGAAAGGAGGTCAAAAACATGAATACGGAATCACTTTGGCAGATCTTCATCAGTGCCAGCCTGGTCAATAATTTTGTTTTGGCTTACTTTCTGGGTATATGCCCTTTCCTGGGAGTGTCCGGAAAAATGGAAACGGCCACCAAAATGGGAGGTGCAGTTACATTTGTAATGCTTATCAGTTCGATGTGTGCCTATGGCATTCACGCATTGTTGGTGGCTATCAATGCTCCTTTTCTACAGCTGATCAGCTACATTGTTGTGATCGCTTCTACAGTGCAACTGGTAGAAATGTTCATTAAGAAAATGAGCCCCGCTTTATTCAGAGCGTTGGGTATATTTCTACCCTTGATCACCACGAACTGTGCCATCTTAGGTTTAGCGCTTTTTCAGACCAGTAAATCGTATGGTTTTGTCCAGAGTTTCGTATATGCTTTAGGAGCAGGTGCGGGATTTACACTTGCCCTGGTACTGATCGCGGGTTTACGTGAACAGCTGGAATTTGCCGAGGTTCCTAATGTAGTAAAAGGTACTGCACTTACCTTATTGATTGCAGGGATTTTGTCTCTGACATTTATGGGGTTTTCAGGATTAGGGAGTTGATAAGAAAAAATAGATTGAAAAAATTATGATCGGGACTTACATGATGGGTATTGGAGGGATGGTCACCTTAATAGTTCTTTGGGTGCTGGTCCAGTCCTATTGGCGAAAAATATTTTCAGCCCACATTACCGATGAAGATGTATTGGCAGGCAGAAGTAGTTGTGGCAACTGTGGTTGCCTCACTTCTTGCAAAAACAAACAGGAACAAGATTCTATAGAAAACACACTTAAAGAATAATCATATGGCACGTTTAGCAGACTATGATATAGCACATCAGTACCAGGCTACTGTTAAAAAAACAGAGCGATTGACCCCCGCCAATACGGAAGAAGTACGGGAAATACTATTGGAAGTGAAACAGCCGGAGTTTCAATGCCAGGTAGACCAGAGCTTTGGAGTGCTGGTGAATACTTCCGGTGAATTTGGTAAGACGACACACCACCGGCTTTATAGTGTTGCCGACCTGCCGGGTAAAGCGAGTGGAAAAACACAGATCACCATGCTGGTGAAAAGATGTTCTTATGTAGATAGTTTTAGCGGAGAACTATATCCGGGTATAGGGTCCAATTATCTGTGTGACCGGAAAATAGGAGATGAAATCACCATCACCGGACCTTTCGATCTGCCGTTTGCCGTGCCGGAAGATAAAAATGCCAACCTTATATTGATAGGTATGGGAACAGGTATAGCTCCCTTTCGTGCTTTCGTAAAGCACATTTACACCCATGAAAAAGACTGGAAAGGTAAGATCAGATTGTTTTATGGTGCGCGAAGCGGCTTAGAACTTCTTTATCTGAATGAAAAAGACGGTGACTTGATCAATTATTATGATGAAACCACCTTCGAAGCATTTCACGCCTTGAGTCCGCGCCCTCACTGGGCTGATCCTATTGCTTTAGATGAGGTGATCGAAGAGCGAGCCGCAGAGATTATTGATATGTTATCAAAATCGAATGTATATGTATATGTGGCAGGATATGAAAAAATCAGGGACATGTTGGATAAAGCCTTTTCTAATATCCTGGACTCCAAAGAAAAGTGGTTAACGCGTAAGGCGGAATTAGTAGCGGGTAAGAAATGGGCTGAAGTTATCTATTGATGTCAATCGTTATAGCACTTGCAGCACTGGGTGGTCTCACGCTCTTATTGGCCATAATGCTTATTGTGGCGAATAAAAAGCTTTATGTCTATGAAGACCCTCGAATTGATGTAGTAGAAGACTTGCTGCCTCATGCGAATTGTGGCGCCTGTGGTTTTCCGGGGTGTCGCCCTTTTGCTGAAGCGCTGGTATCTGGAAGTGTGTTGCCAGGCAAGTGTACGGTCAGCTCTGAAGAGGGGCAGGTAGCTATAGCAAACTTTTTAGGAGTGGCGCTGGGAGCAGAAGAAAAGCAGGTGGCCCGTTTGGCCTGTGCCGGTGGTACTAATGTAGCGCTGAATCGTGCCCAATACCATGGTATACCCACATGTCAGGCTGCCTCGCTGATTTCCGGAGGAGGCAAAGGGTGTTTTTGGGGTTGTCTGGGACACGGTGATTGTGAAGTATCCTGTGATTTTGATGCGATCACTATGGATGCCTATGCTCTACCACATGTTGATGCAGACAAATGTACTGCTTGTGGGGATTGCGTGGAAGCATGTCCCAAAGACCTGTTCTCACTACAACCCATAAGCCATCAGCTTTGGGTAGCTTGCAAAAGCCTCGAGGCAGGTGACGAAATATTGGAAGATTGTCAGGTAGGTTGTACGGCATGTGGTAAATGCGCGATGGACGCCCCGGGTGATCTTATAACGATGAAAAATAATTTGCCCGAGGTTAACTACGCACTGAACCATCAGACACAAATTCCTATTCAACGATGTCCTACAGGTGCCATTGTTTGGCTGGATAAGCAGCTAGGAGTAATAAAAGGAAAAGAAAGTAAGAAAATCATTCGAAAAGGCAAGCGCGAGCTAGGGTATTCATAACGACACATTGAACGGATTACCTTCCTGTTTATAGATCAGTCTGCGTGTTGATCATAACAGCAACCAATAGACGCTCATCCAATTTGGTTAACTGCTAAAAGTCATGATTTTGCTGTGAGATAAGATGAGTTCAGAAATTGAGTAATTAAAAAAACACTTTATTTTTGTGAAAAAAACGCACATTGAAACTTCAGAATATAAATAAGGCTTTAATCCTGATAGCAAGTTCAGTCGTTATCGCCTACACACAAAGTTGCAATAATCCAAAAAGCACCCCTGAATCCGTTGTTCAGTCTAACGTGTCCACGGTAGATGTTGGCGAATCTGCCTATAAACGGGCTTGTATGACATGCCATCAGTCGGAAGGACAAGGGCTTCCGGGTACCTATCCGCCACTAGCTGCTACGGATTGGGTGACAGGAGGTAAAGAACGGCTGATAGGGGTCGTCATTAACGGCATTCAGGGTGAAATAGAAGTGAATGGCACCTTATATAATGGCGTTATGCCGCCTATGTCCTATCTGAGCGATAAACAAGTGGCTGACATTCTTACCTATGTTCGAAATAGCTTTGGTAACGAAGCATCAGCCATTACTAAGGAAGAAGTAGCTACCGTAAGGTCAGGAAAGACGTTGGCCAGCGATTGATCTTTACATTCAATGAGTCATAATCACCGGGCTGTGATTGATCAGATTATGACGAACTTCCTTTGGTTTTTAGTCGTCACTGATCAATAGCTTCCCCGCTTCGAGCATCCTGGCGTTGACAAATACTTTGTACCAATACATGCCCTGAGGCAGGTCATTACGATATAGAATAGTTTCTTGTGTTCCTTCCAGATGTCTTACTTCATTGCCCAGGGCATCAAAAAGTAATACCTGTAGTCTTTCATTAGCTTCGATGGAACTATTCAAACGGAACGTGGTAAAAGAAGAGAAAGGATTAGGGTGAACCGTCATCTGCGCCATAAAGTTTTGATAGGATACTGCAATAGTCTTGGAATATTCAAAAGCACCATCAAAATCTGTTTGTTTAAGGCGATAGTAAGATACTCCATGAACAGGGAACTGATCTGTGTACGTATAGTTTAAAAGCTGTACCCGCACCATTGACAACTCCCAATGCCTGGAAGTCGCCGGCATCCATACTTTTTTCAATGGTAAAAAAGTCATTGAAAAGTTCGGTGGCCGTTACCCATTTCAATTCAACACTGTTTTTATCCGATGCCACTTTGGCCTCAAAACTTACCAGTTCCACGGGCAGGGGAGCAACGCTGACAGTAGCTGTTTGTAATTGCTCAACTGAGCATGTAATAGGGTCGGTGTCGGTGCCCGGCACATTAAAAGTTGTAGTAGAAGTTAAACTCCCTGTGGGCAGTAATATGGTGCCACCCGTACCAACCACTGCTGAGCCAATAGTTGAATCATCAGCATCATTTCTTAGCTGGTAGCTCACGTCTACTTCAGAATTAGCGACTTCTATCGTAGTAGGCCCTCCTGAACCCAAATTATCGTTGGTACTGGTTATACCACGGTCATTTTATTATTAAAGAATGAAAAACTCCAATCCGACTTCATAATACTCTTCTAAAGGCACTTTGTCCCATTTTGTATAGCGTTGCTGCTTGTGGCAATAGCCGCCATGCTACAAAAACGATGAATGGACACAGACAAGTGCATGGCACTATATTAACCGCTATGTGAAGGCTTTCTCCTGTTTCCGTTGCAGCCAAAGTCCAGGGTAAGGGTAAGCCGAAATAATTTCAGGCTCAGGCCTATACAGTCCGCATGTAGTTTGCCTCCCATTTGCCGGACATGATTTAGCGCCATGCAGATGGGCAGTTCGTTAGAATTATCAATACCGTTCAGGAAGGGTACATCCGTATCCAGCGATACAGCCAGCCTGCTTTGGGTCGAGTGCAGGTCTACCAGTACGAACGTGCCATTTTTAACCTTTACATGTGCGCACAGGTGTATCAGGGTAGTATAAAGCCTGTTTTTTGTTTCTTCATAACAGGCAGGCTCCGCAGAAAGTAATTCCTCTAAAGGGATGGTATAGCCTTTACACGAGAAGCTGACGAACATCTGCGTCTGCCTGTTTTGCAGGTTGTGGCAAAACTGGCGTACAATATACCCAAGCCTGTGAGGCTTTAAGGCACATTGTACCATCCCATACAGATAGACATCGTCAAAAATCAATGAGAGGATACGGTAACGTACTTCCCCGGGTTCTATTTTTTCCAGGCATTTGAAAACGCTGTCCGTATCACCGGCGCGTACGGCTTTACAAAGCTGATCATAGGGTTCGGGTGTGTCCATGGCGTTCTTTTTTTAAGTGGTAGGGTTATTACTAGCTTTCGGTGAACGCTAAGTACACTAACACCCCCTTTGTATTGTACCATTTTCATTGGTAATTGGATGGTAATTTTACCAGCCATTATGGGTATTTTTACCAAGAAAGGCGAGCGCCTTTGTAACTAGCCCCCGAGTTAATATATTTGATTTATGGAACACACAACAACACCCCGCCCCAAGCACATGGGAAGAAAAGTAAGACACATGCGAGAGTTACTGAACTTAACGCAAGATGACTTAGCCGAAAAAATAGATATGAGCCAGCAGACAGTATCTAACATCGAATCCAGCGAGAAGGTGGACGATGAACAACTGGAAAAAGTGGCCAAGGCGATGGGAGTGACGGCTGATGCCATCAAAAATTTAGATGACAGTGCAACGGTATATAACATTGTCACAACGAATAATGGAGCTGTAGGTTTGCAGAATTACAACTGCACTTTCAATCCTTTGGATAAGTTGATGGAGACCATCGAGAAAAATGAAAAGCTATATCGCGAACTGCTCAAAGAGAAAGACGAAAAAGTAGCGATGCTGGAGAAACTGATGGATAAATTGAAGTAACATACCGTCTACCTATTGGGAAAAGCCCTTCCGAGATTAACCTCCTCTATTCTTTAAGCTTTACTGCCAGGGGAAAGTAACAGGGCGCGAATCGCTAAAAACAGTACTTAACTGAGATATAAGTTGCATTTTAGTAAGATTAACGAGCTAAAACTCTGTACAAAATCACTAAAGGTCGGTACAGAATCATTTTGCCGCATTGAAAAATCATTCTGCCTCATCAAAATATCACAAAGACGTATACTAAAATCATTCTGCCGCACCTGGAAATAACACTGTGGCACCTGAAAGTCATAAAGCCGCATCAAAAAATTATTCCGCGGCACCCGGGAATGACACTGCAGCATCCAAAAATCGCAACGCCGCATACCAAAAGTATAAAACGGCAGGCACCCACCACAATAGTGCAGCGCTGAAGCACTCTGTGACTCTCTGACACGAAATTCACGCAGGGCAATTCATGGATAAGAACAGTGCTTAATACTGAATTTACTGCCTCTCTGATAATCTATGGTAGTACGGCCTAAGACCAGTGCAGTCGTTGATTCTGTCTTGGCTAAAGTGATTGATTTTTGAAAAATGAATGCCCTTCACTTTGAAGATCACCGTTTATTTTCTTATCTCATTATTGTACATAGTAGTCCCATTTTTTTGATCTATCAAAGGCTACACCTCATCCGGTCTTTTCATTCATTCATCGAATAACTTATAAGTTATGCAACTATAAATAGTCCTTTAATTCGCATCGCAGCATAATACTTGACACTTTATGAAGAGATATTTATTGTTGATTGTACTGGCTTCTCCATTTTACAATCAGAGTATAGTGGCCCAGACCAGGGGCTTTATTTATGAGCCTGCATCGGTTTCAGGGGCGGCTGTACTTGATCCTAATGGTGATGGGTATATTTCCAATACCGGACAGGGGTTTATGAGTGTAACAGATGATGTTTCTGAGTTTGAAATTTCCATGTTCCCATTGCCTTCTATCGGCTCTGGCGAAACACTATCAGATATACGTTCCGGCCCGGACTGCGGATTCACAGATCTTTCCGTAGACTCAAACGGAGATGCTATTTACAGTACATTGGATGCTGGTAATAACCTCATATTTCGTTTTCGTTTATCCGATTACCGGCCCAATGCCAAAGGATACACGGTATTCATAGACACCGATCAACTCTATGGTAGTGATGACCCCAACAGTACTACAGAAAATCCAGGGTTTGAAATAGCCGTTGTATTACGATCAAAGTCTGACGTATTCATAGCGGATATTGACGGTGCTACCAACTGTAGCAGCATAGTACAAACCTATACCCTATCCGATAATCATCAAAAAGCCATAGCCGGTATAGAAAGTTGCGGCGATGCGGACTACTTCTATGACTACTTTGTTCCTTTTGCCGACCTTACGGCGAATTTCGGCATTACCACTTCCACACCATTGAGAATGGTAGCCACTACCAATACTTCCAACAGTTGCGCGCTGGAAGGTTCTGTATCAGATGTAGGTGGGCTGGATGACAGTCAGTATGGCGAATGTGTTACCTGCGCCTGGGAGGACATGGTGGATGCTTCAGTACCAACACCTCCCAGCAACCTTATGAATGGAGGCTCGGGATATCCGGCCATACGAACAGATTGTCCTGTAATAGATCAACCTATCGCACAAGGGGCTGTTACAGTTTCCGGGACATCCGAGAATAATGCCAGTATTGATATTTTAGTCAATGGAGTGATGGTGGACAATGTAATGGCTGATGGTTCAGGAAACTGGACGTCCAATACATTGACAGCGCTGTCACCGGGTGACATTGTCAGGGCAGAAGGCACAGCACCCGGAAAGTCAGTATCAAAATCAGATTGTAACTCAGCCACGGTTGGCGCTACCTGTACCAGTGTTGTTACGGATGGTGGATTGTTAACAGCATCTAATAAAGGTATTTGTGGTAATGCCGGAAGCGGCATAGCCGGAGCTACGATTAATATATACCTTAACGGTGTTTTACTCAACCCATCAGGGGGCTCTGACGGAGCGGGCGGCACAGGTTTTTCCGGAAACGTAGTTGTAAACCCGGACGGTTCCTGGTACTGGAAGTGTAACGGTAATAACACCAGTTGCACCAGTGGTGGTAATTGTAGTTTTGCCAATGGAGTATATCAAATCACTCAAACCGTATCCGGCCAGTGCGAATCCGAATCCATCATTTTCTGCTATAATGTAGCCGGCACTTCTTCAACTCCCGTTGTTACCGGGCCCATCATAACCACCGATACGGACGTATCCGGAACTTCTGCTGCCAATGCAAATATTATACTCTATGCGGACGGAGTTCAGATCGGCACAACTATGGCCAATGGGTCAGGCAACTGGACGGTATCTTCTTTGTCCCTTTCATTGTGTCAGGTTATCACAGCCAGGGCGATAGAATCGGGAAGTTGTATTTCGAATGTCTCCACAGCAGTTTCGGTAAGTGAAGTCTCTACGGCTCCGACAATTACAGGCACCTATTGTTCCGGCGGCACCACCTCTGTCAATATTTCAGGGACATCAACCGAGGTTGAAAATACAGTGATCGAAGTGTTTTTAAATGCCGTATCCCAGGGAACAACCACAGTAAACGAATTCGGGAACTGGTCTTTAAGCAGTGTAAGCGTAAGTCCGGGTCAGGTGATTACGGCCACTGCAGAGGCTTCCCCGGCATGTAAAACCACGAGTGTTGCTTCAGGCGGAGTAACCGTTGGCAATCAGTCGGGTAATGCAGGATTATCCATAACCTCACCCGTTACTGAAGGAGCTGTTTCAATTTCAGGAGTAGGGATCAATGGAGATCTGATCAATCTGTATATTGATACGGACCTGTTGGGCTCAACTACCGTATCCGGGGGTTCATGGATGATTGCCGGATTCACCGATGAGATTTACGCCGGGGGAGCTTTAACGGTTACGGCAACTACAGGTGCCAATTGCGAAAGTTCTGAAACTACAGCTACTATTGTTCAATGTACAGCGCCTTTAAATAATCAGACGCTGGCCCTTATAGGTGGTGACGATGAGGTATGTGAAGTGCTGGAATTTGCCACGTTTACCTTGGTCAATTCTGAGGCAGGCATAGTATATCAACCGGTAGATGGCGTGGGTAATGATCTCGGGTTTTCAGTCCTCGGTACTGGCGGGGATATTACCCTAACCACTTTTGCACTTAGTTCAAATCCTACCACAGTCAATGTAAAAGCTTTTAGAATTACGCCGGGTGTCAGTTGCGAATCAAACCTTACTAATGACATAACTTTTACAGTAAATCCGCTACCGAATGCTTCCCTGGCAGTAAGCCCCAATGCCTCCTCAGTTTGTAGCGGAGAAGGTCTTGACGTTCAGATAGATAATATTCAGACCGGCGTAGAATACCAATTGAGGGAAGAAAACGGACAAACATTGATAGGTACTGCTCAAACCGGAACGGCAGGTTCATCCCTTACACTCAACACTGGTACAATCACTACTACCACTGATTTTACTGTCGTAGCAACCAATACAACCACGTTATGCTCCGTGGATCTGACCAATACTGTGTCCGCTACTGTATCCGGTATTGCTCCGTCAATAATTTTAGGCAGTGTTATAAATCCCATGTCTTGTGGTGGCAATGATGGCTCAATACAGATTACCAACCTAACTGCAAATACTACTTATGCCATAGATTATCAAGATGATGGAGTGAATATCAGTGCCAACCTTATTTCTAACGCCAGTGGAAACATATTGATTGAAAACCTTGACGCAGGAGATTATACGAACCTGAATGTCACGTTAAGCGGGTGTACATCAAACACCATAACCGGACCGGTTACCCTGTCTGATCCTGCAAACCCTACGATCACGCTGGGAACAAACCCTTCAGTCGCTGAAGGAGCTACGTCAACTGGGTTGCCTTATACAGCTACTTCGAACAGTCCAAACCAATATACTATTGATTATGATGCAGCAGCGAATACTGCCGGTTTCACGGATGTTATATCTCCGGTGACACTGACCACTACACCACTGACACTGGTAGTACCCGCAGCAGGACCGGCCGCTATATATAATGGCACCATTACTGTCTTGAATAGCACCACAGGATGTAGCTCAGGTCCGGTGGCTTTTACTGTAACAATAAATGATGTCACCTCACCCACTGTGGACATTCAGGGAGAGCCCGCGGCAGTGAACAGCACAGCAAGTTATAATGTGACCATTGAGTTCAGCGAAGATGTAACAGGTTTTTCGTTGGCCGATATCAGTGTTGGAAATGGCAGTGCCTCGAATTTTGTGGCGGTCGATGGCAATACCTACACGGCAGACATTACCCCGGACGGTACGGGTGACATCACGATTGACGTAGCCACAGCGGCAGCGCAGGATGGCGCTGGCAATGACAACACGGCCGCTACCCAGGCGGTAACGCTGTTTGATAACACCGCTCCGACAGTGGATATCCAGGGAGAGCCTGCATTAGTCAACAGCACAGCGAGCTATAATGTGACCATTGAATTCAGTGAAGATGTAACAGGCTTTTCGTTGGCCGATATCAGTGTTGGAAATGGCAGTGCCTCGAATTTTGTGGCGGTCGATGGCAATACCTACACGGCAGACATTACCCCGGACGGTACGGGTGACATCACGATTGACGTAGCCA
>NZ_VKDC01000039.1 GCF_007097395.1 Fulvivirga sp. M361
CCATTAGAGTGGCTTACCCAAACCCTGAGAAAAATCCCTGAGTATAAGATCAACCAGTTACATGAATTACTGCCTATAAGAAAATAATCATAATTAAATACACGCCCAACACCGAAGGGATACCATTGGACTTCCTTTACGAAAATGTTTGTCGCTGTGAGGCATCATTTTCATAGCCAATTGATTTTGCAAATCTTCTTTAGTGAATGTCCTGTTCTTCTGTAAAAATGACTGAACAAAGAAGTGCCATGCCTCAGCATTTTCTTGATCAAAGGTCAATTTATGATGCATAAACCATTTCGTAACTGTATTTTGAAGCTTTGGGTCATTAGACCAGATTACTTCACCAAAAGTAGTTAGTTCAGCATGCCTTGAACTTTTAAGTATCCCGGTTTTAACCAGCCAAGTGCGATACTTTTGTGCAAAAGGGGCTTGGTATCCGAAGGGTACCGCTAATTGTTCCGGAGATGCATTTGGGCTTTTGAGTAAAGCTGTCAGAATACCTGACATATAAATGCGATTTAGTCCAAAACTACCATGGAAGTAAACAGACATTTTGTATAATTAGGAATAGTTATCAATATTGGAAGATAATGCTATAATATTTCAGAAGCAATCCGATGACAGAGGAGATAATATATTTAGATAATAATGCCACTACACCGCTCGATCCGAGGGTGTTGGAAGCTATGATGCCGTTTCTCACTAATCAGTTTGCTAATGCTGCTAGTAATCATGGGTTTGGACACCAAGCTAAGGAGAGTGTTAAGATTGCAAGGGAGCAAATGGCTTCACTGATTAAGTCTGAAGTACATGAAATTGTATTTACATCGGGAGCTACAGAAAGTATAAACCTGGCCATTAAAGGTGTTGCTGACTTTTACCAAGACAAAGGCAAGCACATTATCACAGCAGCTACAGAACATACAGCTACACTGGATGTGTGTCGCTTCTTAGAATTAAATGGCTTTGAAGTCACTTATTTAGATGTAGATAAATATGGACTCATTGATTTGGAAGAATTGAAATCTTCTATTGGGCCTAATACTCTTCTTGTATCTATTATGATTGTTAACAATGAGACTGGTGTAATTCAACCCATCAAGGAAATAGCTGATATCGTTCACAAGTCAGGGGCTTTATTGATGACCGATGGTACTCAGGCTTTCGGCAAAATGCCTATAGATGTGGATGAATTGGGAATTGATTTGATGGCATTCTCTGGACATAAAATATACGGGCCAAAAGGGGTCGGTGGTCTTTTTGTCAGGCAAAGAAGACCCTCTCGAATCAAGCTTACTCCACTTATCCATGGAGGTGGTCATGAAAAAGGAATGCGAAGTGGCACCTCCAATGTTCCGGGAATAATAGGACTAGGAGAAGCAGCTAAACTTGCAAAAAAAGACATGGGAAAAGACAATGTATCTATCGGTGGACTCAGAGATCAATTGGAATCTAAATTGCTTGAAATACCAGATACCGTTTTGAATGGCCATCCTGAAAAACGTCTTTACAATGTAAGTAGTTTATGTTTTAAAGGAGCAGACGCAGATGCCATAATGATTGGACTAAAATCAATCATGGTCTCCAATGGATCAGCCTGTACATCCACCAAAATTGAACCTTCTCATGTGCTTACCGCCATGGGGCTTTCTGAACAAGATGCCTATTCGACTATTCGATTTAGTTTGGGAAGGCTTAACGAGAAAACTGACATAACTAAAGTGATCGAGGATATAAACAGGATTGTTTTGAATTTAAGAGAAATGATCAAACCTTAGTTAACAGCACCAGATTTTGTTATCTGATTTTTAAATTGACTATAAAGTTCATTAACTCCCTTGCTACTTAATTGAACATTGAAGTTCACATCACCTATCTTTTCCAATTTTTCAATAAAATTCTCTTCACTCAAGTCATTTTCTATTACACCAATTTCAATTAAATCAATCATTACCTTAAACATAGCGTTAAAACCAACAGTCCTTTTGAAAATAGATTCCTCGGAATTCCATTGTTCGGTAAATATGTGTTTTACAGCTCGGTAGAAATTAATAATCACTTTGGCAATAACTTCTTCCTCTTCTTGAATGAAATACTTTCTAAGCGGAGGAGTTTTTTTTGAATATGGAGTATCCATTGTAAGTTCATCCTTTCTAGAAAGAACCATCATATCCTCATCGGCTTGTTTTGCATTTCCTGATATGAGTTGGAATATATTTTTATTTATCGTACTCTGCGTTACGAATCCCTCGTAGTGATCGGTGGATTTCCCAAGTCTTTTTATCCATTGCTTTATGGGAGACTCTTCAGACTCATTAAGAATCTTTGTTATTTCATGAGCACTTCTGTAGGGTGATCTTCTATCCGTAATTCCAAAAAGTTCGTAAACCAAAGATGATGTTACTCTAGTTTGTTTACCATTGATAGTAGAAAAAATCTCGGCTTGGTTCTCTACAGTCTGATCAACAAATATTGTCACAGGTAAATCAAATTCTATTTCATCATTTACATTAAATCCTGACAATCTATGCTGACCGTCTATTATTTGAGCTATAGATTTTTCATAAGGGAAGATCAATAGCGTTTGGTTTGAAGGTTCATTATCATTTTGGAGAAAGAAATCTACTGCATCTGGAAAATGAATATCTCTCTCTTTCTTAAAATCCACTGCTTTTAATGACACATTGATGTCAACGAGATCGATTTTTTCGTGAGGTAGATTTATAATTATTGATGTGGGAAAAGTAGCATATTCGAACTCAGTAACATATTTTCTAATCTCTTTCTGTCGGGTGCTGGAAAGAATTCTTTGAATTCCGCGATATATTTCATTCCCATCATCATCAACCCCGGTTAGTACTCTAGTATCAGCAAATGAAACATGATATAGTGTCTTCCAACTCAAGCAAGTCATATATAATAGGCCTATTGGCTGCTTTAGTTTTTGACAAATGAGACCTACGTATTTTCTATCGTTTATATTAAAAATCATAGCCTAGGTCGGTTAGTACTTGATTTATTTTTGAGCTTTATCATTTTCCTTTCTTTTTTTTGTAGCTGTATTTGTTCCTTATATGGATGAATAATAGAATAGTTAATTTTCATTGAAAATTTCAAGTAGCACACTACAAATAATGAAATGACAAGTAGTAATGTCGACACAAACATCACCCAGCGAATGAATTCCCAACTCCTATCAAAATTCAGCTGACTTTCCTTAAAAAAAAGAATTGCAATAA
This sequence comes from Fulvivirga sp. M361, assembly GCF_007097395.1. Classification (GTDB taxonomy): domain Bacteria; phylum Bacteroidota; class Bacteroidia; order Cytophagales; family Cyclobacteriaceae; genus Fulvivirga. The sequence goes on from NZ_VKDC01000039.1 coordinate 3,243, forward strand.
CATAGACTGGAATAAGAAAAATGTACAGAAGGATTCTATTTTTATTATCGTTTATATTCTTAAACTCAAAAAGATGTCCGGTAAATGATACTAGTACTCCGAAGCAAAATATTATTACAGTACCATCTCCATAAAACGCTCGCTGCTGACAGTCATTTAAACTCATTACATAAAACCAGACTATAGCAATTGGAAGTAATCCTAGTATGAAATTAATTCCTACCAAAATCAACAGGTCTTTCCATTCTTTATCAATTAGGTATCTATAGAAGTAGACAAGGTATTCGACCTCTTCCTTGAAACTTCTTCTGACTAAAGTATTTTCCTGACTCATTTTAGTAAAATTTCTATGGCAACTTCTTTATTCTTTAGAAAAATTAAGATTGAACATCTTAGTTAAAGTGTATTCAACGTACTCTCGGTAATTATTTAATTCATCGTTGCTTATTTGAGTAGTTGACCTTTTATGAACTAAATCACATCTCTTAAGATAGTAGTAATCGATTATTTTCCATGCTTCCTTCTTAATTCTACAGTTGTTTTTCACTTCGCCTTGGAGGTCAACTCTATTCAGATTGGCAATTCGAGATTCTGAATACCTAGAACCAGTTTCATTCAGTAAAAACTCTTTAAAAGCTATTTCTAGCGTACTGTCCAGCACGAGAAGACTTATTCTATTATTTTGTTCCAGATTTAGTTTACTAATCTCATTCACCGCAATTACTGCTTCATATAATCCGACAACCCAAGGTTTTGAAACATTTAGTTCTTTGTTATTTCTCTTTATTAGATCAATGTATTTTAAGGTACGTGATCTTCGTTTGATAACTGGTACATGAATCCTTACAGATTTGGATATATCATTAAGTGATTCCCTTCTTACACTCCCTGTACTGTACTTAAAAACCTCCTCATCCCAACCCCCTGCTGCTGATGCACTTTTAGCTGTTACAGCATAAGCAAGAAACATTCTTTCAATATGTTCTTGAATTTCCAAAAAGGTTTTATGCTTAAAATCAACCTGAGATTTACTGCTATTCCATGGCATCAGGTCTACTTCACCCTTGAGTTTTACAATAACCCTAGCTATGGAATAGGTAGGGTGGGGCTTGCCTATTTTAAATGGTTTGTTAAAACCAATTTCATCCCCCTTATAAGCTTTGATAATTAATCTGTCATTGCAATAAAAGTACATTCCATACTCCTCTCCATCTGAGTCACTGATTTTATGTGATTTAGTAAGGCCTCCAGTGATTGATACTTCTATCTCTTTCCGCCCTTTAATTTTAATTTTGCCTGCACTTTCTCGAGGCTCAAAATCTGGCGGATATGACCAATTGTTAAATATGGTTGGAGAAACTAAATCTTCGTTCACTTGAATATCTATGTTTCCATTTTCAAGAAACATCGCATATGTTTCTCCTAACCGTTGAATAAGTTCTTCATGTTTCGACTCTTCAATTTTTTCTCGCAGGATACTTAAACCTATCTTAGTTGAACCCTCTTCAATTGGATCTACTTCAAAAGTGTCTATATCCCAATTGTCTTCCTCTCCAATCCAAGCATCATCTATTTCAATCATCAAGGTTTTTTTATCTAGATATCGGGACACAATCTTGATGTCTTTTGCCATGGCGACAACTGCTCTCTTAGAACCAACTCCAAAAACACCAATTATCTCATCTTCTTTGGAACTTCTTGATTTCCCAGGACCAACAATTAAGCCTATATCCTCTTCCTTAATTCCACCGCTGTTATCTATAACAGCAATTGTTTGTTGTTCATAGTTAAGATCAATATTAACTTTAAGGTTCTTTTTCCTGCCATTGAATATCCAATTGTCAATCGCATTATCTATTAATTCACAAATAGAAAGGTGCAAATGATAATCCGCAATGATTGATAAGTAGATTCTCTTTGAAGGAATCGCAGAAATTTCTTGAACCTTCTCTTTCATAATTTATTAACTCATATTTTCAATTAAAACCTCCATCAATTTCTCTGCGTTAAAATTGTCATTCATATGTGCGCAAAGCGTAGAAAAACCTAATTCGGCATAAGCTTGAATGACCTCCCGATACCGTTCATTATTCTCCTTACTTTTACCTAATACTTCAAACTCTTGGCAGGCTTCAACAGCTACCATGTTTAGGAAAGGTTTCTGAACTTCATCGTCAAAAGCACCCCAGTGGATTTCGCCCCTTCCTTTTTCAGATACGGGCATTGGAGCAGGAACACCTGTAGCGTGCTTATAACCTAGTGCAACACACCAAAAGAACATATCGGATCGTTGAGGAAATAGTTTTTTATCACCATTACTGTTTTCCTCATACACTTCTCGGGACTGTTTGCTGTAGTAAAATCGAAAGTCGTTATGCATATACAAGTTCTTTTGGTTCTACTATTGAATGTTGCCTGTTTTTATCCATCTCAATCCAGTAGCGTTTGCCTACTTTGTTTTGAAGTGATTTGGGTAGTTCGTTGGGAACGCTTCCATCTTTCAATATGACAATTACCTGATTAAATACTTTAGTAAACCCTGACAAGGCTGATTGGATAGCACTGTCCCCGATTTCTGAAGTAGGCGCATCCATCACCAGAGGATATTCCTCTTTCCAGGTCTCTTTAGCAAGCCTTGTAAGAGCAGAAATAAAAGAGAGGACTAGCAAAATTGAGTGCCCAGTATTCATGATAGACCGTGTCGGGTTGCCATCTGTATCATACACCTCGAAATAGTTATCCTCAGAATTCAGCTTAATTTTGTCATAATTAAGTTTATCATAAACCAATATATCCCAATGCTCCTGAGTGTATTTCTCCAAATCCTCGTAAATGGTCTTTTCATACAACCTCTTCAACTTTCGAATTTCTTTTAAGGCCTTATCAGCTAGATTGGCCTTAATAGATGGAAGTTTATTTTGCTCAAGCTTTTTTTGGCAGTCTTCCAGTTCACCCTCTAGCTTATCAATTTCATTATATTTTTCAGTTATTAGGTTTTTGGTCTGCTTAATCTTATCAGTAGTTTTTTCTTGCTCAGTTTTGGCAGCATCTTGTTTATCCTGTAACTCCTTTAAAGTCTCACTCGTATCTCCTATTTTCTTTTTCCATCCTTCTATGCGAGTACTTCGTTCTTGCATTTCTGACCTTATACTTTGTTCTCTTTCGGATTGCGCTTTAATATCTTGAGGGTATTGATTAAGTAGATTATCCACACGATTTACATCTCCCATCAGTGCTTCAATCGCCCCCATCAAGTGATCAAAGGATCCCACCTCCTTTAGCCGGTTGATCAATTCAAATTCTTGAGATTCCTTTTCTATATCACGTCCACAAATACATCTAAGATCATGTAGTATTTTGTCTATCAGCGTGATTTTTATGTCAGGAGGATAAATGCCTGAATTGACCGCTTGCTGATAACGTTGGTTTATTTTGGTGGTGACATCCTTAAGTAGTAATCCTCCCCATTTTTTTGTAATCAGCTTTCTTCGTTCTTCATGAAGGATATCAAGTTGGCTACCTAATCGTTTAATTTCACCTTCTTCTTTTTCAATTTTATTCTTTAGTTCAAGAACTTCGAAATTTTTCTTTATTAGGTCACGATATTTTTCGTACTCTTCTTTTTTTTGAAGCTCGATATTCTCCAGCCCTTTTAATGCCTCCTGAAAGTCAGAAAGAACTTTCTGTGCATCACTTTTACTGGATAGTGCTTCTTGTATTTGAGTTTTTAATTCGTCATCTGCTTCTTCAGCAAGTTCTCTTCTTAAATCATCTCTCACCGCTTCCAAATGCCTAACACTTCTCTTAAAAACGGCCACCTTGGAGAGTTCATCTAAAGCGTCTTGGAATTTTGTTTTCCCTTGAAGCTGAACCAATTCGGTTCTGTTTTCTCCTCTAAAAAGAAAGTAATTGGATAGAGAAGTAGGAAAAAGGTTTTCTATCTCTGCTACTGCTAATTCACCTTCAAAGCTTTTATTAGTACCATCTAATGAACTTCGTCTATCCAGTAGCAATTGAGAAAGGCGTTGGAAATTCCATCCTCCTTTGCTTTTGTAAGTACCTGATTGTGTCCTCTTCACTAAGTACTTATTGCTATCATCATCGAAAAATTCGATTTCAACAAGTATATCCACATGCTCTCCCTCACTACTTCTTTCTTTCAGAACCCCTTTATTAAACAGAAAAACGGTATTCGGATCAGGAGATGTTTGAAGTTCATGTTTGTCACTGTCCCAATATTGATCAAAAAGGCACCAGTAAAAGGCATTTAACAAATTGGATTTACCATGGCCCATTTGCCCTTCTATCACTGTAATGAATTTGTCCTGATCAATTGAAAATTTCACTACCTGATGATCTCGGTAGGACTTAAAATTTTCTAGTGTAATTTGTGAAATCTTCATGGCAGAAATTAGCTGAGGTTCTTAGCTTCTTTAGATATTATATCTTTTATCTCCTCTTTGATCTTATGAGGCCTTTTTAAACTCAACTTGTTTAGTTCAGCAATCACCACTTGACTTACAATTCTTCGGGTCGATTCTTCTACTTCTCCATCAGTCGAAAACCGAGACATCAGCTCATTATATATTTGGGTGTATTTGTTACTCATAATTCTAATCCGTATTTTTCTAGTATCGGCTTTAATGGTTCTACTGCCTCAACATAATTATAGGCATCATCAGCAAATTCACGATATCTGCGCAATTCCTGATTGAGAATAGCTTTCTCCACCCGTAATGTTTCTTCACTTTCTTGTAACTCGGGCGGTATTGCCAAAATATCATGTAAGTGAGCGAAACTTTTCTTTTTATGAGTTCTTAAAACCCTGCCTCTCCGTTGAATGTACTGCCTTGGATTCGTGCTGCTGGCTAAGAATATAGCTGTTTTTGTTTGTTTTACATCAACACCTTCATCCAGGCATTTCATAGCCAGTAAACACTGTGTTTTTCCTTCATCAAAATCTTTTAAAAGTTTCTGACGTTCTTCAGGAGACGTTTCTCCCACGAACTTTCCTATTCTTAGTCCTTTCTCTAGTCCCAAAAACTTTCCGTAATGATCAATGATTCTAGCATCCTCTTCAGGAGTACTTCCTTCTGGACAGTAGACCAATGTATGTTTGACTTCACCTTCAGACGAAGTGATAAATTCAATAATTTCATTAAGAATTACCAATTTACTTTCCGCTTTGTTCAATATATTTCTACGATCCCTTAATAACTTCTCAACATGAGGGTCTTGTTCTTCAAATTCCCCTTGTTTTAAATGTATTTTTTTAGCAATTCTTTTAGTAATTGATAAATACTCTGCGAATTCAGAATCATTGAGAGTGGCAAAGTGAGGGTAGAGTTTATACTGACATAAATGTCCGTCTGCTATGGCTTGTTTCAGGTTTAATTGATAGGTAGAAAAGTGTTCTGCATTGAAAAACTCTAATAGCCTGGATGTTCCAGAGTCATCAAAATGTCGGTGTGGTGTGGCTGATAGGCCAAGTCTATATTTAATACCATGTGGCATTTTTTGAAGCATCTGAGAAGCACCCATAGCATGGGCTTCATCAGCAATAAGCAAAGTTTCTGCTGGGAGTTTATCAATGTAAAGCTGGAACTTGTCTGTTTTGTAAGAGTCGTAAGTGCTGATACAAACCGTATTGTCGACTGCCCCTAGCTTAAAAGCGTTGATACTGCTAGCCAAATGCTTATCCCACCCAGAGTAGTTAGATGAAACCATTAAAATATTTTGATAACCTACTTTTCTTACTTCTTCTTTCCATTGTTCACCAAGGGATATCGTTGGAACAAGAATTAAGAGAAAGCATTTCTTATTCTTACTCTTCAGAGAAAGAGATGCGAATAGACCTGTAAAGGTTTTTCCCGTTCCTGTTGCCATTTCGAAAAACCCTTTGTATCCACTATTGATCCAATTGGCAATTGCTTCTTTCTGGTATTCTCTAGGTTTGATATCGTTTGTATCTCTCGTATTTAGAAGTTTACTTTTTCGGATTCTTCCCTGTAGCTGTTTTAACTTTTCTACACCTGGAATCTCAACATTCAATTGTTCCTCAATTAGCGAAAGCTCTGTTTTCAGTAATTCATCAATACCCGATGTAGGAAAAGAAGAAGTGATATGTGTTTTTACTTTATCAATCGATATGAATTGGACTGAGCTATTTTGTCCTGTCCATATTTTTCTGAATAAGGTATTGTAATAGTTTACACGTTCATTCTCTGTCGTCCATGAACGATAGCAACTGATTGTTTCTACATTATAGAGGAATGCGCTTTCCGAAAAATTCAATGATCCGGTAAAAGCGACTTTATCAGAGGCCTGATCACTGAAAACCCCAAACTTTTGATGTGCAATTCCAATAGCGTTATTTCTGGGTACGATAGCTACTATGGATAATTTGTCTTTTGAAATTAACCAGGATAAACAATTGAAAAAATGTTGATCTTGTTTCGATAAGGTCTTTTGAAGGGAAATGATATCTGCAACTAAACGATCCTCAATTAGCCGTTCAGTGCTAGTTTCCTGTCCTTTTTCTATTGCTTCTTTGTCTTGAGGAGTAAGAATATTATTAATTATTAACCTCATTTTTCCTCCTCTACTCAAGAAGTAAGCAAAACCATGGCTCAGAACCTTGAAGCCACTTGAGCTGAAAAAACCAAGCCCCAAATCCAAATTGTGACTTTCCATTAAAGCCTCAATATAGAAGGCAATGGGTTCATCCTCACCAGTGGCATAAACCATCCTAAAGTCTGCATCTCGAAGCATTTATTGGATGGATTTAAGACCTTCATCAATTTTTTGCACTAAAAAATCAAATCCACTCAGGTTGGGGTTTTCTTTTATCTCTTCCTCTATTAATTCCAACCCATCGTCAATGTGCATCTTGATGTATTTTGGAACGTCTTTGTCAGTCTTGTAAAGGTTATAGTGAGTACAAATTAGTGCTATATAATGGTTGGAATTGGTTCCAAACAAAACGTTTTTGCTGTACTCTTTTCCAGAAGAGTTTTGAATGTTTTCTAGTTTTAGCAATCTATCCTTGGACAAGGAATAAGTAAGTGCAATTCTGGCAATAACATTTTCCGGCCCCAATTGAAGCTTTCGGGTAAGCTCCGTTACCCTTACCTTGTTGTCGCCAGAGGTTTTTATGTTAGTAAACGTGCTCATTGTATGTTTCGAAAAGTTTATGAGGCAATACTTTTTGGAATTCGGAACTATCATGGTTCTTGTTCTTGATCAGGAAGGCGCTGTTGATATTAGGTAACAATTCCTGATACTCTTCAATACTCAATTCCTTTTCAAGCAAAGGAAACAAAACAACTTGTTCCGAGATGTTAGGATAGAAATCAGTAATGATATTCTTCGAGTGCCTTTTATCGAACTTCTGAAGCGGACTGTCTATGAAAATTGGAAATTTTACATTTGACTCATCAACCAAAGCTTTTAGTATCGAAGTGGCATAAAGTTGCTGCTCACCTTTTGAAAGAGACTCTTTCAAAATTAACTCTCCGACACTATCATAAAGGTTTATGTCTATTATTTCTCCATCAATATCGACTTCAACTTGGTCTATGAAATCAACTTTATGCATCAGTCGATTGAGTTCCTTTTTTATTCGCCTTTCAAGTGTTTCTTTTTTATCTGCCTTTAGCTTGCAAATAAAATCATCGAGATAGTCAATAAGCTTCTGTGCTTTTTTATCCTTCTGCTTGTCAGATTCATCAAGCTGGATTTTCTTTGATAATTCTGATACTTGACGAGAAAGAACCCCAACCTCTTTCTGTAGTCCTCCTATATCTTGGTTTAGTTCGGCAGTTTTTTTATCTATCTCAGAAATGCGCTTGTCAACAATCGTCTTTTCACGCCTTATCTCTTGGACTAAGAGGTCATTTTCTTTGGATTCAGCATTCGAAATTTTTCTAATCACCTTATTGTAGGCTACTTTATTGCTTTTATCCGCTTTAATTAATTCTTTGAAGAGATTGCTGTATGAGTGCCTTAAGTTTTCCCAGATGGCCATGAATTCATTATGCTCTGAATCATTGAATTCTAACAGGACTTTATGACCTTCATTCTTAGCTGAGAATTCACTCACTATGTATTGGCTAAGGGCATCTAGGAATTTTGATTTTGATTCAGTATTTACATCAATGTTTTTTAATTCATTCTCGCTCAATTTCAAGATGATATTTTCCGATTTTTCTTTTATTGAGATAGGGTCAATTCTGTTCACACTGTTCAAGGATTCGTTCAACACTTGAGCTTGTGTTTGCTTTAACTTGGTGCCTGCTATTGCGAAAGGAGCAAGTTCCAGTAGTTCCTTCAATTTTGAACGAATTCTTTTCCCTTCTTCAGATAGACTATCTCTTAGTTTCTTTATATCAATTAATTCCTCTACCGAAAGGGAGTTACCTTCTCTTATTAGTTTTTCTTGGTATTGTTCTGACTGCCTCCTCTTCGTTTCTTTTTCTTCTAAAAGATTGGCTATTTGTTCTTCATTGAACTCAACTAAACCTTGTAGTTTGTATATATCCTTTTGAAGTACTTCAAACCTGTCTCTATCTTTTTTTGTAGCAGAATCTCTTGTAAACCTTAGTCGTAAGTCTTCCAGATTGTTTTTTAAATCCACATATTTCTTAATACCCAATACTTCAGAATAGGCCTTACTGAGTTTTTGCTTATCCTCGATAGACTTCATTTCAGCCAGAGAGACTATTTTTTCGGCATCAAAAAAGAAGAACTTGGCCACTTCTTTAGGAAGGATGAAATCATGGATAAATATTTCAGAACCAACCTCTTTAGTTAACTCGTTTGGGCTTCCATCCACCAGAATTTCTACATGATCTTCCTTTTTCTCTAGGTCAAAGACTCTTGTGATTCTTACTTCCTGACATGGAATTGAAGGGATGAATATCTCTGATAAAGTAATACTCACAGAATACTTTTTTACTTCATTCGCTGATCTGTTTAGATTATTTGCTGCATATTTTTTATAACCACCAGCTTCATAAATCTCCCTTTTGTATTTCTCATCTACATCAACAATTAGTTTACCATAAAGACACCAAACTAATGCCGTGAGAAATGTTGTTTTTCCAAAACCATTTTCACCTGAGATAACAAAAACATTTTTCTCAGGGTGAGGGAAAAACTCAAGTTCATTTTGTCCCTTGTAAATTCTAAAATCCTCTAATTGAACCTTTTTAATTATCACTGGCTATACTTTTTCCTTTCACATATTGTTCAAGCCTGTTCTCCAAATCATTTTGAAGACCTCTATTATTCATCAAAATGGTTTTAGATTTTTGAAGAGACAATAATTCATTTATGAGTTTGAAATCTTCCTCGTCATTCTGACAGGATTCTTTCAACATTTTCTTTTCCTGAATCAGTCGGTCATCAGACCCTTCTAGTTCTATAGTCTGACCAAATACATTGCTATATATCTCAGCAACATTGTAGTTGAATACATTATCCCTATGCCATAAAACTTGAATGGCAACCAATTCTTGATAGTTGATCAAGTTAATATCAGGTTGTTCTTTTTGAATTTCTTTTTGACCTTTGAGAAGCATTTCTAAAAATCTCGCTCGAAATTCAGGTTTATATGGTCCGAGCTGTCCCTCTTTTTCCGTACCATCTCTTCTTCTTTTTTCTCTGACATTTTCATCATCTCTTGAAGCGGCTAAAAGATCCCTTAACTCCATCAAGGGTTCCATCCATTCCTCTCCATTTTCGATCAATGCTTCCATTGATTTATCTCGCTTAACCACCGTGCACACCCAGCATCCAAAGCGACTGTTTCCACATGATGGAGTAGTAGTATCAATTACCAATGGGCAATCTCCACTGTTTGCGTTTTTGTAAAGGGTGATAAGCTCTTTATTAGAAGATTTCCAAGGAGATGGAACTTGTGCTAGATATTGCCATAAATCGTCCGTTTTCACATCTTTAATGGCTGCATATACATAGGCATTGGGTAACACATGTTTTCTCAGTCTACTACCTTTAACTTCTCTCTTTTTTAAGTTTTTGGCTCTGTTGGCACTCTCATCACTTCTTGTTCCTAAAAGAATTATCACTTCCCCCGAGTCACTGATCTTCTCAAGAATGAATCTGGTAGTAGGATTGATTTTCAGTCTTTCAGTACACCATCTAAATATGTTATTAGGAGAGGGGTAACCTTTGCCTATAAGATTGACCCAAAATGTATCTTCCAGTGCAGGTGTGGTCTGCTTCACAATGATTGGCATAGACTGATTATGCGCCTCTTCTTGTATTTTTTTTAAAACACCTTCTACATAGTCAATGACTTTAGGATTCTCTACGAGCGTATTATTACAAACGACATAGACTTGCCTTGTTCTCATTTGTTCAGGAATTTGCTTTAAAGCAAGCCACGTTAATTGTAAGAGTAGTGTAGAATCCTTCCCACCACTAAACCCTACTATCCAAGGCCTATTATTATCTTCCTCTTGATATTGATGCCGAATTTCATCTATAAGTTCTTTATGATCAAATGCCATTGAAGTTCAGTTTTCCTTGGTTGTAATTTTTACTTTTTATGTACTCAAGTTTTTCTTTTGCTGTTTCCAAAATTCTCTCAGCGTTTTGATCAAACAATATTTGTTTAACCACTTTGTCACCAAAATATGACAATCTCATTTCCTCAAAATCAACTTCAAAATATTTGGCTATTTTAGGAATGATTTCTTCTTTGGGTAATCTCTCACCTCTTTCAAACTTGCTCAAAGTGGACTGATCAATATCCAATGCAGCTGCTACCTTTCTTATAGGAATATCCTCATCTTCTCGAAGATTCCTTAAATACTCACCAAAGCTCTCTTTCACCATTTTAGAAATTAAGTTTCTGGACAATTTTTGTCTATGCAAGATAAGGATTATTACTATTCAGATAAATAGTTATCTGTGAAAATTATTAAAGAAGTGACCTTTTATAGTGAGATTATTCAATCCATAATATCAACTCATTTCCTTTTTTTGTTAAAAATCACAATTTTAAGAAACATACTATACTAAAAAATCAAGCAACCTTTGTTTGATTAGGTGATAGTTTTTGATTGCATTGAGTACTAATAAATGGGACTGAACGCAAAATTGTACTAATCAGTCCTCATCCCGAACCAACCCGAAACTCCATTTTCAACTCTTGTTATCCTTACCTAAAAAGGTAAGATGATCTACAAGAAGAAACGCAAGTCCACTGCAGGCAAACGAGCCAACACCAGTAGGGTGACTATGATCAGTCGGAGGGCGAAGAAAATCCGAAAGAAAAATGAAGCCTGGACTAAAGCTATCCAGCGAGCCACCAAAGAATTGAAGAAAGAGGGTAAGCTATAGTGGGCAGGAAGAAGTACAGGAATACTACTAAAGCCCAGCTGCTGATGGGAGAACTCTCAGGTTTTAGCAAACAGTTGAAGCCTAATCTTGTACCGGAGATCAAACTTCAGTACAACAAAGGACGAAGGGTGTTAGGCAATGTAAAGTCCTCTGATGATGCCGCTGATTTTATTAGGGCACAATACAAGCGTGGTACGATTGAAGCCCAGGAATCTTTCAATGTCATCTACCTTGATAACCGGAACAGTATCCTCGGTTATTACCAGCATTCCAAAGGCAGTTTGACAAGCACCCTTGTTGACACCCGATTGATCTTTGCAGTAGCGTTGAAAAGCCTGTCGACAGGAATTATCCTTTCACATAACCATCCTTCTGGGAAACTAAAACCTAGTCAATCTGATATCAGGGTCACCAGAAATATTAAGTGGATAGGTGACATGCACAATATTAAAGTGCTTGATCACATCATCGTAACCAAGGATGGTCATTATTCATTTGCAGACGAGTTGATACTATGAGAGACTTAGTTTTACTCGATCTATTCAGCGGGATTGGTGGTTTTCCTAAAGGACTGACTGATGCTGGTCTTTCGTTTAGGAAACACTACTTCAGTGAGATTGATAAATACGCCATTGCCAATTATCAACATAATTTCAAACACGCCATTTATGTCGGAGCAGTCGAAGAAGTCAAAAAAGGAAACATCGAAAACCCGGATATTACCACGTTCGGATCTCCATGTCAGGATCTATCCATTGCTGGAAAAAGGAAAGGCATCAAAGGGAAAAAGAGCCGGCTCTTTTTTGAAGCAATTAGGGTCATCGATGAACTCGCACCCCGTCTGTTTATCTTTGAAAACGTCAAAGGACTTTTCTCCAGTAACCAGGGCAAAGACTTTGAAATCGTATTGCGAGCGTTTGCCGACCTTGGGGTTTATGACCTCCAATGGCAACTGCTTAATACTTCCTGGTTTCTACCCCAAAACCGAGAGCGTGTGTACCTTGTCGGATCTCTTAGAAACCAGCCCCGACCCCAAGTATTTCCTATCGGAGAGAACAATCAAGCGGTTAAAGAAAGCCATGAAAGCATCACACAAGCCAATATTGCTCCAACAATAAACACTAAGGTTGGCGAGTCAGGTAACTACTCCCCTTACATCCTTACACTTCGAGGTAAGAAGTATGAAAAAGGTGAGAATCTCAACGTGAGAAAGGATGGAGTGGCCAATTGCATTACTAAGGCAGATGACCATAATCTCATTTTGGATGAATGGCATCCTTTGCGCTCTGTCCGGACCGAAAAAGCTAAGACCATCAGAAGGATCAATCAAAAAAAGGGGATCGATTATGCACCCTTTAGGGAACGCCAATTTGAAGTGAGGGAAGATGGTATTACCGGGGCACTGACCACCAATACCGAACGTGAAAACCTACTCACCAATATGGAGACCATCCGCAGGTTCACACCACTGGAATGTGAGCGACTACAGGGCTTTCCTGATGGCTGGACAAGTAAAGGATTATTTGATGGTGAAGTAAAAGAGATCAGCGACAGCCGTAGGTACCAGCTATTGGGAAATGCTGTGAGTGTACCAGTAGTGAAAACAGTCGGGCAGAATATCAAAGAGAGTCTAGAGATGAATGTGAAAGAATCACCACTCGAAGGTTTGGATTTTGTAAAAACACCCATCACCTACTATGGTGGGAAGCAGCGATTAGTGAGCTTGATTCTTTCTCTAATTCCAGATCATAAACTCTACTGTGAGCCATTTGTAGGAGGAGCCGCAGTATTCTTTGGCAAGGAACCTTCTGAGATGGAAGTAATCAATGATCTGAATGGTGAAGTAGTCAACTTCTACAGGGTCTGCCATTCTGATTTCAAAAAGCTGGAGAAACTGATTCGATCTACCCCTCATAGCAGGCAAATCCATCGAGAGACTCATGACATCCTGAAACAAACAGGAAAGCATGATCAGATTACCAGAGCCTGGGCTTTTTGGGTACAAACCAATATGAGCTTTTCAGCTAGAGTCTTTGGAGGTTATGCTTATGAGCGAAAATCTAATGGTACACTCAAGCGATTTGTGAATAAGAAGCTCGCGTTTAACCAAGAAGTATACGAACGCTTGAGTATGGTAGATATTGAAAACAATGATGCCTTACAGGTTATCAAAAGTCGGGATACTAAGGACAGTTTCTTCTACTGCGATCCTCCTTATTTCAATTCCAATATGGGTCATTATAAAGGGTATTCGGAAAAGGATTTTGAAGAGCTATTAAAAATACTATCGAGCATACAGGGTAAATTTCTATTGAGTAGCTATCCCTCAGAAATTTTAGAGAAGTATACCAAGAAGTACAAGTGGTATACACTTGAAAAAAGCACCGGTATATCCGTAACCCATCAAACAGATAAGGTCAAGATCGAAGTGCTAACAGCTAGTTATCCTTTGAGAAGTGAGTTAGACGGAATTGATGAGCTACTCCAGCTAAAAGCAAGATCAATAAAGATCAAACTTGCCCTCACTCATTAAGAACAAACGGGAAGAAAGCAGAAACCTCATTTATAAATGAGCCTATCATTACTCTATGATCTCCATTTCCAACTATAACAAGTCTATCAAGCAGATCAATCTTTCAAGGCTGCCGAAAGTGTTTCAGGAAGGTCATGACTTTTTGATGGAGGCAAGAGACTGGTATGAGAAGGATAAAACGATCAAAGAATCCATTGACCTCTATCTAACAAGACTCAATGAACACCTCAGCCAAAAAAGAAGGAGATCGAATACTGGCAGAGATGTATCCTTTATTACCCGGTTTGTAAAGCTCAATAACAAAACGTTGACTCGAGAAGAGATAGGGAGGTTCATTCAATCCTTGCAACGAACCATCATCAAAAAGCAAATCCGAAAATCATCGCTGTATGCACGACACATTGAGAAAATTCAGGACAAACTCATCAGTCAATACAACATGCTTGGTGATGGTGAACAGATCAAGGTTCAAATCAGCAAGGATTGGTTAGCAGAGCTTACAACATGTCAAAAACCCACCACCTTAGATGGTATTCCGGATGCTTCGGCAGCCAAGATAAGAAGCCCAAAGAAATCATCCATCTTCGAATCGATGGATCACATACAAAGTGACCCGTCTGAGGATTCCTTTAAGCTGCCGGGAGACTTAGGAAAACTACTAGGTGATTTGGAGCGTTTTGAGTTGGCTATCACGCTTGAGGGAGATCAGGGTGGCGGTAAGACCCGGTTTGGTTATCAATTAGCTGACGCTTTTGCAGCACTAGGCAATCGTATAGCGGTATTCTCGCTGGAGATTGGCAAGCGATCTGATCTGATACGAAGAATGCGAGAGGAATATGTGCATCCTTCAAATCAAGACAAAATTTTCATCACGGATCAGTTGCCTGACGGATTTGAGACCATCCGGAAATCAGCCAAGGATTTTGATGTGGTGATCATTGATAGCTGGAACAAGCTCAATGTCCATTCTTCCTTGTTTGACAAACTAAGAAAAGAGTTTCCTGACACCATCTTTATTGTGATTTTTCAGCGTACCACCCAGGGAACGATTAGAGGTGGCACAGCTCCTCTTTTCGATGCAGGAATTAACCTGGAGGTAGTGAAAGTGGATGACACATTCAGGAATAACTATGCTGTTGCAACCAAAAATCGGTATGGAGAAACAGGCCTTCAGTATAACATTCACTCACGTCAGCTATTGCAGGAGGATTTTATTGAAGAAGGCGATGAATAAAGATAATATAGATCCATCCATAAGATTGAATACGACTTTGAATGTAGGGCATCTATTGATGAGCTCGATCAGTTTACTCATAGTCATAGTCGGTCTTTGGGTTAATGTCAATGTAAAATTGGCGCAACTTGAATTTGAAATCGCCAGTGAAAAGGAGAAAAGAGCCGGATTGGAAAACTCACATGAGAAGCTGATACTTCAAGTGACGAAGCATACCAATGAAGTGACCAAACTACTGTATGAGATCAAGCTGGAGCTAAAAGACAAAGCGGATAAGTCAACCAAAACCAACACCCCATGATTATGATATTGACTACACTGAGGTACGTATGGAAATATTATTGGATCGTTCAACTGCTCGTGATCATCATACTTTCTTACTTGTTAAGGAGGGAGATGTCTAAAACAGAAGATTATAAGGACATTTATGAGATCAGTCGAAAAGAGATCCAAATCTGGAGAGACGAATCAGGAAAGAACAGGGCAAGGGCGCAGATTGCAGAGATCGATGCAGCCAACGCTAAGTTGGTTTTAGAATCCAACCTCAAAGAAACCATTCGAAAGGAAGTGGGCAACCTGAAGCGGAATCTGATTAGCTATTCATCAGTCAGATCATCCACAGCAGGGACTTTTCAAACTGGCTCAATTGATACTGTTTATTTAATGGAACAACCTAAAGCCATGATTCCTATTCCCGCAAAGAAATTTTTGATTGACAAACCTGATTTGAAATTTCAAGGCCTCTATGTTCCCGATCTGGATACTTTGATGGCCAACTATCAGGTGATTCACAATTTTGATATTTTCTACTATTACAGAAGACCCGGAAAGAAACCTTTTAATCTATTGCGAAGAAAACGAGCAGTGGCAGAAATTAAGTTTGACAACCCTGGATCCAAAGCTGACAGTCTATACACTATAGTGCTGGACAGAAAAAAATCGTTGATTGGTAAAATTTTCTAGTCAAATCCTTCGCTAAAAAACTCAGGCAATGTCATGCCGAAAGCTTTAACAACCTTCACCAGACTGCTAAATCGTAAATCTTCACCTCGTTCATATCGGCCAAACTGCGCCCTGGGAATATTGTGTTCATAGGCGAAATATTCGTAGTTCGTATAACCTTTTGAGATCCTGAGAGTTTTTATGCGGTCTCCTAGTTTTTTTAGATGTTCTTTTGTGAATTCATCGTGTTTGGACATCCGGCAAATAAATAAGCCATCCTATTCATTTGTTACCACTTATTAATTCATACTTATTAGTAACTTTTTGATCAATATTTGAAAATCCATTTGGTATATTTAAATTCACGATTAGTCGAAAAACCATCATGAAACGTCAAAAGTCAAAGGAAGAGGAGAGAGAAGAGGCGGTTGAGGTGTTATACACCTCGCTTAAGGCCAAGCAACCTGTCTCAAAAGAAGAGTGTTACAAGATTTATGATAGAATGCAAAAGGAGACTTCTGCATCCGATAAAAGCAATAATTCTGACATAAACTAAATATCCACTTTCTGTTTATCCAGGTTATCGTTAGCAAATTCCATCAGTTCAACTAGTGACCTTTCATCAATTACGGTCACTCTCCTTTTACTGTCATAATATCCTCTCACGAGCTTACACCTGAGAAATATGCCTATATCCTGCTTTCTCCAGTTTAGTTTCGTCTGTAGTTCAGGATACTTAGCTAATATTTCTTCAGGGGTATATTTTGGCACAACAGTATTGCTAGAATTATTTAGCAGTCTTGCAATCCACAATGCTCATCTTGTCCTTCAAACTCAATAGTGATGTGATTGATGGATTCGTCTTTCAACTTAGAGCGTACGGTTTCCTTTAGTCTGGCTTGCTCAGATAGTTTGTAGTCTTTGTCCAATTGCAGGTGTATGGTCAGGATATTGTATTGACCATCCATTGACCAGGCATGGCAATCGTGAATGTCAATTACTTCCGCCATATCCTTGAGCTTCTGCCGAATGTCGTCTATGGATACTTTCTCGGGAATGCCCTGGAGTATGACTAATAAACTCTTTTTAAGATTTTTATAAACGTTGTACAATACGAAGAGCGAAATGAGCACAGAAAGTAATGGATCGATAAAAGGGGCATCAACGAGCATCATCACAATACTACCGATGAGAACTGCTACCCAACCTAAAACATCTTCCAGCAGGTGTAGTGAGACAACTTTCTCATTTAAAGATTCACCTTTTCTGAGTTTGAGTACTGCAGCACCATTGACCACAATCCCCAGGATTGATAGATATAGCATTCCCTGCACATTGGTTTCTTCGGGATTGAATAACTCTGGAATCGCTTTGGTTAGGATAAATATAGATCCTGCTACTAGTACAATGGAGTTGATAATTGCGCCAAGCAATGAGAAGCGTTTGTATCCGTAAGAAAATGTTTTGGTTCTGCCTTTTTTGGATAGCTTTTGAAAATACCAGGATAGCCCCAAGCTCAAGCTATCTCCCAAATCGTGTAACGCATCGGAAAGAATAGCTAAACTGTTGGTGTAAAGCCCTCCGATAATCTCAATAATGGTGAAACTCAGATTGAGAAAGAAAGCAACTTTTACATTGCCTTCTGAATGGTTATGTGAGTGATCGTGGTTATGTCCCATAGTTTTCTAGTCCTGCTTTTTTGAAAATCGATAGTAATTCTTCTGAAATCGGTAGGGGTTTCAATGGTGGAATATTTGCCCCACCTGTATTGCCCACGGGGATCTTCCCCACAAATGATTTAACCCCTCCAATCAAAAGACGTGGAATCTGGCCAATCACTTCTTTGGTGTCTTTGATTCGAATGCCGAACAAAAGCATTTTCCAGTGTACATAACTATGACGGTAAGGGTATGCTTGACCGATGATATGCGCTCGCTCTAAATGACACCATGCGGTTTGAAGGTTGCCTGAGTCCAAGTGCCTTTTATATTCCTTCAGTTCTTGATCGAAGTAGGGTTTCAGCGTTTTGGGTATTGTTGTATATAGCTTCATAGGTTACTTTGAAAGGTTTAAAATTCGAATAGCTCCCCGCATTACGAAACCGAAGACAATACCACCAACAATCAAGTCAGGCCATTTACTATCAAGCCAATAAACCAGCCCTCCAGCCAGTATTACCCCTCCGTTGACGATGATGTCATTTGAAGTAAAAATGGCACTGGCTTGCATGTGAGCCTCATTGCTTTTAGCCTTGTTGATCAGCCAGAGCGAGACCATATTGCCTACTAAAGCCAGAGTTGAAATGATAATCATCCACTGGAAAAGTGGTGTTTCACTTTCGATAAAGAACCTTCGGAGTACTTCTGAGAAACCAAGCAAAGCCAAGCCCATCTGAAAATAACCACTGATCTTTGCCACTTTTTTCTTACGTGAAATAGCAGCTCCGACAGCAAAGAGACTTAGTCCGTAGACTATAGAGTCGGCCAGCATATCCAGCGAGTCAGCTATTAGCCCCATAGACCGGGAAATCCATCCGGTGGTCATTTCGATTACAAAAAATCCGAAGTTGATACCCAGCACCCACCACAATATCTTTCGCTGATGTGAATCATCGGTTCCTATAGGAAGTTCTGCCTCTGATGTGTCCTCAAGTCGATCATTGAGGTTGAGTTCACTAATAGCTTCATGTATAGCTTGCACTTCCTCCTGATGGAAGACTTCCAACTTACGTGCGGGAATATCAAATTCTAAATGCTTTACCTGGCTAAGAGGTTCCAATTTCATCCGAATCATTTGCTCCTCAGAGGGGCAATCCATGTCCTTAATATGAAATGTGGTTTTATTAATGCTCATGTTCTGTTTCTCCTTTTTTCATTTCCGAAATGAGGTAATAGGCATTGTTCCAGGCGACTTTAGTCCCATCGGGAAGAGGCTCCAGCAATTTAATTTCCACCCATCCTTCATCAATTAAACCCGTTCGAATTTCAACAGCGTTGAAGCTCCACTCTGTCTCTCCATCTTTCTGACGAACCTCTGTAGTGAAAATGTAGGGCTTACCTTCCTCTTCTATGATTGCTGATTCAGGTAAAGCCATTACTGGTTTTTCTCCTGTATGGATTCTCCCATTGATGTACATCCCTGGAAGGAGAAAGTCCTCCTTTCCAGTTATTTCAGCATGAACGTGAATAGCCTTGGGGTTTTGCTCGAACTTTTTACCTACAGAGTAAATTTGTGCGGTAAGCTGAGAGTCTGGCACGGATGTTATAGTAAAGGAAATTTTTTGGCCTTTCTTCACCTTGTAAACGTCTTTTTCAAACACCATCAGGTCGGCATGCACATGATCTGTATTAACAATCATAAACATTTTAGTTTGGGGTTCTACAAACTGCCCAACCTGTATCAGCACCTTCTCAATATGACCATCAATGGGACTAATTACGGGTACATACTGGTAAATATCCCCCTCCTGAACTTTAGAAACATTCAGGCTAAGTTGTTTTAGTTGGACTTCATATCCTTTGACTTCTCCCTTCATTCCCTTATAATCTGCCAATGTTTCCTGATAGGTTTTTCCTGACCCAACTTCTTCTTCGTAGAGCCGTTTCTGTCGCTGCATTTCTTGTTCCAGGTATTGTAATCGACTGTAAGCCTTCACATAGTTCGTTTGAAGCTGTGTTAGATTTGGGTGTGATAGATATGCCAAAACTTGACCTTTACGTACCTTATCCCCTTCAATTACCTTGATGGAAGTAATATTTGCGCCAAGAATAGCGGTAACAGTTGCTTCGTGTTGAGGTGGCACCTCCAATTGACCATTAGCCTCAACTATGCCCGATAAAACGCGGGTAGGAAGCGTATCTATTTTGACCCCCAGGCTTTCAAATTTTAATTGAGAGAGGTGCACAGTTGCCATTTCACTTTCAGCGTGTTCTTCATGTTCGGTTTGTTCTTCATGTTCGGTTTGTTCTTCATTATTCGGTTCAGCTGAGTTGTTACCACAACCGGTAAACACTACAACTGAGATGATCAGGGTAACCAGGTATATAAATTGACTTTTCATTGCTTTTATATTTTTAGGGATTAATTAATCCGTGAATTCTAATTCGATGTTTTTAAGAAATATTCCAGTTGATAGCGGCTATCCAGATAGTTGCCAAATGCTTCCCATGCATCTACTTCCATGCGAATAGCATCCCGGATGTTTTGGAGAAACGAAACGTAATCAATAGCTCCTTCGCGATAAGCTATGATTGCACCCTGTCGCTGTTCCTCAGCCAGCGGAAGTGCCGTATCCTGATAGTATCTCCATGAATTACGCCATTTCAGGTATTGCTCTCTCACATTTAGATAAGTGGCGTTCAATTCTAATTGAGTTTGAAGCAAATTTTGATTGGCAATGTCTCGCTGAATCTTCGCAGATTGGGTTCTCCCTAGCTCAGGGCCAAAAAACAACGGTATGCGAACACCTACCTGGTATTGGTAGAACCCGGATCGACCATCCACTTGCTGACGTCCATACTGTCCCTGAAGCTGCGGAAGAAATTGTGATCGTTTTTCTTTTACTGAAGCATCAGCCACTTCCAATTGTTGTTTGGATAAATTCAATAGTGGGTGATTAACAAGTGAATCAGCTACATCATTTAGCGGCTGATCAAACGCACTTGCTGGAATATCCGGAACTGTGAAAAGGGTATCGCTTACAAACCAAAGGTTTAGCTGTTGCAGGGCACTTAAGTAATCACGAAAAGCCTGCTCTTTCTGTATCTGTACCTGTGTTGCCTGATTGGAAGTAGCGAGGTATTCTAGCTTGGAAGTTGCTTCTGTTTCCAATCTGATTTTGGCAGCTCGTTCGATATCCACAAACACTGAATCTAATTGCTCATAAACACGGAAGGTGTTTTTTGAAGCATATACTTGCGCCCAGGCCGTACTCACTTCTCGTTCCAACTCTATGACCGTGAGATCAAGTGCAGCTTCCGCCATTGCTATCCTTTCTTTTTGAAGTCTGAGCCTTGGGGCTATACCAAAAAGATCAATTTGCTGCTGCTGAATACCGAATTGGGTGACAACACCCTCTGATCCATTTCCTACTTCCTCTTTTCCAGAAAACACCTGTGTATTCCCAAAATCCCAGGCTGTCTTTTTTAGCGCCTCCTGATTATCTATTTCTAATCGTGCTGATTGGATTTTCGGATAATTATCAATTGCTCTTTTTTTGGCTTGCTCTAAAGTGATGGTTTGCAATTCGCGCCTGTCATGCCCTTGGCCGTTAGAGATAGTTGGCCCTAAAAAGAGACCTCCGAAGCAAATGAGTACCAGGATCAGATTGGCATTCGGCATCTTCAGACCTTTTCTTTCACTTCGCCCCTCTACGAATGTGTACAGCACTGGCAGTACAACAAGCGTAAGCAATGTAGCCGTAAGCATTCCGCCTATCACTACGGTAGCTAAGGGTCGCTGTACTTCAGCACCTGCCGATGCAGAAAATGCCATTGGCAGAAATCCAAAAATATCTGTGGTTGCTGTCAACATAATAGGTCTGATCCGTTCTTTTGTTCCTGTCAAGATCCGTTCTCGGATGCTGGTCACACCTTCCTCTTTCAGTGAATTAAAGCGGTTGATCAACACCAGTCCATTTAACACCGCCACACCAAACAAAACAATGAAACCGACACCTGCAGAGATACTAAATGGCATGTCTCTCAACCAAAGGGCAAATACACCTCCGATGGCTGCTAGAGGAATAGCGATGTAGATCATGATGGATTGAGTGAAAGAGCCTAGGGCGAAGTAGAGTAAAACAAATATGAGGAAGAGAGCTATTGGTACTACAATGGACAATCGGCTCTTTGCTCTTTCCAGGTTTTCAAACTCCCCACCATAGGTGATATAATAGCCAGCAGGAAGATCAAGTTGTTCATCCAGTTTTTGCTGAATGTCTTTCACTACAGATTCCACATCTCTGCCACGAGTATTTACACCGACATAAGTTCTCCTGTAGGTATTGTCCCGTGAAATCTGCATCGGGCCAGGTACGTAACTGATATCAGCTACTTCTTTGATGGGAATCTGAGTGCCATCAGGTAAGTCGATGAATAAGGTCCTAAGATCATCGATGCTTTTTCGGTGGGTTTCATCAAACCGGACAACCAGGTCAAATCGTTTCTCACCTTCAAAAACAACTCCAGCCACGCCACCGGCAAAAGCAGCACTCACATATTCATTGAGTTTTTGAATATCCAATCCATACTGTGCCACTTTCTTTCGGTTGTAGCGGACGGTCATTTGAGGAAGACCGGAAGTTCGTTCAGCATTTACGTCTCCGGCACCTGGCACAGTCGAGATGATGTCAGCCATCTCCTGCACTTTGGTAGCCAGAATGTCGAGATCTTCACCGTATAACTTCACGGCAATATCTTCTCTTACACCCTCCAGTAATTCATTGAAACGTAACTCCACAGGCTGGGTAAATACCAGGTTAACACCCACAAGTTGTTGATCCAGCTTATACTTGATTTTTTCAATCAACTCGTCCTTACTCTCAGCAGATACCCATTTATCTTTGTTCTTTTCCAAAATGAGGTACATATCCGCTATGTCCATGGGCATAGGATCTGTAGGAATATCAGCTACTCCAATACGGGCGGTCACCGTTCTGATTTCAGGGAAGTTGTCCAGCAAAATGTTCTCAATCTTGATCGAAACATCTTTGGATTCGCTAAGTGAACTACCAGGTCGGATTAATGCCTGCATCGCAAGGTCCCCTTCGTCCAGTTGAGGAACGAACTCCCCACCCATCCGTGAGAAAGTAAATGCCGCCAAGCCAAGTAAAATGATAGCTACCACGATTACCTGGGTTTTGAATTGTAGTGCACTTTTTAATACGGGTAGATAACT
Organism: Fulvivirga sp. M361; assembly: GCF_007097395.1. Classification (GTDB taxonomy): domain Bacteria; phylum Bacteroidota; class Bacteroidia; order Cytophagales; family Cyclobacteriaceae; genus Fulvivirga. The sequence continues at coordinate 26,216 of NZ_VKDC01000039.1, forward strand.
GCGATGAATCCCTCCGATGAGCTCATCGCTGACATTCTCTAGTGATCGCTCCAAACGTCCAAACCAGTTTTTCTTGTTCCGAATGGGCTTCATAAGCAGTGCGGACATCATGGGAACATAAGTCAGGCAAAGCACAATAGCTCCGATCATGGCAAAGCCAAAGGTGTAGGCCATAGGCTGGAACATTTTACCTTCAACCCCAGTGAGAAAAAGTATCGGTGCGAAAACAATGAGGATAATGATTTGACCAAAAAAGGCTGAACTCATCATAGTACTACCAGCTTCATAGGCCAGATCATCCATAACTTTTTGATCAAAGCCAAGCTTTCCTGACCTGATCCTTTTTTGGATTTCGTACACAGTACCTTCAATGATAATCACTGCCCCGTCAATGATGATCCCAAAGTCTATTGCTCCTAAACTCATCAGGTTAGCCCACACGTTGAACTGCTTCATCAAGATGAAAGCAAACAACAATGAAAGAGGAATGGTAGTCGCTGTAATGATCCCACCACGTAAGCTTCCCAGTAAAATCACCAGTGCAAAAATTACGATTAATGCACCTTCAATCAGGTTGGTTTTTACTGTGCTGGTAGTTCTGGATATGAGGTCGCTTCTGTCAATAATGGCATTAATCTCCAATCCTTCAGGAAGTGACTTTTCCACTTCCTCCATACGGGACTTTACATTCTGAATAACTGCATTGGGGTTGGAGCCCTTTAGCATCATAATGATGCCACCAACTGCTTCTTTACCATCTTGAGTAAATGCTCCGTACCTTACCTGATGACCGAAGTGTACCTTGGAAGCGATATCACCAATGGTGACAGGAATATTGTTTTCTGTTTTGACAACAACTTTTCGGATGTCTTCCAGCGAGCGAATGAGTCCTTCACCACGTATGAAGTTCGACATCCTGTTCTTCTCAATGTAGGCTCCACCGGTATTGACATTATTTCTTGCCAGAGCCTCGTAAACTTGCGATATACTTACGTTCTGAGCGTTGAGTTTGTCCGGACTGATGGCGACTTCATATTGCTTGATGTAACCACCGAAAGAATTAACCTCAACCACACCGTCCAGCAAGGTAAGCTGCCTTTTCACTATCCAATCCTGAATAGTGCGTAACTCAGTCGGAGAATACTTAGTCTCATAGCCCTCTTTTGGCTGAATAGTATATTCATAAATCTGACCCAAACCCGTGGAAATAGGCCCCATCGTTGGGCTGCCGAATTTTTCCGGTATTGTTTTCCCAAGTTCGTTGAGTTTTTCTTGTACCAGCTGCCGGGGCAGATAGGTGCCCATATCATCTTCAAAAACGATGGTCACCACAGACAATCCAAACCTGGAAATGGAACGAATTTCATCTACCCCAGGTAAATTCCCCATAGCAAGCTCCACTGGATAGGTTACAAATTGCTCAATATCCTCGGTAGCAAGATTTGGCGATACAGTCATTACCTGCACCTGATTGTTGGTTATATCCGGAACCGAACCCAAGTTGACAGTAGACATGGAGTAGATGCCTACTCCGATCAGAGCCAACGTAAGCAGACCCACAATGAATTTATTCTTTATGGAAAAAGAAATGATTTTATTAATCATGAATAGAATGATTTAATATCAGTGAAAATGATGTTGTATCGACTTTAGAAAATGTCGAAAAGGACAGAGCTGTCCTGTAAAATGCTGATATTAAACCTGTGGCGGTTGAAGTAAAGAACCAATAAAAGGCTCTGTTATAGGCTCCTTATAAGAGCTTTCTTGTATAGGAAATAGAAGGATTTCAAAATTGCCTAGCGCAACCTGGTGGACTATTAAATGTGTATGACAACACTGGCATACACAGAAAGGAGAGCAAAGATCGGATTCAGAACTATGCTGGTGTTCAAGCCCGTTCTCCAAAACCGTTTCAATAGTATCTCCTGCAACTTCTGCGTCAGTACACGGGATTACGGTTAATCCTGCAAAAAAGACTGCCAATATGAGTGCCACTGAACGCATAAAACAAACATAGGGTAAAAACAATGCAACCTGTTTGCAAAGTTGCTACGGGCAATTGGCGCAAACCCCTTTATATACCATACTTGCACTGGAAGCTCTAAACCCCGTGGGTATTTGAGTTTGAGGTATTTTAGATTGTGTTAGACAATAAGTCTCACCGCACTTGACGCAATGAAAGTGGATATGCTGGTCTTGCGGTTCACATTCACAACCTTCCTCGCAGAGTGCATATTTGACAGCACCTGTACCGTCTTCAATGCTGTGAATGAGCTTCTTGTCTTCAAAGGTTTTGAGGGTTCGGTATAAGGTTGCCTTATCCGCTCGTTCGAACTTTGCTTCAAGGTCACCCAAGCTAATAGCAGCACCCGATTCAACCAACTGGCGTAATACGAGGAGCCTCATAGTGGTAGGCTTGATATTTTTATTTTCTAGTTTTCTTTCGAGCATAATTCAATGACTGGATAACTCAACGTAATTCATGAGTGGAGCTCCAATATAACTATAACATATACAGACATCTGCTTCTATTGGTTACAAAACACTTCGTATAGAACAGCAGCTTGTCATTAATTTTTTAAATCAAGTGATACAATCATAATCCTGTTTCAAATGTCTACTTTCTGTTTATCCAGGTTATCATTGGCAAATTCCATCAGTTCAACCAATGACCTTTCATCTATTACGGTCACTCTCCTCTTGCTGTCATAATAACCCCTAACAAGTTTACACCTTAGAAATATGCCAATATCCTGCTTTCTCCAATTCAATTTCGCTTGGAGTTCGGGATACTTAGCCAGTATTTCTTCAGGAGTATACTTCGGCACAAGGGTTCAATATGATATTTTGGAAGTCAAGATATTTACGACTTAAACTTCAATCTCAGTAATTGAGCATTTGCCGCACAAACTATGGTACTCAAACTCATGAGTGCTGCACCAACTGCCGGGTTGATCATAATGCCTTGATAAAATAAAACACCAGCTGCTAATGGAATGGCAACCACATTATAACCAGTAGCCCAAACCAGATTTTGAACCATCTTCTTATAAGTGGCTCTACCAAACAGGATCAGGTTGGCAATATCAGAGGGGCTACTCTCGGTAAGAATAATATCTGCCGTTTCAGCAGCTACATCGGTTCCTGAACCCACTGCTATTCCAATATCTGCTTTGGCCAGTGCCGGGGCATCATTCACTCCGTCTCCTGTCATGGCCACAAACTCACCTTCTTTCTGGAGTTTCTCTATCAGTTCTGATTTCTCGTGTGGAAGCACCTGGCTGTAGTATCCATCCAGTTGGAGTTCTTTAGCGACTGCTTTGGCCGTCTGTTCATTATCGCCAGTGGCCATCAACACTTTGATGCCTTTATCTTTTAAGGTCTTAATAGCCTCACTGCTTTCTTTTCGTATTTGATCGGCCAAAGCGATGAATCCAATCAAATTACCTGCTTCCAAAATGAAAACAACCGTTTCAGCTTTGTCGGTTGTGGCTTCTTCGGGTAGCTCGATTCCCTCTTCTTTTAGATAACCAGGACTTACAATCTGATACGTTGATCCATCCACTTTTGCACTTACACCTTTCCCTTTCGTAGAGCTGAAATCAGATGTTGAAGGGAGTTTGAGTTCACGCTTTTTGGCTTCATTCACAATACCCCTGGCGATAGGGTGTTCTGAGCTTTGTTCAATAGCTCCAACCAAAGCCAATAATTCATCTTCCGAGCTGTCATCAAGAACCTCTATCCGGTTCACACCAAAGTTGCCTTCTGTGAGTGTGCCTGTTTTATCAAAGACTATCGCTGAAATCTTCCTGCTGTTTTCAAAAGCCGTTCGGTTCCTAATGAGCAATCCATTTTTTGCGGAAAGGGCTGTAGAAATAGCGACTACCAATGGTACAGCCAGTCCTAAAGCATGAGGACAGGTAATGATCATCACAGTCACCATTCGCTCCAATGCAAAGTCCATTCCCTGAGAGCTAAAGAAAGCCCAGGTGATAAAGGTGATAACTCCAACTCCGATTGCGATATATGCCAACCATCCAGCAGCTCTGTTAGCCAGGTTCTGCGTTTTTGATTTGGTCTGTTGTGCTTCCTCGACAAGCTTGATGACTTTATTCAGATAGCTATCTTCACCCGAGGATTTCACTTCCACTTTTATACTTCCGTCACCGTTGATCGCTCCTCCGATTACTTCATCACCTTTGGTTTTTTCCACTGGTTTACTTTCACCAGTCAATGCACTTTCATTCAGGTCGCTATCACCATTTACGACCTTGCCATCGGCAGGTACTTTTTCTCCTGGTTTGATCAGGATGATATCACCTTTTTTGAGTTCACTGATCTTGACATCATGTATGTCATCACCTTCTACTTTATGAGCTTCAGAGGGCATTAACTCAGCTAATTTCTCCAAGGCTTTTGAAGCACCCATGATAGAACGCATCTCTAGCCAGTGACCTAAAAGCATGATGTCGATCAAAGTGACCAGCTCCCAATAAAATACCTTTCCATTTAAGCCAAGGACAACAGCTGTACTATATGCCCAGGCTACTGTGATGGCTATAGCTATCAGAGTCATCATGCCCGGACCACCTTCCGATAGTTCGTCTTTCAGACCTTTGAGGAATGGCCAACCTCCATAGATGAAGATGAAGGTTGCCAATGCTGCTGCCACATACCCCATACCTGGGAAGCTAAATGAGAAGCCCAGGAAGCCCTGGATCATTTCAGAAAAGGCAAGGACAGGTATCGAAAGCGCAGTGTTGATATAAAATCGCTTCTTAAAATCCTCGATCATATGGGCGTGGTGGTCATGATGTCCACCTGAGTGATCAGCGTGATCATGATGATGTTCTTTGTGTTCGTGATTTGAATGATCCATTAGATTTCTTCTTTAACGCTTCCACATGTCAACATTCGATCCCCGAAATAGGGATTTCTGATCTCTTTCTCAGCACTCAACCAATAGGCTCCTTTGTTATCAAAAGCCATAGGGCAATATTGTCGGTATATCGTATTCTCGTTGGCAGAACTGCTTTTAATCAGCTCATAGATATTATCTGAAAGGGTATTGAAATGATCCCGTTGATGGCTTGCATCTTTGGTTTCATTGATGTGTTCCGAATCAAATCGTATTTTATCTAAAAGTTCACTCTTACCGTCTCCCAGGTTGTCCAGAAGCCCTTTTGCCGCAGCGCTGGCCTTTTCACCATCGGTTTGTACCAGAGCTTCTTTTATCGTGAGGTACGAAGCGAGGACTTGTTGAGTTTGTTCTTTTGTAAGCATCACGGATTGGTCAGAAGAGTGATCCATTGCTTGATGATCCGCATGGTCATTTTCTGCAGCTTGCTTTTGTGAATTCCCACAGCTTGAGAATGTGAAAATGATTACTGTTACTACTGTTGCTACTATTGATTTTCTCTGTATCATGATTATTAATTTTAGGTGTTTCTATTTATTTAAGTTCTTGTGTTACTTCCCCACAAGTGAGCATGGAAGCTCCGAAATAGGGATTTTTGATTTCATCTGAAAGACTAAGCCAATCAGCTCCATTATTACTATCTGCCATAGGGCAGTGCTGGACATACATGGCTTCATCTATTGGGTCGAAAGCCTTAGCCAACCCAATCATTGCGATGGATAATGGCTGGAAAGCTTCTCTCATTTCTTTGATATCCTGAAAATGCACTACATGCTGTACAGCTTGCTTCGCCTGACTGCTGTAGTCCATCCAAACTTGATGGGCATCACCTTTGAAAAGGGACATATTGATTTTGTCTAAGCTCTTCTGAAATAGTGCTGCAGCTTTTTGTGCTCCTTCCAAATTATCATTGACCAGTGCATCTTTTATCTTCAGATAATCGGTGAAAAGAGGTTGTAGCGTTTTCTTCGCTTCCCCACTGATAGTGACTTGTTTAATTGATTTTTCATGGGATTGATTTGTCTGTGGTGAAGTCGAAACAGAACCTCCGTGATTGTGACCTGTCATGGCAGGCCCTCCATCTGGATTCATCATACTTGGTTTTCCAGCAAGTTGTGCCGCAGCATCAATACTGAAAGTACCGTTTACGGCTATTTCTTCTCCCGGCTCCAGACCTTCCTCTATGAGATAGCTTTCACCAAGTACAGCTCCCAACTTAACTTCCCGCATCTGAAAGCTGATACCTTTTCCTGTGGTTTCCTTCACATATACCACAGATCGTTTTCCCGTCCACATGACGGCTGTTTTAGGGATAATCACAGCATCGGATTGAGCAGGTAGTTGTGCTTTTAACGTACCTGAGACAAACATTTCAGGCTTGAGTTTGAAGTCTCTGTTAGCTACTTCCAGTCGAGCTTTGGCCACCCTCGTCTTTGGATTAATTACCGGATCTATGAAGTCTATTTTACCTTCAAATTCCTCTCCCGGAAGGGAGGCTACCGAAAAAGTGATTTGGTCACCTTTTTTTACCCAGGTCATATCGCTTTCATAAAGGTCAAAAAGCACCCATACTTTGGATAGGTTAGCGATCTCATAGATAGATTGACCTCTTTTAATGTAATCTCCAAGGTTCACCTTCTTCTCAGTGACATAGCCAGAAATGTCTGCATTGATAGGAAACTGGTCTATTGGTTTTCCGCTGCTAATGATGTTGTCAATCTGTTCATCAGTCAGCTTCCAGTTTTTGAGTTTACCACGTGCTGCCTGATAAAGTGCAGGCTGACTTTCCCTGATCTTTACCGCTTCAAAGAGTTCTTCTTGTGCAGTAACCAAATCAGGCGAATAGATGTAGGCGATAGGTTTACCTTTTGTTATGTATTCTCCTGTAAAGTTGACCATCAGTTTTTCGATCCTGCCGGGAATGTGAGAGGATTGAGAATAGACGAGTCGCTCATCTTCCTGCACTTTACCATTCAGACGAAGGGATTTTACAGGTGTCATTTTGCCAACTATCTCGGTGGTTACATTGGCCAGTTGCATAGCCGTTGGAGACATACTTACAGCCATTGCATTGACTTCATGCTCATCTTGATCGACAGGAATTAAGTCCATGCCACAGATGGGACAGTCTCCAGGTTCATTACTTCTTATTTGCGGGTGCATCGAGCAGGTCCAGGTAGTTTCACCGGCCATTTCTGTTTCATGATTGTGTTCTTCTGTTGAGCTATTCCCTGTACCTCCAAAGAATAGCCAACCAAGCAATAATCCACCTGCAAGGGTAGAAACGGCTACTATGATTAATGTCTTTACTGTTATTTTCATCTTAGTATTTTTTAGCTGTGATGTAATCGAGTTTCGCCAGTGCCGTATGGTAGTTTGTGATCGCAGTGGCTTTCATTTTTTCATATTTCAGCAATTGCTGCTGCATCCTGAGCACCTCTTCAAATTCTTTTCCTGAGTTGCTGTAAGCGGTGTAGAGCAGGTTAAGGGCTTGTTGAGATTCTTCGATCTGCTGATCATAGAGTTCAATTAACTGCCTTTCTCTGTCCAGCTCAAAGGCCGTTGATTCATAGTTGGCAATCAGACGGTTTGTGTAGTCTTCCCGTTGAAGTTGATAGCTTTCCTGTGAAAGCTGCGCCTCTTTGATCGCAGCATTGTACTTCTTGCGAAAAATGGGAATGCTAATGGAAACCATAGGCATCAGAATGTCCTGACCATTATCTGGTAATTCCACTCCTGATCTATTTCCTACAATGGCGTAATCCAACCCTACTCCGAATTTTGGCAACCCTTGTTTGATAGCCACTCGCTCCATTTCCTCACTCGCCTTCAGTTTGAGTTCTATCTGTTTAAGGATCGGATTGTCCAGGAACAGGCTATCCCTTCGATAGTCATCCAGTAGTGTTTCGATTGCCAATGTATCGTTGATTGCCACTTCCTCGTTTTCATTTCTGTTTAGCAAAGCATTGAATGCTGCCAGCAACGGCTTTCTTTTCTCTTTCAGAATTTGAAGGTTAGTAGCGGCATCTTTGAGCATAATATCCGCTCGCAACACATCGACCATGGCACCATTACCATTTTCAAATTGCTTAGTGGAGATCGTTTTGTAGGATTCGAGTATTTCCATGTTTTCCTGCTCCAGTACAGTCCATCGTTCGAGCTCATACAATGGATAGTAGGAAGCTGCTACCTGGTAGTAGAGTTGGTTTCGGACATCCAGAAATGCCTCGTATTTTGCATCAGCCAGTAGTGCTGCTGCGTCTCCCTTTGATCTCAGTGTGCCGAACCATGGAAACATTTGAGTCAAAGAGAACCTGGCTCTTTGTGGACCGACCCTTGTCTCTACAGGTGATATGAAATAGCCGAATGAAAATGTGGGATCCGGTAAGGTGCTGGCTTGCGGTATCTTTTGAAGAGCTGCTTCAAAGTCTTTGTACCGGGCTTGCAGTCCTGGGTTATTTTCTGCGACCAATTTGAAATAGTCCTCCAGCGATTGCGCTTTGAGTTCGTAAAAGCCGCAAGCAAGGATGGTCAATAGTAAAATGATGTTCTTTCTCATGATTGTAGCTTTTTAAGTTTTCGTTCTTCACGTATGGCATAGAGCACTGGTACAATAAAGTAGGTGACGGCAGCTATCATCATGCCTCCAAAGGCTGGGATGGCCATAGGAATCATGATATCTGATCCACGTCCGGTGGAAGTCAAAATGGGCAGCAACGCAATGATGGTGGTTGCTGAAGTCATGATTGCTGGCTTAATCCGTCTTTGACCAGCTTCAACCACAGCCGCTCTTAATCCTTTGAGATTGTCCGTTTTGTTCCGTTTAAAACTTTGATCCAAGTAGGTGGCCATCAATACCCCATCATCGGTAGCAATGCCAAACAATGCGATGAACCCAACCCAGACAGCCACACTCAGGTTGATGGTGTGCATTTGAAAGAGGTCTCGGAAATTGGTTCCAAAAACAGAGAAGTCTGCAAACCAAGCCTGCCCGTATAACCATAGCATGATAAAACCACCACTGAAGGCCATGGCTATTCCCGTGAAAACCATGAGTGAAGTAGTGACAGACTTGAATTGGAAATAGAGAATTAGAAAAACGATACCAAGTACCAGTGGTACGATGATGGCCAGTCTTTTTTCGGCTCGAACCTGGTTCTCATAACTGCCTGAAAATTTGTAGCTGATACCAGCAGGTACTTTAAGTTGCCCTGAATCAATCCTTTCCTGAATCAATTCTTGTGCATCGTTTACCACGCTCACCTCCGAGTAGCCTTCATTTCTGTCGAATAGCACATAGCCTACCAGAAAAGTCTCTTCACTTTTGATAGCCTGTGGACCCCTGACGTATTCAAAATCTACTAGCTGACCCATTGGGATTTGCGCTCCTGTCGGGGTTGCGATCAATATTTTACTTAGCGAGTTGGGATCATCTCTTAGCTCCCGAGGGTAGCGTACCCGAACAGGGAACCGCTCTCTGCCTTCCACCGTGGAAGTGATTTTCATACCACCAATGGCCGTTTCAATGGTCTGCTGGATATCTTCTACATTCAGACCATATCTTGAGATTTCCTCCCGATCAATGTTCAGGTGCAAGTAGGGTTTGCCCACGATTCTGTCTGCAAATACTGCTTCTGCTTTTACCGAAGGGACTTCTTTTAATATACCTTCTAACTGCATGCCAAATGCTTCAATGGTCGCTAGGTCTGGGCCATAGACTTTGATTCCCATGGGTGCTCGCATACCTGTTTGTAGCATCACCAGACGGGTTTCGATGGGTTGTAGCTTTGGTGCTGAGGTCACGCCTGGGATTTTGGTTACCTTGATGATTTCATTCCATATATCATCAGGAGATTGAATATGAGAACGCCAGTTTCGGAAGTACTTGCCATTGTTGTCTGTGGTCAAGTCCTCAATACCGATTCCCTGGCTTAGTGCCTCTTCGTTGGTCAGTGTATCACCGGATTTGAGTATAAACCGTCCTTCTTTATCGACTTTAAACCGAACTCTGTGCCCTTTCTTATTTAGCAGGTATTCTGATTTGTAATTGATGGTGTTTTCATACATGCTGATGGGTGCCGGATCCAGTGCAGATTCTACCCGTCCTAATTTCCCTACTGTTAGATCGACCTCCGGAATATTAGAGAGCAGCATATCCAGCTGGCCAACCACCTTGCGGTTATACGCCATGCCGGAATGAGGCATGGACGTAGGCATGAGCAGGAAGCTTCCTTCGTCCAGTGAAGGCATGAACTCTTTTTCAATTCCAGGAAAAGTAGAGACCAAACCTGACCAACCTTTTGAATTTCTAATATCCCAGCTTACCGCTTCAGCTCCTTTGGCCACTAAGCCAAATACCTTATCAAACCCCAGCCAAATAGTAGCCCCAAATAGTACAATGAATGAAGGGATTAAAAGAAACTTGACTCTGTTGTTCAGGCACCAGTTTAGGATGCTCTTATATTGATACTCCAATAGTGTAAATCCACCTAGTATCACGCCAACCAGGATGGTCACAAATAAAAAGTTGAGTAATAGGGACTGTGAGGCACCTAGTGGCAGCCAATATTTGGCTAAGAGCCAGATTACGCCAATGAGTACAATGATTAACTCGGCATAATTAAAGAGGAATGATAAAGGCTTTGAGAAGCTTTCTTTTTTAGCGTTGAAAATATTCTTTAGGATTCCGATTGCCCCAAACAGTATAAGCAATACACCACCCCACACCTGACCAATGAACAGTCCTGCAATCCCAATAAGTACTAAAGCGTAGCTCCCATATTTTTTGAGGTACTTGTTGTTGATTTTGAAGCCAAAAAACCAATGTGCCAACGTGGGCATGATCAATAAACTCACCAACAATGCGGCTATCAAAGCAAAGGTTTTTGTAAAGGCCAATGGGCCAAATAATTTCCCTTCTGCGGCTTGCATGGTAAAGACCGGAATAAAGCTCACAATGGTGGTTGAAACAGCCGTCAGTATCGCTGTGGCAACTTCCGATGCTCCATTGTAAATCGTATCAATCAGTTTTTGACCAGGAGGTGCTTCATCTAAGTGCTTGATAATATTTTCAGACAGGATAACGCCCAAATCCACCATCGTACCAATGGCGATGGCGATACCTGATAGTGCCACTATGTTGGCATCAACGCCAAAATAACGCATGGCGATAAACACCATCAATACTGAAATAGGCAAAATACTCGAAATGAGAAATGAAGCTCTCAGATTATACACCATCACGATTACCACTAAAATGGTGATGATCAATTGAAGTGAAATGGCTTCCTCTAACGTTCCTAGAGTTTCATAAATAAGTTGAGAACGATCATAGAAAGGGACAATGGTCAGTTGACTTTCTACTCCATTGCTCAGGGTTTTCTTAGGCAACCCTGGCGCAATTTCTTTGATCTTGTCTTTGACGTTGTTGATCACCTGCAAAGGGTTGGAACCATACCGGGCTACAACTACTCCGCCCACTACTTCTGCTCCGTCTTTATCTAACAGCCCTCTGCGGGTAGCAGGACCCAGGATCACCACTCCAATGTCCTGAATTCTTATAGGAACATTGTCCTGAACAGCTACGACTGCCTTTTCAATGTCTTCAACTTTTTTGACATAGCCCAATCCACGCACTAAGTATTCGGCCTGGTTAATCTCGATGGTTTTGGCTCCCACATCTCGATTAGATTTCTTGACGGCCATCATCACCTTATGTAAAGGGATGTTGTAAGCTTTCAGCGCATCAGGATTTACATCTATCTGATATTCCTTTACAAATCCGCCAATGGAGGCTACTTCGGAAACTCCTTCTGTAGCATTGAGTCCATATTTGACATAAAAGTCCTGAACGGTGCGAATTTCATGGAGATCCCAACCTCCTGTTGGGTTGCCATTCTTGTCTCGTCCCTCAATGGTGTACCAATAGACTTGCCCAAGGGCGGTGGCATCTGGCCCAAGTGCTGGCTGCACAGCATCCGGCAATAATCCCGAAGGGAGCGAGTTGAGTTTTTCTAAGATGCGTGATCTTGACCAGTAAAATTCAATCTCTTCACTAAAAATGATATAGATACTCGAGAACCCAAAAATGGAGGAACTTCGAATGGATTTTACTCCTGGAATTCCCAATAGGTAGGTGGTTAGTGGGTAGGAAATCTGATCTTCAATGTCTTGAGGAGAGCGCCCTGGCCACTGAGTGAATACAATTTGCTGGTTTTCACCAATATCCGGAATAGCATCAACAGGGACAGGATCGGAGGGCAAAGCTCCCACTTGCCATCCGAAAGGGGCGGTCACAATACCCCAGGCAATGAAACCCATGAGGATGAGAACAGTGACCAGTTTGTTCTCTAAAAAGTACTTTATTATTCGATTCAGCATAATATGAATGATTAGAATTGAATTCTGGTAAAGCCAGAATAAATTCGTTCAAAAAGGCAAATAGCCTATTGACCCGGCAGGCATGCAGGGTTTCAGAAATCATATTATGCGATCCTATATTAGGAATACTTGATGCAAGACCGATATGTCCTGATCAATCAGAGGGGGCGAATAATTCGCGTATTGTGGCTCTTCGTTAGTGGAAGAAATGGGTAAGTGAAGGAAAGTAACAATGAATGCTGCTACAAACTCAACATTGACCATACTTTGAGCAATGGTTGGTTTGAAGTCATCTTCAGTATCAATAGATTGATACTTATTTTCACAGCAAGGCTTTTTGCTTAGATGCATGCCTTCCAGCGGAGGAGTTTTACAATCCTTATCCATATTGGCCATTCCACAATCCAATGCTTCATGACCTAATACCACCTTCGATTCTACTGCTAGACCACCGCAATAATGGGTTGCTACTGCAAACCCCATGTTGCTAGAAAGCAGAATCAGTGCTAATGATATGGATAGAATTTTTTTCACTTATACCAAAGATACGAAATTATCAGAGAGAAGGATTTACAGAATTTTGAGAAATGGTTATAGAATTTTGTAATTACCTAGATGAAAACAAGCATAACGGCAGCCATAGAAACCATGGATAGATCCTCTACAATGGTAACTGTACTCATGGGTAAATTGAATACTTCACCCAGGCAGGCACATTTGATTTTTTTCTTGTCCAGATTGCTTTTGATCACTCCGATACTACTTACACCTAAGACGATAATAGTTATTATATTGGTGTAAAACGGTTCTAAATTGATTAAGTAGAGTATTCCAAGAGCTAATTCTAAGAATGGATAGACGTAACCCCAGGTTTTCCATTTGGCAGCTACTATATCGTACATGCGGTAGGAGTTGGCAAATCCTTGAAGATTTAGCAGCTTGAAAAAAGCAAAGACAATGAAGAATCCTGCCATAAAATGGCGCATCCAAAGCATTCCTGAAAAGTCGCTAAATGGGTATTGGCTCAAAGCTGTTACTGCAGCTATAAAGCCTACAATGAGGATCAATGGTTTGTAAGTAGTGATGGACTTTTCGGCAAGTGATTCTTGTTTTTTAATCTCTGGAAGCGGAGCTTGTATAGTCTCCTGGTATTCTTCCGAAATAGTATAGTTACCGACTTTCTTGAGTGCCTGATTGATATCCTTCAGGTTTAAAGATTCATTAGCAGTGATCTTTGCCTGAGGATATTCCAACTGTATCGTAGCTTCTTGTATCTCTTCAATTCCATTAATCGTTCTTTTCACTTTAGCTAAACAGCCATTGCAAGTCATTCCTGTAACGGTATATTCTTTGGTCATCTTATTGTCGTATTAATTGTCACAATACAAAGATGACTAGAGAGGTACTTGTTGATGTTACACAATTTCGCAAATGGTTTACGAGATTTTGATTACAGCTGGTCCAGGGATTGTCGACCCGAATTCCTCATTTGCTTAAATGCTGTTGGTGTCATGCCAGTTTCTTTTTTGAACTGAGCAGATAGATGAGCTACACTACTATAGTCCATTTGATGGGAGATTTCTGATAGTGTCAATTCATTATAAAAGATCAATTCTTTAACTCGTTCTATTTTTTGTTTCAAGATAAATCGCTCGATAGTTATACCTTCAACAGATGAAAAGAGCCTACTCAGGGATGAATACTCTTGGTTCAGTTTATCTGATATTAGGGTCGAGAAGTTCACATTTAAAGCTTCTTTGTTGTGATGGATTTGATCGATAATGATTGCTTTAATCTGACCAATCAGTTTTGATTTTTGATCCTGAAGTAATTCAAAGCCTCGTGCCGCCAGTAATTTTTCTAACTGTGTTTTCTGATCTCCGGTGATATTTACTGGTGTATTGACTTCTCCCAGTTCAATAGATGTGGTTTCTATACCCAGATTATCGAAAATGTCCTTCACTGTATCAATACACCGAGGGCAAACCATATTTTTTATATACAGGGTAACACTCATTTTATTAACAACAATTTTTTCCTTTCTGCTGAATGGGGGGACAAGCGTTGGTTCCGTAAGAACAATACACACAACAATCACCTTGTTTTGGTTTCAGTACTTCTTGACATTTTTCACACTCATAAAAGTACTGGCATGCATCAGTGGGCATGGTTTCCTCTTTTTGATATCCACAGTTTGGACAAGTGATCGTGGATTCTAAAACTACTTCTTTCTCCATGTTACTGGTCTTTTGCATTGAGTATTACAGTATAACCTGTTTTATTGATGGCTTCTATAATCACCTTCTCTTCAAGTTCAGTAGGTGAATACTCAATAGTAGCTGAACCGGCAGAGTAGATAGCATCCACTGATTTTACTCCTTTGAGCAATCCAACTTCATGCTCGATATGGCTTTCACAACCTGCACATGTCATCCCTTTTATTTCAAGTATGATCTTGTTTGTTTTTGTGGTGTCTTGCTCGAAAACAAGTGATGTGCTTGGATTTCCTTCATTGGAATAAAACATGTGTGAATAGCTGGGGAAAACGAGCATCAATACTGCAAAGGCAGTAATAAGTCCTAAGAATTTCTTTGATTGCCAAAATGAAGGCTTTTGGTTTTCATCGCAGGCACAGGCTACCTCCTCGGCAGTACGAGGCTTTAACTTTTGATACCAGGTAAACCCTAAAATGCCAATTGTCAATACAATGAGATATGGCCTGAATGGCTCCATCCACGAAAAAGTGGCCGCTATTCCTCCAATACCGGCAAGCAATGAAAACACGGGCGTGATACAACACAATGAGGCTACAATTGCAGCGAATAGTCCAGCACTAGCACTTTTTGATGAAATGTTTGAAGTACTCATGATACTGATTCTTTTTGATTCTCTTTTGAAAGATTCTCCAATACAGGTTTAAGGATTTCGATATTCTCATTAACTAGAGAATAAAATACTGTTTGGCCAACTTTCTTATCCTTGACGAGCTTGCCATCTTTTAGTTTTCTTAAGTGCTGAGAGATACCACCTACTGAAATGTCCAGTATATCACTCAAATCACAAGGACACATCTTTCCTTCTTTGTAGAGAAGAAGTAGAATCTTAAGCCTTGCGGCATTTCCAGAAAGGTTGAAGATCTGAGTGGTGAGAGCAAGGTCTGCATCCAATCTGTTTAGGGTTTCTTTACATTCTTTGATCTGAACTGGGTCTGCCAATACTCTTATACATGCACTGCTCATATTTTAATATTTTAGTAATTACTAAAACGTTAAGTCAAGAAAAAGGTTCAGTATTTTAGTAAATACTTAAATACGAGTTAAGGTGTCATGATATCAACTCGGTTGTTAAGCAGAAGTGGCTATATTGGTCTGTAGTCCTTGAACTTTAGAGATCGCAAAGAAGTTTACCAATCTTCTCAAGTAATGACTTACTTGACTTTCAATTATTTTGATTTTCCTAAGAGAAGTTCATCAACCTGTCCTAGTAAATTCTCAATTTGAGATTCATCCAGTTGGTTAATTTTAGAAATAAGCTCTTGACGTTGACCATCAAGAGTTCTTAAATCGTTAAAACTATCCCACTTATCCATTTCCTTCTCTCTAAGCCGATCAACTACTCTCGCATAACGCTGGGTTGTGGTTAATTCAGAGTGACCTAGAATATCGCTGACTACCTCGATTTTTAATCCTAAAAGAAGGGAGTTAATTGCGAAAGTATGTCTGAACCCATGAAAAGTCACGTGCTTATCAATACCGGCAATTTTCAATATTTCTTTTAAGTAATTGTTAGTTGTTCCATTTTCCTGAACGGGCTGTTCAAACAATAGGTCCGATTTTTCATCGAGGTTTAATAACGAAAGCAGTCGAGCCTTAATCGGTATTCTTACCGTTTTCTTTTTGCCCAAGCGATCCTTCTCCATCGCTTTAACGATGTAACCGTTCTGAATGTGCTCCTTCCGAAGTGTCTTAACATCAGAATGCCTTAATCCACAATAACAGGCTACTAAGGCTTGCTGAAGCGTACTCTGATATCTTGCACCAATATGAAAATCCTGAGCATGCTTACTAGTCGCCTTTTTGATATGTCGAAGGAGCTCCTTGCTATCGTAAAGGTCATGAAGCTTGGTGATTTCTTCCGGCTCGAGGTAACTCACTTCTACTAGCTCTGGTTGGCCAACGGTGAAATTGGTAAATGGATATTTCTTGATCTCTCCGGATTTATGCAGTCGAAGGGTATACTTCCTCAAAAAAGAGAACACATGATATTGAGTGTTCGCTGCATATTTTGGCATGAGGTACTTTTTGAGTTTCCCCAAAAACTCCTCATCAATTTCATGGATCGTAAGTTTGCTTTGGAAGCCTTTGAGAATATCAATTTGATTTCGATAACCCCTGAGTGTTGATTCTTTGATTTGAGTCTCCTCCTTTTCTCTTTCCAATTCACCTTCTACATACTCGTAAAAATCATTCGTCTGAATTTTACCGGTAATCCCTCTGTAAACATCCTTGATCTTTTTGAACGTGATCGCCTGATCGGTTCTCTCCAGTTCATCAATAATGTTGTCGACTTTAACTTCCTGTCTTCTGATGAATGAATTGATCTGTGTATAACCTTTCGTGCCAGGCTTAATTCGTTTTAGCTTGGGATCATATTGGTCGACACTAATCTTCCTACCCAAATTCAGGTAGTTATTCTTACGATTCAGGGTAATCCTCAATGTAAGAGGGATAGTCCCGTTTTTTGAAACGTAACCCGGTCGACATTCAAAATTGATGCTTACGTTCATGATGTAAAGGTCAAAAATTAGTGAACAATTAGTGAACAGAATTCACAATTATTGAATTTAAGTCAACAATCGCTCCAAAAGAAAAGCTTAATTTAGCGATTTAAGGGGGTTTTTAGAGATAGGTCTCCAAATAGATTGATAAAACGAACGTTTAGGAAACCACTATTCTATCCATTGAACTACGGAGCCATTAATTGGCATTTTGAAGTTAAAAGAATAAAAAATTGAATAAACCAAAGGTAATTTTTTATGGCAAATTGTAATCCCTTAACTCCTGCACCATTTTTCTGCAAAAGAAACAAAATCCCTAGCCTAAGACAATCACTCCAACTATTTTCCACTTTTCTTTATTTTTTTCCTGTAGACACCGTGTAAGCCGGTAGTTTAATTTTTCAGAAGTTCCCGTAACCTTCCCTTACCCTACTACCATTACCCTGTCTTTATTCACCTGTCATGCGTAATGGAATGATCCCTCATTAGCATTCAAATTTAATTACGATACTATGACAACATAGGATCTAAGTCAACCAGCAACCCGAAAGGATCTGGAACTGCTTTACAATAGATTGATTAATGATATCGACGGAAGAACTTCAGGAAAGACTGGATGATCGTGATCACCACAACCACTGGCAGAAAACTCAGGGATGGCATAGGGCACTGTGGCCTTTCTCAACCCGTGAAATCCGCGAAATATTACTAAAAACTACTGAAGGCTGGGTAAATTTATGGGTAGAGATTCGTTAAGATACTAAAACTATGCAATGCATGAAGGCTCATAGGAATTTACGGAACACCCTTGAAGGTCTTTTAACATTCCACTTTAAACATGATATTGGATAATGGTTTTGAGGTCTTTTTTTCGCTTTAGCATGATCTTACCCAGGTGCAGTTGGTTAGCAGCTCTTTGCAGATTATGATCGGGAAATTGGATCTTATAGTAAATATCACCATTTAAATAATCCGTAATAAACCGGACTCCCATTATAAATGCCATAAAAGCTCCCGCCAAAGGCAGGTGATCTATCTCTATGGGGGTGAGTACTTTACGGGTAGTCTCAAGATACCCTGCTGTAAAGGCTTCATAACGATGCTGGTCCAATTCTATCAATGATAGGTCTGGCTCATCTTCTTCACATGCTACGGCACCCGTCCTCACCCCGTCTCCAAAATCATAATGTACTATTCCGGGCATTACGGTATCCAGGTCTATCACACACGCCGTCCTTCTGTTGGCAGTCAGAAGTACATTGTTAAACTTCGTGTCGTTGTGAGTGACCCTGGAGGGAATGCGGTTCAGAAGCGTCAGCTTGTGAAAAACCAATAGGTCATCTGCATAGTTATGTATAAAACTGAGTAAGTCTTTCGACGCCAACAGCCTTTCTCTATTGGCAGTAGGCACAGCCTGTGATAATTGCTCAAGCCTTAATTTAAGATCATGGAATCCAGGTATGGTAATGGCTAGCTTATTACCCGGAAAATCAGACAGATCTGTTAAGAAACTACCGAATGCCCTGGCCCCCTCATAGGCTTGCGACGGTGTTTCTGCATGATCTGATGAGACCGTATTCTTTATAAATCGGAATACACGCCAGAAGCACCCTCCATCAGGATAGAATAGTCCACCGTCATGGGTGTATATAAGACTGAGTACACTATCTTTATCATCATTCACATCTGACATCCTCCTTTTTTTTCGGATATGGGAAGTTACCTGATTAATGTTTTGCATTAACCCGGGAACATCCTTAAAAACATGATGGTTAATTTTCTGAAGAAGGTAATCTGGTTTGTTGGGATCAGCATTCACCAGGTGATAGGAGTCGTTGATATGCCCTGTTCCGAATGGTTCGCATTCTGTAATTACACCATCAATGACAAAGCCGTCAATAATTTGTTTGAGATCCATTTAGCTCCAGAGTTTACGAGGATATAGGCCTTTTTCAACCAAAGCATTAATCTTTTTCACAGCCATTGATTTATCTTGGCGGTAAGTGACCCCAAACCATACATCGTTACTCAATATCACGGGTATGGATATGCCTTGTAAACGAATGTTCTCTAAAACGGACGGGATATAATATTCAGATGTAAGATTATCATGATTTTTCTTAAGAAAGACAGGAAAATCCTGGCCGATCAGCTCAAATACCTGCGGTGAAAAACCCATAAGGTTCATGGATACTATTTCACTACCCGTTAGTGGGTATTGCTGTCCGTTTTCTTCAAAATAAGCCGATGACGATCCATTTCTATAAATATCCGTGCGCTCAATGATCCCCTGGAGCCACCCTCCGCCCTCCACCTCACAGATGCCCCTGGAAACTCTCCCGTGATCAGACAAGGTGTTTTTCAGAACATATCCTAACAGGCAGGCGTTGAGCCTAGTCCGGTCCATTTTTAAGAGGTGTGCGTAGATGCTATGTATGGATTGCCGCCCATAAAAATCATCCGCGTTTATCACGGCAAAGGGCTCATCTACATAAGGTTTCGCCATCCATACCGCGTGACCAGTGCCCCAGGGTTTTATTCTGCCCTCGGGAATACTGAAACCTTCTGGAAGAGTGTCCGGCTCTTGGAAAACATACTTTACGTTTGCCCGATCATAAAGAAATCCGAATACCTCCCTGAAATCATCCTCCATATCTTTACGGATTACGAAAACGATCTTCTCGAATCCTGCCAACAGGGCATCATAAATAGTGTAATCGACAATGGTTTCTCCTGAGGGACCGAATTTATCGATCTGTTTCAAGCTGCCGTAGCGGCTACCCATTCCTGCGGCTAATACCACCAGGGAGGGGTTATTCGCATTCTCTTGTTTCTGCTGCTTCATTTTTATCTGTTTCTTTCAATATCCGTCTACCGAAAGGCTAGAATTTATATCGAACAAAGGCTTCCATAGCCTCGTATTCTGTAAAACCTAATTTATCATACATTCGCGCAGTTTCATGGTTTCTATCCTCTGTCCGCTGCCAAAACTCCCTTGGGTCGTTACCTGGAAAAAGGGGGGTATCTTTCTGCGACTGGTGTTTGAAAATAGCCTTACGTTTTTTTTGGAGGTCGGAAGGGCTTAAAGGGATCGCCATTTCAATTTCATCTAACGGCCATTCGTGCCATGCACCTCGGTACATCCAAAGCCAGCATTCTTCAATCCATGACTCGCCCTTCAACTGCTTTAGTGCTGCCACAATAGCATCGAAGCATATTTTATGCGTACCGTGCGGATCTCTTAGGTCTCCGGCAGCAAAAACCTGGTGAGGTTTGACCATTTCTAACAGGTTTTTTAAAAGGTCAAGATCCCCATCTCCAATTACACCTTTTTTCACCATACCGGTTTCGTAAAATGGCATATTAAGAAAGTGAATATGATCGCCTGGTGTACCTACATAACGTGCCGCTGCGGTAGCCTCCCCTTTCCTGATCAGCCCCTTAGCGGTTCTCATCAAATGGGTATCCATAAGGTCCGTCTTGTTAGTTTTGCTATATTCTAAGATCTCCCCATACTTCTCATTAGCAGCGTTAGAGGTATTAGCGACTACCGCATTCATATCCCTGGCAAACTCCACAAAACGAATTACATCATCATCTGCAACGGCTATATTCCCGGAGGTCTGGTAAGCCACGTGCACATCATGCCCCTGCTCCACCAGTTTCAGGTACGTCCCCCCCATCGAAATAACATCATCATCCGGGTGAGGGCTAAAAATGATCACTCTTTTCCGGGCCGGGGATGCTCTTTCCGGCCTGTCGGTATCATCGGTACCTGGCTTACCCCCGGGCCAACCTGTGATGGTATGTTGTAAGGCATCAAAAATTTTGACATTTAGCTTCAATGCATCGCCGGCATAAGCTAATAGATCGTTAAGTCCATTTTTCCTGTAATCTTCTTCCGTAAGCTTTAGTATTGGGATAGAAAGTTTCTGACTTAACCATATTACAGCGCTTTTTGCCAGACTATCCGTCCAGTTAACTACGGAAACTACCCAAGGCGTTCTTACCCGTGTAAGGTCGCTGGCCGCATCTTCATCTGCCAGTACTTCCACATTTTCATGATTTTGTAAGAAGGTGGCTGGAATATCTTCTGAGACCGGCCCCTCTACGGCTTCACGCACTATAGGAGCCTTTTTTTCTCCCCAGGCCAGTAAAAATACTTTTCTTGCTTTGGAAATGCTCTTTATTCCCATGGTGATCGCACGACGCGGCACAAGATCCTCTCTTAAAAACTCCCTGGTTGCATCCATTATGGTTATAGGGTGTAGCTTGACAAGCCTGGTGACTGACTCACGGTGTGACCCGGGTTCGTTGAAACCAATGTGGCCCGTTCTCCCGATCCCCAGCAATTGTACATCAAGGCCACCACAAGCATCTATTTTTTCCTCATAATACCTACAAAAATCTTCAACCTTCTCAATGGGAAGTTCACCGTCAGGTATATTGATGCTTTCTTCCGGTATGTCTATGTGGTCAAAAAGATGATTCCGCATGAAATGGTGATAGCTCAGTGCTGAATTTTTTTGCATAGGATAATATTCATCCAGGTTGAATGTGATCACGTTTTTAAAGCTAAGGCCATCCTCATGATGCAGCCTTATCAGCTCGCGATACACCTCCACGGGGCTTTCGCCTGTGGCAAGACCTAAAACAGCCATTTCATTGCGCTGTTGTTTTTGCCTGATCAGGGCAGCCAGCTCGCTTGCAGCATACCTGCAAGCCTCGATCTTATCTTTTACTATACTTAATCGGAGTCTTTCCAGCATAGTAGAAGAAGCATCTTTTTTAGTAAGGATAGAAACCATTGGAAATGAGAATAAACGTGTTATACTTTTACTCAAAAGTGAAAAATTATTAATTCACAATCAAGTGTTTTTATAAATAGTGTTCGAAAACGATATAATTTTGTTCGAACACGAAATAAAATTAGACAGATTCATTATTATTGCATTAAAATACTATTATTGAGCCACAGCAAGGAATGAGTAAAAACCTCACGATCAAAGACATCGCCAAGCTCCTCAATCTTTCACACGGCACTGTAGACCGCGTGATCCACGACAGGTATGGAGTTTCAGATACTACGCGAAAAAAGGTGAAGGATTTCCTGCAAGAGATTGACTTTAAGCCCAATATAATTGCTCGTTCTCTCAAAGGAAGTAAGGCTCATTCAGTGGAAGTGCTTATACCAGGGGAAACTGGAGATAGCTTTTGGGAACAGGCAATCAGTGGTGTGAAGGCTGCACAAAAAGAATTCAACGAATTCACGTTATCTGTGAATATCCGACGCTACAACCCGGATAACACCCATGAATTTAAAAAGGTGGCCGATGACGCCCTGAAAAGTACACCTGACGGTATTTTAATTGCTCCCATGTTCTACCGGGAGTCACTCGACTTCTTTATGGAATGTAAGAATGCAGGGATTCCATACGCTATGTTCAACTCATTTGTGAAAGACGCACACGCTTTATATTTTATTGGTCAAGACCTTTACAAGAGTGGTAAAGTAGCCGCAGACCTGGTGAATCGTATTGGGTCCGGGGAAGGCAGGATACTTATCGTTCATCTTGATGAAGATCCAAGTAACTCTTCTCATATGTTAGAAAAAGAACGTGGTTTCAGGGATTTTTTCACTGAAAATACAAAAACCCAATATGAGTTAAACACGATCAATGTCAATATGCATAACCCAAAAGAAGCCAGGACATTCTCAGAATTGCTCAAGAGTCAAAATAACATTGCAGGTATTTTTGTTTCTACTTCCAAGGCATATGAAATAATAGAAATGGCACCAAAAGCAAGTTTAAATGAGATCCCTTTCATAGGTTATGACCTGGTAGATAAGAATGTTTCATTCCTAAAATACGGAGTGATAGACTTCCTTATCAACCAGAACCCTTTTCTGCAGGCTTACTACGGAGTTACATTTTTGTTTGAGCATCTTCTGTTCCAGAAGACCTTACCCTCAAAAAAGCTTTTACCTATTGATGTGGTGACAGACCAGAACTATGACACTTACCTGGATTAGAGCTAATTATAATTTTATGTTTTATGACGTCCGTTGTGGATCAAAATCATGACCTGTTCTTCTATAAGCACTCACCGGCGTTCTTTTGAAATGATCTTTACTTATTGAATATCACTCCAACCCACCGCTGCTTCACCACACAGTCACTTCCAGTGCTTCCACCTGTTAAACCAACTTTTCCTGTTGGGTCAGGTATGCTCCTCACTTGTCATTATGTTCTTTTTCAACTATTTCATTTTCAACACTTTTGCAATTACACATAGTATTCTTAATTTTTAAGATAAGTTCTGCAGATAGCAGTACATCCGGAGGCTTCCCGGTTCTGTTACATTGCAACCGGCTAAATAATTAATTATCAGGGTATTATTGTTCGGCAGTGAGGGAAAAAGACTTAATCAGAAAAATAAGAAATGGGAACGAAAAGGCTTTCAGGCAGCTTTATACACTTCATTTTCATAAGATTGCTAACTACGCTTTCCGGCTTCTCCGTTCCGAAGAGGATACCCGCGAAGTAGTTCAGGATGTGTTTTTAAAGATCTGGAATAAACGGCGGGAGCTTAACCCGGAGACACCTCTTACCCACTTACTCTTCAAAATAACCAAATTCACAGCTATAGATGCGATCCGGAAGCAGCAGACACGCCCAAGAATAGTGCCCCTGGGTGAAGCCCATCAGGAATATTTGCTTTCATTTGACAATGAGCTGAATAGCCGTGAACTACAGGCCACCTATACAAAGATGCTGGAAAGACTACCTGAAAAAAGAAAACGAATCTTCCAGATGAGCCGGGATGAAAATCTATCTCACAGGGAAATTGCAGAAAGGCTTGACATTTCCGTTAAAACAGTAGAAACTCATATCAGGCTGGCGCTCCAGCAGTTTCGGGAATACTTGAAGGATCAATCCAATACATTGATGCTGATAATATTGTTCCTGCTGGAATAATTACTACCAATCCCTTTCCTCACACCCTCCGAAAACAATACCTCCTTAAATAGAGAATCAACATTTTTTTAACACCCTTTTAAGGGTTGCCGCTTTTTTATGCGAATTAAATAGTAGAGACAAAATTTTTTCCCATAAACCAATGAAAAAGGAAGAGCTTGCATTGATCAGGAAATACCTGAACGGAAATACCTCCAAAGATGAAATTATTTCGGCCCGGAAAATACTGGTAAGCAATAAGGAAAACAATGACTTAAAAGAATTGTTAAAGAATGAATGGAATCGTACCCCGACAAGGCAGGAGCTTTTACTGGATATTGAAAAAGAGTGGCACTGGATGAGCAAAGTTATAAAAGATGATGTGCATGTATCTTCCGGGCGATCCCAAACTCCTACATGGCATCGTATGGCCATAGCTGCTTCCTTAACCCTGATAGTTACAGTAGGAGTAATTCTTTTGCATATATACAATGAAAACGACGGTAAAATACCCGTTAATCCCAGGCCCGAATTCATACAAAAAGTAACCGGCAAGGGAGAAAAAATGAATGTATCACTGCCAGACGGCAGCTTTATCAAGCTGAATTCATCTTCAAAGTTAAGCATCCTCACCAACTATCAATCAGGTCATGAACGAATAGTTCATCTGAAAGGGGAAGCCTTTTTTGACATTGCCGAATATGAGCATAAACCCTTCAGGGTGATCACCGGTAGAGTAACCACCACTGTATTCGGTACATCTTTCAATGTAAATGCACCTTCGGAAAGTGAAGAAGTGGAAGTAGCTCTTGTGACCGGTAAAGTAAAAGTGGCCAATGACAAAAACGAAATAACCCTGGATGTTATGGAAAAAACCATCTTGCTTCCTTCCACAACTGAGCTTTCAAAAAGCTCTTTTGACCTCGAAACCGTAACAGGATGGCGAAACGATATATTGGTCTTCGACGAGATCTCATTTCATGAGATCATAAAAAGACTGGAACAATGGTATGGTGTGGAATTTGAGATCACCGGCACACCACCCGACACGGATAAGACATACAGTGGCAGGTTTCAACACAAATCCCTGGCGACTGTTCTGGAAGGCCTTGGTTTCTCTTCAGAGTTCAGTTATGAAATAAAAGACAAAACAGTTCTTATCACATTTTAAATTGTTTTCTCACTCTAAAAAATATTGTATGAATCACATCGACTCCGGATAAAAGGTAAGTGGTAACGTGGCGGACTGTGCTCCGCACAAAAAAAGGTACCCGGTCAAAGTCCTGGCAAGGCGGCTATGACCAGAGTACCCCATGTTTAATTTAATTAGGTAAAAATATGAATTCAAATTCTACAAGACAACTTATCAGTATGTCTCGGACAATCTTTAATGTTATACTCGTCAACTGTTGTCTGGCAGGCACATTGGCGGCAGGTGATACGAAGGGGCAGGTGAAAAGCCTCGAAGAGATAACCATCTCCCTGGAAGCACGGGAAAAAGTACTAGCAAATGTGCTGAGAGACATAGAAGCTGCTACTGTATTTCGCTTCTCTTATTATCCTGACGACCTGGATAACAAATGGGTCACTGTAAATGCCCGCGACCAGCCCATAGCAGATGTGCTGAGAGCTATTTCGAAACAGGCAAATCTTGGATTTAAAAGGATCGATAATGATATATACGTGCGCCCGTTAAAAAACCGGCGAAAACCTTCAGTCACAGAAAATATCAGCGCTCCGGCCACACAAAGTATAACGATCACCGGCAGGGTTACTTCGGTTGACGGAGAAGGTCTGCCTGGTGTGAATATTCTTATAAAAGGAAATAGTACGGGTACGGTCACCGACGTGGAGGGCAACTACACTCTGGAGGTCCCTAATGAAGAAACCGTACTGGTATTCAGTTTTGTAGGCTTCCTTACCGAAGAAATTATTGTGGGCAGCCAGTCTGTTATAAATGTCAAAATGGTGCCCAATATTGAGTCCCTGGAAGAAGTAGTCGTGATAGGCTATGGCCAGGTACAAAAAAGTGACTTATCAGGAGCCGTTAGCACCATAAAAGCTGAAGATATTAACAATGTGCCGGTTCCAAATTTTGATCAGGCATTACAAGGACGGGCCAGTGGGGTATTTGTTACCTCTACCAGTGGAGCTCCCGGCGCAAACACCACCATCAGGATCAGGGGTGGGAACTCCATCACCGCAGGAAACGAACCCTTGTTTGTAATTGACGGTCTTATTGGTGGAGGCAACCTGTCCACTATCAACCCGGAAGACATCGAATCCATAGAAATACTGAAAGATGCCTCCGCTATAGCCATATATGGCGCCAGAGGAGCCAATGGGGTTGTGTTGGTCACTACGAAGAAGGGCGAAGCAGACGCGAATAATTTTACCATTCACCATTACAGCGGCGTACAGGAAATACCTTCCCTGATTGATATGATGAACGGCAGGGAATATGCCGAATTGGTCAATGAAGCAGTCGTAGCCGCCGGTGACGATCCTGTCTACGACGATCCCGCATCGATAGGAGAAGGCACCAACTGGCAGGAGGTAGCCACACAAAGTGCGCTGATTACCAATACCACCATCAGCTATTCCGGGGGGACTAAAAACACACAGGCCTATATTTCGGCCAATTATTTTGATCAGGAAGGTGTTATTAAAGAGAGCGGTTTCAAAAGATACCAGTTCAGGGCCAATGTTAACCAAAAAGCAGCTGATTTTATTGAGCTTGGATCAACCGTTAATGTCAGCTTCACCCGAAGTGAAAACAATAAAACCAATCTGAATACATTGCTCAGGCTGAATCCGGCAGATCCAGTTTACCTGGACAATGGTGAACTAAACACGGAGAATTCCTTTACAGGTACTTTTTTTAGTAATCCTGTAGCTGACATTGAACAAAGGACGGACCATACTATTAGAAACCGTGTATTTGGAGGTCTGTTTGCAAAAATTACATTCCTGGAAAATTTCACTTTCCGTCCTTCCTTTAATTACAATCTTTCTAATGTGACGACCAATATATTTCTGCCGGGCTCACTGCCCAACAGGGCCGTCAATGATAACGGCGGTTTTGCACGCATCACCCAGTTACAGTCACGGGACTTTCTGACGGAACATACGTTAAGTTACGATAAAGATATAGGACAAGACCATTCTATCAATGCAGTAGTAGGTTTTACCTATCAGCAGGACCAGAGCCAGAGCACCGATATCCAGGCAGATCAGCTTTTTACAGACATTACCAATTTCAACAGCGTAGAGTTGGCTGCCGCCGACCAAAGGACGATCAACTCCGGTATGGACGAAGCCGCATTAGTGTCATGGCTGGGAAGGATAAATTATATATATAAGGGAAAATACATTTTTACATTAACAGCAAGACAAGACGGGTCTTCCAAATTTGGCGCCAATGACAAATATGCCTTTTTTCCTTCGGCAGCAGCAGCATGGAACATAGGCGATGAGGAATTTATGCGCTCCCTGGACATATTCGATAATTTGAAATTAAGGGCGAGTTATGGATTTTCAGGAAACCAGGGTATCAACTCCTTCCAGACCATAGGAGCCCTGGGAACCAATACGGCCAGCTTTGGCGGTATTGAATTTGTTGGGCTGACCCAAACAAGACTACCTAACCCCGACCTGAAATGGGAAACCACCGAACAACTGGACCTTGGCCTCGAAGCCGGTTTTTTTGAGGGCATTTTAAACATTGAGTTTGATTACTTCCGCAAACGCACTGAAGACCTGTTGCTTGATGTAGAGCTACCTTTCCAGGTCGGCTTTGATTCACAATTGCGAAACGTGGGCATAGTTGAAAACCGGGGGTTTGAATTCATGATCAATGCGATTGTTGTATCGAAAGAGGATCTGAAAGTAGAACTGGGCCTGAATATTTCAAGGTTCCAGAATGAAGTGGTCTTTTTAAATGATGGTGTAGAAGAAATTATTATTGAACGAAGTGGTTTGCCTGAACAAAATGCGGCGTCGGCCCTGATCCCCGGGCAGCCCCTGGGTGCCTTCATTGGCCTTGAATACCTGGGAACATGGAAATCACAAGCGGAAATTGACGAGGTAGGAACAATGCCGACCGCACAGCCGGGTGATCAGAGATATGGTGATTACAATAATGACGGCACCGTGGATGCCAATGACGCTCATGTGATCGGCAACCCTAATCCTGATTTTTTCGGGGGGCTCAATACGGCCGTACAGTATAAGAATTTCCAGTTGAATGTTTTCTTTCAAACGAGTGTCGGTAATGACTTGTATGGCAGAGTCTGGAATGATTTTGCCTACGGAGATACCCGCGCGAATAATTATCAGTTTGTAGTAGATCGCTGGAGCCCGGAAAACCCCACTTCAGATATTCCGAGGGCTGATGCTGTTCAAAACATTCTGTCCAGTACTGCAGATGTACACGATGGATCATTTTTGCGGCTAAAAACTGTCAACCTTGCCTATAATATACCTTTGAAAAGCCAGGTCTTATCAAATGCCCAGGTCTATTTTACCGGAACCAATCTTTGGCTTTTGAAAAGTGACGAGTTTCAGGGGTATGATCCCGAAGTCAATAATGTAAACACAGCAGGAAGAAGTACACTGGAAAGGGGATTTTATCAAACGGACTATCCTCAGAACCGCTCCTTTATCTTTGGAGTAAGAGTAGGTTTTTGATCACAGAATTAAAAATGTAGCAAATGAAACGATTATATAGTATTAAAGTAGCAGCAGGTATCATTACCATAGTCATGGGAACCCTGATGGGATGTGACGACGCACTTGAAGAAAATCCGGAAGGTTTTATATCACCGGAAAACTTTTACCAGACAGAGGCTGATGCACTTACAGCGGTCACCGGTCTCTATGCACGATGGTCAAGTGGTGACCTTTTTGGCAGGGACCTCGAAATGATCACCATGCACGGTGACCCGGCTGTTACTCCGAACAGGGTAATTACGATCCCACAGTCTCGTTATGATTACACTCCTACATTTGGCGATTTTGCCGATATATGGGAATCACTATACAGGATAATAGGTGATGCAAACAAGGCGATAGGCCGGCTGGAAGAGTCACAACTTGACCAGGAAGCAAAAGATCAATTCATTGGGGAAGCTTTGTTCCACAGAGCCCTCGCCTATTATTATTTATCTGCCTTATATGGAGGTGCGCCTCTTTGGACTGTGGAGCTTACAGATAATGCTGATGAAATCGCGAATCTGCCAAGAGCTACTGCCCCGGCTATTCGGGCCCAGGTGATCACTGATCTTACCCGGGCGGCCGATCTCCTGCCAGATAACTATAGTGGTAACTTTGATAAAGTAAGAGCCACCAGGTGGGCCGCCAAATCACTATTGGCCAAAACCTATCTGTATGAAGAGGATTGGGAAAATGCCGCCCGGGAAGCGGATGATGTCATTACGGAGTCAGGTCATAGCCTTTTGCCGGACTATGGCGATGTTTTTACCGAGGAAAACGAATATTCCAATGAGATTATTTTTACCGTAGACTTTCAGCAGGAAGTTGTAACCACTAGTAGAGGTTTCAGGTATGCTCCAAGGTCGCGTGATGAAGATCCGGCTAACCGGGAAAACTGGATGAATGGTTTTGGGCATTACGTTATGCGGCAAAGCTTCATCGACACCTATGACCCAGCCGATAGCAGGTTAGATGCGATCATCCAGGACACGAATAATGCAGGGGAAGCGCTCAGATTCATCTATTTGAAAAAAATGCAGCGTACTGCTAATCCACTTGATAAACAAGGTGTCAATATGATCCTGTTCAGGTTTGCAGATATGCTGCTGGTACATGCTGAAGCCGCTAACGAAGACGACGACCTCGCGGGAGCTTTAACAAGCATTAACAGGGTAAGGCAAAGAGCGGGGCTCCCTGACCTTTCCGGATTAGATAAAGATCAACTCCGCCAGGCCATCTACCAGGAACGCTCATGGGAGCTTGTGGGAGAAAACCATACAAAAATGGACCTTGCCCGTTGGGGGTTACTTATAAGTGAAATCAAAGCTTTGCCGGCAAAAGCCGAAGCTGCAGGCGAGCCCAATGGACCGCAGGCAATGGCCCAGATCCAGGCGGATAATATCTCAGACAAACATCTGCTTCTACCGGTACCTCAGGCTGAATTTGAGAAAAATCCAAACTTAGGTCAGCAAAACCCAGGCTGGGAAGGAGGTTGATAATACACGTCGGATATTCATCCTGATACACCAGGACAACCGGTATCAAAGCCCGGTTGTCCTCCAACGCCCGGGATTTTCAAACTACAAAACCCATGTCAACCGAAAGAATAAATGATGGACAAAAAAAAACACTCACCTTTTTACAAACGTGAGTTTTTCTACCCTGCAGTACGTATTTACAGCTTACTTTTTTTATTCTTTTCGGTTGCCTGTTCCAATCATGACGCTACCCAGGATGAATCCGGCTTCGGAACCGGCAGCAGACATTGGATAGGGCCGGACTATTGGGCCAATCCACTGCAGGATTGGGAAATGCAGGATGGTTCAGTTATCTGCAATGTGGCCAAACCGGGACGTAATCTGCATCACCTTAGCTACGAGGTGAACGGCCGGCCGGGAAACTTTAGAACAACAGTAGAGGTAAAAGTGTTGAACGACCTGCCTCCTGGCAAGGATAATTGGGTAGGGTTTGAGATCGGAAAAAAAGGAAAGTTTGACGATTACCGTGATGACGCCATTTATGGAAAGGGCATTAAAACCGGAATTACAACCAGTGGCCGTGTATTTGCAAGAAACGATGTCACAGAGGTTACGGGAACAGAGAGTATTAACGCTGAACTGCTCAAAAACGGTCTGTCTTTGTCAGTAATTATTGACCATATCGATGGCGGAAATGCTCAAATGACTTTCAATGTGGCCCGTTTGTCAGGGGAAATTATTAGTTCATTGAAATTCAATGATTGGGAAGGTTCAGAGTACCAGGGAAGCTTTGCGCTGGTCAGTCATTTTACTCCACCTGACAGGAAGACTGTGCATCCCGGAGCAGCATTTACCAATTGGCAATCCGAAGGCAGCAAGCTGGTGTATGACAAAACGCGGAGGTTGGGGCCACTATTGTTTGCACAGTATACACAACAACAGGCGGAAGTAAAAATGAGCGTGCAAATGATGCCCGTAGGGGCAAATGACGGGAAAGAAGTCTGGCTGGAAATGTTGAATGATGAGCAATGGGTGAAGATCGGCACATCGGAGATCGATCCTGGCTCGCGTACGGCCCATTTTCGATTTGTAAACCCCTCTCCCGTGTCGGATACTCCTTACAGGGTATGTTACACCTACCAGGACAGACATACCATGAGTACCGATACGCTCATGGGCACGATCAGGGCGGAGCCCGGCAAGAAGGACGAGGTGGTCATAGCCGCGTTAAGCTGTAACAGGGACCTGGGCTTTCCTGCCAAAGATCTTGTCCAGGCCATCAAATACCATCATCCTGATCTTTTGTTCTTTGGAGGAGACCAGATATACGAAGGAAATGGCGGATTTGGAACACAAAGAACACCGACAGACAAAGCCACGCTGGATTACCTGAGGAAGTGGTATCAGTTTGGATGGGCCTTTGGCGAGTTAACCAATCATTTTCCCACTGTGACGATTCCTGACGATCACGATGTATATCATGGCAATCTGTGGGGAGAAGCCGGACGTCCCGTACCTGATTCCCTGGGGCAGGGTGCCAAAGCACAGGATTATGGCGGTTACAAAATGCCTGCCGAATGGGTAAATATGGTCCAGAAATCGCAAACGTGGCATCTGCCTGACCCCATAGATCCGGAACCGGTTCAACAAGGTATTAAAGTATACTTTACCGAGCTCAGGTACGGAGGCGTCAGCTTTGCCATACTTGAAGATCGAAAGTGGAAATCCGCCCCCAAAAACCTTTTGCCGGAAGCCGATATATACAATGGCTGGCCCCTGAACACGATGTGGGATGCACGGACACAATCAAATACAGATAAGGCTACGTTGCTCGGAGATCGTCAGCAACGTTTTCTGGAAGACTGGAGCAAAGACTGGAGCGGTGGCGCCTGGATGAAAGTACTGCTTTCGCAAACTATCTTCCACAACATAGGCACACTACCCAAAAGCGCCGTAAACGATAACGTTGTACCTAAATTGAAAATTATGAAGCCGGGAGAATACCCACCGGATGACCGTCCTGTATCCGATTTTGATACCAATGGCTGGCCACAGCAGGGCCGGGACAGAGCAATCAAAACGTTACGCAAGGCTTTTGCCTTCCACATTGCCGGCGACCAGCATCTCGGCAGCACTTCTCAGTATGGTGTGGAGGGGTACAGTGATGGCGGTTATGCCTTCTGTGTTCCCGCTATTTCCAATATCTGGCCCAGGCGATGGTTCCCTTTCCGGTCGGGCATTGATCCTTTCCCAACAAATCCGAGGGTTACCGGTGGCTTTCTCGATGGTTTTGGTAACAAAATGACCGTTCACGCCGTAGCCAATCCCGTATCGACAGGGCAAGAACCCTTTGAATTATATGACCGGGCCGCAGGATATGGAATCGTCCGGCTCAACCGGAATACGAGGGATATAGTCATGGAATGCTGGCCAAGATTCCAGGATCTGAGTAAAGGAACCGGTGTTCAGTATCCCGGGTGGCCCATACGAATCAACCAGTTGGATAACTACGGAAAAAAAGCTGTTGCCCACTTGCCTGAGATCGAGGTAGAAGGCATGGAAAACCCCGTCATTGAAGTGATCAGTGAGTCCGGAGGGGAACTGATCTATTCTGTAAGAATCAAAGGAAGATCCTTTCAGGCCAAAGTGTTCGATACCGGGACTTACACAGTCAGGCTGGGGGATCCCGATGTGGAAATGAAAGTAGTAAAAAACATCAAGCCAGGCTCGAATGAAAAAATCAGGTTCTCTTTTAAATAATGTCGTGAAAGAATTGTGGCACGTCTCTGGATATACCATGAGACAATTCAACCACGCCGGGGTCAATACGAGTGCGAGTATCCCCATAACCATTAAAACGATGTATACTATAATACTATTGAAAAGGTTTCGAACAAGGTTATTTGCCTTAGGATGCATCAGTGCTTTGCTATGGTCCTGCACTACCCTGGCACAGCAGCATAAAACAGACGAAGCCAAACCCAATATTATATATATATTGGCTGACGATCTCGGATATGGTGAACTGGGCTGCTATGGCCAGGAGAAAATTGAAACTCCTAATATTGATGCACTATCCCGAACCGGTATGATGTTCACCGACCATTACGCGGGCGCACCTGTATGTGCTCCTTCAAGAGGTGTTCTATTGACCGGAAAGCATAGCGGGCATGCCTATATAAGGGGCAACGACGGAATGTCTTCCAGGGGCGATGTATGGAACTACATGGCGATGGCCAGGGATTCTACCCTTGAAGGACAAAGGCCTTTGCCGGAAGGGACCATAACGCTGGGAACAAAGCTACAGGAAGCAGGTTACAAAACTGCCGCAGTAGGTAAATGGGGCCTTGGAGGTCCGGGATCTGAAGGAACTCCAAACAAGCAGGGTTTTGACCATTTTTACGGATACCTATGTCAGCGACAGGCACATACATACTATCCACTTCATCTGTATGAAAACGAGCACCGGGTATATTTGAATAATGATACGGTCGCATTCAGAACAAAACTGGCTGAAAATGCGGACCCACTGAATGAAAAAAGTTATGCTCCGTTCACATTGACTGAGTACTCCCCTGACCTGATGTTCGATGACATTAGCAAATTTATCGATACAAACCACGGGCAATCGTTCTTCCTGTACTGGGCCACACCCATACCACACGCCGCCATACAGGCTCCAAAAAGATGGGTGGACTACTATGTGGATAAATTTGGAGATGAAGAACCCTACACCGGAGATAAAGGATATTTTCCTCACCGGTACCCACGTGCCGGGTATGCTGCTATGGTTTCCTATCTTGATGAGCAGATTGGGCTGCTGATCAACCAGCTTAAGGAGCTCGGGGTTTACGAAAAGACATTGATCGTATTCACTTCCGACAATGGGCCTACCTACAATGGAGGTACGGACTCTCCGTGGTTTGACAGCGCCAAACCTTTCCGGAGCGATTACGGTCGCGGAAAAGGATTTGTTTACGAAGGAGGGATAAGGGTTCCAATGATCGCATCATGGCCAGGACATATAGAATCGGGTAGCACAACAAATCTAATCTCGTCATTTACAGATATGATGCCTACGTTTTGTGACCTGGCAGGCGTTTCGCCTCCCGAGGATATCGATGGCATCAGTATAGTTCCTACCCTGTTGGGAAAGCCCGGCCAAAAGACGCATGACTTTCTCTACTGGGAGTTTCCCTCCTATGGAGGACAGCAGGCCGTCAGAATGGGAAAATGGAAAATAATACGAAAAGGACTATTGAAAAAACAACCGGTAATAGAATTATACAACCTGGAGGAAGACCTGCTGGAAGAGCAAAACCTTGCTGAAAAACATCCCGATATCATTAATAAAGCTTTGCAGTTATTCCAGCAGGAACATGAAGAACCATTGGTAAACAACTTCAAAATACCCTTTTTGGGAGATCATAAGGAGATGTAATAGTGGATAAAAAAATAACCAAACACTGGCCGGGTAAACCAGCGATATGTCTTGTCTTTTTCTTAATGGGCTGGGGTCACATTTCACCATGCCAGGAAACGGACCACCCCAATATCATCCTGTTTTATGTGGATGACCTGGGTTGGAGTGATCTGGGCTATACAGGTAGTGTATTTTATGAATCACCCACCATAGACCTGATGGCAGCAAAGGCAATGATATTTACAAATGCCTATGCCAACGCTCCAAACTGCGCTCCGTCACGTGCGAGTCTTTTGAGTGGTTTGTACACCCCCAGGCATGGTGTGTACACTGTGGCGCCTGCAGCACGGGGAAAGTCATCCAATAGAAAACTGGTGCCAACACCTACTAAAACAGAACTATCTCCCTCTTTCCCAACCATTGCCAATATGCTGCAACAGCACGGCTATGAAACTGCACAGATAGGAAAATGGCACCTGGGAAAAGGGCCTTCAAATGCGGTTCATCAGGGGTTCGATATAAGCAGTGGAGGAACTGCCAGGGGTTACCCACCTTCCTATTTCAGTCCTTACAAAATACCTGGTTTTGAAGATGGATCCACGCGTGAATACCTCACAGATCGTCTGACCGATGAGGCGCTGCGGTTTATTGAAGATCAGGCTGAACAGCCTTTCTTCCTTTATTTGTCCCACTATGCCGTACACACTCCACTGCAAGCCAAAGAAGCAGACAAAACGCCGTTTTCAGACAAGAACTCAGCCAAAGATCAGGACAACATTACTTACGCCGCCATGATCAGGAGTGTAGACAGAAGTATGGCAAGAATAGAGAGCAAGCTGAAAGACCTTCAACTGACGGAAAAAACATTGATCATATTTTATTCGGACAATGGAGGTTTGGGTTCTGTGACTTCCAACAAACCCCTGAAAGGTGAAAAAGGCATGCTGTATGAGGGAGGAATACGGGTACCAATGTTTTGGTACTGGCCTGGTAAGATAAAACCCCATACCGTATGTAACGAACCGGTAATAGGTATTGATATATTTCCTACCCTAATGGCCGTAGCCGGTGTATCAGCGGAAGACCTCCGGCTGGATGGTGAAGACCTCACACCCCTTTTGTTTGAAAAAGGGATGTGGGAACAACGAAGTTTATACTGGCATTTTCCTGCCTACCTTCAGGGGACAAGATCCACAAAGTATCCCCAGGAGTTGGTACGTGGATGGCGTGCCGTTCCTTCCGGTGCCATACGCAAAGGGGACTGGAAGCTTATTGAGGATTTTGAAACCGGGGAGTTATTCCTGTACAATTTAACACTGGATATTTCTGAAAAAGAAAACCTGGCACTTAAGAACCCCACAAAGTTGTACGAATTGAAAAGAGAGTTGAAGAACTGGAGAAAGGAGATGAACGCTCGCGCGCCTGCTAAAATCAACTCCGACTACTTTAAATAACGTGAGTACCAGATAAAGAACGGGTTTATCAACGTATGAAAAAAGTGGCTGTTCCTTTGATGACCTTTCTCAAAACCAAAAGGTTGGGAAAGCGAGGCGAACGTATCTAATTTGTTAGTAATTTATTTTTTTCATGATTAACCCACGTCAAAATACCCGGGATGTAGAGCCTACGAAGAGTAGACTCTTCCCCTTAGCGCCTCCGCAATAGGAAAATTAAAATGCGTTTGCCTTGGGTCATCCGGATTCCCATACCGTGATAACTTTAAGCAGGAAAGACAGAACCAGGTCGGTGATCTTTATTTTGAGCCAGGCAAGACTGGGTAGATGGATATAGTTTCATGTTCCCTTTAACGGAGGTGCAGTTTGGTATTCACTGATTAGAAGTGTTCAAAACCAGTAAAATTCAGATCGGGAACTATTCTTTTTGAGTAGATCAAGTATAATACCTTTCATATCAAAAAAATGCTATAACACACAAAAGAACAATGTTTTATTGAGGTGTACTTATTTTTGGTGAGCCTATAAAAAATGTTAGGTAAGATGAGTACAGGTAGTAAATACCAAAGACTTAAGATTTCTCAACGAGCTTGTCATAAAATTTGAAGAAGAGCAAGCTTCATCACCGGAGAAGACAGCTATAAAAATGACGGACACCATTGCGGAAGACCGGCTGATATACTATTGATAATAAAAAAATGGGAAAGGAAACAGGAGTATTTTCCTCATCAACATATTCGTGAAAAAGGTATTTGCAACAAAGTCTAATACTTTTTCACAATCCCTTTGAGGGTGGTAATGTTTTCTACGAGTTAAAGTCTGAGAATAGAATTTAAACTCTTAATAAACCCATGAAACAGGAAGAATTTAGACTGATGAAGAAATACCTGGAGGAAAATACGCCGGAAGAAGAAAGCCTTACCGACTGTAAGGTTCTGTTAAGTAACAAAGAAAAATACTGGTCAAAGGAAGAAATAACCCGTGACGCTCTGCATCTCAACTCCGTTTCATCTGGCGGTATTCTCATGCTTTGTAATATAAAAGACATTATGTCAATTCTGCCCGGTAAAAACAAAATTTTTGGATTTTTAGCCAGCACCGGTGATTATGCTCCTAGAATTTATATTCCCGATGGCCACGGTTATTTTTATAAATCATTAACAATCGTCTCTGATCTATGATACACATTTTAAAAATATACTATGTCCAGTTTCTGTCCTACATTATTGTATTGGGTTTTGCCATTTCCGGATGTCAACCAGAGCGTCGTTCACTGGTAGTGACAGCGTCTAAAAAGCTTATCGGGCGATTGGTCCCTCAGCATGATGAAGCATTTATTGTAGAAGAGATCATGACCGATCCAGGAAAAGAAGTATTTGAAATTGAGCAGGCAGACGGACGCAAGATAATTATCAGGGGAAATAACCCCGTGTCCATAGCATCTGGTATGAACTATTATATGAAGCACTTTGCCAAATGCCACTTCTCTTGGAATGGAGACCAATTAGATCTGCCAGAAAAATTGCCCCCTGTAGATCAAAAAGTCAGGAAAGAAAGCCTCTACACCCATCATTTCAATTTCAACTACTGCACATTTAACTATACCATGCCATGGTGGACATGGGAACAATGGGAGCGGGAGATTGACCTGATGGCTACAAACGGGATCAATATGCCGCTGGCCATTGTGGGGATGGAAGGGGTATGGCTGAATTTTCTGCAACGGTTCGGTTATTCTGACGGTGAAGCCAGGGAGTTTATAGCCGGGCCAGCCTACACGGCCTGGTGGCTTATGGGTAACCTGGAGGGCCGTGGCGGACCAGTTACGAGTGAATGGATCACAAATCGTATCCACCTCCAGCAAAAAATCCTGGAGCGTATGCGGGAGCTGGGCATGCGACCCGCACTACCCGGATTTGTAGGCCTGGTACCTACTAATCTGGAGGATAAGCAACCCGCTGCAAAAATACTAGAGCAGGGACGTTGGCTTAACGACATACGGCCTGCCGTACTTGATCCGGAGGACCCACTTTTTGATCAGATGGCAAAGGCATGGTATGAAGAGTTGGAAAAGCTTTACGGTAAGGTGGATGTCTTTACCGGTGATCTCTTCCACGAAGGAGGGAGAACCCATGGGCTGGATGTAGGTAATATCGCCACCAAAGTACAGCGACTCATGCTGGATCATAACCCGGAGTCCACCTGGGCCATCCAGGGCTGGGGTGGTAACCCTAAACCTGCGCTCCTGGACGGCCTCACCACTGACAACACACTGGTATTAGAGCTGTGTGGTGAATACTTCAGGAACTGGGAAAGCTCCAATGGCTTTTATGGTAAGCCGTGGGTATTCAGTACGATTATCCAGTATGGCGGCAACATCGCACTCCACGGACGTATGGAGGCACTGGCAGATAACCTGGATGACGCCCTCAAAATAAATAACCCTCCGGCCGGTATAGGCACCACCTGGGAGAGTATTGAGATCAATGCAGTGGTGAACGACTTCCTGGCCGATATGCGATGGGAACATGAGGTGCCGGACCTTACCTCATGGACCAGTGAATATGCCGCACGCCGGTATGGTTTTGACTCTCCGGCGATAAGGAGGGCGTGGGATATTCTCTTGAAAACGGCTTATGGCAGTTTTGAAGGGCACCGGCGCCCTACGGAGCCCATTTTCTGCGCCCGACCGTCATTTCAGGTAAAGAAGGTCTCACCGTTTGCCGCTTCCATCGAAGTTCACTATGATCAACGGGAACTGCGTGACGCTGTTAAGTTGATGCTTGAAGGATCAGAAAAAGGACGCCACGCTCCCGGGTATGTTTATGATGTAGTGGATTTTACCCGTCAGTTCATGGCCAATGCTGCGCAGATCCCGTACTACGAAATGCTGCAGGCTTTTCATGAAAAAAACCTTGCTGAATTTGAAGAACACGCAGCCCGCTTCCTGGAAATGCTCGATGACCAGGACCGGCTACTCGGTACGGAATCTTCTTTCCTGCTCGGAAAATGGCTGGACGATGCCAGGAATATTGCACCGAATGAGGAACAAAGAAGACAAAACGAGAGCAATGCCCGTATGCTGATCACCACCTGGACCAAAGAAAGATCCGGACTGGGAGATTATGCCTGGAGGGAATGGAACGGCCTGCTGAAAACATATTACAAACCCCGGTGGGAGATGTTTATCAATGAACTCAGGAGGCGATTGCAAGGGGCGCCGGCACAAGAGATCGATTTCTTTAACTTTGAGTCAAAATGGGCTGCGCAAACCTGGGCAGACCAATCCTACCGAGTAGAACCTACTGGTGATGGGATAGCGCTGGCCCGCAAGCTGATCAGGAAATGGGGAGCGCTTCCGGATAAATATGACGGAAAAGTACCTGTTAAGTCTAAGGGGTCGTTCAAGAACGAAAAAGCTCAGGATGCCCGTTGATATGGGCTCTGAGATCTGATCAGACACTTCGATAGTCCTATCCTAATGCTCGGAGTAGTAGGTGGGTGTCTGGCCAACAAACTTCCTGAAAACGGTGGCAAAGTAGTTACTGGTTTCAAACCCCAAGGTATACGCTACATCGCGCGTCTTCAACCCTTTTTTGAGTAACTCTTTTGCCTTTTCTATTTTCAGACGCATGATGTATTCGCCAGGCGGTATTCCCAACTCCTCCTTAAAACGGTGTTTGAACCGCGAAAGGGACAGGTTTGCCCTGGATGCCAGCTCGTCCAGCACCAGTTCCTCGTAAATGTTCTCATGAATATGATCACAAATCCCTTTCATTAAATAGGACACGCAGTCTTGCTGCTCATTCTCACCCGCTTTTATCACTTTAAGCAGGAAGGAAAGCACCAAATTGGTGATCTCTATTTTGCGGTGTACGGGGTCGGCCGTGTTATTGTAAGCCTTAAAAATGCCCTTAAGATCATTGACCATTGTTCTCATGCCACGGAAGTGGGGCGTATGAAAGCTTTTCAACTGATGAATTAGGTAGTCTGACTCCATATCAGCTAGGTTTAAAAGTCCTTTTCCTTCTCCAGGTATTTTCAGCAGCATCCAATAAAGCTGGCCTTTCTCTTCCGGATAACCGCTTGTGCCATGCCTCCTGTCGGGCTGGGTGACTAGCACATCCCCGCCTTTCAGCAGGTATTCTGTTCCCTCTACTTGGTATACCTGTGTCCCACGTTCAAGGTAACAGATCTCAATCATCCCAGGGTGAATATGTGCTTCAAGCCCTTCCTGCACAGAGGTATAATTATAGCGTCCGATGGTCAGAACGTGTTCGAACCCAATAAGCCTCATGTCAAGGATCTTGCGGATTGCCGTAGAACGGGTATCAACTCCTTCCATGTTTAAAAAAATGCTATAACACACAAAAGAACAATATTTTATTGAAGTATACATACATTCGGTGAGTCTAAAATATAATTTTCGCAATGAGCATGGATAGCAAAACAAAAGATTTAAGATTCCTCAACAAGTTCCACGAAATGGCCATGAAATTTGAGGAAGAGCAAGCGTCATCGCTGGAAAAGGCCGCAGAAAAAATGGCAGACGCAATAGCAGAAGACCGGCTGATATACATTTTCGGAGGAGGTGGACATACTACCCTGGTAATGCAGGAGCTTTTCTGGAGGGCCGGAGGCCTGGCGAACCTGTGTCCTATGATCGATTTTGCCATCCACCCGGTTACACCAGCTTACATGTATTTGGCACATGAAAGAATGCACGGTGTAGGTAACTCTCTGGTGGATTATTACGGCATCTCGGAAGGCGACGTTATCCTAGTATTCCACAGTTATGGATTCAATCCCCCAACTATAGACTGTGCTTTACGAGCCGGGGAAAAGGGTGCAACAGTGATTGGCGTTTCATCGAAAGACTGGGATGTAAACATTCCAAAAGATTTCCCCATACGCCACAGTAGTGGTCATCACCTGTCCGGCATATCTGATATCTACATTGAAAATTACGTGCCTTTCGGGGACACAGTGATTAAACATGAAGGTTTTGATCAACCCACCACCGGTATTTCCAGCACGATCGACTTTTACATTGCACACCGGCTTGAGATGGAATGCGTTAAAGCCTGCCTGGCACGTGGCATCACCCCTCCTGTTTGGTCTAGTGCCAATATCCCCGGTGGCGACGAGAAAAATGAGGCCTTGAGAGACAAGTATAATTCAAGGGTAAAGTTTTTGTAAAGATCTAAGTCTGTAACCTATTGATCAATGGAAATATGGTAAAGGAAACCGGAGTAAGCTATTACGGCATCTCTTACACGGAGCATGCCCGAAAAGATTTTGAAGAGATGAAGGTGCACAACTGTACAGCTGTGCTGCTGGCGCTCACTGAGTTCGATCTCTTTTTTTGGAAGCCCAATATTCCAAAAATCGTGGATGAAGCAAAAAAAGTTGGGCTGAAGGTTTATCTCAATACCTGGGG
Source organism: Fulvivirga sp. M361 (assembly GCF_007097395.1). GTDB lineage: Bacteria > Bacteroidota > Bacteroidia > Cytophagales > Cyclobacteriaceae > Fulvivirga. The sequence continues at coordinate 67,758 of NZ_VKDC01000039.1, forward strand.
GATAGGAAAATTTTTCGGAGGGGAGCCCCCCTCCGTATTTCTACAGGAATGCCATGTAAATGACCGGCAATGGACTGCTCTTACGGGTGAGCCGATTGCAGCAGCTTCTCCCAGCTCCCCTGCTTTCAGGGAGTACTTCTGGGGGCTGCTGGAAGAACTGGCGCTCACCTGCGATGCTGACGGCTTCTTTTGGGATGAACCTCATTATGCCATGCCGGTATATCCTATAAGCTACCAAAGCACCACTGATTTTACGTGTAGGAATCCTGTGACCAAACAGGTATTTAAAGACAAGTATGGCTATGAAATGCCTAAAACTCTTTCTAAAACGGTCTTGAAATTCAGGTTTGACCAGGCTAATGAAATTTTATCGGAAGGTAGCCGGATCGTCAAATCCATCAATAAGGACTTGACTGTAACTCAGTGTTCATTACCAGCTGACAATCATTTTTATGCCACACATGCCCGGGGATTTGACAATTGGGAAAAAATCGCTTTTAACGAAAATTATGACATATTCTCAACTTCTATACTGGTGGATGGCAATGACCCGCTTATCGCACATCGTAACCTGGCCCATAAAACAGTGGAGCTCGCCAGGCATAACAATAAGCCGTCGCAGCGATGGATACAGTCCTTCTTCCGCTCACCAAAAGACCTGAATACTATAGGTAAGATCGTCCATATCTATGCCGAAGAAGGAGTGGATTCCATCTTTTCGTGGACGTACCGAGCCGGTAAGGGCACTTTCCTTTCAGCACCTGAGGCAGACAGCGTGTGGAAGATCCTGGGCAAGGCGTATGGAGAAGTACTGGCCAGTTAAAATGAATTTAGGATATGACAACCTCATAAATCAATACTTACATTATTAAAACACTTCTTCGAAGTTAGGTTAGATTGAGAAAGCCGTGGCAGTTCTTATGTTTAATAAGATTGCCGCGGCTTTTTAACGCTTACCTACCCAACAGCTTTATCACATGTTTACCGGTAAGTTGCGAGATAATTTGATACAATGTTTCAACCCAAAGTCATGCCAAAACAGCATCAGTGTTTTCCAAGCCTTATATCAAGAACGGGTAAAAATTGACTTTTCTGATATAGTATGCTACTCAAGAATTTTATCATGGCGATTGACACCTTGAAGCGGGATCAGTTGATCAGAGGTCATGCTCACCAGGAACATTTAAACGGAAACTTTCTAACTCCGGATCAGTGCGTTCGGTTGCCATTAACCGCGCCATCTTTTTGATTATTTCCGGGTACTGGTCTGCCACGTTAACCTCCTCCTTTGGATCATTTTCGAGATTGTAAAGCTCAATGGTAAGGTTACCTTTATGGATGTTTTTGCGAATGCCCTTCCAATTTCCTATTCTTACTGCCTGCTGACCACCATATCCCGGAAATTCCCAATACAAGTGGTCATGGTCTGCTTGGTCACTATTTCCCAGCAAAGCAGGGACAAAGCTAAGGCCATCAGTGTTTTTAGGGATCTCGGCACCGGCAAGCTCTGCCAGTGTAGGCATTATATCCCAAAAAGCCGAGATGTGTGCAGTTTTGCTCCCGACTTTTATCCGGGCCGGCCAGTGTGCGATCATAGGCACACGGATACCACCTTCATACATGAAGCCTTTAGTACGTCCATAGGTATCCTGGAAAGGCCCGGCACTGTTAAAAAATTCCGGGTCCACCCCGCCGGCGTAGGTAGGGCCGTTGTCACTACTAAAAATGATCAGCGTATTTTCATACTCACCCAATTCCTTGAGCACTGCCACGATCTCACCTACCTGGTCATCAAGATAGGAGATCATACCCGCATAAGCCGCCCTTGGATAACGGTGAGGGAAGTACCCTTGATTTCCGTTATAGGGCTCTTTCTCTCCGAAAAGCTTTACATATTTATCCACGTACTCCTGCGGGACCTGCAAAGGGACATGAGGCAGCGGTGATGCATAGTAAAGGAAGAACGGCTGATCCTTACTGGCTCTGATAAAGTTCAGCGCTTCCTGGTGCATGAGTGCCGGAGCATAATCCTGTTGAGTATACACCTGGTAGCTGCCTTCAGCATACGGATCTGCTGTTTCGGGTAGTTTCGTGCCGGGCGGTATTACATCATTGTCGAGCAGTACCTTTGTTTCATTTTTCCAAAGATGGGGAGGGTAAAGCTGATGAGCCTGACGCTGGCAGTTGTAGCCATAAAAAAAGTCAAAGCCCATTTTGGTGGGAATGCTTTCAGTCATTGGCGCTCCGAGTCCCCATTTCCCTACTATACCCGTCCTGTAACCACTTTCCTGCAGCATATGCCCAAGGGTGAAGGTACTTTCAGGCAACGGAAGCTGTCCCTCAAGCCGTCGGTCTTCCGTAGCTTTGAGATAGTTCCAGACCTCTCCACGTTCGGCCCACTCATCGTTGCCACGTATATAGGCATGACCCATATGCTGGCCCGTAAGCAGTGAATAGCGTGCAGGCGCACATACCGGGGCTCCCGAATAATGTTGTGTGAAAAGCATCCCATTTGCGGCAAGATCATCGATATGCGGTGTCTGTATCTTCTGCTGTCCATACACCCCTGTTTCTCCATATCCAAGGTCATCGGCCAGGATGTAGATAATGTTAGGAGTGGAAAATTCCTTATGACCTACACCGCATGACACTAGCAATAAGACAAGCAGAGTAGCAGGCAGAAAATGTACCATACATGATGTATTGAGGTTTGCTCGAATCGTTGATTTCATTTTATTATCCTATTGAACACAAGATCTCCGGTTAAGATATCTGATCCGGTTGTTATTATTGATCTGATTATGTTACAGATAAGCCTCTACACCAAGCTTTCTTGCCTCTTTCCAGCGACCGCGTGTAAAATCCGGGAATTTGACCGGCACATTACCAAGTTCAATGGAAAGCTTTGACAGCGGGGTCACTGCAGACCATGCAGCAGCATCGTAAACATCCATGTCCAGCGGCCAGCCATTATTAAAACAATCGATCAGCCTGTATATCATAATAAAGTCCATGCCTCCATGACCCCCATGTTTTTTGGCTTCATCTGCCAGTTTAGTCCACAGCGGATGTGTGAACTTTTTGCGGTATTCGCCATATTCTTCTTTCGAAAGGAAACCGTGTCCCTTACCCAACAGCGAGAGCCTGCTAGGGTACCCTTCATGATAGGCTCTGGTGCCGGCAAGCGCATTGATACGATTGTAAGGGCGTGGGGTTATGACATCATGCTGAAGCAGGATGGTACGTCCCTTACCCGTTTTAATAAGGCTGTTGTTCATGTCGCCATGTGCATAATCCTTATGGTTGTGGAACTCATGGTCTTTGTCCAGGGTACTGGCCAGCTCGGTCAGACCCGCTTCACAGCTACTCATGGAGACCATATGCTGAAAATGATCCCCCCGGTTTACTCCCAGGTATTGCGCCACAGGCCCTAGACCATGGGTAGGATAAAGATTACCGTCATTTTTTATATGTTGCCGTACACGCCAGTCGTTGTAATAATGCTTGAAAAAATATCCCCTGAGGTCATGGATATAGGCGGCTTCAGCATAGGTGAGCGTACCAAACACTTCGTTTTGCACCATGTTCAGCACCCAGAGCTCCTCATTGCCGTAGCATACATTTTCCAGCATGATACAGTTGAGTTGTTTTTCCTCGGCCTTGTCTACCAGCTTCCAGCAATCCTCCACAGTAAGAGCCGCAGGCACTTCTACCCCTACGTGTTTGCCTTGATCCATGGCATAGAGACTCATAGGAACGTGGTATTCCCACGGGGTAGCAATAATGATAAGGTCTATATCATCCCTCCGGGCAAGCTCTTTCCAGGCATCTTCCTTACCATGATAGGTGGCAGGTTTCTGTTTTCCGTTTTTCTTAAGATACTCAAGAGCCTTGGTAACCTGCTGCTCCCTGATATCACATATAGCTGTGATTTTGGCTTTTCCAATATTACACAACGCATTGACCTGCCCCATGAGGCCAGAGCCTCTCATACCAACACCTATGATACCGACTTTTACCTGTTTGATCGGTGCTATTTTTAATCCTATGACGGACTTGTTAGCAGTAAATTTTACCTGCAAGTCCTGGAGATATGTGTCCGAAGGGTCTTTACCCTTGACAATCCCCGACATCCCCAGAAACAATCCGGCCAGAGCCGATTTTTTCAGGAATTTTCTTCTTTGATCATTTGATTTATTCATTTCTATATTGATGATAATACACGATACTTTTCTTTAAAAAAGAGAAATATTCGTGTAATTAGCAAGTCTTTTTTGATATAGTGTTCGAAAACGAAATTGTTTTGTTCGAACACGAAAACTTATTGATTTGACGGGTACTATTGGCTGATAATTTTTAAAAGTTTCAAAACCATGGTGCATACAGCAATCGTATGATCAAGATCGGTGAATCCGGACAATACAAAGTGTTTAAAAGGAATTATACCTAAGGCAAGTCAACTATTGACTTGCCTTAGGTATAAACTTAAGCTCTTCCTTCTGCTACCAGTTAGTGTTTTGCCTAATGTTATCATTCAAAACGATCTGGTTAGAGGGTATGGGATACAGATAATAGTGCTCCGGGAAAAGAGGTGGTGTGCCGAACCAGGAAACATATCCTTCGGCCGCCCCATTCTGCACAGGTACAGTATTGTTAAGATCGGACGCTACAATGTACCTACCCAACTTCTCCTTAGCTGCATAATCGTCCATTTTTCTCCACCTGCGTAGGTCATCAAAACGAAAACCTTCTGCCATCAACTCAACAGCACGTTCTCTTCTGATCTCCCATAGAATGGGATCAATCTCAGGATCTCTGACAGGATCAAAACCTGCATCTATATTAGCCACCGTCAGAGCTGCTACCTGACCCCTGGCCCTGAGCAGATTAATGGTCTGGTCCGCAACCGCCTGATCAAACTCACTCAATTCAAACTTCGCTTCTGCATAGTTCATCATAACCTCTCCCATCCGGAAGATAGGAGCATCTGCAAAATCCCGGTTTTGAACACCTGTATTCAGCGCGTTGTAATATTTGAAAAGCTTATAGCCCGTACGTGTCACGTTGTACGGTTGACCGTTGTTGAATGGCCTCCAGTGTGGGGTTTCCCGTACGATCAGGCCACCCCAGTTAGATGTAGGCAACTGCTTGTGTAATTCGTCAGACAGGGTAGCCATCAGGTCGATATACTCACGATCCGCGGGGTCGCCGGTATGTGACCATTCCTTTACATTCTGATTTCCCGGGGTGTTCACTTTGAAGGGCGGTACGGTAATAAAATACATCCTTCTGTCGCGGTCGCGGAACTCACTGTACGGGTCACTCTCTAGCCCCGAACCACCGGCAAAGGCAGGGTTTGCGCTTACCGGTGTACCGTCTGTATACAAGAACATATCGGCTGCCTTTTTGGTCAGATCCCAGTTACCCGCTGAATTCCTGTGCCGGGAAGTCAAGATTTGCGTCAGAGCACCTTCTTCATACTGCTTATAAAGCAATATACCATTAACACCATCCAAAGAAGCACTATTGAATACTTCATCATAGTTAGGATGCAACGTAGAAAAAGTATTGATAAGTTCAAGAGAGGCATCCGCACTGGCTCGCAGGAATTCAGTTTCTCCTCCAAGCTCATGGTATTTCCTCCAAGTACCTTCGAATAAACCAAAACGGGAAATGAGAGCCCTGACCACATGAACGTTTATCGTATTCTTTCCGTCACCCTCCTCCCGTATATTCTCTTCAGCATAAGTAAGATCACGGAGTATATTGGCCGCCACCTGGTCACGCGTATCCCGAGCGGCATAAAGCCGTGGATCTGCTTCGGTAAGCGTTTCCTCTACCCATGGAACATCACCATATTTAATCAGCAGGTTAAAGTAGGACCATGAACGGAAGAAAAGGCCTACGCTTCTCCAATGAGCCTGATCATTCTCGGTAAGTTGAGAACTTTCCAGGTTACCCAGCATTATGTTTGCTCTCCGTATCTGCTGATAGGGTATAGTCCACTCATCAGAATTGGTGGGTACATTTATACGGCCCCATATCCATGCACTAGCGCCGCTGTTATCAAAGGCAAAACTGTTACTGAACAGATCCCCATGAAATTCTGAATTAGGTACGCTAAGGTTATACGCGGGGAACGTCTCATAAAACCCCCATGCATAGGTTTTAAAATTTTCATAATTAACAAACGTGGTTTCCTCTACCAATGCATCTTTGGGAAGTTTTTCCAAAAAATTATCGTCACATCCAGTGCTTACTAGTATGGCAAACAGTATAAAATATATCTTCTTCATTGTCTTCACTTTTAAAATGTAATATTCAGACCGACCGCATAGCTCCTGAGGTATGGATACGTTCCTCCAAAGCCGAAATTCTGGAACTCGGGATGGATACCATCAGGCAGTTTGTCATTATCGATCAGATTTTCAGCAGAGACATAAACCCGCAGGCTCTCCGCAAAAATCTTATTCACGATCTGCTTGGGTAAAGTGTAACCTATGGTGATGTTTTGCAACTTCCAAAAGGCTCCATCAGAAAGATACCGGGTCTGCACCTCACGACTTCTAGGGTAGTTGCCGCCTCCACCTTCGTATACCCGTGGATAAAAGGCATCCGTATTTTCAGGCGTCCAATAGTCGAGGTGATGCTCAAAAACATTATTGAACCGGTTGAGGAACGGCCAGTAAACATTATTACTGATCCAACGCTCACGTTTTCCTACTCCCACGATACGGAAAGAGAGATCGAAACCCTTGAAGCCAGCACTACCGAAGACCCCAAATTGATACCGGCGTGTACTGTTACCAATTATTTTCCTGTCACCAGGGTCATCTAGTGTACCATTGCCTGAGAATATTTCGCCATCACCATTGAGATCCTTATACTTAATATCCCCGGGATTTGGATTTACTCCCTGGAAAGCAGGTATACCTTCTTTTAACATGCCACCAGTAAGATCATCATTTAGTGTGCCTTCTACAAAATCATCAATGGTATAGAATCCATCGGTTTCATAACCCCATATTTCACCGATTTCCTGGCCTACATAATACTGTGATATTAAACCTTCTTCATTGTCAAATTTCGTGATCTCCGCTTGGTTATCGAACAGGTTGAAACCAATAGAGTATTTAAATTGCCCTATCTCATCTCTCCAATCCATTTGAAGTTCCCAGCCATTGGTCTCAAGATCAGCGACATTCTGGCGTGGTGCGCTTGCTCCCAGTACAGCCGGTAATTCTGCTCCCGGGGCCAGCATATCCAGCGTTTTTCGAATAAACCGATCAAATGTTACAGCCAACTTATTGTCGAAAAATTCAGCATCTAACCCCAGGTTGAGCGTCTGTACCGTTTCCCATGTGAAGCTGGAGCTTACCAGTCCAGGAGTTCGTAATGATGTAAACTGTTGGTTAGCAGCCGGGTTTATCCAGCTTGCTTGGTAAGGATCAAGGGTAGGCAGGAAGGGATAGAGTATAGGATTACCAGCTGCATTTACTATATTTTGATTTCCGATCTCACCCCAGGATCCCCTGATCTTAAACCCATTCACGATGTTTTCAATAGAACTTAGAAAGGGTTCAGACATGACCTGCCATCCTGCGGATACTGAAGGGAAGAAACCAAAACGATCATCGGAAGGAAAGCGTGACGAACCGTCATATCGTCCGTTTAATTCAAGAAAATATTTCTGCTTGTAATTATAGTTGATCCGGCCAAAGTAACCGGCTACAGCCCATTCACCGAAACTATCAGAAACCCTTGGGTTATCCAGTGCTACTGAAAGTGAGGGAAGATCAGTGCTGATCAAGTTATCTTCTGTAGAACTGAAAAATTCCGTAGAACTGTTTTCCCGGTTCATCCCCACAAGTGCATCAAAATTATGATCGTCAATTGATTTACTATACTTAGCATATAGGTTTAAGGCGTAATAGTCACGATTTTCATTAGACCTGTTGTAAGAGGTAATTGCCGTAGCATCATTAGGCACAAGACGTACGGCAGAAAAAGTTTCGGGATTATTCCTGGTCCTTTTAAAGTTTCTTACACGATTTTCATAGGTGTATTCTGTCGTGATGGTGAGCCCCTCTAGCAGGTTGAAATCCAGCTTACCGGTAAGACGCAAGTTGTTTCTTTTCTCCTCATCTGCCGGTTGCAGCCTTGTCAGGTTTGCCGGGCTATCATAGGGCAAAAAAGTGCCGTCAGGCATTTCATGGCTCCCGGTGCGGGAAAAGGAATAAAATGTAATGGCACGGTAATAGTCGGTAGTAGGGTCCAGACGGGTACTGGCTCGGTAGTTTATCGCTAAACTTGACGAAAGCTTGTCTGATATCTCTGTGCTTAAAAAAGTATTCAAATTGTAGCGTGTAAACCGGTCTTTACTGGTGACCATAACCCCGTCTTCATCGCTATATCCTAGTGAGATCCTGTATGCCGATTTTGCAGAGCCCCCGGATACGTTGAGGTTATGTATATGAGTGAAACCCGGGTCATCCAAAAACTCATCGAGGGGATTGTTCTCTGTTAACGGGTAGATGGTTCCTGCCTCCTCGGCATATCCCAACGGGAAAGCCGAAGGATCCTGTTCGTATTGTTCTACAAAATCAAGCCAAGTAGGCATATCCTGGCCCGTCCACAAATTTGGATGTCCCCAACTATTCAAGGCCCTTACAAAATCAGCCGTTTTGGCTGCTTTAGGTATTTCTGTGGGATCACTTATACTCATCACATTTGAATAACTAAGGCGGGCGGGCTGATCTTTTTTTGCCTTTTTTGTTGTAATAAGTACTACTCCGAAAGAGGCCCTGGCTCCATATATAGAAGCCGCAGCAGCATCTTTCAACACAGTGACTGATTCGATGTCCCGAGGATTGATATCGTTCAACTCCACGGGAACATTATCCATTAAGATCAGGGGTTCTCCACCGTTTATAGATTCAAAGCCCCTGAGTTGGATATCGGTATCTGTCCCTGGTCTTCCTGAACCAAACGAGACTTGCAGCCCAGGTACGGCTCCCTGTAACGCACGTGCAGCATTATTCTCAGGGCGATCTCCAATAACCTCGTCCATTTGAACAGTAGCCGCTGCCCCGGTGATGTTGGCCTTTTTCTGTGTTCCATAGCCTACTACCACAACCTCGGATAAAGATTGTATGTCGGGTATCATGGCAATTTCAAAGGAGGTTTGATCTCCAATGGAGACCTCTTCGGTGTCATAGCCTACAAAGGAGACAAGCAGTACTTCGGCGTTATCAGGAACGGATAATGTAAAATTACCGTTGTAATCCGTTATAGTACCGACAGTAGTGCCTTTTACCAGCACCGATGCACCGGGCAAGGATTCACCTGTAACGAAGTCTGTTACTTTTCCGTTAAGTACACGATCCACTTCTTCTGTAACAGGGTCAAAGGCCTGTTGCTCCATAACCTTAATCACAGAGACTGTCTGGTTAATTCTTTTGAACTGTAGACGATGATTTCTTGAGAGCTCCATGAGGATATCTTTCAAAGAAACGTTAGACCTTACCATGTTTATGTTGGTAATATTACGTATCTCGGAATCCTTGTAAAGGAAGTTGAAGCCAGTCTCCGTTTCCAAGGAGCTCATGGCCTTTTTCATAGACACTTCCTCCCACTTGATGGAAAGAAAGATTTCACTTACACTCTGCGCACCACTTTCCGCAGCGGAAAGAGATAAATAAGTAATACACTGTACGAACGCTATTACAAGTACGTACCTGGACATTTTGACTGCTTTTTTTAGTAAATTTGCATTCATATCTGGGTTTTTTGATTGGAAATGATAAAGACCGGATAAGGGCCCTTATTATGATGTGCGACCAAACTCCTCATAGTACAGGGTCCTTTTTCATATTTTGAGTTAAACTCTTCTAGGTGGCACTCCATTAACCGGAGTCAAACAGTATTTTATTGATTTTCATAGCTACTACAGACTTTGTATTAAAATTATCTTGTCTTCTATTTGGTAATCGAAGGCTCCCTGGTGACGGAGTCCTTTGAGTACTACTTCAAGGGGCTCATTCTGGAAAGCCCCTGAATACGACTGGGTCAACTCTACCGTTTTATTAACCTCAAAGGAAACGTTGTACCAACGTTCCATTCTTTTCAATATCTTGTCGAGGCGTTCGTTATCAAAAACCAGCCGCCCATCCTTCCATGCAAAAGCATTTGTACTTTCCATGTCTTTCTTCTCAGCATACTTCCTTTCTACATCATAGATAGAGATCTGGTAATCCGTGAGGATGTGTTCAAAATTGGCCGTAGCACCAGGAAACGCCGTAACCCTCACTTTACCTTCCTCCACAGCCACGCTCACCGTCTTTTCCTGGGCAAAGCCCTTCACATTGAAAGATGTGCCTAATACCTGCACTATGACATCACCGGATTGTACCTGGAAAGGCCTTAACGTGTCTTTTTTTACTTCAAAAAACGCCTCACCTACCAGGACTACCCTGCGAATAGAGTCAGCAAATATGTTTGGATAGCTGATGGAAGAACCTGCGTTGAGTTTTACAGAAGTGCCATCACCAAGTACTGTGGTTAATTTTTGGCCCATAGAACTGGTCTTAGTGATCATTTTAGCAGTTACGTTTCCTGACCTTAACGCGTCGGACCTGTGTGTTTGATATTGGAAAACCAACCACCCGCTAATGGCAAGAAGGCACACTGCTGCGGCATACCTGTACCCTCTTCGTAAAAAGTGAGAAGGAAAAAACCTGTTGGATGATTTGCTTTCTTGTCGAGTCAAAAGCCTTTCAAAAAGGGTGTTATACTCCAAATCTGTTATTGAAAGCTCATTCTTATACTTCATATCCAGAATGAACTCTCTTGCCAGCGATACTTCAGTTAACTTTCCAGGATGGTTGTCCAGGAATTGCTTCCAAAACTTGTCAGAATGAGTATCCGGATAAATCACCCACCTTACAAAGTAAGGATCATCCAGGAAATCCCATTGGTTAAAGGAATTATATTTGCTTAAAGCCCGATCCATCTGGCAACAACTTTGCTTTATACTTAGGGTATTTGATATTCTCAATATATCCCATTTCGATAGATTAAATATTTAATCGGTCATTTTTTTACTTTATTGGTATTTAATTAACTTAATCGGAAAATAATCATTAGTCATCACTGCAATATTTTACGCAGCAACCGAAGACTTCGGCTGATCAATTTGGAAGCAGAATTTTTGTGTTTCAGGCCCATGATATCTGCCACTTCCTGGTGTGTGAAGCCTTCATAAAAATAGAGAAGTATTGCTTGCCTTTGCTTGCCGGATAGTCCGGTGAGAGAAGCATTCATCTTTTGCAATCGCTCTGAGTAGGTTTCATCAAAAATCATACGGGTTTGTGAGCTGAACTCTATTTCGAATTCAAATCCTGCCTTGTCCAACCGGGACTTTTCCAGCGGACGGTTACCTGCCAGTTGCTTCATTAACTGGTGATACAATGACTTATACAGGTATGGGCGGATGCTACGAATATTCTTCAGGTCATCCTTTTTGTCCAGCAAGTACAAAAACACCTCCTGAATGCTATCCAGAACAATATCCCTGTCAGTGGTGAACTGACTGGCATACCGGATCAAATTTTGTACATGGGTATTGTAAACTGACCCAAGTGCTGCTACGTCACCTGCTTTCAGATCTTCAATCAATTCTCTATCATCAGGTCTGTTTAAAGGGCGTAGCCTTGGCTCTTTTAGTCTGTAACCTTCTCCTCCTGTTGTCTTTGCTTTTTTGAACATAACCATTCAAGCCTCATTTCATATCCATCAATGGGGGTTTATGTTGGCAGGAGTGTTCAGAATAATCTCTTTTTCATCCTTGTTTTTATCATCAGACCCCTTTAAAACAAAAGGATGCCGAATACCGATTTATGCTCTATAATTTTCCTTGGTAATCATGTAAATTATTGAAAAACAATGCTTTATGCAAATCTCAATCCGACCCGACACATTGAAAACAAATCCATAAACTATCAATTGTTCCGCATCTACACCTTAGTTGGTTAATTCAATTTATCACCATGGTTATATTTCTTACCCAGCCTTATCACATCACCCGTTTTTTTATTCATGAATGGAACCAGGTAAAAGCCATAATGATAGGACCGATCACTTTTCAACAAATATGAATCTTGTGGCTTTGCACCCCAGCTATTATCCCCACCTACCCCTCTTTGAGACAAGTCAATGTTAAGTTGCACCAGGTCATGTTCCTTAATATCTGTGATGTGTTTGCGGTAATTGACATGCTTGTCCTCTTTCCACCTGTATTCCTTGTCCACTTCATAATTTTTGTCATACATCAATCCGGGGGTAACATCAAAATCTTGACCAGGGGTATGCGAAACACTCATACTTAACGGCTGTTTCCTGTTAGCTGCTACTACGATTAGCCCTGTTCCATTACTTGTAGCCAGCGCGAACCAGCGTACATCGGTTTTGTTTCCATTCTCCTGTGGCCGCACGTAAGGAACGTACTGATCTCGAACTTTCGAATGATAGATATCCAAAAAGGCAGAGGCTTTTCTGTCCTGGTAGTTTTCCCATGGCCCACGGCCATAATATGTCAAGTCTGTATAGGATTTGGGCATTTGCATTTGCATCCCAACCCTCGGGATATCCGCCCGGTATGCAGACGGATCCAGGGTATTGAAGATACCGATGACCCCGTTGCCATCTATCTTATAAATACTTTGATAAGAAGTATTTACTCCTGGCAATTCAAAACGCACGATTATCTCTACCCGGTTATCTGCCTTTCGGTTCATGTTGATATCTGTAACCCGCGAAAAGAGAGAAGCCTTCTTCCATTCGATATTCTTTTTATGCATCCTGTTCCCCAGGTCGTTGTCAGCAGGTGCCCTCCAGAAATTGGGTGTTGGGCCATGCTCGTTATTAAGGAGCTCTTCACCCCGGTAAGCATAAGAACTCAACCTGCCCTTTTCCTTATCAAACTGTATGTTAACCACACCATTATTAATATGCATAATGTTTCCCTCCGTTTTAATGCTTAATGGATCCCCATAATCCTCTTCCAAATCCTCGTGTTGGTACAGGGTTTCCATGAGAAACTGTTCACGTGCTACCTCGAACCCCGCCGGAAGAATTCCCCATGTCTGCCTGGTGCTGGCCGTTAATCGCACATGATATTCCGTATTGGGCCGGATGCTAATGTTCAATGGAACCCTGATCAGTTTCCCGGTATGGGGCTCAACTGATATCTTTTCAATATCAATGGTTTGAAGCGCTTTCCCGTCAGCGATGATCTCAGCGCTAAGATCAAACCGATCCAGGTCAGTAAAATCGTAGAGGTTTTCTACCAACACCCGCAATTCATTATATTTATTGATCCCTTTATCTTTAAAATTAATGTACTCATATGCCTTTTTAACCTCATAAAGCGCAGGTTGCGGAGTACGGTCAGGAAAGACGATACCGTTGTTCAAAAAGGAGTTATCAGTAGGCATGTTTTCGCCATAATCTCCGCCGTAGGCATAAAACCGCTCCCCGTTTTCGTTCGTTTCCCAAACAGACTGATCTACCCAATCCCAGACAAACCCCCCTTGCAGGTTGTCATACTTTTCGATGATGTCCCAGTAATCCTGGAAATTACCTGTGCTGTTTCCCATGGCATGAGCATACTCGCTAGGGATAAAAGGCCGGTCAGTTTTTGCCTGGCCCATAATTTCAAACGTATCAGGTGACGGATACTGGGGCACTATAATATCCGTATTCCAGTCCATATCAAACAGGTTTCCATCGCGTTCTTTGTAGGGCCTTTCGTACTGCACAGGACGCTTTGAAGCGTCCATCGCCTTGATGGCTTTGTAGCCGGTGTAAAAATTGACACCGTTACCGGCTTCATTCCCCATAGACCAGATGATCACAGAAGGATGATTCCGATCGCGGATCACCATGCGCAGCATACGTTCAACATGAGCATGTTCCCAATCCTGCTTTTTAGCAAGGGAATGTTCCCCGTAATACATCCCGTGTGACTCAATATTTGCCTCATCCACTACATAGATGCCGTACTGGTCGCAGAGTTCATAAAACCTTCTGCCCCGAGGGTAATGACTTAATCGTACCGCATTGATGTTGTTTTCCTTCCACATACGAATGTCTTTAAGCATAAGGGCTTCACTCATAACATGGCCTGTTTCCGGGTCATGTTCCTGCGCATTCACGCCTTTAAGAGTAATGCGTTGGCCGTTAACCAGCAATAATCCGTTTTTGATCTCTACCTCACGAAATCCGATCTTTGCCGGCACAGCTTCAAGAGTACTCCCTTTCCTGTCTTGCAATGTTAACAGGAGGGTATAAAGATCAGGATGCTCGGCACTCCATTGCATGGCATTCTCTATGGTCGTCTTAACGTGATGGACCGTCTCGGCATTTGGCTGTAACATAATGTCAGCCGCACCAGAATATTTCACCGTTCCTGCAGAGTCTATCACTTTATAAGTAAGCCTGGCCTTGGACGATTTTGACTGGTGGTTCCAGAGCATAACTTCGAGATCCAATTCCCCATGCCGGTAACCGGCATCAAGTCCTGATACTACTTCAAAATCCCTGATGCGCTGCCTGGGTTGTGCATATAAAAACACACTGCGTTCTATGCCACTGATACGCCAAAAGTCCTGACATTCCAGATATGATCCGTCTGTCCAGCGGAAGATCTGTAGTGCAATCGTATTCTTCCCTGCTTTTACATAAGGAGTGACATTGAATTCGGCGGGTAATTTGCTGCCCTGGGAATAACCAGCATACTTACCATTGATCCAGACAAATCCGCCCGACTTCATAGCACCGATGTGTAGGAACACTTCCTTTTCCAGCCAATCCTTTCCAAGGTCAAATTCCCTTCGGTATGACCCAACCGGGTTGTAATCATGAGGTACTTTTCCAGGGTACTTTGGGTATATCTTATCAACAAATTCCATCTGTTCGGATACTGGAGCTTTGAAGTCGGCGAATTCGTACTGATGATTAACATAGATCGGCACACCGAAACCTTCCATCTCCCAGTTAGCAGGTACCCTTATGCTATCCCAGGTATCTACGTTCTCATCTGGATCCATAAAACTCAACGGCCGTTCTTCCGGTGACTTTACCCAATGAAACTTCCATATTCCGTCAAGTGACTGGAAGAAACGCGCTTCAGCCGGCTTTTTATTCAAGGCTAAAGCTTCAGAAGTATATGATGTAAAGGAGGCATGAGCCTCTTCCTTATGCTCGCTCACCATTTTTTCGTTTTCAATGTAGCTCTTAATGTCATCAACATTAAGTAAGCCCTGAGCCCATACTGAACTGCCTACGCATAAGGCCATGAGCAGAGTCGTCAAAAATTTGTCTTTTGTTTTCATTCGCTTTTTATGATGTGTTTTTACCTCTTTTTTAGTACCTCTATCCCTCAGAGGCTCATTTTCCATTTTTCCTTATACTTACTACTTCACGCGGATCATTATTTGGGTTTTCCCACAATAGACTGTCCCAGGACATCACAGGTGAAAATTGTATGAACTCGGTGCGAGGTTTGTCAATCAAAACCAATAACAACTTAAAAACGCATTTTGCTCGATAACGAAATTTGATCATTGTGATACTTAGCATTTGCATATAACTAATACGGATCATCCTGCTTAAACTTAGCAAGGCATGAAAATGGATTCCGCTACCGATCTTTATTCTATATTTAATGTTGACCATAACCTAAACAGAAAGTAGATCAGCACAACAAAGACCAGTAAAAGACACAACCCTGTGACCACGTCGCCATAGATAAAGCTGCCAATGGCAAAAAGAGCGCTGTAGATGGCAAGACACCCAAGCAACACGCTTAATATACCCTGTGGTAGGTCCCATTTCTGATCAGAAGCCTGAATCGGATCCTCTTGATTATCAGCAAACTGAATGACAGCTTTCCATCCAGGGCCTCCGGGATGCGTCAGTTTGTAGAATTTTATCAGTGTTGCCATGTTCTCAGGAGCAGTGACAAACGTGGTTATGATCCATGCCACTGTAGTAATGACTATAGAAAGAAGTAGTTTCATTGTTGTTCCGTCAATCATTGCATTTGCCAACGCTTCGTCAGGAATAACGAGTACAAGGACAAAAGCACTGATAGTGGCTGTGACCATGGCAATGATCTCTGTCCAGGCGTTTATTCTCCACCAGAACCACCTTAAAAGATAGATAGCCCCGGAACCAGCTCCTGAAAGCAGTAGGATATCAAAGGCCTGCGTGGCGTTTTCCAGTACCGTCAATGCCATAAATGCTGTCAGGACCATCAGGACCAGGGTGGACATACGCCCCATGAACACCAATTCTTTCTCCGATGCTCCGGGTTTTACAAAGCGCTTGTAAAAATCATTGACTAAATAAGATGATCCCCAATTCAGATGGGTACCTATCGTGGACATGTAAGCAGCAACAATGGAGGCCACCACTAGCCCCAGCCACCCAGGGGAAAGCCGGGATAACATCGCCGGATAAGCAACATCATGTCCAAGGTACTGATCCGTAATCCCAGGAAATTCCTGTTGGATAGAGGCCAGGTCGGGAAACACGATGAGAGAGGCGAGAGCTACAACGATCCAGGGCCAGGGACGTAGAGCATAATGGGCAAAGTTGAATAATAAAGTGGCGCCAATAGCATTTCTCTCATCTTTTGCGGAAAGCATACGCTGGGCAATGTAACCACCACCGCCAGGCTCTGCTCCCGGGTACCATACGGCCCACCATTGCACCGCTATAGGTATGATGAACAGGGTAATTAATGTAGAAGTATCGTCAAAATTGGGAAGTATGGATAGCTTTTCCTGCAGCTGGGGATGTGCAAGCAAACTGGCAAGTCCACCCACTTCCGGTTGGTTAACAGCATCAATAGCGGCATATACCGCACCCAGCATAGCTATGCTGTACTGAAAAAAATCAGCCCATATAACTCCTTTTATCCCACCAATGGCCGCATAGACTACCACAGCAAATGAGGCAATACATACGGTAACTATCGGCGAAAGCCCAAACATTACAGCCCCGATCTTTATGGCTGCCAGAGTGACAGTCCCCATAATAAGGCAATTGAAAAACACCCCCAGGTAGAGCGATCTGAAGCCTCTTAGGAACGATGCCGCTCTACCGCTGTAACGAAGCTCATAAAACTCAAGGTCTGTCATGACATTGGAGCGCCTCCATAATTTGGCATAAATAAAAACGGTGACCATACCCGTGATCAAAAAAGCCCACCATGCCCAGTTCTTGGCCACTCCATCTTCACGTACCATCCCTGTAACAAGGTTAGGCGTATCAGCGGAGAACGTACAGGCAACCATGGAAACCCCAAGAAGCCACCATGGCATAGACCTTCCTCCTAGAAAAAATTCACCCGTGTTTTTGCCTGCCGTAAGTGAGGCTGCCCAGCCAATACCCAGCACTACAATAAAAAAAACAGCTAGAATGCTCCAATCAATGGCTTCAAGAATCATATTAAAATTAAGGTTTCATGATCAACAGTTGTGTTACGTACTTTTCTACCTCCAAAAAGGTGAATAATTATGTATTAAACAAGTATTTTTTAAAATAGTGTTCGAAAACGATATAATTTTGTTCGAACACGAAAAATGTAGTATATTTATAGGTGTGATATAAACGCGCTACCAAGCCACTGTAAGACTTAAAGTACAAGCCTTCAACTAATGATCAGAGTTCATACCAATCTAACTGTAAATTCCTATGTACAAATTAATGAGTTGCTTACTCATACTTTTACTAATGATGGTATCGTGTAGTCAGCCCGTGCCAGAAGAGCCTAATCAGTATCATTTAATTCCATTACCACAAAAAGTAGTGACCAGAGAAGGTAAATTTCATTTGAAAGCGGATACCAAGATCATTCTGACACAACAATCTGAAGAGACAGGCCCTATATCAGAATTCCTTCGTCAATTTTTAAAGGAAGCTACCGGCCATGACCTTGAAATAATGCATAGCAGCAAGCCAGAGAACGGCAGTATTTTCCTCACGCTGGACCCATCCCAAACCGCGCCGGAAGGTTATACCCTAAAGGTGGACACTGAGCAGGTTACTATTTCTGCAAAGGCGGCGGCGGGTCTCTTCTATGGTGTACAAACCATGCGTCAGTTGCTACCCGTTGCTGTTGAAGGGCCGGCAAGCCATGATGCTATAATAGCTATCCCTAATGTGGCAATCGAAGACACTCCACGTTTCAGCTATCGTGGTATGATGCTGGATGTAGCCAGACATTTTTACACCGTAGATGAAATCAAGCAATTTATCGAACTGCTGGTCATGCATAAAATGAACATTTTCCATTGGCACTTGACGGACGACCAGGGATGGCGTATTGAGATCAAAAAGTATCCTAAACTAACAGAGATAGGCGCCTGGAGGAAAGAGACTCGCGTCGGGCACGCGGGTGACGGATCGTCAAGGTATGATGGAAAGCGATACGGCGGTTTTTACTCCCAGGAAGATATAAAAGAAATTGTCACCTATGCGAAAAAAAAGTTTGTAACCGTGATACCCGAAATTGAAATGCCCGGTCACTCACAGGCAGCCCTGGCAGCTTATCCCAAGCTGGCCTGTAATCCCGGTCCCTACGAGGTATCGACTACATGGGGAGTCCATAAAGAGGTGTATTGTCCAAAAGAAGAGGCTTTCGGATTCCTCGAAGAGGTATTAAAGGAGGTATTTGCGCTGTTTCCCAGCAAGTATATCCACATTGGGGGTGATGAGTGCCCCAAAGACCGCTGGAAGGAATGTCTTGATTGTCAGACTCTGATCCAAAAAGAAGGCCTGGAAGATGAGCATGAGTTACAATGCTGGTTCATAACACGTATGGAAAAGTTCATTAACGACCATGGACGAAAGATCATTGGATGGGACGAAATCCTGGAAGGTGGTTTGGCCCCAAATGCCACCGTCATGTCCTGGAGGGGAGTAAAGGGAGGTATTGAAGCTGCAAAACAAAAGCATGACGTCATTATGACACCAACTTCCCATTGCTATTTCGATTATTATCAAAGTGAGGAGACAGATAAAGAACCGCTGGCCATAGGAGGTTTCCTGAATGTACAAAAAGTATATTCCTATGAACCCGTTCCTGATGAATTGACCGGCGATGAAACAAAATACATACTCGGGGCTCAGGGAAATGTCTGGACCGAGTATATCCCTACTTATGAGCACGTGCAATACATGGTACTGCCCAGAATGACGGCCCTCTCGGAAGTAGTATGGAGTGACAAACAAAACCGCAACTGGGATGACTTCAAGGAAAGGCTAAAGGTACAGTTAAAACGTTTTGATGCTGCAGGAATAAACTACGCTAAACATTCTCTTACTAAACCGTCGGCCGGCAATGAAAAAAATCAGTGAGCTGTTAGTGTGATAAAATGGCGGCGTTACTCCTGATTTTTTAAGACAGAGGTTGTAATGTAGCTGTGTTTTCCCTGTGGCCGACCTAACAAAATGTGTCCGGACTCCTTCGGTATCAACTATGATGTAAAACCTGAAAACAGATTAAAAAAATGAAAATTCACCTATCCGTACCTGTCCTGTTATTCTTCTGTTCAATGGCGTGCAGCAACACCGGAAATCAATATAAGGAAAAAGAGCAACGAATAAGTGATAACTACGTTCGTGCGACATTTAAAGGTATCGACACCCTTGCGACCAATGACTGGTGGAACCGGGGCAAAAGCGAGATCATCAATCTCAATGTTGATCGTGACAGTGTGGTAGCGTTCGGCATCTATACGGTTTCAAATAAAACCCTTAAACTAACCGCCCAGCTATTTCCTTTATATCCGGATGAGACGAAACAAGTAAGGCTGGAGGTGAAATATGCTGATGAATGGGAAGAAGTGCAAAAAAAGTCGGTCAATGAAATAGGCTGGTCTTCTACTTTTCGTGTCGAAAACTGGCCGGATTCTGCCGACGTCCCGTACAGGATACTACATGGTGAGAATGCTATGTTTGAAGGCCTGGTGAGAAAATCACCAGTAAAGGATGAAATAGTACTGGCAGCACTTTCGTGCAATAGTAATAAAGACCGTGGTGGACGAGAAAATTATGTAAGAAATATCAATTACCAGGACCCGGACCTCATCTTTTTTGCCGGAGACCAGTCCTATGATCATACCGAGCATACTGCAGCATGGCTCAAATTCGGTAGGCAGTTTCGTGAAATTTTTCGTAACCGCCCGTGCATAACCATTCCTGATGATCATGACATAGGCCAGGGGAATCTTTGGGGAGAGAGTGGCAAAAGGGCCAAAAATCCGGCCGGGGCAGATGGTGGCTATTTTTATCACCCGGAATATGTAAAAATGGCAGAGCGATGCCAAACCAGTCACTTGCCTGACCCTTATGACGCCTCCCCAATAGCACAGAGGATCAATGTATATTATACGAATCTCGTGTTGGGGGGAGTTGATTTTGCCATTATAGAAGACCGCAAGTTCAAATCAGGACCGGAAGGAAAGATACCGCAGCAAGGACCCCGGCCAGATCATATCAGGAACCCTGGTTACGATCCTACAACGGTCGATGTCGAGGGACTAAAGTTACTAGGAGACCGACAGCTCAGCTTCCTGGAAGATTGGGGGAAAAGGAAGGAGTCCGTCTTCAAGGCCGTACTATCACAAACAGGGTTTTGCGGTGGCGCGCATCTGCACGGTAGTAAAGAAAATCGCTTACATGCGGATATGGACTCTAACGGCTGGCCACAAACAGGCAGGAATAAGGCACTAAAAGCGATCCGAAACGCCAATGCCATCCACGTTGCAGGCGATCAACATCTCGCAACAGTGATAAAACATGGTATTGAAGAATATGATAACGGACCATGGGCATTTGTAGTACCGGCCATTGTGAATGATTACTACAGCCGGTGGTGGTGGCCAGCCGATGAAAAACCAGGACAGTATGCCAATAAAACACTGCCCTGGACTGGCCGGTATCTCGACGGATTTAATAACAAGATCACTATGCATGCCTATGTCAACCCCGACAGCGAAGCAAATGGGGCTGGTTATGGAATCATCCGCTTTAACAAAGCGTCAGGGAAAGTGACCTTTGAGTGTTGGCCCAGGACTGTAGATGTAAGGTCTGAAAATGCAAGGCAATTTGATGGCTGGCCAATAACGGTAACTCCGTAGTTTTAAAACCCTGGCAAGAAAACTGTACCTGATCGTTATTTCATTCGCACGGTAATTGTAATCCACAATTATGAGTACGAGGTGATGAGAATTAGAGATGTATCCCTGAAATTTGGCAATCAGATTTAATATGACTTCATTAAAAGTTATTGGGATAATGCGTATTACTCATTGACCCGTCTTCGTACAGGTCTATGATCGTATACCCTGGAGGTGTTTCATGATACCAGTATTTTTGGGCTAAATTCTCATCTCCTTCCCTCACCAAAATCCGCACATGGAGCCATTGCAATAGAAGGTCACATGATTACATATTACTTCACCCGACAAGTGAACATGGCCGGTGATACAATGTTTTTTTATTTCTATGTTTATAAAACAGCTTTGTAAGCTGTTTACTGTCTGTATAGTTTCCACCAACTAGAATAGTGGAAGCACCGTGTATGGGATAATGGTTCATAATCAGAACAGGTGTGTGTATCCATCGGCATTTGTTCTAATTTGTGCTCCAACCATTTCATTTGTTTTTCATCCAGAGAGTCAGCATTTTTATCGTTACTATCCAATACCACTCCTTCTTCTCGAAACTGTAATATCTACCAGGGATATGGATAATTGAAAACTTATCAAAACTACCTTAGGAAGCCAACTTAAAGCGGCACACATATTGGATGACCAGGTTCAGGGAAGTTTTGGTAATAAAGAGTATTATCCCAAAGGTGGCAGGTAGTTGGGCAAATCAGCCAGTGTTATGATATAACGGATCTCAAAAAATACAATGCAGATCTTGCGAGCATTGCTTCAGGGTCCTTGATTCATTTTGTCCACAGGTATGATTGTTGGGACTATGATTGGTACAAGTCCAGGAGCCCCAGGTATCAAATTTCAACGAACCGCCCTCCCATTTTAGCTTACCGGTATTATTTTCCAGGTCGAAGACATATTTTATCTGTCCCAATTCATTGTCAGTAGTCGTGATCTCCAGCTTATTTTTATTCCTTTTGTATTTTCGGATCTCAAATTCGTTATTGAATATCTCTGACAGCCTGGTGGCATCCATGTTGTCTGCATTATAACCTGAACCAGGCCTTGGCACCAATGTAATGGTGTTAGGAATTAGCTCTCCTTCCAGGTCTTTCTGCTCGGAAAAAATGCTTTTGTCTTCCAGTTCAATATTATATGCCGGGCTTTGAGCATATAAGAGTCCGGCCATGCAGCATAACATCGAAGCGAGCACATATTTTGTAATGTGGCGGTTATTCATTTTTACCATGTTGTTTTAAATAATTTGAAAATCTTGACTCAAGAAAAGCGAGGAATTCCTTTGAGTACATGCCCGCAAACATGCTTAGAAAAATAAGGGTCGTAGCCCTGATCTCTACCTCGGATTCAGTGGTGATAATTATAGGGATCAGGTAGCTGATGCCAAGTACAATAATGCCAATGAGAGCGCCTAACATAGGATGCCAAAAAGTTCGCAAGTCATCAATTCGCGCATTTTCCAGGGCCAGCTTTTTCACAAGCGATATTAATGAACCCAATCCTCCCAGGGCCATCGAAGTGATGAATAAGATTAGCTTATTGGGTAGCGTTTTGTACCAGTTGAAAACAGATTCCGCGGCCTCTTCCTGCCCTCTTAATTTTATCTTCTCCAGGCTGGTAAATTTTACGCCATTCATTTCGTAATAGGCATTACCCAGTGAATCGATCCCTTTGGTAACCCCAGGCGGAAGCTGCACTTCTTTCTTTACCTGATTTGATCCGCCTATGAATTCCTTTTCTTCCGTGAGGTCGGCGTATAATATTCCTGCCAGGCCAAAATAAAGGCCAAATAGCAGCCATAAGGTCAATGAAATGTAGCTAAATATTGATTTCAAGCCAGGATAAGGGGTTTAGTATGATGTTTATACCTGGTAATACAGCAAAATATTAAACTTAAAAGTCTTAACCAAATAACGGACTCGTTATACAGAAATCCCTATTATAAAATATTAAGGGGGAAATTAACCGGTTCATATTCGATTTTTAAAGCTAACGGCTGGTGTTATAAAGTACATGCCTCAGAGCTTCAGAATACCAAGGCTCTCCAAGCTGCCACCTAAGAGACCTATAATAGTACTGAAAGAAGGATTCAAAGTCCTCATTTCAGTACTATCAATGGCATAAAGCCCGAATTATGGCTATTGATATTTCAACAAAAGTTTATATGTCAGTAAGAAACAGTCCCAAAGACGATAAATAGTCTTTGTAAACATCTATTTCGAATTCAGGCATGATTGACGGTTTATTACTTCATCAGCATCTTCAATTTCCCAATTCGTTCACCATTGAGGTAAACGTGGGTCAGATACATCCCTTTGGCTCCCAGAACTGCTTCACTGACACTAATCCTGTGATTTCCGGCACTGGTTTGCTGATCATAAATTACATCGGTTTGTCCCTGAAGATTGGTGACCGTCACCCTTAACATGCCGGCTTCTGCTGTTTTTATTGCTAATACTGACTGGTTCGTCATAGGGTTAGGAAAGAATGAAATTTCATTGAGTTCCTTCCTGTCATCGATTGGAATATCATCTGCAAAGGTGCCGGTTCGTGCTGAAGAAGAACCTGAAGGACAGGCTGTGGTACAGTTGTTCGACCAAACTCCGGTGCTTTGCCCGCTACTTGTTCCGGTTATTCTGAACCAACCGTCCGTGCCCCGGGTAAGATCCTCTGTTTGCTGTCCGCTGCCATTGTTAAATACCACGCCAATGTCATTGCCCGAGACACCGTTCGGAATGGTAAACGTAAAGGTATTCCATGATGAACCACTAATATTACTCATCGAAGCCCCTGGCCAGCCTGAAGTCCCTGCTAATACACTATTGGTAGCTTTGTTATAAAGATAGATATTGGAGGCGCTACCCCAACCACTGCCCGGAGGAAGTAAGTTAAGAGTGACCTGGTTAGAAGATGTACCAGGGCAGTTTTGAAGGCAGTTATCAGACCAGGCACTGTCACTATACCACCCGTCTGTACTTCTGGATAGATCACCTGTTTGCTGAGTCCCATCATTAAAAATTACTCTTATGTCTGATGCGTTAACACCCGATGGAGGAGTTACAGTATACGCATACCATTCACTTCCCGTTAAATTGGCCATACTCTGTCCGGGCCAGGCGTTAATACCTGGAAGTACCGAATTAGATGCTGCATCAAAAAAATACGCGTTAATATTACTTCCCCATCCTGAGGGTTTAAGAAAGTTAACAGTGAATGGAGGCACGGTTACTACGGGGCCACTTCCCTGAGTCCAGACCGCATAGTCATTTCCGGAGGTACGAAGTACCCAGCCACTACCATTCGGAGACCAGTTGCCACTACCCAGTTTCATAGCGACTGTCCCACTTCTACCGTCAATATAAGCGGCATACAGGTCATTCCTGGCTTCAGCAATATTGATCGTTGAACCGGCATGAACACGAACACTTTTACGTATATCAATTAAATCGACAATCGCATTACGAACACCTAAACCAGCATCGAAAAAATGTGTCCAGAAGACCATAGGATTACCCGGATGGGTCAAAATATAAGCATACCCTTTTCTCAGGTTGGTCTCTCCTCCGGGGAATACAAAATTAGAACCACAGCATTGCTGTGCCTCTCCTGTATCGTGATTGTCCAAAAAAGTTACCGACTTTGAAGGGTTGACGCCAATCATCCCGGAAGGTCGGCCGTTACCATCCCGGAGGTAGGATAGGTTATTATCACGAAGGGCATTCTGTAGACTCACTTTTGTATTAAAATCAAATGCTGAAGATGACTGCTGTGTGAAATTTACCCAGTTGTTCGTTTGCACCCGACTGCTTTCTAATAATTCACCTACGGCAAAATAAGGATTTGTCGCGTCATTATACTCTTTGTTGTAGATAGGATCATATCCATGGACAAAGTCGTATCGCCAACCATCAAAGCCGATATCATTTTTCAGGAAAAGCATCCATTGAATGATTTCTGCTCTTACGGCAGGGTTTCTATGGTCCAGATCCCTGGCTGCCGCGAAACCTCCGCTTGAGCCGTCTGCTTTGAGCGCAGTTCCGGGAAAATAGTCGGGGTTAATGCTAAACTCTACAGGATAGCTCACGAAATCCCTTCCTTCATCATCAGCAGTGATGTAGAAAGTAGGCCAATCAGGATTCACAAATGTTACGGCATCGGGAGAACCGACACGGTGATTAATGACAATGTCACTCAACACTTTGACGTCCAGTTGATGATATTGACTGATCAAGTTACGCAATTGGGTCTCAGTACCATAAGCACTGTTTACATCATAAAGCTCACGCGGCAAGTAGCCTTGAGGAGCTGCCGAGTTGCTGGGAGGTGGCATCCAGATAACATCGATACCCGCATTACTGATGATATTCCTGTTTTGAGTTACTACATCATACCAGGTTTGACCCGGAGGCTGGTTCTGAACGTTCCAGTCAAACGCCTGAAACATAACGTCTTCATCCTGTGCCCATATAGGAACATAAGTTAGACAAAATGCCAAAGTCAATAGAAAAATTTTCGCAATAGGTGTTTTCATTTTGTAAGGTTTAAAGATTTGATATTCTTATTCAAGTTCTTTATTAAACCTCTTAAAATATCCAATAGGTAAGGTTATTGCATTTTATTTTATCGGAAACGATACCGCAAAGGTTTGAAAATTTTGATAGGATTTAGGTATGTAAGACTGGAAATAAACGTAAAGCAATCTCTAATCGATGGATGTGAGCCAGGTCGATTTCTGTCATATAATAAGGAGACTGCTGAAGTTGTATCCTCCTTCGCAGGAACGCTGTTTTTTTAAATTGTTGACATCCTAAAGAAGACAAGACAGGAGAACAAAAGCTAACCGAAAAACATAGTAAAATCTGAATAAAGAATAAAAAAAAACACGCGATGAGCATGCCTTACTCTGATATTTGAGCAGTTTTTCTTTGATACCAGAGTACCCTATCAATTCGGATCGTTCGACAATCTGGCCCAGATAAAAAGGCACAAAATTACCCGGCGATATCGGATCTCATTAAAAAATCAAAACGTTGCGACTCACTGATTCAGCAGCTTCCTCACATCACGTCCGGGGCCATGAGATAATTCAGGATAACGCGCCACTTTTCTGATAAAAGCATCATGATATCCTTTGCTCCTGATTATTTCCAGCGTTTCCAAAGCTTTGTCCAGCCCTGTATATTCTCCGAAAGTATAACGATGGAATCCATCTCTTCCATCATGTTTCAGCACACCCTCAAGGTCCTGCAAAAACTCTATGTATACCGTTTTCGGATTAAGAAGGGCAAGTATTTGAACGGTATATACATACTCTACTACAATGGCGGTGTCTTTGACTACAATTTCTTCCGGTATGACTTCTTCCGGTGGTTCAGGCTCTTTTACAGTGAACCTGTATATATCATCGTCACCAACACCTCCCGGGCGATTAGATGAAAAATACCCCCAATCCCCATCGCTATGTAATACAAACCCGAAATCATCCCTTGCTGAGTTAATCGGTTTACCTAGGTTTTCGACACCTCTTTGTTGCATCAAACTTGTTCTGAATACATCCATACCGCCCAGGCCTCCATGACCGTCCGAGGCAAAGTAAAGCACCCCCTCTTCACTCATAAAGGGGAACATTTCGTTGCCTTCGGTGTTGACCTCATTTCCCAAATTCATAGGTGCACCCCAGGTCTCATTGGAAAACTGACTTACATAAAGGTCCGTTCCTCCAAAACCTCCGGGTATATTCGATGAAAAGTATAGTTGTTTTCCATCCTGACTGACCGATGGGTGGCCTACAGAATATTTGTCCTCTACCAGGTCTAAAAGCACAGGTTTGCTCCATAACCCTTTCTCTGTTTTACTAGTGTGAAAAAGCTGTAAATGGATCGTGTTATCTTCATTTTTGCTGGCGCTTCCATGAAAGTTGTTACGTGTAAAGATCATCTGGTTACCACTGTCATAAATAACTGCCGGGCCTTCATGATATTTGGTATTCACCACTTTTGAGAATTTTTTGGGAGTTCCCAAAATACTATCGTTGGTATATTCACTCAAATAGATATCCAGATAGGCGCTATTGGTACGACCATATCGTTTTCCCTGGGCCACTTCTTCCCTGGCAGAAGCAAAGATAATCCCGCCCTCATAAAATGCAGATCCAAAATCCGCATAGATCGAATTGATATCTATTATATGGACCTCATAACCGGTTTCATTTTTATGATAAACAGCCATTTGATCCATGAAAGCGAGCTTTTTCTTAGTTCGGTTATCATGAGGTGCATTTTGACTATACAGCTCATACCATTTCCTGGCCTCCTCATATTTGCCATTCCCCATTAGCACTTCTGCAAAGTTGAATTGTTCTTCAACCGGTAGTTCCGCTACCGTTGCCTTTCGATACCACTCTTCGGCTGACTGCAGATCTCCGACTTTATAATAGGAAAGGGCCGTTTTCATGTAAATGAATGGGTCATCCTGAACTGATGCTATCTCTTCATATAGCTCAATCGCCTTAAAATACTCAAACTGATCAAAAAGTTGCTCAGCGTCATCACGTTTTCTTTTCAGTTTAGCCTGATCGCCCTGTGCACATAGCTCCGGGCAGAAAAATGCAACGACTAAAAAAAATACTACACCTGATGTCTTCATGTCAGAAGGGTTTATTTTAAAAATACCTGGGAGAAATGACCTTTTCGGGTACTCCTTTGAATACCCGGTAGTTCAACATAAATTCCCCCGAACCCGAGTTGACTTGTCCCAAATCAGAAGTAACAAAGTCATAGGCCAGCCCTATCTTGAGTCGTTTGCTCAATTGCATTCCAAGGATAGTATTCAAAGAATTCAAATTGCGCAGGGACAATCCCACCCATACCATTTCCTTAATGAAGAAATTCGCACTCAGATCAAAATTGACAGGTGCCCCTGTGACGGATTTTACTAACACGTGAGGTCTGAATTTCAAGGAAGGACTCAGGTCAAACAGATAACCTCCGGACAAAAAATAGTGACGAAGTTGCTGTGCTGCCGAAATAATGTCACTTTTATCAAAGGAGTTTTGGACCAGGAAGGGTACTGAAAAACCAATATCAAACCTGCTTGTACGATAGTACAGACCACCCCCGAAGTTAGGCAACAATGTTGAGACGTTTTCATCCAGGCTGGGATCTGTCACACCGGGTGGCAAAGCCAGGTCACTCAGGTTTTGTTTTTGATTCGTAACACCTGCCTGAAGTCCCATGGCCAGCTTGCCCCTGCCAATGGGTATCTTGTATGCGTAGGAAGCATAAAAATTCAGCACCTCGGTCACTGCGATCTTCTCCCGCTCCACCTGTAATCCTAACCCCATCCTATCAAGCAGACCCAGAGAAGTATGCCCGGAAAACATCTGGTTCGTTGGCGCTTCATCAAAACCTAACCATTGCTCCCGGGCCAATATTGTCAGGTTTAAAGTGGAATCACTTCCGGCATACGCAGGATTAAGCGCCAATCCATTGAACATGTATTGGGTAAACAAAATTTGTTGTTGCCCAAGACTTATGTTTGTGAGACCATGCAAGGCAACCGCACAAAAGAATACAGTGAAAAATTTGCCTCTCATAACGCTAAACTATTTATCGCTTAAGCACCACGTGACCTTTTAGCAATTCCTCACCATTTTGTAGGTCAAGAACATAAAAGTAGGTGCCGTCGGGGGCCTCTTTGCTACCAATTACAGCCCCTTTGCCCGTTTGCCCGGTCCATGCTCTTTCATCGTTGTTATAACCGGATTGCTGAAATATCAAGTCTCCCCATATATTAAAAACTTTAACATGGTTATTTGGAAAGCGCTCGATCCCCGTAATCTCCCAGTGGTCAAGTATTCTATCTCCATTGGGGGTCAGCGCCTCCGAGATAAAAAAATCACCTATCGGAGGTGGTGGAGGAGGTGGAGGCGTTTCCAACCGGACCGATACAACCACTTCAGTACAAAGTTGGTCCGGTCGATTATCACAAACGGTAACAGTAAACGCTTCCGTACCCGTAGAACCTTCTTCCGGAGTATAAGTAAAGCAAGTGTCGAGTGGTGTAGCAATGTCCGTATCACCCGTACCTGAAAGCACTCCTGATACTGAAATGCTGACGCTGTCACGATCGGCATCTGTGATATTCAGACAAACCACCAATGTGGAATCCGTCGGGATCTGGTAGAAGAGCGTGTCCGTTGCAACTACCCCCTCACTTGTAACTACCGGCGCACGGTTAGGAAATGAACACCAGGTAAAATTACCTATTCCTAAACTTTGTTCCGAAGGATTGGAAGATGCGCCACTTGCATTTGTGAAAACAACATGCATGGAATCGATCGGAACGAAAAAACATAAAGAAACATTTCCGTCTGTTCCAACGGCATCATCTACCA
Source organism: Fulvivirga sp. M361 (assembly GCF_007097395.1). Lineage (GTDB taxonomy): Bacteria > Bacteroidota > Bacteroidia > Cytophagales > Cyclobacteriaceae > Fulvivirga. Next base: position 97,404 of record NZ_VKDC01000039.1, read on the forward strand.
AAGTATTTCCGGTAAAACTATTCTGACCTTTAAAGTCGACAGCGGTTCCGGCGGTAAAATCACGCTCAGTTAACCTAACCAGATTACCCTCCCGATAGGCATTCACCACGATAGAATCTGCAAACCCAGCAGGATCAGCATCAATATCCATCAAATCCAGGCAGAATTGGTCTACTTTACGATTAAAAGTAAGTTTCGTAATACTCTCTTCGGTATTCGTTGAAGGGTCTTGTTTCCATACAAGTGCATTCGTACTTTGAAAATCACTTCCTATTATGAAAGAGGTCAGGATACCATTGTTATCGGTAGAAGAGAAATCAAAAAAGAGTCCGTTTTCAATAATGGTGGCCGTGGTCACATCACTGCCTGGTGATCGATCATTCCAATTTAACTCATCTCTTTGATTACATTGGACATATACGAATACCATAGCCGTATCTTTTTCCGGGGCGGTGTTGCAAAAAACTGCCGTGTCCGATACAATATATTTTACCGTATCTACTCCAAAAAAACCACTGTTTGGCGTGTAACTTACGGTGCTATCATTATTCATCAGGTTAGCATTTCCGGACAACGGATACCCTGACATCAAGGTCCCAACCAGAGGCATGGTACTAATACTGACATCATTACTTTGAATATTAATGGTACCGGAAGTATTTTCTGTAATAAGACCAAAGTCATCCCGGGCTACCGGGGTAAAGTCGATAATGTCAATATTGTTACCACCATTATTGGCGTTAGGCGTATAGTCATATACTACCGGGACTTCAACCTCTTCTTCATCAAAGTGCCATAATCCCAGCAGACCGGACTCATCTCCCCGGAACCGGGTACACTGGTCACTCATAATTTCTGCTGGGGTACGCACCCTGTCCCAAATATAAAGTTCATCCATATATCCATCAAAAAAACGATTATCTACTGTAACATCAGCACCGATTACTAACCGGCCATCCACACTGGACAAAGGATCCGCTATGATAGAACTCGTCTGATCATCAGTAGTTAATATTCCATTTATATAGATCTGAACCTCGCCAGGAAACACAAATGGACCAGAAGGATTATTATTGTAAACAACTGCAATGTGATACCAATTATTTTCAGTAAGTGTTTCCACCGTTCGTTTAAAACTACTAGCTGATCCATTTGTACGAAACTCTAATTGTCCCGTATTATTGAACCTTAAGGCATAAGTCTCATTATTAGTCCCATTTTGGAATCGTGATACCAAATATGCTTCATTTCCTCCGTCAGGCAAACTTTTGACCCTTACCCAAAGCCCGATCGTAAAAGACTCATTCGCTAATTGAAGTTCATCACTATTGTTGATAGTGACTGAGTCTGTACTTCCATCAAATACCATGAATTCTCCAAAATCACTTTGAGGCTCGCCTGCGTCTACTATCGAGGCTGGACCTTCACCTGTCCCATTTGTGGCTGTTAAATAGTAGAAGTAAGTTATGCCATTTTCCACTGTGTTGTCAGTATATTGTAGTGTGGATGAACCTGAAATGGTGGCAAGATTAGTAAAACTCAATTTGTCCAGTGAGCGATAAACCGTATAGTCTGTTACCCCCTCTGCTGCAGGGTTGGCTGACCAGGACAGTTCATTTTGACCATCCGCGCTGATTACATAAAAATTAATAGGGGCAGTAGGGACCTGCGCGGCAACTATGTGACATATTAACCAACCTATGGTTACCAGAAGGCCCCGCCTCAGCAGGCCTTCCGGTAACACTTTCAGATTAAAACTCTTACAGTATACCATTGATGTATTTAATTAATGTAACAAAATCCGTTGTTCACGTATGTTATTCCCATAGATCAGCCTACACAGATACAGACCCTTTGTAAGGTTTTCAGTATCCAGGGTCACTTTATGGCTACTATTGGCTTCCACCGTGCCAGCATCCAGTGTCATCACTAAGTTTCCAAAAGATGAATAAACCTCCACCCTTGCTTTAGCCTCTTCAGGCACGGTAAATTCCACCGTGGCAACATCACGCACCGGATTAGGATAAATATTGAATATAGTTTCCTGATATGTTTCAAACCATTCACTTTCAACCGTTGGAGTAGTAAGAGGTTCAGATTCAGGTTGACTAGCAAGCCTGATCTCTCCACCACCTTCAGAAGTGGATACAACTCCACCAGGCGTATTCTCCAGTTCTATACTACAATCCTCTCTACAGCCGGTGACTGTATTTAGAATATCGACGGTAAATAAGGCAATGGATCCCAGTGATCCTGGTGTGAAAGTAATATCAGTAGACCCTTGTCCACTTGCAATTCCCCAGGTTCCTCCGTCATCGTCCTCTACAGTCCACGTATAGGCACCGTTAGTTGTGGAGGCTACACTTAGCATGAGAACATCCCCCGCTGTATACGTAATCTCACATGTGGGTAATGTAGAATTATTCGTCACTGCTATGGTTTTGGAATTAACACAATCGTTGGCTGGGTTAGTAACAGTAACTGCAAACTCACCTGTGATGAATTCAAACGGTACAGTGAGGTTCTGCAAATTAGTAGTACTATCAGGGAAAAAGCCAGCCCACTGTGAAGGCACATCCCATGAGTACTGAGCGCCAGGCACTGAAGAATTCGCTTCAAGCACAAGATTGTTAGGTGCCGCCGTCAGGCAAGTGTGTTGTGCATCTTCTGCAACAAGGTCCGGTATTACGTCATCCTTGATCACCTCAACTACGGCTTCACTGGTACAGCCATTCGTCGGATGAGTAACCGTCAGTGTGTAAGTTCCGAGTTCAGTGACCGCCGGATTTTGTAAGGCTGAACTAAAGTCAGGACCACTCCACGAATAACTAACACCGGTGGTAGTTGAACCTCCCTGTAATGAAACACTGGTAACCGTACAGGTCAGCTTGCCATTTACATCAGCAGTTACATCGGGCCTGGTTGAACTTCCTTGTACCAACACCTGGGCGGTAGAGGTACAACTGTTCGCAGGATCAGTTACTGTCAATATATAAGTTCCGGGTTCAGTGGCCACAGGATTTTGCAACACGGAGGTAAAGCTCTCTGGGCCACTCCAGGAATAGGTGACGCCAGCCGTAGGGGAACCTCCCTGCAATGAAACACTACTAACAACACAAGTCAAATCGCCACTTACACCAGCTGTAGCGCCAGGTGCTGTAATATTCTGTCCTAATATTAACTGTGCGATAGAGGTACAACCATTGGTCGGATGGGTAACGGTAAGTGTGTAAATTCCAGGTTCAGTGGCTGTAGGGTTTTGCAACGATGAAGTAAAGCTTTCTGGACCACTCCACGAGTAGGTTACTCCGGGCGTAAATGAACCGCCTTGTAACATGACACTTTCCAGACTACACGTCAGTACATCACTGACACTGGCGGTTGCACCGGGTTCAGTTATATTCTGCTCCACCGTCACCTGGGCTGTGGAGGTACAACCGTTCGTCGGATGAGTTACCGTCAACTCGTAAATGCCAGGTTCCATGATGGATGGATTTTGTAAGGCTGAAGTAAAGCTTTCAGGGCCACTCCACGCATAGGTCACTCCAATTGTAGCTGAAGCTCCTTGCAACGTGACACTTTCCAGACTACAGGTCAATACATCACTGACACTGGCAGTTGCACCGGGTTCAGTTATATTCTGCTCCACCGTCACCTGGGCGGTAGAGGTACAGCCATTCGTCGGATGAGTTACCGTCAATTCATAAATGCCAGGTTCCATGATGGATGGATTTTGTAAGGCTGAAGTAAAGCTTTCAGGGCCACTCCACGCATAGGTCACTCCAGTTGTAGCTGAAGCTCCTTGCAACATGACACTTTCCAGACTACAGGTCAGTACATCACTGACACCGGCGGTTGCACCGGGTTCAGTTATATTCTGCTCCACCGTCACCTGGGCTGTGGAGGTACAACCGTTCGTCGGATGAGTTACCGTCAACTCGTAAATACCAGATGCGGTAACCGTTGGATTTTGTAAGGATGAACTAAAGTCAGGACCAATCCACGCGTAGGTTACTCCAGTTGTAGCTGAAGCTCCTTGCAACGTGACACTCTCCAGACTACAGGTCAGTACATCACTGACACCGGCGGTTGCACCTGGTTCAGTTATGTTCTGCTCCACCGTCACCTGGGCAGTGGAGGTACAGCCGTTCGTCGGATGAGTTACCGTCAACTCGTAAATACCAGATGCGGTAACCGTTGGATTTTGTAAGGATGAACTAAAGTCAGGACCAATCCACGCGTAGGTTACTCCAGTTGTAGCTGAAGCTC
>NZ_VKDC01000004.1 GCF_007097395.1 Fulvivirga sp. M361
ATTTGAAGTAGTACACACAACACTAAGTTAACCCTTAGTCATCAAAAAGGCCGACAGCTTCTCGCTATCGGCCTTTACTTTCTTTACCATAAAAAGAAGGTGACTTTTGAGACACCCTCTTTTTGATCTAAGTCTCCATTGCATGCAACAATAATTTTAATCTTATACTTAGCATATCTCTTGTTAAGTTGTGTTGGGATATAAACATCTATAATCTCATTGAGTGAGGGACGTATAGCATTCTTCCCTGAATCCCAATTATTCCGATCAAAATCTCCTTGCTTTACAGTAATTAAAAATACTTTCTTTTTGTGATTGTCTTGGAAGTCTTTTCCAAAAGCAGCTATATCAACTCCATATTGACGTCCCTTTTTGGGTTTTGTCAGAATAGTAAATCCCATGCCCCAAAGAAGATCTGTTAATAAAGAATCTAATTCCCCTTCTTCTCTCAGTGATTCTATGTAGTCTTTTAATACTAATTTCATAGACTCTTCTTCAATGTTCGATAATAGATTCTCATTTTTACTTGACCAATTGGATCAATGGACTCTTTTCTTGGCAACTCTCCACTTGCTTGAAATTTGCCCATTTTACTTTTATTCGAATATTCCCCGTTTACTTTTGAAAACCACACACCTCCAGACTTCAGATTAACATTCTTTACCATACTTAAAAATGTATTTTCTTTTTCCTGAGATTCTTGAAAAAATTTAGCTTGTACTTTGTTTTGAGCTTTAAAATATTGGTTTAGTCTTTTTTCAGATGGTCTCAGCTCAAGTAAGCCTATGGTAGATGTAAAATCTTCGAAGTATTTATCAATGTTCCTTATTACTTCGTTGATGAATTGAATTTGATTTTTCTGAGCAGTCTGTTTTTTACTAATTAGATAATCCTTCATTGAAGGGTAATCCAATCCTATATAGTTAAAAGCACTTACTAAGAATTTTTTGAAATTTTTATCCCTAGTTTTTAACTCTATAAATGAATAGAGCATAGGTTTCAAATGATCGACTGAATGAACAAAGCCTAAAATTTTGCAAACAATGAATCTAAGATCTTGAATTGATTGCTTATGTAAGTACTCAAGGTTCAATGTGATTTGTCCACTGTGAAACTCTGAAAGAATTTTCTCCGTCGCTGTGTGAAACCTATAGTCGTCTTTATTGAGCCAATCGGTAATTGATAAGGTAAAATAATCATAGTTAGTTCTATGTATTTCTTGATAGAGGTAGGTGAAAGTCAGAATATCCTCTGATTTTCTACCCTCAACAGCAATCCAGTTTTCTAAGAAGTCTAATACAGTTTGTGGAGATTCTTTCAATACATCGATCAAAGCATATTCCAAATCTTTTATAATTCGATTATGTTCTGATTTTACATTCCTCAAATTCATTAAAACCTTCGTGTACCAGATAGGGTCTTCTGAATACTTAACCTTTCGCCAAAGTACATCAGCAATGGTATATTGAGTTTGAGGATCATCTGACTGTGATAAATTGAGAATTTTATCTTTTGAGTCAGAGAGCACGTTCAGAAGGTTTCCGTAAGACTCAGCCAATACTGACTGAAATTCATCTTTTTCTACTTCATAAATTGTATTGTAAGTCTGTGTCAAATGTTGAATTTGATCTTGATTAACCTTTATGTCATATTGAATTATTGAAGCCCCTAAAATTGCACTTTTACGTAATTCGAAATCATCAGACTTAATGAGATCGATAGATTTATCAAAGGCTTCTGGTATACTTTTTGACTTTGAAAGTCCACTCAAAGTTTTAGCTATAAACATTTTTAGTGAACTCGATTTTTCAATGATTTCGTTCAAGAACTCTAACCCTATGGCTGGTTGGTAGTGGGCTAACCCTTCTATAGAATTAAATATCATTCCATTTGTCATGTCATTTTTTGACTTCTCAAGGATATCAGGTAAGATGCCTTTTAACTCCTCAATAGTGATTTCTAAAATGGGTAATATTTCTACCAAAGGGTGGTAGATAAACCAGAAATCTCTTTCTCCTTCACCGTTGATCCAAAGAAAGATATCCTGCTTGTGTTTTTCCTTTAGTATGAAGAAGACAAGGCTCTGAAAGGGTGTTAGTATCTGATACCATTCATAGTAAGCTTTCTCGAACTTTTTTCTGTCTTCGTCATTTGATAATTTATTTTTTGACAAATAGTCGCTAAGGAAATTATCAGAAAGGAAAAATTTGTAGGTAAGATCATCTATAAAACTTAGCTCATCTCCAACTAACTGTGTTGCTTTCTCTTTCAATGAAGTCTTCAAGGCAAGACTTTCAGCACTATCAATCTTAAGTGATTGCTTTTTAGCTGCATGAAGTTCTCCTGCGAGTTGTGATAAAAATTCAGATGTTACCTTATCCTCTAAAAGAATTTTTTTTAGTTTCTGAATTAAATGATAATTCATGAGTCAGTCGTTATGATGCATCACCCAACCTTCCTCTTTCACAATCGCAGCAACTTCAACTACTACATGTCTGCCATGAAGATTATCTGGATTTTTAAGGCCTAAGTAAGTAGGAAGGTTAATACAGCACTCAATTTCAACAACACCGGAAGTAAGGTTTTCTCTCGTTCCCTCGGTGTAATAGGAATACTCAACTTTGGATGTGAATGGACTTGAGTTCTCATGATCCAAAAGGTATACATCGCAGTAATCTGAGCCTGGAGGTTGAGTGAGCTGATCAATCCCGAAACCCAAAAGACCCGATTGATCTACGAGAGTAGAAAGTTCTGATGCCAAACTAAGCGCATTGGTAACATTATCAATCTGATCTTCGTCCCTTGAAGCGGAGAACTCATAATACCATTTCACAGTATTCTCAGGAAATCTTAAAGGAATTACAACTCTTGACTTACCACCTTTAAAGGTGGCATGACTTCCACTATTGATGTAAAACTTTTGAGGTTTTTGAATTACTTCAACTCTATAGGTTTCTTGCCAACTTACTGTAGTATTAAAATCCTTTGTTTCATTAGACTCAGGAATCCGCTCGATTAAGAACCTCGCATCTCTATCAAAAGTATGATTGGAAGCAAAAGAGAACCCATAAATAGACCTCTCCTTTACCTTAACTTTCACGTCATTTAGGTCTCTGAAAGAGTCATTAGAGTAAACAGCATTTCCATCAGGGAATGTAAATATTTCTATCACATTAGTGCCTTTTGCATTGGTCATATCAATGTTCAGAACAATCTCGTCTCCCTTTTCGAAGGCGTACAAATAGGTGGGGTATTCAAAATCCTCTTGAGCTGTAGCTGTTATAATTCCAGGAATGTTGAAATCCAAATCAGCTATTAAAACTCTACTTGCTGAGTTTGAACTTTTGGTTACTTTTTCAAACTCATACTTCAGTACCTGCTGCTTTCCTGATTCAATCTCCAAAACTTCGTTTTTTTCTTTTTTGTCATCAACAGAGATTACTTGTAAGTAATGTTGGCCAGATGAAATTGAGAATTTCTTTGGTTGATTGGGCGTCACAGCCCCTACTTCATCACCATCTATTAAAACCCTCGACTTGACATTAGCGATCACTAAAATTGTTCCTTCAGATTGGCTTAGTGCCTGAAATGATATTAAAAGAAAAAAATATAAAATGAAAAGTAGATGTCTAGTGGTGTTCATAAACAGAATTGATCATTTATTAATTAAATATACCTGTTTGTCATCTCTTTTTCCAAGTTACATCTAACAACTCTACTATTACTTTTATACACTTAATACATACAAACTCAATCAATTTCAGTATCCGCCTCTCCTGCTTTTTACCCTACCCCTGCTTAGACTTTCCATTTCAGAGCTTTTGAGAAAAGCTATGTGCATCAATCAATACCATGTTAGACAATTACCTGGAGAGGAATGCCACTAGGATGTTGTAGTTACTGTCAAAATATTTCAAGATTTTCTCCACACTAAGATTTTCGCAAGAAGGTTGCCTCTTAATTTGTGTACCAAGTGGAAATTGGGGAGATACTCTTGTACATCTTTTCAGCTAACCATTCGTATTACCCTTCTCCACCAACATGGCTTCAAATCGATTAATAGTCCTCAATGCAGAGAAGCAAAAGATAATGGATGAATTACATAGATTCATTTCAACCAATGAGTTTCGAGAGGATCTAAAAAAGATTTTTGAACAAAAAGAGTCCCTTTAACCTACTATAGACAAGATAAACACCAGTTCGAGTCCCGTCAAGGGGTCAAAAAAACCAAAAACAGAGCAACTGTAAGTCGTTGAAAATCAGCACCATTGATAATTGAAGGAAAAACACGACTCGAACTTTTGTAATAAAAGCGAAAACAAGCTTTAAAACATTTAGAAGGACTTTTTCGAGGAAAAAAAGAAGGGCTAATCTGAAATTTTCAAATTAGCCCCGCCTGGGGTGAAAGATGGGACTCGAACCCACGACCTCCTGAACCACAATCAGGCGTTCTAACCAACTGAACTACAATCACCATTTCCCCTAAGGGTGTGCAAATTTAGATACAAGTCTGCAAATAACAAATACTTTGCCTTACATAATTATCTGTTAAAAAGAAGTCGCTGCCCGGGTTGCGCTTCGTCAAATGCACCCTGATCATAAGCCAGATGCCCTGAAACGATGGTTTGACAAACGGAGGATTTAAAATTGTGCCCTTCAAAAGGTGACCATCCGCATTTGGCCTGAATGTTTTCCTTGTCCACCGTCCAGGGAGCATCCAGGTCTACAATGGCCAGATCGGCGAAATACCCTTCTTTAATATATCCTCTGTCTTCTATTTCAAATAAGATGGCCGGGTTATGGCTCATTTTCTCGGCTATCTGCTCCAGGCTTATTTTCCCGTTGTGATAAAAGTCCAGCATCGCTACCAGGCTGTGTTGTACCAACGGTCCGCCCGAAGGGGCCTTAAAATAAGTGTTGGATTTTTCCTCCAGGGTATGAGGAGCGTGGTCTGTGGCTATTACGTCTATGGTTCCATCCAGCACCGCCTGGAAGATGGCCGCCTTATCCGTGGCCTTCTTAACGGCAGGGTTCCATTTTATCAAAGTGCCTTTTTCTTCATAATCACTGTCATCAAACCAAAGGTGATGGATACAAGCTTCGGAAGTGATTTTCTTTTCTTTGAGCGGCAGGTCATTGCGAAACAGCTCCAGTTCTTTTGCAGTAGATATGTGAAGGATATGCAGGCGGGCGCCATGCTTTTGCGCCAGTTGGGCAGCCATGGAAGAGGATCGGTAACATGCCTCTTCACTTCGGATGACCGGATGATAGCCAATGGGGACTTCCTCTCCAAACTCCTGTTTGTAGCGTTCCGTATTTTTTCTGATGGTAGCCTCATCTTCACAGTGTGTTGCGATGATGGTCGGTACACGCGAAAATAGTCCTTCTAACGTAGCTTCAGCATCTACCAGCATATTGCCGGTAGATGAACCCATAAAGACCTTTACTCCACAGACGTTTTTGGGGTTGGTCTTCAATACGTGTTCCAGGTTATCATTGGAAGCCCCCATAAAAAAGGAGTAGTTGGCTAAAGAATCCTTCGCCGCTATCTGGTACTTGTCTTCCAGTAATTCCTGCGTAAGCGCATTGGGAACGGTGTTGGGCATTTCCATAAATGTAGTTACCCCCCCGGCCACTGCCGCACGCGACTCTGTATAAATAGTAGCTTTATGCGTTAGTCCGGGTTCGCGGAAATGGACCTGATCATCAATTACACCGGGAAATATCACTTTTCCAGCGGCATCAATGACTTTTTCCACTCCTTCGGCTGCTATTTGGCCGTCAATCTTTTCTATTCTGCTACCTTTGATCAGGATATCGCCGGAAAAAATTTTGCCTTCATTGATAATCCGGCCATTTGTAATTAATATGGATTGCATATTGTTTCAGGGTTGTTATACAAATTAAAGGCATAGACCCTGCACAAAAAACTTATACGCACGTAATGTCAGCCAATATCACAAGTTTTGAAGATTTTAAACTGAACCGTCAGTTACTTAATGCGATCGAAGATCTTCCATTTGATGCCCCTACTCCCATTCAGATAAAAGCTATACCGCTTATTTTAAACGGTCATGACATCATGGGTGTAGCGCAAACAGGTACAGGAAAGACAGCAGCTTACACCCTGCCGCTGTTAATGAAACTAAAATATCAGCAGGGCGATACTCCCCGGGCACTGGTAATGGCCCCTACGCGAGAGCTTGTATTACAAATAGAGGAGCATTTTAACCTCCTTAGCAAATATATCGATCTGAGAATAGTAGCCTTGTATGGAGGGGTAGGTCCTAAAACCCAAATTGAAAAGGTAAACCGGGGAGCAGACATTATCATAGCCACTCCGGGCAGGTTTATGGACCTCTATCTGAAAGGTGAATTGATCACAAAATCATTGAATACACTGGTGCTGGATGAAGCCGATAAAATGATGGACATGGGATTTATGCCACAGATAAGAAAACTGTTGGAAATCATCCCGGTAAAACGTCAGAATCTATTATTTTCGGCTACTATGCCTGAAAAAGTGGTCCGCCTCTCCGAAGAGTTCCTGGAGTTCCCCACCGTGGTAGAGGTAGCGCCCCAGGCTACTACGGGAGAAAGCATAGCACAGGAGCTTTATGAGGTGCCCAATTTAAAAACCAAAATCAATTTCGTTGAGCACTTATTGCATAAGCAGGAGCTGAACCGGGTGATCATTTTTACCAAAACCAAAACTACCGCCGATAATGTCTTCAAATTCATTGAGCGAAAAAACCTGGGGCCTGCACGTGTGATCCATTCTAATAAAGGGCAAAACAGCAGAATAAATGCCATCAACGCCTTTAAAAACGGGGAGCTCAGGGTATTGGTTAGCACAGATGTTTCTGCCCGCGGTATTGACGTAAGTATGGTGTCACATGTCGTGAACTTTGACGTGCCCATCATCTATGAAGACTATGTTCACCGTATCGGCAGAACGGGCCGCGCCCGGAACGAAGGAGTAGCTATTACTATGGCTAACCCTGCGGAAATGCTTCATATCCGGAAGATCGAAGAGGTCATACGGGAGTCCATTCCATTGATCCCATTACCCGGATCAGTAGAAGTGACCACCACTGAAAAAAGTGAACGGATAGAAATTGAACGAGAGATAGACCATTTCAAGCGAAAGGAAAACCCTGAGTTTAAAGGGGCTTTTCATGAAAAAAAGAAGGTGAATTCACGTAACAAGAGCATGAAGAAAAACAAAGGAAAACGTCGTTGATCAGGAAAACACTTTCGTTTGATACGTACCGGTCTTAGAAGGCTCTATCAACCCATTGGGCACTGAAACATAAAAAGAAGTACCCACTCTAATTTCCGAAGATACATCTACGGTACCTCCCAGGCGTTTGACCGTTTCCTTTAAAATAAAAAGCCCCAGGCCTGATCCCGGTGAATTCTCCGTGGCCCTGAAGAACATTTTAAAGATCTGATCGGTATAACCTTGCTCTATACCTATACCATTGTCAGAAAAAACAATATTGAGCATAGTAGAGGTCACCTCCACCTGAACGGTGATATTGGGAGCAGACTTGGCTAAATCGGCGTATCGTATGGCATTGGAGATCAAGTTATTGAAAATGATCTTTAAACGTCCTTCATCATTTCCGATCACCTCATCGCCACGGATCACCAGTTTTTTATCAATAGATTCGGAGTTAGGCATGAACCTGTGTTCTTCAAATATACCCTCTATCAATTCCCTTATGTTAAACTGAGCATTAACCACATCCAGCTTTTTGTTTTTTGAATAGGCCACCACATCCCGGATGAAGGTATCCATTTTCTGAATACTATTTTTCATCAAAGCGATGTACTCATCCTTTTCATAGGGCATGTCCTCCCGCTCGGCCAGCTGTACCAGCCCTAACAGTGACGCCAGCGGTGACCTCAGGTCATGGGCTGTACTGTAGATAAAGCTATCCAGTTCACTATTAAGTTTCTTTAACTCGGCATTCTGTTTGCGTAGTGTTTTCGATTTATCCTTGATCTCTTTCATCTGAAGCTTCGTCTTCTTCATCAGCGCTATGAAAGAACGCGACAGGTTTTCCATCTCACTACTGGGGTTTTGAAGCGGTACCTCAATCAATCCCTTCAGGTCATGCTGGGCTGCGGTACGCATGATGGCATCCAGCTTTTTTACAGGTTTTGAAAGTCGCTTTGCTACAAAATTGCCCCATATACCAATCACTATGATGGTGGTTAATAATACCAGCGAAAACAGTACCAGGATGCGTTGTGTTAAATTTCCCGACCACTCTTCAGACTTTGCCGACAGCACGTCAAAGTGATTGTCTAACAGCTTGGTGAGGGTATTTAGCTCATGCCGAAGGCCTTCGTTACTATTTAGGCCTATTTCCTTTTCAATGGATGCCAACTCATTGAATGTCTCCATATATCTACGTATCAATAATTTGGACGAGTCACTACCACCTCTTTCCAGGAGGCCAATATAAATAGCATGTGCCCGTTCGTTCAGCTGAGTAATGTAAGCCGTATCATTCCGTAGGAAAAAGTCTTTTTCATGTCTTCGCAGGGAAAGGATATCACTCAGTTCTATTTCATCCGTAAAATTTTCCAGCTTATGTGCATAACTTCGCATTTGCCCTTCCAGCCCATAATCTTTGAAACCTCGCAGATAAAGCTTTTCCGTCAGTGCAAGAAACCTTTCGTTATAGAGTGCCAGCGTCACTTCTACCTTGGTCAATTCATTCACCATCGTGCTCATGGCCTGATGTGATTTAACCACCCGGATATTCGTATTGATCCGGTGCCAAAGGGAGTTTCGTTTTTTTAAGAGCTTACTTTCCTTACTTTGAAAATAGGATTCATTGATCGCCTCAATATCATAAAAGTCATTATCTGCCTTGATGAGTTGAAGGGACTGAGATTCAATTTTGGACAACATATTGTCCAGTTTCCTGATCTGATTAATACGATCGAGATAGTAAAGGCTTACCAGGCCGAAAATAAATACCCCTAAAAGAACAGACAGAAAAGCTGTTAATATCCTGTTTTTTATGGAATTAATTTTAAATCGCATCGGGCAGTATATAAACCCAAATAACAAGAATAATAACGCGCTGTATTTTATTCTCTTGTTAAAGTTAGGTTAACCTTTTGTTAACATACCGGTAGGTCAGGGCGTCAGATTGTTTGGCCCGGATAATAGGTCGCCAAAAATCATGGATATTCAAAAGATCACACGAATACATTTCACCGACCAGTTCATCCGGCCATTTTCAATACAGGAGCTATACGCAGATCGTTGAAAACACTCCATAAACCAACAAATGGTCTGTGAAAAATTACCGGAACCGCCATTCTATGATATGAGTCTGATACTCAATATTATAAATTGAGTAAAACGATCATTTGAATTAGTTACTATCTTGTTATATATTGGATACACTCCAAGTAATATTAAGAAGCGATTTGAAGCATAATAATTCGTTTTTAACCCCTACATTTGGTAGATTCGTTATATTTTATGTTTTTTTTGAGACTTAATTGCAATTAATCAGCTAACTAGCTCTGATATGAACTTAGTCAATTATATAGCCTATGTAAGAAAGGTGGCAAGAATTATACTATTGCTCACTTTCCTTATCCCTTGTTTTCTCCATGCTCAGCAGACCGTAACCATTGGAGGGACAGAACTAAAATCAGAAGCGGTTCTCTACCTTATTCCTAATGGCAATCAAGGCCTGCTTTTACCGGCTATTGGTAATATCAACAGCTTTAATCCCGCAGATGCCGGCATGGTAGTTTTTAACAATGCCGATAACAAAGTCCACTATTGGAATGGAAGCCAATGGATAGAAGTAGGGGGCGGCGCCTCCGGAGGAGGGGATACCTATTCCCTGCGGTTAGTAAGCAACAACCTGGAATTATTGATCAACGGAGGCGTGCAGGACCAGGTAGCGCTGACTGACTTCACACTAGGAGGTGATCTTTCCGGTAATATACAATCTGCTACACTGGTGAGCATAAACGGACAAAGCCTGCCTTCAGGCACCCCTGCTACCGATCAGGTACTTGCCTATAATGGTACGTCCTGGGAATACCGTACCATACCTACCGGCACTTTCACAGGAATAGTATCAGACGCTACATTAAGTGGTGACGGTACCTCAGGCAGCCCGCTCAGTGTGACCAGTGTCAATGATGCTGATGCTGACCCGGCCAATGAAATACAGACGATCTCTTTTGACGGTACCACCAACACGCTTAGCTTAACAGAACCCGGACAGCCCGACCAAACGGCCGACCTGAGCAGCCTTGCAGGTAGCGGAAGCCTGACCGCCGGAACAGGTATTTCCATTACAACGGGTGTCGTTTCCAATACAGGGGACGTCAATGCTACAGACGATATGCTCATAGCTACCTACGACGGAAATAGCAACAGCATAGTAGATAATTCGGAAAGCACCCAGGCGTTACAAGGAACTGCCGTAGTGGCAACTACTCCCACTAACGGTCAGGTATTACAATTTTCTGCAGGGCAATGGCAGCCCGCCACACTAAGTGGTACCGGAGACCTTCTAAGCGCCAATAACCTGAGCGACCTGGCCAATGCATCCACCGCCAGAACAAACCTGGGATTACAAGGGCTGGCGATACAAAGTGCGGTGAGTGGCGGTACAGCAGGAGATATCACAGACAATACCATTGTAGATGCTGATATTAATGCCAATGCGGATATTGCCGTATCTAAGCTTGGCCCACCGGCTGCCAAAGGCATTCTTACCACTAATGGAACCACCGTAACCTGGCTCACCGAGGCAAGCGCCAACCGGGTTTTCGGAACAGACCTGTCCAATAACCTGGTGGGCAGGCCTGTAGTACTTAGTACCAGTGCAAGTCTGGCCCCGGATAATAGCGGTATACGTCCTTCCGCCACCGCTTCCGACGCCAACCTCGTATCAGAGGCAGCGGTAAGAGAAGCCATTGATGCTTCCTCCGCAGGGTTCTCTACGGCGAATGAAGTACCCAGGGGTGATGGTACCGGCCTGACCTCTTCAAGTATATTCAGCAATGGGTCGGCAGTAGGGATAGGCGGCACTTTTAATGTGCTCTATACCCTTAATGTGGGTGGTGAGTCTAACTTTGAAGATGTCGTTTACTATGGGGGTGATGAGGGTACGTCTGGTGACATCTTAACCTCTGATGGCGGGAGCGGCCCACCGGCTTGGACAGACCCTGGTAGTCTGGGACTTGCTGCTGACTTACAAGACGCCTATGATGGCGGAGGGACAATACAACTCTCTAATGCAGACCCCGGATTTACCATTAATAGCTCCGTAGGAAATCCATTGCTTGTCACGGATAATACCAACTTTAGAATGGGTATAGGAACTTCCAGTCCCGGCCTCATATTAGAAGTTGAAGCGGTGACCGATGGTGAACCCGCCAATTCCGGAACTACAGCATCCGGTGTTATACGTCATGCGGTACAAGGCTCTCCGATTGTTCTTGACGTAGGGATTGCCGATGATAGTTACTCAGGAGCCTGGTTACAGGCACATCATTCAACGGATCAATCTATTCATCAAGAGATTCTGTTAAATCCAAACGGAGGAAATATAGGAATAGGTACGACAGCGCCCAATGTAGCGCTGCATGTTAATAATGCTTCTACAGGATCTGCCATCCAGCTGACGGCCAATGGACAGACTGCGGCAACGGATGGTTTATCCATAGTAATGAATTCCTTGCAGCAGGCATCCATACTAAACCGTGAAAATCAACCCCTTTACCTTGGAACTAACGGTGCAACCCGGCTCGCTATTCAAGGAGATGGTGATGTGGGTATTGGTACGGTTACTCCCGGATCTAAATTACATGTAAGACATCTGGGCGGTGTTGGTCAGTCCTCTTTAGGCGAGGGCCTTTCCTTATCCAATGCCACTCGCACCTCTACCTGGGAGATATCTCACGAGTATAGCGCCATAGCATCTTTCGAAGACCTTCAGTTTAGCTATAACGGAAGTTTAGTAGCTACAATCGCACAAAATGGAGATTACTCTGCCATATCAGATAAAAGACTTAAAAAAGACATCAGGGATCTAAACAACGTTCTTGAAACGGTTATGAAATTACGTCCTGTCCATTACAGATTTAAGAAAGGGGACGGGAATGAGGAGATTGGCCTTATTGCTCAAGAAGTATTGGAGTTATTTCCGGCCCTGGTAAGTGGGACGGGGGGCGTTAAAAGCAATGGAGAAGTGGATTACTACACCATGAGTTATGCAAACATGTCAGTAGTAAGTATTAAGGCCATCCAGGAGCAACAGGAAATCATCGCCCGGCAGCAAGATGAGATCAACCAGTTAAAAGCAGCGCTGGCAAAATCAGAAGCAAGTAGTACAAAAGTGGAAACCGAGCTTGAAACCCTGAAGGCCCAGGTCAGTAAGTTGGCCAATATCATTCAGGCTGAGGCCAGAAACGCCAGTAACCGATGAAAAGCCTCTTAAGCCTTTTACTTTCCATTTACTCTGTGACAGGTCTGTCCCAGTTCACTAACAGTAACACATTAGTGAGTAGTAGCGGCACCACTGTAGTCACCAACACTTCAGTAGTTAATACAGGTACTCTATCTCTGCAAGGTGAGTTAGTATTAAATGGTGGAGGTACATTTACCACAAACAGCGCCATCCGTATTCCGGGGCTTACCCTTCAAACGGGCAGTTATGCTACTTCCGGGCAGATAACTGTGACGGATAACCTGACTTTACAGTCCGGCACTTTTTTGCCGGATGCCGATGCACAATTCATTGTTGGCCCAAATGCCGTTATTACGAGACAGGAGGGTTACGTGGCCGGCACATTATACCATCAAGGTGCCGGTGATAAATTTTTTCCCATAGGCACTGCAGATACCTATACTCCTGTCAGTCTTACAGAAGTTCAAAATGCTACTGAAGCACTTGTAGGCATAAGGGCGGTAAACCAGGATATTGGCATTAACACTGCCGTTTTACCGGTATCCATTAATAATGTATCTTCCGATTGGTATTGGGAAATTCTGGCGGAAAATACATTCAACGGTGCCCGGATCGCCTTACCGGTTTTGCCTGAAGATAGTGAATTGCTTTCTTCAGGAAATGTAGAAGGTGTAGTGGTAGAAGTAAGTGACGACCTATCGCAGGCAAACAGCCTGGGAAGAGGCTCCGGTTCAGACGGCACCCAAGTGGTAAGCCGGGATATCACCACCGGCCCCATCGTAACCCTGGGAGCCAGAAATATTGTACAGGTAGTTATTCGCAATCTCATTACCCCTAACGGAGATAATGAAAACGATTATCTCTTCATAGAAAATCTGGAGCTGATAGAGGGCACTAAAAAAGTATACTTCCTGGATCGCTGGGGGGCTAACACGGGCAACAATATCATGGATTTTGTAAATGATGACCCGGGGCTGACCGCGTTTTTCGAACGCTTTGAATCCGGTAATTACATCTGCGTATTACAGCTGGAAGACGGCAGAAAGATCAAACAGCCTGTAACCATTCTAAAAGAGTAAATAATATGCTTAAAAGGTCCATAGCTGCTTTATTGCTCTTTCTTTGCCTGGCATGTTTGCCATCACAAGCACAGGATATACCGTTATTCAGTCAGAAACTTACCAACTCGTTTATCTATAACCCCGCTGTAGCAGGTCATACGCATGGTTCGCTGACGCTGGGCCATCGAAAGACCTTTAATGACTTTGCCAGAAACAACTATTTCAGTTTTCATACGCCTTTTGGCGATCATAAATATGGCGTAGGCGTCAATCTCTTTACGGAACGGATCAATTTTATTGAAAATATCTACGCATCAGGGGCGTTTGCCTATCATCTGAATTTTGGGAGAAACAGTGCTCTCTCCCTGGGTGTATCCGCAGAACTTAACCGGATACAATTCGACCCCGGCGAAATCAACTTTGAAGGTGGAGACCAGGACCCGTTTTTTACCAATTTCAGCGCTGAAAATGATATTGACTTCAGTTTTGGCCTGCACTACCAACACCAATATTTCAAAGTAGGCTTAGCCGCTAACCGGCTGGCTACAAGTTTCATCAAAGAAGAAGGCAGCACCGTACTCTCTGACTTTTATTCAGCCACCGTTTCAGGACTTATCCCTTTCCGCGGGGGGCAGGATATTTTAGAACCCACCTTTAACTTCAGGAAACTGAGCAACGCCAGTGAGATCTGGGATGTAGGAGTATATTATACGTACAGTAACATGCTGTTAGGTGGCGCCGCCTGGAGAGAAGGAGACATTTTAAGCCTGACGGCAGGCATTAAGATCGCCAAAAGGATACTGATCGGTTACAGCCATGAGATCCCTAACGGTGATTTTGACCTGGGCGCCACCAATGAAATAACGTTACGTCTTGATTTCAGTGACAAAACGTACCAGGACCGTTTCAAACAAGACTATAAAAGTGGCCTGGCATTCAGAAGAAAAACATTGTCATCTGCCGCTAAACGTGGTAGAAGCGTAGGCGCTAAAAGTCCAAAAGCGCTCGCTAAACGCAGGAAGAAGCTCAAAAACCTTAAATCACCCAACCAGCGCTATAACAATACCAAGAAGCTCTCTAAGGTGAGAAGCAAAAAGTTCAACGTTCAAAAAAGAAGGCGAAAGAATTACAAAAGGTCAAGGAAAGGCAGGAAACCCTCCCCTTACAAACGAAGGAGATAACCCCCACCCCGTGAACGGTTTTGCATCAAAGCTCTTCACACCATGACCATGCTCCAAGCCCTATGCCCCATAGCCGTCAGGTTAAGGATACATTAGGCCACTCATGATAATTCATATAAAACTGTGCGGCTGGTGGTCCACGGGTAGTGCGGTCCGTTTGAGGGTGGTGTTTAGGCAGGCCTAAGGAGCTGGTTTTGTACGTTTTGCGGGGAAAACGGACTTTAGCCGTGGCGCCCTTTTCTTTTGTTTCGTTTTCTTTTGGGCGTGCAAAAAAAATGAAAACCGAACTTAGAACTCCAAAAAGTCGCTAAATCACCGGATTTCGAGGTAAAAGATCATCTCCTGGTTTTGAAAAAATGCTAATCAAAGGCAATAAGGATCACTTTTACACATAAATTATTTTTCATGAGCGGCCTACATTAATGGGTTCTTCAAGTAAGCGGCTCTTGATGATATCGGGCATTTGCTGGCGATACAGTGACTATTTTTTCTTTTTCCGCAAGGCAGTCCCCTTGTTTTTCTCTGTTCACTACCGATGTAGTCTGGCTGTTACACAAAGCCCTCAAAGAAGCTCAGAGGAGCACAAAGGGTGAATAGAGTATCTTTGTGTAACTCAGTGGAGCTCTGTGGACTTTGTGTCATAACCAAAATCAGGGATGGTCTGAATAGATCAGGAGAGTAGCAACCTTAACCTGACGGCTATGGCCCTATGCGCCGTCATTTGATCCCCAAAATTTTCTTATTCAACTCCGCATCCGAACCACTGCCGGCAAAGTCATCAAAGGCTTTTTCAGTCACCTCTATGATATGACGCTGGATAAAAGGAGCGCCTTCCCGGGCGCCTTGTTCCGGGCTTTTGATGCAGCATTCCCACTCCATTACTGCCCAGCCGTCATACCCGTACTGTGACAGCTTGCTGAAAATAGCGCCAAAATCTACCTGCCCGTCTCCCAGAGAGCGGAACCTTCCGGGACGATCTACCCAGCCGGAGTACCCCCCATACACCCCGCTTTTACCGGTAGCATTAAACTCCGCATCTTTCACATGAAACATCCGGATAAACTCATGGTAATGATCTATATACGCCAGGTAGTCCAGCTGTTGCAGTACAAAATGACTGGGATCGTACAGCATCTTTACGCGGCTGTGCTTACCCGTAGCTTCAAAGAAACGTTCGAAGGTAATGCCGTCATGCAGGTCTTCCCCGGGGTGGATCTCATAGCAGGCGTCCACACCACATTCGTCAAAGGCATTTAAGAGGGGTAACCATCGTTTGGCCAGCTCTGCAAAAGCATCTTCCACCAGTCCCGCAGGGCGTTGCGGCCAGGGATACAAGAATGGCCAGGCCAGGGCACCTGAAAAAGTAGCATGCACATCGATCCCCATATGCTGACTGGCTTTGGCCGCCATTTTTACCTGCTCCACCGCCCATGCCGTGCGGCCTTTGGGATTATTATGGAGCTCAGCCGGAGCAAAAGCATCAAACATGGTATCATAGGCAGGATGTACGGCCACCAGCTGGCCTTGCAGGTGGGTACTCAGCTCCGTGATCTCCAACCCGGCGTTTTGTGCTATTCCTTTTATCTCATCTGCGTAGGTCTTGCTGGTGGCCGCTTTTTCCAGGTCAATGGCCCGGGAGTCCCAGGTAGGGATCTGGATCCCTTTGTACCCCAGGGCAGCAGCCCATTCACAAATGCTTTTAAAGTCATTAAAAGGGGCTTTGTCATCCATGAATTGCGCCAGGAAGATGGCCGGCCCTTTTATCGTTGTTAGTTTTTTGCTCATCGGTTTATTGTTAAAATTCTAACCATTGGTTCCCGGCTTTCGATGACTCTACCGCCTTTTCTATAAAGTTCATCCCTCGAACGCCATCGCGTATGTCAGGGTAGGCACCTTCGGCTACCTGCTCCCCCCGGATGGCCCGGGCGGCGCCTTTGTAAATATTGCCCATGGCATCAAAGATCCCTTCAGGATGGCCCGGAGCTATTTTTGTAGCCTCCTGGGAAAACCCGGAATTGTAAGGGTTGGCCGGTTTTAACACCTGCATAGGCTCCCCTTCTTTGAGGTGGTACAGATAATTGGGGTTTTCCTGCTCCCACCGGAAGCCCCCTTTACGGCCATACACCGCAATAGTAAGATTATTCTCTTCACCGGTAGCTACCTGGCTGGCACGGACAATGCCCCGCACATCATTATCCAGGCGAAGCAATACCGTACCGTCTATGTCCAGCGGATTATCCGGGTATAACGTATGCAGATCCGCCAGCACCTTCTTCACTTCCAGGCCGGTGGTGTACTCGATCATGTTGAACGCATGCACTCCAATGTCTCCCATACAACTGCTGATGCCTGCCTTTTCCGGGTCCAGGCGCCAGATGCCTTTTCTCGTTTCCGCCGAATGGACCACCGGGTTGATCCACCCCTGGTAGTATTGCGCATCTACCTTTTGGATCTCACCGATCACCCCCGAAGCGATCATCGCTTTCATCTGGCGCACCATAGGGTAGCCCGTATAGGTATGAGTAACACAGAATACCACCGAATGCTTTTTCACCATCGACTGCAAGTACAGCGCTTCCGCATGGCTGATGGTAATAGGTTTATCGCTAATGACGTGAAAACCGGACTCTATCAACGCTTTGGCCGCATCATAGTGCAGGTAGTTAGGCGTGACGATCACCACCGCTTCCATACGCTCTTCCAGAGGCAGTGCTGATTCACCTTGTATCAAAGCCGGCACATCCTCGTATACCCGCTTATCATCCAGCTGTAATCCCCGGGCAAAATCTTTCGCCCCGGAAAAATCAGAGCTGAAAGCACCTCCTGTCAGTTCATAATCTTCTGTCATATAGGCAGCTATCCGATGGGCAATCCCGATGAACGACCCATGGCCACCCCCGACCATTCCGAGCTTTATTCTTTTATGCTTTTTCATAATATGGGAATTTAAAAATTATTGAGGAGAAACTGGATTCTGGATGCTAGATTCTGGATGCTAGATTCTGGGTGCTGGATTCTGGGTGCTGGATTCTGGATGCTAGATTCTGGATGCTAGATTCTGGATGCTAGATTCTGGGTGCTAGATTCTGGGTGCTGGATTCTTGGTGCTGGATTCTTGGTGCTGGATTCTTGGTGCTGGGTGCTGGGTGCTAGTCATAGGATACGGTTGAGGTTAGTGTGGATATCGATTAAAGTAAGCAAGTATTAATTCCCGTTAATTCCCGTTAAGCTTACAACTTCAAAAAGCCAGTCGCCAGGAACAAGCACCCAGCATCCGGCGACCAGCGACCCGACACAAAGACAAAACGTCATTTTTAAAGTTAAAGCGTTTTTTCACCCTAAAATCACACAAAAATAGCCGATAAGTGCCAATTAAAATTTTTCTCGCTGACAATTAAGAAGTTACCAAATTGTTCAAAAATTAATGGAATTTCTGCGAAACGTTTTACCACTTTTGGGTCTCTTCTATACACAGGGCAACTAAAAAGTTATGATTTAGGCCCGCCAAATGAGGCGGGCCGCATAACGATCCTACTTCGCTAAAGTGTCGTAGGGTGAAAGAAAAAAATATTGTTACTATAACGTTCGTAGTACTATACTATCGAAAACCAATTTAACCTAAACCAATATTGATGTGAAACCCCAGGCATCCTATGGCCTGGGCTTACATCAAAACCCTAAGGGGTCGTAATTAAAGTTCCCTTACTTCTGATAGACCGGGTAGGATTAACCACCTGCTGTATATGGTCTCGTTCTAAACGCCCTGTTGTTCTTGTCTTCTGAATTTAAGTATACATAAACCCCCAGGGTTGGTGCACTACCGGCTCGTACAAAAATTATGAAGAAACAAATTGTTGTTGAGATCGTCTGTTTTCTTTTTATACTTCTTTTTACTTATGCAGCTGTTGCCAAGTTGCTAGAATACCAAAAATTCGTTGTTCAAATAGGTCAGTCGCCGTTGTTAACTAATTACGCTGGTTTCCTGGCGTGGGCGGTGCCTGCCATTGAGTTGATCATTGCAGTGGCGTTGGTAATCACACGGTTCCGGCAAATTGCACTTTATGCAGCTTTTACCTTAATGGTGCTGTTTACGGCTTACATAGTTGCCATTTTACAACTCGGTAAAAATATCCCTTGTTCGTGTGGAGGCATACTGGATAGTATGGGTTGGATAGAACATTTGATCTTTAACAGTATATATGTTGTACTTGGCTTAATAGGTATTTTGCTTTATTCTAATGAAGAAAGTTCTCAAAAGAAAGAAAAGAAACCTTCTATGGTATAAGTATACCATTACTTAATAATTCTTATAATTAAATACTAACGAATACCACATGAAGTGAATCTACAATAAAAGGGGAAATGAACCTTTCATGGAACACTACAGTCTCTACTTTAGTACTCCAAAATGTTCTTTCATCACCCATTAAGACATTTTATTGCGCGATAAGATCAGGGGTAAGCTGAAAACCTGAAATAGAGTAGGCAACAATTATCTAATCAAACAAATTAAAATTATGAAATCTTTGAAAAATGTTTTAGCTGGATTGGCTTTCGTTTTTGCTGCCAGTACTGCTTTCGCTTTTGTATCAAGTGCTATTGTATTCGTTGGGGGTACACCCGTAGTTATAGAAAATCTTGATGTTCCTGAAGACCTAACTATTTGTGATACAGAAAAGACCCAGATGTGTATTGTAACTTTTGCGGGTCAGCAACTTCAGGCATACACCAACGAACAGTTCCCACAACCTTTAAAAAGAGACTTCTAGTCTAATGTTTGAAAGTTTAAAATGGGCAGCGCATAAATGCGCTACCCATTTTCACAATTAGCAGGATAATGAAAAAACATAGCCTCCTACTTCTTTTAACTTGTTTCAGTGTAAGCATCGTAGCACTGCTGTACGTTAGTTTTGATGAAATAAAACTAACCCATCATCCGTTTGAACGTACATTACTCCCTTCGTTTGTTAAGGAAATTAACTCCCTTACTCTTGAAAATAATAAGTTTTACCTATCAGGATCAACGAACGATCACATATACTTAGCCAACCACGCTGATCCTACCAAAATTACTTACTCCAATTTTGCACTGAGTGGTATTAATCATCTTCAACTAGCAAATAAAGAACAATTTGAATTTAACGTGTCCTTCCTGACCATAGATTCTCCCAACTTTTATATCTCTGACTTCTCTTCAAGTAAGCATTATTACGGAAGCTTCAGTGATAACATTATCAAGCCTTCAGTACAAAAAAGAATGATGTTGGTGGACGCCGTGCCCATCAATAAGCAATCTTTAGCCGTTAGAACATGGAAGAAGGATAGCATTCAAGAACTAGAACTTGCTAAACTTACCTCAGTACCATTAAACATAGAGCGAGCATCGACATTACTGCAAAAACAAGTTGATGGCATATTCTGTACCGATGGCAAGTTGATCTATAACAGAGATTTAGACCGACTCGTTTATGTCTACTTCTACCGAAATGAATTTATCTGTATGGACACCACTATGAGTTTGATCTTTCGTGGTAATACGCTGGATACGGTGAATCGTGTAAATTTGCGACCCGCTGAAGTAAAATCAGAAAACCAATTTACTACTCTGTCACGACCTCTAACCACTAACCCAAGAAGTTATACCTCAGGTCAGTGGCTCTTTGTACAATCCGGACTACTGGCAAAAAATGAAGACGAAGAAACCTTCCAAAACAATTCGGTAATCGATGTTTATGATCTGACTCAAAAAGGTGAATATACATTTAGCTTCTATCTGCCTGATTACAATGGATTTAAAGTCAAACAATTTAATGTCACAGGAAACCTTATTGCGGTCATATATGACCGGTACCTGGTTACCTATAGTATAACACCCGATTTACTTCATGCTAAAAAATATCTATTGCGCGATAAGATCAGGAGTAAGCCGAAAACCTAAAATAGAGTAGGCAACCAATTATCTAATCAAACAATTACAGTCATGAAATCTTTAAAAAATATTTTAGCAGGATCAGCTTTCGTTCTTGCTGCTAGCACTGCGTTTGCTTATAAAGCAATAATACCTTGGCCTTGGATTATTTTTATATTCCTTCTTGGATATGCCACACCTCTTAATGATGATGATGTTCCTGAAGACCTAACTCTTTGTAATACAACATCAGCTCAGATGTGTATTGTAACTTTTCAAGGTCAGCAATATCAAGCATTCGCGGACGAGCAGCTCCAAATTCCTTTAAAAAGAGACTTCTAGTCTAATGTTTAAAAAGTCTCCAGACACTTACATAATAATAATAAATTTGATATGTACTATAATTCATATCTTCTATAACAAAGAAGGC
The DNA here is from genome assembly GCF_007097395.1 of Fulvivirga sp. M361. Lineage (GTDB taxonomy): Bacteria > Bacteroidota > Bacteroidia > Cytophagales > Cyclobacteriaceae > Fulvivirga. The sequence continues at coordinate 21,048 of NZ_VKDC01000004.1, forward strand.
ATCCGCCTCACACGAAAGTAAGGCGGAAAAGAGCTCGACCTAACCAAACTTCCTCTACACGTTTGAGAGGTAATCCATAAAAGTGTTGACTGAGGGTCATTAACCTAAACCTAATTGTGCTCTTGCCTTCTTTATTTTCTTCTATTATTCACTGAGATTCGATACTATTTACAGCAAATCAAGATAGTGGTTATATGTACACTACAAATAATTTAACCAGCCTGTCATTTGATTCAATAAACAAAATGGAAAGAAGAGATGTCTTTGCAATTGTGAAACCTTATATCTAAAAATACTATAGGAAATTCCAAAGCTCATCTCACTATTGCAGTAACGTATATTAAACTTTATACTACTAAAAACTATCGATTCTACGAATTATTAGTGTCGCATCCGCTCTATTTCCCATCAAAACAAAAGTCGTATTCTTAAATACAAATCCGTTTGACACAGGGTCTATAGTAGTATTGATCAAGACTTCACCGTCTGCATCTTTAAATTCAAAGGTATATACACCTGTTGCATTATCAGCTGTAAGCTGATTAAAGTCAGAAGACGCCTTGAATGCCAAATCTGAACTGATCAGTTCGGTCTGACCTGTTAAACCCACTGAAACAGGGCCGCTATCAGGAGAAAGGTTTACAAAGCGAATGCCTACCAGGCTATCCATTAACACAAGTGGTTCATCCCTAACTAATGTTCCTTCTATATTTTCCTCGTCACCTGTTAAGAAAAGTGTGTGAATATCGCCAGGTTGGAATGTGACGCTTTGTTGATGCACCTGATTCAGCGTATCTTCTGCAGAAACAAAAAAAATAGTGCGTTCAATATCTGATGGAAGACTAGTACGCATGCTTCCACCAAAACTTAACATTGGGTTGTCACTAAATATAATTTCACGTCCAAAATAATTAACGTGTAATGCCGGAGCATTTTCCGCCGCATGCACCACCTTTAGTGAGGCTGGAAACTGAATATTGTTTTCATCTTCACAGGCTATAATTAAGCCAGATATTAAACAAAAAAAAATAATTTTATATTGATTTTTCATTGATTCCATTTTTAAAGTTTTAACTCATACTTTGTTAACCATTCAACTCGTTTATGAGAACGATGATTAATTTTTAATCAAATTATTTGCATAAGATTCCGCGAGTAACATAGCATTGTAGGCGTTTAAAATACCTCCTGAACCACATAACTCGCTGAAGGGCTTTATTTCATCTCCCTTACCTCCTGGTACCAGCACTCCATGATTTACCTGCAGACTCGACTCTATAATAATTCGCTTCACCTGATTGGCCGACAATTCCGGGTAATAAGACCTGATTAAACCTGCCACGCCTGACACCAATGGTGCTGCTAACGAGGTTCCATGTGTATAATCATATTTATTATTCAAACCTGCGACGAAGATGTCTGAACCAGGAGCAAAAATGTCAACTTCATTTTTGCCATAATTAGAAAAAGGAGAAGCCAAAGACTCATTGAAAAAACGCGTAATGGCACCTACATTAATCATATTACCTGCTATTTCAATTCCATTTTGGCCATCTGACGGAAAGTAATCCTCCAAATCTAAATTTTCATTATCATTCCCGGCAGCATGCACCAATAAAACATCTTTATCCGCCGCATAGCGAATGGCCTCATGTACCCAATCCGGACGCTCAGAATAAGACTTTCCAAAACTCATATTGATCACTTTCGCTCCATTATCCACTGCATAGCGTATGGCTAACGCTATGTCTTTATCATACTCGTCACCGTCGGGAACGGCCCTCAGCGTCATGAACTTTATCTTTTCTGATTTATTAAAACCCTTCTGGTCGCTTGCTATTACAGACAATAAAGCACTTGCCACTTGAGTCCCGTGCGCTTCGCTGTCATCGACTGGGGAAATATCCGGATTACCGTAATTTCTATCAGATAGATCATTCACATCATCTCCAATAACATCATGAGCATCGTAATGTATATTATACTGATACCGATTTTGGTTTTCTATTCGTTCAAAATACGATCGTTGTATATCATTTGCTTTGGCGGGGTCGAACCAATTCTTTGCTGATGTATAAGCCTGACTGGCTTTATCCTGTTCCTTTTCAAAAATGGTTTTTAGTTTCCAATAGTTCTCATTTTTCATATCTTTAGGTAATAGCTTGCCTTCGGCTTTTTGTTCAAGCCTGGCCATCATTCTAGTTAACGCATAAGGAGCTACTTTTATGCTTACTGTACCATTTCCAAGAAAGTTCCACCCATAAATGTCATCCGTATAGCCATTATTATCATCATCCACTTCATTTGACTTACGTTCACGATCATTTGTCCAGATAAAACGTTTCAGCATAAAATTTCCTGTGTCAATACCAGAGTCAATGATTCCGATAATTAATTCTTCGCCTTTCCTATTACTTAAAAACCGTTGCATCCTTGCTAAACTAATGCCAGGAACAGAGTCTTGCAACGGATCCATTTGATACCAGAATTTCATCTGCTCTTCATCAAGTGCAGTTCGCTTATAAGTAAAATCAGAATTTTGCCTAGTACCGACGTGGTCTTTTAATACAACCGAACCGGGTGCAGCACACTGGCAACAGATTAATACTATTGACAATAACAGGGCTTGGGTATAGAAATTAGAATACATGTTAGGAATAAAACTATTAAGCAAAGTACATTCGTTTAAGTTCATATATTCTTTGGATCCCTTATAATAACTACTTTCATCCATTTCTCTCCTTTCTCTAGGTAAAGCCCATGTCTTTCCAAAGATTTTCTGGCCGCCTCAAAATTCAACTCTTTGAAAGATTGAACTTCATCTCCAGTCCTGTCATAGTCAATTTCAGTAGTTATACCAGTCATATCAATAAATGGAGCTTCTATAGGATTTCTGGTATATCCCACACCAAATGTCGTCGTGAATTGTATTATAAAATCAGCAATCTCACCATTTAGCGTTTTACCTCCTCCCTGTTCGTATTCAATGTATCTAAGCTGGGCGCCGGGAGTTTTTGTTTTTAACTTTTGTACTGCTTGAGGTGATGCCTTTAAAAACCAACAAGGCATCAAACGTTTCTCTACCGTCACATCGTATCCAAAATACGTTTTTAGATCACGACGCATGGCTTCTTGCAAAAATTTAGCTGTTGCCTTTTCTTTAGGGACCTTTAAACTATAATTCCATAAATTATCGGCTTTCTTTAAATTTATGTCATACTGAAATGGTTTATTGTCCTTAATCTCAAGTAAAGACTTATGCCAATATTTCCCATGGGAGGATTTCAGATGAGGGTTGGCAACAGTATCAGGGTATTTAAACGTTCCCATAGACCTAGTATAAAGATGATATCTCAATGTATCACCATAGGCCAAGTAATACAGCCTTTCAATTGGAGTTCTTACGACCTGCACAGTACCTTGTAAAGCGGCCAAATTAGGTGTTTTAGCCCAACCATAACTGGAAATATGGCTCGTAGTAGGTGCTTTAAAATCCCCTTTGTATTTTGTAATCAATGAGCGGTAATCGAAATCATTCTCATCACCTCCATTGCCATTTACCAATAATGGCTGTGCCCTATCATAAGAAGTTTCAGAAGCTTTTTTGTCTCTATCATACTTGACAAAAGTATTCAATTTATAAGATCCATCATCCATGGATTGTAACAACTGATCCGTAAGTTCAGGGTTATAACCCTCTCCAATCCATGCAATATAACCTTCCTTATCAATAACAAACGTCTTGGGTACACCAACACTGCCTGCAGCCCTTAACCATGTTCTTTCAATAGTTTTCTCGGGGTCATCCACAGCTACATTATACTCCATCTTACTCCCTTGCTTACCAACATATTGTTTTACCCGCTCAACATATTTAGGCTTTTTCACGCTTAACGGTTCAGTATTAGGTTCCATAACGAAAACACCTATTACTTCTGCTTTACCCTTATACTTCTGTGCCAGCGCTGTTAATTCTGGAATAGCCTTTGCACAAGGTTTGCACCATGTTGCGCCAAGCTCTATCACATAGGGCATTCCTTTCTTAAATTCCACCATAGGCTCCCCTTTTACCCATTCATAAGCCAGAAGGGGTGGAGCCTGGTCGCCTATATTTAGGCGATCACCTTGTGCATTGCTTAAATGTACAGACAACGTACAGACCAGAGCGCAAATTATTGTTATTTGTTTAAGATTCATTTTAATTAGTTTTATTTAAGCGATCCAAAACGTATCATGATATTCAATGAAGAATAGGTAATTTCAATCCAGTTGGCAATGTTAAATCGCTCAATCACCTATACTTATGAAGTACACTTTGAAATAAGGTTAGTATATGGTGATTATCTAGTAGCCAGGATTCTGAGGTAACAAATTAGGATTATTCAAAATCTCCTGTTCAGGGATTGGAAATAATGTGTCTGTTGTTTGCCAATTTTCTTTTATCGCTCCCAATACAACATCAACTCTTCCCGTTCTTTTCAAATCAAACCATCTATGACCAAATTCGGCAAAAAGCTCAATCTTTCTCTCTTGCTCAATCGCCAACAACAAATTAGCCTGTGAGATCCCAGGATTCGTATCCTCAAGCAAGGAAAGTCCTGCTCGATTTCGAATCACATCAACATCTTCTAATGAACCACTCAAATCGTTCTGTTGGGCACGAGCTTCTGCACGTATCAAATATTGTTCACCAAGCCTTAAAATAACCGAGTACTCAGCAGGGTTGATATTGGTGAATACTCCATTCTTGTACTTATTAGGATAATTCCATGTATTAGACCCTTGAGTAAATACCCCAACCCAAGAAGTTAGACGATTATCGTCAAACTCAAAAGCATCTAGCAAGCTCTCACTTAATGTAACGTTGAAAAAGTTCCCAGGAGCAAAAAAGCCTATAATGAAACGTTCCCCTTGTCGTGTTCTTTGTAGTGTAGCACTTGCTACTGACTTTAGTTGCCAGATGGCTTCGTTACTCTCAGGTAAAAAAACAGTATTCAAATCATCTTCCAAGAAATAAGTATCGGTTTGGTCAATTAAGTTCGTTGCTTGTATCTCAGCATTTTCCCAGTCTTCCATGTATAAATAAGTCCTGGCTAATAGTGCTGTGGCAGCAGCCCGGTTAGGACGGATACGTTCATCACCGTCAACAAATGAAAAATCACTTTGCATAAGTGATTGTGCTTCTAACAAATCTTGTACAATGCTTTCATATACATCACTCTGCGAGTTTCTTGTTATAGAAGAAGTAATTTCAATACTTGATGAAGTAACATAAGGTATTTCGCCAAATAGGTTGGTCAAGTTAAAATGCGTAAAAGCACGGATAAACAGTGCTTCTCCCAATACCTGATCTCGTACGCTTGGAGTGACAGAAGCATTAATCCTTAATTGTTCTATTATTACATTTACATTACCTATCAGATTATATGGAACTCGCCAAAACGATCCAAACAAAATCCCGTTACTCGGCTCCAAATCGTTAGTATAGAATTGAACATGAGTAATGTCCGAGTGATGATTAGTGAATTCATCCGAAGCCTTTCCCGTGTATACTTCTAAACTGGTATTAAACAAGTTATCCCGATTTGAAGTCATTTCACTGTACACTCCGCTGATGGCACCAACAACAGTCTCATCATTTGCAAATACTTCCTCACTTATGACTTGATTGCGTGGAGGGTCAATGTCTACAAAATCCTCACAAGACGTAATAAACACGCAACAAATTAAAATGAATACTATAAAATGAATACTTCTCATTTCTATCTTCTCTTTATATATCTTGTTAGTCATAATAATTCTCTTTAAATGCCAATTTGAACACCTGCACTAATAATTCGTAGAGGCGGCAACGATAAACTTCTCGATTCAGGATCCAAACCGTCATAAGAAGTAATTGTGAGCAAGTTTTGTCCTTGTACATAAATTCGCCCACTTTGAACATTAATTTTATTAATCCACTCAGATGGCAATAACCAGGAAATTGAAACATTCTTCAATCTTATAAATGATGCATCTTGGATTGCATTATTCGATGGCGCATTTCTAAAATATTCTGTTCCAGGCGCTTGAGTAAAACTTCTTATTTCGGATATGTCGCCAACATTAGTCCATCTGTTTAGAACATTTAGTGGTTGATTAGATTGGACTCCGGGTGCACTAAAACTCGAATTAAATGATAGCGCGTTTTGTTTAACAAACTGAAAAAAAACATCTAACTGGAGAAATTTATATCGAAAACTATTGTTTAAACCGCCAAAATAATCTTGAGCAATCTCCACAAAATCCTGACGATCTAATTCATCGATATTACCATCAGCATTCACATCCTCAAAAACAAAATCACCGGTTTCTGGGTCTACTCCAAGAGATTTAAACTCTTTCCGTCCAAAGAGAGGTCGCCCCACCTCAAAACGGTTGTCAAATGCTGGGAACATCTCAATATCATCAAACTCTTTAAGTTCGTTATTAAAAATAGTCAGGTTCGCTGATGACGTCCATTGAAAATTATCCGTTTTAAGGTTGACAGTACTTAATTCAAACTCCCACCCTCGGTTTTCGACCAAAGCCGGTAGGTTAAATTGAACTTGAGAAAAGCCCGTCGTTGCAGGGAGAGGCCTTCCTATTAGCTGATCTGACGACCTGTTACGATACCAACTAGTGGATAAAGAGACTTTGTCCTGCCATAAACCCAACTCTATTCCAAATTCTAGTTTCTTGTTTGTTTCCCATGAAAAATCTTCGTTGCTCGCTCGTGCCAATACTAATGAAGAAACATTGTTATATGCACGAACTGATTCAAAAGTATTTAGAAATCCATAATTTCCTATTTGGTCATTACCAGTTACACCATAACTGCCTCGAAGTTTACCAAAGCTTAAAAAAGGTAAGTTATTCTCGATAAAACCCTCATTTGAAAATAGCCATGCCCCTCCAATAGCACCAAAATTACCAAACTGTTTTCCTGGTCCAAATCTGGAAGACCCGTCTCTTCGCCCAGTAAGGTTCAAAATATATTTGTTACGCCAGTTGTAATTTACTCTGGCATAGATAGCATTATACCGATATTCTGAATAATTAGTGCCTAAAATGCCAATATCGCCCGCCGCATTGATATCTCTAATTAAGGCATCTGCGGTATAATCATCTCCAATGATTGTCTGCCCATTTTGTATTGACTCCTGAAATGTTGTACCTACCAATACTTTCAAATCACCATCACCTAACTTTCTGGTATATTCTAATTGAGGCTCTATAATCCAGGTATCATTGTTACTATTGGCTATTCTATTATCGCCTAATTCATCTTCTTCTGGGTTAAATGAAGTGAGAGGCCTAATTTGTATTTCATCTACCGTAATATTGGTATACCCTAAAGTAGCTTTCGCTTTAAGTCCCGTGATCAATTCATAAGACAATACTGCATTAGTCGTTAAATTTCTGGTGTCGTTTTCATATTCTTGCCTCAAAAACCCTAGCGGGTTTTCAAAATTATTTTCCCAATTCAAGTTTCCATCTTCATCAAATAAAGATGGAGCGTTAGGAGCTAATCGAAGCGCAACTCCAACCAAATCTCCACCATTTTGATTGTTAGTATTAAAAGTATACGTTGTCGATACATTAATATTAAAACGGTTATCAACGGAACTATGATTCAAATTAAAATGACCAGAACCACTCTTGAATGCTGAATTGTCATAGTTATAAACATTTGTTTGTTTAAAAAAACTTGCTCTGAAGACAAATTGAGTAAGCTTTGTGCCTCCTGAAATTGAGATCCCAGCATTGGTTTGTTCCGCAGTTCCTCCTAATAGTTCCTCTTGCCAGTCGGTATTGCGAGTAGGATTCCATGCAAAAATATCTGGTCGTATAGTAGAATCTTGAGGCGTAAGTATGGGCCAAACTCCGTCATTGACTAAAGCCTCACGTCGCATAGAAAGGTACTGATCTGTATTTAGTAAATCAACCTTATTCACTACTTCGCCAACCCCTCTCGAAATATTAATATCCACCTTTGTTTTACCTGCACGACCCTTCTTGGTGGTAATAAGGATCACACCATTAGCTCCACGAGATCCATAAATTGCCGTGGCATCAGCGTCTTTTAATATTTCTATACTTTCTATGTCTGAAGGACGTAATGAGGCTAATGGGCTCCCGCCACTCAGAGGCAAGAAACCTGAGTTTAAAGAAGTAGCAACAAACGGAACACCGTCGATTACGTAAAACGGCAAATTAGCATTAGGGAGACCATCTTGGCCATTATTTAAACTATTTAACCCGCGTATGTTAATGTTAATTGCACTCCCTGGAATACCAGACGTTTCCTGAATTTGTACACCGGCAACTCTCCCCTGCATTGCCTGTAAAGGATTTACTACAGGCTGTTGCTCAATAATTTCAGCTGACACCTTCGCAATATTCCCCGGATTTAACCTCTCTGGCGTCTCCCAATACCCGGTACTCACCACAACGGCCTCCAAAGAAGTAACGTCCAGCTTAAGCACCACATCAATCACCTTACGCCCGGCAATTTCTATTTTCTGCGTACTATACCCTATAAAAGAAACCACCAACGTAGTCACCTCGTCAGCCATTTCCAGCGTGTAGTTTCCATCTGCATCGGTAATCGTACCCTGGGCGGTGCCTTCCAGTAGAATATTAGCCCCTGGCAAAGGCTGACCATTTTCATCGGTTACCGTTCCGCTGATGATCTGGTCTTCAGGCGCAGTGGCCTTGAAAGGTTCGGTGATGATTTCCACCGGGGTAGAGGGGATGTGTGTCACTATGGTACCATCCAGCTGCCGGAAAGAGAGGCCTGTTTCTTCAGCTACGGTTTGCAGTACATAGGCTACGGATTTTTCTTCCACGTTCAGGGTGATCCGGTCGTTACGCTGTGCGATGCGACGGCTGTCTACCAGGAACTCGAATTCCGTATGCTCCTCTATTTCAGAGAAAACCCGTGTTAAAGGGGCTTCCCGGAGCTCCAGGGACACGGTGACGTCCCGGATGCTCTGCCCTCCCGCATCGGCGGCATACAGTATGCCTCCAAAAACAGCGGACAGAAAGGTGAGTGTAAAGAGACCTGACATAATATATAGGGTCCTTTGTAAATTTTTTTTCATAACTTTATAATCGGTTTAGTAACAATCATTTACTTGAACTACAGGACCTGTGAAGCGAGTGCGCCAACATTCATGCTCACGGGTCTTTTTTTGTGCCGTTTTCTAGGTACCATTTTTCGTGTGTTTAATCATCCTCTCATTTTGTTTAGTTCACATTTTTTTCCGGATACTGGTTACTTGTAGCTGGTGACTGGTTTCTTATGATCCGTCACTTGCCGTTGGTTACCGGTACCTTGCTACTGCAACGGGTATAGTATTCCCGTACAGTCGCCAGGAGCTGTTGGTCAATGTAGTTCGGATTCGTTTTTAACGGATTTGCTTACTCTTCGCAGCCTTCTCCACTAATATGGACATCTCCATTTACGAAAGTGTATTCGATCTTGTATGCAAACTGCAACGCGTCGAGTACCTTTTGCAGGCTGGGGGAATTGAATTTGCCTTGGATAACACAATTGTCCAATCTATTGCTTTCAATGATTATTTTGACGCCGTACCATTTTTCTAATAGTACCGCTGCTTCCGTAAAAGTTTTATCGTTGAATAGCAATATGCCATCTTTCCAGGCGGTGTATTCACGAATGTCTACGGAAGATTTTATCAAATTGCCCTGGTCGGGGCTATAGCTGGCCGCTTCACCGGGGGTGAGTACCACGGCGGCTCGATCTTTATCCTGGTTGGTTTGTTTAGCCACGGAGACTTTACCGGTGGCTACGGCTATTTCGGTCTGTTGCACATCGGGATACGCCCGAATGTTGAAAGAGGTTCCTAATACAGTGGTGGTAAGTTCGCCGGAAGCTACGGTAAAGGGCTTGGAAGGGTCTTTAACTACATCAAAGAACCCTTCTCCTTCTAACATCACTTCACGCGTCTTACCATTGAATTGCTCAGGGTAGCGTAAGGTACTCTGGCTATTCAAGCGTACTGTAGTCCCGTCAGACAACGTGATCGTCGCCTTTTGGCGGGTACTGGTAGTATAGGTCAACCACTGTGTTTCAGTGGGGGCAATCGTATAAGTATATAAAGCCAACGCGGTAGCCGCCATAATGGTAATGACTGCTGCTACCCAATACATAGTATATTTTTTTCCTGAAGACTTCCTGTCACCCCGTTCGGAAATGGACTTAACGCCTGGCGCAGGTTCAGCATCCACTGTTTGACGCATCACGTTATCCAAAAAGTTTTGCTTATACGCGCTATTGACTTTTGGACGGCGTGTATCCAGTTTGGTGCGTAACTGCGTTTTCAGCGCTTCCACCTCTTCCTTTTTTCCGGAGGTTTTCAAGTGCTCCAACAGCTCACGCAACTCCGCCCTGGAGATGGTGTTGTCAGTGTATTTTTTATATAAGTATTTAAAGTAGTCTGCGTTCTTCATGAAAATAAGGCTTGGCCTGAACGTAATACGTACGCTCTGCTTTTAACCTGGTAGTAAATAGAAAATGGGAAAATGAAGCCCTGAAAGCTTCGGATCAACTATCTGCGCGTAGTAGCGAGTTCGTTGAGCAATTGATTTTGCAAGATGTTGTTTTGGATGACCTTGAGTATAGGGTCTTGATCTGTATCAGCTGTAGCCGCCTCTGTATTTTGTGCCTTTTCAATGTATTGCCATATTTCATCTTCCAGAAACTCATTGGCGCCGGCATTGAAAAGTATTTCAAAGACACTCGCTTCAACTAACTTGAGTAATTGATCTTTAAAAGAAACGGAAACATCTAATGACGCCCGGTTTTGCCAAATTTCAATATAAGCTTCTTCCAGGATCTGCTCTGCAAGACGCTTGGATTTGACAGAATTAAGAATGTAACGATAGAATTGATCGAAATGCTGTGTACAAAGTTTACGGTATACCTCCTGGTCCCCTCTTTTCAATTGAGAGACCAACTTGTGTGTATTGTTATGAGTGTAAACTTTAGACAAATTTCTTGATGTTATCGAAATATTAATTTCTTAACAAAAACAATATAATTTAATAATAAGAGGAATGTCAAGCGTTTTAACATATTTAATTTCAGGTAGTTATAAATTAATTTATAATTTTCAATGGTTGAACATAGATTATATTTTGTGATATCGATAAGCAAATTGAATAAAATCAATACATATTTTCGCAAAACTAAGATGTACTTTCCTTGTAAGTTTTGAATCAGTATTTCACTATTGGCCAAAAAGGGCCTTTCGTCAGGGACCGTAGGGGTGGCAGGATCGCCGGATATGGAGTCCTTTGCAGTGAATACCTGGTATTTTTTTACTTTCCTTACTTTACTTTCCACACGTCATTGCCTTACTATCCCAACGTCGTTGCCTAACTAACCCACGTCATTGTGAGGACGACGAGAGGTGGAAGAAGCAATCTCACCATCGTTGGACGTGGACTAAATCAACTTACGTCATACGATCAGGAGACTGCCGCAGTCGTACCCTCCTTCGCAGTGACGAGCAGGGATTTTTTTATTTTTAACCCATGAAAAAAGGCGGAGCCGTTTATATTTTAACCAATACAAATCATACCACCCTTTACATCGGTGTCTGTGAAGATTTAATTGCAAGAACTCTTCAACATAAGGAAAAACATTTCCCCGGAAGCTTTACGGACAGGTATAACTGTAATAAACTGGTATATTATGAGCTTTTTCACGCTATAGAAGAGGCCATAGACCGTGAAAAACAGATTAAAGCCGGTTCAAGGAAAAAGAAAATACAACTCATTGAATCCATTAATCCTGAATGGAAGGATCTGTATGATGAAATGGAAGATTGGTAAGTTACCGTCTTCCTACATTTCGTTGCAGTGACGTCCGGGTATTTTTTTACTTTCCTTACTTTACTTTACCAACGTCATTGCTCGACTATCCCAACGTCATTGATGACGACGAAGGAGGAAGAAGCAATCTCAACCATCATTGGACGTGGACTAAGTCGCCTTACGTCACACGATCAGCAGACTGCCGCAGTCGTAAACTCCTTCGCAGTGACGACAGGGTGTTTTTTTCTTTCCTTACTTTACTTTCCCCACGTCATTGCCCTACTTTCCCAACGTCATTGCGATGACGACGAAGGAGGAAGAAGCAATCTCAACATCGCTGGACGTGGACTAAATCGCCTCACGCCTCACGATCAGCAGACTGCCGCAGTCGTAAACTCCTTCGCAGTGACGGCCGGGGATTTTTTTACGTTCCTTACTTACCGGTAGTACCGGTAATATTTACTTTTAGTAGTGATCCCTACAGGGCCCTGGTAGATTCCGCCCAGGTTCCCGATATCATGTACCAGCACCTCCACACTATTGGTTTTACCCGGAGGCGCCAATACGTGTTTGGGTATGTCATACGCCCTGAACTTATCGTATGACTGACTTTGCATGTATTTGCGGTGATCATTAGTGGCCCCGATCAGCTCTCCATTGATGTATACTTCATCAAAGTCATCGATCTTTCCCAGCATTAATACCAATACTTCATTGCCATAGTCTTCCGTAAGCTCAAAGGTATTCCGATACCAGGCGTAACCGTCATATCGGCGGTATCCCTGCTTCTCCCAGTGCATGGGCACCATGATCTTATCCCAGTTTTCATTGTCACTGATCACACCACCATCACGACTTAAGGCAAAAGACCACAACCCTTGCAGATCTACCAACATCGGTGAAAAATCTTCTACAGGATAGATCCCCAACTCTCCGTCTACCATCCCCCCTTCTCCCTGTGAGTCAAATACTCTTACGGCAATGAGATTTTCTCCTGCATAGTTGATCACACTGCCAGGGATCACATAACTCCGCTGCGCATTGTACGCAGACCGGTACCTGGGGGGCATAACCCCTGAAAAGCCGATCAGCTCTCCATTAATATATACCTCATCGGCATCGTCAATATACCCGAGGTTTACATATATTTTTTCCTCTTTAGGCAGCAGCTTGCCGTCAAATTTCTTCCTATACCAGGCAAATCCATCATACCCATGAAAGCCTTCTTCTTCCCACGCTGACGGAGCCCAAATACCTTCCCAGTCCGCATCGTCATAGTCGGGTTTTGCATATACCGCCTTATCCCCGATCGTGAACTGCCACCGGCCCCGCAGGCTTATGAGCTGTCCGTAGCCCTGCTCCAGGCAAGCGCTTAGTAAGAGTATTATGTATGCTATCTTTTTCAATTTTTTTGTTTTGCCGGGTTAAAATTAAGGCTTTCCTTATAAATAGGTTAAACAACTGAAGCTCATTAATAACAGCTATCAAAACCCATTATTCATCGTCATTACGAACCTCAGCGTAGGGCCACGCACGGAGAGGTGAAGTAATCTCCTGATCGGTGAACGTGGACCAGCTCGGTTTGCGTTCAACGATAAGGAGACTGTCGCAGTCGTAAACTCCTTCGCAGTGACGGCACTTTTTTTCTTTTTATTCACGTCATTGCAATGACGACAAAGGAGGAAGAAGCAATCTCATAATCGCCGGACGTGAACTAAGTCGCTTTACGCCGCACGATCAGGAGACTGCCGCGGTCGTGCCCTCCCTCGCAGTGACGACACTTTTTTTATTTTTATTCACGTCATTGCAATGACGACAAAGGAGGAAGAAGCAATCTCATAATCGCCGGACGTGAACTAAGTCGCTTTACGCCGCACGATCAGGAGACTGCCGCGGTCGTGCCCTCCCTCGCAGTGACGTCTGTTATTTTATGCTGCCATCTCAAACTCGCCAATAAACAGGGATGCGCCACCTCTTTTGGCAACTACATCCCCTAATTGCTCAACCTTATTTAGAAGCAATTACTTTACGTTCTGATTTAAAATGATCCCACCAACTTACCCATAGGGGCTGTTCTTCATATGTGGTGAATTTGTATTTGGTGATAACATCTTCCGTAGATATCTCCACCCAATAATTACCGGGAGGCACCTTGCTCAAATCATATTGCTTTAAGAACCCTCCATCAATCTTTTTTCCCCTGATCTTATCTTTCTTGATGATACGATCCGCACTGTAAAAGACCACTTCCACATCTTTAACAGGCCTTTGACCTACATAAAGCACTTTCAAATACCCTTTGTTAGAAGGTAATAGTTTTACCACAGGCTTTTCCTGGGTCTGGGCTACTGCCGCCAGGCTAAAGGCACATAAAAGCGCCGCCAAAATTGTTGTTGTTAGTTTCATGATGTTGACCTTTAATGGTTGATTACAGTTCAAATAACGCCTGTTATCAACGACGAGATGTCACCATGAAGTAAAGCTTTGTAACAAAATGTCACAGCGCGTTGCGCATAGCGCAGAGAGCATAGCGCAGAGAGCATAGCGCATGGAGCATGGTGCATGGGGTTAAGGGCTTGTGGGGTATAGTGAGAGGTGTCAGGGGCTGGGTTCTGGATGCTGGATGCTCGCTACTGGTCACTAGAGACTGGCGACTCACTACTGATGACTCACGACTCGTTACCAATATTTTTACATTACATCATTTGCGGACTGCTTTTTGCCTACTGCCAACTTTTCACACCATACCACTAATGCACTACTTTTTCCATCTGTGCTTCCATTTTACGCAGCAACTTTTTCAGCTGCTCCTTACCCCGGTATACTACTGACCTGGCTGCTTCTTCGGTATTGAGTCGCATCAGTTTCGCTACCTCTTTATGGCTTTTGTTTTTGATGTAGTGGAGCAAGAGCGCTTTTCTGTATCGAAAAGGAAGTTCCTTAAAAGCGCGCGACAGCTGTGAGTCCTGCCCGGGAAGTGTCCAGTCCACTTCATGAGCGTGTTTAGACATCGCCAGCGCATGGTTATTCCCATTACTATTATCCAGCCGGCTTTCTGTAAACTCCATACCGTCTCTTTTGACTTTCCTAAGCAACTTATGTTTAAGGCAGGCATTCAAATATCCCTGGATAGATGCCGGCTGTTCTGGTTTAATACGTTTTTTCATCAGGTCCAGGAATACTTCCTGGATGCAATCTTTCACTCGTTCGGGTTCGGCAAATTGACGCCCATATTCCAGCAGTTTTGCCCGGTAGGTCTTATAGATATAAGACGTAGCCCGGTGATCACCTTTACTGAAAAAATACCAAAGCAGGAAATTCTCTTCCTCCTTGATATGGGATTTACTTTCTGGCGCCAACTTTTTAACCTTTCTTTTTTCTGCTTTCTTCTTCATAGAAAATGGGGGTAGAAGGTTCAGTTATACTGGCCAACCTAAACCGGACATTACGAAAGAAACAGCCCTTGGACTTATGAAGGTATACGCTATTACTTCTCCTTCCGGTTAGCATAACATGGGGCAACTAAGGGATTGAAGAAATGAACTATAGCACTATAAATGTAACCACAGTTCAGTTTAAAAGTTTGACGGATTGAATCAAATCTATCTACACCCGACCGTTTCGGCCTGTTTAATGGTGAAAATAAAGCGAGAAGTTGAAAAGACCTTTAAATCTTCCGAATGAACGGCTGTACTCTATAGGTTTGGATTCTTACGTCTGGCTAATGTATAATTTTAACACATTTTCAGTGAACTAACAATTCATTTAGTCAAAAAATAATAATTAATTATTTATTAAATATTATTTTAACATTTAGGATAATCATACTTCATATTGCGAGATAAAACGATTAGGTTTTGTAACAGCTAAACCTAAAAAACTGATGCGTTCAAATCCAGAGATCTATTGTTGTAAAATAAGATGTACAAATCTGACCTGTGCAAATTGTTTATGGGCAAATAACGCCAGATAAGGGGAAAAGATTTCATTCTGGCATGGAATTTTATGGAAGATGTAAGGTTTTGGGGTACAACGGTGACTGTCTCACTATCGTGCGATGCATAGCGGTTAATTCACGTACGACGATTTTGAGATTGCTTCTTCCTCCTGTATCATCAGCAATGACGTAAGTAAAAGTATCGTTCTATGGATTAAGAGAATGTTTCTTTGAGTCAAGAGATCAACATTATTTCAGGCATGAGCCGAATAAGGCAGCTTAAAAGAGGTCTTCTGCTGACCAAAAAGTAACTTTAAGTGGTTCCTTTTTTTGTACATACGGGTTAACTACTGTCCGGCCATCTTAATTTCAAAAATTTGTTACCGTAAACCTCTGGTCTATTTTCCTGCCTCTTCTTTTTCATACTTTTCCACATACACAAAAGTGTTCTTTTCAAGATCATATTTAACTGTTTTCCCGATCTTGTTGAATTTGCTGATATAGTTATACACTTGTCTTGTAGACACTCCCAACGTTTTAGAGAGATCAGACGCGCTCCCGGTCCTTCCCTGCCGTATAAGGTCATCTAGAATGAATACCCTTTTTATAATGCTATCTAATGCCATGATGAATTTAGTTTAACAGGGGGCATTGTAATTCATATCTAAAAAATAAGCTTATCTCCCTTAAACACAGACTTTTAAATTATGTTTTATTTAAGTTATACAGGACTTAATGTAAGGCACACCCTCTTATCGTGCATCATATATTATGTTTACGTCAATCAGCCCTTAACTTATAGGCGGATCATGGAAAATTTCAAAGCAAAACGACTCAAAATAATGGGAGAAATTTAAAATCAACGTATCGAGACGGATACACGAGTTATGTGAAGTTGGCCCTGGCTATTGGTATGGAGCATAAGCAGTAGTCCGCCTGTAAGTGGGTAATAACTGCGCAATGAATGCGCTTTCCCACGTCCCGGATGTTCATAAGATGGGTCTTGCTGAGTTCTTTAAAGATTGGGAAAATAATATCGCTTAAATCCCGGAGATCAGATCTGTTTATTTAACGACTTTTCGAGATATTAACTTCGACTCGCGTTGTACGAAACTTTGGGAGACGAGAAAGAAAAGGACGCCATAGCAAAGTCCAACTTCCTTACAAAAACACACCAACCGGTACTTTTGGCATGCTGACACACCATTGGAGTAAAATTTCCTGAGGGGCTGTTCTATGTATTTGAGATAGGCCTGTAGTGCGTACTTTGCGGTAGCTTAAAGTACATGATCACGATATTTTACTGATCGTACTGTAGGCCCCACACGATAAAACCCATTGTACAAAGCTCATTACCGGGATAAAATCTGATCTGTTAAAAGGACCAGCTGGTTAAGCTTTATCTCATCATATGCATCCTGATGTGCTTTTCCAAATGTACCTTTATCGTTATCAAAATATTTACCTGACACTCCTTTATAATCTTCCGAAACTGCGAGGTCATTCAAGAATGATACGAAGCCCCACTTCTGACCCCGGTTTACCTTCAACCCGTTCGTGATTACCGGAGATATTATCCGTACCGAAAGAGAGCGTGCATTTATTATCCAGACCATTAAATCTATCCACCATGAATACTTAGTGGGAGACGCTTATTCCGATTCAATTATTACCGGGGCCATGACTTCGATTTTAAATATACTGGCAAGAAGTATTGAAAAACAGTATGTGGAACAGGGCAACGAAGCAGATAAAAGATTTGGCCGGATTTTGAGGTATATCCATACCCATATCAGTGCCCCTGAACATTTGAGAATTTCAGCACTTGCCGAAACATTTGGCATTTCGCCAACCTACTTTTCAGAGTACTTCAAGAAGCATGCAGGAATAAGTTTCGCAGAATATGTCATAAAATCAAAGCTTAAATTAGTAGAAACAAAAGTGCTTCACACGGACTTGTCCCTAAAAGAAATTGCCTACCAACTGAATTTTACAGACAGCAGCCACCTGGCAAAGACCTTCAAACAGGTCTATGGCATGACAATAAAAGAATTTAAACAGGGTGGCTTTAAATGTTGTGCCTGAAGGTGTTAGAAACTTCATTTTTTAACTACTGAATTTCAGATCAATACATCTAAAATTCGGACATATGATCTTCCTGGTTGTATTCTATTAAAATCCCTATTGTCTTCCAAAGGCGGTATCGTGCCATATTAGGACATTCATGATAATTCAATTTAATTGTGCGGCTGGCTGTCCACGGGTAGCGCGGTTCGTTTGAGGGTGGTGTGTAGGCAAGCCTAAGGGCTGGCTTTGTGTGTTTTGTGGGGAAAGCGGACTTTAGCCGTGGCGCCCTTTTCTTTTGTTTCGTTTTCTTTTGGGCGAGCAAAAGTAAAATGAAAATCGAACTGAAAACCTCAAAAAGTGGCTAAATCGCCAGATTTCGAGGTAACATACTACTTCCGACCCTTAGGAAATCTATCATTAAGTGGCCTATAGATCGTTTTTATCCAGAAATTATTTTTCATGAGTGGTCATACTAACACCGCCCTGGATATCCCCGGCATAACTGTCATCTCTTTGAAGGAGCGATTAAGCTTTTTATTAAGGTTCTCAACACCAAAGGAACGCCACAATCCTGGTCAAAAAGGAACGGCTTAGTTAATCATGACTCTGATGGTTTCTTTTTCACCCACTGTTTCCAGCATAAGTATATAAACCCCCGGTGTCAGAGACATCAATTGAAAGGGCAGGACATAGGTACTTTGCCCTGACCACTGCTCGCTAAAAACCTGTGTGGCAGCCCCCTGGCGTATCATGGTCAGGCGGATATCTTTTACAGTGCTCAGGTCTATTTTTACGTTAAAGTCACCCTCATTAGGGTTAGGGTATACCATAAATTCTTTTATCAGGGCTTCATAACCCAGCCTGCCACCGATATCAACGTTGTCTTCGCCTTCTACTATGGTGATGGTTTTAACCAGCTCATCCTGGCATTCTCCCAAAAAGGTTCTTAGCGTCAGGTTATAGCTTCCTGCTTCGGGAAAGATAAACTTCTCACAATTTTCTTCACTCAGATAGTACTGCACATTTTCGTCCCAGTTCCAGCTCACCGAATCCGGCAATGGCCAGGTAATGTCGATGACAGCCACGGTATCTCCTTCATACGCCTCGCTTGGCATCCCAAAATCTGTGTTCAACGGGTCTTCCAATACCGTTAGCTCAAAAGCATCTACTCCTTCACAGCCGTCGGCATCGGTTACCGTGACCGTGTACAATCCTGCGTCACCCACCTCTATGATCTGTTCTGTTGCAATCACTTCATCATTCAATGTCCAGGAATATTTTACCCCTCCGGTTCCGGCATCTATCGGGTGGGTCATTCCGGGGCAAATAATCGTGCCTCCACCAAGCTCCACGGACACCGGGTCAGGCTGGGTAAGCTCAGCAAACGTTTCGGTGGAGCAACCATTAGCATCCTCAATCCGTAAGCGGTACGCTCCGGCAGGCACATCTGCGATGGCGGAAACACCATTGGCATTAACGGTCCCCCTGGATAATTCGGCATTTTCATTGTTATACCAGGTGACTTGGAGCGGAAGGGCTCCGCCGGAGAGTGAAGCGTTGATCACTCCGGTACTGTCTCCGTAACAAACTATATCGGTAAGCGTGAAAAAGGCTTCGATAGCTTCAGGGTCGACGATGGTAACCTGGTCTGAGAAAGTGCATAGGTATTTGTCTGTGACCGTGACTTCATACGTCCCCCGGGCCAGGCCGGTGAAGGTTACTTGCGGTCCGGTAAGGGTGGCTTCTTCATTGGTATCTATGTTACGCAGTGCATAAGTATATGCTCCTCCTTCCGGAATGCCTCCGTTGGCCCGGGCCAGTAAAGAGCCGGAGTTATCACCACTGCATAGCTTTTGAGAGGTAAGTATTAATGCTAAAGCCTCCGGAGCTGTAACGGTAAAGGTTAGTTCTTCAATACAAGATGTCTCGGAACGGTTAGCATCTGAGAGTAGTGCGCGATACTCACCAGCAACTAAACCTGCCACTTGAAATTCTCTCAAACCAGTGCCCGAGATCGACTGATTATCTACTTCCTCATTCTGAGCATTGAATATTTGTAACAGATGCCCATTCACTCCACCTACTGCCAGAAACCTAACCGTAACAGGATCATTGGTACAGTCGACATCGAAACCGTCTTCATTGAGCGTTCTTTGTACCTCCCCTTCAAATCGAAGATCTTCAGGCACTATCAATCTAAGCCTATCACCGTCAAATTCGGTTTCCTTGGTTTGACTCATACCCACAGCATCCGTAATGGTCAACTCATAATTAATGGTATCCCCATTATGCAATCCATCCAAATCGGTGAACGTATATTCGTGGCGTGCATTATCGTATCCTGTTGTATTTTCATCTACAGTCGGAAAATCCCGGACTATCACGGTTTGGATTTTGCCAACGAGTTTGAAAGTGTATGGAGCTATGCCACCAGTTGCCTGAACCGTGATCTGTCCATCACTCGCTTCAATACAGGAAATATTGAATCCGTTATAGTCCGACATCACAATATTATCTGAAAGCGTAAATTCCGGTTCCTTGATGTAAAAATAGTAGTTTGCGAAACATCGAAGGTCGCCATTGCCTTCTACATTATTTATCTGAAGTAAGTATCGGCCGGGATTGAACCCTTCGAGATCGCTGGTATCACCGGGTAGAATAATGGGGTTCCCTGAATTTATCACACCACTCGTAAAGTTGAAAGTGGGCTCAACGATATTTCCACTTTCATTCAGTCGCGTGAATGTAAAGGCGTAGTTATCAATCCCTTCTACCTGAACATTTTTGATCATAACCTGTCCGGTCTCATTGCCCTTAATGGTGATATTCTTGATAGCTATATCATTTGTTTCAAATACTGAGTCAGTAGCTTGTCGAATAAAACCGGGGGAAACTGCCTTTGATGGAAGGTTTAAGGCAGGAGGTGTCTTAAAGATAAATATTTTGTTTACCGGACCCCAGCCACTCGTTAACGGGAATCCATTTTCATCTTTGAAGTCATCATGTTCAATACGTGCCTGAAAGAAAATAGAATCAACATCAGGCACTACAATGGAATTCCCTCCAATAGTTGTCCACTCATTCTCACCCGGAAGTCTGTACCTGAATTTAGCAATGGCAACATCCTCTATTACCTGTTCCATTTGAGGAGATCTCAGATAGACAATGTCTTCCCGGCACACTGAAACCTCTTCAGGACCACCATTTGACCTACTTACTATAGCTCCAATAGTAGGTAGACTTATATCTAATTCTACGGTTCCGATTACGTCGAGTCCATTAGGTGAATAGAACGGATTTAGGGTAAGTTCATAACCTCCTGTATAATCACCTGGACCAGTATTTCTCCATTCTATACCTATGAAAGTTGTAACACCACGAGGAATATACTCTGTTGAGACAGGCATCGAAAGAGTGCCTGGCTCTTCGGTGTAAATTTCTTCAGGACAGGGTTGTTCTATATCAAAGGGAAAGGACAATAAATTATCTCTTCGGCGGGCTACAATAAAAAGCTCTTCATCCAACGGCATACTCAGTGGAAACAATTGATTTGGAAATGGAAGTGTTACCGGTCGGCGAATCAAATGTGAACTACCATCCCTACAATAGCTTTCCAAAGCCTGTTTATCATTGGCATCAAAAAAACTCCTAAAAGTAAATATGTAGAAACGAGCATTTAAATCGCTTGGGGTCCAGGGGCGTGTTTGTATACGCAACCCTTCGTATGTCATTTGAGCAGGAGGCACTGATTGTGCATACAACACATCTGACACAACACAAAATATAATGACCCCAACATACCGAAGTATTCTTATATCATTTTTCATATCCAAACAAGCTAGTATTTAATGATAATTTCTTCTGAGAATTTTGAATGATACCCTTTTTCAAAAACGGCCTTTACTCGATAGCTATAGGTATTTCCTTTAGTAATATGCTGATCCATAAAAGTCTGGTGACCACCTTTAACTGACGCGTGATACCTAAAAGGACCGTCGTCCTTTGATCGATATACCTGAAACTTTTCTACACCTGTCGCGGATGTAGTCCATTCCAATGTTATTTCCTTTTTTTCTCTATTTGCCCTGCCGTTCAACCAGTCTATGACTAATGTTTCTCCTGATGGTCTTTTGGTGACCTGTTTGGGATTGCTGGGGCGGGACTCCAACCGTCCACCATCGCGTGCAACGAGTGTGTATTCATAGGCATACGCTCCTGATCCTATAGATCCATCGGTATAAGAAGTAGTCGCCTCACTTACCGAAGCAATAAATGACCAGGAATTATCTCCGGCATTTCGCCTGTAGATATCGTATTGGGCAACATCATCACTTGGGCTGGGCTTCCAGCTAATTTCAACACCGGCCCGGGTCGTTTCGGCCTTTTTCAGGACCGGGGCACCCGGAGGCACAATATCCGGACGTGAAAGACCCACAGCTGGGGCATAAGCTGATGGATTGAAATGGAAATCTTCCGCTGTTACCGTATAATAAACATTTTTTGAAAGGGTATTAATATTTATCGTATCGTAAAAAGTGTTACTTCTCCATGTATTCTGAGTGATTTGAGTAAAATCATCGGTTCTGAAATTCTTCCGGTAGACACGATAACCAAAAAGGTCTTGCTCCACATTCTCAGCCCAGGACAGCTTAACAATTCCGGCACTGTCAATCAAGGCTTTTAAGCCTGTAGGAGGTGATGGCGGAATGGTGTCTTCCAGTTGAACAAGGTAAGCACCGGACTGTGCTTTACTTCCATCATCATTCTCTGCGATTACCCGGTAATAATTTACTGCAATAGGCTTTTGATCAGTAAAATTAACTGCGCTACCGGTCAATGCATTCTGATGCAATCGTTCATATATACCATCTGCCTTATTCGCACGTTCTACCCAAAAAGCACTCACTTCACCTGGCAAAGGATACTCCCAGGTCAGTTGTATGCTGCTTTGATTATAAACATTAGCAGATTTTATCACTGGCTGAGCTGAGAGTGCTTTTTTCCCTAAACCGCCAACTGATTCAGACGGCGGACCAGCTTCACCGAACGGGCTGATACCTATCACCCTGTACTGATATTCTTGCTCGTTCGTATCGAGAGAATCAAGAAATACTAAGATTCGATTATCGGGTGCATTTTTGTTTTCTATATTGGCAATTGGCAGCCGGGTGGCACGCTGAAAACTTTTACCATTATCTGTAGAACGGTCTACATGAAACCCGGTATACACATCTCTGTAGTAGGAGCGGTCCCAACTCACCTGAGCCTGCCCATCTGAAAAGGAAGCTCGCACATCATGTACAGCAGGCAACGGCCGGTAATCTTCCAATCCCAGGTAGACATAACCGGTATCCGCCACTATTTCCGTGGAAGGCACCATGCTCCATACTTTATAAAGGTATTTCTCATTTGGCTTGACGGAGCGGTCTTCCCATTTTAGTCCTGATGCTACTGCCACGGTGACAGAAATATCAGCAGCAAAGAGTGCGTAAGAAAATCGCTGTTCCAATTCCTGGGCCTGATTAATAAATTGCAAACCGCTGCCTTGCTGTTGACCGTTCACTTCGAATGTCTCCCCGTACAATGCCTGAGCTGCCACAGCCGCATATGGCTCAGTCTTAACCAGAGGTTCCCATTCAGCCAGAGGCCGGGGCTTAAGGGCGGAATCAGTCAACATAATAATTTCCGGATTGCTGAGAACGTTCCCATCTCGCACCAATGTCGTTCGCGAAAGCCGGTATCCATAAATATTTGACCGTTTCCAAAGTGCAGGATCATTTGGCGCCCAACGCAGTCGGATGAACTCTTTTGCGGCCCTTCCTATCACCTCCACACCAGGCTGTGTTTCATTCTGGGCATAGACTACATTCATTGAGTATATGAGGAGTAAAACTGTCGTAATGACATATTCTATATAGTGTTTTTTGATCTTTGATTCCATTCTATGCTCTTTTTGATCCATTATTCACCTCCTCCAATCTGAGGTCTGAAAGTGATCCGGGCCTCTGTACCTGGCTGATCGGTTCCAGGTAGTTGATACTGTAATTTTAATGTGTAGGTATCTTGGCGGATCGAAGGGAAAGGTTTTGTAAGCAGGTCATTTATCCAAGGATCCGAGGAACCCTGATATCTTCTGGCAGCTTGCCTTCTCAGATCAATGTAATCCCGGTAGGACGCCAAATGAATATCATACAGTATACTGGCACTCCTATTGGCACTCAATGCCAGCCCACTTTGTTTTTCAGTATCCGTTAATAGTTCATGTTCATCCCATTGATTAATGTTCACCGCTCTTACCGGAGGCACTCCAAGCGTAGACTCATCTCTATCAATGATGCGTAGACCTTTATACGGATAATTCTTATAGACCAAAGGGTGTATCAACTCATTGAACCAACGATTCTCAAGTAGTGCTTCCACTTTCATCAAAGGTTTTTGATCACCTATTTGCTGTAACTCGTACCCCTCAAAAAACTCTGTTCCATCCACTGAAATGCCCAATTGCTGGATTCCTACCAAAACACTGAAATAGTAATTGGATACTTCATTTAATGCATTCACTTTCTCACGGAACGTATTGTATTTACTTACCCTGAAATGTGTTTCTAACAGGCTGTTTTCCTGTAGTGTCACCAGGCTCCGGTCTGCTTTGCGCACATTGACGGACAGTGTATTATCTTCATCTAGCTGTGATACCTGCCGGTTTTCAGTCACATTCGCGTCTAAAGCTGTAGTCTGATCAAGTGGTATGCTGACCAGATTTATTTTATACAGCCGGTCATTGGCAAGATCTTCTGGAATAGGAAAGGTAATGGTCTTAGTACCTTCATTGTAAGTATAATCCACTTCGGATCGTTGTCCATTCGCTGTACTGAATCTTATCTTTTTGTCCCATAGGGGTGTTTTACCAAGTATGTTTGATTGTCCGGCGATCAGTTGGATATACCCTTCCGGCGATTCGTTCTTATAGAAATTTCGCTGGTCAGGTAATGGGTACATGTAGGCAATATTTTGCATTGGTATGAAATCCGGTGCAGGCCCGGTAGTAAACCTGATCGTTTGGGTTTCTTTTAACGGACGTGCCTGTTGTATAAGATCTAACCAGCTGGCAGCAGACTTTTGCTTAATGTCAATGGTGACGGTAAGCTCTATTTCTTCGTCTCCCGGAAGAAAGTCCCGGGGGATAAAAGTGATCACATCTTTTTTAGCATTGAGTTTCACCTCTCCTGGTATTTCCTGGCCACTTGAAGTCACTTTAAACTCTCCCAGCACCATTTTGTATTCTTTAGTCCTCCCGTTGTTGTCAACGATCTTGACAGATTTATCTAGTGGAAAAGTTAGAATAGCTTGTGGGTTAGTAAACACATCTACCTCGGACTCTCCCTGTGAAGGAGTTACCTGGGCAATTAATTGAATACCTCCCAACGGAGAAGAAGACCCCTGTAGAGCACATTTCTGGCCTACTTCTACCTGAAAACGGCATGTACCTTCTACCAAACCGTTCAATACGCTATAATAGCCTCCAACAGTCCCTTTCAACCAAACAGGGTTAGGAAGTTGTGCCTGTAATACAGCGGCTGCCCCAATGCTCAGAATCTCTACATCTCCCTGGTAAAATAACAAGTCTACCTTGATCCCAACTTTTCCCTGAAAATAACCGTAGGCCTGTCCCTGAGCGAACCAGCCGTTAATCCCAACGGGCCCGGACCTTCCCGCGCAACTGGTCGCTGAACCATAGTTTTTGAATAGCATATCAAACCCACCGCCAATAGCAAAACGGCCATAGAACATCAGGAAGCGCATATCTCCGGTGTCAAATGAAAATGATGAACCAAAGGCCATTCCCCCTCCATTACCAAGCATACCTGGCGTAACGGCAAAATCACGGTTAACAGAAGAGATGATCTCTGTCACTTTAGGGTCTACCGGGGGCAGATCCGGTACCTGTGTGCCCATCATAAAATAACTGCCCATTTCGAACAACCCTGCGACCTTAAGTCCTATGCGACTATCCGGGGTACCAATGCGTACATACCATTCATCGGGAGAGAAGTGTAACACTGCGGAACCGGCCAGGTTGCCCCCTTTGTTTCCTCTTACGGCCCCTCCTGCTACATTTATAAATACGTCCAGGTTACCATGCAAGGTCTGGTTGGGGATGTCATACTGGATCAGCATCCGGCCAGACATTTGGCCCTTGTCTTTTGGATCGCCAAAGTCTGCGCCGGTTGCTGAAGCCAACATACCTGCCTTTTTCTGCAAAGACGCTAACCCGGTAGAGGGTGGGGTTACAAAGTAGGCGTTTCCGCTAAATGAGATCATATTGACCCCACCATTCTTATTAAAAGCTATTTCAAAGGCAGCCTCACCATTGAAAGACTCCTTGCCAGGGTGTACCCCCATGGTGACCACCGCCTTTATTCCCAAAAAAGTCTCTTCGTCGGGCACATACACAATACCTGAAGGCGAAGCACCGATCTCACTGCCTGCATTTTCGTTAGCCCCTACCTGCCGCATATGATAATAGGCCCCGCCACCAAAACCATAGATCGCAAACCCCGGCACGATCACAATCCCACTATTGAATTCAGCCAGGGCATCAGCATACCAGTACCGGTAGTCATCTACTGCGCCAAAAAGGGCGCTGGCCTGTACTTTTATACCGGGCTGAAAGCGAGCTTCTACAACACCTTTGATCCCGGTACCGTACGTAGGATCTTCTTTAAACAGGACCAACTGCCCTTCCAAAGCAAATGCTCCCTGATCTACGTTGATATTTAACTCGTGAACATCTACTCGTTTGAAGTCAAAACGGTCCGGTTGTATTTCGGAAACCAGGCTCAGACTGCCAGCGGCTCCCATTGCTCCGCCATCTTTACCGGTAAGTGAAACGATCACGTCAAAATCCAGGGAGAGTTCGTTACTCCCGCCATTGGTAAGCTTTACATTTTCTATGCTAAGCGGGAAGCCTGCCATTTTCTGCTGTAAGGCTTCCGAACCCAATGAAAATGAGCCCCCTTCCAATATTCTGACATAAGGACTGACCGTAGACACCTCCAATTGTTCAAAAGCGATGCCTGCCAGCTGGGTTTTGGGCCCGTTACCGTCACTGTTGTCGGAAAGGCTGGCGTTGATATCCATTTTACCATTCAATATAGCCTTAGGTTTGAACTTGCCGTTCTCTACCAGGATCTCGATCCTTGACGATTCATGCAGTTCCGCCTCCGCGGCCCAAAGCGACATTTCCAGCTTGTCCTGGGTGGTGACGGCAAAAAAGTATTCTGAGTTACCATCCCCTTGTCCGGGGGTGATGGAAGCTTCATACGTAAAGTCTTTCCCTTCCTTGAATACCGGCACCTCAATGACCCCGTTAAACCCTGCCTGCAATACCTGGTTGGCCTGGATATTTACGGCGATAGAATCCAGCGAAAACTTCCAGCCCCCCATAGTGCCGTCTTTTTTATTAATAAGCCCGCTGGCAGAGAGCATCCCGGTGAAACCCATATTATCGATGATCATATGCTGAGCGGTCAACACTTTACGCTCGTCGGAACCTTTGGTGGTGAACTGTGGGGGGAGCCTGATGCTGAGCTCCCGAATGTAGAAGCCTTGCCAAAGTTCAGGGTTATCCGGGGTCATGAGCGTAGATTCATATCCTTCCGGAAATACCACATTGGCGGCGTTATTAAGATCACTAAAGTCAAAAACAACATTTTCAGCGGTGAAACCAAACCCATCCAGCCCCTTTACCTGGAAAGCAGGCAGGCTCATGGTCACGATCAGGTCGCTCCAATCGTTCACCACGGTCTGAAAGCCAGCGGTCACTCTGCCATCGCCCACCGAGCCATCCGCATTATCCGGTCGTAGATAATCCCTGGAAAAGGCAATATCTGCACCTATGCCCAGACTTTTGAACCCGTAGCAATCCCATTCCACGAAGGTGCTTCCATCTCCCTTTAAGGAGATCATAGCATTTTCCGATAGTTCAAAGGAAAGGTCTTCCAAAAGCTCAAGCTTAACGTCCCCGGTCAGTCCTCCGGATTGGGTAAAACGGATATTACTTCCTCTGAATGCCAGGTTTTGCTCTGAATTTGGAATGGGAAGTGACATGTAAGCGGTGAGATAAGCTGCCTCCGGCGTAATAGCCACACTATCAATAATAATGATGTATTGTTTATCATCGATCTCCTTGTTGATCCCTATGGGCAGGTCCACGAGGTCACCACTGCTTAACACGTCCGTGAGTCGATTTTCGCGGGTCACCTTGTCAAAGAGTTCATGCGCCCGTTGAACATAGGGGTTTTGACTGGGTGTAGTATGGATAACAATGGGGTCTGATTCGACTTCTACCTCAAAAGCGCCTAGTTCATCGAATGTCCTGGTAAAGCGCATCGGCTTCATTAGGGTCGGGCTTGCATTGTACTCAATGGTTGGTAATTCAACCTCAATGCCCAACTTCTCCAGTTTTTGAGGGATATAATCTTTTGCATAAAAAGCCAACGAATCCTTTTCAGGGTGCTCTGTCTCCATTTTTGCAAAAGCGGTGGGACTGGCAAACAATAGTAAAAGGACAAAAAAAGTATTTTTCATTTTTCGTTCATTTAAAATGGGGTAGAAGCGCCGGCTACACGGACCTGTCCGTCAATCATGCGGTACTCGTCGTTGATGGTAATGTTGTCAAAGGTCACACGTACTCTGATGTAATTCAGGAATTTCAATTCCATTTCACCTTCTCCTGAAAAGGTGCCGTTACCCCCGGAAGATTGCGTCACCTTAACCTTAAAATCCGATGCGCTGATCACATCTCCTATGTCCAGGTTTGGCAGGGGCGTAGTGTTGTCCAGGTTAAGGTCCGGCGGCAACGCTCCGCAGGAAAAAGTACCCTCATCGATAAGTGCGGGCATCGATACCACGGTAGAAGCGGTGAAAGGTCCGCTGAAAGAGCCGCAAAGGCCTTTTACCTGTACCTCGTAGGTTGTGCCGGGCTCCAGGGAAAACACATTGATGTTATTGCCAAAAGTATCTTCGGTAAACCAGCTCGCAGCGGGATCATTTTTCCGGTAACGTACTTCAAACTGGGTCTGCCCGGGAACCGCCGTCCAGTTCATACGAAAGCTGCGTGGGTTCATGATGTCTGCGCTGGGGTTAAGAGGCATTTTACATTCATCTCCATAAGTGAATGTATGGACTTCACTGAACCCTTGGTTTTTGAAAAGGTCACGGCCCAGAATATCCCTCACCTGCACGCGGAAGGCATACTGTCTGCCTGGAACCAGCGTAGGTTCCGCGGGTCCGTAAAGCAGTGTGGTATTTGAGGTAACGGTCTCAAAAATGGCCGCGCTGGTATTGATGGCATCGAAAGGGTTTCTGCCTTTTGGCCATACCTCCACGAGTTTAAACACGTATTCCGTACTAAAAGCAGCATTGGGTGAGGTGCTGTGTCTGGGCGTCCACTGAAAGATCACGTTTTGAGGTTCGAGCACTCGTACTTTAGTATTGAACATGGGCAGGTTGATAAGCGGAGGGTCATTAAGGATCATCCAGGCCATCGTATTACTTTCATTGGAAACCCTCACGCTACGGTTGTAATCCAGAGCAGTAATGGTGAATTTATATACTCCTTCGGGCAAGGTCCCTGTTCGTTCAAACTCCTGGCGGCTTATCCCCTGGAACACCAGGTTTTGTGGGTTGAAGTAATCAGCAAGTTCAGATCCGCTCAATCGGAGGGGTACACCTCCCTGAAGGATGATAGGTGGTGGGATAAACCCCTCTCTTGTAGTGATGGTGATCCCTACTCCCTCGATCTTCATCCTGAGTTTCACCCGGTAATCCAACCGGTCCAGTTCAGCAAGAAACAGGTTCACTGCCAGGCGATCAGAACCCGGAGCGGCATAATCCGCCAGGTAGACAGAAAAAGGGGGGCGCAACTCTGTGCTGGCCTGTACAAAGAACCGCTGCCCGATACTGTCAAAGGTCAAAAGCATCGTTGTCGCTACAGTGAAAAAAACCTTATAAAAAAGTGCTCTGCTCATCTTTCTAAAAGTTGTAGTTATACGTTAGGGTAGCCGTATATTCTGTAAAATCCGGTGATTCCGTATTTTCGGTCTTGTTGTTCAGTAAGATCATATTGAGGTTAAAATTGTGCTTACTTTTCGTGGCGTAATTGACTCCTCCTCTCAATGTCAATATCTCATTGGTCAGCGTATCATCGACATAAGACTGGTTGAAAGAACCCGATAGCGTTGTCCTTACCCTCCGATTAAAAAGGGACTTGTTGATTCCCAATGTGGATCCGAGCGTGTAGGAATCGATTGTGGCGGTCTCATTCCGGTTAGCATTTAACGCAGCGGTTAACGACAGTCCTGAAGTAAGAAGATTCAGATTGTACGCTGTATTCAGGTTATAAAAATTCGACTTCGACATGTCCACCTCTCCCTGATCATCAGTGGACCCCTGGTAAGACAGATTGACGTTTATGAGCTGACGGTTTTTATCCCCTTTTCCAAAAATATAGCTGGTATTCAGGTTCGCATTTTGAGATATCTGAGTGAAATTCAAGGTGTCCAGATTGTCAAATGGGGTAAGCTGGTTGACCTGTTCAAAATCTGAACGCACCACCATAAAGGTTCTGAAAGTAGAATATGAGGCATTGATGCTTAGGTTATTGCTAAGGTTCGCATTACAATTAACAGACCCAATCCACCGCCGTGTATCGTTGATCTCATTGTTTTCGAGATTATTTTGTTGTGTTCCGGCAGATATGGCTACGTTCACAGCATCTTTGAACAAGCGGGCTGCTACATTGGCGGTAATGTTTTCCAAGTCGTTGTTAAAAAAATAAGCCCCATGCGTGCGGTACCCCGGATCTACCCGTTCGTATTTCATCCCGAACGCATACTTGTCCAGGCGGTAGTTAGCCCCGAAATTGAAGGCATTATAATAGGAAGAAGATGTCCTTGACGTAAATAATAAGTCTGTAAAATTAAAGATGTTACCGGGTTCAAATGTTTCGGCCCGGGTATCCCGGGTGATGGCGCTGGTGGCAAACTCCCCTTGTAATGAAAGGCGCTTAGCAATGGTTTTTACTGCGCGAACACTGAGCACCAGGTTCTCTTCCGGCAATACATTGACCTGTTCCGGCACAAACGGTAGTGAGTTAATGTCATCTTCAGCGTGAAATAGGATCAGCTGCACATGATTACTGTTATCACCGTATCGTGCGTTGAACCCATATCCCATACGCTGGAAAGTAGGGGTCTCCCCCAGCCCTTCTGAAAGGGTATCCAGTGGTACGGCTTTTAATAAGCGGCCATACATGCCTCCGAACGACCATTTTTCAGCAGGTTTGGCTTCCAGGCCCATTCCTAAAAAGATGTGCCCGTTAAGTGTGTACTGCGAATAGGTGAGGCTATTATAGCCTAAATATCCTGTGAGCCACTTGTACCGGGGCGCAATACCAAACTGATTAAAGGGTTGTTGAAATGAACTATTCTGATCTGAATAAGTGAAGGAAAGGGGAACGTTTATTCCAAAAAAATTAACGTTCAGGTTACCGGATAAAAAGTAACTGAAAGGGTCTCTGCGATTCGTTATGCCACTGGCGCCATAGGCAATCTGCGTAATGGACAGACCGCCATTTATTTTTAGTGGTTCGCTTTTGCCTATAGCCTCCAGGTCTTGCGCTGAACTTTCGAATAAGAACATTGTCCAGCCCCAGACCATTAAGCAACCCAGGCTGTATTTCCGGAGGGCTTTCATTTATTTGATGTTGGTAATTTTTCTTTGGCCATCTCAATTTTGATTTCCATAGCCTTCATCTTTTGATCTTGTACTTTCAGAACCTAAAAGGCCCATTTTAATAATCGTGGGTATTACGATTAAAAAATAAAGTGTTACAGGCTTCAGCATTTGGTTACTCAGGCCGTAAGATAGTTTAAGAAGCTAATAATCAACGTTTTTTGCGGTAGACAAAGTGGTAGACAAAATAATGACCTCTGGCATAACTTACTGATATTCAGATTAATATGCATAAGCTTCAAACAGGTGTTTTTCACGGAAATTCCTGTTTTCTTCTGCCGGAGGCAATATAAAGTATCAAAATCGCCCTTGGATATCCTCCGAAATAACAGCTATTCCCTCAAAAATAAGAGGTCAAAATACCTGGTGGAAAAGCCTTTACCAGAGCCGACGGTCGATTCAAAGTTGAACGAAAAGAAGGTTTAACCTGGGCTTGCAGGTCATAGAGAACCTGTGGACAGCTGCCATGATCAAAGCCTTAAGCGGAAGATAATTCAGACAATAGTTAGGGCATGCCTGAAAATGTCTCGTACAGGTACTATGTATTTATGCTAAGATGGGTTTCCAGAGTTAGCAGAGATCGTCTATTCGTTATTATGAAGTCCAACCGTTTTCAAGTAATACCTAACGCACAATATCAAATCACTATCGGCTCATGATCGTTTTAGAAAACGCCAAGGTTTTATGGGATCTTTGAGTATAGGGTAGTCTGAATTAGTCTGGGTTTTGGACATCACCTACATGGGTACCAGAGAAAATCTACGCATTTATGATTGGTTACGGGTGCTTGTTCTCAAAAGGTCATGAGATATAATGTATCCAAAAGTTTTGATGCTTCAGGAACCTTAGCCGCTCTAATGCAAGCCATCAGGGACGAAAGTATCTTGTCCATCTTTTAAATAAAACAAAATAGCACCGAGTCCATACCCGATGCTATCTGACCATTTTATCTTTAGTTTATTCAAGGCTAGTCATCTTTCCATACCCTTCTTTGAAAGGGTTTTTTTCCAGGGAACCCTGCTTAAGGCATCATTTTTAGCTGCTGTGAAGACCATCTGTAACCATCTTATGCCAGCATTACTACAAACTTAAGTCTTCAGGTAAGATCAATAAAGCAAAATCATCCCCATGAAGCATTACCCTTCCATCTCTTCAAGCTCCTTTCCTTTCGTCTCATATACATATTTTATGACGAAAAATATGGAAATAATTCCGCCAATAGTATACAAACTATAGGTAAATGCGAGGCCTGAAGAACCAAGAAGCATAGGGAAAGTCAACGTAACCAGGAAATTTGAACCCCATTGGGCAAGACCGGCTATGGCTAATCCCAGCCCTCTAATCTGATTGGGGAACATCTCACCCAGCATCACCCACATCACAGGGCCCCATGAAGCATTAAAAAACACCACATAAAGGTTAGCCGCTATCAAGGCCAGCATGCCCATATTATCACTCAATTGTAACGTTTCTTCCCCCGTGACCGCATCCGTGACCAAAGCCCCGGAACTAAATGCAATCACCACCATGGCAAGTGTTATACTCATGCCCACAGAACCGATCAATAGAAGAGGTTTCCGGCCGATCTTATCGACTAAAACCAAAGCTGCCACTACAGCGCCAATACTTAGCGCTCCTGA
Source organism: Fulvivirga sp. M361 (assembly GCF_007097395.1). GTDB lineage: Bacteria > Bacteroidota > Bacteroidia > Cytophagales > Cyclobacteriaceae > Fulvivirga. The sequence continues at coordinate 54,354 of NZ_VKDC01000004.1, forward strand.
TACCACGTTGATGAGTAAGGCATCATTTTCCCCAAAACCTACCGCTTGCCACAATACCGCTCCGTAATAAAAAACTACATTAATGCCTACGAATTGCTGAAAACTGGCCAAACCTATGCCTATCCATACAATGGGCTTTACCCTTCCTAACGTCTTATCGTAGAGGTCGGACAGCCTGGGTTTATGATGGTCTTTGGCTAACGAAGCATCAATTTCATCCACTTTGCTTTGACCTGCAACGGCGCCATACAACCGGCTTAATACTTTTAGCGCCTTATCTAAATGCTGTTTTGCCACCAGGTAGCGTGGACTTTCCGGAATGAACAACAGGGAAATTAAGAATACAGAGGCCGGAATTAATTCCATCCAAAACATCCATCTCCACGTCTCAAAATCCAACCACAGCGGATTTTCGGCTGAGCCGGAAATATTGGCCAGTTGATAATTGCTCAGAAATGACAGAAACAAACCCGTAATGATGGCTACCTGCTGAACCGTTGCCAGGGCGCCTCTATACTTAGCTGGTGCTACCTCACTAATGTAAGCAGGTGCCATTACAGAAGCAGCGCCTACAGCCAGGCCTCCCAGGATCCGGTAAACAATAAATTCCAGGGAAGAAGTGGCTATACCAGATCCCCATGCTGAAACAATAAAAAACAAAGCAGCCACAATAAGCATGGACCTTCGTCCATAGAGGTCTGCCAAACGTCCGGCGAAGAAAGCGCCTACAGCACAGCCTAGTAACATGGAAGCAACATTAAAGCCACTGCCGATCTCTTCCGTATTAAAAGCGGACTCAAGACCCTTGACGGTACCGTTGATCACTCCACTGTCAAACCCAAACAAAAAACCACCCAGGGTAGCTACCAACGTGATCCCTATGACATAAAGATAATTTACTCTTTCTTCGTTCTTCAAAATAGTTTCGATTTACTTCTTCAGTTATTTTTGATGGCTAAATGCCAGCCTCACGGTTTCCTCAAATATATTGATTGATAATATTTTCGAAAAGCTCCTGCTTACCACTGGAGGGAGTAAGGTCGTCCGTGTTACGGCCAAGTTCCGCCAGGGCTTTCAGGTCCATCTCACCGGACTCAAAGGCCTTACCTTGCTCTGAAGAAAACGACTGATAACGCTTTTGTTTTAGTTTTTGATAATCAGAGTTGGTCAGAATTTGATCCGCCACAAGAAGCGCTCTCGCAAAAGCGTCCATTCCACCGATATGGGCCAGGAAAATATCTTCCAGGTCAGTGGAATTCCTTCTTGTTTTAGCATCAAAGTTTACTCCTCCACCTTGTAATCCACCCACCTCTAAGAACACTAACATCATTTCCGTTAACTCGCCTATATTCATGGGAAACTGGTCTGTGTCCCAACCATTCTGATAATCTCCCCTATTCGCATCCATACTTCCCAAAGCGCCTGCATTAGCCGCTACCTGCATTTCATGCTGCATGGTGTGTTGAGCAAGTGTAGCATGATTAACTTCGAGGTTAAGTTTAAAGTCATCCAACAGGTCATACTGCCTTAAAAAGCCAATGACGGTCGCGGCATCAAAATCGTATTGGTGCTTTGTAGGTTCCATAGGTTTCGGTTCAATCAGGAAGTTTCCTTTAAAGCCCTGTCCGCGGGCATAATCTTTGCACAGGTGTAAAAACCTGGCCATATGATCCAATTCACTTTTCATATCTGTATTCAAAAGGGTCATATAACCTTCACGACCACCCCAAAATACATAATTCTCGCCACCCAGTCTTATGGTGGCGTCGATAGCATTTTTAATCTGGGCAGCAGCCCTGGTCACCACGGTGAAATCAGGGTTAGTAGCTGCGCCATTCATATACCTTGGGTGCGAAAACAAATTGGCAGTTCCCCACAATAGTTTTACCCCTGATGCCGCCTGCTTTTCAACTGCATATTCAGTGATCTTCGCTAAGCGATCTTCAGAATCCGAAAACTTATCAGCTTCCTCCACCAGGTCAAAATCATGGAAGCAATAGTAAGGTGCGCCTATCTTGGTAAAGAATTCAAATGCAGCATCCATTTTATTTTTTGCACGCTGCATGGGATCATTCGAAACATCCCATGGAAACAACTTGGTGCCAGGACCAAAAGGATCTCCCCCTGTACCACAGAAGGTATGCCAGTAGGCAATAGCGAACCTGAAATGTTCTTTTAATGATTTTCCTGCGACAACTTTGTTGGCATCGTAATATTTAAAAGCCAAAGGATTATCCGATTCCTTGCCTTCATATACAATTTCAGGTATGCCTTTGAAGTATTCCTTATCTCCTAATATTATACTCATCTTATTTATCAATTAAACTCTTTTAAATATTTTCTCCAGTCCTGATAGGCTGAAATGAATGGTTCATTATTATCTTGGGGGTGGTATATCCCTACGGTTTCCTGTTCCTTCACGGCTTCTCTTAACGTTTTGAAATGACCTAAGCCAAAAGCCGCTCCCCTGGCAGCTCCAACAGCCCCTGTGGTATTGATCATTTCAATCGTTGCGCCCGACAGTGTGGCCAGTGTTTCGCTAAATACCCTGGATTGAAAAAGGTTATCGTTACCCACTTTCAGATGAGCTACGTTCAGTCCCAGATAACGTAGGATCTCTATACCGTAATAGAATGAAAAAGCAATCCCTTCCAGCGAAGCTCTGAATATATGTCCCTTGCCGTGCGTGTTAAACTGGATATTGCTGATCTGACCTCCCGAATTCTTATTCTTCAGCATGCGTTCCGCTCCATTTCCGAAAGGTATGATCCGCAGGCCTTCCGAACCTATTGGCACTGCTGCACTCCATTCTTCCATCTCTTCATACCCCATGCCATCGGATGCCATCATTTCCTTTACCCATCTGTATTGACTGCCGGCCCCGTTAATACATAATAGCACACCTATATTGGTAGCATCATTGGTGTGATTTACATGCGCAAAGCTGTTCACCCGCTCATTTTTATCCCCCACCGGTCTGTCTGATATTCCATACACAACCCCCGAAGTTCCGCCTGTTGCTGCCAGCTCACCATTCTCCAGCACACCAAGAGCTAATGCATTATTGGGCTGGTCCCCGGCCCGATAGCCAATGGAAATACCCGGAGAAAGGGAAAGCTGTTGAGCAGCCTGAGCACTTAACTTCCCTTGTTCGGAAAAGGTAGGGACAACAGTTGGAAAATGTTCTTCGTCTATGCCTAATGCTCTTAGAATATCCTGAGAGATACACTTTTCTTTAAAATCCCAAAATGTACCTTCCGAAAGACCCGGAATGGTCGTTGTAAACTCACCTGTCATCCTTAGAGCAATAAAATCACCCGGCAAAAGCACTTTATGGATCTTTTCAAATACATGAGGTTCATTGTCCTTCACCCATTTAAGCTTGGATGCCGTGAAATTGCCCGGAGCATTGAGTAAGTGGTCATACGCTAAATCGGAACCCATGGCATTAAGCATATCCAGCCCGGTGTTTACAGCTCTGCTATCACACCAGATTATTGAAGGCCGCAGTACCTGCTGATCTTTATCCACCAGCACCAGGCCATGCATTTGATAGGCTATACCTATACCTTTTATATCCGAGCTGCTAACACCCGTTTCAGACAGCACCAATTTTGTAGCCGCCACAATATTCTCCCACCAAACTTCCGGATTTTGCTCCGCCCATCCTTTTTGAGGACTATCTATGGGCATTTCCTGTTTTGGATAATTAACGATGGACAACATCTCATTCTTGTCTGCATCTATTAATGCGGCTTTAACACTTGAACTTCCTATATCATAACCGAGATAAAACATACGCTAAAGATAGTAAAAAATTATATCTTATTGTAATATTTACAATATCTAAAAATCAGATGCTGTATTTTCGCTTTAGATTCATATCCAGTGGGTTTAAAGAGAGGCAACAGTGATGCAATGAATGACCTCTCTGTTAACTATGTCATTGTTGGAATTGTAATAGGGCAACTTAAAAATTTCCTCCCTGTTTTCAATTCATGAATTTTAGCCCTGTGAGCAACAGGTAAGCATTTCTTCTCCTATTTCATTTAGAGTGGATGGAGGTCTATTCAATACATAGAATACTAAGGGAGGAAGAAGCGCTCTGTAAGGCTATAATAGAAGGTATTTTTCCTCATGAGAAAGAATTTCCCATGGCTGATAGCCCCGGCTCCGTTCAATAGGATGGCATCTGACAGGGGCCTGTCGTTACCATAGATTATGAGTAATGACAGAAAAACCCTTGTTACGTTAAACTACGGTCGATGAAGTTTAGATTTTACTTTGAATATCCTGAATTTCGCTGGCTAAAGTTAATGTTGAACTCAGGGATATAGTATAAGGAGATAAGAAGTATTCTTTTGACTTCAAAATGGTTTACATCATTGATAAACAGTATTCATTTTTTACAAAAATTAAAATGAATACTGTTTATTTCCATCACTGCCTTTCCAGAGAACGCATCAGCGCTTCCACAAAATAGTAGTCCGCATAAATTACGGGGACACCCACCTCCCCGTTCTTCGGTTTGCTTCCCACACTCTGATCCAGGTAAAACAGCCTGATATCGTCATTCTCATAGGTATACAATCGATCAAGGTTGGTCAATATTTTTCTGCCTGCCGTTAGATAGGTGAGCTGTTGGTTATCTTTAACATAATCACTTAATTCCAGTAATGCTGAAGCGATAATAGCGGCAGCAGATACATCCCGGTGGGTATTCGGTATTTCGGGGTCTTTAAGGTCCCAATACGGAATAAGGTCTTCCGGCATGTTAGAATGGTCCAAAAGATACTGGGCTATTGATTTGGCTTGATTGAGATATCTGACATGGCCGGTTTCTCTATACATCATGGTGTAACCATACAGGCCCCATGCTTGTCCACGAGCCCAATCAGAAGAATCGCTCAACCCTTGATGGGTACCTCTCCATACAGGCTCACCGGTTACCGTGTCATAGTCTACCACGTGGTAACTACTGTAGTCCGGCCTAAAATGGTTTTTTAGCGTTTCATCAGCATGGGAAATGGCTATATCCATGTATGTAGAATCACCCGATTCCTTGCTTACCCAAAGCAGGAATTCCAGGTTTATCATGTTGTCGATAATCACAGGATACTGCCATTTTCCGGGTCTGTCCCAAGACTTTATGGCACCCATAAGTGTATCATACCTTGAAGCCAAGGAAGCCGCCCCGGTGAATAGCACTTCCCTGTAAGCAGGGTTATTGGTGGCCGAATAACCGCGTCCGTAACTATTGTATAACATAAACCCTAAATCATGATGGCCTGTTTCATACTTGACATTCTCCAGGAGTTCGGTGTACTTCCGAGCTTTATCACTCCATTTTTTAGTTGGTTCATAAGAAGCCATCATCCATAATATGCCCGGGAAAAACCCACTGGTCCAGCTTCCTGGAGAAGTAAACCTGACTTTTCCTCCTTCTACGGAACGCGGCAAACGCGAAGTATCCAACTCCACTATCCCGGCATAGAGCCTGTCACTTATCGTATTTAGAATCTGCCTTTCATCTAACTCCGATTTATTCGTAGTTGCGTACTCGCAACTGATTACCAGTACGCATAGTGAAAAGCAGGTAATTATTCTCCTTAAGAACACGGCCATACCTTATCTTTCTTGTGAGTGATTTGCCTTGTTTTTTGACTGGTGATGATCATAAAAATCCTTTAGAACAAAAAAGGCCTTTTTCTTCTCCCCATTTTCAGAAATAAGGCCTTTACGATTGTAGTCGTTTTGAATTCGAAGCAGATTACGCCTTGGTGAGCGAAAATCCATTAATATCCATGGGGACGTCCCTGCCAAAAAATCTATCTTCTTTAACATATCCAAATTACATTCATACACCTCTGCCTGGTATTCCTCAGTCCAGCGATCATCTTTTGTACCGTGCATACCGGCAAGTGCACCACCGCCCATTTCACTCATGATTATGGGTTTGTTAAAGGTATTTTTCCACACCAGATCACGACATTCAGCCGGTCTTTTTCCATACCATCCGCAATAGCTATTGATACCGATCACGTCAATGTATTCGCCCAGTGGGTCATCGATAATGATATTGTTATCTTCCCCCCGCTGGGTGTTAAGCGCAGCAGTTATCAATCGTGTCTGGTCTTTTGCCCTGGCTTTTTGTATGAGTTTTCTTAAAAACTCCAATCGCTCAGGGATTACGGGTGTTTCGTTAGCAACAGACCACAAAATGACACCTGCCCTGTTTTTATCCCTATCAATCATCTGAATGAGCTGGTTTTCGGCACTTTTATAAGTACTCTCATTGGTATAATTAACGGTCCAATAAACGGGGATCTCCGACCACACCATGAGGCCCATTTTTTCAGCCAATTTAACCGTAAACTCATTATGAGGGTAGTGTGCCAATCGTATAAAATTACAGCCCAGCTCTTTGGCCCATGTCAGAAGTGTGGCAGCCTGTTCAGCAGTAATTACCCTCCCTACTCCAAAAGGTGCTTCTTCATGAATACTAATCCCTTTTAAAAAGACGGTTTGACCATTGAGCAGTATATCATTATCCCGTACCTCTATGGTTTTGAATCCAATATGGTCGGTTAACTTCTCTTCAGCGCTGGCAATTTCTATTTCGTAAAGCTTAGGATGATCAGGAGACCAAAGTTCAGGCTCAGAAGAAAGGGTGAAGGATGCCAGACCATTTTTATCCGTTTTTATTTTTTCATGTATGTTGAGCTCAGGGACGTTTATCATCACATCTTGCGCTACAACATTATCACCTTCCAGCTTTACCCAACCTTCTATTTTTTTCTTAGTGCCTTTCACCAGGCTTAAATAATAGTCGTTTATATACGTATCAGGCAAATTCACAATATGAACGGAGCGTGTAATGCCACCATAATTCCACCAGTCGAAATTAATCGTAGGTATACCATCCTTTTGGCGCGTGTTATCTACTTTTAATACAATAAAATTATCTTGTGCTTTTAATTTATTTGTGATATCAAATGAAAATGGCAAAAAGCCCCCTTCATGATCACCAAGGAATTCACCGTTCAGGTATACACGACATTGATAGTTGACCCCTTCAAAATAGAGTCGTTTTCTTCCATTTGTATCTCCCAAAGCATCGAAAGATCTTTTATACCAAATCGTACCTTCATAATAGTATAGTTTTTCCATTTGGGTATTCCAGTCACCAGGTACGTAGAGTTGGTAGCCGCCGTCAAAGTCATATTCGATTCTGTCGAAGGAGTTTTCTGCCTTCTCATTGAGAAAGTAGCCATTTTTTTTAAGCTTGTAGCTGTGTGTATACATACCGTATTCCAGCGGGTCTATAATGATCTGCCATAAACCATCAAGGCATTGTTTATCGCGGGCCCCTAAATTCTGTAGAAGTCCCTGGCCAAAGCCCGGGCAGACCGATGCAGCAGTGAATAAAGTATAGCAAAAAATGAGGATGGTTTTCCGGTCCATTTAATTGAAGAGAATAAGTTTTTGAATAATTGAATAAAATTCAGACGATATGTGCAGATAATAAACTCCATCAGGGTTTCCTGAAAAATCAATCTGACCTTTTGAAGGTTTGTTGTAAAACACATCTTTGCCATATATATCATAAAGCCTGATATGGAAATTTAGCTGAGTGTTAACCGTCCAATGAAGGTTAATTAAACCCTGCGAAGGGTTAGGGTAAATGTGTACTTGTGAATGTAGCTTTTCTAATGACTGAATGACGTCGGGTTCTCTCTTCTTTGGCGTGCTCAATGAATCTATAGCGCTAAAACCCGAAGACCCTGCAAGGTTAAAAGTACTTATTCGATAGGTATAATTAGTATTAAGACTTAATCCTGTATCTTCATAGGTGACGGTATTAGGGGCTAATTGTGCAATTTCCACGAAATCCTCACCTGTTTGTCTTTCCAGAATATATCCGGTTTCGTTATCAGAGACATCTGACCATGATACGATAATGGTAGTTGAATCTTTAAGTACCAGCGTAAGGTTCTCAGGGGTTAAAGGCGGTAAAAGTTGTGCACTTCCGGATTCTGTCGGCCCTTCCTCAAATGGGTCGGGTTTAGTGTCAAGTTGAATGATAAACTTGTCGAGTTGTGTGCCATTCTCACGATAAGCCACCTCTAAAACATGAAAACCGGCACTTATTTCATTTACCTGAGCATTATCCGTTTTAAACCATGCACCTGCACCGGAACGACCATTCTCCTTCACCCAATCCCCATCATCTATACGCCAGAAAAAAGAGTCTTCCTCACCTGATAAAGCGTATAGCCTAAACCAGAAACTATAATTACCGCTGGTTTCTAACTGGAAATTGTATCGTACGATACATACCTCCTGAACACATCCGGGCTCATCTCCCGAACTGTTAAAATCAGGATTAACCTCTATTACTTTTCCCATAGAAGCTTCTGCGCGTGAAAGTATGTCCCACCTATTTCCCATTTCTCCATTTTCTGCCTCCATAACGAGTACCCCCTCGTCCGGTTCGTACACGGCACCTATAGCAAACGTTGTTATGTTCACTGTTTCGGTGTAAGCAGATGCTCCCACTCCGTTAAAAGCCTTTAAGCGATAAGTGTAAGTGGATGATTTACTCAGACCTGTATCTGTGAAAGTGGTATCATTCACATCCAGAATAGCAATGCGGATAAAGCTGTCGCCTTCCAGACGTTCCAGTTCGTACCCCTCCTCCTGAGTGGTATTTGACCAGGTGAGTTGAGCCCGCGTTGATGAAACTGCCACACCTGTAAATCCCGAAGGTCTTGCGGGAGCTTCAATAGGTTCAGCCGGAGTGGTAACGGCCAGCGTCTCTGAGTAGACAGTATCCTGGTGGGCATTGTAAGCTCCTAAACGATATTGATAATCTGTGTTCGCTATGGCGGATTCATCCGTCCATTCAACGCTATTTTGGCTTAGCTGGCCTATGGGCTCAAAGTCAGTATCTGTTTTTCTTTCCAGTATGAACCCGTATTCATTGTCCGATTGATCTAACCACTCCAATTTAATTTTGCTGGATGTGAGTGCTTCAACCGTGGTTAAAACAGGTGTTGCAACACGTACAGTATCACGCCCTTTCATGCCACCTTTATTCAGCGTACTGAATGCGTCCCCCTCCCTTCCTCTTATAGGCCTTTCAGTCTGTAATAAATTGGTGATGCCGTGGTCTGCCTCCAGAAAACTGTTTGCAATTTCGTAATGGTTTCTACGTTTTGTGGTGAGATTAGGCACTCCCCAGGGAAAAGAAGATGGGTTACGCTCCCAAATAAAGTATTGATTGATGACATCAATGATCTGCACACCTTTTTCAGTGGTATCATTCCATAAGTCAAACCCTGCATATCGTGCTATTTCAAAGCACTGTACCATTGTGGTTAATGCATAGGCGGTGTAAGTAAGGCCGCTGCGCCCATCATTTCTAACTACTTCGCGAGGAAGATATACGCCATTGTCGTCACTTTCTATTTTCCACCCCGCACCTGGCAATCTCACATTTTTATCCGTACGGGAATAGAAATAACTCTTAAGCTGAATCAAGGCCTCATTTAAGAGGTCATGATCCTCGAAAGCAACAGCAGCGGCAAAAACCCCTAAAAGCCCTGCGTCCTTCCAGTTATTGTCTTTTCCCCGCATCACATGAATGACCTCTCCCTTTTCCAGGCATTCGGTGCGCCACCAGAGATGAAACTGATCTCTTTCGGTACCCGTCCAGCCAGAATAGTCATATATCAAATCAGCGGCATATAACATAGGAGTGAAATAGGAACCTAACTGCAGGCCCCGGTCATCACCTGTAAACGTGGTTTCTGTCTGTGTCCAGTTCATCAAAACCTCTCTGGCTTTTTCAGCATAAGCTATATTTCCGGTAAGCGCATAAGCCAGAGCTGTGGTGTAAGCAGGATGGCAATTACTCCATAATAATTCCCTGGCAGCATTTAAGCCGTTGCTGTCCTGATAACCTCCCGGAATATCCAATGTAACCGGCGCATTCGGAACAAAATTCAGATAGCCGTCTGCCTCAGCTATAAGCGCCAAATAGGCTGAAGCCTGAGGCTCTACACTGAGGCTGATCCTTTTTTTTATGAGCTCAAGTTCCCCGCTGTTCAAAACGGTCATTGGATGTTTGAACTCAAAACCTGCCAGTGAAAAATTGTATTCCTCTCTCCAGGGTTCCGGTGCATCCGGATATTGTGCTCTTGCGCTCAGTGCAACTAAAAAAACAAGTATCACCACTATTACCCCTCTCATATAAATAGTATTAGATGTAACTCCACCCCGGATTTGATATTCCGGGGTGAAACCGTATTGAACTTCTATTGTTTTTTTTGCAGATTGATAACATAGTTACCCTCAAGGCCGCTGGTCCTGGCCCCAATGGCCTTACCGTTGGCGGTAAAGTTTAGTACCGCAGTGCTTAAATCATCCGTAAAGGAGACAGACGCTGCAATATCATCAAGCGTTATATTAATCTGACTGCCTGTCTCTGATGTTATTGACCAAAACCCTCCCTGATCAGTAAATACCGGCGTACCACCGGAGGTAATATAGGTACCATCACTTCTAAATGTTATGGTAAAGTTTTCATAAGTAGGCATGGTTACATCGAAATCGTTTAACAATACACTACTTGCCGACCAGGTGGCGACTAATCCTGGCGAAGCTCCATTATCGTCGTCATCTCCGCAGGAGACAAACGTAGATAAAAGTGCCAGGAGTAAGAGAGAGGCTATATTTTTTAAATCGACTATTTTCATTTTTGCAAATTTTAGGTGGTTACTGCTTTATGAGCTTGTATGTTTGAAGTTTGTCATTCGTGTCTCTGACCCGCAAAATATAGGTTCCGGTTTTCAGATCTCTCAATGATAATTTAGCATTTGGCTCTATCTTGCCTTTTCCAATGAAAATGCCGGAGACGCTCCACATTTCGAAGGACACATCATTCTTATTTTTAAAGAATATATATTCGGAGGCAGGGTTAGGATAAATGAAAATGTTCTGATCAACATCACCGTCTGTAGAGGTTATGAGCTGCCCGTTAAAATTGGCAATGGCCTGATCAAGAACAGTTTTTGCTTCCGTTACTTCGTCATCCGGGGCCAATTGATTTTCAAGAACACCTTCAGCCGTAGTCACAGCACTGGTAAGTGCGTCAATGGCGTCTTTCCTGTACTGGCCAAGGTTACCTCCGGCTTCAGCATTCTCCAGTAATGCCCTGGCCTCATTTAACGACTGTTCTAGACCTGATTTTCCCGAGAGGATAAGTTCCCAACTTAAAGCGCCTAACTGGCCTCCATTTATGCTTGAAGATGCTGACTGCGTAAAGTCAGAGTACCTGAAGGAAAAGGGTTCATCGGATATATCCCAGTTATCCACATTAAGTTTATCATCTGCCGGATTAGGATCTCTATAGAACTGATCAATAATTTTCACCAAATCATCAAGTGGTGGCCCATCTGAGAAGTTGACAAATTCTGTAATATTTGTCGCAATCTGCGCCTCACCAGCGAAAAGTGCCGTAGAGGGACTCAAAATATCGTTTGGTCTTACGGTAGAATCTGCTTCCGGATACGTACCAGCTCTAATCTCTTCAATTGTTGGGTACGATTTAATAATGGCCGAATCCAGATAAATGTTGTTGTTAGTATAGGTAAATGTTTGCTCTACGTCCGGCAACTCTGAAATCGATTGCTCGGAAAGTGTGTCAAACTTGAGCAAGAAGGCATCATTTACTATTGTGTCGGCATCATTCCCTAAGTATCCTGCATTAATGACCAAATTATTAGTGAATATACCTGTTTGGGTTTCGTCAAAATCAAAAAGACGATTACCAACATGTACAATAGTATTTTGATTTACCCTCGCATATTTGATCCACCCTCCTCTGTCGTTACATAGATTGTGAGATATATTGTAAAAGGTATTATTTTCATATATCACAGTATCTAAGTTTGAGCCTCTATCATCCAGCACTCTTCCATTCAGCGTATTTCTAGGCTGCCCGATGTTGGAGACGATAGAATTGGTAAGGTACAATTTGATCCCGCTGTCATCTGTCCTGAAAGCGGCCTGACCATCCTGGTCCAGGTGACAGTCGTCTACTTCTACCCGAATGTCCGGGGCAGACAGCCGAATGATCCGTCTTCTTGGGTTCAGTGTACCCAGTTCATCACGCCCTGTGATATATAATCCTTTGAGTGTCAGATCACCTCTTGCTCTGAAAGGTCTGTCTGATTCACCACCACTGATCACTCCCGGTACAATTCGGGGCCTTTCCCCATCTCCCTCTTCTGCCACAATATTGAGGTGATATCCACCAACGTTTTCCAATCCACCGCTTAGCACGTACGTTTGTCCTCTTTTTAGCCGATACACAGCTGTTGCACGATCTCCGGTGGCTGTGGTGTCGTTGTTGATCAGATCATTTAACAATCCTATTTCACCACTATTAGAATCTACGGTGAGCGTATCTTGCGCTCCAACCTGACTACCTATTATTAAAAAAAATAGTGCCATTAAGCTTTTTAACCTGTAGTTTTTCTTCATCTGTTTCTAGAGTTAATAATGTTTAAAATGATAACTGAAATCCAAAATCAGCAGTACCTCCAAAGTTTTGAACTCTTCTAAGTCGAACGTCTTCATTTGACCGCTCTTTCTGATTTGTGATGTTGTTGAAATTGATATATGCCTTAAGGTTTTCAGTAATTTTTTGCTTGAAAGTCAGATCCAACCTGGTAGTAGCGACCGTAAATTGATCGTAATCGTCTCTGAGACCTAGTCTATTTCCTCGTGCAGTGCCTTGATATACTGCGGATACTCTACCTGTGAATCCACCTTTTTCGTATCCCAGGCTAACGTTCCATACCAGATCGGGCTGGCCCACCATCTCAGCTTCACGCTCTACCAGCACAGCCCTGGGTGGTGATCTTAAAATTTCCAGGAATGGATATTGTGTAGTAGATTCTAAAAATGTCATGTTTGCTGACAGTATCAGCCCGTCGAATGGTGCTTGTAAAAAATTGAAATTGACCTGAGCATCTAACTCTATCCCTGCTACTGTAGCCAGGCCAACAGCGTTTTCTGGCTCTAACAGTCTAAATGTTTCGTTCTCATTAATCTGCGTTCGCTTTTCCGCATTAAAATCGATGTTTGTCAACTCTTTGTAGAAGCCGCCAATGGTAAAGAGTCCTATTTTATTGTAAAACGATAGAAACAAGTCATAATTCCATGCTATGGTATGCTGCAGATCAAAATTTCCCCGTTCAATCACTGCCTCAAAATTATCCTGCCTCACCCAGGGGACTAAACTTTGGAAATTAGGACGGTTAATGGTTTTAGTGGCAGCCAGCCTGATATCAAACCATCCAGTGGGTTGGATCTTAAGGTTGACCTGCGGAAATATCTCTAAATAAGAGCGGGTTCTGGTAGTGTCATTGTTTAGGTCCTCAATTTCCTGACCTTCGTCCGGAGCAAATGCAGAACCCGTCTGGCCCGTATAATCCAGAAAAGTATTCTCTGCCCTGGCGCCTGCCACTAATGTCAGTATTTTCCCTATATTGAAAGTACCCATCAGATAACCTGAGGTGATTCTGTCTGTGGCACTGTAGTCCCTGATATCAGCAAATGGATTTCTGGGAGCTGTTGCACCATATTTTCGTTGAAAATCCAGGATTTCGGCTTTGTTCAAATGTTGTCCAACTAATGTATCGGCCTGTCCTACACCAAAATCAAAACCTGAGATATCATATCCATTATCATCAAAAGGGGCAATGAAGTTTGACATCAACACCCTATCATCACCATTTCTCACATATTCTTCAGGAGGTAAAAAAGAAAGCTCCCCTACGTCTAAAGGAAGCGTAGCAAAACTATTTACATCTCTACTCCGATCATCTATCCGGACTTTTGCACCTCCACGAATAGTGGCGGTAACCTTTTTTGATACTCTGACTGGATAGCTCAGGTCAATTTGCGCAGAAGTATTGCTCGTTCTCACGTCATCATCATTGGTGGCAAAGCGTCTCAAAACAGTCCTGTCCAAGCTATGTGTTAGGAGCATCTCATCTACCAACACCGATGCTGGTTTACCCACTTCTGGTGATCCGCTGGCGAAACGATCTTGAAAGTCCATCCGGAAATTTTCTGGCCTGAATCGATAGGTATCCGAGAATGAAGCACTCCACTCCACAGATAATTTACTGCCTATGGTATGATCGCCCGTGAGTCCTGCGGAGAACAGTCGGGTAACATCCTGGGTATATTCATACCGATAGTTGACAGCGCCACCACTGGCATCAAAACTGGTCCTGTATTCATCTCTATCCCTCTCGGTGAACTGAATGATTGGGTTAAAAGTGATTTTATGCTTTGGTGAAAATTCATAATCCATTACCAAATTACCTCCGTAGCGAAACCTGTCCTCAATATCCTGGCTTAGCTGTGCACTTTCAGCTTTTGGGTTCACTTCCCCATTAATCTCTCCTGGTCTGTCATAAACAATCCCCACTCGATCCTGACTTCTGTCCACCTTTTGAAAGTTACCCGATAGGATCAAGCCAAATTTATCATTCAAAAATCTGCGGCTAAGGGAAGTATTGGCCCGGATCTGACCCCATTCTTCTGTCAGGCCATTGTATCCGTACTGAAATGATCCCTGAATCTCTGGTGTTGAAGAGGCTGTTCTTGTTACGAAATTAACAGTCCCTCCCACGGCATCAGCGTCTTTATCCGGTGTAAGTGATTTGAATACTTCGATCCCTGCCAGCACATCTGGTGACATCATACTTAAGTCCACGGAACGGTCCTCCTGATCTGTGGAAGGGATTCGCTGGCCATTTATAGTAATGGAACTAAAGCGCGGGGCCAGACCCCTCACCACAATTTTTTGGCCCTCTCCTGCGTCTCTCTGAACGGAAATTCCTGGCAACCTGCCCACAGTCTCCGCAGCATTTTGATCCGGCAGCTCACGTATCTTGTCTTTAGAAACCACATTAACAATGGTATTTGCATTGATCTGCTGATTGATCGCTGCTGCCTGACCAAGCGCCTGACCAGTAACCACTATCTCATCTAATGATGTTATGTCCGGTTCTAACAATACGTTTTGCTCAGTTAGTCCTCCCTCTTCAATTGTGACAGAAATTTCAGTGGTAACAAACCCCAGGAATTTGTATACGAGTATTTGTTCTCCGCTTTTAAGGCCGCCAAGGGAATACTTTCCATTGATGTCTGTAATGGTTCCGTAGGTTGAACCTTTTACGTTGACGGTAGCCCCAGGCAGTCCTTCACCAACTGAAGCGTCCTGAACAATTCCATAAACACTTCCCTGCCCGTAAGATGACAAGGCAAAAACCATAAACGCCATTAAGGTCAGTGCTAAGTGTGGGCTTATCAGGCGTACCATCTTAGGCCTAGTGCCTAATTTAATTCTGTGCATTTTTTACCAGGTTATGTAGGATTTTATCTTTAGTTATTTTTTACAACTCCTAAAGTGATGTATTTTTCCCCTAGCTATCTCTAGCATAGTTTCAAACTCATCTTGGTGAGTATCAATTGACAATAAATCTGTATTTTTAAAACATTTGTAGTATAATTTCAGCAGCGTAAGAGCTTAACAGAGTGAATCATACATGACAATTGGCAATGTTTATGACAGGGCGTATATCTCAGAACTGGCACATGGAGTACTACTTAAAGCAAAAAAATACTGCCGTACGTTTGCCATTTTAACAGACATCCTTTGGGTTATACTTCTTTGGATACCAATACAGGCATTTGCACAAGAGCCCTATCAGTTAAAGCCGACAGACCCGGTCATTGAGTCATGGAGATGGTCAACCTTAACAGAGCTACAAGGAAAAAACGTAAGATGTGTAAATCATGCATTTGACAGCACCTTATGGTTTGGGACAGACAATGCACTTATCCATTATGACGGATACACATGGCAGCACTACGCCAAACCGGATAGCATTTCCGGTACACCTGTTTTATCTGTTTATCCCGAAAAAAAAGGAAATGTGTTCTTTGGTACAGATGAGGGCCTGTTTAAAATGGACGAATCGGGCTGGACAAAAATATTTCCTGTTAACAGCCAGCTTAAGGCCTCTGTAAAGGATATAATAAGACTACCGGATGGAACTATATTAGCATCTCTTGCTAAACAAGGTTCTCAATCTTCACTTTCAGGATTATTGGCTGTAGGAGATTCGCAACTGACACTTTACACTTCTACCGGGGCGTTCAATGAATTGAGCCAGAAGTTATCCGCAGAAATAAAGCTGAAGCCATTTCCAAAGGAGTTTGCTTTAAAAGGCTCTAAAGAAACAAGCATTGAAGATTTGAGCCTGGGTGCCAGTGGCAAGCTTTATCTGGCAATAAGTGAAAAAAACGAATATGGTAAACTGGTGACTTATGATCACTACAGCAAACTTGGTACAGATGAGTATCAACTCTATGATAGCGTAAATGGGCCTGAATTTCGTGGAGAAGCGCATGTTGAAGAAGCACCTGATGGAAAAATCTGGGTCATATCCAATGCACACAACTTAAGTACGTATTTTTTTGACGGACAAGTGTGGCACACCGTCCGGCTTAGTGATCTGTTTGGAGGTATTGACTCTCAAAATAGTCTGATGATTACCGATGAAGGTGCCGTATGGATTGGCGGCTACGGACGTTTTTTTATTTATGAAAATGAACGTTGGAAAGAGTACAAATATCCTGATGTTTCCTTTTCTTCTTCGTCCCGTTTATTCTTTTCAGAAGCCCCGGATGGTAAGATTTTAGTAGTAGATAAACTGGGCGAAGGCTATTTATATAACAATACGAATAAAGTCTGGCGCAGCTATCCGGAACTTATTTTTCAACTGGAAAATGTTAATGAACGCTGGTTTTTATCTTATGAGGGAAAAGCAGTACTTCTTAAAAATGGATCTTTTTTTAGTCACGGAACAGAACAAGGGCTGATAGACACACCCGTCAAGCTATTCAACACTTCGTACGGTGAAATTTGGGCTATTGGTAGTCATAAAGGTTTCGCCGCCGTTGCTTTTTACAATGGTAATTCATGGGAGAAAAGAGTATTTCCTGAAGTCTCCTGGGGCTTTGACTACAGGGCGGTGTATGAAGCAAGTGATGGGTCAGTGTGGATAGGTAGTAGCGCTGACATAAGGCATGATTTAGGACAAAATGGTGGTGTAGTACAGTTTTTGGCTCCGCAGATAGACAAGGATTCTCTCATTCACTATTCCATAAAAACTGACCCTATGGTACCTACCGCATGCTACGGTATAGGGGAATCCTGTGATGGGACCATGTGGTTTGGGGGAAGAGCCATTTGGAGGTTAAACGAAAATAATTGGGCTAAAATAGACAGCTTAATTGAATTTGAAGATTATACCGATTTTATAAGCACTGATCCAAATTATACTGTTTGGTTTGGCTCTCGTCACTATGGTATTTTCAAGTTAGACAGCCTTTCATGGACTCAATATACCATGAACGAAGGTCTTCCGGGCAACAATATTTTTCATATCCACACCTCAGGTAAAGATGAAGTTTGGGCTGTGACACGCGACGGCGTTGGATATTTCGATGGAGTTGCATGGTCATCAGAAATATTCCCTTCGGCATTTGATATGCTGCCGGAGATGCAAATTAAAAAAGGACTTGAAAATGAATATTGGCTGGTTTACGTGCCTTCTGAATGGATACGAAGGGGTCTGTCACCAGGTATTTCGGATGTAAAACCTTCCCAGTTTAAGACTATTCGCTATACACCGGGCAAACAGGCACCTCAGACTACCATAGAATCTTATTCCACTGAAATACAGGCAGGTGATGGGGAAAACGTTGTGTTTTGGAGCGGTAAGGACTACATGGAAAACACTAATGATACAAGATTAGAATATTCGTGGAGGTTAAATGAAAGTGAATGGTCGCCATTCAGAAAAAAGTCTTACCAGCAACTGATCGGGCTTGCTGCGGGAAACTACCATTTTCAGGTGAGAGCACGTGACCATGATTTTAATATAGAAACAGTACCGGCGACCATTGAATTTGAGGTAATACCCCCGTGGTGGTTCAGCTGGCAATTTATTCTAATCATTGCTATAGCCTTACTGATAATTGTAATTCTCGAAGTACGCATCATTCGCAGGAATAAAACATTAGGGACCCTCAATTCGGTACTTCAGAAAAAATCGGAATCATTACAAAAACAAAACGTTCAAATTGAAGCGCAGAAGCAAGAAATTAAGAATAATTATGAAGACCTCAAGCATCTATCACAGTCCAGGCTTCAGTTTTTCACGAATGTATCCCATGAATTCCGCACTCCGCTAGGCCTTATTCAAAGCCCCTTGGAAGAGCTCGTTAAGCCAGGTAAATCGCTACCTAAAACATTGATAGATAAATACCATCTAATCATTCAGCGCAATGCTAACCGATTATTTCGGCTGGTAAATCAGATATTAGAAGTGTATAAAATTGAACACACTACGTTAGACTTCAGCCCTTCAAATGGTGATATAATAAGCTTTGTACGCGATATATTGGAGTTGTTCGATCAGATTCTAATGCAAAAAGAAATAAAACTAACTATCCATACCGTCCACGACACTTTATTCATAAACTTTGACCACGATAAAATAGAAAAGATAATTTTTAATCTGCTGTCAAATGCCATTAAAAATGTAACGCCACCAGGAGAAATTACCGTGGCAATCGCTAAAATGGACAATATTGAAGGCGCACAAAGTACGGTGCGGCTGGAGGTAATAGATAATGGTGTAGGCATTCCCAAAGATCACCAAACACGTATTTTCGAACGCTTTTTTCATATTGATAGTGGATCGCAGGAAGATTTTCATTCGGGCGTTGGGATCGGACTGGCCTACATTAAAGATCTCGTACATGCCCATGGTGGGGATATCAGGGTAAAGAGCGATCCGGGGGAGTGTACGGTTTTTACTGTAGACCTGCCCTATATACCCCTAGAAACTCAAAGTGACCATACTTCAAATAGTATTTCAACAGGCATCTATAAAGCGCTGGAGGAACTTGAAATATCCCTGATTTCTAACGACCCTGAAAATGTATCGACTGAACTTTATGATGACATAAAAGTACTGATGATAGAGGATGATCCTGACACTCTCTTTTTGATGAGTCAGTCCCTTGGTGAGTATTTTGTTATTATGGAAGCGTCAGACGGCAAAGAGGGTTATAAACTCGCAAAAGAGGAAAAACCCGATCTTATCATTACGGACATTATGCTGCCCGGAATGTCAGGTGTTGAACTCTGCTCCAGGTTAAAAGAAGACCTCAATACCAGCCACATTCCTATACTTTTATTGAGCGCAAAAACAACACAGTCCGATAGAATAGACGGATACGAGGCCGGTGCTGATGGCTATCTGGATAAGCCCTTAAGCCTCCAATTACTTAGGAGCAGAGTATTTACCCTAATTAATAACAGACGTAAATTACAGGCCAGGTCTAAAGGACAATTTGGTTTACAATCGTTACAAACACAGGAAACTTCTTCAGACGATGCTTTCATAAACAAGCTCTTAAAAACGATAGAACACTTTCTGGGAGACTCCGGTCTTGATGCTGAAAAACTTTCACAAGAGATGGGAGTTAGCAGAGTCCAATTATATAGAAAAGTAAAAACACTTACGGACCAAACAGTAAATGAACTAATAAAATCGATCAGGCTAAAACACGCTGAGTCCCTTTTGAGATCCGGAAAGTTTACCGTAGCTGAAGTAGCTTATAAAACCGGGTTTAATGCACCCAATAACTTTGCTACGTACTTTAAAAAGCACTTTCACAAATCTCCGTCTGAGTACATTAAGAAGTGATTAATAACAGTTCATGCTGTCATTTCGAACAGAACGCCAAAACCCTGCTAAAAAGTGTTGCTATTTTTAGGGAAGCTTTTAATAGTACTTAGGGTTAGACTTTAAACCGGACATTTAAATTTAATCCTAACTGCCGGATTAAGTCAGAACTACTTCAATTGATTTTATTTCTGATATTCAATTTTGGTGATACGCCATGAAAACTGAGTCGTTGCTGTTTGTACAATGGCCTCATCACCCACCTCTTTATTTAGCAAAGCCTTTGCCATGGGAGAGTCCATTGAGATATAATCTTTGGCACCTATGAGTTCTTCATAGCCCACTATACGCAAGCGTTTTTTCATGCCATTATCATTTTCAATTTCTACCCAGGCTCCAAACATTACTTTGCCCTCCTGGTAAGGGTTGTAGTGTACTACCTTAAAGTCAGTAATGCATTTGCGTAGATATAAAACACGTCTGTCGATTTCACGCAGTCGCTTTTTATTATAATGATAATCCGCATTTTCAGATCGATCACCCAAACTAGCAGCCCACGCAACTTTTTTTGTTGTTTCTGGTCGCTCTACTCGCCAAAGACGATCTAACTCATCCTTTAGCTTTTCTAATCCTTCGGGTGTGATCTGCATTGATCTCTTCATAGTCCGTTAAGCTCTTATATGGCGATGCAAGTGAAATGAAAATCATCTAATTATCCAAGATCTATACAGAGTTGTTACAGCCACTTTTGTTTTTAAGGAAAGTTACTTAAAAACAAAAAGCCCAGACTTTTCTGTCTAGGCTTTGTAGTAGCGGGAGCAGGACTCGAACCTGCGACCTTTGGGTTATGAGCCCAACGAGCTACCAACTGCTCCATCCCGCGATGTAAATTGGAGTGCAAATGTAGGGGCAAGTAATAAAATATGCAACAACTATTTTTATTATTTTTCAATAACTCGATAACCTGATCTTTTGCCTTTCTGTAGAATTTGCCCGCCTGAAGTCAAAAACAAAAGATACTCCGTCCATAGGGATCACAAAACGATAATATTTATAAATAAAAACATTAGCAATAAAAACCTTTCCTCTTATACTACTTCCCGCTTCTACTACTTTTTCAACAAGTAATTCCCGGGGTATATATTCCAGATCTTCAGCAGTGCGTGCCGTTTCCACCTCATTCACATCACTGATGGCACTCAATGCTACCAACGAAGTAGCGGTAACCAGGTCCCTTTGCCAGCTCTTTTCTGCATCTTCTTCCGTCCAGTTTTCATCATTGGCGTCATCAATATCCTGTGCCAAGTCATAAATGATCAGCCCGGCGCCTAACAATGCGAGAAGTAATCCGGCATCTTGCTTTGACGCAAGCTTATCCCGGTATAGATCATCTACCATTTTAGGGGTCATAGCAGCGCTTCTGACCGCTCCCTCGGGAAGCTGTTGTTCCCAGTTTTCTGCTGTGCTGTCCGTAGCCAGGGGCTTAAAACGTTTAAAGGAGGAGTAACAGTACATGGATGGGAGGTCAAGGGTGACCTCTTTCGCTGAGGCATTTTCTATTTCCATATCGAAGATCATGTACCTCTCACGTAGTTCCAGGTTTTCCAATCGGATAGTTACTTCGTTATCGGTGATCTGCGTTATGGGAAGCCCATCTTTCTCTGCGTTATACCAGGTAGGTACCAAGCGATGTGTACAGGAAGCGCTGAAAAGTATCAGGCTGAGGAGATAGAAGTGTTTCATGGGTGAGGTGGTTTGGCGCTGGTTTAACTTTGCACAAGATTCATACCATATTCTCTCTTGAACGAAAAATTGAAGTACCTTTGCGTTTTGATGATGGAAAGCAAAAATAAGCATAAAGCAGGCTACGTAAGCATTATAGGGAAGCCTAACGTAGGGAAATCTACCTTGATGAACCAAATGGTGGGGGAACGGCTATCGATCATTACTTCTAAAGCGCAGACTACCCGCCATCGTATTATGGGGATTATCAGTGGTAAAGACTTTCAGATGGTCTATTCTGATACCCCGGGCATACTTAAACCGGAGTACGAATTACATCAATCTATGATGCAATTTGTAAAGTCTTCACTGGAAGATGCGGACGTCGTGCTTTTCGTCACCGATATTTATGAAAAGTATGACGACCAGGTAGCACAAAGCCTGGAACGGATCAAATCTCCAATTATTTTTCTACTGAATAAAACCGATCAATCCAAGGGCACGCAGGTAGAAGATAAGCTTACCTACTGGAAGCAACATGTAAAAGCACAGGCTTATCTATCGATCTCGGCCTTGAAAGGTACCAACATAGACCAGGTATTTAATACCTTACTGGAAGCACTGCCTGAACATCCACCCTACTTCCCAAAAGATGAATTAACGGACAAGCCGGAAAAATTCTTCGTGGAAGAGATCGTTCGTGAAAAGATCTTTTTGAATTACAAAAAGGAGGTCCCTTACAGCAGTGAGGTAGTAGTGACTGAATTTAAAGAAGACGATCTGATAATCCGAATACGGGCTGAGATCTATGTGGAGCGCAAGAGCCAGAAAGGCATTATTATTGGAAAGGGCGGACAAGCTTTAAAGAAGGTAGGAATGGAAGCCAGGGCTGACCTGGAAACCTTTTTTGCCAAGCAAGTGCACCTGGAAACCTTCGTGAAGGTGGCAGCAGACTGGAGAAAAAAGGAAAGAGCATTACGAAATTTTGGATACTAAATAATACACCGTCTTACCTGTAGCCCACCGCTGAAGGTAACCCGTAGTAAAATAAATATGGCAAACATAGTAGCAATAGTTGGACGGCCCAATGTGGGTAAATCTACATTATTTAACCGCTTGATTGAACAACGCAAAGCCATCATGGATGACGAAAGCGGGGTAACCCGTGACCGCCACTACGGCTATGCGGAATGGACAGGTAAGTTTTTCACCGTGATAGACACCGGTGGATACGTAACAGGATCCGAAGATAAATTTGAAAGCGAGATACGAAAACAGGTGCAGCTGGCCATAGATGAGGCTTCCATCATCCTTTTTATGGTAGACAGCCATGCAGGACTTACGGATTTGGACAAAGACTTCGCTAAAGTCTTACGCACCTCTAAAAAACCAGTATTAATTGCAGCCAATAAAGCAGACACCACAGAGAAAATCCATATGACCGGCGAATTTTACGCGCTGGGCATGGGAGAAGTCTTCCCATTGTCATCGGCCAGTGGTTCCGGGACAGGTGAACTATTGGATGAGGTGGTATCACACTTTGACGAAGGAGAAAAAAATGCGGAAGATGGCATTCCCAGGCTGGCTATTCTAGGAAGACCTAATGTGGGAAAATCCTCTTTTCTTAACGCCTTGTTGGGACAGGAACGCACCATTGTCACCGATGAAGCCGGTACTACGCGTGATTCTATCAATATGAGGTACAGGCTGTATAATAAGGACTTTATACTGACGGATACCGCCGGCATTCGCAAAAAATCAAGGGTAAAGGAAGACATAGAGTTCTATTCGGTACTTCGGGCCATTCAGGCGTTACAAGATAGTGACGTTTGTATCTTCATCATAGACGCCGAACGTGGGCTGGAAGCACAGGATATGAGTATTATCGGCCTGGCCAGGAAATATAACAAGGGCCTCATGATCATGGTAAACAAATGGGACCTTATCGAAAAAGACACAAAAACAGCGGACATCTTCCGCAAGAGTATAGAAGAAAAGCTAGGGACACTGGACTATATTCCCATCATCTTTACTTCTGTGCTAAAAAAACAGCGTATTTTCCAAGCTATTGAAAAGGCTATCAATATATTTAATTCAAGAACCCAAAAAATACCTACTTCCAGGCTGAATGATGTTATATTACCTGAAATTGAACGGAACCCTCCTCCTGCCATAAAAGGTAAATATATCAAAATAAAGTACATCACTCAGCTTCCTACCTATGCACCAACCTTTGCCTTTTTTTGCAACCTTCCACAGTACATAAAAGTGCCTTACGAGCGTTTTTTGGAGAATAAAATGCGAAAACACTTCGATTTAGAAGGTGTACCAATCCGTTTGTTTTTTCGAAAAAAATGACATCCATTTGACTGTTAAGGTATTTTATTTCTACTTTGATCGCTTAAACCAAAACCTGTGTATTATGAAAAAACTGTTAACCTTGTTATTGGCTTGTGGCTTTGCATTATGTTTTGCTGCATGTGGTAACACCGCAAAAACGGAAGAAACCGCTGTGGAAGAAGTAGTTGAGGAAACTACTGAAGCCACTGAAGAAGTGGTGGAAGAAGCCGCTGAAGCTACCGAAGAGGTGGAAGAAGCCGTTGAAGAGGTAATGGAAGAAGCAGACTCTACAGTTGAAGACTCAGAATAGTCATCAACTTAGTTACAAATTAGAAGAGGCCGTACTTTTAGTACGGTCTTTTTTTTATCATTGTGAGGTTTTAAAGTCAAGGATCATTGAGAGAAAGGGAAACATTAAGAAGGTTCTTTCCTGAAGCAGTGCTCACTTATTGCCTGGAATTGTGGCACCATTACGCATTCACCTTCAAAATTACCCGAAAACGCGCTACCAAATTAGGCGATTACAAGTATCACCCCTCTTCAAAAAAACATACCATCACCGTTAATAACGATCTGAATAGCTACGCTTTTCTGGTCACTTATCTACATGAGGTGGCACACCTCATCACCTACAAAAGCCATGGACGGTCTGTACTACCGCATGGAAAAGAATGGAAAAATGCTTTTAGAGAAGTGATGCAGCCCGTATTAAATACCAATGTATTTCCTGGCGACCTGCTCTATCAATTGCAGCGATACCTGGAAAATCCAAAAGCCTCCTCGTGCAATGACCACGCCCTTACATCAGCACTAGCCCGGTATGACAAATATCCCGGTACTATACTAAAAGATATCGAACCGGGAAGCCTCTTTAAGCACGGGAAAAAGACTTATCAAAAAGAGGCTTTAAGAAGAACACGCTACATCTGTAAAGAGGTAAAATCCGGACGCAGGTACCTGATCTCTAAATCGGCCCCTGTAGAACCGCTGACCGTTACTCCCCCAGGCGGTAACGGATGATCTGGTTGATCTGATCAAAAAACTGTGCCGGCGTTAACGTGCGCCATTTAGGGATCTGAAGAGTGCCCCCCATATTAACGTAGGCATCTATATTGTAATTCTGAAGTTCTTCAATGATAAAATCGGGAAAATTGATTCCTGCAATCCAACCGGGATGTGAAAACACATCCGTATCTTCTACATCCTCAAACCATTCCTCGTAATAGCAATCATCAGAGCCATGAAAGTTAAAGACATTCTCCCCTATTAAAATGAATTTATTGATATGGTTTTTTACAAGATGGTCGATGATATTCCTTTTCAGATGCATGATATCATTGTTGATAGTATCATTCCATTCACCAATAAATTCTATGATAGAAAATCCAATGGTGTAATCAGTGAAAAGAATCTTCACATAAAGGGTCTCCGATCCCATGAAATCCCATGCAGGGTCAATATAATACCCGTAAATAGTTTCAGAGTACAGGTCATGGTTGTATTGCTTACCATGAAAGGGTGATCGGGGGTCTTCTGCTACATTATAATACCCCAGCCAGTTGTAATACGGCTCAATCTCGTGCATTACGACGTATAAAATCTATCACCTTTCGCACTGAACCATGTTTATCGAGCAGCTCCTGAGCCTCTATTTTATCTATAGATAGTTCCTCCATTAGCATACGAACGCCACGGTCTACCAGCTTGTTATTGCTAAGCTGCATATCCACCATTTTATTACCTTTCACTCTCCCCAACTGGATCATAACAGCAGTGGAAATCATATTCAGTACCAGCTTTTGGGCTGTGCCTGCTTTCATACGCGTACTGCCGGTAACAAACTCAGGACCTACGATCACTTCAATAGGAAAGGTAACTGTATGTGCCAGTTCTGAATCACGGTTACAGACAATACATCCGGTGATAAGCCCCCGGTTATATGCTTCAGTTACTCCTCCTATCACATAGGGTGTAGCGCCGGAAGCAGCAATACCTATGACCACATCTTTGTGATTGATCTGGTATTCCTGCATATCTTTCCATGCCTGGCGGGTATCATCTTCGGCAAACTCCACTGCCTTACGAATAGCTCCATCCCCTCCTGCAATGATACCGATCACTACGCCTTGAGGCATACCGAACGTGGGAGGTATTTCCGAAGCATCCACGATACCTAACCGGCCACTGGTACCTGCTCCAATATAAAAGATCCTACCTCCCATTTCAAGCTGTTTTACTAAAACGGGCACCAATGCTTCAATCTGGGGCATAGCCCTCATCACAGCTTTAGGGACCGTATTATCTTCCTGATTAATGTTTACCAGGATATCCCGAACGGACATCTCTTCGAGGTTGTGATAGTGGGAAGTGGATTCAGTGATGGTCATCTTTTCAAAATTACTTCTTTTGGTGAAATAAGGTCAACCCGGCTATAGGGCTTTCTACAATATTTTTCACTATTATACCACGGTCATTGGCTACCTGCCTGAGTATGTTACTAAAGTAAAAAGCGACAGACCCGGAAAAATGGACCGGCACTTCATTGATCTGCGGATAATCCATTAAATTCTTGTCAAAAAAAGCGTTAAAGCCATCATACACCAAACGGTAACAGTACGGTTCTTTCAAATTTTGAAAAATGAAACGAGCAAAGCCAGCTAAAAACCTACCTGGCAACGCCTCCTGATACACTTTATATAAAATAACATCCCTATCCAGTTGAAATCGTTTTTCCAGTCGACGGGCTATTACGTCCGGCACATCATTTCTCAAATAATCCGCCATCAATATTTTTCCAAAATAAGCCCCGCTGCCTTCGTCTCCCAGGATATATCCCAGTGCTGACACATTATCAAGAATAATGTCACCATCATAAAAACAGGAATTAGCCCCGGTCCCCAATATACAAGCTATGCCACGGGCCGTACCGCATAATGCCCGTGCCACCCCAAGCATGTCGTCATGGATATTAATTTCCGCACGAGCGAAATGCTTTTCGAGTACAATATGGACTTGCTCACAATTGCTTTCTGAACCGCAGCCGGCCCCATAATAAAATATCTGCTCCACATCATCTCGCAAAAGGGACGAAGGCATTTGAGCAACTTCCTTATCCAGTTGCCTCAGGTCCTGATAGGTTGGATTGAATCCCAGGGTTTGATGCTGTTCTATAGTATTCTCTTTTGTGATCCAACGCCAATCCGTTTTAGATGCACCACTATCGGCAATTAAGATCATATAACTCGGTTCCGAAATATATCCATGTAGGTCAAAGCTGTAGAGTGTAAAAATATACAGTAGTATCGAAAAAACCAGCCCGGGGCTTTTATAGGCAAAAAATGATGCATCCCTTTTTGATTATACCAGGCGTCCAACTACTTCAAACTTTTGAAAAACGGTCTCCGTGTGCGGAGCATCTTTCAATTCGGCCGTAAGGTCCTGACCAGCCCAATGCTCATAATGTTTGCCGTCTCTCCAAAGTCTCGAGTCCGTCACCTCATATATAACTCCCTCATAGGCAACCCATACTTCTTCACGGTCCTGCCCGTTACGTAAGGCAAGTTGTTGTTGGGTATATAGGTTTGGCATGAAAATAGATTCTCTAAGACAACGAAGTCAAATGATTATAATCCTTTAGCACAGTATACAAAAACTTTACCGGTGGCATATCACTTTGCACGTTCAAATGAGCTTTCACCTTTTCTGTCACCGCTATTACCGGCCTGCTATTGGCCTGCTCTTTATTTACTCGTAATGCTTCCCTAATGATACTTATATCCTCATCACCTAAATGTTCAGCTTCCAAAAATACCGGTTGGTATTCATTATCCATGTTTTTGATCAGTTGATGCGACGTAACGTTCACATGGCCGCCAATTCTAACGACGGTGGTACCTGCAGCCATATCTCCCAGACGCTGGCCTTTATCACTTACTGCAATGATGATCACTGCTATAGCTCCTGAAAACAGGCCTATATCAATGGGCCGGAGTATCCAGCGCAAAATGTATCCTCCTAGTGTAGCCGGAGAGCCATCCAAACGAACCACTTTAATGTTCATCTGCTTTTTCCCCAGGCTCTGCCCGTTAAAAGCCACCTCACAGATCAAATGATAGAAAAAAACGGGGAGGTATGCCCCAATAAACAACCATTCAGTACCAATACCTGCCCTGGCCAGCGACCAGAAAACAGCAATCAGGTAAGCAATAGTAATGACGGAATCTATCAAAAAGGCCCCAATCCTGTCACCAATACCGGCTGTAGCATAATCTATGGCTACATTTTGGGTCGTTCTGATATTTACACTTTGCACACCGACTATTTTTCTATAAATTTCAAAAATAATAAGAAGCCTAAATAAACAACGGACATGCAGAAAGTTTTATACTCTTTATTCATTACTTGCCTTTTCTTTACCTCTTGTTCTACAGAAACAAAGGAAGAGGCCTCAGCCCCTACAGATGAGGAGCTAAAAACCAAAGCTTTAGAGTTGGCAAAAAAATTTATCATTACCGACGGACATATCGACTTACCCTACCGGCTTAAAGCCGCTGATTTTGATATCAATACAGACAAAGACGATATACTTTCCGTAGAAAAAGGTGATTTTGATTATGAACGCTGCAAGGCGGGCGGGCTGGACGCTCCCTTTATGTCGATCTATATCCCTGCTCGCTACCAGGTAACAGGCGGGGCAAAAGAATTGGCCGATACATTGATCAATATGGTAGAAAGTATCAGCGACGCTTTCCCCGACAAGTTTCAGGTAGCTGTTTCGCCAAAGCAAGTGCAGGAAAACTTCGAAAAGGGTATCATATCCTTACCTATGGGAATGGAAAACGGCGCTCCAATAGGTGATGACCTGGCTAACGTAGATTATTTCCATAAAAGGGGGATCAGGTACGTTACGCTTACTCATTCAAAAGATAACCTGATCTGTGACTCTTCTTATGACACTACCCGTACCTGGAACGGACTGAGCCCTTTTGGACGTGAAGTAGTAAAAGAAATGAATCGTGTAGGTATAATGGTAGATGTATCTCATATTTCAGACAGCACGTTTTACCAGGTAATGGAAATTGCAGAGGCTCCGGTAATTGCCTCTCATTCATCCTGCAGACATTTCACACCTGACTTTGAAAGAAACATGAGTGATGATATGATCACACTTTTGGGTGAAAAAGAAGGGGTAATACAAATTAATTTCGGATCTACTTTTATCGACTCGGCAGTGGCCGCCTACACCAATGAAACCAGGGGTAAACTGGCAAAAATGCTAAAAGAAGAAGGGCTCACCTTTGATGATTCAGCCGCCCAGGAAGTGATAGAAACATTTAGAACAGAATTCCCTAGCAAGTATTCAAATGTTCAGCGTGTTGCCGACCATATAGACCTGGTAGTGAAACTGGCCGGTATAGATCATGTAGGACTTGGATCTGACTTTGATGGAGTAGGCGACTCTCTTCCGGAGGGTCTGAAAGATGTTTCACACTATCCTAACCTGATCCATGAGCTGTTGAAAAGAGGGTATTCGGAAGAAGATATAGAAAAAATATGCTATAAAAATGTATTCCGGGTATGGAACGCGGTAGAAAAAGTAGCCCGGGAGAAGCAAAATTCTAACACCTGACTTTAGTAGAGATTCCCGGACCAACATTGAAAAGTGTGATTCCCGACGTGATGAACGCCGACAATACAACCCAATGACGAATGAAAGAAGCGGCCTTTGTAAAACAAAATCTTCAACGTTGGCAGGAATTCGAAAAATCCCTGGAAAAAGAAAACACACTTGGACCGGACCAACTCGCTGAGATATTTATCCAAATTACGGATGATCTCTCTTTTTCAAGGACACAGTACCCTAAGAGTGACACAACCAGGTACCTTAACAATCTGGCTTCAGGAGTGCACCTGGAGATTTACAAGAATAAGAAAGAGGATAAAAATCGTTTTATCACCTTCTGGAAACATGAATTACCCTTTCTTTTTAAGAGCGCACACCGCCAATTAGCCTATGCTTTCATCATTTTTTCTCTTGCTGCCGCAATGGGAGTGATATCGGTAGTAAATGATGAAAATTTTGTACGTCTTATCCTGGGTGATGGCTATGTTAATATGACGTTAGACAACATCGAAAAGGGTAATCCTCTCGGCGTATATGGCAAAACAAATGAAGCCGATATGTTTTTTGGTATCACGTTTAATAACATTAAAGTATCCTTTACCGCCTTTGCCGCTGGCCTTCTTATATCTATTGGCACCGGCTTTTTATTGTTTTATAATGGTTTAATGGTAGGAACTTTCTTTACTTTCCTGGCACAAAAAGGTTTTTTGGCGGACTCACTATTAATTGTAATGTTACATGGCACGCTTGAGCTTTCAGCCATCATTCTTGCAGGGGCGGCGGGCTTCGTTATGGGAAATAGCATTCTTTTTCCAGGAACTTACAGCAGGCTGGCATCATTCAAAAAAGGGGCTAAAAAGGGGCTAAAAATTGTGATGGGTCTCATGCCGGTTTTTATTATCGCAGGGTTTATCGAGTCATTTATAACGCGGTATACCTTTATGCACTGGTCCGTTAAGCTGGCGGTGGTGGCATTATCTGCTTTTTTTATCATTTATTATTTTATTTTTTATCCTATTAAACTTCATAAGGATGAGCGAAAACCCTAGCATCGAATACCATAAAACACGGGATTTCAGTAAAAAGATCAACGCCACCATAGAGTTTATCAAAGAGAATTTCAAGCCTCTTTTTAAAGCATTACTATATATCGCAGGACCTCCCGTTATACTCGGCAGTGTATTAATGTCGCAAATACTCGATCATTTCATGACCTTCATGACCATCACCGGCCAGGGAGGAGATGTAATAGACCCCAGTCAATTTCTGGAGCTGATACCACCAGCCCTTGGGGCCATGTTATTTTTGTTGATAGGAGGTACTGCACTGGTAGCTGTTGTGCATGATTATATGATTTTATACGAACAGCAAGGAAAAAATATCACGGTCCAGGAAGTCTGGGAACGGACCAAAAAGTCCTTTTGGAACGTGCTCAGCACAATGCTGCTATATGTTGTAGTACTTCTCCTCGTATATGCTGTCATATTGATACCAACCATTTTATTCTCTTTGGTTTCTCCGGCGCTCATGGTGTTGGGTATTTTCATTGCCTATGGAGGGGCCATTTACATGATCATTACCTTTTCACTACTTTTCGTAGTAAGGGCGTATGAAAGGGTCTCTTTTTTAAAGGCCATTTTCCGGTGCTTTGAACTGATCAAAGGAAAATGGTGGAGTACGTTTGGAGTGTTTTTTGTCACCAGTTTTGTTCAAAGCCTTATCTCCTCCATATTTTTTATTCCCTGGTACGTTATTTTTATCATTCAAATGCTTCATGAAACAGGCGCCACTGAATTTGGAGAGCCAGGTATAATAGCCCAGATAATTGGTGCGGCTTCTTTGCTTTTATATCTGGTCACCAGCTACCTGCTTTATTGCATTCCACTTATCGCCATTGCATTTCAATATTTTAACCTGGTTGAACGAAAAGAGTCCCGCGGGCTTATGGCAAAAATCGAATCATTTGGTACTTCTTCAACACAACATGATGAAGAGGAACATTATTAGCCTGGTATTGACCCTGTCTTTTTTCATTGTCAACAGCTATGGTCAGTTACCCTCTATTACGTATGACTCCATGCAAAGGGAATGGAGACCATACGATGCTGAAAAAATAGACGAATACAAATCAGACCCGGATTTTGATTATGGTAACCGGCCCGTCCCTGCGCAAAGCCTGTGGGACCGCTTCTTAGCCTGGTTGAATACGATAATAGGTAGAGCCATATACATGGGAACCACCACACCTATAGGCAAAATCCTGATCTATGTATTGATAGGAGCTATTATTATTTACGCATTGCTCAAACTATTTAAGGTGGACATCCGAAAGGCCTTTTTCAGCACCTCAGACTCTGGCGTATTGGCCCATGAAATTCATCATGAAAACATTCACCAAATGGATTTCGAACACCTTATTAAGGAAGCTATAAACAAAAATGAATTTAAACAGGCCATCAGGCTTATTTACCTCTTTGCTTTAAAACACCTGGCCGATCAACATATGATCCAGTGGCAACCTGGCAAGACAAATCATGATTATTTGGAAGAGTTAAAAGAAGAAAAGATAAAAAACGGCTTCAGCTCACTTAGCTTCTATTTTGAATATGCGTGGTATGGTGACTTCACAATCTCTAAAGATCTCTTTAGTGACATCCATGTCTTGTTTGAGTCATGGAAAAAGGAACTGCCTGAATGAAAAAAGACTTAAAATATATTATTTTCCTGGCAGCAGGGGCCCTTCTCTACATTGGCATAGAAGTCCTGTCTCCTAAACCTGTAGACTGGACAGTAACATTTTCTCACCGGGATAAAAACCCATTTGGCGCTTATCTTATTAATGAACGAATGCCTGACCTGTTTCCTTCCAATGACATCAAAAACGTTAACCTCACGCTGTACGAATTACAAGATTCTACTCCTGAGAATGTACTGATACTGGCCTCTACCTTTAGTCCTACTGAAGAAGATGTGACTTCCTTACTGGAAATGGTGCATGATGGTGCTAATGTGTTTATTGCTGCCGAATATTTTTCAGGGACCTTTTCAGACAGTCTGAAACTGGCCAGCAAGGATTATTTTTTTAATGAAAACTTAATGGAAAACATCATCCAAAGTGATACGGCTAAACTCCATTTTGTGAATACAGGTATTACCTCATCAGGATATAGCTATCGCAGAAATAATACGCACAACTATTTTTCCAGCTTCGATACAGTTCGCACCAGCGTTTTGGCCCTTAATGACCTGGATGAAGCGGTATTTATACAATCAAAATGGGGAGCAGGAAACTTTTACCTATGTACCACCCCTCTGGCATTTACCAATAACTACTTACTTTTCGAGGAAAACAATGAGTTTACAAGTAAAACTCTTTCGCATTTACCGAAAAAAGACCTGTTCTGGACCGAATATTACCAGCTAGGCAGAATGGAAGCCCAAACGCCACTACGTTTTATCTTGACATCAGAACCTTTGAAATGGGGATACTACATCGCTATTTTATCTCTGTTGCTGTTCATTCTGTTTGAAACCAAGCGAAAGCAACGTATTATACCTATTATTACTCCTTTAGGGAATACTACCCTGGAATTTGTAGGTACCATAAGCAACCTGTACTTCTATAAAAAAGACCACCGAAGCATCGCCGAGAAAAGGATCAATTTTTTTATGGATCAACTCAGATCAACCTATCGCTTATCGTATAGTGAGGGCGGCGAAAGCTGGTTGGAAAGCGTAGCCGGTAAAACGGGTAAGCCCGTAGAAGACATTAATGACCTCTTCAATCTTATACAGCAGATAAGAAGTAAGCCCCAAATTACTGAACAAGCGTTAAAAGAACTGAATAATAAAATGGATGATCTTAATTTAGCCTAAATATGGAAAACGACGAGTTATTCAAAAGCCGGGTGGACCTGTCTGCCCTGAAGCAAAGTGTAGATAGTATTAAGCAGGAAATAGGGAAAGTAATTGTCGGTCAGGATAAAATGATCGATCTGCTGATCGTTTCTATCTTAGCGGATGGGCACGTGTTGCTGGAAGGAGTGCCCGGAGTAGCTAAAACCTTAACTGCCAAGCTTATCAGCAAAGTGATTGATGCTGATTTTTCACGTATCCAGTTCACTCCTGACCTTATGCCGTCAGATGTACTCGGCACATCAGTATTCAATTTAAAAAGTTCAGAGTTTACGTTCAAACGGGGTCCCATTTTCTCAAACATTTTATTAATAGATGAAATAAACCGTGCCCCCGCAAAAACACAATCTGCACTTTTTGAAGTAATGGAAGAACGACAGGTAACAGTAGATGGCAAAACCTACACTATGGATGAGCCCTACCTGGTAGTAGCCACGCAAAACCCAATAGAACAGGAAGGTACTTACAGGCTGCCGGAAGCTCAACTGGACAGGTTCTTATTCAAGATCGAAGTAAATTACCCTAACCTGGACGAAGAGATACTGATCCTCAAAGGCCATCATGAACGAAGGAAAAAAGAAGAGCTTAGCCGTATTGATATCGTTTTAACCAGAGATCAGATCAAGGATTATCGTGCTAAGGTGCATGAACTTCATGTGGACGAAAACCTCATGCAGTACATCGCAAAAATTGTGCATGAAACACGAAATAGTCCTAACCTCTATCTGGGCGCCTCACCACGGGCTTCTATTGCTATTCTCCAAAGCGCCAAGGCTTTTGCAGGTGTCCAGGGAAGAGATTTTATTAACCCTGAAGATATAAAGTTTGTTGCAAAACCAGTGTTACGCCACCGGGTGATCCTCACCCCTGAAAAAGAAATGGAAGGACAGTCTGTTGATGATATTATTGACCAAACTATCGAAAAGATAGAAATCCCCCGATGATTCGTTTCTTAAAAAAGTTGTATTTCAATGAGCGGTTTTTCCAGGTCATCATCGGGATCGTACTACTTTTCATTTTTTCTTACTTCTTTCCATGGACTTTACCTATCGTCAAGCTGCTTTTCTTCAGCTTAGTGGCACTCACATTCATTGACGGCTTAAGGCTTTTTCGCGTTAAGAAAGGCATAGCAGGACAAAGAAGTACACCTGACAAACTTTCCAACGGTGACATAAATGAGATCGCCATACAACTCAAAAACTACTACACGTTTAACATCGAGCTTAATATTGTTGATGAGATACCACACCAATTTCAAATCAGGGACCACCATCACAACATCCTACTGGCAGCTGGTCAGGAACAGTCATTAGCCTATGGCCTCCGGCCTGTTAAAAGAGGCGAGTATTCTTTCGGTGCATTAAATATCTACGCAAAAACCAGTTTAGGTCTTATTTCCCGCAGATTCCGTTTTTCTGAAAATAAAATGGTGCCTGTATACCCCTCTTACATTCAAATGAGGAAGTATGAACTTATGGCCATTTCAAACCGACTGACTGAAGCAGGAATAAAAAAGATCCGACGAATAGGCAATAACCTGGAGGTAGAATCCATCAAAGAGTACATCACCGGGGACGATTATCGAACGATCAACTGGAAGGCTACGGCACGGAAAGGCGAATTGATGGTAAACAACTACCAGGATGAAAAATCGCAACAAGTCTACACACTCATTGACAAAAGCAGAACAATGCAAATGCCTTTCGAAGGACTTAGTTTGCTCGATTATGCTATTAATGCCAGTCTGGTCATTTCAAATATTGCTGTAAGAAAAGAGGACAAAGCGGGCCTGATCACCTTTCAGCACAAAGTAGGTACTATTTTACCTGCCAGCAGGAGAAGCAAGCAGATGCAATTGATTTTGGAAGGACTTTACAATCAAAAAACGGCATTTAAAGAAGCTGATTTTTTCAGATTATACGCTGCGGTGAAAAGAAAGATCACACAGCGAAGTTTATTGCTGCTCTTTACCAACTTTGAGACACTTTCAGGCATGTACAGACAACTCCCCTACCTGAAAAATATGGCAAAATCGCACCTGCTGGTGGTTATATTCTTCAGAAACACCGAACTCGACGAGCTACTGTCATCGAAAGCTCAGAGTACAAAGAAAATTTACCGGAAGGCTATTGCCGAAAAACTTTCCTATGAGAAGCACCAGATCGTAAAGGAATTAAACAACCACGGAATTCAGAGCATTTTAACAGCCCCACAGCACCTTACCATAAATACCATTAACAAATACCTGGAGTTGAAGGCAAGGGGGTTTATATAATGCCCTTTACTCCAATGTTCAAAATCTACCGAACTTGAGTGTCATAAAATAATTCAGGTTTTCGAAATCATCTGCATCGGAAAACTCCAGGTCCAGGTCTTGTGTAAAGCGCTTGCTTACTCCCAGGGCTATTCTGAAATGACGCGCTACATTTAATTCGGCTGCTATACCCGGCTCCACATACCAAAAAACATCATCTTCAATGATCTCTTCCGGTGAATCTTGTTGACCCGGGTTTTGATTATTTGAGTCATCCTCCTCCCAGTCATCGTGAAAGCCCAGCCAGCCTGCGCCACCGGAAATCGGAAAAGTGACATGGATCAATTCATTAGAGAAAAATATCGGCTCCAGAAACATTCCTCCATAGCCTCCTAACAATATCCCGTTTCTGTCAGGTCTCACATTATCAAATTCAGCAGTGGGTACTACACCATGTCCTTCCACTCCTATCGCCAGACTTCGATTAATGATCCAACCACCCCTAAATCCTGCTAGTATGAGGCTTTCATTCATAAATTCAGACCCTCGAAAAGAGACGGCGCCAAACCCACCGGAATGGTAATGACTCCGCGAAATAGTTTTAATTTCGCCATTATTCCAGCGTTTCGATGTTCTGTGATGTACATAAACTACATCCTCCTCGTCACGCTCATCCTCATCTTGTGCCAAAAGTGGTAGTGTGATGATCAAAGCAAATAAAATAGTAAAGAATGATTTCATATAATTATCCGTTAAAAAGAACAGCTAAAATTCCTGGTTTTAGCAATTTACCCCTGGTTACAAAGCACCGTACTTTTGTAATCATAAAATTATCAGCACTCTAGTAACTAAACTTTTACAAAAGACATCGACTGATCAAAAAGGTTTCCACGCACCGTCGCATTTCTTAAAGAAAAAGACAAGACCATTAACATAATGATCCCTTTTATTTATCTGTAGAATCCTATTAATTGCAGGACATATGTTAGGATGGTTCAAAAAGAAAGATAAGAAAGACAAATTACCTCAGCTCATGGATCTGAATAGCAATCCTATACAAGCAGGTGATATAGTGGAGGCATTGAGGTATGACCTGGGGAGATGTGAACTTATCCTGGTGAATGAGCAATTTCTATACAGGTCCATTGAAAGTGGAAAAGAAGTCAGCTGGCTGAAAATGATAGATGCATCTACAGATAATCAAAAAGTCAAAAAAGTAGAGGATTAAACCTGGCTTATGCCTGGTGTTTGCAGGTATCAATTTTATTCGATGCTTTAGCGACCAGTTAGCAGTCAACAACAAGCGGTAGACAAAATTTTATGACACACTATTGTCGACTATTTTTGCCAACTGCCCGTCTTGTTATCCGATTGGCCGTTATGTTCAGCGCAAATGATGATTGAAAATACAGACAATGATGACATAGCGAAAGCCATAATCTTTTAATGGTCAATAACAGGGTACATTTTGCCACTAACAAGACTTCTATGACTAACCTGTAGGTATACAGCCATTTTGAATTTTGATTCTCAAAGCTTATACCATAACTTTGCGCCAATTTATGCCTAAGCCATTTTCACCACTTAGAACACAATCACTACCAAATGCCAAGAGATAGAAGTATCCGGTCCATACTGATCATTGGAAGCGGACCTATAGTAATCGGCCAAGCATGCGAATTCGATTATGCAGGATCACAAGCTGCCCGTTCACTCAGAGAAGAGGGTATTGAAGTTACTCTAATTAATTCTAATCCGGCCACCATCATGACGGACCCGGTGACAGCCGATAACGTCTATTTAAGGCCGTTGACCAAACAGTCTATCCGGGAGATCCTCGAAAGACACCATATAGATGCTGTACTTCCTACTATGGGTGGCCAAACAGCGCTTAACCTGGCTATCGACTGTGACAAAGCCGGTATATGGAACCACTACGGGGTCAAGATGATTGGTGTTGATATCAATGCCATTGAAACCACTGAAGACCGTGAAAAGTTTCGACTGAAAATGCACGAGATCGGTGTAGGTGTTTGTAAGGGTGAAACTGCTACGTCTTTTCTCCAGGGTAAAGAAATTGCACAGGAAATTGGATTCCCGCTTGTGATCAGACCTTCATTTACACTAGGTGGGTCTGGTGGTGGTTTTGTCAACCATCCGGATGAATTCGAAAAAGCGCTGACACATGGCCTGCATACTTCGCCTATCCATGAGGTACTGGTAGAGCAGAGTATATTAGGTTGGAAGGAGTATGAGTTAGAGTTACTACGTGATAATATAGGTAATATTATTATCATATGCTCTATTGAAAATTTCGACCCTATGGGCGTTCATACGGGTGATTCTATTACTGTGGCGCCCGCAATGACACTTCCGGATACTGTTTACCAGGAAATGCGGAACCTGGCAATACGAATGATGAATGCCATTGGCCAATTTGCCGGGGGCTGTAACGTTCAGTTCGCTGTAAACCCTGAAACAGATGAAATTATTGGTATAGAGATTAACCCCAGGGTATCACGATCATCTGCACTGGCCTCTAAGGCTACTGGATATCCTATTGCCAAAATAGCGGCAAAGCTGGCGATTGGGTATAACCTGGATGAATTAAAGAATGCTATCACAGGGACTACTTCAGCCTTTTTTGAACCTGCTATTGACTATGTGATCGTAAAAGTACCCCGTTGGAACTTCGACAAGTTCGAGGGGTCGGACCGACGTTTAGGTTTATCTATGAAGTCGGTTGGGGAAGCAATGGGGATTGGTCGCAACTTCCAGGAAGCGCTTCAAAAAGCCTGTCAATCCTTAGAGATCAAAAGAAACGGCTTAGGGGCAGATGGCAAAGAACTCACCAAGCAGGAAGACCTGCTTAAAAGCTTACAAAACCCTAGCTGGGACAGGCTTTTTCATGTTTATGATGCCTTTAAGTTAGGTATCCCATTTAAAACCATTCACAAGCTTAGCCGAATTGACAAATGGTTCCTTAATCAAATCGAGGAACTCATTTTACTGGAAAAAGAGATAGAAAAATATACGATTGACACCTTACCTGTGGAGCTGTTAAAAACAGCTAAAGAAAAGGGATACGCTGACAGGCAACTGGGCCACCTTTTGAAATGTTGGGAAAGCGTTGTCCATAAGAAGCGCAATGAGCTAGGCATCCGCAGGGTTTACAAGCAGGTAGATACTTGTGCTGCAGAATTTGAAGCCCAAACGCCCTACTACTATTCCACCTTTGCCAGGGAAAACGAATCCATTGTTTCCGATAAAAAGAAAATTGTAGTGTTGGGCTCTGGCCCTAACAGGATCGGGCAGGGGATAGAATTTGATTATTCTTGTGTACACGGTGTATTGGCGGCTAAAGAAAGTGGTTATGAGACCATCATGATCAATTGTAATCCCGAAACGGTATCTACAGACTTTGACATTGCCGACAAACTTTATTTCGAGCCTGTTTTCTGGGAACATATTTATGACATTATTGAGCATGAGAAACCTGAGGGGGTAATTGTACAACTGGGAGGGCAGACAGCATTGAAGCTGGCTGAAAAGCTTGAAAAAAATGGAATAAAAATAATAGGCACGTCCTTCGAAGCACTTGATCTTGCAGAAGATCGTGGCAGCTTTTCTTCCCTGCTGAAAGAAAATGATATCCCTTACCCTGAATTCGGAGTAGCCGAAGATGCTGAGACAGCGGTGGAACTGTCTAAAGATATTGGTTTCCCACTGCTGGTACGACCTTCTTATGTGCTGGGCGGACAAAGTATGAAAATTGTGATTAATGAACAGGAACTCGAATCACATATAATAGACATACTCAAGAAAATACCGGGAAACAAAGTATTACTGGACCACTTCCTGGAAGGAGCCATTGAAGCAGAAGCAGATGCTATTTGTGATGGAGAGAATGTATACATCATTGGTATCATGCAGCACATAGAGCCAGCAGGTATTCATAGCGGTGACTCCTATGCGGTGCTTCCACCTTATAATCTTGGTGATTTAGTAATAAAACAGATAGAAACGTATACGGAAAAGATCGCTTTAGCCTTAAAGACGGTGGGTCTGATCAATATTCAATTTGCTATTAAAGACGACAAAGTCTATATCATAGAAGCAAATCCACGGGCTTCGCGCACAGTACCTTTTATTTGCAAAGCCTACGAGGAGCCTTATGTCAACTACGCTGTGAAGGTAATGCTGGGTGAAAAGAAAGTGACAGATTTCGACTTTAATCCAAAGAAAAGCGGCTATGCTATCAAGGAACCTGTGTTTTCTTTTAATAAATTCCCTAATGTAAACAAAGAATTAGGCCCTGAAATGAAATCTACAGGTGAAGCAATCTATTTTATCAAAGACTTAATGGATGATTATTTTATGAAAATCTATTCTGAACGAAACCTATACCTCAGTAAGTAAGTTATATTAGTTATGCTGAAGTTTTTATTGTTTATCGGGCTGTTTGGCTACCTGCTTTTCAAAGGTTTGGGAATCTTTTTCCGCGTATTGACAGGAGGCCCGGCCAGCCATAAGGGCAGTTACAACGGATATGGCGAACCCCAAAAACCAAGAGATGGGAATTTGAACGTTGACTATGTTCCGAATAAAACCGATAAACAGGGTAAAAAATTTAAAGGTGGTGAATATGTAGATTACGAAGAGGTAAATTAATCATCCATAGATAAATCAAAGTGAGCCCCTTCCCCACCGGTAGGGGCTTATTATTTTAACCATGACCACACTCCATTTCCACAAGTATCAAGCCACTGGCAACGACTTCATTATGGTAGACAACCGTGATGGAAACTATCAGTTCACCAAGGACCAGATCAGTCATCTTTGTGATAGAAAGTTTGGTATAGGCTCTGATGGACTGGTATTGATACAGCCGCACCCGGATTACGACTTTGAAATGGTATTCTACAACCCTGACGGTAGCCAAAGTCTGTGCGGCAACGGTAGCAGGTGCGCTGTAAATTTTGCCAAAATGCTTGGCATGATCCCAAATACCTTCACTACATTCATGGCCTTTGACGGGCCTCATGAAGCCGAAATTCTTACTAATGGTTCAGTAAGACTCAAGATGTCAGATGTACAAAATGTCATGGTTTTACCGGATGGTATGTTTGTTGATACTGGCTCTCCGCATCTAATGAAATATGTATCCCGCATAAGTAACTACCCGGTATTTGAAGAAGGGAAGGTACTTCGCAACAAAGGGCCACAACAAGATGCAGGAGTAAACGTAAACTTTGTAGAAATAGCAGACAATAACACCATAGAGGTAAGAACGTATGAAAGAGGTGTTGAGAATGAAACCCTTTCATGTGGCACTGGTGTAACGGCCGCCGCTATTTCAGCAAGTCATAAAGGATTGCAAAGCCCTGTCAGAGTTAATACGCGAGGAGGCCGGTTAAACGTAGCGTATGAAAAGCACGATCATAACCATTACACGGACATTTTCCTTACCGGACCGGCTATACCGGTGTTCAACGGTAAGATAGAAATCCACGTGTAGTTAGATCGCATTATTAGTAAAAAACGGCTTAACTTTAAGCCTGCTGAACCATTAGAAATAAGCTCAGAAAGATGTTAAAATTCATTACCAAGGTCTTAGGTACAAAATCAGACAAGGACATCAAAAAAATGATGCCCGTCGTGGAGCAAATCAATGCAGAGTATGCTCAAATGAGCAGCTTAAGCAATGATGAAGTTCGCGGCAAAACGCAATCGGTTATAGATACTATTAACGAAGCATTGCGGTCTATTGACGAGCAAATAGAAGCGCTGCATCAGAAAGTAGCAGATAATCCGGACCTGGACATCAACGAGAAAGAACTTGCGTTTTCCCAAATCGATAAGCTGGAAGAAGACAGGAATGAAGAGCTGGAAAAAGTGCTGAAAAAAGTGCTCCCGGTCACTTTTGCCATTGTCAAAGAAACTGCCCGGCGATTTAAGGAAAATGAGAAAGTAGTGGTCACTGCCACTATGCAGGATAAGATATTTGCAGCGGAAAAATCCCATGTCGAATTAGATGGCGAACAGGCCATATGGCATAATAAATGGGAAGCTGCCGGCAACGAAATTACCTGGGAAATGCTGCATTACGATGTGCAGCTTATCGGTGGTATGGTACTTCATAATGGTATTATAGCTGAGATGGCCACAGGGGAAGGAAAGACCCTGGTAGCCACATTACCTGCCTTTCTTAATGCACTGGCGAAACGTGGAGTACACATTGTCACTGTAAATAACTACCTGGCCACTCGTGATAGCGAATGGATGGCACCTATATTTGAGTTTCATGGCCTTAAAGTGGACTGTATCGACAAATATGAACCTAACTCAGATGAAAGGAGAAAGGCTTATATGGCGGACGTCACTTATGGCACTAACAACGAATTTGGTTTTGATTACTTACGTGACAATATGGCACGTGATCCGGAAGAGCTGGTACAACGAAAGCATCATTATGCTATGGTGGATGAAGTGGATTCCGTATTAATTGATGAAGCAAGGACACCCCTGATCATATCCGGGCCTATCCCTAAAGGCGGTGATCATGAGTTTTATGATCTTAAGCCCAGAATTGCCAAATTGGTAGAAGCCCAGAAGAAGATCGTACAGCAATACCTGGTAGAAGCAAAAAAACTTTTTGGTGAAGGCGACGAAAAAGAAGGAGGCCTACCTCTTTTCAGAGCGTATCGCGGATTACCCAAGCATAAGCCTCTGATTAAATTTTTGAGTGAGACAGGCATTCGCCAATCACTTCAAAAAACAGAAAATTTCTACCTGCAGGACAATCAGAAAATGATGCCTGAAGCTGATGAACCTCTTTTCTTCACTATAGACGAAAAACAGAACAGCATAGAGCTCACAGAAAAAGGCATAGATCTTATCACCGGTGAAGGTGAAGATCCTAATTTCTTTATTATGCCTGACATTGGTATGGAAATAGCGAGCCTTGAAAAAGACGAAGGGCTAAGTGATGAGGAAAAATTGAAGAAAAAAGATGAACTTACACGCGATTATTCTGTAAAATCTCAACGCATACATTCGGTAAACCAGTTACTCAAGGCATATACCTTATTCGAAAAAGATACCGAATATATCCTGGTAGATAGTAAAGTCAAAATTGTTGATGAGCAGACCGGTCGTGTGATGGAAGGCAGAAGGTATTCAGACGGCCTTCACCAGGCTATTGAGGCCAAGGAAAATGTTAAGGTAGAAGACGCTACCCAAACCTACGCTACCATCACATTACAGAATTACTTCCGTATGTATCATAAACTGGCCGGGATGACCGGAACAGCTGAAACAGAAGCCGGAGAGTTTTGGGAGATCTACAAACTTGATGTGATTACCATCCCCACCAACCGGCCTATTGCCAGGAATGACGACCAGGACATGGTCTACAAAACCATGCGTGAGAAATTTAATGCTGTAGTGGAAGAAATAGTAAAGCTCACCGGAGCAGGACAACCTGTGCTGGTAGGTACTACTTCTGTTGAAATATCGGAGTTGCTCAGCAGGATGCTCAATATTCGTAAAATCAAACACCAGGTATTGAATGCAAAACAGCACCAGAGAGAGGCAGAGGTGGTCTCTGAGGCTGGTAAGCCAGGCACGGTTACCATAGCCACCAACATGGCTGGACGTGGTACGGATATTAAGCTTACAAAAGAATCTAAAGATGCCGGCGGACTAGCCATCATAGGTACGGAACGTCATGAATCACGTAGAGTAGACCGACAGCTAAGAGGTCGTTCAGGGCGTCAGGGTGATCCTGGCTCTTCTCAGTTCTTTGTGTCTCTGGAAGATAACCTGAT
The DNA here is from genome assembly GCF_007097395.1 of Fulvivirga sp. M361. Classification (GTDB taxonomy): domain Bacteria; phylum Bacteroidota; class Bacteroidia; order Cytophagales; family Cyclobacteriaceae; genus Fulvivirga. The sequence goes on from NZ_VKDC01000004.1 coordinate 97,887, forward strand.
GCGTATGTTCATGCCGGAACGTATCTCTAAGATCATGGACCGCCTGGGGCTCCAGGAGGGGGAGGTAATCTCACACTCTATGGTAACAAAATCCATAGAACGGGCGCAGAAAAAGGTAGAGGAGAACAACTTTGGCACTCGAAAACGTCTGCTGGAGTATGATGATGTGATGAACTCCCAACGTGAGGTGATCTACAAACGAAGAAGGAATGCACTCTATGGTGAAAGGCTTCAGCTTGATATCATGAATATGCTGTTTGATACCTGTGAAGATATTGTGGCCAACACCAAAGGCCTCGATAACTTCGAAAGTTTCAAACTCACCACATTAGGGGTATTAGGGATGGATTATGAGATCGATAAGAGTGGTTTTGAAGCTATTAGTGAGCAAGAACTTAGTGTAAAACTATACGAGGAAGCACTGGCCCATTATGGGAGGAAAAACAAAGACATTGCCCAAAAGTCGTTTCCCATCATTAAGGACATAGAAGAAACCCGTGGCGCAACCATAGAAAATATATTAGTGCCTTTTACAGATGGTAAAAGACAGATGGGTGTTTCTGCTAACCTCAAAAAATGTGTAGCTTCTGAAAACGATGAATTGATTGTGGCCATGGAAAAAATGGTAACGCTGGGATTCATAGATAAGCTCTGGAAAGACCACCTCAGGGAAATGGATGATCTGAAGCAAAGTGTTCAAAATGCTGTATATGAGCAAAAAGACCCTTTATTAATCTACAAATTTGAGGGTTTTGAACTTTTTAAAAGATTCATTGCCAAAGTAAACGAGGAAACAATCTCATTTTTGATGAAATCCTTTCTACCGGTGCAGGAGTCACAGGAAGTCCAGGAAGCAAGGTCCAGGAGAAGGCAAAAATTACAGGAGAAAAAAGACGAATCCCGTTCACTGTTAAGTGGTGGAAGCCCTCAAACCAACAGGCCACCCGCAGAAAAAACCATGCCTGTAAAATCTGATAAGATCTTTGGGCGTAACGACCGTGTAACCGTACAATATATGGATGGCACTCTCAAAAAAGACGTAAAGTTCAAAATAGTAGAGGAGGACATAAAGAGCAACAAATGTGTCATGGTAGAGGATTAAACATATGAAGCAATTCCATCTCGTACTTTTCGTTGTTTTAGGTATTTTAGCGGCATGTTCTCCGGGGGTTTTACCAACTTCCTATGATGATGAGCGTTATAAAGAAGATTTGTCCTATCTAAGACCCATTTACACTGATACTGCTGAAACGGTATCATCAGAGGAAACTGCAAACACCTCTGACTACAGCACAATTGAGCCTGAATACGATGTAACTGATGAGCTCAACACCATTTTAGATAGCATTGATGTACTGAGAAGTGACGTGCACTACATCGATGGATATACCATCCAGGTTTATGCCGGGCACGACAGTGAAGAAGCCACAATAGCTCGTGGTAAAGTATATAGTGTACTGCCTGGGTCCGCGCCTTCTCTAAAATTTGAAGAACCTAATTTTAAGGTAAAAGTGGGTAAATACTATTCACGCCTGGAAGCCCAGAAGGACTACTCTCTGATAAAGGCCAGGTTTTCTTCAGCACTTATCATTCCTCAAAGAATATATATAGATTAATCATTTTGAAAGACAAGATCCATCAACTCGCCAGGGAAAATGCAGGAGAAATAATTGCTGTTCGCCGACACCTTCACGCACATCCGGAGCTCTCTTATCAGGAGCATAAAACAGCGGCATATGTAGCCGAGCAGTTAAAAGCGATGGGTATCACTCCGAAAGAAGGTGTGGCCGAAACAGGTTTAACCGCAACCATTGAAGGCAAAAACCCCACGAGCAAAGTGGTGGCGCTACGCGCAGATCTTGATGCACTACCTATCACTGAGGTGAATGATGTACCGTATAAATCTAAAAATGAAGGTATAATGCATGCCTGCGGCCATGATGTACACACATCCTCTTTACTTGGTACCGCAAGAATTTTAAGTGCCCTGACAGAAGAGTTTGAAGGCACGGTAAAATTACTTTTTCAGCCAGGTGAAGAGCAAAACCCAGGAGGTGCTTCTCTCATGATCAAAGCTGGCGCCCTGGAAAATCCTACGCCCACGGCCATACTCGGCCAGCATGTAATGCCCCTGATACCTGTGGGGAAAGTAGGTTTCAGGCCTGGCATGTATATGGCCAGCGCAGATGAGATCTACATCACCATAAAAGGAAAAGGAGGGCACGGAGCAGCGCCGGAGCTAACTATTGATCCTGTGCTAATAGCTTCTCATGTTATTGTAGCACTTCAACAAGTAATTAGCAGGAATGCAAGCCCCAAAACCCCTACCGTACTTACTTTTGGCAAAGTAGCCGCAAATGGCGCTACAAATATCATCCCCCAGGAAGTAACCCTTGCCGGAACATTCAGAGCAATGAACGAGGAATGGCGTGCCAAAGCACACGACATTATCATCAATATGGTTAAAAATCTTACTGCCTCTATGGGTGGTGACTGCGATATTGAAATTGATAAGGGTTATCCTTACTTAGAAAACGATCCATCATTAACTGCACGATCCAGAGCAGCTGCTGAAGCTTATCTGGGCAAGGAAAATGTAGTTGATCTGGACCTGACTTTAGGGGCGGAAGATTTTGCCTATTATACACATGAGATGCCTGCCTGCTTCTACCGCCTGGGAACCCGCAATGAAAAAAAAGGCATCACTTCTTATGTACATACGCCTACTTTTGACATTGATGAGGACGCCTTGGAAGTAGGCACCGGGATGATGGCATGGCTAGCACTGGAAGAGCTACAACATTAGCAGTAAAAATTTTATCAGATTAATTCCATATCTTCCTCGTCCTTGGCCAGTGCCCCGGTTATTCCTTCTGAAACGTTTATAATGTGATCCCCTACACGTTCCGCCAGTCCATATAATTCAGGATAAATCAAACTGGTATGAAAATCATACTCACCCTTCTCCAAGCTTTTGAGGTGCTTTTTTCTTAATTTATCCCTGTAAAGATTGATTTCCTTTTCTAACGCCACTGACTGGGTGAGTTCTACTTTCTCATAATCCATACTCAAGTTATTATTCATTTGTTCCATTGCACGATCCAGCAATGCAAACATCCCCTTAAGGTTATCTATCTGTTTTTGACTAAACCATCCTTTGTCTTCGCTTTTATGGTCAATGGCCAGCGACATTTGAAAGAAAAGGTCACCTATACGCTCCAGATCATTTACTATCGAAAGCATTCCTCTTAAACGTATAGAGCTTTCAACACCTAATTTTGAGTGAGGGATCTTTGATAAATACGTGACAATCTCCAACTCAAGCCGGTCTGTAATTTCTTCGTATTTTTTGATCTTTTTCAGAAGTTTGCTTCTGTTTTTTACTTTTTGATTGATAATGAGTGATTGAACAAAACCGGACATTCTTGAAGTTATCTCCCCAAATTTCATTATCTCTTTAGAGGCTTCAACCAATGAGGCTTCCGGTGTCTCCAGGATATTACTACTTATATATTCCAATCTGAATTCACCATCATCTTCTTTCATTTTTACCATTTTAATCACTACTGAAGCAATAAACTTGACAAAACCTATGAGAAGTAAAGTATTAATGATGTTAAATGTGGTATGGAATATAGACAGCCCAATGGGTATAGCTTCCTGATCATTGTATGGAGAAGTACCATAGCTGCTTTCCATATAGCTGTCGATCCCTTTCAAGAAAAGAGAAAAGACCAAAAGGACCCATATGACTCCAAAAATATTAAAAATAAAGTGTGCCCTGGCAGCTCTTTTCGCATGAACATTAGCTACCAACGCAGCTAAATTAGCGGTAATGGTAGTCCCTATATTCTCCCCTAAAACCATAGCAGCAGCTATATCGAAAGATATCCAGCCCTGGTTAGCCATAAGGATAGTAATAGCCATGGTGGCGCTGGAAGATTGTACTATCACTGTAAGTATAGTACCTATAACCACAAAAATGAGTGTGGAAATAATCCCAAGATCAGTATAATTAGAAAGGAAACTTAATATTTCAGGATTAGACTTGAGATCAGGTACTGATGATTTTAATGCCTCCAGCCCCATAAATAATAAGGCAAAGCCAATGACCACTTCTCCCCATGATTTTATCTTATTCTTTGAGGAAAATAGCAAGGGGAAACCAAACGCAATGATAGGAAGAGCCGCTGCGGCAATTTTTACCTTAAGTCCCAATATAGAAATAATCCATGCAGTGATGGTAGTGCCAATATTTGCACCCATAATCACACCTATGGACTCTATCAGGGAAAGTAAACCTGCATTCACAAAACTTACTACCATTACCGTGGTAGCGGAAGATGACTGTACCAGACCGGTAAGTAAAAATCCGGTCAGGGCACCGGAAAATCGATTGGAAGTCATCACCTTAAGTATCTGGCGCATCCTTGCCCCAGCTACTTTTTGTATGCCCTCGCTCATGATCTTCATACCATAGATGAAAAAACCTAGTGAGCCTAACAGGGTCAGCGCATCAAATATGCCAAATTTCATTTATCTGCCGGAGATTGTCTTTTGTGCGAATGTAAAAGTAATTTAACTATCAGTTAATCAATCTCAACATCATGTTAACTTTATGTTAACTAAAATACATCTCGGTCCGGAATTGCGAAACATGATTTTTTATTTCGTCTACAACATTTGAACCGCCACTTTGTTAACAATAGCTTTACATTAGTAATAAAAAATTCATGCTTAATACTACTATCTTCGCAGCTTAACCCCGGAGATGGCTTCAAATAAAGACAGTTTTGAGCAAAGTAAAATCGTGATTACAGCCCTAAAGGCATTACTGATCATATTTATTTTTCTCTTTTCCATCGACCTGATGGGGGATGCCTTCGAATTATTGGGAGAAAACGCAGCTCAATCGCTAATTTATGCCACCACCAACCCTTTCATTGGGTTATTCATTGGTCTCCTGGTTACTGCCATCATTCAAAGCAGCTCTACCAGCACTTCTATGATAGTAGCCATGGTGGCTTCAGGATCGATTACCATGAGCGATGCGGTACCTATGATCATGGGTGCTAACATAGGAACAACACTCACAAGCACTATTGTATCTCTGGGATTTATAACCAGAAAAAATGAATTTAGAAAGGCATTGGCAGCGAGTACAGTACATGATTTTTTCAATATCCTAACCGTACTTATCCTGTTTCCATTGGAATACTATTATGGACTCGTCTCCTCTATATCACAACAAATAACAGGCTTCTTTCTTGACCAGGGGAAATCGGACAGCTCAAGTAATTTTGGTTTCAAATTATTTGATGTCATCCCGATCACCAAGTACATTATCGCATTTATCGACAATAGTTTGCTAAGTATTGTGTTTTCCTTCGCAATGCTTTTTGGAAGTATTAAGTTACTCTCGCGATTGATTTACAAATTAATGATTGGTGAATCTCAGGGTAAACTCAGCAAATTCATATTCGACAAATCATTAAAATCATTTTCGTGGGGGGCTGTAATTACTGCTGGAGTTCAATCCAGTTCTGTCACCACCTCTCTAGTAGTACCATTTGTAGCTACCGGAAAAGTTTCTTTAAAAAACGCCACTCCATTTATCATGGGCGCTAATATAGGTACTACTATTACAGCATTCATCGCTGTTTTATTTGAATCGAGCACTGCAATGAGCATTGCCGTAACCCATCTGTTATTCAACTTAGTAGGTGTAGCAGTCTTTTTACCTTCCCAGTATTTAAGAAATATACCTATCCGTCTGGCCCATGGTTTTGGTGCATTAACCATCAACTATCGTCTGGCCGGTGTAGCTTATATCATTTTCACTTTTTTTATTATTCCTTTCACACTCATCTACTTTAACCGAAATGCTGCAGAGATCAAGGAAATAACATATCAGGTAGCTTTTGAGGGAGAAATTTCGGAAAAAAAGGTAATCAGCGTCACAGCAAAAAACAAGAGATACGGATCGGTGTTGGGCGTTTCTCCACACCCATTGACCTACAACGCCAAAGATGATGTTTTGAATATCTATCGCAGTAATGATGTCCTATTTATCAATGATCGGTTCTACCTGATAAAACAAGAGGGCTTCTGTTGGGACGATCAGGAAGCACAAGGTAAATACAGTATGTGTATTGAGAACATACTACCGGAATGGAAAAGAAATGGCTTATCATTTGACTCTGTATACGTGTTCAAACAGTCTTTCTACACTCCCGATAAAGACACTACGCATTACCTTTACCATATAAGCATTGAAGACAAGGTTTTAATTAAAAAAGAGCAGTTTACCAAAGCAGGCGAATTGATACTTTCTGAAGAAGTAAGTGATATAAAAACAAAATAACAGCAAAAGAAGAGCCCTTACCTGTTCGTCATTTTACGACCACCTCCTTAATGTCATGTATAGCCAGGTACTTTGAAGCCATCTCCCGGACATCGGCACAAGTAAAGTCATTGATACATGAAAAGTATCGCCGATAATAATCATAATCAAGCCCATGTAAGTGAACATTTTTGAATTTCCCCATGAGTTGATGCGGAGAATTCACATCAGATTGGAAGCTTCCTATCATATGTGTTTTTACCACATCCAGTTCATCTTCACGATCAAACTCTCTCAACAAATCAATCTCTTTACGTATTTCTGACAACGCCTGATCGGTGAGACGTTCGTTAACTTCTGCCCCCAACACCCAATAACTCGAATGGGTCAAATTCGCCAGGCTGGAATTAATACCATAGGTCAGCCCTTTATCTTCACGAATATTTTTCATTAACCTGGAACCAAAAAAGCCTCCCAGGAGATGATTGGTGATCAATAAAGGAATATAATCCTTATGACCTTTTTTAATGACTTCTTTACCCAGACGAATAGAACTCTGTTCTGCCTTGTTAGGCTGAAGTATTGCTTCATGTCCTTTCGAACAGGTCACTGCTTGGTCATAGTGCGAAAATGCACGGTGGTCAAAATGTGATTTTATTAGTTCAAAAGAACTTTCTGACGGAGCCCCTGAAACAAACACTTCAACATCCTGCATCTGCTGAGAATGAAAATAACGTAAATCTTCAGCAGAAACCTGCTCCACGTCCTTCTCATTCATCACCCGCCCATAAGGATGTAACTCTCCAAAAAGTTCACGACGTAGCTTTCTGCTGGCCCGGATATTATTTCTTTTATTCTGAAGTTGTACCTGTGATTTTTGTAATTTCTTTTGAAACTCCACCTCTGATGGTACAAATTCAGGTTCATTAATAATCTCCATGAATAAGGGCAACAGGTCTTTCACATGCTTATCAAGACAATGTAGGCTGAGACTGGCATAATCAAAACCAGGATGAATATCAAAGAATGCTCCATGACCAGAAAGGTATTCGGAAATTTGCTCTGATGAAAAGGAGCCAGTACCCTCTCTAAGTGTTTTTAAACTTAACAGAGCTACACCGCTCTTATGTTCATACCAGGTCCCTGCTCTGGGAAACAGTATTTCTATCTTTACTACGGGCTGCCGCCCGCTAATTAAATAGTGAAAAGGGGTATGGGCAGATAAGACCTGAGAAGTGACGTGCTGAAAGTTTACATCTGATATAACCTGATGCTGAGGTGCTACCGTTCTGTCAAACATTAATCTATAATAGACTCTTCATCTTTGGTGGTCTTGTTAAAAGCGAAAAGCAGGCTGAAACGTAAGGTTTCAGCAAGTGGATGTTCCTGTTCCTGAGGAACTAAGTAGGCAAAATCCAACCCAAACACCTGGTATCTGAAACCCAGCCCCACTGTTAGGTATTTTCTGTTACCTTTATCTTCTGACTCCAAAAAGTACCCTACCCTTGCAGCAAACTGGTTATTATACCAGTACTCTACACCAGCAGAGAGTGTAATTTCTTGCAGCTCTTCACTGAAGCCATCTTCGGCATCACCGAAAGAGCCAAAAATCCCGCTTAACAATGTTTTGTCATCTTCACTACCATCAAATTGTGGACTCGGAACTAATAACTTATTAAAATCTAAAGCAAAAGTAATTTTATTATACGGATCGAGATCAGTAGTCAATGCCCCTCCAAACCGAAGATTAGTCGGAATAAAATCTCTGTTGTTTTCATCAGAATAGGTAAGCTTTCCTCCTATGTTAGAAATATTTGCCCCTAAAGCCAGGTTAGAATTACCTCCTCCAATGGAAAGGTCCTTATTATAATAAACAGCTACATCCACAGCGGCACTACTTCCGGGCCTGGCTTCTACACCTCCTGAACTAAAGCTTCCGGTCAGGTTGGAATGTATAAAGCGAAGCGTTCCTCCAATACCCAAATTTTGACTTAGCATTCTTGAATAGGTAGCGTCAAAAGCAAATTCCCGGGGGTTAAATAATGTACCCTGATCATTCTGGTCCAGTGTGAACAAGATCTCACCCAGGTCAAAATATCTCATACTAACAGCCACTGCCTGTTCCTTGGTAAATTTGTAATAACCGGAAACATATACGATTGACATGTCATTGATGATCTTACCTAACCAGGGAGTATAGTTCACAGAAAATCCGATATCACTATCTTCAATGAAGGCCAGCTTTGCAGGGTTCCAATGAACCGAATTAGCATCAGGAGTGGTGGCCACACCTGCATCTCCCATACCTCCGGCGCGGGCATCAGGCGTAATCATAAGAAAAGGTACTGCCGTTGTAATAGCCCTTTGAGTGGAATCCTGCCCTGTTATAGGGTTGTTCTGTCCTATAGCGGTGCCAAAAAAACACAGAACTATTGAAAATAAAATTAGATGTCTCATGAGAAGATTTATAGCCGACAAAGTTAGTTAATTAATAATAATAAGCTTTTGATAATTTTGACCTTTTGCACCGTCAAGTACCGAACGAACTGTAACGCGATATAAGTATATCCCCTGTGTTAATTTTTCACCAGTTGTACTTGATCCATCCCATTCGAAAAGGTCCACCCGCGGAAGACTATCATCCACCCGAAAATCCAAGTCCCGCACCAGCTCTCCCATGCTGGATATGATTTGTAGATTTACTTCCAGATCATCCCCACTTCTATTATGATCAAATGAAAATGTGGTAGCAGATCTAACAGGATTCGGGGTATTCTTAAGTTCTGATACAAGCAAACTGTTAGGGTCAGCCACAAAGAACTCTATCTCTTTTTCACTGGAATTATTAAATGTATCCCACGCTTTTAAACGGATCACGTGTCTTCCTTTTTCAAGCCCGTTCAATGGAAATACCGCCACACCTTCCTGATAAGTATCTTTTTTAGCATTATAGAAATCGTTCAGTATAAAAACCTGGTCGTCATCCAGTGTAGCTGTGAGGCTATTGGCCACACCAAAACCAGAAATATTAATACCATTTTCATCGCTAAGAAATGCATATAAAAAAGTATTATGGCTAATATCAGTGGTACGACTTTTTAAGGTATCTCCTACAAAAAGACTAATATCGGGACCTCGATTATCTACAGATGTCTGAGCTACGGTACCTCCAAATAGTACTGATTTGTCTGCTCCATTTCCATCCGAAAACGCAAAAGAATCACTTGCATAGAGGCTTATTTTCCCTGGTGCAAATTGCTGTGAAATATTTTTCGGAACTATAAATTGGACTTTGAATTCACCATCTTGTACGGTTGCACTGCCTTTAAATACCTTATTTATTTTCTCTTTATGGGTATAGGGCGGGTTATCTGCACCTAGTGTAGTCCGTGCAATTTCACGATCAAACACAGTGACATCCACTACTCCGTTAAAAGTTTCTATCTTAAGTCCCGCGCCTCCATGTACCTCGCCTGTCACTTCTACCTTGGCCAGCGCCTTTAGCGTGTCGCTTTCATTTCCGCTCTCTGTAATTTTTGTAATTACGATATTATTTTCAGGATAAGCCAGCCGCATGGATGGATCTCCAAGTAGCGCAAAGTTCCGGTTACCAACTTTTTTGAAATCAGAAGCCAGATCTACACTAGCATTTTTAGTAAGCCTGAATATATCACCCAATCTTAAAAACTGGCCATCCTCTATAGAAAAAATGGTATTGTAAAAAGCTTTATTCAATTGAAAATTTGAGCTGCTGCTTACTGGCCTGCAAGTACTGACAATGGCTATTCCGCCACCTCTTTCCTTTGTTACTACCAACTCACCCCCACTCACTCTTTTAGGGTCATCATGCCTGCCAAACTCACATGTCGCTGTCATAAAAAGGGGTAACTTATTACGATTACTCCATTCCTCGATAAGGAATAAATCCAGCACTTGCTCCTGCATCCATCCTGATTCACCCCCATGGCCGGTAAAATTAACGATCAGAGCACCATCTTCTACTAAATTGCTAAGGGCTCGCCGGGCATCCGGTGATGTTTGTCCACTGGGTTTTGATATTTGAGGGAATGCATCTAAGAAAAGCTTTTTTGTATTGAAAGCGGTATATGTAGTATCAACGAATACACTGAGCTGGTCTGCTTGTCGCTGATGAAGGTTAATATCGCCATCATCTGCCACAAAAATCACCTCATTGCGCCAGCTCCCCAGTGAACTCATGTCACTGGAATACCTTATGATCTTATCCACGACTACTTTGGCTTCTGCAAGTGTGCTTACCGGCAGTCTGCCCAATCCGATCTCCAGTGAATGATTACCGCCACGCACTTCATTCCATGCTCCTTCATCATCTTCCAAAAACCCATAGTAGTCATCAGAAGCATAGGTGTCAAGAGGATGTAATGAATTATATGATTCATAGATAGGTACAAAATTTTTATTTTCTTCCAGGATATCTTTATAGTCATAGGATCCTTTTCCAAATAGCAAAAGATATTTCAATCCATCACTTTTTTCATATAAGTACTTTGTAAAGTCTCTTATGGCAGAGACGTCCTGCTTCCCACTGGAAAACTCATTATATACTTGCCCGGTAGTTACTACTGCCACCACCATGTTGTCATGATTACTCCTGAAATCGGCCAGTCGCTGAGCTTCGCTTAGAAAAACGGGATGGGTGACAATAAGCAACTCGGGTGTAGATATACCCAATAAGTCCTGGTTAGGTTGAGGCATGATCTGTGTAGGCTCTGCAATTTGCAAAGGATCAAAAACCACAAATTCCTGCAACCCGTCAGCCACCACACCAAACGAGGCAGATGTACCGGATTGTATGTACTGTTGGTTGATCACAGTCTCCCGATCGCTGATATCCCAAATTACATTCCCCGTAGAAACATTTCCTACTTCATAACCGGGAGACACACTGGTTTTACTTTCCAGAGAACGAAAGCTGGTCTGTGCTCCATAGCGCTGAAGCCTTCGTTCTACCTCGACATTCAAGTAATTAAGATAACCGACGGACCGGCCTGAGCTACTTTTATTATAAGATAGGCTTACATTCAGGTTATCTACACCTGAAAGTTGATCTTCATTTATGGAAAAAACATCTCTACTTGTTCTGCCCTTAATGCTATAACGGAATGGATTGTTACTGATAGGGTTCAGAAAATCCGGTACGGCCGCTACACGTTGAGTACCTACGGACACACCATTAACTGCAATCTCAAAAGTTGATTCTCCAAAAGACTGAGCCATGACGTCAGAAGTCACTTTAACCTCTGAACCAGCGCTTACCCCCTCAAAAGAAAAGGGAAATTCTCTGGAAGTAGTAAGATCAAATTTTTCACCATACCATTCCCTGCCGGATATTAATAAATTAGTTTCTTCTATCTCATGATGAATAAAATCATTAAACGTGGTAATTACAGGTAGACCACCGGCCATATTTTGTCTTTCCTGTATTCTAAGACCGGCAGGTCCATCGCCCGAAATGAAGTAATAATTTTCATTCGCATATATGTTATATTCAAAATTTAAGCTTCCGTCCTCGTTATATCCGTGTTCATGGGGCCCAAAACCGTAAAAAAGAATGTAATCACCGGGATCAAAACTACCATCTTCTTCGCCGACTACCCGGATAGTGTTTTGCACCAATCCTGTTGGCCGCTCTATGGCAGATGATTGAGGGAGCATACCTCCAGAATTACCGAATATTTTCAAATTTCTCGGATCGATATTATCCACAGCCATCCCTGCATTTTTAAGCATATCATAGCTAATACGGTAAGCTCCGTGCTTCTCTATGGCCACTTTAAACCATTGCCCACTGCTGAGTACGGAATTCTGGGCAAACGGTAATGTAATGCAACCCAAAAGACCTAATATCGTTAGAGAAAGGTTCCTCATATTGTGATCGAATGTAACGTTGAACAAGCGAAACGCCAGAATCGTTTAAAAATTTCCTGTTATAATTTATGTTGTTGAAATAATTTTCACAAAAAAAGACAGCAATATATACATCATCACAATCATTGGTAGCGCCAGATGTAAGAAAAACAGCAAAGATAAAGCACTAAAAAGGATAAAGGAGAACCGCACTTCGTTCCCCTTCCATCCGAAGTCTTTAAACTTCAAGGCAAATAATTCCATAGGTGATACCAAAAGGTATGAAAACAAAATAGTGATGATTAACAGCACGGGGTAACTCAACAAGGAGGGGTACGAGCCATCTACGAAAATAAGTGACGAAATAAAGATGGCATTCGCAGGAGTAGGCAGCCCTATAAAAACCGTTTGCTGGTTTTCATCAATATTGAATTTGGCTAACCGTATAGCGGAGAAAACTGCTACAAGGAAAGCAAGGTACGGCACCCAAGCGTCTACCTCCTGTTGCTGCAACATTTTGTATAAGATAAACGAAGGTAATACTCCAAAAGTAATCAGGTCGGCTAAAGAGTCTAACTCTTTGCCCATAGGCGAATGGACCCTGAGCAGTCTGGCCACAAACCCATCTAAAAAATCAAAAACCAATGCCAGCCATATTAAATAAACTGCAACTTCAACGTCTCCTTCATAGAGCCATACCAGTCCGACACATCCACATAGCAAATTGCAACAGGTTAAGAAATTGGGTATATGTTGTTTGATATGCATTTTCAAAATATCAATGCCATAGAAAATGTCTCCTTTACACCAGAGCACAAAAAGGATTTGTCTTTTTTTCTTTACCTATTGTTGTGGAATCACCATGTCCACAATAAATAATAACTTCCTCAGGCAGTGGGAATATCTTTTCATGGATGCTTTTGATCAGTGTATTAAAATCACCACCGGGTAAGTCTGTCCGACCTATACTACCATCAAAAAGTACATCACCCCCGATCATTATTTTGTCATCACCGTTGTAAAAGGCCACATGACCTGGCGCGTGACCTGGCACAAAAAGCACTCCTAACCTTGTGTTACCGAAAGTGATATCTTCTCCTTCTTTAATAAATTCATCCGCCTCCGCTTCTTCATAGTGTTGAAAACCGTAGCTGGGAGCGTATACCCGGACTGACTTTAACGTAGCTTCTTCAGTCGCATGGATACCCAGCTTTACTCCATAGGTCTTTTTTACAAAGTCGTTTCCTAATACATGATCAATGTGGCAATGTGTATTAAGTAACTTCACTACAGAAAGCCCTTCTGTCTTAATAAAATCATTGAGCTGTTCCTTTTCATACCCCTCATAACAACCGGGGTCTATTATAATGGCTTCCTTTGTATCATCGTAGAGCACGTATGTATTCTCCATAAAAGGATTAAACACAAAAGACTTCACTTTCATCATACTATTTTAATACGGTTTGGTCAATTTTGTAAGAAATCAAAATTACACTTTTAAAGCGATTTCCTGACTTCTATGGAGGTAGACTATATTATAGTAGGGCAAGGTTTAGCAGGTACTTCTCTTGCCGTGGCATTAATGGATCGGTCAAAGAAAATTTTGGTGATTGATCCTAAAGTTGAAAAAACTTCTTCAAAAGTGGCCGCAGGCCTTTATAACCCTATCACCGGCAGGAAAATGGTTAAAACCTGGAGGGCCGATCAGCTTTTTCCTTACCTGACCCGGTTTTACAAACGTCTTGAAGAATCCACAGGCCAGTATTTTTTCGATGAAACCAGGATCTACCGCCCTTTTATTTCGTTAGAGGAACAAAATGAATGGATGAGTAAGAGTGCTATGAAAGAGTTTCTGCCCTTTATTCATAAAGTACACTTTCAAAGTCAGCATGATGCTATTCGTGATCCTTATGGGGGAATAGAACTGGCACAATCAGGATATCTCAATGTAGCTTCATTTTTAGAAGCTATGGAGAAGTTTTTGCTTGACAAAAAGGCATTACTCAATGAAATGTTTGAATTTGACCAATTGATCACAACGGCAACAGATTACATCGAATATAAAGGTACTAAGGCCAAAAAGATCATTTTTTGTGAGGGCACCGGCATGGTAAACAATCCTTATTTTCACTGGCTACCCATGCGTCCTGTAAAGGGTGAGGTTTTAGATATAACCTCTCAAACACGATTGGATCGCATTGTAAACAGAGGCGTATTTTGCGTTCCGATAAATGATACTACTTACAGGGTAGGTTCTACATACGATCATAAAGATACATCGTGGGAACCCACCACAGAAGCACGTTTGGACATAGAAGGCCGCCTGAATGCACTTATTAAGATGTCATTTGACCCTGCAGGTCAAAAAGCAGGTATAAGGCCATCCACCAAAGATCGACGACCTTATTTGGGATTACATCCAGAAAAGGAAACTATTGGCTTATTTAATGGGTTAGGCACTAAGGGCGTGTCACTGGCACCTTTTTTTGGGGATCATTTCGCACAGCACCTTGAAAGTGAAATAGAACTGGATGATGAGGTAAACATAAATCGTCATTTTTCGTTATATTTCAATTCTGAACAATAATAGATGGGTAAAATAATACGCTTATTCATTGCTTTAGCTTTTTTGGTCCAAACTGCCGGTTTTGGACAACAAATGACGCTGGAAAAATTTGGCCGTAACCGAATACAGTACAAAGAGTTTCAATGGAGGTACCTTAGTTCCGACAATTTCGATGTTTACTTTTATCGTGGTGGCGACAAAATAGCCAATGAAGTGATCCAATACCTGGAAAGTGAATTTGACAGGATCACCGATATCATTGACTACCCTCCTTATTCCAAAACCAAAGTATTCTTATATAATTCTGTATCAGATCTGCAACAAAGTAATGTAGGTATCAATGATGGCACAAATGTACCCAGTGGCGAAACACAGTTTGTCAAGCCGTACATAGAAATAGCTAACCCTGGTAGTATAGATGGTTTGAAGGAAGAATTGATCTATAAAGTAGCCTCACTCATGGTAAATGAAATGCTTTTTGGAGGAAACTTAAAAGACATGTTTCAAAGCGCCATATTACTCAACTTACCGGCCTGGTTCATTAATGGAGCCTCATTATATGTAGCCAAAGGCTGGAGCATGGAAATGGACGACTATATCAGGGACTACATCAATACTAAAAAACCAAAAAAACTCAATAAGTTGACAGGGCGGGAAGCGGCGCTTGCAGGTCAATCCGTATGGAATTTCATTGCCCAGAAGTACGGTAAAAGTAACATAGGCAATATCCTAAACTACACGCGTATCATCCGGAATGAAGAAAAAAGTGTGACCATTACCATTGGTACCTCTTTTGAACAGTTCATTTATGAGTGGCAAAATTACTACACGGATATTGACCGGCAAGTCAAAGAAAACTATACGACTTCCGATGAAGAACTGTCTCTGATTCCCGGTAAGAATAAGAAAAGAGTAGTTTATCGTAATATTAAAATCAATAAGGATGGATCGAAACTGGCTTACACAACTAATGATAATGGTCGGTATTCCGTTAACGTTTTAGATCTGAATACGGGAAAAGAGAGTGTTGTCATGAAAGGTGGCTATAAGGTCATCAATCAAGAGGTAGACTATAATATGCCTTTGATCGATTGGTCGGATGAATATACGCTGGGAATTATCCATGCAAAAAGCGGTATACTTACCCTGACGCTTTATGATGTTTCCACTAACAGTAAATTACCCAGAAAACTTGAACGTTTTAGCCAGATCAAGTCAATGGATTTCTCTGATAATGGTCGTCTGATTATAGTGAGTGGCGTAGTAAATGGCAGAAATGACCTCTATTTGTTAAGCTCAAGAAGGAACAGGACCAAACGACTGACCAACGATCTTTACGATGACCTGCATCCTACCTTCGTTCCCGGCACGAATACCTTTGTATTTAGTTCTAACCGTATCTCTGACAGCCTGGATATCAAGACCAACAAATTCCCGGATATAGGAAAGAACATGAACCTGTTCTTTTTTAACCTGGACACAACACGTAAAGTACTTAAACGTGTCACAAATACTATTAGCGCGGATATTCGTCCGGTGGCACAAAATGTTGACAATATATTCTACCTGAGTGATCAAAAAGGGGTTCAAAATATTTTCAAGTACACTATTTCCAGTGGCATTTATACCCAGGTGACTAATTACTCTCAAAGTATCAGAAGCTTTGATATGGATTTTACCAGTGGAGCTATAGCCTATATTTCCAGCAAGAGAGGGCGAGATAAGGTATATTATGACCCTAGCTTTAATGGCGGACAGCAAATTTTCACCCCTGCTACACCCAGACAACAAATACTCCAGGTAAAAGCTTACCGTGAAAGGCGGAAAAAAGCGCCTTCAGGTCTCACGATCCAGGAAATAGTAGAACAACGCCTGGCCGAAAAAAGAAAAAAGGATGCAGAAGTGGTAGCCGATACCACCGTAAGTACTACTCCTAAAGACTCTACAGCAATGGTTGTCGAGAATCCTTCTGCACCATTAAGAACCATTGCGGACATCATCCAGGAACAAGATACGGTAAATACGGTTGATTCCTTGCAGACAACAACGGTAGAGCCTTTACAAACTGATCCTGATATTATTGATACAGATAACTATCAATTTGACGTAGAGACTTCACCACCTCCCGTAACGGCCAATGAAGAGAAAGAAGATGTGATCAATACGGAAGATTACACCTTTGATAATGACGCTACCAAGGATAAGAAGGAGTCTTTTCTCACACAATATCGACAGTTGAGTCAGAAAAACAAGATCACCGGGCCGTTTCCCTATGAAAGCAGGTTCAGTGCAGATAATATCGTTACATCATTTGTGATAGATCCTTTAAGAGGTTTCGGTATAAACCTGGAAGCACAAATGACAGATATGCTGGAAAATCACAAATTTTCCGGTGGAGTTATGGCTATTACTGATTTAAGAAGTGGGGATGTATTTGCTCAATATCAATATCTTAAAACCAGATTAGATTACACCATAAGACTGGATAGAAGTGTATTGGAGTGGGAGAATACCAATGCAGAAGTGCAGCAATACAGTAAAAATACCATCACATTAGGTGCCGCACTACCTGTAAATACTAAAACACGTTTGAGCATCAATCCATTTTACACTTACACTACATTTGAAAGCCAGCCTATCGTTAGCGGCGCTAATCCACAATTGCCTGATACAGAAACAGACCAGTTTGTAGGAACTAAAGTTGAATTTGTCTATGATAATTCGATTATTAACGGCATGAACCTAATTGAGGGAAGCAGAGCAAAAATATCATTATGGCACTATGAAGGATTAAATGATAAGGAAAGAAGCTTTTCAAATTTAAAAGTTGATATTCGACACTACCAGAAAATACATCGCGAGATAATTTTCGCCAGCCGTATCTTTTTTGGCTCATTTTTTGGCAGAAGTCCAAAAAACTACTTGTTGGGAGGTATGGATAATTGGATAAACCAGGATGAAAGTTTACAGGGTGACAATAACCCATTGGCCCCACGCACTGAAGGCACCAACAATAGTGAACTGCTCTTCACGGAATTTGCTACTAACTTACGTGGATTCGATTATGCCGAGTTAGTCGGTAATAATGCACTTTTGTTCAATGCTGAATTACGTATTCCCATTATCCGTTATCTTCAGTCCGGACCTATTACCTCAAATTTCTTTCGAAATCTCCAATTCACAAGTTTCTTTGACATAGGATCTGCCTGGACAGGTAATTCTCCTTTCAATGAAGATAACTCTATAAGTAATGAAACCCTTGAAGAAGGGCAATTTGTAATTGATCTTAAGAATTTCCGCAACCCCTGGCTGTATAGCTATGGTTTTGGTCTTAGAACAATGCTACTGGGCTATTATGTAAAAGTAGATATGGCCTACCCGGTAGAAAACTATAATGTAAGAGACCCGAATTTCAGCTTCACTATCGGATATGATTTTTAATCATTCCTGCCACCCTAACAACCTGTAAGTAAAACTTACATACAGATGTTATTTTCACAGATCGATTGGTCTAATACCAAGTTGTGTTAGATTTACATCTAAAAATAAGCTATGCTGAAATCAATGACCGGCTATGGATCGGCCAGGGTCGCACAGGACAATGTTACGATCAACATCGAAATAAAAACGCTCAACTCTAAGTTCTTAGACCTTAATATCCGTTGCCCAAAGGCTTTTGCAGAAAAGGAACTGGAAATAAGAAATATGGCCTCCAATATCCTTACACGTGGCAAAGTATCTCTTACCATTGATTACATAAACGAGCAGGAAACCGAGCTCAAGCAACATTATAATGAAGAGTTATTCATACAATATTATTTGCAGCTCAAAAAAATGGCAGATCGCGTCGTTGCACCTCATGAAGAGCTGTTTAAACTTGCACTTAACTCACCTGATGTTATCGTAAATAACCAAAATGAGACCATTGAAGATAGCCATTGGCTTCAAACACATAAGCTTTTAGAACAAGCCCTGGTTGCCTGCAATGAATTCAGGATCAAAGAAGGCGCTGAATTAACCAAGAAATTCAAAGACTATATAACCGCCATTTCCAAGCATTTAAAATCAGTGGCGGATCTTGATCCGGAACGAATTGAAAGGATCAGAAACCGAATAAAGAGCAACCTGGCACAGTTTGTAGAAGAAGAAGCCCTGGATAAGAACAGGCTGGAGCAAGAACTTGTCTTTTACATTGAAAAACTGGACATCACGGAAGAAAAAGTCAGATTAAAAAACCACCTGGAACATTTTTCAGAGGTTCTGAGTGAAAATCAAAGCCTGGGCAAAAAACTGGGTTTTATATCACAGGAAATAGGGCGCGAGATCAATACTATCGGATCAAAAGCTAACGATTCGGGTATCCAGCGTCATGTGGTAGCTATGAAAGAAGAACTGGAAAAAATAAAAGAACAGCTTCTTAATGTATTGTAAATATTTGATTTACAATAGCTTATTCACCACATCGTCGATAGAAACCCCATCTGCCTCGGCTTTAAAATTCCGTACCAGGCGATGTCTTAGAGTCGGTTTGGCAATAGCCTGTACATCTTCAATATCAGGGGAGTACTTCCCATTAAGCAATGCATTGCATTTGGCACCTAATACCAAATATTGAGACGCCCTTGGTCCAGCACCCCATTCCAGGTACTCATTAGTGACTTCCAGCGCCTTATCTCCAAAAGGCCTTGTTTTATGAACGAGTCCTACAGCATATTCAATCACATTATCAGTTACGGGCACTCTACGCACTAAATGTTGAAAGTAACTGATCTCTTCTGCAGTAAGTATATGGTCAAGCTTTATTTCCTCATCAGAGGTAGTGCTCTTTACTATGTCTAACTCTTGCTCATATGCTGGGTAATCCAGTAAAACGTTAAACATAAATCGGTCCAGCTGTGCTTCAGGTAAGGGGTATGTTCCTTCTTGTTCTATTGGGTTTTGGGTAGCTAATACAAAAAATGGTTTGTCTAATTCATAACGCTGTCCCGCAGCAGTCACAGCATATTCCTGCATTGCTTCCAGCAACGCCGCCTGTGTTTTGGGTGGGGTTCTGTTAATCTCATCTGCCAGAATAATATTGGCAAATACTGGTCCTTTGATGAATTTGAAGTTTCGATCTTTATCGAGTGTTTCTGCCCCCAAAATATCCGAAGGCATTAGATCAGGGGTAAACTGTATCCTGTTGAACTTAAGATCCAGAACCGAAGCCAGGGTCTGGATCAGAAGTGTTTTCGCGAGACCGGGCACTCCTACTAACAGACAGTGTCCCTGGCAGAATATAGAGGTAAGTAACAGGCGAACCACTTCGTCCTGGCCTATGATCACCTTTGAAATTTCCTGACTTAATTTTTGGTAGGATTCATGGAGCGCATCTGCCGCTTCCACATCTGTTTTGTATTCTGCCATTATTTTTTGTTTGCCTTAATGCCTGACTGTTTTTATAAACGAGGTCAATTTAATATCCCACATTTATTATATTCTTCATCAATACTTATAAATACATCTTCACGGGCTTTATTAAACCAGGCATTCAAAATCCTGGATTGTTTTTCGTTAAAGGTAGCTGTCTGTACTTTTTGCCAGTCATCCTTCAAATTAGCCTGGTGTGGTTTAACCTTTGATTTGTAATACAGTAATCTTACAGCTTCTTTACCATCATCCATGCGGTAAGTAATTGGTTTTGTAACACTACCAACATCCATACTGTCTATAGTGAAAAATATGACCGGGTCCAGATCTTCAGACGATATCCTGGTACCTCCGTTACGGTCCTCAAAAAACCCTCCGTTACCTCCGGTGTATTTATCATCGGAGTGCTCCTTAGCCATTGTCTGGAATTCTGTACTGTCCAGAACAATCAATGTTCTTAAACTATCTAAAAAATGTGCCGTTCGTTTTATATCATCAGGAGAAGGCTCCGGGATCAAAAGGATATGCCTTGAATTATATTCGTTACCACGCCGTTCTATCAGCTGCACGATATGAATACCGAATTGGGTTTCAAAAGGCCTTGATATCTCACCTGGTTTTAGTTTTAACGCAGCAGCCTCAAATTTCGCTGCCATTACCCCACGCTGGGTAAAACCCAAACTCCCGCCATATTTGGCACTGGGACCCTGGCTGTATTCTTTGGCTAAAGCTTCAAAACTTTCTCCACCCAGTATTCTATCGCGAATTTTATCCAACTGAACTTTTAGTTCTTGTTTCCGATCATTATTGACGGTTGGTATCTTCACAATCTGGGCTACTTCTACCTCAGTAGAAAAATAAGGCAAACTATCTTTAGGTATACGGCTAAAATATTTCTTTACTTCGGCAGGTGTCACTTTAACATCAGAAACAATAGTTTCCTGCATACGTCCCACTATTAACTGCTCTTTTATATCGTCTCTTATTTCATTTTTGATCTGGTCTATACCTTTCCCATAAAACTCTTCCAGTTGGTCCTCAGAGCCGCCGTATTGTGACAAGATTACCTGCATTCTTCTATCCAGGTTATTATCCACTTCCAGATCCGTAACGATCACTGAATCGATTTCTGCCTTCGCTACCATCAACTTACCACTGATCAATTGGGCCAATAATCTACAACGCGTATCACTACCACCTGGCTTACCACTTGCCAGATAACTGGCATAGGCCTTTTCCAGGTCAGAACGCAACACTATATAATTATCCACCTTAGCAATGATCTCATCTACTACTACACCAGCTTTGTCCTGGGCCTTACTTACTTCATGCAACAGGCTTAAAAGCGCTATTAAACACAGAGATCTAGTTATAAATTTCAAATTGATTGTTTTTGCTAGCTCTTTCATAAATGTTTTCCTCCAGTTCTTTTGCGAGCTCTACTTTACGCTTATTTATAATAATGTTCCTTATGTCTTCCGTTACAAATTCCAGTGGTGAAATATTATCTGAAATGCGGTATTCTTCTATTTTCAGAAAGTACTTATACAGGTCATCTTCTGTTTCAACGTACTTGTTTTTCCTAAGAAACTGCACTTTATTAGGTATTTCTGCCAAAGGAGAATTTTTAACTACCTCATCAAAGGTCATCCAAATAGAATCGTTCAACTCATAAGCAGTGGCAAAACTCAAACAATACGCATTTAACTCCTCGTGATCCTTATCACTGACCGAATACAACAGACTCCGCACCTTTTTAATTCTGGGCGCACCATTGGGTAGCTTAACGAATTTCGCCCGAATGATATTCTGCTTTAAAATGAAATTATCAATATTCTCTTCATAATAGCTCTCTATTTCCTCATCGGAAACTTCTCTGTCCAGATTCTCACTAATATAATAAGACTGATATTCGTACCCCATAAGACTATACCTGTAGTCCAGTATTTTTCTTTCGATCTCAGCTTCGTCAAATTCAATTCTTGTAGAAGCCTCCTGTATCAAGAGTTGCTTTCTTATCCAGTTGTTGATGAAAGCCCTTGTACGTTCAGTACTATCTTCCAGAGCCATGCCTTCATAGGCTATGCCCTCCAGATCATCTATATATAAATACTGGTCTCCTACCCTGGCTACCGACTGGCGGTCCTCCACTTCCTGGTCTACTGTTTCTTTCATTTTAATCAGGTCACAACCTGATAATAAGGACAATGCGAGAATACCTAATACCGATATTTTATTTAAGGCGCTCATAGGTATAGTTAAGTCCTGCTTCATTGATCGCCACGGGATACTTTTCCCTTAACTCGGAAATCCAACGCTCTTCCAGTTCATTTTGATAATCGGAAATCACTAACCCCCTGGTTTCATTTAATGCTTTAGCACCTGCTTCCTTCACTTCATGCACTACTACCAGATTATACCTACCCTCTGACTCCACCTCATATACACCCTTGACCCAATCAACCTGGTCTATCACCTTATTCGTAGCTTTTTCAAAATCACCTTCCTCAATTTGCAATGTAAGGCTTGACTCCTTGTTATACTTAGTTTCAAGGTCTTTATTCGATGGTACGTCTGCCTCTTGTAGCACTCTCCTGATCTCTTCCAATACAACTCTATCCGCTGCATTATAAATAGTGGCCTTCACACGTTCTTTCCATTGATAATCATCTGCGTGGCTTTCATAAAACTGTCGCAGGCCTACCGTGTCTTTCACAGCTTTAGACCATACTTCATCTTCCATCAATTGAAATAATAAGATCCCTTCTTTATATTCTTTGACCAACATTCGGTAATCAATGTATTTCTCTTCGAGCCGGGCTTCTTCGTATTCAACGATTTTTTCAATCTTAAAATTGTCGTACAGTATGTTAAGGTACACATCGGGAGCATACGAATTATTCTTTTGCTCTTTTTCCACAAAATCAAGAAAGTCGTTCAGACTGTACTTTCGGTCCCCGACACTTAAAAGTGTCACATTTTGATCACTAGCGAGTTCTGTAGCTTCCCACTTTCCGGATGTCATAGAGCTATCTGCATGTGGTGAAATAATGGATTTAACACCTGATATTTCATTAAAGCCATTTTCTTTTATCAAGCGATTAATCAAGGCCTTTTTATTCAGTTCAGCACGTACATCTCGATTGATTTTTGACTTAATAGAAGCCTCCATTTCTTCATAGGACTGCAATGGCGACTTTCCCTCAAGCCGCACAATATGCCAGCCATAGGGTGTCATAAACGGGTCGGAAATGGCACCAACCTCATTAAGTCCAAACGAAGCTTCTTGAAATGCATAAGGCATCTGACCTACGGTAAACGGCCGTAGACGCCCGCCTTTATCCTTGGTATTGATATCTTGTGAAAACTGACTGGCCAGCTCATCCCATGCTACGCCTCCCATGGCTTGGTCATGTATCTCAAATATCTTATTCCTTGCCTGAATGCTATCTTTTTTATCAGGATTTACGCGGATCATGATATGGGATACTTCTGCACTTCCTTGAGAAGGCCTCTTGTCGAGGATTTTAATGATGTGATAACCGAACCTGGTACGTACCGGAGGCGAAACATCTCCTTCCGAGGTATTATAAGCAGCTGATTCGAAAGGGTATACCATTTGAAATGATGTAAAGTAGCCCAGGTTTCCACCATTTGTTTTGGCCGAGGGATCATCTGAGTTTTCTTTGGCTAACCGGGCGAAATCGCCTCCTTCCAACGCTTGCTTTCTTATTGCTGAAATCTTCTCAAAAGCTGCTAATGTATCAGATGGAGAAGCATCCGGCTTAACCGTGAGTAAGATATGAGATGCATTTATTTCCTGTGAAAACCTGTCATAGGCCTCACGCATTAAGCTATCTGTTACTTTGGTCTCGGTCAAATAGGGTTTTTTGAGCTGTTCCTGGTATCCATTAAACTCATTCAAAAAACTCCGGGTGGTGTCCATGCCTCTTGCCAAAGCTTCCTGGATCTTAAGTTTGAATTTTACATATAGCTCAAAGTACTCATCGATATCGCTTTTAGTATACGCGCTATCGTTATTGACGTTATTTTTTCTATACACGTACATGAATTCTTCGGTGCCCACATCTGTTGCTCCTACTGAAAATAATACATGGTCAATTTCCTTTGACGGATTAAGCTCAGTACTTTTATTAACACTCGTCTGGGTAGCACAACCCGATAATATCACTAGACTAATCCCTAATAACTTCTTCATTTCTGGAGGCGTTAGTTACAAAAACCCTGCAATTTTAACGATTTTATAAGAGAAACGGGTGGCACTTTTTTAAAAGTCAACGTAACTCTACTTTCTTGGTAAGTCGACAAATATTTTTCTTAGACTCTTTGATGATCTGTATATCATCCATGATACGTTTGACAAGGATAAGACCTATACCTCCCTTACGCTGTTTGCGTACAACATCTTCAATTTTTGGCTCCTTGTAAGCAGATATATCAAACATATCCACGCTATCAATAATATTAAACTCTACTCTGAGATCTCCGGCTACTTTAATTTCCAATTCTATAGAATCTTTTGGATTGCAACCATGGCCATGAATAATGAGGTTAGCGCAAACCTCATCAATAGCGAGTACCAACGTGCTGACATCAATTTCAGAAATACTGTGCTTATTCAGTACCTCTTTCACAAAGCCCCTGATATCCCGAAGCTTTTCTTTCCTGCACGGTATCTTATATGAATAGTTCATTTTAGCGCAGTCTGACCTTCTTCCTTGGTAGAATGAATAACAAGCAATTGGTCCAGGCCAAGTATTTCAAAAACATTCTGTACTTTCTCATTAAGTCCATAGATCACAAATGTGATGTTCCTTTTTTTGAACTCTTCTATGTATGACATAAACACGCCTAATCCTGCGGAAGAAATATAATCAAGATTAGAACAATCAGCGAGAAATTTTTTACCACCACTTCCAATGGCCTCATTGATGGCACTGTCTAATTCTATTGAAGAACTGGCATCCACCTCGCCCACGACTCTGAGCAATTCATAATCTCCCTCATTTATCCTCTTTATGTCAACCATAATGCTAATACGTATTAGTAAAACTAATGTTTAAACCACTAAATAAACTTCACTATTAATGTAGTGTAGTCATCATCTATTGCTTCTGTACCGGTAAAAGCGTACAATTCATTAATCAATTCCTTTTGTATCTCATCGGCCGGAGCCTGACTCATACGTTTAATGACCTGTTGTAAACGTTCGTAACCAAATTCGTCTCCTTTACCATTCTTAGCCTCTGTAATACCATCTGTATATAACACGATCACATCTCCGGGGCTGTATTTAAAAGAATTGATCTGTATATAGTTTTCAAAGCCATTATTCCTGAGTATGCCTAACCCCAGGCCTTTATTCTGAAAATAAGTGACTTCGTCATCAGATTTTTTATAGAAGAGGGTAGGGCAGTGTCCTGCTCTCGAAAATTCCACCGCTTTCTGTTTCGTATCTATCACAAAATAGGAAGTAGTAATGAATGAAGCCTTGTCTAAACAATTGCTCAACGCCTTATTCGCACTGGCTAAAAAAGCTTTTGGTGACATATCGTGCTGAGAAAGACTATGAAATACTCCTTTCATCTGCGACATATGGAATGCAGCCGAGGTACCCTTTCCTGAAACATCACTGATAATTAATGCAATCTTATGCTCATTTATTCGGTAAGAATCATAATAATCCCCACCTACTTCATCCGCAGCTTCTGAAAATGCCACTATGTTAAAATCTTTATCATCTTCCAATTCAGCTGGCAGCAGACTACTTTGAACCCGCTTAGCAATTTTTAGCTCTTCCAGGTAACGCTCATTTTGTAGTGCTTCCGAAAGAAGTCTGAAGTTTTCTATGGAAATACCGGCCTGGTTGGTAAAAGTGCCTATAATCTTGGAATTCTCTTTATTAAACCCGTCACTCACATCTTTCAACAATGCCAGTGTGGCTTCTTGTTTCCCCTTTACTTTAATGGGAAAGGCTATGATTGATCGGTAAGAAGAACCTTTTAAGGTGGACAGGTACCTATTGAGATTTTTCGTCTTATCACTCCCCTGATCAAGTATTCCCTTTATATTATTTGCTTCAAGGTGAAATTTGATTTGCCTGATCTCCTCTGCATTAATATTCTGTGTGTAATAAACAGGCTCCTTAGGATTATCATTTACTTCAATCCATGCCGCATCTGCGAAGACCGTATTTGAGGAACTTTCCAAAAGTATCTCATAAACACGCTCTTCATTTTGTTCTGTCTGAATGGACTGGCTAAGTTTCTGAAAATTAACTACTTCCTCTAGTTTTTGCTCAAATACAGATGAGGTAGGTAAGTTAAAGAGAAGCACGAGTAAAGAGAAAAGTGCGTAGATAAATATGAACCCAATCAACGCTACAATAAACATATTCCCCCGGAAATCAAGAAAATCAACGGTCTGCTCAGAGATATCTTCAGCAGCTCCTAAAAGTGTAAATGAAAAATACCCCAGGTAGAACATGGCGAGCGCTATGAGGAGTATACTCTTCCACTTTTGCTTGAAATTAAGATAAGCTACCCACTTCATATTAGCAGATAAGAACATACCCATCAGCACCAGGAGTCCTGCATAAATGTCTTTAACATAAGTTATGGTGGGTATCGGTAAAGCGTTAAAAACGAGGCTTATTAACAGGGAGTACTCAAATATTTTCCAGGTAGTCAGGAGAAAACGTGACTTTTGATAGAGGATAAGTCGTTTCCACACAATGAAAGTGGAAATCAGAAACGCAGCGACCAATCCCAAATTCGACAGATAGATAAAGTCAAGAAAAATCAGATTTTGGGCCAACTTGGTATTGCCCAACATATTCAATACCAGTTGGAAAAGTAACGAAACTATAGTCGCAATAAGTCCGGTAACAAAAACCTTCCATAGCAGATCAACAAAGTTGATACTTTCCGCTTTTTCAATCCGGTACTTATAGAAGGTAAAAAGAGAAAGAATAAATAAGCTGAACAATACGGGAGGTACTTCATCCCCAACACCTTGATTTATTCCAGTTGTTTTGCTGAATAGGATAGACAATGCAGTAAACACTGTTCCCAGCCAGGAGACTCCCGCCACAATGGCGCTTAACCGTATGATTGCCTTACTGCTCAATTGTCTGGATCAGACCGATTCTTCAAAAAGTAAATATAAATGATTCAAAAATAAAAGAGGGTAAAAGTCGTATTACCCTCCTCTCTTTACCGGAAAAATATAATTCTCAAATTATTTATCTGCTATAATTTGGTGCTTCTCGTGTGATAAACACATCGTGAGGGTGACTTTCCTGAACCCCTGCTGATGTGATTTTAACAAATTTGGCCTCTTGAAGTTTTTCAATCGAAGGCGCACCACAATAGCCCATGCCAGCCTTTAATCCTCCTACAAGTTGGTACAAAACTTCGGATACCAATCCTTTATAGTTCACCCTACCCACGATACCCTCAGGCACCAGTTTCTTAATGTCGTCCTCAGCGTCCTGAAAATAGCGATCCTTGGAACCATCCTCCATAGCTTCCAGCGAACCCATACCCCTGTAGGACTTAAATTTCCGTCCCTCATAAATGATCAACTCTCCGGGAGCCTCTTCTGTACCTGCCAATAGTGAACCTATCATCACACTATTTGCACCGCCTACCAGCGCCTTTACCACATCTCCCGAAAATCTTATACCCCCATCCGCTATTACTGGCACACCGGACCCTTTAATGGCCTTAGCCGACTCATAAACTGCAGATAGCTGAGGAACACCCACACCGGCTATGATACGGGTGGTACAAATACTACCTGGCCCAACTCCTACCTTGATCGCATCGGCGCCAGCTTTTACCAAGGCTTTTGCCGCTTCTGCCGTAGCAATATTACCTACAATAACATCCAGGTCTTTATATTCTTTTTTCACCATTTTACAGGCATCAATCACTCCTTTAGAATGGCCATGAGCAGTATCTATACTTATAACATCTACGCCTGCCTGACGTAATGTATTTATTCTTTCCAATAAATCCGGCGTCACTCCTACTGCCGCGCCTACACGAAGTCTTCCATAATTATCTTTGCACGCATTGGGCTTATTTCTTTTCTTCAAAATATCCTTATAAGTGATCAGTCCCATGAGGGTGCCGTCCTTATTTACGATCGGTAGCTTCTCTATTTTGTACTTCTGAAGAATGTCCTCCGCTTTTTCAAGATCGACATCTTCATAGGCCGTGATCAGGTTTTCAGTAGTCATCACTTCCTTAATTGGGGTAGACATGTCTTTATGAAAGCGAAGGTCCCGATTGGTAATGATGCCTATGAGCCTCTTTTTAGCGTCTATGACCGGAATCCCACCAATCTTAAATTCACGCATAATGTTCTCCGCATCTTGTACGTTAGAATCTACATGAAGCGTGATAGGATCCAGGATCATCCCGCTTTGTGACCTTTTTACACGACGTACCTGCTGTGCCTGCTGATCGCTGGTCATGTTTTTATGAATAAACCCAAGGCCTCCTTCCAGTGCTATGGCTATCGCCAGATCAGATTCCGTCACAGTATCCATGGCAGCAGATACCAGAGGAATATTCAATTTGATATTTCTTGTCAGATGAGAGGAAGTATCCGTATCTCTTGGAAGTATTTCCGAGTAATCGGGAAGCAGAAGCACATCGTCATAGGTAAATGCTTCATAAAGGAATTTGGAAGTGTCGAAGGACATAGCAAATAAGCGTTTGTGTTATTTGCCGAGCAAAACTAAATATAACACATCAGAAAAAAACAGAATACCCAAAAAGAATTTAATTGTACCTTCAATTAGATTGAATTAAATCATGTAACGTTCTATAAAGGAAACGTCAGTAGATTATTATGTACAAGTATTTGATAATTATCAGCCTATTATGTTTGGGTTTCAATACTTACCAGCTCAAAATACAGAAGGGAAAAGCATCCTACTATGCGGATCGATTTGAAGGAAAGCCCACAGCCAGCGGAGTAATCTATCAGCATAAAAAAATGACCGCTGCACATAAGACACTACCCTTCGGCTCAAAAGTTAAAGTGACCAACCTTAACAATAAAAGAGAGGTCATTGTGCTCGTCAATGATCGCGGTCCGTTTGTTAAAGGTAGAATTATAGATGTTTCAAAATCCGCAGCAGAACAGCTGGGCTTTGTAAGACAAGGTATAGCCGACGTGTCAATTGAAGTATTGGATACCAATTAAGGAGTTTAATGCTCTTAAATAAAAAGAAGCACAAGCCCTGTTATAAAACCATCTCTATTAAAAATAGTTAGTGATAAATTCCCTGCAACCCAGCACTTCCATTTTTCCAAAATAGAAATCCTCCTGATTTTCGGTTAGAATGATCTGACATTCTCCGTCCACGGCAGAATAATATTCCAGTCCGTCTTCAAAATCATGTACACTAAGATTATGCAACGCCTTTTTTACGATTGCTCCGTCAATAGATGTGACTTTGAGGTTCGCTGCCAGAATACTGATTTTACGCTTTGCCATAGTCTGTCCACTTTTTTTTGAAGCAAAATAAAAGGCAATTGCCAAACACAGTGGTGAGGTGTATAAGGAATAAGAAGTACTGTTGGCAAGACTTAATATCCGTGAAGAATAGGTGTAGAGTGGATATTCTTTGTTCAGTACAGAAATGATTACGTTAGCATCAAGAAATACCCTCATTTCTTGGATTGCAGATATTCGTTTCGGGTATCTTTTCTGGACCGTCTTTTGTATTCGGCCTCACCTTCTGAAACCTGCAATACCCAATCTGAAATAGGTAATTCTTCAAGGTTTTTGTAATTGCCAGAAGTGATTTTATCATAGATAAACTCAGTTAGCCTTGATAAGCTGATGTTATTTTTAGCAGCAAAGGCTTTGGCCTTATTTATAACCTCTTGATTGAAGTGCAAGGTGACTTTAGTATCCATACGTCATTTCTTTACGTTAAAAATAATTATATATCACGTGAAGATAAAATCAACACCTTCTTTTTTTGCCTATCTACACACACCTGATGTGCTTATTAAGAATATATTTGTGGCTTATCATCTTGACCTACTTTGGACAGTATTACTTCCTACATTTTACAAATTGATGTTCTTGAGGCAGCTGGCTTGCTATTTGGCCTTCTGGCAGTCTATTATCTTATCCGTGAAAACAGTCTGACATGGCCCAGCGGTATTATTTATGTACTAGTGTCATTCGTTATTTTCTGGCGTGCCAGATTATATGCTGATTTTGGATTACATATCGTTTTCCTGGTGCTCAATATCTATGGTTGGTGGTATTGGAAAGGTGGCAGCAAAAATGAACAAGACGATATCCCCGTTACTACAACACACCCGACACTTCAATTAACACTTTGGACTATTTCAGGGGTTGGCATCTTTATCATGGGCTCATTGCTCCATCAGTATTCTGATGCTGCATTACCTTACTGGGACAGCGCCACTACGGTTCTAAGCCTCACCGGTATGTGGCTTACTGCAAGAAAAAAAATTGAAAACTGGCATTTCTGGTTAGTAGTGGATGTTTTGGCTACAGGTATATATTTTTATAAAGGCATACATTTTTATGCGTTGCTCTATCTGATCTATATTATATTGGCTGTTATCGGATTCATAACCTGGAACAAAACAATGAAGTTACAGAAAGCATGAAAAAAGTAGTGGTTATAGGGCCGGAATGTAGTGGCAAAACCACATTGTCGTCATCACTGGCCACTTATTATAACACTACTTGGGTACCGGAATACGCGCGCTACTACATCGATCGGTTAGACAGGCCTTATAACGAAGCTGACCTTTTACCTATAGCAAAAGGGCAACTGTTGTCAGAAGATCAATGGACAAAAAAGGCTGATAGAATTGTCATTTGTGATACTAACTTACTTGTAATAAAAATATGGCAGGAATATAAGTATGGGGACTGCTACCCTAAGGTATTGGAAATGATCAAAGGCCGTACGTATGATCTATACTTGCTCACCCATGTGGACATTCCCTGGAAAGAGGACCCTCAACGAGAGAACCCTCACTTAAGAGACTTTTTCTTTCATCTTTTCAAAAAGGAATTGGAAGAAAAAGGCCTACCCTTTATAGAGATCAAAGGAGAATTCCATAGCAGAAAGAAAACAGCTATTGACGCAATAGATAACTTGTTAGCAGGACGTTAAAAGAAAATAGGTCTGAGCCCATTATTCCCCTCTAATCATAAAATCATGATTTCGTAAATGCGTTGATTTTGCATGATCCTACAACAAAAAAGGCCATCTAAACATCAGATGGCCTTTTCACAGTTTACTTTATAGCTAGCTATTCTATCTTTCTTTTATCCAGGTCCACCACTGCTGGGGATGCAATGAAAACGGAAGAGTAGGTACCGATCATAACACCGATCAGCAAGGCAAATGAAAAACCTCTTAACGCTTCTCCTCCAAAAATGAATAGAATTAAAATCACGATCAGCGTAGTAACAGATGTGATCAACGTTCTGTTGAGTGTGCCATTAATAGCATCATTAAATACTTTCTGACGGTCTGTATTGGTACCCAGATTTAAAAACTCTCTGATACGGTCAAATACCACCACTGTATCATTGATAGAGTAACCAATGATCGTCAATATCGCTGCCACAAATACCTGGTCGATTTCATATTTAATACCGAACAATCCTGCTATGGCAAAAGCAGAAATAACAAAGGCCGTGTCATGCACTAAAGCAATAATAGCCCCGGTACTGAACTGCCATTTTCTAAATCGGATCAAAATGTATAGGAAGATGATCAATATGGCAAAAATGCCTGCCTGATAGGAAGCTTTTTCTATGTCGTCCGCAATGGTTGGTCCAACTTTCGATGACCCTGAAATAATGAAATGTTCATCATCCAACTCGGAATCACTGTAGACATATTTTTTACCTGTAAACGTTTCAATACCATCGATAAGCGCATTTTTCACCTTTTCATCTGCTACATCTGATTCATCGTCAATCAGGTATGATGTGGTAACTTTTACAATATTGTTACCGCCGAAATTCTTTACTTCCGTACCTGTTTTTTCAAAAGCATCACTTAAGGCAAGATCCAGATTAGTCGCTTCTACGGGGTTTTGGAAATTGACGATGTACGACCGCCCCCCTTTGAAATCCACTCCAAGGTTCAACTTTTGGATTGCTGTGATCGACATTCCCACAGCAATCACAATTCCTGAAAACAGATAAGCCATGCGTCTTTTACCCATGAAATCAATTCCCAAATTAGACAGAAGGCCTGCAGATAAAGGTGTTTTAAAGGATACATTCTCCTTATCCCCTTTTCTTGTCATCCATTCCACCACCACTCTGGTAATGTATACTGCTGAAAAGAATGAGCAGAATATTCCAATGATCAGCGTAATAGCAAAACCTTTGATAGGTCCCTGACCTAACACATATAAAATAAAAGCGGTTAGTAATGTAGTAAGGTTAGCATCTACAATGGAGCTAAATGCCTTTTTGTATCCCAGAGTGATCGCCTCGCGCAACTTCACACCGTTACGCATTTCCTCTCTGATCCGTTCAAAGATCAGCACATTGGCATCTATGGACATACCAATGGTCAGTACGATACCGGCGATACCAGGAAGCGTGAGTGAAGCATTGAGCTGGGCCAAAATTCCAAGTATAAAGAAGATATTAAACACCAAAGCTATGTTGGCTACAAATCCTCCTTTGGCGTAATAAGCTACCATAAACAAAACAACCACTGCCAACCCGGCAAGAATTGATATGATCCCCTGATTTCTGGCTATTGCTCCCAGTGTAGGCCCTACAATGGCTTCTTCTACAATACGTGTTGGCGCCGGTAGAGAACCCGCTTTTAATATATTAGCCAGGTCTTTTGCCTCTTCCGTGGTGAAGTTTCCTGATATCTGGGAACTTCCGTTAGGGATCTCACCCGAAACAGATGGCGCTGAATACACCAGGTTATCCAGCACAATGGCGATTCTTCCCTGGGGGCTCCTTCTTGCTGCCTCCGCAGTCATTTTTCTCCAGACACGTGTACCTAAAGCGTTCATTTGCATACTTATGGCTGGGCGTGCATATTCATCCAGGTCCTGACGAGCGTCTGTGATCACCTCACCGGTAAGCTGAGCATTGCCACCGCGACCCACACGTACAAAGAAGAGTTGAAGCAATTCTTCTCCGGTTTGTTCATTCACATTAGGTTTTACTTCCCAAAGTGGCTTGATAGTACGTGGCAACAATGATTTAACATCTTTTCTTCTTAAGACCTTACCGATTTCAGCCGTATCTCTTACATCATAGATTAATGCTCCTCCCGCTTTTGTCAGCGCAAACAACGGAGAGAGCTGAGCATTAGCCAATGAATCAAGTTGTGATTGGTTTTCTTCCAGGCTGTCCCTGGAATCCAGTGCAGCGTCCAGCTCGTTGGCAGTAGTATCCGTTTCAGTATCATTGCTTAAAGCTTCACCCAAACTTTCAATAGAAGCCTCTTCATCACCATTTTCTTCGGTAGCTTTCAAGGCGTCGGCTGCTTGCCTTTCTTTTACAAGCATATCGTTGATCGCAACCATGGAACTGTTATACTCAGAGATCTCAGCCAGTTCCCAAAATTCCAGCTTGGCTACTCCTTGTAAAAGCTTTCTGACTCGCTCGGGGTTGTCTGCTCCGGGTATTTCTATCTGTATTCTACCTGTACCCGGCAACCGTTGAATATTAGGCTGAGAAGTACCAAATTGGTCAATACGTGTTCTTAAAATAATAAATGACCGGTCTATAGCATCTTCAATCTCTTGATTGATAATAGCCATCACATCATCATCAGAATCTCCACGGCTAATTCTACCACGATTTGCTGCGGTAGAAAAAATGTCAGCTAAAGGTTTTGATGTAGCCTCCCGATACGATTCGTAAAAAAGATCACCAAACCTGTCCTGACTGTCCCTTTGTTTTGCTACTGCATCGTTTATGGCCTGATTAAAGTCAGCGTCTTCACTACCGCCGCTTAAGCCCTTAATAATATCAACAGGTGATATCTCCAGAGTCACGTGCATACCGCCTTGTAAATCCAGCCCCAGGTTAAGTTCAGTATCTTTTATTTCCTTATAGGTATACTCTATCCCAAAAAGGTTATGTACCGGAAGGTTCCATATCGAGTCAAGGTAAGCTTGTTTCTTTGACAGATCCACTACGCCCGCTTCATTAGTGGCAAAAGATATTGCATCCTGATTGATGGACCTCGATACAAATGTGAACGACAAATAGTAAATGCATAGTAACGTAATAATGACTGTTAGCATTATTACTGCTCCTTTGTTTCGCATGATTATAAATTAGTTTGTTGGATTTATTAAATAGAAATTAAAACTCCGTAAAACAGGAGTAAAAGGGTGGATATAACTATATCGACTAGGGCGCGTTAGGTGATATGATTAAATTAAATAGCGCCTTGAAATACGAATTTGGACTAACTTCAGACGAATAAGTATGTTTTACCTCGCTATCATCTGAAAAAAGGATATCTGTTACAGAGCGTATAGCCTGAACAAGAATGACCTGTACCACTGAAGTGATTGCTTCCTGCCCTACTTTTATAACGGGTACTTCTTCACCCTCTTCCTGATCAGCCATTTCTTTTTTAGTCTGCTCGGCTGTTTCAGCATTAAGGTTGTAATACAGGCTTTGATTACTAAGTATTATTAACCCGGCAAAAATACCGAATAAAATACCTGTAAAATGCTTGTGTTTCAATATTACTCTTACCCAATTCATACTAAGGGCTACAAAACTAGTCATAATTCAAGATAAAACAAGTAGCTGGACTGATTGCATTAGAAAGTACTTCTCAGAAGATAAAAAGCCTATTATTCTCTTTTCCGAAGCTTAGAATCAATAAAACCCGCCAATACCTCAAGTGCTCTGTCAAAACTCTTATTGTTGGGAATGATTATGTCAGCCTGCTCTTTCATGGGTGCCAGGTATTTGTCATACGTCGGCATGACGTGTTTTTCAAACCGGTATAACACATCATCAAGGTCATACCCCCTTTCCACTTTATCACGAATAATCCTTCTTTTAAGCTTAACATGCGCTTTTGCATCAATAAAAAGACGCAAGTCCATCAGCTCATTGAGCTCCGGAAAATGCATAACAAAAAGTCCTTCTACTATCACCAGTGGCGCAGGGCTAAATTTCAATAACTTAGGAACTACCTTTGGGTTATTGAATGTATATTCCTGGCGTTGAAAACCTTCTCCGGCTTTGATCTTTCTAATGTCACTACTAAAAGCGGCAGAATCGATGGATTGCGGTGTATCAAAATTCTTGACTCCATTTTCATCCACGGGCTGTTGATCCCGCGGAAAATAATAATTGTCCTGGGAGATAAGGCAGATATCCCGGCTATCGAAAAGGTGTAGCAGGCTATTGAGGAACATGGTTTTGCCTGAGGCGCTACCTCCCGTTATACCAACTAAAAATGGTTTCAATGCTCCTCCTGGTAATGTTTGATGAGATAAGCAACCAACTTGCTTATGGCAACGGCCCGATGACTTATTTCATTCTTTTGTTCTAATGACATTTCGGCAAATGTCTTACTCTTGCCCTTGGGTAAAAATACCGGATCATAACCAAATCCGTCGGTACCTTTCAATTCGTCCAGGATCTCACCTTTTACCATACCTTCAAACTGTTTTACCTTACCGTGTTCATTGATAAAAGTGATTACAGTTCTAAATTGCGCCTTCCGGTCCTCACTCCCACTTAGCTTATCCAGGAGCAATTGAATGTTATCCGCATTACCTCTGTGTTCTCCGGCATACCGTGCAGAGTATACTCCCGGTTCGCCATCCAGGGCAAATACCTCTAAGCCTGTATCATCGGCAAAGCAGGGGATACCATACTTTTTGTACACATATTCAGCCTTCTGATGTGAATTACCCTCCAGCGTATTTTGCGTTTCAGGCAGTTCTTCAACACAGCCGATATCCAACAAACTGATCAACTCAATATCTTCAGGTAAAAGGCTCCGTATTTCGTTGACCTTAAACTGGTTATTAGTAGCGAAGCAAATACGCATTAATTCACAGATATGAATTCGATGTCAAATTCCAGGATGGCGTTGGGAGGGATCACACCATCCTGGGTACCATTTACACCATAACCATAAGGTGATGGAAGGTAAATCGTCCGGGATTCTCCTATTTTCATTTCTGGTATCATTACTTGCCATCCGATAATCAAACCTTCGGCAAGAGAAAACGGGCTGTTCGTTCCATCATCGAAGGCTACTGTTTCTCCAAATATCCTTCCTTCATAATTGGCCCTGAAATTAGGGGAAGTACTGAAATTTGGTGAATCACTGGTGCCAATGTCATTTATAACATAACGTATACCGCTTGGATGCTCCGCAGGAGTAATATTACGTTCCGCTAAGGCATTATCTATGACCTGAATATCCTGTTTCAACCGTATATGGTTCAGCTCTTCAAAGTCAATATCCATTATTAGCACTGAGTTAGCGGGCACGCCGTCCACTTCACGCGTACCATACCCTAAGCCAGAAGGAATGTATGCCGTTACAGACCCTCCTTCTCTGACCTTAGTGATAGCAGAAATAATACCGCGAATACCATTATTAAATACAGCAAGTGTATTGGATTTTTTACTGGTGACTGATGTAAATTGGGCTCCTGTGGACATTACCCGGCCTTCATACGAAAGTGTGATCGAATCTGCAAAAAAAACAAGGGCCAGACCTGTTCCCGGGTTAGTTACAACATAGCTTATTCCTGAACTTTCATCCCGTTGAGCATTTATACCATTGGTAGCCAGGTATTGATCAATTAATTCCAAGTCAATCCTGAACTGCTCTGACGTATCAATCCCATCGTCGGAGTCTAAACAACCCGATAAAAACAGAGAAGATAACAACGCAGTTACCGTAAGGAATAAATAGCCCGGTTTTCTCATCTTTTAACAGTTAAAGTAAAAACTAATTAAAATCTATTAATTCTACATCAAAGACCAAAATAGAGTTCGCTCCTATCTGTGCACTCCTTTGGCGTGGCCCGTAAGCCAATGGTGACGGGATATATAAGGTGGCCTTTGAACCTTTATTTAACAAAGCTATGCCTTCATCCCATCCTTTTATCACAGAACCTGTTCCCAATTGAAACTCAAAAGGTCCATAATCACGACCTTCTGTATACAAGCCTTTTTCCTTGGCAACTTCCTCCACACTACTATCAAAGTACTCTCCATTAAGTACATATCCTGTATAATTTACTTTTACCGTAGAGCCACTGGAAGCATTTTCTCCACTACCTTCCTCTGTGATCACATAACTTATACCTGATTCCGTCTTCTGAGCTTCAATATTATTTTCTGACAGATATTTATCAATGGTTTCTATGTCTTCTTCCAGTTGCTGTGCAGCGCCTTCTTCTTCCTTTTGTTGCTGTTTTTGTTGCATTTCAATTTGCCAGGCCTGGAAGCCTTCTCTATCATATATCTCTGCAATACCCACCTGGAATGTCAGCGTACTGGTACTATCCAATGACGGCGGCATAGGCGCTTTAAATGTCTTTGAAAAAAGTTGCGTGGCGCCAATAGAAAATTGTGCACTATCTCCCTTTTTCAAATCCGAGAAAATAGAATAAATACTACCTTCCGCCATAGCCCATGTAGAATCTTTCTGAAGAACTACCGGAAAACCATTGTCTGCAGTATTCATCCAGGTAGAATCGTTTTGATCAGTATAACGCATATTCATGAGAATAAATTCACCATTTTCAGCTGTTGCACCTTCACCGCTCGCGATGAGCGTATATTTTAACCCGTTTGTGGCTATAGTTTCACTGTTACCACAAGACGAAATCACCCATGCCAACAAGGCCATCAAGCCTAAATTTAATTTTCTCATTTATGCGTACGTTTTAATAGTATTACTTAGTTGTTCTTTATATTCTTTTACCAAGCCTTCAAACTTAGCTACAGTATCCTCTAATGTCAATTCTGATTTCCCTCCGGCGGCATTTCTGTGTCCTCCACCCTCAAAATGTTTTCTTGCGAATTCATTTACTGAGAATTCACCAATAGAACGAAAAGATATTTTGATCATCACTGACCGATCTACGATCAATGTCGCAAATTTGATCCCGGTGATGGATAAAGCATAGTTCACCAACCCTTCGGTATCTCCTGTTTGCGATTTAAACCTTTTCAGATCGTCTGATGAAATGGCAAAATAAGCTGTATTATATTCAGGAAGTATAGTAAGGCGTTCGCTCAGCGCAAAGCCCAGAAACTTTACTCTATCTACAGAATTAGAATCATAAATAAGTTTAGCCACCTTAGCCGTGTCTGCACCTTTTCCAACAAGGTCAGCACATACCTTAAATACATTACCTGTTGTATTGGGGTGTTTAAAGCTACCTGTATCAGTCATTATACCGGCATACAAGCTTTCTGCCATGTCTGCATCGATCAGGTCTGTATCCTCCATATCTTCAATAAGCTGATAGGTCAGCTCTGCTGTAGCCGCAGCAGCCGTACTCCAATACATAAAATCAGCAAAATCGTCAGGTTGCAGATGATGGTCTATCAAAACCTTTTTTGCCGAAGATTTCGCTACTATTTCACCAAGTTCATTGAGCCTGGCAAGGTTGGAGAAGTCCAGACAGCACACAATATCTGCTTCTTGAATAAGTTGTGCAGAAAGCACTTTCTGCTCTTCATAGACAATTACCTCCTCATTGCCTTTCATCCAGGCAAGAAAACTTGCATAGTCTGTTGGGGAAATGACATTTACCTGATGGCCCTTTTTCTTAAGGTAACCGGCCAGGGCTAAAGAAGATCCCAGTGCATCTGCATCTGGTTTATGGTGAGTGGTAATGATCACTTTGCCAGGGGAACTTACCAGCTCTCTAAATATTTCAACATTCTGCATCTTAAAACCCCACCTTTTATTCAGGAAGGTTACTGCTTAAGTAAGCGGCAAAATTGATAATAAAATAAATCAAATACAAAACACAATGCCGGATAAGCTTACGTGATATAATTAAGGGAATTAGGCTATTGAGGTATTCATTCAAAGTGCTACTTTTGCGCCAAAATTCAAAAGATATTAAAATACCATGGCGGGAAAAAGAACTTTTACAATGATAAAACCGGACGCAGTAGGGGCCGGAAATACGGGCGCTATCATCAAAATGATAGAAGAAGCAGGTTTCAGGATCATAGCGATGAAAAAGACGCATCTCTCAAAAGAACGTGCCGGACAGTTTTATGAAGTTCATAAAGAAAGACCCTTCTATAATGACCTTACATCTTACATGTCATCAGGTGCTATTATTCCCATGATATTGGAAAAAGACAATGCTGTTGAAGACTTTAGAAAACTCATTGGAGCTACTAATCCAAAAGAAGCCGCTGAAGGAACAATACGTGCTTTGTTTGCAGAATCTATTGAAGCGAATGCAATTCATGGTTCTGATTCAGACGAAAATGCACAGATAGAAGGAAGTTTTTTCTTTTCTGCAACGGAGCAATTCTAAGACCATTTGAGGCCCTGGCTCACACCAGGGTCTGTCTTCCTACTTCATACTGTGAGCAGCACAGCATTCCTTGCTTTCCTGGGATTTAATACTGTTTGGAAAATCACAACTTTATGCAAACATTCTTAGGCTCTGTAAAAAACCGGAGTGCCTCCCAGCCACCTTCTCTACCCACACCTGATTGTTTC
Source organism: Fulvivirga sp. M361 (assembly GCF_007097395.1). GTDB lineage: Bacteria > Bacteroidota > Bacteroidia > Cytophagales > Cyclobacteriaceae > Fulvivirga. The sequence goes on from NZ_VKDC01000004.1 coordinate 137,868, forward strand.
ATACCACCGAAAGGTGTTCTCAGATCTCTCAAAAGCCAACAGTTAATCCAAATGATACCACTTTTTAACCGGTCGGCCATACGATGAGCACGCGTCAGGTTTTCAGTCCATAAGGTAGCAGAAAGGCCATAGGCTGTGCTATTCGCATATTCAATCACCTCGTCTTCCCTAGTAAATGGCATAATGGTGACCACAGGTCCGAAAATCTCTTCCTGATTGGTACGGCAATTTGATGCCAGCCCGGTGATTACCGCAGGACGAATGAAATAACCATTCTCACAGCGTCCTGAAAGTTGCTCCTCGCCTCCGGTCAGAAGCGTGCCTCCCTCTTCTTGCGCCAATTGGATATAGCTTAACACTTTGTCCCGATGTGCTGCCGACACAAGTGCTCCGACACGAGTCCCATCTTCCAGCGGATCACCAACGGTAAGGGCTTTGACCTGCCCGACAAAGGCTTCTACAAATTTTTCATAAAGATCTTCTTCCACAAATATCCGGGAACCACACAGACATATTTCTCCCTGATTGGAGAATGAAGAATGTATGGAGGTAGATACTGCCTGATCGAAGTCACAGTCACTAAAAATAATATTAGGATTCTTTCCTCCCAGCTCTAAGGAAGTTTTTTTGAACATAGGCCCTGCGATAGAAGCAATGCGTTTGCCGGTAGTTGTTCCCCCGGTAAAAGAGATAATGGGCACATCCGGATGTTCGACTATGGGCTGCCCCACTTTATCACCTGCCCCATGCACAATGTTCAGCACGCCGGGAGGAAGGCCTGCTTCTACACATAATTTTGATAATAAAAACGCTGTATATGGAGTGAGTTCCGACGGTTTGGCCACTACTGTATTTCCGGCAGCTAACGCAGGAGCTATTTTCCAGGTAAACAGATAAAGTGGCAGGTTCCATGGGGAAATGCAGCATGTTACACCTACCGGTTTTCTTAAGGTATAGTTAATAGCAGCCTGGTCCGTATGATGTGCCTCCGAGGCAAAATGTAAAATGGCAGTTGCATAAAAACGTAAATTCGCCGAAGCCCTGGGAATATCGACTTTACCGGCAAGTTTTACAGGTTTACCATTGTCAATAGACTCTGCCACCGCCAGCACCTCATGATCTCGATCTATGAGATCAGCTATTTTCATAAGAATATCCGAACGCCGTTGTGCAGGTACCTGAGACCATATTTCGAAAGCCATCCGTGCAGACTCCACAGCATGTTTTACATCCCTCATATCCGAATCTGGTATAAGGCTGTAAACCTTACCTATAGCCGGGTCATAGTTATCCAGGTACTCATTCGATACAGGAGGTACCAGCTCACCATTGATATAATTACTGATTTTTTGCATATGGTAAGGTTAACTTGAAGTTAGATAATAAGGCTTATCAGAAGTAGCAGTGCATATTTCTTGGTGCCCTCAAAAATCTCGACATTATAAGCAACTCAACCTTCCTCCATCAACCGGCACATTGATGCCATTGATATACCCGGCGGCCGGGCTGGCAAGAAAGGTTATAGCGGCAGCCACCTCTTCCGGTTCCGCAAATCTTCGTGCTGGTATCTCTGACTTCATATGATTCACTACATCTTCTTCAGACTTACCTGATTTAACCGCATTATTTTTAATAATGGTCTCCAGCCGGGCGGTCATCGTTGCTCCCGGAAGCACGTTATTCACAGTAATACCATAAGGTCCCAGTTCATTAGCCAGTGTCTTAGCCCAGCTTGCAACACCTCCGCGTATAGTGTTAGAAACACCCAATCCATTTATCGGAGCTTTTACAGATGTAGAAATTACATTAATAATACGTCCATAATTTACCGCCTTCATCAACGGCACAAATGTCTGTGCCATGATCTGGTTACAGATGAGATGTCGATTAAAAGCGACCCGAAATTCCTCCAGATCGGCGTCAATGGCCATTCCGGCAGGCGGGCCACCAGAATTATTCACCAGAACGTGGACTTCACCTAGGTCAGCAATATAGCCGGATAAAGCTTCCTGGAGTGACTTTGGTTGGTCAAAATTTGCTTTGACGTAGTGATGGTCCTGTTCATTTTCATTGGCCAGCTCATCTTTTACGCCTTGTAAAGCTGTTTCATTGCGAGCTATCAATGTAATATCTGCACCCAGCCGGGCCAGTTCAATAGCAGTAGCCTTTCCTATGCCCTGTGTACTTCCACAAACTATGGCGCGTTTACCTGTAAAGTCTAAATTCATACGATCAATTCGTTATCAGCATGGTTTTATTTTCACTAAATTTAGCGAGAAATAAAGAAACTACTTCTATGGCTATTCAAAGACCCTTTAACCTGAAAAAATGGATTGAAGATAATAGGGATATCCTCAAACCTCCTATTGGAAATAAAAACCTGTACGCTGACGCCGGGGATTATATCGTGATGATAGTAGGTGGGCCTAATGCCCGTAAGGATTATCATTATAATGATACGGAAGAGCTGTTTTATCAGTTGGAAGGAGACATTACTGTCAAAATACAGGAAGACGGGAAGGCTGTTGATGTAGCCATCAAAGAAGGTGATATGTATTTGCATCCTGCTAAAGTCCCGCATTCTCCTATTCGACCGGCAGGCAGTGTAGGTCTTGTCATCGAACGAAAAAGAGAGAAAGCTCATACGGACGGGTTGTTATGGTTCTGCGATAACTGTAACCACAAACTTCATGAAACCTATTTTCCACTGGTGGACATTGAAAAAGACTTTTTGTCACGCTTCAGGGAGTTTTACAGTTCTGAAGACTTAAGAACGTGTAATAACTGCGGCCAAACCATGGAAACTGATCCACGATTCGTCTAATGAAGAAAAAAACGATAGCATCTCCCATTGGGCCGCTGGCAATATACGAGGATGACAAATGTATCGTTGAGATAAAATTCGATGAAGAAACAAAGGCCAATGATACCTCTGAGCTCCTGGATGCATGTGAGCAGCAGCTTTCCGAATACTTCAAAGGAGAGCGATCCGAATTTTCACTGCCTGTTGAATTAAGGGGAACAGACTTCCAAAAACAGGTTTGGACCGAGCTGCGAAAAATCCCTTACGGCAAAACGATATCATATTCTGAGCTGGCCATTCGTCTCGGAGATATTAAAACAATACGTGCTGCGGGTAGCGCCAATGGAAAAAATAAGCTGCCTATTCTAATACCTTGTCATCGCGTCATTGGCAAAAATGGTTCTTTGGTAGGTTTTGCCGGTGGGTTATACACCAAAAAGTGGCTGCTTCAGCGTGAAGGAGCTATTCCCGGAGAGCAAATAGACTTATTCCCAAAGAGTTAATAAAATATTGTATACTAGTAGCACCTCCCATTTTATCCGTATCGTATCCACTAGCAACTAACGTCTTTCAAAGCTATACAAAGCTCACAAACAATGTATTTACCAGCCCTCTATCACACATTCATATGACGTACGAAAACTCTCTTGAATTTGCTCTCAGGCTTGATGAAAAGGACCACCTGAAAAACTATAGGTCACAATTTCACATTCCGCAACACAACGGAAAAGATTGTGTTTATTTCACTGGCAACTCGCTGGGATTACAGCCAAAAACCACTAAAAAAATCATCGAGGAAGAGCTTTCAGGCTGGGCCACACTGGGTGTTGAAGGTCATTTTCATAACAATAAAAGACCATGGTTTTATTATCATCAATTCAGTAAGCAGTCACTTGCACAGCTTTTAGGGGCTAAGCCGGTGGAAGTGGTATCTATGAACAACCTCACTTCCAACCTTCATTTGATGCTAGCCTCTTTCTACCGACCAACTGGTAAAAGGTGCAAAATCCTAATAGAAGGGGGTGCCTTCCCCTCTGATCAATATGCGGTGGAAAGCCAGATAAAAAACCATGGCTACGACTGGAATGAAACTTTAATAGAAGTAACTCCAAGAACCGGCGAATATACATTGAGAACGGAAGACATCATAAAAGCCATAGAAGCTCACAAAGATGATCTTGCGCTGGTACTCTTAGGAGGGGTGCAGTATTTCACCGGGCAGTTGTTCGATTTTAAGACGATCACAAAAGCAGCCCACAAAGCCGGCGCATTTACTGGTTTTGATTTGGCCCATGCCATCGGTAACGTACCAATGCAGCTTCATGATGACAATGTAGATTTTGCTGTTTGGTGTAGCTATAAGTATTTAAACTCCGGCCCTGGTGGTGTAAGTGGCGTTTTCATTCATGAAAAACATGGGCTAAATCCCGATACACCACGACTTGCCGGCTGGTGGGGACATGATGAGTCGGAACGGTTTAAAATGGAAAAAGGCTTTAAACCAATGCCTGGTGCCGATGGATGGCAACTGAGCAATGTAAACATATTGAGTAGTGCAGCACATCTTGCTTCATTGGAGATATTTGATGAGGTGGGTATTGAAAGTTTATCGCAAAAAAGTAAGCAGCTAACAGGCTTTTTAGAGTTTTTACTAAACAGTATTCCAAAAGAAAAGTTAGAGATCATAACACCAGAGAATCCGGCCGAGCGGGGCTGCCAACTTTCCATATTGGTACACCATAATGGTAAAGTAGTGTTTGACCAACTGTCTGAACAAGGTGTAATAACAGACTGGCGTGAACCCCATATACCGGGAACGGGTGGTGTGATACGAGTAGCGCCTGTTCCTTTATACAATACCTACTCTGATGTGTATCATTTCTATGATCTAGTACGTAAGGCATTACAATGAAAAAATCTCAATCAATCACCATAGCAGGTGCAGGGTTAGTCGGTTCACTGATAAGTATATACCTGGCAAAGCGCGGCTATGCGGTAAATGTTTTTGAAAAACGCCCGGACATGCGCACAAAAAGCCTGGACGGTGGACGGTCGATTAACCTGGCACTGAGTAATCGCGGATGGTGGCCATTGAAGGAAGTGGGATTGGAATCTGCTGTTATGGATATGGTGATACCTATGACAGGTCGTATGATGCATGATACATCCGGCATACTGACCTTCCAGCCCTATGGTAAAGAAGGACAAGCCATCAACTCTATCTCACGAGGAGGTTTGAATGCTCTGTTAATGAATGAGGCCGAAAAGGAAGGAGTTCAGATCCATTTTAACTGTTCCATTCATCATGTGGACTTCGATACCAGCACCATATCTTATCAAAGAAGTAATGGTCCGCTCACTCAACAGCAGGCGGATATTATTATAGGCTCGGATGGTGCTTTTTCAGCCATAAGAAAGTCCATGCAGCTGACAGATCGCTTCAATTATTCACAGCATTATATTGAGCACGGTTATAAAGAACTGACCATTCCGGCAGGCAAAAACGGTGAATATCTGCTAGATAAACACTCCCTCCATATCTGGCCCAGAGGCAACTATATGTTGATCGCTCTGCCTAACAAAGATGCCAGTTTTACCTGTACGTTATTTTTCCCTTATGAGGGGCCACATTCTTTCGAAAAAATTAATTCCGACAAGGACATTTTGGACCTTTTTGGAAGGGACTTTCCCGATACATTATCCATTATACCCTCCGTAGTTGATGACTACAAAAATAACCCAACCTCATCATTAGTAACCGTTAAATGTTACCCATGGGTAAAAAACAAAACGTTGATCATGGGTGATGCTTCACACGCTATTGTACCCTTTTATGGCCAGGGCATGAACAGTGGCTTTGAAGACTGTAGGGTATTGAATGCTTTACTGGACACCTTTGATGATAACTGGAACGAAGTACTTCCCACCTTTCAACAGGAACGTAAGCCAGATGCTGACGCTATTTCACACCTGGCATTGCAAAACTTTATAGAAATGCGTGACCTGGTAGGGGATGAAAGTTTCTTACTCCGAAAAAAAATTGAAGCCAAACTCCAGGAGCGCTATCCCGATAAATGGGTACCCCTGTATTCCATGGTTACCTTCCGGGAGTCATTAAGGTATTCCCAAGCATTGGAAAAAGGGCTACAGCAAAAAAAGATCATGGATGAAGTAATGAATACTCCCGGAATTGAAAAAAACTGGGAGCAGTTGGATCTGGAAAATATTGTGATTCAATTAGAGCAGTAATATGTACTATGAGTTCATTAATTGTTCATACTGGTAATAGCGGTTCAAAATATAATGGACGTAATTCACCGGTTCTTCTCCACGACAGTAACCGAAGCGAACAATTGGATCATTCATGTACTCTTTTTTGCTTTTATGGAGCAAATAGTATTCTACATTATTATCCCACACCGTTGGGTCTTTTCCGTACTTTTTAGCCAGATTACGTGCATCCACAACGTGACCCAGACCCACGTTGTAAGACGCCAACACAAATTTGATCCGCTCCTCTTCATCATGTATCGTACCAGCCCATAATCCGTCAAGGTAACGCAGGAAACCAACTCCTGCCCATATGCTCTGAATTGGGTCAGTCAGCTGACGGGCACCGTATCTCTTCCCTGTTTCGGGTATTAATTGCATGAGACCAATCGCTCCGGCCCAGGATTTTGCATTAGGATCAAACCGTGATTCCTGGTAGATCTGTGAAGCAAGAAGCAACCAGTTCCACCCTATGGAATCTGCGGCGGCTTTAATGACATCATCATACGCTGAAATACTTTGCCCTGAAATAGAAGAAAAATCACTCTTGGCACGAATAGCAAAAGCACGCGGACTACGATAATATTTATTATAAATAACATTAAACGTAGGTTGCCTTTTTATGCTTCTTAACCAGTCATTAAGTTCATCTAACAGCTCAGGATCGTTCTTACGTACCGCCCAGGCAATTTGCTGCGGAAAACTGATTGGCGTCTTTACATCAATGTTGGAATAGTAAGAAGCATTCACCAGGGCCACTGACTCATCTGCGACCGTATAAAGTAAATCGCCACGGGCGACCATCTTTATCAGAGACTCTGTTTCAAGACTATCTTCCGTTTCTATAATGATTATATCTCCTCCTATTTCATGAGCCAGGTTATGCAAACGATCAGCATATGCCGAGCTTCTCCGCACGTACAATTCCTTCCCAATAAGGTCTACCTGATTTCTGATTACAGCTCTCTCAAACTGATCCAACGTTAACTGTCGCCAGTTATCAGGCTTACGCTGTACTAATACCTGGCGTGTTGTATAATGGCTATTCGTAAAATTCGCAAGCTTTTTTCGTTCTTTCGTAACGGTTAACTGATTGGCAATAATATCTCCCTTGCCTTGATTGAGCATTTTGAACGAATTATCAATACTTTGAGTGATCTTTATTTCCAATCTTACACCCAAGTGCTCTGCAAAAAGCTGTAGCAGGTCATAATCATAACCCATAGGCTGGCCTTTATAAAGAAAGTAGCCTGTAGAACTGTTGTCAACAATAGCAATCAGCGAGCCACGATCTTTGATTTTCTTGAGATTAAAATCTATTACCGTACTTGTTAAAGCCGGGTTATCTTTACCAGCTACACCTGTACTCTCATTTCCAGGTCCTTTACAACCTGAAAGTAATAAAATCCCAAAAAGAACTGCCCATATGCTTTTTTTCTGTGACAACATTTGCCGCATGATTTCAAAATAGTGATATTTTTGATACCGAAAAAGCATACGATAAGTTAAAAAAAAGATTACGCATGGTTCTGTATAATGTTACAGTGGGTATTGATATAACAGTAGAGCAGGAATGGTTGATATGGATGAAGGAAGAACATATTCCCGAAGTAATGGGTACAGGGCTTTTCGTTGAGTCTAAAATGTACAAAGTACTCGGACAAAATGAAGATCCGCAGACTAACTCATATTCTATTCAGTATTTCGCTAAGAATGTGGGTATTGTCGATGAATATTTAAGCAAACACGCTCCAGGCCTTATTCAAAAACATCAGGACAGGTATGGAAAACATCACGTGGCTTTCCGTACGTTATTGGAAGAAGTGATCTGACATCCACTTAAAGAACTTAAACATGTCCCGAACGGACAAATAGGGCCTTTAACGTTTCTAATTTCACATACCTGAGGCATTCATTTAAATTTGAATTTCCATCAACTTTCTAAAGGTATGTCAAAGTTATTTTTAGAACCCACAGAAGATAGCCCTCGTATACTCTTTAATTCTGATACAGGGCACCTGGTTATCCGGGGTCGATCGTTCATGGAAGATACCAGTCCTTTCTATTTTGCTATTATAGAATGGCTCCGTGATTACTTTAAAAACCCAAAGCCATATACATTACTCGAGCTTGAATTTGACTACATTAATTCTGCCTCTTATCGCATGGTAGTAGATGTCATTGGAGAGCTTAATAAATACTTCGTGATCGGATATATCATAGAAGTAAGGTGGGGGTACTATCCGGATGATGAGTGCCTGGCTGAAATGGGTGAGGAGTTGAAAGATATGTTTGACCTACCTATACAGTCTAACGTTATAGCCAGCTAATTGATCTACCAGTCTATACTACAATTCACCCACTCATCGTCCAGAGTGGCCTGGTAATATTTTTTATAGAAATTGATGGCCGGTTCATTCCAATCCAGTACCTGCCACATCATCCCTGTACATCCTGTACTTTTACCTTGATCAATAATAGCGTCAAATAGCTTTTTACCTGTCCCACGGCCTCGTTCATTTTCAGTAACAACAAGGTCTTCCAGGTAGATCCGCTTGCCTTTCCAGGTAGAATAGCGATAGTAGTAAAGCGCTATACCGACTATTCCTTTGTGTTCCTCCACTGCGACAAAAAAGCCAAAAACCGGCACCTCTCCAAAACCATCTTCTTCCATCATTTGCACAGTATTAGAGACCTGATCTGCTGCCTTTTCATATTGGGCCAACTCCTTGATCAATGATAAAACCTGCGGTAAGTCCTCTTTCGTTCCTCTTCTAATAATCATGTAATAATTAACAATGATCGTTACTAAAATTGCACTTGGTTCATTATTGCGCCTCTTTAGCTAAAGGGGGGATAACCCCCATGTTATACCAGGCAAACGAATAGATATCCGCCACCTGCTCTATCCTTTTACTTATGGGAGTACCAGCACCATGACCGGCATCCGTTTCTATTCTGATCAACACCGGGTCTTCACCGGCCTGATGCTCTTGTAATGTAGCAGCATATTTGAATGAATGTGCCGGCACCACCCTGTCATCATGATCCGCTGTAGTTACCATAGTGGCAGGATAAGAGGTTCCCGAGCGCAAATTATGCACCGGAGAATATCCTTTTAGGTATTCAAACATCTCTTTTGAATCTTCAGAAGTGCCATAATCCGTAGCCCAGGCCCAGCCTATGGTAAATTTGTGGTAACGTAACATATCCATAACTCCTACAGCAGGAAAAGCTACTTTCATCAAATCCGGTCGTTGTGTCATAGTGGCTCCTACTAATAAACCACCGTTACTTCCACCAGCTATGGCAAGATAATCACTGGAGGTGTATTGGTTTGCTATGAGGTATTCCCCGGCAGCGATAAAATCGTCAAATACATTTTGCTTCTGCATTTTGGTACCTGCTTCGTGCCATTTCTCGCCATATTCACCTCCTCCACGAATATTTGGCTGTGCATATATTCCACCATTTTCTAACCAAAGAATACGCTGAGTACTAAAAGAAGGCTTCAAGCTTATATTAAAACCTCCATAGGCATACAGGTAAGTAGGGTTTGTGCCATCCAGCGTAAGACCTTTTTTATGCACAATGAACATGGGTACCTTAGTACCATCCTTACTGTCATAAAATACCTGCCGGGTTTCATAATCTTCAGGGTTGAAATCAACTTGCGGGCTTTCATATAATTCAGAGCTCCCTGTGGCCAGGTCGTATTTAAATATGGTGGGCGGATAGGTAAAAGAAGTAAACGTATAATAAAGTTCGGCATCAGCCTGTTTACCACTAAAACCGTACGCTGTTCCTATCCCTGGCAAAGCTACGTTCCGCACTAGTTTTCCCTCCATGTCATGTTGCTTTATAGCCGTTTTTGCATCTTCCAGATAATCAGTAAAAATAAACCCTCCTGCCGTGGCAGCAGAAAGTACCTGATCGGTTTCAGGAATTACGTCGACCCAATTTTCAGGCAGTGGATTTTCCGGATCGACTGCTACCACTCTGTAATTAGGTGCTTCAAGATTAGTTTCTACCAAAAGTCGCCCATTATAGACATCAATTACCTGGTGGTCATTATCAAAATGGTCCACCGCGGTAATAATTTCACTGCTTCCGGTCAAGTCTTTTATAAACAACTGATTCCCCGAAGTACCCTGAAAAGTTGTGATCACCAGAAAACGATTATCTTCCGTAAGATAGCCATTCACACCTACCTTCTCCCCTTCAGGTTCAAAGATCATCTCATCGGCTGATTGAGGTGTACCCATTTTATGATACATCAATTTTGCTTTCGTATTCAATCCTGAAAGTTCTTTGCCCTCTTCAGGCGCATCATATCGGGCATAGTAAAACCCGTCATTATTTAACCATGAAAGGCCACTGAACTTGATGTGTCTCAGTGTATCTCCTACCTGTGATCTATCACCGGTTTTGATTACAATTGCTTTTCTCCAATCTGAGCCCCCTTCTGAAATCAAATATCCAAAAAGACTACCATCGTCTGAAAAACTAGTCCCTCCCAGAGATATCGTTCCATCTTCCTTAAACCCATTGGGATCAAGGAAAACTTCTTCATCCGAACCTTCTAAAGGTTTCCTTAACAGCACATTCTGATTTTGAAGACCATCATTACGATAAAAATAAAGATAGTCTCCATGCTTCGAGGGAGCACTAATACGCTCATAGTTGAACAAGGTTTCCAGACGGCTTTTGATTTTTTCTCTAAATGGGATATCAGACAAATAATCAAATGTCAATTTATTTTGTGCCTGCACCCACTTAGCGGTCTCATCAGAATTATCATCTTCTAACCATCGATATGGGTCCGGGATCTCCGTACCAAAGTATGTATCCACGGTATCCACTTTATCTGAAGTAGGGTAAAGGAATGATTGTTCAGGTTCAGTTTTCGAACAGGCTCCAAACAACGTTACTAAAATCAAAAAATGTACTAACCGGTCCATATTCTCATGGTTTTTATGATGAAGATCGAAAGTACTATGCATAAGACTAACATGCACGTAGTTATTGACGAAAGGTAAATGGCTAACGTAAATTAACTGATTAAGTAAGCTAACGTGTTTAACTCAAGAGCTATAAAACAAGGTGCTACAGGCCAAAATAATCTTAGTTAATCCTGTCAAAGCCTGTGTATGGCACTAGTATTTCAGGAATGACTATACCATCTTCGGTCTGATTATTTTCCAGAAGCGAGGCTACTATCCTTGGTAGCGCCAGTGCACTGCCATTGAGCGTATGTAACAATTGTTTTTTCTTATCTGCAGCCTGATACCTGAGTTTTAATCGATTGGCCTGGTATGTTTCAAAGTTACTCACTGAACTGACTTCTAACCACTTCCCTTGTGCTGCAGAAAATACTTCCATATCAAAGGTCTGAGCAGAAGTAAACCCTAAATCTCCGGCACATAGATTGAGTACACGATACTGTAATCCCAGTTTTTCCAAAAGCCCCTGGACATACTTACACATTTCTTCCAGCGCCTGATAAGACTCTTCCGGGCGCCTGATCTGTACTACCTCAACTTTGTCAAATTGGTGCAGTCGGTTAAGTCCCCGAACGTGCGCCCCCCATGAGCCTGCTTCACGTCTGAAGCATGGGGTAAATCCTACATTTTTGACGGGAAGGTCTTGCTCTTTCAGGATCACATCACGATACATATTGGTAATAGGTACCTCTGCAGTAGGGATCAAGAAAAAATTCTCTTCACTAATGTGATACATCTGTCCGTCTTTATCAGGCAGTTGACCGGTACCGTATCCGGAAGCTTCATTGATAACAATGGGGGGTTGTACTTCCATATAACCGGCTTTGGAAGCTTCTTCCAGGAAGAAATTGACCAGGGCACGCTGTAGTCGGGCACCTTTACCCTTATACACCGGAAATCCGGCGCCGGTTATTTTAACACCAACCTCAAAGTCTATGATATCATACTTCTTTATTAATTCCCAATGAGGTAAAGCACCGGAAGGCAGTGAAGGAGTGCTGCCGTGCTCATAGACTACCTCGTTATGGTCTTCACTCGCCCCTTCAGGCACATTGTTATTCGGGATATTAGGGATAGTATACAGTAACGCCTTTAACTCTTCCTCAGCTGAAGACTGAACGTCTCCCAAACTTTTACTTTTTAACTTTATTTCAGCCGTTTGAGCTTTAATGGATTCCGCTGCTGCCACATCACCTTGTTTCATCAGCCCTCCAATTTGTTTGGAAAGATGATTCGCTTCTGCCAACAAGCTGTCCAACTCTTGCTGGGCAGACCGCCGGGATTCATCTATGGCTAAGACTTGGTTTATAACCTGCTCAGCGTCAGCAAATTTTCTTTTCCCCAGTGCCTTTATCACAAAATCTTTGTTTTCCCGAATGTAGGCTACTTGTAACATGTCTTGATTGTGGTTTTAAAAAGCTGCAAAATAATGGATTTAGGTGCAAATCTTTAGATTTTAACCTCAAGAATGATTATTTCATAACAAATAATTTGGCGATTGAAAGTCGTTCATCTATTATTGCAAAGTCCAAAAAAGACATCTAGGCTTTAGTAGTCTCTCTGATTTCAAAAAGCTTACTCTATTTAATCATCACGATACGTCATTTTTATAAGGTAATAAGCAACAAACCTTATTACATACACAATTTACTCAACATATCTATCCCAAGTCGTAAATGACTCTAACAGTTTTATGTACACTATTGAAGAACTTAATGTAAGGCTTCTTTCGGAACTGAAAGAAATAGCCGAGGAGATGGGCCTGAAAAACTATCGCAAGCTTACCAAGCAAGACCTTATCTATAAAATATTAGACCAGCAGGCAGTGACTCCTGAAAACAAACTTCCTCAGAAAAAGGAAGTTGAAAAACCTGAAAAAAAAGCACCTCAGAAAAAGCGGGCTGAAAAAGCCGAAAAAAAGGAACCCCAGGAAAAGCCTGAAAGAAAAAACGAGAGAAAGAACGAAAAGGCACCCCGTAAAAGAGAGAATGTAGCCAGAAAAAATACAGCGCCTCAGAAAAAAGAGGAGAAAAAAATATCCTCAGATGAGGTCTTAGAATCTTTCAATATCGAAATTGACGATAGTTCAGCTGCTAAGGCTACACCAAAAACTGATAAGCCAGAACCCGTAACTACTCCTGAAGTAGTTGAAAACAAGGAGGAATCTCCCAGAAGAAAAGAAGAAAGAGAAGATAATAGAAACCGCAAGAAAGAAAGCAATGTCAAGGATTTTGACGGTGTGATAGAAAACGAAGGTGTTTTGGAAATCATGCAAGATGGTTATGGTTTCCTCAGATCTTCAGACTATAACTACCTGGCCAGCCCTGATGACATTTACGTTTCACCTTCCCAGATCAAATTATTCGGCCTGAAAACCGGGGATACTGTCAAAGGACAAATAAGGCCTCCAAAGGAAGGAGAAAAATATTTCGCTCTACTCCGTGTCAGCAATGTTAACGGGAAAACTACCGAGGAAATCCGTGACCGGGTACCTTTTGAATACCTTACTCCGCTTTTTCCCGAAGAAAAAATAAAGTTAAGCGCCAAGCCTGACAACTATTCCACACGAATATTGGACCTTTTCTCACCTATTGGTAAAGGACAACGCGGAATGATCGTAGCACAGCCTAAAACAGGTAAAACAGTACTGCTTAAAAATGTGGCCAATGCCATTGCTGAGAATCATCCTGAATGCTACCTGATCATCTTACTTATAGATGAGCGCCCTGAAGAGGTAACTGATATGGCTCGCAGTGTGAAGGCTGAGGTAATTTCTTCCACCTTTGATGAGCAGGCAGAAAGACATGTAAAGGTATCCAGTATGGTGCTTGAAAAAGCCAAGAGGATGGTAGAATGTGGTCATGATGTGGTGATACTTCTTGACTCTATCACCCGACTGGCCCGCGCTTACAATACAGTGGTTCCTTCATCAGGAAAAATTTTATCTGGTGGCGTAGACGCTAATGCACTACACAAACCAAAACGCTTTTTTGGTGCAGCGAGAAATGTAGAAAATGGTGGTTCGTTGACCATTATAGCTACCGCACTAATAGAAACAGGTTCTAAGATGGACGAAGTTATCTTCGAAGAATTCAAAGGAACAGGTAATATGGAACTTCAATTGGACAGAAAGCTTTCCAACAAGCGTGTATATCCTGCCATCGACGTTCCGGCTTCCGGCACACGAAGAGAAGATCTGTTGATGACAGAAGAAGAACTGCAACGCGTTTGGATACTACGCAAATTCATGTCAGACATGAACTCCAACGAAGCCATGGATTTCCTGCTATCCAAAATGAGAGGAACGAGGAACAACGAAGAGTTCCTGATCTCAATGAACGGATAGCGTATCCATCAACGTTCGATATACCGGAAACGGGCTGTAATGTAATCATACAGCCCGTTTTTGTTACCTACCTTTCAAGATGTTAGCAATTCATCAAACATTAGTATTGCAGTATACTTACGGATCCCTGGCATACATTCTAAATTTAAGTTATAACTGATCAGCAGCTTAAAAAGACAAACCTATCACACTACGTACTATAGCTATGTATCCACGTATTTTTCATTAACTTTACCAAAAAACGATGGCCTTTTTATTCGATAATTTTGCAGGCTGGAAAACTTATTGCCAGGAACATAACATATCATTGTTCGAGACTGTATTGGAATACGAAAAAAAACAAAAGGGGCATACACACGATCAAATCCAGCAGGGCCTCGCCAACGCTTATAATGTGATGAAAGAGGCTGTGGATACAGGCCTTAAAGAAGAAATGACCTCCCGATCAGGCATGATCAATAACGGAGCAAAAAAAGTATATAACAACTCTACCGTTGTACTGTCAAAGGAATTTCAAAACCTTATTTCCCGGGCACTTGCCGCAAAAGAGGTAAACTCCTGTATGGGTCGTGTGGTGGCTGCTCCAACTGCCGGCGCTTCAGGGATACTACCAGGTACTTTATACACATTACAGGAAATCCACCAATTGGACGACAATAAGATCATGGAAGGCTTGTTAGTGGGGGCCGGCATTGCACTTATCATAGAGCAACGGGCCTCCCTTGCAGGAGCTGTAGGTGGCTGCCAGGCAGAAACAGGTAGTGCTGCCGCTATGGCATCGGGAGCTATTGTGCATTGTTTGGGTGGAGATATAGATCAGGTCTTTAATGCTGTCGCTATCACAATCCAGTGCATGCTTGGCCTTGTCTGCGACCCTGTCGCAGGCCTGGTAGAAGTGCCATGTGTTGTGCGAAATGCCAGCGCTGCCGCTATAGCCAATTCATCTGCACAGATCGCTCTGTCCAACGTGAGTGGTGTAATACCTGTTGATGAATGCGTTCAGGCTATGGGAGAAGTAGGACAGAGTATGGAAAGTCGTTATAAAGAAACTGCTTTAGGCGGACTTGCCGCAACAAAAACAGGGCAAGCCATTTCCAAAAAGGTATTGATCCAGGACATTGAAATACTACCTGACGAAGAAGTCAAGGAATAAATTTTTCAAGGAACGCTGTACCTAGTAAGTAGATCCCTGCGGTAAACACTACTGACCAAAAAGTAGCGCTGATCAGCATTGCTATGATCACTTTCGCTTTAGGAGTACCAAAACTCACAACAAGAACAGTGCCCCCTATAGGTGTAAGGATGAGTGGAGTTAAAAAAGAGACACCCGCCAGTCCGTATTTTCTCCAGATACTTACAAACCGCCTGTTTTTCTTGTTGAAGAGCTTCCTGGGTTTAAGAAAGCGTGAAAGTACTTTTTCTCTAAGAAGTGTGCCCAAATAAGTAAATAGTAGCACACTCGCCATCATACCCCCCGTAGTAATCAAAACAGTAGTAATAAAACTAAATCCAGCAGCATACCCTAACGTGGGACCTGCAATGAATTTCACCATCGTCAAGAGGAATATAGTAATCCCCTTCAGAATTTCAGCTTCCATTGCTTTATGAAATTACGGAGTAGGTATATACAGTATAAACAATTAATAAGATAACACCGGACAACTTGCCCAAAGACCTTTTATATAACATAAGAGGTAAGATAAGCAGTGTTACCCCCAACATTACCGTTACGTCTTGCTCTATAATTGCTTTGCTCACGTGAATATCCTTGATGAGGCTGGTTATTCCAAGAATAGAAAGAATATTAAAAATGTTGGACCCCATCAGGTTTCCCAGGGCCAGGTCCGTTTCTTTTTTAATGGATGCTACAATAGCAGTAACCAGTTCCGGAAGGCTGGTTCCCAGTGCTAACACTGTAATACCAATGACTCTTTCACTCACCCCAAGATTCAGCGCCAGTTCCTGTGCTCCTCCTACAAACCAGTCAGAGCCAAAATAAAGCCCGGCGCATCCACCAATGATATATACAAGGTCTTTCCAAAGATTGGACGAAGCTTGTATCGTATTTTTGTCTGTATCCAAATCCATCAAAGCCCTGTTTTCTTTTCTGGATTTTCGAATGATCAACACAGTGTAGATAATAAGAAGTACAATAAATAATACCCCTTCATAGGTGTCGATCGTAGCCTCTTTGCCCTTAATGACCAAATACAACAAGATGGAACTCCCCATAGTAACCGGCCAATCGATCTTAATACTGTCCGTCTGGACTTTTATAACTCCTATCAAGGAAGTGACACCCAGCACAAGCGCCAGGTTGCATATGTTGGACCCTACCACATTACCCATGGTCAGGTCAGGACTACCCGCTAATGCTGCTTTAATGCTGATCAATAATTCAGGTGCAGAAGTACCAAAAGCCACCACAGTCAGCCCCACCACTAAGGGAGAAATATGTGCCCTGAGTGCCATATTTGACGCTCCACGTACCAAAAAGTCACCTCCTAAGATCAAAATAAACAAGCCGGAAATGAGGAGTACAATATTAAAGAGCATCTACAAAAACTTAGTTTTTAGGACCATAGCACAGATCACCTGCATCACCCAATCCTGGAACAATATAAGACTTATCATTTAAATACAAATCAACCGCCCCTGCCCAAATCGTGGCAGGAAAATCGTCCAATTGGTCTGTCACATAGTCAATACCCTCTGGTGCGGCCACAGCACAAGCCAAATGAAGGTGCGTGGGCAAGCCATTCTCACATAGCTGTTTGACTACCTTAACCATGGATTTTCCGGTGGCTAACATTGGGTCTACAACGATAACGTCTCTGTTGATTACATCAGGCAAGGCATAATAATCCGCACTTATTTCAACTTCTTCCGTCCCTTTTTTACGGTAAGCGCCTACAAAGCCCACTTCCGAATGATGGAAAATATCCAAAAATCCTTCCATAAAAGGTGTCGCTGCCCTAAGAATAGTGATAATAACCGGATCCAAGGCTATTACCGGCATATGCATAGAAGCCAGTGGAGTAATCAGATCCTTTTGCTCATAATGCAACTTTTTTGATACCTCATATGCCATTACCCAGCCTAATCTTTTCAAATTATGACGGAACCTAGCCCGGTCATTTTGAATATCTTTGTTGCGAAGTTCAAAGAGAAACTGGTTAGCTACAGAGTTAGTTTCAGATAGAATATGGATCATACTGTTTTATAAGAAGCCTTCTCAAAGATCAATTCTGATGCACTCATAAAAACTGGCGCATCAGCAAAAATAGGTATAACTAAGTTATGACGACAAGATAAAAATTATTCTTCGTATATATTTTTATGGAAACAAGATTATTAAAACAGCTTTGTGAATCATTTGGCCCTTCCGGCAACGAGGTTATGGTAAAAGATTACATCCTGGACTATATAAAAAGAGAATCTAATGCATGGGTTACCGTACCGGAAGTCTATCACGGAGATGAGTTTCAGGACAATATTATTTTAAAATTCGGCACACCTAAAACAGCTATTTTCGCACATATGGATAGCATAGGTTTTACGGTCAGGTATCAAAATCAACTGGTAGCCATTGGCGGCCCCGACACAAAAAGTGGCTACTTACTTACAGGGTCCGATGCCATGGGGCCTATAGAATGTGAATTAGATGTCAGCAAGGATCATCAACTATTTTACAAGTTCGGACGACCCATCGCCACCGGTACCAACCTCGTGTACAAATGTGACTTTAGAGAAACATCGGATACAATATCATCCTGTTGCCTGGATAATCGACTTGGAGTATACAATGCACTGCGTGTAGCTGAAACACTGGAAAATGGTGTCATTGTATTCAGCACTTGGGAAGAACATGGTGGAGGTTCTGTCCCTCATTTGATACGTTTTCTCTATGAACGATGGAGCCTCCGACAGGTATTGATATCTGACATCACCTGGGTAACCGACGGAGTACATCCCGGGCAAGGTGTGGCTATATCTATGCGTGACAGAAACATTCCGAGAAAATCTTTTATCGATAAAATCATTGCACATGCTGAAGCGTCAGGCGTAGATTATCAACTTGAAGTAGAAGGAAACGGGTCTAGTGACGGACGCGAAATACAGCTGTCTCCCTATCCAATAGACTGGTGCTTCATAGGCGCGGCTGAAGAAAACGTACATACACCAAATGAAACCGTTAACAAACATGATATAAAATGTATGATAACGCTATATCAATACCTGATGAAACACCTTTGAATCCTTCATTTTGCCTTTCAATATAATTTCTATATTTGCATGCCTTTTGACAATCGAAAGGCATTTTTATTTTAACTAACATGGTCACAATCAAGGATAAAGATTTTGAAAAGTTCATTAGTCACGATGAAATCTCAGATAAGATCAAGCTCATCAGTGACCGTATCAACGAGGATTATAAAACCAAAAAACCACTTTTCATTGCTATACTAAATGGCTCATTCATTTTTGCCGCTGATCTGCTAAAGGAAATAAATGTTGAATGTGAGATTTCTTTTGTAAAATTGGCCTCTTACGAAGAAATGGAAAGTACCGGTAACGTTAAGCAACTGATAGGGCTTAATGACAATATTTTCAATCGTGACGTAGTCATTATAGAAGATATTATAGATACGGGGAGGACGATCGTAAAAATTTTGGAAGAATTTAAGTCTCTGGGTGCAAATTCAATAGAAATTGCCACACTCCTGCGGAAGCCAAAATCAGAGGCAATCAGTGATCAGCTTAAGTATGTAGGTTTCCAATTACCTGAAGTTTTTGTTCTGGGTTATGGTTTGGATTATGACGGGCTTGGTCGTAATTTAAAGGACTTATATAAACTAAAAGAGGAATAATCCAAACCCCTAACGCAACAAGGAAAAACGTAAGCTATATGTTAAATATCATCATATTTGGCCCCCCAGGGGCAGGAAAAGGCACGCAAAGCGAACGATTAATAGAAAAATACAATCTCAAACATATTTCTACGGGAGACTTATTCAGATGGCATACTAAAAATGACACTGAATTAGGAATTCGTGTTAAAGAAATTATGAACAATGGAGAGTTGGTATCCGATGATATCACCATTGCAATGCTAAAAGAAGAGGTAGAAAAAAATCCGGAGGTGAATGGTTTTCTGTTTGACGGTTTCCCCAGAACAGTAGCCCAGGCCCAGGCACTGGATACATTAATGACCTCTATGAACTCATCCATTCATGGCGTAATAGAGCTGAAAGTTTCGGAAGAAGAGGTGCGATCAAGAATTGCAAAACGGAAATCCATTCAGAACAGAGCTGATGATGAGGAAGACAAACTTAACAGGAGAATAGCTGAATACTTCAATAAAACCGTTCATGTACTACCTTACTACCATGAACAGGGACGGCTTCAAACTGTAAATGGTATCGGCCCAATTGATAAGATCTTCGAAGACATCATTGCGGTAACGAATGGCTTTGAGGTAGCCAAACCTTAAATGAGTGTCATCCGCTAACTTCATTGACTATGTAAAGTTTTGTTCCCGGTCAGGTGCCGGAGGGCATGGATCGGTACACTTTCGGAGAGAAAAACATGTGCCAAAGGGCGGACCTGACGGAGGTAACGGGGGCCGGGGCGGCCATGTTATCTTAAAAGGCAATACCCAGTTGTGGACACTCCTTCACCTGAAGTACAAAAAACATGTAGTGGCTGATAACGGCAAGCCCGGTGAAGGTGGGCGCAGGTCAGGAGCACAAGGTGAAGACATTATTTTAGAAGTGCCATTGGGTACTGTGGCCAAAGACAGCGAGTCTGGTAAAACCTTATTTGAAATTACGACTGAAGGGGAAGAAAAAATACTGACACCCGGTGGGCGAGGTGGTCTGGGCAACGAAAACTTTAAAACAGCTACCAACCAAACTCCAAGATATGCTCAACCCGGTGAAGAAGGCAAAGAAGAGTGGATCACATTAGAGTTAAAAGTACTGGCAGATGTAGGGCTTGTAGGTTTCCCAAATGCTGGTAAATCCACTTTACTCTCTGTACTTTCAGCCGCCAAGCCGGAAATTGCGGATTATCCTTTTACTACGCTAACCCCTAATTTAGGAGTAGTGCCTTACCGCGATTTTAAATCATTTGTAATTGCTGACATCCCTGGCATTATCGAAGGAGCTGCAGACGGAAAAGGACTTGGCATAAGATTTCTCAGGCATATTGAGCGTAATAGTATACTCCTGTTTATGGTCCCGGCAGACTCTGACGACATCAAAAAGGAATATGAAATATTGCTTCAGGAATTAAGAAAATACAACCCTGAGTTATTAGATAAACAACGCTTTTTAGCCATATCCAAATGTGATATGCTGGACGATGAGCTAATGCAGGAAATGAAAGAAGAATTACCCTCAGAGTTACCTCATATATTTATTTCCAGTGTTGCCCAAATAGCTATCGATCAGCTCAAAGATGAGCTTTGGAAAACACTGAATACTGAAAAGATGTCAAAATGACATCTTACAATTTTTGGCAATATAATTGTCTATCAGTGATTGGTTAAATGAAAGTTGTCAAAGATAATCATCATGAAAAGTAATAATACCGACGAAAAAGAAGTAAAAGAGGTCGAGGAAGGGGAGGTAAAAGAGGAAGTTGTAGATGAAACCTCCTCAGAAGATAAAACTGATAACACTGACGCAGAACAGGAAGAAGAGATTCATGACAGAGATGAGGCAGAAGAAAGCAGTGAGCAAGTTTTACAAGACGAATTGGCAGAAAGCAAGGACAAATACCTCAGGCTATATTCTGAATTTGACAATTTCAGGAGGCGTACTGCCAAAGAGAAGCTGGAAATGGTCCAAACGGCAAATGAAGATCTCATCAAATCTCTATTACCGGTAATGGATGACATAGAAAGAGCTGAAAAATCTTTTTCAGAAGAAGGCACAGATATCAAAGCAATTAAGGAAGGGATAGAACTTATCTTTAATAAATTCAAAAAAGCGCTGGAGCAAAAAGGCTTGAATAGTATGGATGATAAAGAAGGATTGGATTTTGATCCCGAATTTCATGAAGCTATTACACAAATTCCTGCACCAAACAAAAAGCTTAAGGGTAAAGTAGTGGATACGGTAGAAAAGGGATATTTATTGAACGAGAAAGTAATACGATACGCCAAAGTAGTCATTGGAAATTAACAGACTATTTCTACAGGAAAAAGAACTGGTTCATAGCAATATAGATAAATAGGGCACCCTATAATTCAGAACTTTTATAAGGCAGTAACAAGGCGAAGTCATACCAGCCAAAGAAATAAACATTATGGCAAAAAGAGATTATTACGAAGTTTTAGGGGTAGATAAATCTGCCAGTGAGAGTGAAATCAAAAAGGCTTATCGTAAAGTAGCCATTAAATTCCACCCGGATAAAAATCCTGGTGACAATGAAGCTGAAGAAAAATTCAAAGAAGCCGCTGAAGCTTATGAGGTCCTGAGTAACCACGAGAAACGTCAACGTTACGACCGGTTTGGGCACCAGGGAATGAGTGGTGGTGGTTTCGGCGGTGGCGGCGGAATGAATATGGATGACATATTCTCCCAATTTGGAGATATTTTTGGCGGCGGAAGCCCTTTTGAGAGCTTTTTTGGCGGTGGTGGTGGCAGACAGAGGCAGCGCCGTGGCTCAAACCTGCGAATCAAATTAAAACTTACGCTGGAAGAAATAGCAGAAGGAGTTGAAAAGAAAATAAAGGTAAATCGTCTGGTAAAAGCGGATGGTGTCACTTTCAAAACCTGCTCTACTTGCCAGGGCGCAGGGCAAGTACGTAAGGCTGTAAATACAATGCTTGGTCAGATGGTATCCACCAGCACTTGCCCTACCTGTAGCGGGTCCGGACAAATCATTGATCACAGACCTCCGGGAGTAGATAGTTCAGGGCTAGTACCTAAGGAAGAAGTAATCCCTATAAAGATTCCTGCTGGTGTAAGCGATGGCATGCAGCTTTCCATGTCAATGAAAGGGAATGAAGCTCCGGGAGGAGGGCCTGCCGGTGACCTGCTTATCCTGATCGAAGAAAAAGAAAGCGAGGAATTAATTCGTGAAGGGAACAATGTCGTTTACGACCTTTATATCAGTTTTATAGACGCCGCGCTAGGTACAAATGTGGAAGTCCCTTCCATTTCGGGAAAAGTACGGATCAAAATAGAGCCTGGCACACAAAGTGGTAAAATACTTCGTCTTAGAGGGAAAGGGATAAAAGATATTAATGGTTATGATAAGGGAGACCAGTTGATCCATGTCAATGTATGGACACCAAAAAACCTGACGCATGACGAAAAAGGAATATTAGAAGGCCTGCGTACTTCTTCCAATTTCCAACCTAAACCTGGTAAGAGTGAGAAAGGATTTTTTGAAAAGATGAAAGAATTCTTTTAAAAAAAGAGCGTCACAATTCAAATTAAAGACATGTAAGGTTTTGTCGTTTTTTTGGCTAAAAAAACGCAAATTAAACGTAACACCCTTCTCATTTTCACGTATTTAATGGTCATGCGGAGAAGAATTGTAGTTCTGGGGGCGAGTATTTTTAGCGCAACGTTATCTTTTTCCCAGGTTAAGAAGCAATTTTCAGTAGATAGTAACGAGAAGATTGAACAGATAGATCTGGACTTTAAGGTTAACAGCGGCTCCTGTTTTATTAAAGGGGGAGAAGGTAAAGAATTGTTAAACGTTTACAGTAATCTGCAATACGACGATTACGGGCATTCTTTTCAAAAATCCATTAACAATAAGGTCTGTAAAATTAACCTTGCATTAGAAGATGTCAAATCCGAAGGATTAAGTCAATCCATCTCCTACCGTATGTTTGGAAGGTCTGATGATGAAAAGGAAAATATTTGGAAAGTTTATCTCTCCGAAGACAAAACATACAATCTCAATTTAGATTACGGCGTTGGCACAGCAGACATAGACTTATCGGGTCTGTCAATTGAAAAATTAAAAGTACGTACGGGAAGTGCTGATGTTAACATAGGATATTTTGAAAACCTGAATAACCCAGTGCCTATGGACACCTTTTATGTAAAGGTAGATCTGGGTTCAGTATCTGTGAAAAAGGTAAATCTATCCAAGGCAAAAAATGTTGTAGCTGACATTGGGTTTGGAAATCTCATGTTGGATTTTACGGACAAATCACAAGTTTCCAGTAATATCAAAGGTTCTGTAGGTGCCGGTAATTTAATGATCCTTCTGCCCAAAAACGGCACGCCTATTAAAGTAACCATTAATGATTCCTGGCTCTGTAAAGTGAAACTGACTAAATCTTTCAAGCGCCTTTCCAATAACACTTACGTCAATGCCGATTACAGTGAAAACGCCGATAATTTATTAAACTTCGACCTGGATGTAAGTATGGGTAGTATAGTTTTCAAAGAGCAACAATAAGAACTTCACTCACCACGTTCGATTACCATTCCTCACTTTAACCTTTGTATTTGCTATCAATGATTTAAATTCACCGATGACTTTATTTGGTTTTAATGTAATAAAATCAATCATAAAGCATACTAACCAGTCAGAATTTAAATCGTATCATTTTTGGAAGCACTAAAAGCAACCCACATTACTAAGCAGTATGCTGAACATATTGCTCTGGATGATGTCAGTCTGACCATACCTAAGGGAAGCATATACGGCTTGCTGGGTCCCAATGGAGCTGGCAAAACAACGTTCATCAGGATTATCAATCAAATAATAAACGCTGACAGCGGTGAAATATTGATTAATAATGAACCACTCAGTACGAAGCACATCGCAATTATAGGCTATTTACCGGAGGAGCGTGGGCTCTACAAAAAGATGAAGGTAGGTGAACAATTGGTATACCTGGGGCAGCTTAGGGATTTACCAAGGCGTGAGGCAATTAAACGTAGCAGGGCCTGGTGTGAAAAGCTGAATATATACGATTGGTGGAACAAAAAAATTGAAGACCTTTCCAAAGGCATGGCCCAAAAGATCCAGTTCATATCCACAATACTCAATGAGCCGGAACTCATCATCCTGGATGAGCCTTTTTCAGGTTTTGATCCGGTTAATGCCAATCTAATAAAAGATGAAATACTGGCATTAAGAGAGCGTGGTAGTACTGTCATATTTTCTACGCATAGAATGGAGTCCGTAGAAGAATTATGTGACCATATTGCCTTGATCAATAAAAGCAAAAAAATACTGGAAGGGACTAAAAAGGAGATCAAAGAGTCTTATAGAAATAATACCTATATAGTAGAACATAACGGTACGCTTAATGGAAGCCTCTCTAATGATTATTCTATTCTGCAACAAAGCTGCCTGGAAGGTGATTACCATCAGTCTATCGTAAAAATGACGAACGGTGATGGGCCAAATAACTTATTGCAGCATTTGATATCCTCTGTAGAAGTACATTCTTTCATCGAAAAGATCCCAAGTATTAATGATATTTTTATAACCAACGTAGAAGGAAGAGGTCATGAATAAATTATTCTTAGTCATACAAAGAGAATTCACCAGCCGGGTAAAGAAAAAGTCTTTTCTTCTGACTACAATATTAGTCCCTCTCGTGTTTCCGGCTATCTTCGGTGGTATCTTCTACTTTATGCAAAAAGAGGATGAAAGTGCCAAACAACAAGTCATACAGGTATTGGATGAAAGTAACACACTGGAACTTACATCATCCGATAAATTTAAATATATAGCCACGCAAAGCTCTCTGGAAGAGGCCAAAACAGTGCTAACTGAAAGTGATAGCTATGGTCTGCTATATATTCCGGAATTCAATGTAGAGAACCCGACTGGATTCACCTTTTATGCAAAGAGTAATCCTAACTTCTCAGTGATGAATGAGCTCGAGAAAAAGATAGAAAGATCAGTTCGGGATGAAAAGCTAAGATATTACAATATTGATAAATCCGTATTGGACAAACTACACACCTCAATAGACCTGAAAGCGCTGAACATAAGTCAAGGCCAGGAGAAAGAAAGTAATGCCAATCTGGCTTTTGGTATTGGCTATGTGACAGGTTTCCTGATCTACATTTTTATGTTCGCCTACGGAGGCCAGGTTATGCAAGGTGTAATAGAAGAAAAGAGCAGTAAAATAGTGGAAGTTATTATATCTTCTGTAAAGCCTTTTCAGCTAATGTTAGGCAAAATTCTCGGGCTGGCTTCCGTTGGGCTGTTCCAGATGGTTATCTGGATAGTACTCATGACAACCATAATCACTGTTGTTACCAGCATATTAGAGCTGGAAATGCCACAAACAGCGCAGCTGTCAGAAGCTACACAAGCCATGGAAGCATCTGCTGAAGGAGAAAAATTCATGCGTTTATTAGCGGGTATACCCTTTACCAAAATCATACTTACCTTCATTTTTTACTTTATTGGGGGCTACTTATTATATGGCTCCTTATTTGCTGCAGCCGGATCGGCAGTAGATTCACCATCAGAAGCTCAGCAGTTTATGTTACCTATCATGATCCCACTTATCGCAGGGATCGTGGGAATGAGTAGTATCATTAAAAACCCTGATGGTATGGTTAGTTTCTGGCTTTCCATTATACCCTTTACCTCACCTATTGCCATGATGGGGCGAATAGGATTTGGTGTGCCTGTATGGGAGTTAGTTTTATCCATGGTACTGCTTATTCTGGGATTTATATTCACTGTTTGGCTGGCAGGGAGGATCTATCGCGTGGGTATTTTAATGCACGGCGCTAAGGTCAACTACAGAGTACTGGCTAAATGGTTCATGATGAAAACCTGAAAACACGTACAAGAGCAAAAAACAGGATATGATCATATCCTGTTTTTTGCTTAATTTACAGCTGATTCGTGAAAGCTTTATGCCAAAGAAGCCGCCGTTAGATCCACCTATAACTATAAACATCATTTACCCGTATCATGGCTGAAGTAAACAAGTCAGGAGGGATTGATCTGTATTATGACAAATCCAAACTCAAATGGATTATTTTGTCAATTTCGGTATTAATAAGTGTAGGTTCCATATTCTATACCAACGTACTTGTAAATCAGCTAAAGGAGCGGGAAAGAAGACAAATCGAGCTTTACGCAAAAGCCATACAATACACTCTGGATGCCAAGCTGGACAAAGACCTTAACTTTGTTTCAGATGAAATACTAGTACCAAATAACTCGATTCCGACCATATTATTATCTGAAAGCGGCCAGATCTTAGAGTACCGAAACATAGCCATTGATTCTACACTCAGCGACAAGGGGAAACAACAAACGCTCTACAAAGAGTTAGAAAAAATGCGTGACGAATATGAACCCATTGAAGTGGTGGACAGGGACGAAATCACCAACGAAATATATGTTATCAATTATGTATACTACAGAAATTCTTTTTTGTTAACACAACTCAAGTACTACCCTATTGTACAACTTTCCGTCATTGCTATCATTGCCTTTATTTCATATATGGCCTTTGATTATTCAAAGGCGGCAGAACAAAATCGTGTGTGGGTTGGGTTGGCTAAAGAAACTGCACATCAATTAGGCACTCCTATTTCTTCTTTAATGGCCTGGGTAGAATACTTTAAGGACCAGTCTAACATAAAGGATAAAAACCTGATTGATGAACTGAATAAAGACATCAAAAAACTGCAAGTGATCACCGAACGATTTTCTAACATAGGTTCTACCCCGGCACTAAAAGAAGAAATGGTAGAAAACCTGATCAACAGTATCGTTGGATATCTTAAACCACGTATTTCTCAAAAGGTCTCCATTACAGTAGACGCGTTGACAGAGGGGATTATTGCCAGGGTAAATGCCCCATTGTTTGAATGGGTCATAGAAAATCTATGCAAAAATGCCGTGGACGCTATGGCCGGCTCGGGTTCTATCCACATCTATATACTCAAGGGTAGTGAAGGTCGTGTATTCATTGATATAAATGATACAGGAAAAGGTATACAAAAGTCACGGATAAAGCAGGTGTTTAACCCCGGTTTTACTACCAAAAAAAGGGGTTGGGGATTAGGCTTAACGCTGGCTAAACGTATCATTGAAATATACCATGAAGGTAAGATTTATATAAAATCATCAGAAGAAAATAAGGGTACGACTTTCAGGATTGTACTTCAGTCATAACATTAGCAGATAAGATATCCAAAAAAGAAATCATGACTTGGCTTTATACCGGATAAAACGTAGTTTTGCGCCTTAAAATATATAGGCATACTGAATTATTTCTATAAAACAATAACACATGGCAAACATTGGTAAAGTTACCCAGGTAATTGGGCCCGTAGTAGACGTAAGCTTTGATGCAGAAGGCGCTAAATTACCTAGCATTCTCGATGCACTGGAAGTAACCAAAGAAAACGGTCAAAAAGTAGTGCTAGAATGCCAGCAGCACCTTGGAGAAGACCGTGTCAGAACCATAGCAATGGAAAGTACTGAGGGTTTGGTGAGAGGTATGGATGTATTAGATACAAGCACTCCCATAGCTATGCCTACTGGTGAAGATATTAAAGGCAGGCTTTTCAATGTAGTTGGTGAAGCCATCGACGGCATCAAGCAGCCGGAAGGAAAAAGCACATTGCCTATACACAGAGCAGCCCCTAAGTTCGAAGAGCTTTCTACTTCTACCGAAGTACTTTTTACAGGCATCAAGGTAATTGACCTGCTTGAACCTTACGCCAAAGGTGGAAAGATCGGTCTCTTTGGTGGTGCTGGTGTTGGAAAGACTGTTCTTATTCAAGAACTTATTAACAATATTGCCAAGGCATATTCAGGACTTTCCGTATTTGCCGGAGTGGGGGAAAGAACGCGTGAAGGAAATGACCTTTTAAGAGAAATGATCGAGTCCGGTATCGTTACGTACGGAGATGAATTCTTGCATTCAATGGAAGAAGGCGGCTGGGACCTTTCAAAAGTAGATGAAGAAAAGCTCAAAGAATCTAAAGCTACCTTTGTTTTTGGTCAGATGAATGAGCCTCCGGGGGCAAGGGCCCGTGTAGCACTTTCCGGTCTTACCGTGGCAGAATATTTCCGTGACGGGGATGGAGAAGGCGCCGGAAGGGACATCCTCTTTTTTATTGATAATATATTCAGGTTTACACAAGCAGGATCTGAGGTATCTGCGTTATTAGGTCGTATGCCATCCGCTGTAGGATACCAACCTACACTTGCCACGGAAATGGGTGCTATGCAGGAAAGGATTACTTCTACCAAGAAAGGGTCCATCACATCAGTACAGGCTGTTTATGTACCTGCTGATGACTTGACTGACCCTGCTCCTGCCACCACTTTTGCCCACCTGGATGCAACCACCGTACTTTCCAGGAAAATATCTGAATTAGGTATCTACCCCGCAGTGGATCCTTTAGATTCTACTTCACGTATTCTTAACGCAGAAGTATTAGGTGATGAACACTATGATTGTGCTCAGCGTGTAAAAGAGATCCTGCAGCGCTACAAAGAACTTCAGGATATTATTGCTATTCTGGGAATGGACGAACTGTCTGATGAAGACAAGGAAGTTGTACACAGAGCCAGGAGAGTACAACGATTTTTGTCACAACCTTTCCATGTAGCTGAGCAATTTACAGGAATACCCGGAGTACTCGTAGACATCAAAGATACCATCAAAGGGTTTAATGACATCATCGATGGTAAATATGATCATTTGCCTGAGATGGCATTTAACCTCGTAGGGTCTGTAGAAGATGCCGTAGAAAAAGGCGAAAAAATACTTGCTGAGGCTAAATAAAAAGAACCATGTTTTTAGAAATCGTAACACCTGGCAAGAAAGTATTTGAAGGCGAAGTAAATATTGTTACTTTCCCCGGAACCGACGGTTCTTTCCAGGTACTGAATGATCATGCCCCTCTTATAAGTACCCTCAGAGAAGGCACCCTTACTTATAAAGGGAAAGAAGGTGAAAGCGACGTAATGATCACAGGAGGTGTAGTAGAAGTGCTGCATAACAAGGTGATAGTACTCGCTGACGGATTACAGAAAAACTAAGATTAGCACTCATATTAAGCCAAAAAGCCCCTTTCAGGGGCTTTTTTTATTGCCAAACATCCTGGAAAACATTCTTTTTTCGAAGGCCCAGAAAAAACGGAACTGGCCAAATAAAAAGCCATATATAAGAAGCACAACATTGTAGACCGGAAGAATAAAAAGATAATAAAGGAGTGTAAACAGCCATGTCCGTTCTCCTTCAGGAACAAAAAGCGATAATACAGGAGCTTTAATCAACACTATGGTAAATCCGGTACACGCAAAAACGATCAATACAACTATCACCTGGCCCGTGCTCAGTTGCCATTTTGTTTTTAACTTGTCAATCCATCTCATGTATTACGTATTTGCCTGTCTATCAATTAATAAGGGTATATGCTGATTTTACTTTACAGACTAATGATATACCCTAAGTAAAATCACTTAGGCAAAATACCGAATTTAAACTATTTCACTCGCTATGTACAATATTTACATTTGTCAAACAATATAAAAGATGTAATTACGTAGCCTCCCACCCTCAAAACATCTTTTAAAAGGTTTACTTAACCTACTTTTTGATTTGTTATGGCTTTAAAGATTGGACGGTGGCTGATGGCAGGAATGTTTTATTTCATCTTCAGCTTCCAAATGCTGGCTCAGAACCGGCAAGAAAACACGGAAGAGGAGGAAGCAGAATATGAACAATATATTCAAGAGTTTTTCTTTACGGAAGCAGTTTATCCGCAAGAGAAAAACGAGTTGCAATTCACCGTTAGTAACTACTACCGCGAATACCATGATCTTCAATTATTAGTAGAGTATGGGTTTACGGACAGGTTCCAAATTGAACTGGAGCTATCTGATCTGGCACTTCGTGGAGTGACTGAAAGTATTGCGGGTGAAATAGGACTGCTATACAATGCAATAAATAGAAAAGGATTTTCATTATCGATAGCCACCGAAGTTGGAATAGAAGAAGAGTTCGATGAATCGTTGATGAAAGAATATGAATTAGAATGGGGACCAAAGGTTGTCTTCTCTAATCCATTAGGTCCTTTACAACTTCATACAGACATCGGTGTGGAAATGTCTGAAGATACTGAATGGCATTACAACGCCGGATTAATCGCCCCTTTAAATGATTGGAAAGGCATTCTGGAACTGAATGGAACTACCAATGAAAGTACAGACTGGCAGGTAACCCCAGGGATTATATGGAATGGTTTAGGTAAATCAGAATTTGCCTTTGGCGTACCTGTATCTCTTTCCGAGAAAAATAATAGAACAGGGTTTGTAGTACGAATGACCATAGAATTTGGTGGTGACGAGGATTAAATAGCAGGGTGATGAGAATAGGAATTAAAATAATGCTTGGTTTTGGGTTAATTACGATAAGTGGAGCCATATCAGGATACCTCCTGGTGAATCGTTCTCAAAAATCTTTGAACAGCATCAACTTTTTTGCTCAGGAAAGTATTCCGGAGCTATTGAAAAATCATGAAATCGCTACTTTGACAGAAGAAATGATTTTAAACATGGAATTAGGAAAAGAAGAAATGGCTGATTCCTTGTATCATAGAGTTCTCACCGTTCTAGATGAGTTAGAAGAATGGGAAGAAGGAGATGATGAATTCGAGACTCTTGTACAAAACGAGGATGAAGAATTAGCACTAATCGAGGAGAGCAAGAAAAACATCATTCAACTATATGAAACCGTCTCTTTAGCCTATAGTGACGGTAAGGTGGTGGATGAACAAAAGGCCCGGGAATTGCTGCTGCAGCAAAAGGTATTTTCTGATCTTTCACTGGAACGAATGAAAAGTGAAATTCTGGAGTTCGATAAGAACAGGTTAGGAGCTGAAAGTATTCTTCAAAAATCACGGGTAGAAGCCACCACTATCATACTTATCACAGGGTTTCTGGCTATTGTGATCGGGGTTTACCTTTCCAAATCTGTGACTTACCCATTGATTAAGCTGGAAAAATCTATGGAGAGTATCATTTCCTCAGGCCAGATCCATGAAGTGCAAATATATGGGGATGGTGAAATGAAAACACTCAGTGAAGCCTTTAACCTGATGATACTAAAAATAAAAGAGGCTTTTAGAGTTCAGGGCGAACTGAATAGGGAGTTATCAATAAGTAATACGCAGTTAGTAGAAACCACTGAGGAAATAGAAACTCAGAAAGAGAAAATTGAAGAACAAAACCAGATGCTGGTCAATGCAAAGTACGAGTTAGAAGAAATCAATCAAACGCTTGAAAGTAAAGTCAGTGAGAGAACACAAGAGTTGAGTGACACTATTAAAGAACTGAATAAAACAGTATCAGAACTGGATAGGTTCGTGTATAGTGCCTCTCATGACCTTAGCGCCCCGTTAAAATCTGTGTTAGGATTGATCAACATTTCAAAATTTGAGTCAGACCCGGCCAGCCTGGCATCTTATATGGAACGTATAGAAGCCAGCGTTTTTAAGCTGGAAGACGTTATTAAAAACCTGATTGATTTCAGCAGAAATTCCAGAACAGAAACCCGGGTAGAGTCAATTGAAATGGAACAGTTAATACAGGAATGCCTGGGCGATCTATCGTATGAAAAAGAGTTCAGTGATATTGAAATTATAAATAACATTGAACACTTTCCTATAGCCCAATCTGACCGTCAGCGTCTTAGAGTAATACTGAGAAATCTCTTAAGTAATGCGATAAAATATCAGGATACAATGAAAGACAAAAAACGCATTACAGTAGTGTCCAAAAAAGAAGAAAACTCATGGTTACTTCGTGTGGAAGATAATGGTATAGGTATTAAACAGGAATATATGGATAGCGTTTTTAAAATGTTCTATCGTGCCACTGAACAGTCCGATGGCTCAGGTCTGGGGCTTTATATCGTACAGGAATCTGTTAAAAAACTTGACGGTAAGATTAAAGTAAGTTCCAGTTATGGTCAGGGAACCAGTTTTCAGGTGAGTTTTCCAAATGCAACTCAGACAGTGGCAGTTTAACCCGAATGTATTAAGATCCGTTATAAAAGTTCAAAATGCAATAAGATCAAGTATTTCGGGTTATTTTGACAAGGAAACTTGGGCTAAGTCCACCCTCATGGTGAGTAGCAAAACATCCTAAAATGCTTGATATTGAAGCAGTTTGGGCTTGGAATAGAATATCAGCATATGATCTGGATTTAAGTAAAGCCTCAGCTAAAGCCAGAAAAGTAAAACACTTTCAAACTGGTTTCTCACCTCACTGTCAATAGTGGCTGAATAGATTCCAGATATCATCTTGTGGAAGTGGCGCCTCAACCGTCAGGGGCTCTTTTTTCACAGGATGTTCAAAACTAACCGCACGAGAGTGTAAATATATTTGCCTTGAGTTTTCTGCCTTATAGCCCCCGTATTTCAGATCTCCAAGGATAGGACAACCTATTTTAGCCAGTTGTACACGGATCTGGTGCGCCCGACCGGTAACAGGCTCAACTTCTAAAAGGTAATACTCAGCTATTCTTCCTATCAATTTATAAGAGAGTATCGCTTTTTGAGTTTCTTTCCCCTCCTTATTGAAGGCAGCCGTTCTATTGGCAATATGATCTTTTTTCAACCAATGAACTAACTCTTCCTGGGTTTGAGGCGGACGATGTTTTACCAACGCCCAATAGGTTTTGGTCACTTTCCTATCTCTGAAAAGCGCATTCATACGTTCCAACCCTTTGGAAGTACGTGCAAAAATTACCGCACCGCTTACCGGCCTGTCCAGGCGGTGGACTATCCCTAAGAAAACATCGCCAGGCTTCTTATATTTTATTTTTATATAGTCTTTAACATTATCTGCAAGCGTCTCATCTTGCGTACTGTCACCCTGTACCAGCCAACCGCCTGATTTATTCACTATTATCAAGTGATTATCTTCATACAAAACAGGAATTCCCTTCTTCATAAACTCGCTAATTCAGGTTAAATAAGTAAATGTAGTTTTACCCCAGGTTAAAATTCAGACGTAAGATGAAAGCTGACCTCCGGAAAATTATCCTGAACCATAGTAAGCCATGATCTGGATTCTGCCATAAACACCACTTTACCATCTTTGTCTCTGGCAATATGTCTCATTTTTGAATCAATA
Organism: Fulvivirga sp. M361; assembly: GCF_007097395.1. GTDB lineage: Bacteria > Bacteroidota > Bacteroidia > Cytophagales > Cyclobacteriaceae > Fulvivirga. The sequence goes on from NZ_VKDC01000004.1 coordinate 171,412, forward strand.
AATTCTTTCAGTTTCTTTTTATCTGAACTGTCCACCCAGCAGGCCTTAAAAAGGTTGATCGGCATAAAATCACAGGACGCACCATATTCATTTTTCAATCGGTGCTGAATGACCTCAAACTGAAGCGCCCCCACTGTACCTACTACTTTCCTTGAACCCAGCTCATAGGTAAACAGCTGCGCAACCCCCTCTTCCATCAGTTGATGTAGTCCCTTTTCCAGTTGCTTGGTTTTCATTGCATCTTTATTGATCACTTCCTTGAAGATTTCCGGTGAAAAGCTGGGGATACCCTTAAACATTCCTGGCTCACCTTCAGACAAGGTATCACCTATTTTCAGATTACCTGTATCATAAAGCCCTACGATATCACCAGGCCATGCCTCGTCAACCAGCTCTTTTTCCTGGGCCATAAAAGCCGTAGCATTTGAAAAACGGATCTTTTTATCTGCTCTAACATGATAATAATTAGTGCCTCTTTGAAATTTACCTGCACATATTCGTACGAACGCAATCCTGTTCCTGTGGTTAGGGTCCATATTAGCATGGATCTTAAAAATAAACCCTGAAAATTTTTTTTCATCAGGATGGATAACACGCTCCTCGGTCTCTCTGGGCAGAGGTCCCGGGGCCAGCTCTATGAAACAATCCAATAGCTCTTTCACTCCAAAATTATTCACAGCACTTCCAAAAAATACCGGTGCTACTTTACCTTCCAGATATTCATTTACATCAAACTCCGGATATACACCTTCTATGAGCTCTACATCTTCCCGAAGCTGCGCAGCATCAGCCTCCCCTACTTGCTCATCAATTTGCGGATCATTAATATCATCTATTTCTATTCCATCCTGCTCAATTTTCGATCGGCTGGCCTGAAAAAGGTGCAGACTCTTATTAAACAAACTATATACACCTTTGAAGGTCTTACCCATACTGATCGGCCAGGATAAAGGCCTTACATTAATGTTCAGCTTTTCTTCTATTTCATCCAACAGATCATATGGGTCTCTTCCTTCACGGTCCAGCTTATTAATAAAGCACATTACAGGGGTATTTCGCATTCGACATACTTCCATAAGTTTCTCCGTTTGCATCTCCACACCCTTCACACAATCTATCACCATAATAACACTATCCACAGCGGTAAGTGTACGATAAGTATCTTCAGCAAAGTCCTGGTGACCAGGAGTATCCAGGATATTGATCTTTTTGTCCTTATAATCAAAAGCCATCACAGAAGTAGCCACTGAAATCCCACGCTGCTTTTCAATCTCCATCCAGTCGGACCTGGCATGCATTTTTATTTTATTGGACTTCACAGCTCCCGCTGACTGGATAGCTCCACCAAAAAGCAATAATTTCTCTGTTAGTGTCGTTTTTCCCGCATCTGGGTGACTTATGATCCCGAAGGTCCTTCTCTTTTCAATTTCCTCTGTAAGTGTCATATGCTTAAAATGAAGGTGCAAAGTTAGAATTTGTGAGATGTATCACCTAATGGAAATACTTTGATCATTTCGGAAACGATAGTTTAATATAAGTTGAGCAACTTATCAAGTTTTTAATACTTTGCATCAAATTTTAAATATATAGTTGGTTATGAAAATTTATAAAATCACCTCATTCACATTATTCCTTTTAATTAGTTTCTGTATTACTTCCTACAGCCAGGAGAACTACTTTGGTTTAAAGGGGGGTGCTAACTTTGTGACACAAAAATTCTCAGGGAGCGGCATAAGCGGTTCTTCCACGCCAGACCGGGCCATCAAGCCCCACTTCGGTATTCTTTATAATGCGATGGTATCTGATAAAGTGGCCATCCAACCGGAATTACAATATTCAGGTCATGGTTTCAAACCTGTCGATAATAGTCCTATCGATAAAATAGACTTCAATTACATAGCCTTACCTGTTATGGTAAAATACTATTTTAATCGTACCGTAAATATCCACGGAGGGCCGGAATTGTCCTACCTGGTGGACGGAACCTCCGTAAACGGGGTAAGCATAACGGAAGAAACCACCTCAATCAATCTGGCACTTGCTATCGGTTTGGAAGTCTTTATCGAACAAAATATAACACTAGTGGGGCGCTATATAGGGGGCGTTGTAGATATTGACGACACGACAGACCTTATAGACCAAAAAACAAATAACCTTCAAGTTTCATTGGTATTTGTTTTTTAAAACAAGTCAATCCACCTGATATTTATTGTCTTTTCATTTCCTGCCATTCTGTCACTCAAAACCAATTGGCACAACCATTGATAAATGCACGGTATACAAGTGAAACATATATTGAATACTAATACTATTAAGTAATAACGATCATGGGAAAAATAATTGGCATTGATTTAGGGACTACCAACTCGTGCGTCGCAGTGATGGAGGGTAATGAGCCGGTAGTAATTCCTAACAGTGAGGGAAGAAGAACTACCCCCTCTATTGTAGGTTTTTTAGACGAGGGTAAAGGAGAAAGAAAAGTAGGAGATCCTGCTAAAAGACAAGCGATCACTAACCCACAGAATACCATAAGCTCTGTAAAAAGGTTTATGGGTAAAAAATATACCGATGTAGGTGAAGAACTTAAAACGGTTTCTTACCAACTCGAAAAAGGAAATAACGATACAGTAAGGGTAAAAATAGGGGACAGAAACTACACACCGCAAGAAATTTCAGCGATGATCCTTCAAAAAATGAAGTCGACTGCTGAAGACTTTCTAGGCACTGAAGTAAAAGAAGCTGTAGTAACCGTACCCGCTTATTTCAACGATGCTGAGCGCCAGGCCACCAAAGAAGCCGGACAGATAGCCGGTCTGGAAGTAAAAAGGATCATCAACGAGCCTACTGCAGCAGCATTGGCTTATGGCCTGGATAAGAAAAATGCCGACATGAGAATCGCTGTGTATGACCTTGGTGGTGGTACTTTTGACATCTCTGTTTTAGAACTTGGTGATGGTGTATTTGAAGTAAAGTCAACTAACGGTGACGTACATCTTGGTGGGGATGACTTCGATCAGGTGATTATCAACTGGCTGGCAGAAGAGTTCCTGGCCGATGAGAACATTGACCTGAGGAAAGACCCTATGGCGCTTCAACGATTAAAAGAAGCTGCTGAAAAAGCTAAAATAGAATTATCAAGTTCTACGGAAACTGAGATCAACCTGCCTTACATCATGCCGGTAGATGGTGTGCCTAAGCACCTGGTAAGGAAACTCACACGTTCTAAATTCGAACAGCTTTCTGACACATTGGTAAAAAGGTCTATGGAACCTTGTAGGATTGCATTGAATGACGCTGGTATGAACGCTTCTGAAATTGACGAAGTCATATTGGTAGGTGGATCTACCAGGATCCCTAAAATACAGGAAGAGGTAGAAAAATTCTTTGGCAAAAAACCTTCAAAAGGAGTTAATCCTGACGAGGTTGTGGCCATTGGAGCAGCTATCCAGGGGGGTGTGTTAACCGGGGAAGTAAAAGATGTATTACTTCTGGACGTTACACCTCTTTCATTAGGCATAGAGACAATGGGCGGTGTTTTCACCAAACTTATTGAGTCCAATACTACTATTCCTACCAAAAAGTCTGAAGTGTTCTCTACGGCAGCTGACAACCAGCCATCTGTTGAAATACACGTACTTCAGGGAGAGCGGTCAATGGCAAAAGATAACCGTACCATAGGTAGATTCCACCTGGATGGTATACCACCGGCACCTAGAGGAGTTCCACAGGTAGAGGTATCATTTGATGTTGATGCTAACGGTATCATGAATGTCTCTGCTAAAGATAAAGGCACAGGTAAAGAGCAGAAGATCCGAATTGAAGCTTCCTCCGGACTGACCGATGAGGAAATCGAAAAAATGAGACAGGAAGCTCAGGCAAATGCTGAGGCCGATAAAGAGGTAAAAGAAAAAGCCGATAAGATAAATGCTGCTGACTCATTGATCTTCCAAACGGAAAAGCAGATGAAAGAATATGGTGATAAGCTTTCGGATGATAATAAGACTAAGATAAACAGCGCATTAGAAGAGCTTAAAAAAGCACATCTATCACAAGACATAGCTGCTATCGACGGTGCCATGGAAGTACTGAACAAAGCCTGGGAAGGTGCAGCGCAAGAGATGTACGCCGCTACAGGTGGGGCAGACGGCGGCGCTCAGCCAGGTGCAGATGCTTCTGAGGCAGATAACGGAACAGCTGACAGTGACGGCGATGTATCCGATGTAGAATTCGAGGAAGTGGACGATACTAAGAAGTAATCACCACGGATTTTATATAGATAAATAGAAAAGGGGCTTTGGGCCCCTTTTTGTTTTACAGATATTTTTGCTCTTAGTATGCTATATACTAAACATAACAAGCACCTTTATCCTAACTTCATTAAATTACTCTCCGACAGAAGAGACAGTACACGCATAACCCAGGTTAAAGTATCAATTTGTACCCTGACCCATGCACTGTAATAATTGTTTTAGGCGAGTTAGGATTGGTTTCAACCTTTTGCCTCAGCCGAACGATAAAATTATCCACTGTTCTGGTGGTAGGCTGCTCTTCATAACCCCAAATATCTTCCAGTAAATCATACCTGCTTACTACCTGATTGCGATGGTTGAACAAGTAATTTAATATCTCAAATTCTTTATGTGATAGCTTTACCTCTAATTCACCTTCATGAGCGACATATGATTCAAAATCCAGTGCCAACCGACCTATTGTCAGTTGATGCCCCCTTACTTCATTACCAGCCTGGCTTCTTCGTAATATCGCTTTTATCCTTGCCAGGAGTTCACGTACGCCAAAAGGTTTAGTAATGTAATCATCCGCTCCAAGTTCAAGGCCCAGTACTTTATCGATTTCTTCTCCTTTAGCTGTAAGCAAAATGATAGGGGTGCCGATCTGTTTGGACCGTACTGATTTACAGACGTCAAAACCGGACATATTCGGAAGCATTACATCCAGAAGCACAAGATCATATACATTGGTAAGGATCATTTCCAGGCCGTTGTTGCCATCATCGGCCGTTTCCACAGTATAACCTTCAAACTCCAGGTTATCTTTTAGCCCCATTTGCATAGCGGGCTCGTCTTCTACAATCAATATCTTGGGCATGATACTATTCTTTTTGATTTGCTAAAGGGAAATATATCGTGAAAGTTGATCCTTTCTTTAACTCACTGACTACTTCAATTCTTCCCTGATGATTTTCCACAATCTCTTTGACCAGAGACAATCCAAGACCAGTGCCCCGGCTTTTAGCCAGATCACCGCTCGATACGCGATAGAATTTTTCAAAAATATGTTTTTGGTCTTGCCTGGAGATACCGGCACCCTTATCTATAATACGCACAATACCAAAAGCATCTTTTCTGGCCGTATTGATCTCAATATTTTTCACAGAATCACTATACTTTATAGCATTATCAATAAGGTTTACAATAACCTCCACTGCCGCCTGATCGTCCACCAGAACATCTGATTTCAAATTAGGAGTAAACTGCCACTGAAACCCCTTGTTTTTCAAATGGAACTCGTATGTATTAAGTACATCCTGCACTATGGTATTTAAATTTGCCGGTTGAATAGTCAATGCTTTATCATTTGCCTCTACACGACTGAAAGTCAATATACGATTAACAATACCTGTAAGGCGGTTCGTCTCTTTATGGATAATACTGTAATATTCCTGCTTCTTTTCTTCAGATTTAACCCTGCCTAATTTCAGTGTTTCTGCAAACATGCTAATCAAGGCAAGTGGAGTGCGGATCTCATGGGAAACATTTGAAACGAAATCTGACTTGTTTTGTGCCAGTTGTACCTCTTTTTTTACACTTGAAAATACCATCCATACTCCTAAAATGAGTATAATATCCAGAACTACGATCAATGAGATGTTCGTATAGGTACGATCTTTTATAATCTGCTGGATCGATACTCCCAAAGTGGCTATACCCAGGTAATAATCTGGTAACACCCACAAATCTTTCGTTAATGCCGCAGAATTTGAGGTCTGATCACCTTCAAAAGTACTGTATGTTGGAGAAGGAGAGCCTTTCCGATATACCCTGAGGACAAACTGATCTTTGGCAATGGATTGTAATTTAGGTCCAAGTAATTCTTCTATAAACATATCAGGCTGCAAAACCATACCACAAATGCGCTTGTGGTTTACAGGACTATCCAAAATAAAGATCAAAACAACATGGTTATTGCAATCTGGCAGATCATAGTTCAGTGGCTCTATCTTTTGGAAGCCGCTTTCCTGGTAGCGAAGCAGCTGCCTCATTCTTTTTCCTGCGGTAGATAAAGCTTTCCTCAAACATACTCTCGTCTGTTTTATATCAAATTCAGGATCATCCAGGTGATAAAGTTTTACAGACGCTTCGTTGTTCAGTGTGTCTCCGGTAAATACGACAGGCAGCGCAGGATGTAACGAAAGTAAAGATTCAATCTTAGAAGGCAGGCCACCGGCAACACCATGTTCTTCGAATCCTACCTGCACTTTGGCTATCCAGTTATTCAATACATCATCCGAATATTGGTTAGCTGAAAAAAGAATAGCGTCTAGCTGGTTTCGATAGGTCTCTTCTATCATCTTTTCCTCCTCACTTAAAGCTGATATCTCATAAGCCGAAAAGAAAATGGCCGGCAACAGAAAGACCAGCAATAAGATCAACGCTATTTTCCGTAAAGAACTCATGCTTTTATGTTACGCCAATTTATCTAATGAAGTTAAGTACCAGCTGTCAATCTCCTGCCTGACAATGCACGAAGAGATAAAGCCAAACTCATCAATGTAAGTACCGCACCTACAAAGAACGGCGCTCCCGGCAGGTAAAGGTCCCAGAGATTTTGGCCTGTAAAGTAAGCAAAAATAAGGGTCATCAACGGGGGGCCTGTAATAGAGGTCACACTGATCAGACTGGTGAGCCCTCCTTGAAGTTCTCCTTGCTCTGTGGGGGGCACTTCATTCGACATGATACCTTGTAAAGCCGGTCCGGCAATCCCACCCAACGTATATACCACAGTAAATGCAAACAGCATCCATTCCTGGTTAGCAACACCAAATAACACAAAGCCTATAGCGTAAAGTAATAATCCTATATATACTGCCCTGTTCTGTCCGAGAATAGGCATAAGCCACCGGATCAGCACTCCTTGGACAAAAGCTACCATCACCCCCACAAAGGTAAGTGAATACCCTATCCATGCAGGATTCCAGTCAAACCGTTCTTTGGTATAATAAGCCCAGGTACTTTGTGTAGCATGACCGGCTATGTAGATCAGCATCAGCGCTCCGGCCATACTTATGATTACGGGGTACTTCTTAAGCTGCATAAGAGTGCCTAAAGGGTTAGCTCGTTTCCAGCTGAATTTTCTCCGATTTTTCTTTTCTAATGATTCCGGTAAAATAAAATATCCATAGAGCCAATTAATAAGTGTAAGCGCAGCAGCAGCAAAAAACGGCACCCTGGAACCATACTGCCCCAGTAGTCCGCCTATTGACGGACCTATAATAAAACCAAGTCCAAAGGCTGCTCCGATCAATCCGAAATTTTTGGCCCGTTCTTCGGGTTTACTAATATCTGCTATATAAGCTGAGGCAGTTGTAAAGCTAGCCCCCATTATCCCCGCAATCAACCTGCCAACAAAAAGCCAAGCCAAGGTAGGGGCCCACGCTACAAAAAGGTAATCTACAGCAAAACCAAATAAGGAAATCAGTAATACGGGCCTCCTGCCAAACTGATCACTGAGTCCACCTAAAATAGGCGCGAATATAAATTGCATAATGGCAAATGAGAATATAAGCCACCCACCAATAGCCGCAGCCTCGCTGACAGAGACATCCGTTAACTCAATAATCAGGTCGGGTATCACAGGGATAATGATCCCTATGCCGGTAACATCAATAAGTAAGGTAACAAAAATAAAACCTAGTGCTGCTTTTCTGTTTTTCGCCATGGTGAGATTGTGAACGATTGAATTTAGGAAAAGTAATGACATGAGTGATGAATGGTAGTGTCATTTTTTTAAAGGCTTGCCATATTTATGAAATAGTGAATTTTAACTTTGGTAAAAAAGATGCCGTTATGATTGTAGACCTGCGCAGTGATACACTGACAAAACCCACTCCTGAGATGATGGAAGCCATGATGAATGCTTCCGTAGGAGATGACGTATTTGGGGAGGACCCTACCGTGAATGAGCTGGAAAAAAAGTGTGCCGAATTATTTGATATGGAAGATGCTATCTACTGTCCTTCAGGCACCATGACCAACCAGATAGGCCTTAACGTACTGTCACAGCCTTATGAAGAAGTAATATGTTATGAAGGTGCTCATATCTACCGTTATGAAGGCGGAGGTGTAGCAGGTAATAGTGGTTTATCTTTCCGTCTTTTAAAGGGCAACCGTGGCCGGTTAAATGTAGATGACATCAAAGCCAACATCAATCCGGATGACATTCACTTTCCTAAAACCTCCGTAATCGCTTTGGAAAATACCGTGAATAAAGGGGGTGGATGCCATTATCAGCTTGATGAAATAAGGCGGATCAGGGAACTGAGCATGGAGTATGGTCTTAAAATGCATTTGGATGGCGCTCGTTTGTTCAATGCCTTGGTGGAAACAGGAGAAGGTCCGGCAGCCTATGGCAAATGTTTTGATACTCTATCGTTATGTCTCTCCAAAGGGCTCGGTGCTCCTGTCGGTTCAGTACTCATAGGCAAAGCAAAGCATATTAAACAGGCCAGACGCGTGCGTAAATTTTTTGGCGGTGGTATGCGCCAGGCTGGCTACCTGGCTGCTGCAGGATTATATGCATTGGACCATCATGTAAATCGATTAAAAGAAGACCATTACCGTGCAAATGAAATTGGTAAAGCACTTATCGGACTAAACTTTGTAGACGAAGTATTGCCTGTAGATACTAACATTGTCATATTTCGCCTGGCAGATGATCTTACAGCCAATGATTTTCTTCAAGAGCTGTCTGGTCATGGAGTGAAGGCTGTACCGTTTGGGTCAAATGAGGTTCGTTTTGTCACTCATTTGGATTTTAATGATGAGATGCTGGAAAGGACCATTGAGATCCTGAAAAGCCTTAAGATCAAATAAGATGAATACAAAAGCCAACGATGAAAGCTTTATGTTGCTTTCACAGGCTTAAATGCATGCAATAATCCAGGTTTGAATCCATTAATAGCTTTACTGAATCTCTTCAAAAGTCAATCCCGCTTTTGCGTAATGTAATAGATAATAGCAGTAATAACGCTAAAGAAAATGGCACATATTGTCCATATGAGTTTTTCTGTATCAGAAAGCCGTTTATTTTGTGACCATACTTCGTAAATCACCCAAACGGCGGCAGCAACTCCCAGTAAATAAAATAATCCAGACATATTCTAAAATATCAAACTTTTGAGGTAAGTGCCAACTCTATTCCTTTATTATTTCTGTAAAGCTGTTTTTTTACTTACCAAATACACCCCTGACATGATAAATACAGCGTAGATAATGGTTTTTATATCCAATGAATCATTTCTGAAAGTAATGGCTATAACGGTGGCGATGACCGGCTGTAAGTAAATGTAAGTGCCGACAACTGAAGCATTCACATGTTGAAGTGCCCAGGTGTTGAGCAAGTACACTGAAAATGTAGCGCCAATAATTACATAGAAAACACTCATCCATGCCTGGAATGGTAATGTTGACCATTCGACTATACTTAATTCATAACCTCCAAATGGCAAACACATGAACATACCGATTAAAAAAGCCCACTTAATGACAGTCAAAGGTTTATATTTCAACATGAGGGGTTTAACCACAACCAGGTAAACGGCAAAGAAAGAAGCGTTGAGTAAGATGAAAAGGTCTCCTATAAGTGTACCGGATTCAAATGTAAATCCATCTTTCGTAACTAATAAAAATGCGCCGACAGCACCAACAGATACTCCCAGTATTTTGGGTCTGGTAAACTTTTCCTGACCCAGTACATTTGCCGTAACCAGCACAGCTATTGGTGTAAGTGTCATGATCACAGAGGCATTAATGGGGTTGGTGAGGCTTAAACCTTGAAAAAAACATAACATGTTGGCGGCCGCACCGAAGAACGCACATTGCACTAGCTTCCAGAAGTCTTCTTTGGCAATAAGTTCAGCAGGTTTGAAAGCACTGATACTCCAGAAAAGGGCAGTGGCAATAGCAATACGTAATACTATAAACCCAAAAGGGCCAATGTAGGCCGGCAATGCTATTTTGGCTATGGTATAATTAGCTCCATAGAGTAGCGCAACCGTAAATAAGGCAAAGTGTACTTTATATTTTGCAGGCACGGCCAAATCTACGGCTATTGAAAGTTGAAAATATTACCTTTATGAAAATTGTCCGTTTCAGCGCCTGAGAATCTTTGGATGCCAGGCTTATCTTGAATGTAGTATGTTTGATCTCAACTTACCACTTGCAGAACGTCTTCGTCCTTCCTCATTAGAAGAATTAATAGGTCAGGAACATTTGGTGGGAGAAAGCGGGATATTACGAAGAACCATTACCTCCGGCATTATACCTTCTATGATCCTGTGGGGCCCGCCAGGTGTAGGTAAAACTACCATAGCGAATATTATAGCCAATGAGGTAAAATCACCTTTTTATACACTCAGCGCGGTAAGTGCCGGGGTAAAGGACGTACGTGAAGTCATAGATAAAGCCAGGCGCCAATCAAAGGTCATCCTGTTTATTGATGAGATCCATCGCTTCAATAAATCACAGCAAGATGCATTGTTAGGCGCTGTAGAAAAAGGCATTATCACTCTGATTGGAGCTACTACCGAAAACCCTTCTTTTGAAGTAAATGCTGCTTTGTTAAGCCGCTGCCAGGTATATACACTTAAATCGTTGAATGAAAATGACTTATTGCTACTGGTAGACCAAGCATTGGCAAAGGACGAGCAGCTTGGTAAAAAAGAAGTAATCTTAAAAGAACATAAAGCCTTGTTTCAAATATCAGGCGGTGACGCTCGTAAGCTGTTGAACTTACTTGAGTTGGTCACAGATGCAGTAAAAGGAGACAAGGTGGAGATCACAGATGAACTGGTAAAAAATATTGCGCAACAGCGTGTGGCCATTTACGATAAAAGTGGCGAGCAGCACTATGACATTATTTCAGCTTTTATCAAGTCCTTGCGCGGCAGTGATCCCAATGCCGCCGTTTATTACCTGGCCCGAATGATAGAAGGTGGAGAAGATGTAAAGTTTATTGCCCGGAGAATGGTCATACTGGCTTCAGAGGATATTGGCAATGCAAATCCCACAGCTTTGGTAATTGCTACCAATGCTTTCCAGGCAGTGAATGTCATCGGCTATCCGGAAGCGAGGATTATACTGTCTCAATGTGCCACCTACCTGGCATGTTCGCCGAAGAGTAACGCAAGCTACATGGCTATTAATAAGGCACAAGCCCTGGTAAGGGAAACCGGGGACCTTCCTGTACCTATGGCTTTGCGCAACTCTCCTACCAAACTGATGAAAGACGCAGGCTACGGCAAAGGATATCAGTACGCACATGATCATAAAGGTAATTTTGTGGCGATGGATTTCTTGCCTGAAGAGATCCGGGACACCAAACTCTACGAACCGGGCCATAATGCACGTGAAGAGGAAATGAGAAAAAGGTTGAGGGCGTTATGGAAAGAGAAGTATGGGTATTGATTCTCCCGTACTAAACCTTATCTGAACAAGGCTGTGGCCATAGAACGTATTACATCTAAAAAAGGGAGTTGTAAATTTCCTTTTAAGCCGTGTTTATCCCTTATTTTAAAGGTATCCATTAACTCCTTTTTTAATTCTTCCCCCAGTTTGATGAAACCACTGTTACGATAATACCGTGTTTTAGGCTCCCCGCTTGAACCTCTGGATAATGCCTGATTGTAGAAGACGACATAGGCTGTTCGGTCTGTATCTGAAACATACAGAACCAGCTCCGTATATTCCCGGCTATAATCACCTAATAGTGGCTTGCTCTTTAATTCGGAAAGTTCATTTTGTCCAATTTCCTTAATGATCTTTGATACACCTCTTATCAATGTTATCCTTTCCTTTAACGTCACTTTTCGGTACCATTTTAAATCATATTCCGAATAGGGGAATTCACTCCATTTTTTATTCACTTTCCAGGCTACTGCCAGAATGATAGCCAGCTCCATAACCCAGGTTGCTATCAGGGCTTCCTGGTTGATCACAACTGACCCAATACTCCACGAGCCATACTCATACAGCACAGCTATATCTTGCAGCATAGCAAAGGGATTAAAAACATAATTAAGAAAATCTACAATAGTAAATGAAGAAGCTGTAATTAACCCGGGGTCACCAGATGCATTATACCATAGTACTAAGTAAGCTGCCCAGGAATAATACCAACTTAAGAACACGATGATAGCCATAGCCAAAAGCTCAATTTTCCAGGATCGCACATGACCAAGGCGAATCACGGGATATACCATCACTCCCAAAATGCTACCGAAAGCCGCTGTTATGATAAAATTGAAATAGATCACTGGGACGAACCATGTCAGTGTGCTGTATAGCACACCAAGCACGGGTAACACAGTGAGTCCAAAAAGCAATAGTATTATGTAGACTTTTAGTGAAAATAATCCGCTGGGTTGATACTGGTTCAAACCGATGTTTTGCATCTTCATAAAGTTTAGGACCTTTTAATGTAACAGATTATATAGTATTTATAAAGTGGGACAGGCTTTTCTTACTTTTGGTAGGTGATTTGATTGTATTTGACGCTCAACTGACTTGTTAAGCCCGATTTTGCACTTAACTTGCACGGCCTAACGGAGAAGACCCTAAGAAGACAGTAGATGGATACCAAAGTAAGAGTGGGCGGGGTGCCTGAACATTTTAACCTTCCCTGGCACCTGGCATTAGAAAATAATCTTTTTGAAAGAAGTGGTGCCCTTGTAGAGTGGATAACCTATAAGGAAGGTACCGGCGCTATGACCAATGCCCTCAAAAATGGTGACGTAGACTGTTGTGTACTGCTTACTGAAGGAATCATTGCTGATATTATTAAAGGAGGTACTTCAAGGATCATTTCAGGCTTTATAAAAACACCTTTGATCTGGGGTGTACATACTGGTGTACATAACACGCTGAACTATTATGGTGAAATTTTTGACCGGCAATATGCCATAAGTCGTTTTGGGTCAGGTTCTCATTTAATGGCCATGGTAGATGCCTATGGCAAAGACAAAACCCTGGCCAGCGAACAGTTTTCCGTTGTTAATAACCTGGATACTGCACTGGTCTCATTAGATAAAAATGAAACAGACGTTTTTTATTGGGAAAAATACACAACAAAACCGTACGTGGATGAGGGGAAATTGAAACGAATTGGCGAATACGTCACTCCCTGGCCATGTTTTGTCATTGCAGCCTCAGAAAAGGCATTAGACAGCAAAAGCAATGAGCTTGATATAATGCTAAAAACGATCCATTTCGTCTGTCAGCAATTTATGCGATCTATGGATGTAATAGACCAGGTAAGTGAACGCTACCACCAAAATGGAGAGGACGTGGAACGATGGTTCTACTCCACCGAATGGAGCACTGACAGGAATTTAAGTGAAAAGATGTTGGAAAATGTGATCTACACACTCATGAAAACCAATATTACCGATAAAATAGTAGATACCTCCGACCTGGTATTTCCCTTGTAAATCAGTGTACGATACTACACTCTTTGCAGAACTTCCGCTTTCCTACCGGTCGTTTTTTAGGCTTACGTTTATGTCCGAAATAGGAAGGGTCTGAATATTGAGGCTTTTGCATTTCGCGTTCCTTTTTTCGCGCCATTTTCGCATTAGCCTGCATTCGTTTGTCAAATTCCTTTATCTTTTGATCCATGTCCTTGTTAAAACTATTCCGGAAGGATTTTTTCTTTTGACGTTTTTTGATCTGGCGCACCTGCGTCTTTTCTTCTTTTGAAGAATAAGGCGAAAATGAATTTGGGTTGCTACTGCTTTTCTCTTCCTTTGATTGAGCATAAGAACTTGCTGAATAGACAAGGATAAGGAAGGAAGTTAAGATCAATAATCGCATGACACTTTTATTAAGAAACTCAAAAGTAATAGAAAAATTGCCTTTAAACCTATTCTGCTTCTTTGATTGTAATTATTTAGCCGTCCTGCTTTGAACCGATCAATGAGTCAAGTGCAGCATCTAAATCTTTGTATAGGAATGAATAACCCTCCTCTACTAACCTTTGGGGTATTACATTTCTGCTTTTCAGTATCAGTTCTGTTTCAGTACCTATTACCAATGCTCCCATTTCCAGCAACCATTTTGAGATTGGGATACCAAAAGGCACTCTGAGCTTCGTTCGGAGCAGTTTCATGAACGTTCGATTATTCAAAGGGTTCGGTGCCGTTAGGTTATAAGTACCCTTCATCTCATCGTTTCGTATCATGTGGTCCATTATAACACAGAAATCCTGAACATGTAACCAACTGATCATTTGATTACCGGGCCCCTGCCTTCCACCAAAACCAAGCCGGGCCAACCTCTTTAATGGAATAAATGCCCCTCCATCCTTACCCAATACAATACCAATCCTGGCAATGACCTTTCGCGTGTGTGGTAACTTGAAAGCATGAAAAGCAGCTTCCCATTTACAACAAACATCCACTGAAAACCCCGTACCTAACGCACCTTCATTCTCAGTCATTGCCGGCTCTAATGAGTGCCGATATATGGTAGCAGAAGATGCATTGATCCACACTTTTGGAGGTTCAGGGCAGCTTTGAATGGCTTCTCCGAGCGCATTTGTCGCTGCTACCCTGGAGTGATGGATCTGTTGTTTATTCTTTTCATTATAACGGCAATCCACTGATCTGCCATTCAAATTGATGACAGCATCTGCCCGGATCAATTCGTCTCTCCAGACTCCGGGGTTTTCAGCATCCCACAAACAATACCTGACATTGCCAAAATTTTCACGCAATTGCCGGGTAAGCAATACTAATTCTACTTCCTTACCTTGAAAGTGATTGATAAGGCTGGAACCCAGAAATCCTGTGCCCCCTGAAATAATGATCTTCTTCATCTATGTTTAATGCTAAGTTTGTAAGAAATATACCAGTAAAATGCTGCTATAAACCAGGGTACAATTAAGAACCAAGTGGCGCCGGCTTTAT
Organism: Fulvivirga sp. M361; assembly: GCF_007097395.1. Lineage (GTDB taxonomy): Bacteria > Bacteroidota > Bacteroidia > Cytophagales > Cyclobacteriaceae > Fulvivirga. Next base: position 186,611 of record NZ_VKDC01000004.1, read on the forward strand.
TGGCTAAAGAAATACCTGATACGCCTAATGCCACTGCCAATACGATATAGACAGTAGCAAGTTTCAGGTATAAAAGTAATGCAGTATCAGGTTGCCTTCTTTGAATGAACCATCCATTCAAATACTGTGTAGCTCCAAGTACAGCTTGAATAGTAAACAGAATTATCAGAAAGTCAGGATGGATAAAAACCGAGGCAAGCAGCAGAATAACCACAATTATCAAAAACATGGCCTGAAGCCAGAAGTTAAACCTGATCATGATGGGTGGGATTCTTTGTGGCGCGTTTGCGCAAATTGAAAAACATAAACAGGTTGAAGAAATGCATGCCTCCCAGTATTAAAATAATAGCCCCTAGTTTCAGGCTCAGTTTCTCTATTACAGCACGTGTAGTTTGGATATCATCCAGTATTTGAAGTGTATAAACAGCGTATCCAATATTGATGAGGTAAAAGCCTGTTACGAGTAACTTATTGACGCTATCTGCCAATAGTTCATTTCCATGGAATATATCAATCAGAAAGATCCGGCCATTGACAAATAACGTTTTCGCTACCCAAACCGTGAGGCCGATGGTGGCGGGTAGGTAGAGTGCATATGTTAAAATGATGTAATTCATAGTCTTAAAGGTTGTTTATTTTTCATTCATTATTTTCAATAACTTTTGAAAGTTAAAATCAAAAAAACTATTTTGTCCCGCTGATCAGGTAATATCCAAAATGTTTTCTGGTAAGGCCCAAAATCAGGGTAAGTAAGGGAGATTTCAGGTTATCCCATCGCTCTTTGCACATAGGTGCACCTCCGAAGATGAGCTGACGTGTCAGAAATGTTAGCACCGTAAAAGGAACATGTGCGACAGACGGAGCTACATTCCAGGACCTCTCTTCTATATGATAATCCTTAAAATTTAAGGCAAGGATAGATTTTTCTACATTCTTTATATTACCCAGTTCTGTGAGCGCCCAGGATTGGCACAGCTTGTTGTAAGCTCGACGAATAAAGAGTCCCATACTGGCATTACTCTTCAAAAAACCATCAGCAATTACGAAATGCCCTCCTGGTTTGAGTACCCGGTAAATCTCTTTAAATAGCCTGTATTTTGAGGCGCCGGGAGCGTAACAGCTGCTTTCTATAGCTAATACAGAGTCTACAGATGCATCTTCCAGAGGTATCGCACAATAATCTGCTTCAATGATTTGAATTTCCTTGTTACATTCCTGTACATTATTCAATTCTCTTGCCTGTTGTACTTGCCAGGGTACCAGTGTGAGCCCTATGAGTTGCAGATGCGGGAAGTTTGCACCGGCCGTTCTTAACGTTGCTCCTAGACCACACCCTAAGTCTACCAATGTACCATTGGAAACCCGATCTAATTTCAACCTTTTAAACACTTGCAGGTTCATATTCTCCAGCATGGCTTCCCTGTTGAACGGATTCATACCTTTTGAAAAGTACCCAAAATGCATATTGAATTTTTTGCTCCATGTTGCGTAATCAGGGCCGGCCTTTTCATAATAAGAAAGGAGTTCCTTTTTTCCCGTTCCTGATGTTTTAATTGGACGTTCTTTGACGTCAGTACAGATTGTTTTACAATAATTCATTTTTTTCAATAATTTTTGAAACAAATAGAAATAAAAAATTAAAGCTTAAGCAGCATTTTAAAAAACCAGTTTTTGTCGGACCGGGTGAATTTATCGAGCGCTCCATCTACTTTTAAAGAAAAGTCCTTCAGCTCACCTGTCATTTTTTTAAACTCTCTCACACTATCGGTATCACCTGTAACAGCCTGTACCTCATTCAGTACTCTAACGATGGGCTCTATTTCTCTCTTACGACGTTCTTTCGATACCTGCCTGGCCAGCTCCCATACATCTTTAATCGCCACGAAATGTTCTTTTCGCTCCCCGACGATCAACTCCTTTTGTACAATTCCCCAATCAATCAAAGCGCGGATATTCATATTTGCATTCCCACGGGATATTTGAAGCTCTTCCATAACGTCCTCTGTAGACAGCGGTTGCTTGGAGATCAGTAATAAGGCATGAATTTGTGCCATTGCTTTATTAATACCCCAACTTGAGCCTAATGTACCCCAGGCTTGTATGAATTTATGCTTTGCCTCGTCGTACTCCATGTTCCAAAGATATATAAATATTCTATACTTTCAATAATTATTGAAAGTATAGAATAAAAAAACAGGTAGTTATAAAAATTGAAGTATGTTTAACGGGATTTGGCTTGTAACATGGTTTGTTTCCTTCTGAACACCCAGGGAGTCACGATATCATCAGAAGCCCACAGACCAATTTGCTCTTTTTTTACCTTTTCCTGGATGGCCAATAGTTCAGTATCTTTTTTACGTTCCATAACCATGGCAAGGCCTTGTTCTAACAATAGTTTGTGCACTTCGTCACCATTTTTCAGCGTAATGTGCGCGAGTTTGTTTCCAAAAAAATCTTTTCCCTGATACTCAACGGTCACCTTCTTTTTCAGCAACAGTTTCTCCGCATATGCCTTGGCTTCCTCTGAAAAGGACTGCCCCAGCTCCGGTGCATCTACCATGCTTAACATTATCTTTACTTTTTCTTTCTCCGGATCGATAATCTCAAACGTATTACCATCCATCACGCTTATTACTTTTGCAGAAAACTCTTGGGCTTGAAGAAAAGAGAAGCCCAAGTAAATACAGATCATCAATAAACTTCTCATAGACATAACACTTTTTACAGTATATACTTTAAAAGCGTGCCGGGAAACCACTGATGTAAGGTTCAGGGTTAAATTGAAGTTATTGCAATATCTACAACATTCTGAATGAGTAACTTATACAAATAATTGGATTTCCCTTAAGGGGAAACCCTGAGATCATTTGCAGTACTGTTGGATAAAGTAATCTGCTTTTTTATCCCCTAATTGTAATGCTTTCTGCCAACTTTCACACGCAGGGGCGTTTTGCTTGAGGCGATAATGTACATTGCCTTTTACTTTATGAAAAGAGGGTTCTGAGCTGTCCAGTTCAACCGCTTTATTGATAGGCTCAAGCGCTCCTCCAACGTCTCCAACAGCCATTTTGACATTGGCAAGATCGTAGTAAGCCCGTGCATCTTCCGGTGTAAGTTTTATGACTTTATTATAATCGCTGATCGCACCCTCATAATCTTCTGCTTCTTCTTTTAGATAGCCCCGATTGTAATAAGCATCAGGATTATTCGGCTCTGCTGAGACGGCATTATCCAGATCTTGTATGGCTGCCCTGGGATTCCCCAGGTAGGTATTGGCCCTGGCCCTGTCGATGTATAATGAGGCTGTGTTTGTACCTTGCTTCAGCAGTTTGTCAATATCCTTGACAGCAGCAGCATAATCTTCATTAGCGATAAGCGCCTTTGCCCTGTGTTTATATAATTCAACATCTTTATTTCCCAGCTCTATGGATCTGTCGTAGTATGAAAGCGCCCTGACATAATCATCCTGCGCATAATAGGCCTCTCCCAGATAAAAGACAACCTGAGGATTTTCCTCGTCGGTTATTTTCTCAAAACGTGCTAAACTCTCTATGGCGCCTTCGAAATCTCCTTTTTTGTAGTATGTTTCTCCCCTGTTCTGATATGCCTTGGCATACGTATCATCGATAGAAATGGCCTTGTCAAAGTTAGAAATAGCCTCATCATATCTTTCTAATAGCTGGTGCGCCTTACCGCGGTTATTGTATACCAATGCATTATCGATACCATTGGCTATAGCCTGATCATAGTCTTTAATAGCACTTTCGTAGTTCTTTACACGAAACTTTGAATTGCCACGGTGATAGTAGGCAGAGCCATAGGCATCGTCTGACTGAATGGCCTTATTCAACGAGGAGATGGCTTCTTCAAAATCTTTTCCTTCGTAGTAGGCATGCCCCAGGTTATGAAGCGTTTCAGCATCACTGACACCGGCCGCTACGGCACGTTTCAGGTCATTGAGGGCCCCACTATAGTTTTCCATTTCGTATTTGGCATTTCCCAGGTGTTTTAGTGTCTTGTTATCCGCCAGATCGCTATTGGCTGCTTTTTCCAGATCCGGTATCGCATTTTCGAAGTCTCTTGACAGGTAACGTGCGTTCCCTATGCCATAAAACAGCAGTTTATCATTTGCCCCTAGTGAGCGTGCTTTTTCCAGGTCGGCAAGAGCGCCCGTATGATCGTTGGTCTCAAGCTTTGACACCCCGAGGTAAAGGTATTCTTCTTTACCTCCCTTACCCGTGCTTACTACTGCATTCAAATCAGTGATCGCTTCCTTGTAGTTCTTTTGAAGATAGTTTGCCGTACCTCTATTCCGTAGTGCCACCTGGTAATCAGGCTTTATTTGTAATGATTTATTATAATCAGCCAGCGCACCGTTGACATTGTCGTTAAGCATTTTAGCTTTACCACGGTTATTGTAAATTATCTCATCGTTTGCCCCGGCAGTAATAGCGGCATCATATGAAAGGATCGCTTCTTTGAAGTTTTTGAGGCGAAACTGAGCATTACCCAGGTTGTAATATAACTCCTGTCCACCGGCCCCTTTTGCGGTCGCTTTTTTGAGCAGGTCTATTGCCTGATCATATACTTTCAATTCATAATTGGCCAAGCCCATCTTACGGAGCACTTCTGCGGAGGCTTTACCGGCTGCTTGCACACGACCCAGGTCATCCAGCGAAGCCTGATATTTTTTAAGCTCAAATTTGGCATCACCTCTTTTCTCAAAGACCTCCATTGATTTCATGCCAAGGTCCTCAGCTTTGTCCAGATAAGTGGCCGCACCTTTATAATCTTTTTCATCATAGCTGATCAATCCCCGGTAAAGGAATACCTCTCCTACTTTTATGTCTTCTTTAATGGCACGGTCCAGGTACTTTTTTGCCTCATCCTTTTGTCCCATTTGATAGTATGACAACGCCAGCATCTTCACCACAGATTTAGTCATACCTGAGGCTTCTTTAGCAGATTCCAGATCAGCTACCGCTCCCGGATAGTCTTTTAAGTCAAACTTCAGCTCACCTCTGCTGAGCAAGGCTTTTCCATAATCAGGACGAATGGCGAGTGCCTTATCATAGTCACTCAGAGCAGCTTGCTTATTTCCACTAAGTATTTTCGCCTTACCTCTATTGTTAAAAATGACCGGATCAGTACTTTTTAGCGCTATAGCTTTATCATATGAAGCAATGGCGTCGGGGTATTCCTGTTTCTTGAAATGCAGATCACCAAGTATCTTAAAAGCAGTGTAATCTGAAACACCCGCATTCACCGCTTTTTTAAGGTCTTCAAATGCCCCATCAGTATCTTTGGAATTATACAGGGACATCCCTCGCATGAAGAATATATTGGGATCATTTGCCCCTGCGGCAATGGCTTTTGCCAGATAATCAGCCGCAGACTGATAGTTTTTGGTTTCATAAGCCGATGTACCCAGCATTAAATCTAATTCTCCTACGGTAGAACCAGTCGTTTCCGCTTTTTGTAAATAACTGAAGGCCTCCTTATAATTACTTGTTTTGAAGTAAGACACCCCTAACATTTCATTCAGCTTTTCATTTTTGGACCCGCGTTGAATAGCAGACTTTAGTGTTTTAACGGCAGTTTCATATTGCTCCAGCTTATAATAAGCTATTCCCAGCTTTTCATAGTGTTCTGCCTCTAAAGGCACCTTGGTTTTAAGCTTTTCCAGATCTTCTTTCACCTCTGACCACTTGTCCAATGAAAAATAGGCTTCTGCCCGGTTTTCGAGCGCTTTACTGTAGTCCGCCTTTAACTCCAGTGCTTTGGAGTAATCAGCTACGGCTTCCCGGGGCTTATCCAGTTTAAACCTGGCTTTACCTCTATTATTAAATATAACATGATCAGTAGCTGTTACCGCCAAGGCCTTATCATAGTTAGCTATAGCCCGGTAGTACTCTTCCTGTTTGAATTGCAGATTGCCGAGATAACTGAAAGCCTCATAGTTAGTAGCGCCTCCTTCTATCGCCCTTTGCAGGTCGGGTAAAGCACCTTCTTCATTCTTTAGTTGGTACCTTGCCAATCCGCGATACAGGTATACATCCGCTGTATTGTTACCCTTATTCAAAGCCTCCGAAAGAGTAGTTTCTGCTGCTGAATAGTTTTTCGTTTGGAAATATATCTTCCCCAGGTTAATGGGTAATTGCTTGTCTTCCAATCCGGCGCGTTGTGCCTGTTCGTAGTAAAGCGTTGCTTTTTTTATATCTTCCTGTGCATAATAAGCATTCCCAAGGTACAATTTCAACAGATCATTTTTACTCCCGCGTTGAATGGCACTTTCCATGTCCTTAATTGCGTCCGCAGGTTTGCCGGCCTGATAAATACTAATGGCTTTTCTCTCAAAATTATCCGCTGTCACTTGTCCGCTCTTGATCAATTTTTCATAATCGGTCTTTGCCGCTTCCCAGTTTTTCAACTCATATTGCGCCAGGGCACGGTTCTCAAGTGCTTTTGTATATCCGGCATCTGCTGACAACGCTTTATCATAGTCCTGTACTGCACCTGCGAGGTTCTTTAGGTTGTACTTGGCTTTACCGCGATTATTAAACAGTGAAGCGTTGTTTAAACCTGCGGTAACGGCACGGTCGTAATACTTTACTGCATCGTTATAATTATCCAACCGAAACTTTGCATTCGCCAGGTGAAAGTAAGCCTGGGGCTCATTAAAACCCATATCTATACCTTTTTCCAGATCTGCAGCGGCACTCTGATAGTCTTTTAACTCATATTTGGTAAGCCCCCGATAGCCGAAGAGATCAGCTGTATTTATTCTGGCCTTCAATGCCGCATCAAAATCAGATTTAGCCTCTTGATATGCTTTGGTTTGGAAGTAGGCTATACCTCGTTTTACCAGTACTTCTTTATCACTGAATTTAGAGTTGATAAGTTGGCTGTAATCCAACAGTGCACTTTTGTACTCTCCCTTATTCAGCTTTTCATTCGCCTTGTTGTAGGTATCGAGCAATGGATCGTCCTGCGCAAAAATTTCCGTAAATAGTCCTGTACATATAAAAATGAAAAGGATGCCAAATGTCTTTTTCATACCGATTAAAAAATTGACTACTAGTAAAGTTATTAATTTAACTAATAAATATGGAATTCGCCTAAAGGGACTTTATATCTAAAACAGGTATCAAATGAAGTTTGTAAGGACCTATCATCACCTTAAGCGGGTTTTGTTCAAAATTAGCTTTACTAACTTCGCTGTTGACCCTCAAGCAATAGCATCACAAATGATGCAGCTCGTTTAACACTTTCAACACATTATTTTTATAAATGCGGCCAATAGGCAGCTCCTTACCCGGCACTTCCACTGCTGAAGCGGAAAAGGTCTCAATCTTACCAATGGGCACTATAAAGGAACGATGGATGCGTAAAAATGAGTCTTCGCTCAACTTTTCTTCAAAATAACTGATGGTTTGATGTGTAATTACATCTTTGGCAGGAGTTTTTACACGTACGTAATCCTTGAGACTTTCTATGTAAAGGATGTCTTTAAGCATCACCTTTACCATCTTTTTATCTGCCTTTAGGTACAGGTAAGGGTCATTATCCGTGGCATTTGCCTCTTTTTCCCTGAACCCACCATTGCCGGTCATTTCCTGTCGATATATTTTACTTACCGCTTTGAAAAAACGCTCAAAGGAAATTGGCTTTAAAAGGTAGTCTACCACATCTAACTCATAACTTTCAAGAGCATACTCGCGATATGCCGTGGTCAGGATTACTTTCGGTGGGTTTTTAAGTGTCTTAAGGAAGTCTATCCCTGTAAGTCTGGGCATTTGAATATCCAGAAAAAGTAGGTTTACCGGCTGCTTTTGCAAAACTTCAAACGCTTTGATCGCATTGTTACAACTACCAATAATCTCCATATTATCCAGGCGATTGAGGTAAGATTCTATGATCTCTACAGCCAATGGTTCATCGTCTACTATCAGGCACTTCGTTTTCATAATGTTATACTATTTAAGCATCCTTACAAGGGACCAAACCAGGTCTTTTTAGGGTTTAAAATGAACCATCAATCCGCTTTTACTACATTTTTGTGTGACTGCATATCCATTTTTAAAACGATCAGGTAGGACTCAACGGTATCCAGGGTTTTTAGCTCGTAACCACCTTTATACAATAATTCCAACCTTCTTTTCACATTTTTCAATCCTATCCCTTCTCTATATTTCTGTTCATCTTTACTTAGCTGATTGCTTTTACTATTGTCCACCTTTAAGGTAAGCAGGCATTCTTTAATGGTTAGATCAATACTCACCCAGGCGTCTTCAATCTCATCACTGACACCATGTTTAAAACTGTTTTCTATAAATGGAAGCACCAGCATGGGTGCTATGTCATGATCACGTGTATTACCGGATATATTCAGCGATATGTCCAGACGGTTACCATAACGGAGTTTTTCCAACGACACGTAATTTTTGAGTAACTCAATCTCTTTCGAAAGCGGCACACGATCCGTATTGCATTCATAAAGCATATAGTTTAACAAATGAGATAGCTTTAAGACAACTTCCGGGGCTTTTTCAGATTTCTTTAAGGTAAGTGCATACAGGTTATTCAAGGTGTTAAAAAGAAAATGCGGATGTATTTGCGATCGTAAAAATTTGAGTTCGGCGCTTAATTTATCTTCCGCAAGCTGCCGCGTAGCCTGCTGGTTTTGGTACCAGTGTTTAAAAAACTTGATCAATGTTGCCAATACCACCACCGGATATACATACGTGGCGGATTTCAATATTTTGTTAGGATACCACAAAGGGCCTATATCTTTTTCCGGCCAGAATATAGGCGCCTCCCCATAATAATAAGTGAGCCAATGCATAAAACCTGCTACCAACAAGACCAGGCTGGTCAGAGAGAAAAACCTGAGGTATTGCTCGGTAAGCAGAAAGCGGGGCAGAAGTATGTAAATGGTGATATAAGTAGCCAGCAGCTTATTAGGTAGGTAAATAAGTTGCAGCCTGAACTGGCGACCATAATCTTCATCAAAACTGCCGTACAACACAGCAAAAAAAGTAATAAAGGTAAGCCAAAACAAGATGTGTTTTCCTAACCTTGGAATTCGCTGATAATATGTAATCAGGCTTGTTTGCATTATCTATACTATCTGTTAACTATGGTCAGGCGTGCTTTTCCTGAATCTTATGGCAGGATCCAATTTCACAACACTCAACTACAATAAAATTAATCGTGTTTAAGCTGGGAAAGTTGTATGTCAACAGATATTTCGACCAACGACCCCTTCCAACATATTAAAAGCGTCGTTTAATGTGTAAAAGCGCTTCAACCGCTTTGTTCCTGGTCTACAGATGTAGGTCAGATCATAAATTAACATATTGTATTGATGAGAGCACAGTTGTTTTGATCGTGTGTAAGGCATCAACCCGGTCTGGGATAAATAAAAAAACCGGGTGAATGACCCGGTTTTAATAATGTACAGCTTGGCTTTCGGAGAAATTTATATTTGATAAATGATCTTAATAGAGCTTTTGGGAATACTTCGTCCATCTCGTGTAATCACAAAATCATGCTTCAATCCGACGATAGTATCAACGATTGTTTCATAACCTTGATTAATGGCTCTGATGATCTTTACTTTTCTTTGATAGAAGTTTCCCAAAATCAATGCTCTTTTCAGCTTGATTTCTTTTCCTTCCTGGTTTAATTGTAGGTTTTCCATAGCGCTATGTTTATTATTAAGTAACCGTAACAACGATTAAAATGTTGGCCTTAGTATGTATTAATCGTCGAAATAACCTATGGTGTCGACCAGACGTCAATTAACCCGTTCTTCATTTTGACTGATCTGTTGAGGCTTAAACAATACTAAGCTTAAAAGCTTTCTTTGCCAGCACGGTACCATTTACCTGGACCTCCAATAGCTGCTCACCACCATAATAACGACGTGTTGTAATAGGTGTAATCCGGTGTTCTTTCGAAAAACGCTGACTTCCACCGGGTTCCATTTTACTGGTAGTCAATTTAAATACTTTGGGCGTATTGGAACCATTGGCTTTTTTAAAGTGGATGATGTAGTCAACCGCTATGTGGCAGGCTTTAGCACCTTTATTGGTCAACGTAAAAGTGAACTGAATACCTTCTCCTAACTGTATGCTGTCGTTTTGTAGTATAAAGTCTGATAGTTGTACCTCTGCTTTGGTAAAACCCAATATATCGAGTGCATCTGTATTTCCTGATTTCACAAGACTCCTGAGTCCTTGTTTTACTATCCAATGCGTTTCTTTAACATTAAGTCCCCAGCGTTGGGCAATACCTATTACAACATCCGGGTTATCTTTTGTAATGTCATTTAAATTATTGGCTACGCTTTTCCGCACATAATCAGAAGAGTCTGCCTTAAGGTTTTCAAGAATAGGAATGATCCTGATGGGATTTGCTTTAAACCCTGGCAATGCCATGGCCCAGGGTAAGCGTGGACGACAGCCTTCACTGGACAGCCGCCGAAGATGATGATCAGCATGTAAAGACCATTCATGCATTTTACTCATCGTTTCTTTTTCATAAGACATTATGAATGGTCTTATCGCAAATTCACTACTGGAGTACTGCGTAAATAAGGCCAAAGCATCCATTGATTCATTCCAATGGTTCAAACCATAGTGTTGTACATAGTCAGGAAAGACCATACCATCAAACCCGGTAAACGTGTGCACTACTTTTGAAAGAATATTGACCGCTTCCGGAAAACTTTCAGGCAGTTGTTTATGCAGTTGTTGGCTGATATGGGTCATACGCCCTTTTAATTCCAGGTCTGTCCATATGTTATTTAATACATCTTGTGTAAACTGTTTAGCGTTAAAGTGTTCATATTCCTCTTGTAATGAGTTACCTAACGCTGTAATAAATGGAGGTTGAAAAAATTGGTTTTTGAGTGGTTCTGCCATAGTAATTATTTTAAATAGCGCTGCCCGAAAATAAAGACAGCGCCATATGCTTGGTTATTTCACGGGATAACGAATGATCGTTTTTAACTTTTCAACGGCTGTCTTTCTCGGGTCAGTAATATAGATTTCATGATGATGACCGTTGATCTCAAGTCCTTCTTCAGCGGCAAAGGCAAATATTTTTTCCAATGTCGGACCTTCTTCTTCGTAACTTCCAACATGCAGTACCTGAATAGACCTGCCTTCATTCAGCGGTTTGAATTCCACCTCACTGATCTGAGACTGTTGCTTTTTTTCTATTGAGATTTGAATAGCACTTTCTACTTCCTCCGCTTCTACATATTCCGGCATTGGGATCACTATATTCCAGTGCCACTCCTCTCTTGGCGTTTGCTCAAAAGTGAGAGGTCCTTCCGCCCACCATTGCGCCTCCATTTTGGGCACCACGAAATCTTTCTCTTTGGACTTATATTGGAATTTAACCGTATATGCTACGGAATAAATGGCCTCTATAGCTTCAAGAAATCGCACATCCTCGGGAGCAGAAACACCATTGATCATTAAATAGTTATAAGGTTTGACATTCACTATAACAGGCTCCCGTCCAGCTTTATAGTAGTCCTTATCTGCCTTGATCAAATCCAGCTTAGTGGTATTTTCTAAGTCAAACGATTCAAAATGGTCCATAAATTTGATTTCTTCAAATGCCTTCATGAATTCTGCCAGTTCTTTCATTTTTTCCACCTTCTTGGCTGCGTCCAGCGCTTCTTCTATTGAATTCCACTTGACCAGATCCATAAAAACTGTGGTATGTTCTGCAGAACGAAAGGTCTGGTATTCTATCAAACCGGGCAGTTTTTGTATATGCCCCCTGGCCTTTGCCAGTACTTCGTGATAGTTATCTTCATAATCTTTTTTGATTTTGTAAACTACCAGTTCATAAACGGCGGTTTCTTTTGCTGTCACTACTGCTGTCATGATCATTAAAATTAGAATTGTTAGATGTTTCATGTTTTTTCAGTAAAGAAAACAGGGGGTAGTGACAACCCTATGTCAGCAGGATTTGAGAAAAATGAAAAAAATTGAAAAAATACGGAACACTGTTTTCGTCCGGCGAAGAAACCTTAGAAAAATGTACGGAGGACGGTTTGGAGCACAGTGCTCCATGAATAACCCATTTCCAATGGTATCAGTCTTACAAGCAAAAAGAAGGCTTTAAGGTATTAAAAGAAAATGCCACCTGGAAAACTACCCACAATGTTTATACTTAAATAAGAGTGCTCATCAGAAATAAGTACTATCTATTAAAAAAAATGAAAAAATAAGGCTAGCCAACTTTTCAAAGGTCTCGCAGCTATGCCGGTAGCCCTTGCCATTGGTATTTATTCAATTGCCTGGTTTTTCGGCATGCTCTAAGGCTGAATGATGCACATGAGCCTGCTTTAGTAATAAAATCACCCGATCTTTCAAGGTCTGAGGTGCAACAATAGTTGCCTGATCACTAAACTGGAGCAACCAATGGGCAAAGTTGCGATGATCAGCCGTCATAAATTTCATTTCTTCGTAATCAGCTGCTTTGGTGCTTTCTACATAGCCCATAAAATATTTTTGCTCATTGATGTACGGGGTCACCGCGTGTGTGAATCTTATGGTAACTTCCTGCAGTTCCGACCCTTGCATAATAGTAGTCACATAGTCTTTATAGTCTGAATGCCTGGAAGGTTCAAAAGCCTGAGCTGTCATTGATAATTTCATGATGCGATCTGAACGAAAGTCACGCAAATCATTCCTGAGTTGGCAGTATCCTATTAAATGCCAATGCCTGGAATAATAACAAAGGCTCAAAGGCTCAACATTACGATTGGTAAAAGCGCCATTATAATTCGAGAAGTAATCAAAGTTGATGACCTTTTTCTGTGCCAGAGCATTCTGTATTTCAGTCAAAAAATGATCGGGAAAGGATGCATCGGTATTATTCATTGTTTCAGGTAAATGGATTACTTCAATACTATTTTCAATGCTTTCGAGATAATCTTTCTCTTCCAGTTTTAACGCCGAACGAATTTTAAGCAAGGCATCACTTAGGTGTTTTTTAATGGATCGGTCTGTCAGCTTTTCGGCCAATTTGGAAGCCATAAGTAATGAACCAGCCTCTTCTTTTGAAAATTTTACCGGCGGCAAGCTGTATCCTTCCATTAGAAAATAGCCCACTCCGGCTTCAGCGCCTATGGGTATGCCGGCCTCTTCCAGCGCACGCACATCACGATACACCGTGCGAAGGCTGATATCAAAACGATCGGCAATTTCATGGGCCTTCACTATTTTTTTACTCTGTAATTGAATCAATATTGCTGAAAGACGATCGATCCGATTCATTGCTCTGCTCTTTTTTTAAGTGCTTCATTCATCATTACGAAACCTGCACGGGTACCCACATCCAGTTTTTTCCAGAATAGCGGCACGAGTAAACCGCTGAATTGTTCTTTTTGAATAAACAGGTGCTGCCCGTGCTCTATTTCTTTGATCTCAAACCTATGGTGTCCGTCGAACAGCCCTGCCATCAAAAGCTGGCCTAACCAGGCAAATTCTTTCTCCTTTTTGAAAATGGTCACCCTTGGGGTAAACCGCATCGTTTTTGCTTCACCTGTTTGAATTGTCACTTTCAAACGTTCTCTCAAATGGGCGCGGCCAATGACACTTATCACAAAAGGATTCCATTCGGGATATAGGTCAAAATCCATTAGAACGGACCAGATTTTTGATGCAGGTGCATTGATCTGAATTTCTGTATACAATTCTTTCATGTTATCAAACGGTAATTTAAATGCCTGCTATTTATACTTAGTTCGTCCTTTGTCTAATGATCCACTTCGGAAGCATCCGGGACAACCTTTTACTTTATATTGACATTTTCAAACGCTTATGAACATGCCATGACCTTATCAATAACAAAACCACAATGGGAATGAGTGCTTCGTGCATATTTTGAGGCCAGAAAAACCATCCTATCAATGTTATCGCCTGAAGGATGACAATTGCCTTGAAATAAATTGACTTAAAAGTATTCCATCTACTGCTCAGCAGTAACAAGCCCATGGGAAAATGGAGAGGAAAGGCCCATAACAGATTCATATTTCGTGCAGCAGCCTTATGGTCCGTAGCTATCCATAGCAAAAATAGTAACCATCCTATCAGTCCTATGATACTGAACAGTACAGCATCAATCCCTAAAAAAGCTTTCTTCTTTTTATATCCTGTAAATGTGATGAATACACCAGCTACCAGTATGAGTGTAAATACTACCATGGGAGTAAAAAAGCTTTCTGAAACGGTTACTTCCCTGGGCGTATAACTCATTACTTTCTCCTTTACTAAAGGTACGCTCTGACCATTATGAATAATACTGGCATGGTCAAATCCCGATTCCACATAGTCCGGGAGGAACATATACATAAAAGGTGTCGCCTTTACATCCATGGGCAATCCAAGGCATATATCTATCCCAAGATCACCCCATGGCTGGTACTGAAGATATACATCCGTAAGGTCACGAATACTATAATCTGTAGTAATGTAAGAACCATCAAAAGAGACACTTCCCGGCAAAGCTTTTTCCAGCACATCACGCACCCTGGTAGCACAGTTATCATAGAAGTAGTCATAATAGTAATACATATTTTCCGGCTTGGCATTCCATACCAGATACTCAAAGAGTTGTTGCTGCTGTATTGAATCCAGATTGAGTACTTGTTCGTGTATGTAGCGATTTTCATAGGAATAGAAATTAGCCACCCTGGAATAATCACTCACAGCCACTCTGTAGTTCAGGAACCCGCGGGCAAAATTCAAATAGAAGTTAGGCTGATCAAAGTTAAATATGCCATAGTTATAGAAGTCATCTATTCTGTTGACCGGGTCATACACCCTTATGCCGCTATGCCCAAAAGCAGAATAAAGCTCTCCCTGGTAAGGACCAACGGTTATTACGCGTATATCTGCTTTGTTTGACAATTTCACCTGGCTGTGAACATTGAAGCTAAGGAGCAGAAGAAGCAGGGAGTAAAATGTTTTCATCTTGTGAATATACTACGAAAGAAGCATTTGAATGTTGAGAAAACAAACCATAAAGGACACATCTTTTCAGAACACCGTTTCTTACCTGAACCGCCAAGGATTGTTTAGCTGATATTTCATAATTTCACCATGTGAATGCAAACCTCAGAGACGGCATTAATTTTACTTCTAAACTTACTTTAAGAAGAGCGGGTAATATGGTCAAAGTTATTGGTAGCTATCTCTATTCGAGACTTACCCGAAGGCCGGTACATAAAGGCATGCCGATAAGCATTTCTTTTGAGCCTACTACCTCGTGTAACTTAAGGTGTCCTGAGTGTCCGAGCGGACTCCGATCTTTTTCCCGGCCTACCGGAATGCTGGAGGAAGGGCTGTTCAAAAAAACAATTGATGAATTGCAGGACACACTTATGTACCTGCTATTTTATTTTCAGGGTGAGCCTTACCTGCACCCTCAGTTCTTAGACCTGGTCCAGTATGCTTCTTCGAAACATATATATACAGCCACTTCTACCAATGCGCATTACCTGACGGAAGAAAATGCCAGAAAAACAGTAGAATCAGGCCTGGACCGGCTCATCATTTCCATTGACGGCACTACACAAGCCACCTACCAGGCCTACCGGGTAGGCGGACAACTCGAAAAAGTAATTGAGGGAACAAAAAATGTAATAAAATGGAAACGTCAACTGCGATCAAAGACTCCTCATGTGATCTTTCAATTCCTGGTAGTTAAACCCAACCAGCACCAAATCAATGAAGTGCAAAAATTAGCACACGAGCTGGGTGTGGATGAAATAGGTTTAAAAACAGCCCAAATTTATGATTATGAAAAGGGATCTGACCTGATCCCCACCATTGACCGGTATTCCAGGTATGTGAAACAGGCCGGTGGTAGTTATAAGATTAAGAACAAACTGCTCAACCACTGTTGGAAGATGTGGCATAGCTGTGTAATAACATGGGATGGAAAAGTAGTGCCTTGCTGTTTTGATAAAGATGGCCATCACGCCTTAGGAGAGGTGGCCAAAGGCTCTTTTAAAGCATTATGGCACGGGAAAGCATATCAACAGTTCAGATCTGCTTTACTTGGTTCACGAGCTGAGATAGAGATGTGTAAAAATTGCACGGAGGGGACCACCGTTTGGGCCTGATCTTGGAAAGGTAAAATTTAAGATCCTGGCAACTTGACAGTAGATTTCAAAGAAGGTGCTGTAGAAGCTTTTGATCCGCAATTACAATTTGAGGCACAGCCTCCTTCTCTTTTTGTAGCCTTGAATAAAAAAGACCCCAGATAGACCAAAGCACCCGTAAATAATACTCCTACAAATACTTCCTGCATAGTGTTATAGAAACTTCAATATAAATACTTTAGTTCGATTTTCCCCAGAATTCCTGTATCGTTTGTAACATTTGGGGATGAACCGGGCCGGCTGCTACTATTTGCCTTCCAAATATGGCCTCTTTTCCACCATTGAAAGTGGTCACTTTACCCCCTGCCTGCTGTACAATAAATGCACCCGCCGCTACGTCCCAGGCATTTAGATTATATTCAAAAAACCCTTCAAACCGTCCGCAAGCTACGTAAGCCAGATCCACCGCAGCACTGCCCATACGCCGTAATCCATGGGTTTTATGCATAAAGGTATTCAGCACCTTAAGGTACTCGTTCATTTGATCGAAGTTATAATATGGAAAGCCTGTAGCCAGCAGGCTGTCTTGCAAATCTTCTACAGGTGACACGGAAATCACCTCGTCATTACAATATGCCTGTTGATCTTTTACTGCGTGAAAACACTCATCTCTATTCACTTCATGTACTACGCCAGCCACAATTTCATCGTAGTGCATGAGTCCTACACTTATCGAAAAAACAGGTAATCCATGCGTGAAATTAGTGGTGCCATCCAGCGGGTCAATGATCCAGTTATAGGCCTCCCGGCGAGTGTTATCGGTACCTTCTTCGGTGATGAAACCAGCTTCCGGCAATATTTTACGACACGCTTCCACCAAACTACGCTCAGCTTCTTTGTCCACATAAGAAACCAGGTCGTTGAGGCCTTTATGTTCTATTTTATCCTTACTGAAGTTTTTACTTTCGTTCCCTATGAAACGGGCCACTTCACGGCAACTCTCACGAACAGATTGGTTGATGGATATGAGGTCTTTCATTCGCTTACACTTACTGACTTAATGTTCAATTGCAAATATGTAAATTGAAAGCATAGTGAATTATATCTATCGCCTTTTTTGTACGACGAATGATGCTTATCATTTTTTGAGGGAATACTTTTACTCCAGTTTATAGTCTACTGTTAAAGATCATTTTCCGTGCAATACAATGACTATCTCTCCTTTGATAGGCCCCTTATCAAAATGTTCCTTTAATTCTTTTAACGTACCATTCACTGTTTCTTCATGCATTTTAGTGAGTTCGCGTGAAACGGATGCCTGCCTTTCCTCTCCACAATGCCGGATCAGTTGGTCCAGGCATTTCACCAACCGGTGTGGTGATTCATATAATACAACAGTTCTATCTTCATCACTTATCCCTTCAAGGCGCGTTTGTCTTCCCTTTTTATGAGGTAAGAAGCCCTCAAATATAAATTTGTCAGAGGGCAACCCGGATTTGACCAGTGCAGGAACAAAGGCCGTAGCCCCCGGAAGGCATTCTATCTGTATCCCGTTAGCCAGACATTCTCTCACTAACAAAAAGCCCGGGTCGGAAATAGAAGGAGTACCTGCATCCGACATTAAAGCCATGACTTTACCTTCCTGCATGGTTTGCACCAGGGAGGCTACGGCTTTATGCTCGTTGAAAATATGGTAACTGCGAAGTGGCTTGTTAATGTCATAATGTTTCAGGAGCTTTCCCGAGGTACGGGTATCTTCTGCCAGGATAACATCCACCTCTTTAAGAATACGCAATGCCCTAAGTGTGACATCTTCCAGGTTACCTATAGGCGTAGGTATCAGGTAAAGCTGAGTTAACACGGTGTCAAATCAGTTTATCTATTTCAGCCGCCAGTTTGTGATCTCTTTCGGTCACTATATTCCCGGCATCGTGTGTATTTAACTCAATATTTACCTGATTATATACATTAGACCAATTCGGATGATGGTCCATTTTTTCGGCCACTATAGCTACCCTTGTCATAAAACTGAATGCCTGGACAAAATCATCAAACTGGAAGGTTTTCTTGAGTTTATTGTCTTCTTCGGTCCACATAAGCTGGTGTTTATTTATTGTTTGAGATTTACTGCATTCTAAATAGTCCCATTTATCTACAATGAGATTACTCCCTCCACTTTATTGGCTTCAAGATAAACATTAATAATGTAATCACTTGACTGGGCCATTACCTCGGCTGTAATACTCACATAGTTGCCATTCCTTGATTTCTTTTCCGTAACCGTATGATTTTGGAATATCTTTTTCAGCGCGCTTATATTATCAACCGGCACTATGAACTTAAAGGTGTAGAGCGAGGGCCAGTTATATTCCTGGTCCAACTTTTCACGAAAAGATTCTATGGAGTTGTCCATACATGATAGGTCTTAAAATACAGAAAGCGGGGATACTGCCCGCTTTCCTTTTACTGATCTTACATATTTTACTAATAGAATTTGAAGCGATCATCTTTGATGTCTGCGAATTCTTTTACCGCTTCTCCTATGTTATAACTCGTCTGATTTTTTCTATTCTGTTCTAACTGAGTTTTGTATGTGGCATAATCGGCTATTTCAGGAGCGATCGTCTTAGTGATTGTTTCTACGATCAATACCCCATTTTCCGATGCAAAGGGCTCTGTTTTCTGACCTGCTTCCAAAGAAAACGCCCTACCCACAGCTTTAGGGTCAAACCCTACACTCGGAAGAGAATTACTACTGATCTTTAAATCAGAAGAAGTATACACTTTGGCGTCGTCGCCATAAGACGCTGCAATATCGTCGAGTGATCCCGACATACCGGAAAGCTTATTGATAATTATCTCTCCTTTTTTCTCATTTCTTACTTTAGCCGTAAGCTCACCCTTCACGCTATTTACAGATTGATAGCCTTCTTCTGTCTCTTTGGTCATAACGCCTACTACATATTGATCATCCAGTTCAAAAACCTCTGATACATTACCTTTGGAAGCATCTTTGAACAGCCATCTCACAATTTGCCTGGCTTCTCCTAAAAAGCCGATCCTGGCAGCATTTTTCGCCAGATCGTTAGCCGGAACGATAGTGAGTGTGTCTGTTTCAGCCTGTGCATCAAAGCTATCAAGGTCGTCTACTTTAGCGGCAAACTCATCCGCTTTCCTGAATGCTGCATTTTGGGTTTCATCCCCCGGCAAAATCTCACGCTCTATGGTCGCTATTTTATATGCAGTATTTGTTTTAAGTTCATCCACTCTGATGATATGATATCCAAACTGAGTTTTGACAGGTTGGTTGATCAGGCCGGTTCGGGTAGCATCAAATACAGCGTCATTGAATTCAGCCACCATTCTACCGTCTTCAAACCATCCGAGGTCACCCCCTTTGGAAGCTGTACCATCTGTACCATATTGCCTGGCCATGTCCTCAAAACTGGCGCCACTTCTGATCTCTCTCAATATTCTCTTCGCTTCTGCTTCCGCCTCATCATCTTCACCTTTGATCAGGATATGACTGGCTTTTGCATTCGCTATGGTATCTTCAAAAATGTCGGTTACTTTATACAATTTATAATTGGCTCCATCCAGGTAAGGCCCTTTTACATCACCAATGGAAAGTCCTTCTATTTCTTGCTGTAGCTGTTGTGGCAGGTTACCGATATGGTATTTACCAAAGAAGTTCAATCCGTCGGTATTTACATCGGCAAAAACAGAATCATCCGACACTGTTTTGAACTCTTCCAACAGGTCCGTCATCTCTTCTCTCACGTAGGCAGAATCTTGTGCTGAAGCAACTACGGGAAATGAAATATATTTCATACTTCGGGTTTCCTCTACCTTGTATTTTTCTTTGTTTTTTTCAAGGTAACCGGACAACTCGCTATCTGTTACGCTTACCAATGAATCATTAACAGCGTAATATGGAATATAGAGGTATTTTACTTCTGCCTGATCTGTTTGCATATTGTATTCACGCTGAGCTTCTGCAGAAGTCACGTAAGTGGAGAGTAACATCAGGTTTTCATACTTCAAACGCTCACGACTTGGCTTCAGCTCTTTTTTAAAGAGTTCCCATCTCACCTGGGCATCACCGGGAAGGCTTGGCAGTTGCTGTAAAAACTGCATAAACTGAGCACGGTCAAATTCACCTGTTTCAGGATTGGTAAAGGACTGTTTGATCCCCGGGCTGATGTTTTTTCCCTGCATCATGTCCCATAGTTCATCTCCAGTCACTCTTACACCTAATTCGTCATACTGCTCGCCAAAGGCATATCTGGTGATCAGAAAGTCCCAGGCTTGCTGACGTAGTGATGGCTTTTCTTTTTCCGTAGCTACACTTCCGGTATTCAAGATGTAGCTATTCTCTCTTTGCTGCACTTCCGCCTGAAAATCTTTCAAGCTGATGGTTTGCCCTGCTATTTCACCTACGTTATTGTCATCACCAAACAATGTAGAGTTCGGCCCCATCAGATCTGCCAGGATAAAAGACAGTATAGCCAGCGAAACGAGCGCTACGACTACTTTGCCCATTTTATTCCTGAGCGTATTTATTAATGCCATTGTATATGTATAGTTTCTAGCTAATTATTTTAAAAGTGCGCAAATTTAAGCAGTCTAAGTATAAAATCAAACTGATATGGTCTGACATACGATACCGGAATTACTAACTTCCGATTTAAGTTATTCAGTGCCAATAAGCAACTTAACCGTATCTATGCGAATATCTTTCATAGATTGGATGACAAAAGTGTAATGCTCCACTTCCACACGGTCATCTGTATCCGGCAGATCTTCAGTTACTGACAGGATAAGGCCACCCAATGTTTCATAATCGCCAACCGGAAGCTGCCAGTTATACTTTTCATTCAGGTAGTCTATTTCATGTCTTGCACTTAAGATGTAGGTCTTTTCATTTATCTTGTGTTCTGCGTAATCTTCTTCTTCATCATGCTCATCCTGTATTTCACCGAATATCTCTTCTATGATGTCTTCCATGCTCACTATACCGGAAGTACCACCAAATTCATCTACTACCAGCGCCAGACTTTTACGTTCCTGGATAAATTGGATCATAAGTTCATTCGCCAATATCGTTTCAGGAACAATAATGATGGGTGTCAAGATATCCTCAATAGATTTAGGTTTTTTGAAAAGCTCAAGTGAGTGACAGTACCCAATGACATTATCAATGCTTTCCTTATATACCAGTATCTTTGAATGACCCGAATCTATAAACGATTTTTTCAGGTCTTTAATAGAATCCTCAATATCGATAGCCTCCACTTCAGTACGTGGGATCATGCACTCCCTAACCCGTATTGTCTTGAATTCCAGTGCATTGCTGAATATTTTAGTATCCAATTCAACATTTGTTTCTTCACTGGTCTCAACTGTATTTTTGATATAGTTATTCAGATCAGTAAGTCGAAATACAGGCCTATCTTCCTGGTATTCCAGCCTTAATACCTTGGTGATAATGATCTTAGACATCCATACTATCGGCGCCACCACTGGCAAGTACATTATCCTGTATATAATGTCCATGGGAAAGGCCAGAACATTAAGCATCCAGTTTGGGTTGATCAGAAAAATACTTTTTGGAAGGAATTCTGCTGTAAACAAAACAACCAAGGTAGACAGGATGGTCTCAAATATTAGTACTGCAACTTCATTCTTTAAGAATTCCGGCAGATAGGCCCACATTAAGGGTTCCAACCATTGGGCCATAAAAATCCCATACAATACAAGCGCCAGGGTATTACCCACCAGGGTAGTTCCTATGAACCTGGATGGGTTCTGAACAAATTTTGAGACAATTTGAGCTGACCATAAACGCTTTTTACTTTGTAACTCAATATGAAGCCGATCTGCAGAGACAAAAGCAATTTCAATCCCTGAGAAGAGTGCAGAAAAAAGCAATGTTATCAAAATAGGGGCCAATAGGGATAGTTCCATAGGACTTTTACTCTGCTTTGCCTTTCGGCTTTATCAACTTATATAAAAATAAAAGACTTATGCATAACATAAAAATCCAGTAGGAATAGGAGAAACCTAAGGTCATGGTTTGGTGAATGCCTATAACGAGTAACCCGACGGCAATGGATAAAACGATCGTAGGTAGAGCTTTATTCTTCAACGTTAAAAGTCCCCTGCACTTTTTTGATTTGGTAAGAAGAAAAGTCCTGCTTGGCTGTGAGGCCATGTCCGTATAATACCTTATCCGGAAGTGTTATAGTCACAAATTTTTCAGTAAAGATCTTTTCATCTTTTGGCTTCCAAAAGAGCTCTTCACTGTTAAGTTTCTGATTTTTTTCCATACTCTGCACTTCTACATCACCTCTTCCTCTCCATTGATCCTCCTCTTTAAAATAATAAGCTTCATTGGCTTTCAACGTAGAGGTAACGTTACCTTCTTCATCGAAGAATTCGAAATACAGCCCTTCCGGAAATTCTTTGTCACCGTTTACATATTCCAGGAACCTGGGGGTAACCAGTTTGTTTTTGACTCTGGCATCTTCACTATGGTACAATACCATATCTTCAGCCGATTGAATAGCGCCATCATAATTAGGAATTTCTTCCATCCCCTGATCAGGGGCGCCGCAAGAGATCAATACCAGAAGTGCTATGGTAACAAAAAGAGCTTTCATTTTACTAAAAAAGGCCGTAACAACAAAAAAGTTACGGCCTTGGTTATCACATTATGTTTTTGTTAATCCCTGGTTTGAATGGTAACTGTTTCATTAACCCAACAACCTACGGTAACTGAAGTTCCTACCTCGTAGTTATATGTAAACACTTCTTCTTTTGAAGGAAATGCATCTTTTGCTTTGCCCATCATAGCTGTATTACCACCTCTTTTGAACATATCATACGCAGCGATGAAAATTGCTCTGTCTTTTACCCAATCTTCTTTGCCAGCACATCGCTCGAAACTACCATAATACAAATAGCCTATGGCTGAATACGCTTCTTTTTTACTTGGGTCCGCACTGAGTGCCTTTCTATAATAATCTCTGGCTACACTACCGGACTTCAAATTACCAAGTTGGATATACATATCCGCTTTATCGGCAGGCTCACTAGCAATCTCTAACGCCTGGTTGAAATACTTTTCAGCTTTCTCTGTCTCTTTCGCCGCTTTGAACTTGCTACCTAATGCTTTTGCAATGGCAAAGTCAGGTGTGTTGGCCAATATTACTTCACCTGTCTCTAACCACAATGGATCATCTGTACACTTACCTTTCAGCATGAATCCAAAAATTTTCTTAGCCATTTTAAGGTCTTCAGGGTTTTCTCTGAATTTAGGAGCCATTTTTTCTCTGACAAAGTCACAGTTTATGTCAACCAAGCCTACAAGAATTCCTTCTATCGAACCTTTATAATCTTTCAGTTTCTTTATCCTGTCCGGTTTTTTCCCGTTGGCGATCTGATAATCCACTGTTTCTATCACTTTATCGTAGCGATCCAGTATCTGATCTTCAGATAAATTTTTAACATACTTAACATTGTACTGTACTACGCTCATGTAAGGCAATATCATATAATAGGGCAGGTCTTTGCCATTCAGTTCATAAGCCTTGTCAAATAGTCCTAAGATATTTTCTAGCTCACTTTTGTTCTTTACGTTGTAGCGGTAGGCATTGTAAGCTTTTCTGGCTGCAATATCTGCCTCTTCACCACAGGGAGTATATTGTAGCCTCATATCATACATCAGCATTAGAGAGTCTATATACTCTTTTTTCTTATCGGCGTCTTTTTCCTTGTCGGCCAATCCTTTGTATATTTTCTCCCCGTTTATGTAGATCGCTTTGTTGACATCCGGTGCATTTGTTAAGATCCACAGATGTGGCCCCTTGGCATTTGCATAATCCTTGTTCCTCAATGCATCACTATATAAAACATTTTTTTCATCGAATGTAGCTTTGTCTTCAGGAAACTTCCAATCTCCACACTGCGCCTGAGCGTAGTATCCTGTCAACGCAACTACTGCTGAAAATAAAATTGTCTTCATCATTATTCTTTTCATAATTAACACAGTTGCTTAATAATATTTTCTCTTTTTAAAGGGTTGGTCGTTGATAGTCACACCAAAATAAAAATTAAGATATTGTTCCTGAATTAAAGTGTCGTCTACATTACCTCTGGTTCCATATTGCAATGCAAAGTCAAGATTCGAAACCCTACTTATCGGAAGTGTCCATCCAAGATTTATGCCAAAGTCGTTCACCTGTGTGAAAGAACCATCCGGACCAACTATCTGATATGGCGTATTTTCGTAGGCTAATCCCACCCTATATGTTATTCTTTTAAGGTAACTGGTAACTGAAGAAGGGTCCGGGGTAAACTCTCCTCCAAAGCCAATTCTCACCTGATCACCAAGATCATCATTGCCACCTGCAAAGTTTCTGTAATCAGACCATGGCTGGTATTTAACATCCAGCGCTACAGTCCACTTGAAGCCATTATTCAAGGAAAAGCCGACACCTATTGCATGAGGAATGCTCAAACTACCTGCGTCATTACGGTTTAACGTATCTCCGTCAATAGGTATATCGGCGGTCCTTAGTTCCAGCCTCGAGAAATTTTTAGCATTGAGCTTAGAGCCGAAATCATAGGTAAGTCCTGCCTTAAACTGTATCCGGTTGTTGAAAATTGAATCTTTATTGTAGGCTATCCCACCGGTAAATATAAAATCTGAAGTAGATAAACGTTGATTAAACCCACTCGTAAAATTTGAAACAGTCGGTAACACAAATGATTCGTCCTTTTTTATGTTGCCAAATATATAAGCTGCTTTCAGGCCTACAAAAAACCTTTTATTTATAGCGTATCCGTTAGACCAAAAAAATTGGTTGAATCCACCCGAACCTTCCACTACCCTAAGCGCCTGTTCTCCATTTGGGGCGTTGGGAATGTTAACCAATGACTCTGATTCATAGCCTACATTACTGTATGGCATCAGGCCTACGGAAGTGGTCAGCCTTCCGGGCTTAATAGGAAATGCCGTAACCAGATAACCTAAATTCCCTGATCCGTTTTTCTCAGAAGTTTCAGCGTTTTCAAGTGTTTTGTTTTCTCCTACGAACCCTGCGGAAAACGTCGTGAAGGAATTGTAGGGTAAAAGTGCCGGATTGATATTATTGAGAAACCAAAAAGACCCATTACTTATACCTGTGCCACCCATACCCTGGTTATGTGTAAGTCCTAAATCTACGATATCACCAATACCTTGCGAGGTGAAAGGGGAATTACCGGTCTGACACAATGCCTGACTATAGGTAAAAAGCAAGGCTATTACCGGTAAAAGGCATAAATTCTTAAGCATGGTGGTGTAAAATCGTGTTTAAACCTCTCAAAACCAACTCGGGGGCTGCAAATATGCGAGCTTTCACTTTGTTTTCAAAAAAATTGGTGTCTCCACCACACATAATTACACGTAATTCGACGAATTTACTACTGTAATGGTTTATCAACCCTTCTATTTCCATTATAATACCATGAATAACCCCACTTTCTATACCATCCCGGGTATTTTGCCCGGTAACCGGCACATTTTCTTCAGGTGTTAGTAACGGCAGACCGGAAGTAAAAGTATGTAAGGCCTGAAAACGCATATGCAAACCAGGGGATATACTGCCTCCCATGTAGCCCTGCTCTTTAGAAAGTATATCATAGGTAATACACGTTCCGCAGTCAATGATGAGGCAGTTCGTATTTGGAAATAATGCCTGAGCACCAGCTACCGCTGCGCGACGATCATTACCAAGGGTTTGCGGTGTGCAGTAGTTTACACTGAAAGGAAGTGCTGTACGATGTGACAATACAAGTGGATCATATTCATTCAACACCTCTAAAAAATCGGCTGTATCATCACGCACACTGCTTATGATAACTTTTTCAGGCTTATTTTCAGCAAGTAATGTCTTAAGATCTTCTATATCTATTTCGTGTGTAACGCTACAAAGCTCCTCTTGTCGAAAAACAGCGGCCTTCGCTCTCGTATTGCCAACATCTACTACCAGGTTCATCGATTAAAATTGATCCTATAAACTTCAAAAGTACATAAACAGCTTCACAATATTTGATTTTGTGTAAGGCACTTTGTAACCGACTAACTTTATTAATTTGTGTAGTTTTGGCGCATTACAAACCAAACCACCTAGTATGAAAGAACTTCTCGAAAAATTTGAGACCAAACAGCCTGAAATTATTTTTGAATGGAGTGACCAGGAGACGGAAGCGAAGGGATGGGTAGTGATCAATTCATTACGCGGAGGCGCCGCCGGAGGTGGTACACGCATGCGCAAAGGGCTGGACAGAAGAGAAGTGGAATCCCTGGCCAAAACCATGGAGGTAAAATTTACCGTATCAGGCCCGGCCATTGGAGGGGCTAAGTCAGGCATTAACTTTGACCCTAACGACCCCCGTAAATCCGGGGTGTTACAGCGGTGGTTTGCAGCGGTAAAGCCTCTACTGAAATATTACTACGGCACAGGCGGCGACCTGAACGTGGACGAGATCAATGAAGTAATACCTGTAACAGAGGATGTAGGAGTATGGCATCCGCAAGAAGGTGTATTTCATGGTCACTTCCATCCCAATGAAGCTCAAATTATAAACCGCATCGGTCAATTGCGACTGGGTGTGGTAAAGGTACTTGAAGATGAAAAATACTCTCCCTCGATAACAGGAAAATATACCGTTGCTGACATGATCACCGGGTATGGGGTAGCTGAAGCAGTAAGACACTACTACCACCTTTGGGAAGGTAATGTGAAAGTTAAACGTGCTGTAATACAAGGTTGGGGCAATGTAGGCGCCGCCGCAGGGTTCTACTTGGCACAAATGGGAGTAAGAATAGTGGGAATCATCGATAAAGACGGTGGTTTAATCAAATCTGATGGTTTTACCTTTGAAGAGATCAGGAAACTCTATCTGGATCGTGATGGGAATAAACTTTCCGCTTCTGGAATGCTTTCTTTTGAAGAGGTCAACGAAAAGATATGGGACCTGGATTTCGAGGTGTTTGTTCCCGCCGCAGCTTCACGCCTGATCAACCGGGACCAGGTGGATCGGATGATAAAATCCAGGCTGGAGGTTTTTTCTTGTGGCGCTAATGTGCCATTTGCCGATCCTGAGATTTTTTTTGGAGCTACAGGACTCCATGCAGATCAGAACTTTTCTGTGATCCCTGATTTCATCGCTAACTGTGGTATGGCACGGGTTTTTGCATTTCTTATGGAAAATGAAGTAAATGTAACGGATGAGGCCATATTTAATGACACCTCAGAAACCATTCGCAAAGCACTGGAACGCACCTATAAAAAGAATAACAAAAACATAAACATTGCAAGTACTTCGTTCGAAATAGCTCTCCAACAGTTAGTTTAATTCCATTTATTACAAGTTTAAAGGTTAAAAGCGCATTGCCTATTTGAAGACAAAACTCTAATAAGCTTGTAGTAGACAGTGTCAGTTTTGTAAAATTCTTTTTTATTAATTTATATTAGCAAAAATATTTTTCTGTGGGACGGATACTGCTCAATCTCTCTTTTCTTATTCTTCTGTTGTTTTCGTCTCTTTCCGCTCAGGCACGTTCTGAAAAAGATGATTTGGCTCATACTGCCAATACCGAATTATCCGAAGGGGGTGAGGAGGAAGGGCATCAGTCCGAAGATGATCACCATGCCCCTCCGGGATGGACCGTGATTCCGTTTGTAACTTTACTCCTCATGATCGCCACGGGGCCACTGTTTTACGAACATTTCTGGCATCAGAATTATCCGAAAGTCGCTATGGCACTCGCTGCAGCCGTGGTATTGTACTATTTGTTTGCACTGCACAATACACACAGCCCTATCCATGCATTGGCAGAGTATGTACAGTTTATAGCTTTACTGGCTTCTCTCTACATTGCATCAGGCGGTATAATGATCAATGTTGACAAGAGATCCACACCGATCCTGAATGTTGTTTTGCTCTTGATTGGTGCCGTTATTTCTAATCTAATAGGTACTACCGGGGCGTCAATGCTGTTGATCCGGCCTTTTATTCGCTTAAACAAAACCCGGATAAAGGCGTATCATATTATTTTCTTCATTTTTATTGTTAGTAACATCGGCGGCTCTTTGACCCCTATTGGTGATCCTCCACTATTCCTGGGATTCTTAAAAGGGGTGCCTTTCTTCTGGACACTCATTCATAATTTCTTTCCATGGATGTTTGGACTTATTTTATTGCTCATTACGTTTTATGTGTTTGACAAGCGTAACAAGTCTGGTGTCGGCTTAAGTGAAGAAGATATCACTTATACCAACAAAATAAGCATTACGGGTAAGAGGAACTTTCTTTGGCTGGCCGTGATTATCGGTTCTGTATTCCTCGATCCTAATGTACTGGACTGGGTCCCTGCTATCCATTATGACGGTCAAAAATTCTCTTTTTTACGGGAGATCATCATGTTCTCTGTGGCTTTCTTCTCATTCAAACTTGCTAAGAAAGAAGCCATAGACGGTAATGCATTTAGTTTTGAACCCATCAGAGAAGTGGCTTTTATTTTTATCGGCATCTTTGGCACAATGATGCCGGCCCTGGAGTTAGTAGGCGGTTTCGCAGCTTCTCCGGAAGGTTCCAAACTGATCAGCCATAATACGCTTTACTGGGGCACCGGGTTACTTTCCGGCTTCCTTGACAACGCTCCTACTTATATCAATTTTCTTACAGCTGCACTCGCGGCTTCGGGAGGTTCTATCCTTAATATTACTGATGTAATGGCATTTGCCAATGGAGGCACATTCGAGAACTCTATCATCGACCTGACTGCCATTTCTGTCGCCGCTGTATTCTTTGGGGCGTTTACTTACATCGGTAATGGCCCTAACTTTATGGTGAAGTCCATAGCAGAAGAAATCGGGATCAAGATGCCGTCCTTCTTTGGATATATCATCCGTTTTTCTATTCCTTTCCTCCTGCCACTTTTACTGCTGGTATGGTTGGTTTTCTTTGCATTTATGTAACCAGGACAGTTTCTGATATACTTTTTCCCGGGCAATCTGCACCACATTATGCTATTGTCGTTGCAGTACATCAGTACACATATATTGCCGGATATTATTATCCGCAATATCTAGCACTCACAGCACATTTTTAAAATATTTCTTGCCAGGGGGTAGTATATTTTCCGATTCATCTGTTTAAACACCAGCCATCTTATAACTGGTCCCTGACTTTTTACAAAAAAGCTTGAAATGAAAAAACATATCATAATCATAATAATACTGTTTCTCTGTTATAACAGCTATGGTCATGAACTAAACATGGCAATATTTGAGATAACGCGAGGGGACTCTGGGTATGTACTGAACATAAACTTTGACAGAAGAAACCTCGAAAAATCCCTGGTCACCACTTATCCGGAACTGATAAATGCCCATCATGAGGTTAGCTGGAGAATACATATACAAGAATACCTCGCAGCAAACTTTCAACTCATAGTCAATGAGCAATGTACGGAAATAGATATACATGCCATTGACTATGAGCAGGATTATATACGGATTACTGCAAGCCTGCCCCTTCCAGAGGTACAGATACAAACTATAAATGTTTTCAACACCTGCCTGATTGACTATAACGAGACACATTCCAATCTCATAAGAACGAATGTTTTCGGGAAGGCACGTGCCTTTCGGTTGGATAAGGACAGGATAGAGGTAGTAATAAAATAAAGGGAAGTTAATTTTTGGATTATGAAGAAGATCAAAACGATGAAGATGAATAAATTAAGATTAATAATACTCAGTATCAGTATGTTCGTGTGGTCATGCGGAGATGATGAGGCCGGTGCGGAAGAAGTGGCTTACCGTGCAAGTATTTCAGGTATCTCTTCTGTCAGTGAATCGGATATAGGGACATTCAAAATAAGTCTTGATAAGGTAAATAAAACCGGAACAGGCCTTGTATTTAACTATGATGTAAATGGAACTGCTGAAGCCGGACAGGATTTTCAGGCATTGGCGGGATCGGTAACTGTGGAAGACGGTGACATAGAAACTACAGTGACCATTCCAATTATTGATGATACGGTGGAAGAAGATGATGAAACAATCATCATCCTGTTAAATACACAACGCCTTCCTTCCCAGGTCAGTGCTACGGGGGCTACTTCACTGACCATTACCTTGATCGATAACGATGACAGTGGTATACCCGGAGTGTCATGTAGCAATGATAATTCTACCGACCAAAATAACCGGGTTTGTGACCAGACTACCGGAGTATCGAATACCTATTCAGCCTCTATAAATGGTGGCACACGTGAGATCACCACTAACGGTATCCCAACCCATGATTATGGTAATCAAATCCCAAAGATCGTATCAGCCCTGAACAGTGAGTCCAAATCGTTTAGCATGAATGCAAACCCTGTGACAGGAGCTTCGATCACCGCTATTGATGACGATGGGCGCCCACGATACAAGTTTGGCGTAGCATTAAACGGAGTAGCCATTGATCCTGCACCCGCCGAACCTTTTATATTTGAAAATACAAATACAGGTGAATTTAATTGGGATTGGGTATTTGAACCTAATAACAATATGAATGCCGTAGGGCTCGATTGTGCTATTGCACATGTACAGCCAGACGGCACCTATCATTATCATGGAGATATGGCCATATATGCTGATCAACTGTTGGCAGGCCTTGGAACAGGAAGTGTAGTTCCCGGAGAAAGTATACAAATCGGCTGGGCTGCAGACGGCTTTCCTATTCTATACAAATTCGGCCCGGATGCCAGCGGTAATATGGTAGAACTGACACCTGGCTATCAACTGAAGAGCGGTGACCGGCCTGGCGATGGTATCACAGCACCATGTGGTACTTATAATGGAAAATATACTAATGACTACGAGTTTGTAGCAAACTCAGGTGATCTTGATGAATGCAACGGTATTGCCCGAAGCATTACCCTCAACGGTGAAACATTCAGCTATTTCTATGTGATCACTGAAGCATTCCCCGTGATCTCAAGATGCTTTGCAGGGTCTCCCAATACGAGTTTTAGAATTGGCCCGGGATGATTAGTCACATTCAGGGTTAGGTTTGGAGGCCCTTATTCCAGGGTCTCCTTTTTTATTGACGTTTTATAGGCTTGTAATGGCCCTTGATTATTTGCCGCCAGTATGTGAATTTCACCATCAATAGTGATAAGCTGCAATGCCTGGACATCCTGATCCAGCCGTAAGCCACTTTTCTTGTAATGAAGTGATTCAAAACCTCCTTTTCCATCACCCAGCAACACCTGACCAATACTCGCGTCGCTTCTGGGGGTTTCTACTTCCGAGGCATACAGGTTGCCCGCCAACAACAGGTCAAGATCACCATCTTCATTAAAATCGTAGATAAGCAAATCATCAATGGTAGAAATTTGTGCTAATTGAGGTAAAGCTGTTTTCTTATAAACACCTCCGCCTTGATTTTCAAGATAAACACTTGAAAAGCTGCTAACAGAATAATGCAGCCCTTCTTCCAGGCCTGCTCCGTAAATGTCTTTTAGAGTGGCGTTTGCAAATGAGTTATAATCTTCAAACACCACTTTTATTGTTGGTATTTGTTCAGAAGAGCACTGCCTTCCTCGCACCGGAAATTGAGTGCCTTCGTTATAATACCCCAGTACAATGTCAGAGGAACTGTTATTGTCAAAGTCATGGAAGAATATATCAAATGGTTCATCATCGGATGCCTGGTATTTGTAGTTCAGGCCTAGGTTTCCAACAACAATATCCTGATCTCCGTCATGATCAAAATCGGCAGTATCAATACTGAACCACCATCCGGCACTCTGATCCCAGCCGAACTCTTTGGTATGATCTATGAAGCCGTGGCCCACATTTTTAAAAATGGTGACAGGCATCCATTCACCCACTATCACAAGGTCTGTCAGGTTATCTCCATCGAAGTCCATCCATAGGGCATCGGTCACCATTCCGGTGTTTTTTAAACCCGGCGCAAGTTTATCCGTCAGGTCCTCAAAACCCAACCTACCCCGATCGAGCGTATTAATAAGCAAATGACTTTTACCGGGATTAGGATAGTTTCTGGGATGGTGTCTACCCCCCACAAAAAGGTCCAGGTCTCCATCATTATCAAAGTCGTAGGGTTTAACACAAGCGCCACTCCCCATACCGTCGGGTAATATGTTCATGGCCCGCTGAAAAGTGCCGTTATCATTAAGATACAATCGGTCTTGATAATGAGGATCATCGGCCGGAAAAGCATTGCCTCCGCTAACCACATACAAGTCATTATCCCCGTCATTGTCCACATCAAAAAATGTTGCTGAGATGTCCTCATATCCTGCATCTTCTTCAAAGGCCGGGACCGGGGTCATAACAAATGTGCCTTTTTCATTCTGGATATAAAGTTTAGCCGCATAACCGGCGCCATTGCCCACAAATACATCTTCTTTCGAGTCCCCGTTAACATCTCCTGTGGCCAGCGCCGGCCCCAGGTTTGACATTTTATGGGGTAATAATACCTGAAAACGATAGTCGTCAAAGATGTTTTCCTGGTGCAGGAAGGCAGTATCAAATAATCCGGTGGCTGCGGTAAACATTGTTTTGGGATCAGGGTTCCTGACAGGCAAGGATGTATTCTGATATTCAATTTCAATCAGTTGATTGACAGGTACGTCTAATTGATAGCTCAAGGTGCCATCCGGCCAGGTCACAATAATTGAATCTGCCTGCGTATGGTCACCCATTCCTACATGGAAAAAGGGCTCTATGGAAGACTGAAATCCCCTGCTTAACGCAAGATGTAGAAACTGACTGTTACTTCCTGTCACTACTTTTACACTGCTGCCAATAGCATGAATATTTTTTGAAGGCGATTTTAGTTGTAGCCTTAGATAGTTGGTCCCAAATTCTTCACTGGTCAGATTCTGATGTATCACAGCCATGGAATCAATATTATTAAGTACCAGGTCCAGGTCACCGTCATTGTCCAGGTCACCATAGGATGCGCCATTGGAGAATCCGTTAAAATGGATACCCCACTCCTGGTTAACCGGACTAAAGTTGAGACCATCCATATTTCTGAACATATAATTGTCAATGGGTTCAGAAGGAAGCTTCAGACTAGCATCAAATAATTCCGAGGCGCTCATTTTAGCTCTTTTTCCTTCTATACTTTTGAAGAAGTCACGATTGTTGATCTCTTTCCTGGTACCATTGGAAATAAAGAGGTCTTTCCATCCGTCGTTATCAAAATCAGCAAAAAGTGGTGCCCAGCTCCAGTCAGTAGAAGACACTCCTGATATCCAGGCTACATTACTGAAAATCGGGAGGTTGTTTGGGTCAATTCCCCGGTTAAGCTGTAGGGCATTGTACATGTACTGGTAATGAAAGCCGGCATTCACCGTACTCCAAAACAATGCAGGGTTCATGCTGGCCATATTGGCTTTCGACCTTCTATTATCTTGTGCTGCCATATCCACCTGCATGAAATCCATAAGCCCGTCATTATTAATATCTGCAGCATCTACCCCCATGCCATAAAATGCGGTCTGTTTGGTGGCCTGCTTTAACTGATCAGTGAACGTTCCATCACCATTATTCAGATACAGGTAATCAGGGGTACTGAAATCATTGGATACATATATATCTTCCCATCCATCCTGGTTAAGGTCCGTAATAGAAATCCCTATCGAAAGGCCAAAATTTTGCAAGCCGGCCTCCTGTGTTACATCTACAAATGTTCCTTTTTCATTGCGGTAAAGTTTGTCGCTTTTAACCGGATCATTTTCCTGCATCCATTTCCGATAAACAAAGTTGGGGGTATTGAAAGGAGCGATGGGATAGTTAGCAACAAATAGGTCCAGGTCCCCATCTTTGTCATAATCAAAAAAAGCGGACTGTATTGACTGACCCGGATCGGCCATACCATACTCCTGGGCTCTGTCACTGAAGGTCAGGTCACCGTTATTAATAAACAGCTGGTTTTCCTTTATTCCATTAAGCCCTGAAACACTGAGATAGATATCCAGGTATCCGTCCGCATTTACATCGGCCAATGTCACACCGGTATACCACCGATCATCTCCCGCCACACCACTGGACGTGGTATTGTCCTCAAATTGCATGTTGCCCCGGTTGAGGTATAATTTGTTGCTCACCATATTACCTGTAAAATACAGGTCCTGAAGCCCATCATTATTGAAGTCTCCGATCGCTACACCTCCTCCCATATAGATATAGGGGTAAGTAAAGTAATTCAGTGTATCGGATTCTGTCAGGTCATTTGAAAAAACTACACCTGATACATTGGTAGGCACTCTTTTGAACCTTTTTTTATCCGTGGTATTTGGCCTATTACAACCTGTGGTAAAAGAGTAAACGGCTACAACCAGGGAAAAACACAGGCTTTTCAATATGGCTCTTCTCATCTCAATGCTTATAAGTATTAAAATATTACTTACAATTTCTCAAAACATCTCAACCTGTAAGTTAGCGACAGCTACTTATTACAAAAGTGAAAAGCTAAACAACGGGTGTATGTTTTAATCAATTATGTAAAAAGAGATAGACCAATAGTATGGTCTATCTCTCATTAGCCAACACTTCTAAGCACAGGTGTTACCAGACACTATGCTGTTTCAATACACCTTCGCTCAGGTCTATTGCGTTAGTAGGTATCGGGAATAGGTTATGTTTTTCCATGTAAGTGCTGTTAATAAAGGCCTCTGGCAATAACCTTGATTCGTTCTCAAAAAATTCATTCATCACTTCTACAGCATTTCCCCATCGTCTCAGGTCAAATAATCTATGCCCTTCCATGGCAAGTTCCAGTCTACGTTCAAAACGGACTGCTTTAATAGCAAACGCCTGATCAGGAAAGTTACCATAAGGTTCTACCTCGTAGTTTGCCGCATCTCCACCGCCTGGTGCCTGAACACGTTCAGTGGTTTTAGCTCTCAACCTTACTTCATTGACATATTCCAGCGCCTTAGTCAGTTCATTAAGTTCAGCCGCAGCCTCAGCTGCCATTAATAGTACATCAGCATATCGGATCACGTTGTGATTTATACCCGGGAACTGTTGTCCCCAGGCGCCGGTACCCTGGGCATCAGATTCATCCGACTGATACACGTTTTTCTTGGGCAGGTATGGGCCTCCATCAGACTGCTTCCTGATCCAGTCTTTCCCAATATGCACTCCGAAACCATTATACTCGATCCCTCGTCGCCCTACCGTAAAGTCCAGCCTTGGGTCCAGCTCTCCGGCATAAGGTGTAAAGGGGTCTTCACTTTCGATGCCCTGATCATTAGTGACGTCCGTTTCACTGTAGGTATCTAACAAAGGCAGACCCGCACCATCCGTTTTAAAAGTGTTTACCAGGTCCTGGGTCGGTTGGTAAAAACCACAGCAATATCCAAAGGCGGACGGGAAATTAAGAGTACCTCCCTGATTGCCATTGAAATTATTAGGAGCCCCATCATTTACAGCAAACTGGATGGAAAATATTGATTCTATACCATTTTTATCCGGAAAATTAAAGTTGCTGATAAAATTGGGGTGCAACGCGTGCGGACCGTCCGTAATCACTTCGTCAAATAGAGGAAGCGCTTCATCCCACTCTTGCTGATAGAGGTGCACTTTGCCTTTATAAGCCAAAGCCGCCCATCGTGTAGCACGGCCAGGAAGATCTTGTGTGTTAGGCAGGTTTTCGATGGCAAATTGAAAATCAGCCTCTATTTCATCCCAGATGGGGCCTTCATTCGGCTTATTAGGATCGAAAATATCTTCTTCGCCTATGTAAGGCACGTTCTGATAAAGGCGCTGTAGCTCGAAATGATAATGTCCCCTCAAAAAACGGGCTTCGGCTACTTGTGCAGGAAAATCACCTGTAATGCGTGAAGCAAAATTAATGACTGTATTCGTACGGTCGATGCCTCCGTATAAAGCCAACCATTTGCCCAGAAAATAAGAATTACTGGCGTCCCAATTGTAAAGCTGAAGGTCATTCAGCAGTTCCTGGTCATTATTTTCACTCCCTTTGTGTGAATTATCAGATAGCGCCTCTACCCACCAGTTATCACCGGCTCCCCACCATTCGTTTCCTACCGTACCCTGGGTAACTCCATCCAACAGCCCATAAGCTGCGGTAAGTAACAGGTCTACACCCTCCGCATTTTCCGGCACATCCAAACTGCCTTGAGAGGGTTTATCCAGAAAGTCATCACTACAACTGAATATGACCGCGATCGATACTACTATAATTGCAATTATCTTTTTCATAAGTGTCTCTTTGAGAAATTAAAAATCTACACGAAAACCAAGTGTGTACGTCTGCGCCAACGGAAAGCTTCCAAAGTCCACTCCCAGGTCCAGGTTAGAGGTGAAAAGCGACGGGGAAAGCGAACCTATTTCAGGGTCCAGCCCTTCATAATCAGTAATGGTAAACAGGTTCGTAGCTTGCACATAAACTCTTGCATTACTGAAGCCAATTCGAGAGAGAAGCGACTTCGGAAGGTTATATCCTAGTTGAACGTTTTTCAGTCTTAAATATGAACCATCTTCCACAAAATAAGAATTGGGGTTGGTCTCACCATTGATTACCCTTTCGCTTAGTGCAGGTAATTGGGCACCTGGGTTTTCAGGTGACCATGAATCCAGTACCCTATCGCTTCGTCCTCCATTAAAAAAGGATGGAAAATCTGAGAAGAATCGAGTGTAGTTGTAGATATCATTACCTTGTGAGCCCTGGAAGAACAAAGACAGATCAAAATTTTTGTAAGCCAGATTAGCACTAAAACCATAGGTGAAATCGGGATGAGGATTTCCTATAAAAGTTCTGTCATTTCCGTTGATCACACTGTCTCCGTTAACATCTCTGTACTTAAATCTACCTACTCCATCTGCAGGGTCTTCAAATCCCTGATCTGCATGTTCCCGAACTTCTTCTTCATTCTGGAAAATACCTTCGACCACCTGGCCGTAGAAAGATGAAATCGGCTGCCCCTGCTGTGTGCGTGTAAAACTATTTCCACGGAGCACCTTTCCTATTATGAATGAGCTGCCGCGTAAATCTGTCAGCTCATTATTGTA
Organism: Fulvivirga sp. M361; assembly: GCF_007097395.1. Classification (GTDB taxonomy): domain Bacteria; phylum Bacteroidota; class Bacteroidia; order Cytophagales; family Cyclobacteriaceae; genus Fulvivirga. The sequence continues at coordinate 223,868 of NZ_VKDC01000004.1, forward strand.
GGTGGATATGTTTAAAGACAGGTCATACCTGAAATCACCAGGTTTAGAAAAATTACCATAAGAAACCTGTACTTCTATCCCATTATTAGTCATAGTACCGATATTGCGAAAAGGTGGATTGGCAATTGAACCGGTAGAAGGTAAACGAGGCGCGAAAATCAGGTCCTTGGTATCAATTTGAAAGTAATCCAGTGAAAGAGAAAGGTCATTTTTTAACAGACCAATATCCAGCCCAATGTTCAACTGCTGAGAGGTTTCCCAGCTCAGATCCGGATTACCTACCGTAAAGAGAGCTGCTCCCGGACGGTTACCTCCTGAGGTACCATCAAAGTTGTAAGATCCAAAAAGTTGATCTAGTATAAATACATCGCCAGTGGGAGAGCTTATCGGCACAAATTGATTTCCGAGCTCACCAAATGAACCGCGCAATTTCAAATTTGAAATGGGAACAACGCCGTTCATAAAGGCTTCTTCACTGATGATCCAACCAAGTCCTAAAGCAGGAAAAATATCTGTATTATCTATAAAGTTGGATGACTCATCTCTTCTAAGAGTGAACGTAGCCAGGTAACGGTCTTTTAGTGTATAGTTTAGCTGTCCAAAAACGGAAAAAAGTGAGTTCTTCTGAAAAGTGGTCACAATAGATTCATCGCGTGTATTGGGAATAATGTTAAGAGGACCTGAGCCAGCACCGGGAATAAGGAAATCGGGGTCTTCAAGAAAAAAGTCTCCAACCGTAATTCTCTTTCTTCGTAACGTTGTTTCCAATGCTTCAACACCTCCTAATATTTTGAAGTTATGGATATCCGCAAAGGTTTTTTCATAGACAAGGGTATTCGTCCATACCCAGCCACTTTGAAACCCATCGGTTTCAGAGAGCGCATTTTCACCTCTTGGCTCACTATGTTCAGGATTCAACGCTGTGAAGGAACCACTCAAGAAGCTTTGGTAATTAATACCTATAGATGTTTTGGCTGTCAACCCCTCAATGATATCCACCTCCATATAGGCATCTCCAAAGATTCTGAATGATCTGTTCAGGTCATTTTTAGCTCTTTCCAACTCTGCTACCGGGTTGCGGGCATTACCCAGCTCATTTGCGGTAGAGTACGTACCGGCAAAATTACCCCCATCGTCGAAGACCGGCACCAGAGGGTTACTTCTATAGGCTAATGACACCGGATTGTCGTCACCTAGCTTGCTCGGCACACCTGTCTGTTCAGAGTAAGAAAGGCTGAGGTGTTGTCCTACACGAACGTTGTCCTTGACATTAAATTCGGTGTTTGCTCTGGCGGAAAAACGCTCAAAATCTGTATTTAGCATGATCCCCTGCTTATTAAGATATCCAACCGACATCATGTAACGGCCTTTCTCAGTACCTCCGTTAGCTGAGATATAATAGTTTTGGACCGGGGCTTCTTCAAATATTTCATCGAACCAATTGGTACCTGATTGATTGGCACTTGCAATACGATTGTCAGAAGTGCTGTAAGGTAATGAAGGATCTCCATTGATGAAATCCGGGAGCACAGGCGCTGCACCATTTCCATATTGAGCATGACCCGGGGTAACACCATCATTTATTTGACTTTGAAAGATCACGTCACCTAGCTGCTGAGAATTTAATACTCCGGGTAGGTTAGTGGGGCGCTGTACACCTAAATAGGTGTCAAAGGTAATGGTAGGTTTTTGGCTTGCCTCTCCTTTACGCGTTGTAATGATAATAACTCCATTAGAAGCACGGGCTCCATAGATAGATGCAGCAGCTGCATCCTTCAAGATATTAATTGACGCTATATCTCCCGGATTCAGATCAGCCATAGCTGCTGCATCTACGATCTGTGCTCCATCCACAATATATAAGGGATCATTTAGGTTTGGTGAAGAAAACCCTCGTACCCTTACAATGGGAGCGTCACCAGGTTGGCCGGCAGCAATTACACTTACCCCGGCAACTCTACCCTGTAAAGCTTCGGATGCATTCACCACTGGTGTTTCAAAGGCCTTTTTCGTGTCTAACGTAGCTATAGATCCTGTCACAGTCTGCTTCGATTGTGACGTATAGCCTACCACTACTACCTCAGACAGTGCTGTTGTACTTACTTTAAGATTAATATCAAGCTGCGATCGATTTTCTACAGGCACTTTCAACGTCTCATATCCAATAAAAGAAAATACAAGGATTTCACTGCCTGTGGCCACGGAAAGATTATAGTCGCCGTTTATGTCAGTTATGGTTCCATTAGTAGTTCCTTCTACCAGCACACTAACCCCTGGTAAAGGGTCATTCGTATCTCCATCCAAAACTTTGCCCGCTACCTGTACCTGTGCTAATACAGGTACAAGTATTGGGCACATGGCCAGGCTGAAGATCAATACTTTTGTAAATAGTCTAAGTTTCATCATAAACATCTTAGGTTTGGTTTTGGAACCTTAAATTATATTGGAATAGTAAAAGATAACCCGATAAATATTTCAATAGTGCAAGGCTTTTGAAACATTACCAAAACTATATGGCTTATAAACCAGCTGACTATAAAGACATTAGATCTCTGATTCCCTGTTTTGCGTCATATATTCCGAAGGTTTGACACCGAATTGCTTTTTAAAGCAGTCCCTGAAATATTGCAGATCGTTGAAACCTACCAGGTAGGTGATCTCGGCTATGGTAAGCTGGTCTTGCCTGATCAGCTGGGCAGCTCTTTTCAGCCGCACGGAACGTATAAATTCATTCCCCGACTGCCCGATTAATCCTTTTAATTTCCTATAGAGTTGTATCCTGCTAAGGCCAAGGTGCTTGCACAGATCATCAATCTGAAAATTAGAATCTGACATATTTTCTTCCACACAGGCCACAACCTTTTTCAAAAAGTTTTCATCGGCACTTGAAATGGTAACATGTTTAGGGTCGAGGTTTACTGTTTTATTATGAAGTACCTGCTCCTTAAAAAGGTGCCTGGATCGTAAAATATTCTTAATCCTTAACTCTAATAGTTTTGGATTGAATGGCTTAGTCACATAATAATCCACTCCCATTTCAAAACCTCTTTCCATGCTATCCCCGGAAGCTTTGGCAGTGAGCATTATGATAGGAACATGGCTGGTTTTTTCATCTTGCTTAAGCTTTTGGCACAATTGGTAACCATCCAGTTCAGGCATCATCACATCTGTTATAATGAGGTCAGGAATCTGTTCTTTCGCCATCTCCAGGGCTGTTACACCATCTTCCGCTTCCAATATCCTGTAGGTTGTCTCCAGGAATTCCACTATAAAAGATTTCACCTCCACATTATCCTCCGCTATTAAGATTAATGGCAGATCATTTTCTTGTGTATCGTTGGGGTCTGCTTCTTTTTCCAGAAGTCCGTTTTTACCCATTTCATCCAGCTCCATGAGGGACTCCGCACTCAGGCCAAACGCTATAGGTTCGCTGGATATTTCCTCTGGCTTGAGGTGTTGATGTCCCAAAGGAATAGTGACGGTAAAGCTGGTGCCCTGACCCTGCGTACTACTTACACTTATTTTTCCCTTGTGTAACTCTACCAATTCTTTGGTAAGGGCAAGTCCTATCCCTGTTCCTTTGAACTCATCTTTATCTCCCCGGTAATACCTGTTAAAAATTAAGTCTAACTGGTCTTTATGGATCCCAATACCGGTATCTTTTACTTCAATAACTACCTGATGGTTATCCCCGGTAACCGAAAGCTGTATTTTACCAAATTCCGGAGTGTATTTGAAGGCATTGGAAAGCAGGTTGATCAATACTTTTTCAAACTGGTCTTTTTCAAAATAGACCATAACCGGTTCCTTCGGAAGGTTAATTTTGTAATTAATATATTGTTTATCCGCATAATTGATAAAGGAGTATGCAATAGGGTGAATAAACTTGGTGATATCTTGTTCTGTGGCTTTTAATTTCATACTGCCTGACTCCAGTTTCGACAAATCCAATATCTGGTTAATCAATCGTAGCAGCCTTTCAGCATTCCGCAGCATCATTTTTATCTGCTTCCTGTATTTGCTTCCGGTTTCGTCAAGATAAAGAGTTTTTAACGGGCTTATTATTAATGTAAGTGGTGTCCGGAATTCATGTGAAATATTAGCAAAAAAACGAGACCTCACCGCACTCATCTCCTGCATTTTGGTAAGCTCTACATGCTCCAGCTGAAGCTCGCTTTTTAACCTTTCACGGTGAATAATATTCTGCCTGCCTATATAAAGAATGGCCGCGAAAATAAAAAAGTACACGATATATGCCCAGTTACTAAAATACCACGGCCTGGCGATAATGACCTTCACATACGTTCCTTCCATATTCCAAAGATTGTCATTATTAGACGCCCTGACCCTGAATACATACTCTCCCGGAGATACATTTGTATAAAAGGCGCTATTCCGGTTTCCTATACTTTGCCATTGACGATCATAGTTTTCTAATTTATATTCATATTGGTTTTTAATGGACTGGGAATAATTAAGGGCTGAAAATTCGAAGCTGAAATTGTCCTGATCATGATGAAGTAATATGACCGAATCCACAATGATATTATGATCCAATGGTGAATGTGCTCCAGGCCTTACTTCTTCATTGAAGATAGAGAACCTGGTGATATGCACCGGCGGTATGTTCTCATTTCCTTGTTCCACTTCTGTCGGATAGAACATGTTAAACCCGTTAATACCTCCAAAGAGCAGAGCCCCTGATGTAGTTTTGTAACTTGAAGCTTTGTAAAACTCCAGTGATTGAAGTCCGTCTGTATTTGTGAATTTCTCGATATTATTGCTCAGTGGGTCATATTTGGCCAGTCCCTGGTTTGTACTTATCCATAGCTTCCCAAAATCATCTTCTTCAATACTGTAGATGACATTACCCGGCATACCTTTAACTTCATCGATCACTTGAAACGTGTCATTATCTAACCGTTTATTTAATCCCCCTCCTTCAGTGCCTATCCATAAATTACCGCGTGTATCCTGGTACAGGCAGGTTATGGTGTTGTGACTAAGCCCTGAAGTTGTACCCTGTGCATAGCTATAGTTTTTCACCTGAGTGATCTCATGAGCATCATTCAAATGAATACGATCCAGCCCGCTGCCTTCCGTACCTAACCAATAATACCCATTGTTGTCTTGTAAAATGGTCCGTACATAGTTACTGGTAATACTATTGGGTCCATGGTCACTCATGTAGTGATGGTATAATCCCGTTTTTACATCCAACCTGTCCAGTCCGTCGCGAAAGGCCAACATCCAGATATCACCATCTTTATCCTGGTACAGATCATATATATCATTTCCTGAAGGTGAGTTATGATTGTCAGGATCATGTCTGATATGAATAAAACGCTTTGAACCGGATTTTTTTAAGTTTACCCCGCCATTCCACGTACCTATCCATAAATCACTACGCTCATCCATAATGAGGCTGACAATAGCATTACTGGATAAACTTACATTAGCATTAAGAGACTCATTTTCATAGTGCATGAATTGATAACTTCCGGGATTGAAGTGGTTCAGCCCCCCTCCGTCCGTCCCTATCCAGATCGTACCGTCTTGGTCTTCCGCAAAAGAGCTTACCAAGCCATAGCTCAGACCTTGTTCCGGCACTTTACTTTGTAAAACTGCCTGAAATTTCTGTTCAAAGGGGTCAACTTTATTGATGCCATTATGGTGAATCCCTATCCAGATAGTACCTGTGCGGTCTTCTGCTATAGCCCATATAGAATTACCACTTAAGCTATACTCATCCTGAACGTTATGCGTATAATGTGTAATATCATTGGTCTTTAAATCGATGATAAACAACCCTTCGTTTTCCGTACCTACCCATAACTGACCACGCTTGTCTTCACATATGGATAGTACTACTGCACCTGCCAGTTTATCGCTTAACAACTTATTCTTAAGTCCTATATTTCTAAAGCTGTATCGTCCATTTTTATGGTAAACAACTTCCTGTATGCCATGGCCCCCAACCCAAAGTGATCCGCTTCGTCCCTGATACAATGACCGGATACTGTTACCGTCCAGTCCGTTTTCTCTCTGATTTATGTTATAGTTTGTAAACCGATTTCCCTTGCTATCAAACAAGCTCATTCCATTGTTAATAGTACCTATCCATAGGTTGCCATATTTATCTTCCTGTATGGCCGTCACATGATTATCGGCAATGCTTAAAGGATCATCCTGGTTAGCATAATACCTCGTAAATGTGTTGCTGTCAAATTCAAACTTATTCAGGCCGCCGTTCTCTGTTCCTATCCAAATACTACCCTGATCATCCTCATATACTGTGTTGATGAAATTATCACTCAGGCTGACCGCGTTGTCAGGATCATGACGGTAATTCATAAATTTATCCTGATCGTACAAATAATGGCTTAACCCACCTCCGGATGTTCCTATCCACAGGTCCCCTTTTTTATCCACGATCATGGACTTTATCGTGCTATTGCCCAGTGAGGTGCTATCGCTGGCCAGGTGTTTATAGGTGGTAAACCGAAGTCCGTCATAACGGTTAAGCCCGTATCGGGTACCAAACCATAAAAATCCATGATCATCCTGAACGATGCTGGTAATGGTATGCTGCGACAGCCCTTTAGGTACTCTGAAAAAACGTGTTTTATTGTTCTGAGCAAAGAGGTTGGAGCATGCGAATAATACAATGAATAGCACACTTCTCATTATGCATTTTACATGAAAAAGGCTGCAATTACAATACGATGATACATATATCCCTTGTGTTTGGAACATATACCAAACAGTGTAGGGTCGTTTTCACATACTTTTAGGTTTACATTCTGATCCTAAAAAAAAGACCAATAAGATGAAAAGAAACGTTGTCGGTACCTTAATCATAATTGTATTTGTAGCTTTAGGAATACTTATTTCTTCGCTCAGCCCTGAGCAAAACCCGGAGAGTGATGCCTTAGACATTCAAGTACAACAACTCCTGAACAAAATGACGGTCGAGGAAAAGGTAGGCCAAATGACCCAGGTTACGATAGATCTTATTCTGAAAGATTATAAAACGAATGAGATTGATGAACAAAAACTACGTCATGCTATTCTGGATAAAAAGGTAGGTTCCATACTTAATGTAAAAGAGCATGCTTATACACTGGATACCTGGCATAAGATAATACGACGCATTCAGGAACTAGCTGTCTCGCAAACACCAAATAAGATCCCGATACTTTACGGTATTGACGCCATTCATGGCAATAATTATGTAAAGGGTTCCACTCTTTTTCCTCATAATATCGGCATGGCTGCTACTCGTGACCTATCTCTCGTAGAAAAAACAGCAAAAGTGACCGCTGCGGAGACTCGCGCTACAGGTATACGATGGAACTTTGACCCCGTATTGGGGTTAGGTCGCCAACCCCTTTGGTCCCGCTTTGAAGAAACATTTGGAGAGGATGTATACCTCACTTCAGAACTAGGTGTAGCAGCTATAAAAGCCTACCAGGGAACAGGGCCAGATCAGTATGACAACGTAGCAGCTTGTATGAAGCACTTCATTGGCTATTCTCTGCCTCTCTCCGGTAAAGACCGTACACCTGCACACATACCTGACAATGTGATCAGAGAATATTTATTACCTCCTTTCGAACGTGCAGTGGCCGCCGACGTTGCTACAGTAATGATCAATTCCGGTGAGGTTAACGGAGTACCTGTTCACGCCAGTAAATATTTCCTTACCACGCTGTTAAGAGATGAGCTTGGGTTTAAAGGCGTGGCAGTATCCGATTGGGAAGATGTAATAAGGCTGCACTCACGACATCATGTTGCTGATTCTCCAAAGGAAGCAGTGAGACTGGCGATAGAAGCGGGATTAGATATGAGCATGGTTCCGTTGGACTTTTCATTTTATGACCTGTTATTAGAACTGGTAAAAGAAGGAACAATATCTGAAAAACGTATTGATGAATCGGTAGCTCGTATTCTGAAACTCAAGTACGCAGTGAACCTGTTTGAAGATCCCTTTCCTGAAGAGGAGGCTATAAAAAAATTTCAACTTCCGGAATACAAGGAAGTGGCGCTGGAGGCCGCCAAAGCAAGTATGACCTTACTTAAGAATGAAGGGGGTACATTACCACTACCCGCTTCGGCCAAAGTACTTTTGGCTGGTCCTGCCGCTAACAATGTAACGTCATTGCACGGCAGTTGGTCTTACACATGGCAGGGCAGAGATGATACTCACTACCCAGGCTCTACGCTCACCATCAAAGAAGCTTTCGAAAATAAGGTAGGAAAAGCCAATGTCATCTGCCACTCGGTACGTAGCTATGAAGATGAACGGAATTTCGATACAGCATTGCTTCGATCAGACGCCAAAAATGCCGACTATATCGTACTTTGCCTGGGAGAAGATGCTTATGCCGAGTCCCCCGGAGTTATTGATGATCTCACTTTAGATCCTAGACAACAAGCCCTTGCCCAGGCCGCTGTCGCCACCGGCAAACCGGTAATATTAGTGTTAATCGAAGGCCGGCCACGTGTAGTTTCTGCCGTTACGGATGAAATGAAAGGTATCCTTTTAGCTTATCGCCCGGCCTCTCAGGGCGCGAATGCCATCGTTGCTACGTTATTAGGAGAGCACAACCCTTCCGGGGTACTCCCTTTCAGCTACCCGAAAAGCACTGGGGATGTACTTGCCTATGACCATAAACACCCCGAGCGTATCAGAGAAGACATCCCTAACACCTATGGCGATGGGGGGTACAAGCCTCACTGGCCCTTTGGCTATGGATTAAGTTATACCTCTTTTAAATTCAGTAAGCTGAAAGTGGATAAAACGACCTTTTCCGTAGACGAGTCGATCACATTGACGGCGACTGCTACCAACACCGGCAGCAAAGAAGGTAACGTAGTTGTAGAGTTATATGCCAGGGACCTTTACGCCTCTGTTACCCCTAATTTTAAGCGATTGAAGCGATTTAAAAAAGTTAACCTGCAACCGGGAGAATCAAAGAACATGGCCTTCACTTTAACTGCCGCCGACCTTTCATTTATCAACGCAGTGAAAGAAAGAGTGACTGAACCCGGACAATTTGAATTTATGATAGGAGAAGAAACCGTGAGCGTGGAATTACTGGCAACGGGTTCTTAAAAACAATAGCCGAGATATATAGCTGACTCTCTGTAAATGCTGATCCTACTCTACCCGCAGAGCGTCAGCTATTATCTCAAAAAATTCCTTGATTCAGACCGATAAGGGCCTCTTTTTTATAATTGGTATCTACCAATAGTGAAATGTTATTTCTACTACCTCCATAAGACACCATCCGTATGGGTACCTGAGGAATAGCATCAAATATTTTTTTGAGTACGCCCTTTTTCTCCGAGATCATATTACCGACAATACATATAATAGACTGGTTTTGATCTACTTCCACCATACCAAAAGTCTTCAACTCTTCAATAATTTCATTTAAATGAAGTTCGTCATCTATGGTCAATGAAACGGCCACTTCCGAGGTGGTCACCATATCTATAGGCGTCTTGTATTTTTCGAATACCTCAAAGATCTTTCTTAGAAAACCATAGGCCAGCAGCATACGAGTAGATTTTACTTTAATAGCAGTAATACCGTCCTTAGCTGCAATAGCACGTATTCCGACAGCTGCATCCGTAACACCTATGAGTGTGCCAGGCGCTTGCTCATCTATGGTACTTTTCAATCGCACCCGGGTGCTGTACTTTTGCGCAGGTACAATAGAAGAAGGGTGTAATATCTTAGCTCCAAAATAAGCAAGTTCAGCAGCTTCATCGAAAGTAAGTTCGCTGACGGTGGAAGTGTTATCGACTATTCTGGGGTCATTGTTGTGCATTCCATCAATGTCCGTCCATATCTGGACTTCTTCTGCACGGATGGCTGCTCCAATTAAAGAGGCTGTATAATCACTACCTCCACGCTTTAAGTTGTCGGTTTTACCTTCCGGGTTCTTACATATGAAGCCCTGGGTAATGAACAGCGTATTTTCAGATTGCTTTATCAGTCCGGAAAGCTTTTCGCCTATTTTTTCCACTTCCGGTTCACCATCTTCATCAATACTCATAAAATCCAGGGCCGGAAGCAACGTATTTTCAATGGCAGTTTCCAGCAGATAGTGATGAAAAAGGTGGGTAGAGATCAGCTCTCCATACGAAAGCAATGTTTTATTATTTCCTTCATTGAAATCAGGAATGGCTGTAAGCGTACCAATTTGTGTAAAAAAATCATTTATAATTTTCCCTCCGGACTCTTTCCCCTCCAAAGTAACATAGAGTTCGTTAACAAAAGCTCTGTATTTTTCCTTTAATTCATCCACCAGCTTCTGCGCAATGTGTTGCTTCCTGCTCAATAGTAATTCCCCGATTTCAACTAACGTATTGGTAGTGCCCGAAACAGCTGAAAGCACTACTATCTTCTCTGTATTGTCCCGGGTGATGAGCTTTGCTACTTTATGCATTCTCTCCGGGGTTCCTACTGAGGTGCCTCCAAATTTGAAAATGATCATTGATCTATTGTTTATTTTGAGGCGCAAATTTAACAATATACCCCATTCATTGATAAGGCAGCCGTCATATCCTCAATAATTTGAGACATTTTTAATAAAAGGGGCCCTTTATTAAAAGGTTATTAGTTATTATGTAGAATCAAGGCTGTAATTCAATCACTCGAAAACAATAAGGCGGTCGTCTTACTCACCTATCTGCTCCAAAAACATCTCTGCTTTCCGGATATGGGTTTCTAATTTGGTCTGATCCATCTTATTAAGCAGATTTATCATCATACTCATGCGTTGATTCCCGGCAAACTCTTCCCGATGCATAAAGATAAACCTCCAATAGAGTGCATCCCACACCTCACACCACTCACCCTTCTTATAGTTGCTCATTTTCAGAACATAGTTTGAGCTTGAAATGTACGGTTTGGTGGAAAGTAAACCTCCGTCAGCATAGAGTGACATACCGTAAACATTGGGCACCATCACCCAGTCATAAGCATCAATAAAAAGCTCCATGAACCAACGGTAAACATGGTTAGGATCAAACTCACACAACAGCATAAAATTACCCAATAGCATAAGTCGCTCAATATGGTGGCAATAACCATATTTTAGTACCTTTTTGATCGTATCATCTATGGGTTCAATACCCGTATCACCCGTCCAGAAAGAATGGGGAAGCGCTCTATGGCAGGAAAAATGGTTTGTGGTACGTTGACAGACACCTTCGATGGTATAGATCCCCCGCATAAATTCTCTCCATCCGATAATCTGTCGAATAAAGCCTTCAAAACTATTGATCGGAAAATCATCCTTTTGATGACGCTTTGACGCAATCTCTACAACTTGTTTAGGGGTGATCAAACCAATGTTCAATGCGGGGGTAAGCAATGAATGAAACAAAAAGCTCTCTTCCTTAACGATTGCATCTTCGTAGTCTCCAAAAAGTGTCATACGGTTATCCAGGAAATGATTTAAACTTTCCTGTGCCTGCTCAAAATTGACGGGATAAATAAAGCTTTCCAAACTTCCATAGTTAGAGGGGAAATGGTCATTCACGTATCGCTTGGCTTCCCTGACAAATTCATCTTCCAGTATCTGATAAATGGCTGGCAAGCGAAGATTTTTAGGAAGTTTCTTTCGATTGTCCTCATCAAAACTCCATTTCCCTCCAACAGGCTCCTTTCCATGCATCAGAATATCAAAAGCCTTCCGTTGTTCTTTATAAAAAGTACCCATACGGTATCCATGAGCCGTTTTTTTCAAACGTTGTCTCAACTCATTCTGAGAAGTGATAAACAATGGACTTTCGTAAAAGGTAATAGAAACTCCATGCTTTTGGGAAAACCGTTTCAGCCTGCGGTCTAACAGATAATCTACCGGGTCAACGACATGTATTTTGGTGGTCTCTTCTTTTCTTAAAGCGTTGAATAATTCATCCAATCCTGTATGGCCGGCTTCAATATACTGTGTGTTATACCCGTTTTCTATCAAGAACTGCTCATAGTATTTCATCGAAGCCCGGTGAAGTACCAGTTTCATCTTATGAAAAGGGTACTGCTTGAAAAACAAATGGTCTTCTATTAAAATAACCCTCTCCAGATCACTGTTCAAGACAGGGGTTTTTTCAAAAAGCTGGTGAGGGAATACCAATGCAATCTCCATAAAACTTTAAACAGCTCTGAAAGCATTGTGTTTTATGACCGAACAGTCACTTTATTTTATAAGTCTATAGACCGGATAAGTCAAATGTGCCTTTTCATAGTATTCTGAATGTTTGTAAATAAAATCCAATTGTGCGTACCAGTTTTCAGCAAACTCGCTGTTGATCTTCTTTTTTGCTTCAAAGGCTTGTTTAAGTTCAGCGTCATTTTTCAATAAATGCCAGGCCACCTCTTCAAAGACGTAAGGAGAAAAACCTTCTTTCTGCTGAAGTATGGTATCGAAAAAATTCCAGGAGAAAAATGAATCTGTTGCCTCAGGCTCCAGCGTTTCCACCAGGTAGCGCCCGGCAAATTGACCGGTGGGAAATATATAATCACCGGCACGAAAGGTAAGCGTGTCATTGAATACTTTTAACCCAACGTTTTTATGAGAGAAGTGACCTTCGTAAGGACGGGCAGTAGAATTATACTTTTCTATTGAATAACCTTCCACCACAATGGAAGTATCCCCCTTTACCCTATGAAAGACAACCCTGTTCGCCAACAACCGGTCAATTACATTATGCCAGCCCTGTGGAACTATATATGCCTTCGGAATAACTGTTTCCCTGTTGGGAGTGAAGTAATTATAATAAGGAATAGTAGCCGTAAATGGTCGGTTCCTACCATAAAGCAATCGTGACTTACCGGTCACTTTGCTATCTATCATTTCTCCCACATACCCCTTGAAGGCTATTTCCTTATATTGCCCCTTACTTAAGCGCCAGCTCAATGCCACTGTATCACCGGCCTGAAATCTTTCACCTTGCTCCGCTTTCAATGCACGTATCTTCCTGCCGTCACTCTGCGCCAATTCCAATATTGTTTCCAGGAAATCGTAGGTCGCCTGTACTCTTCTGTCAAAGGGTTTAAGCATGTGTGTTTCTATCATAAATCCCAGCGTATGGAATAAAGTGGTATAACCCGTAGAATACCGTGGATTATCTAAAAACTGTGAAAATCCTTCCTTATCCGGCGCCGTGTTGAAAACATTGACATACGGAACAATTTCGTTGCCTTTGTCTTTTATTATGGATTCAAGTTTTGGGGTAAATTCATTCTCAATGTAAGTCCCCATGGCCCCACCCATTTTACAATATTGCGTTGCCAGATGCGTGATATTGTACTGATAATCGGCCCCGTTGCTAACGTGCGTATCGATAAAGATATCCGGGTTAACATGATGGAATATGTCATAAAATGCCAGCGTATTGCGCGTATCCGCTTTGATAAAATCACGGTTCAAATCATAGTTACGGGCATTTCCCCTGAAGCCATATTCTTCCGGTCCATTTTGATTTACCCGGGTAACACTATTCCTATTTAGTGCACCCCCTATATTATAAACAGGTACAATAGCTAATATGGTATTCTCGATCAACGAATGCTTTTCTTTATTCATGGCATAGTCCCTCATCAGCATCATGCTGGCTTCAATACCATCCGGTTCGCCGGGATGAATACCATTGTTCACCAGAATAATGGCCTTACCTTTTTCAAAAGACTTTTCGAAGTCAAATTCCTTCTCAAGGTCGAGAATCACTAAATGGAGTGGTAAGCCACTGTCTGTCATTCCCATTTCTTTCATTTGGATAAAGGGCGATTGGTCTGTCAAATGCCGGTAATAAGCGATTACTTCGTCGTAGGTTGCAGTGGCTTTACCCGAGGAAGTTTCAAATACTGTCTCCAAAGATTGTTGTCCAAAAGCCTGAAGAAATAAGAACGTGAACAACAAGAATAAAAGTGCTTTCATTTGTTTTAGTTTTGACCTTAATGTAATTCTAAGATAAATAATTAAACCACCTGAAGAATGACAATTACAGAAGCGGCGGATCAAGTTATACGAGAAAGAAGATCCATCTATACCAATATGTTTTCCACAGAGTTAGTGGATGATACCATCATTGAAAAAATGCTTTATAATGCCAACTGGGCACCTACGCACAAACTGACCGAACCCTGGCGGTTTGTCATATTTAAAGGTCAGGGCCTGCAGGACCTGGCGAAGTTTCAAGCGGACCTGTATAAAAAACATGCAGAAAAAAATGGTAATTTCAATCAGGATAAATATGATAAGTTGAAGACTAAGCCCCTTGAATGCTCACATATTATCGCTATTGGAATGAAACGCAATGAAATAGTACCAGAAGTAGAAGAGGTATGCGCTGTTGCTTCAGCCGTACAGAACATGTGGCTTACCGCCTCTGCGCACAAAATAGGATGTTATTGGAGTACGGGAGGCGTCGCCTTTTATGATGATGCAAAACCCTTCTTCAACCTGGGAGAAAATGATAAGCTGTTAGGATTTTTGTTTATTGGCAAGCCTAAGAGTGAAAAGTGGCCTCAAGGAAGAAGAAAACCGATAGAAGATAAGGTAATTTGGCGGTCTTGATCATTTCAGTGGTTATCTTGTAAAAGATAACTGCGCCGTAGTATTTACACTCATTAAATCAGTCAGCATGAAATGTATGTATTCTAAGTCTTGCACATTTTTAGTCACTCTTTTTCTCCTATCCACATTATCATTTGGGTCACGGTCGCAGGACCGTATTACCGGCCACGGATTTGCTACCCGCTCCGAGGTGATCGCAAAAAATGGCATGGTAGCTACCAGCCATCCTCTCGCTTCACAAGTGGGCCTCGATATTCTCAAAAATGGTGGCAATGCGATTGACGCGGCCATAGCGGCCAATGCTACGCTGGGATTGATGGAGCCCACAGGAAACGGAATTGGCGGTGACCTGTTTGCCATAATATGGAGCGCTAAAGATAAAAAGCTATACGGACTAAATGCCAGCGGACGATCACCTGGTAAATTAGATCTGGCGTATTTTAAAAAACAAGGATTAACAAAAATACCACCTTTCGGGCCACTCCCTGTCAGTGTTCCCGGTTGTGTGGACGGCTGGTTTGAAATGCATGCCAAATTCGGTACCATGAAGATGGACCAGATACTACAACCCGCCATAATGTATGCCAAAGAAGGTTTCCCTGTTACAGAACTCATCGGATATTATCTTACCTTATCGTCAGAACGCTTTAAGGACTATCCGAATTTTGCCGCCACCTACATGCCGAAAGGTAAGCCTCTTACCAAGGGTACACTATTCAAAAACCCATTTTTAGCCAATACCTACGAAAAAATTGCACTGGGTGGAAGGGATGCTTTTTACAAAGGGGATATGGCAAAAATAATCGCCGACTTTATTCAGGACCAGGGTGGTTTCCTGAGTACCAAGGACCTGGCAAATCATACTTCTGAGTGGGTAGAGCCTGTTTCCACTAATTACCGTGGCTATGATGTATGGGAGCTTCCTCCTAACGGGCAAGGAATTGCTGCTTTGCAAATTTTAAATATCATGGAAGGGTATGACGTAAAAGAGATGGGATTTGCCAGCCCGGAGTATGTACATCATTTTACGGAAGCTAAAAAGCTGGCTTTCGAAGATCGGGCAAAGTATTATGCGGATCCGGCTTTCAATAAGCTGCCTGTAGATGAACTCATCTCGGAAAGCTATGCAGCTGAGCGGCGTAAATTGATCTCCAAAGACCGTGCTGCGAGAAGGTATAACGCCGGTGAACTTGAAAAAGGGAACACGATTTACATGACAGTAGCCGACCAATACGGCAATATGGTATCACTTATTCAAAGTAATTATCGGGGGATGGGTTCAGGAATGGTACCTCCTGGGCTGGGATTTATGCTGCAAGATCGTGGGCAACTGTTTTCATTGGAAGAAGGGCACTACAATGTAATTGAACCCAATAAAAGACCGTTTCACACCATTATTCCTGCTTTTATTACGAAGGACGGAAAGCCATGGGTAAGTTTTGGACTTATGGGTGGGGCCATGCAGCCACAGGGGCATGCGCAGATCGTCATGAACCTGGTTGACTTTGGGATGAACCTCCAGGAAGCCGGTGACGCACCACGGATGCAACACAGTGGGTCTTCGCAACCCACAGGAGGAACCATGACAGATGGCGGAGAGGTATTGCTTGAATCGGGGTTTAATTATAGCACAGTCAGGGAGTTGATCCAGAAGGGGCATAAGGTAGGCTTCGGGTTAGGCAGCTATGGTGGTTACCAGGCCATATTATGGGATGAAAAAGAAGGTGTTTACTACGGCGCCTCAGAGTCGCGCAAGGACGGCCAGGCAGTGGGTTACTAACGTATAGTCACACTTTCTTCTTCGCTGAACTGGTGTTACGTCAATGATTAAATGACGTATCCGATGTTGATTATGCATAGTGTTTGCAGGAACCATAGTTATCCGATGAGGTAGCAGTTGGCAAGAAGCAGTAAGCGTTTGTCATATTGTCCCGTCCTAACTTCCGCAACCGAAATTCAATGATTTCATAACTTACAGGTTATCATATTTTAAGTTTTCATTTCGCGTTATTTGGGTGTCCCAGCGGTTATTTACGTAAGTTTTTGGGTGTTTGTTTGTGAAAAAACTAATGAAGGCTGTCTTAGATATAAGTAAGATTTTTGCATTACATGATTTAACTAAAGCTGGTAGAAATATGGAGTAGCTGGATTGATTTCTATCGAAGTGTTTCCCCCGCCAGCGGGGGAAAAGAGGAGGAAAATTATGATGCGGCTATTTCGGTTTTGAGATATGGGTGCCCCAGTGTGGAAGTCAGGTGACATAACACTAATGCCGTGTCAATGCTCAAATGGCGGTTAAACTATTAAAGTTGGCAGTAGGCAATAAACCATCGGCAATCTATTTTGCCTACTACCCCTTGCCGATTGCTGACTGATCGAGAACTTCCCAACACTGCAAACAGAGTTCATCATCTAACCCTAAACATCAGTTGAGGATTGACTTAACACTAGTTTAGAAAAACCGATCAACTACAGCTATCACTTTGCTTCCCCGGGAAAGATTTTGGTCTTTCAGGTATTTATACGACCGGTCCAGTAAGGCTTGAGCCATAGCATTCCCCTGATGGTTCTTTCTGGAATGATACAGATCTAATGTCACTTGAAGATCATTTAGTGTATAAGCTACCCCTGTATACTCCTGTATAAGTTGTAAATACCTAAAGCCGAATTCTTCCGTAGGTTCAATCATGGTACCTTCTCCGAAGTCATTCCAGGTAATCACCTGGATAAAGTCTGCTATCTCCTGGTGTGTATAGTTCAGTGTTTCGACAAAAGTCTGTCCGCTGTCCTTAGGTATTGTCCACTCATGAGCACCGTCGGACCAACCCCCGGCGGTATAAAAACTATGAAAACCTGGGTATGATGACCCTACGGTAACCATATTGTTCTGTGGGTAGATGCTGTAATAATGCTGATGTGCCAAAAGATGATCAGGCGCCACCCATAAAAATTCGCCCGTAGCGTTGGGACCCACACGATCTTTTGCAGCCCACAAAGTCAGGAAATCAGGCCTGTTTTGAACAGGTAATACAGAAAACACCTGGTTCCATTCTGCTTCAGTGGTGATGTGCTCCGGTCCAAATACGAAAAGTACATTGTTATTTTCATGTTTCAGATATCTTGGACTGGTGAAATACGTCTGATCAATGTACGTAAAATCTTGTTGTGCCGCTTGTATAACGCTATCTGCTAATTGCTGGTCAACAGCATGCACAGCCACTCTGTCTTCATACATAATGGAAAAATCCATTCCCAAGTCTTCCATTACGGCTATAAACGTCTCTGTGGATTGTTTAATCAATCCATAATCATACAGGTCCCGGCTACCGTACCAGTCAAAAATAACCCCATCTACTCCCGCCAGTTTCATCATCAAAAAATGATACTCATGCAAATCCGGATCGGAGGATGAATACGGCCCTATCAGCGGGTAATAATAGGAAGCGATCTGACGTTTTCCATTGACATCAATGATATCCGGGTTCTGGTTAGTCATGGTCCAGTGCTGCCCCCAGTATCCGTCATAGTCTTTACTTTGAAACCATGGCATATAATGCACATACACTTTTTTAGGGTTTTCTTTTATAACATTCATACCGGAAATGTCTACGATCCGCCCTTGTTTTTCCAGCTCCAGGAACCGTAGCTCCTCGTCCAGAACACTTTGAAGTTCAGCTTCTGAATAAACAGAATCCGCACCAATTTCTTCTACACTTAACTCTTTGACCACACGCAATGGTTCTTCTGAACAGGCCAGAAAAATCATAGTCATGATCACCGGCAATAACCGGGTCTTCCTAATTGGTCCATACATGATACAGGTATTTTGGTTGATTTTTTGACGTCTTGAATATTAACAAGCCGCCTTTACACTGACATAATTAGCTGATAATTAATTTTTGTTAAAAAAATTAAGTTGACTGAACATTTTTAAAGGTTGGTTGTTCTCCGGCATGTGTCAGACTACAATTTTACACTGGCCGAAGACTTCGACAGGGTCTTACAAAAGGAATGGAGTGGTTAAAACGAACTTGGCAGGTCAGGTTTAATAGGCAAAAAGCCCAATATACCCGTAAAACCTCCTAACCAATTTGATACTATTAATCTTCCTGTCCGCCTGATGTTGGCTTATCGCTTAAAATGCCTATGGGGAAATTATTGCCATGGGTAAAGCCGGTGGGATATTGTGCACTTCCTCCATACTCTTCGGTGAGTTCAGGTACACGCTCCTCCATGTACTGTTTCAATTCAGCTACGGTGATACGATCATCCCCATTGCCTCCTTTACCATCCAGTGCTTCCAGAAGTGTATAAGTGAACACCCCATGCTTAAGCACTTCGAATTCAGAAGCATACTGCTGGGTGCCACTGGAAGCTATCATTACCACACCAGAAGCGCGTGCTAACTGTACAATGGCTTTTTCTTCGGATGCCGGAGCCCGAACATTAATGGTTTTCACAGCGCCACCGGAATGACATGCATCCATGAGTATCAATTGTTTCTGAGGTTTTAATTCAGAAAGCAGATCTTTGAGTTCTGTAGCAGAAATTCCTTTGGTCTGCAACTGTTCAGGGTCCCCATACAATTTTGTGATGTCTGTGGGCACCAAATAATATTCGTCGTCATGGCCTTCATCCAATGTACCATGACCCGCATAATAAAATACAAATACGTCTTCCGGACCAGCCTGCTTGATAATGGACTGGAAAGCACGTTCGATATTCTCTTTAGTAGCTTCTTTGTCATAGATCTCTAACTTGCGTACGTCTTTGAATATCTTTCCACTACGTTCACTGATCTTACGGGTGAATGACTTCGCATCAGGTTGGGCATAATTAAGGTTGTAAGCTCCGTTTTTGTACTCATTGATCCCCACGGCCAGAATAAAAAGGTCAGAGGACGGCACTACTTCGCCATTGTAAAAGATATGCAACGGATCTGGCCGGGACTCTATCTTCTGTTTGTTCTTTACAATGACTTTAAAATCGTTATCACCATTTACCAGGTCTACATCGTAGAATTTCTTTAAGGTTTCTCCCACCGGTACTTTGCCCAGTTCCTTATCATTAATGATCAGCTTTTCATTTTGATAAACATTGATCTCCAGCAACCCTCCACCGCCATTGTATACGTCTACTTCAAGTTTGATCACCTGAGTTTCCGTTTGATACTTACCTTTCTGATAGTCCAGTATCTTATTGCTTCCAATCGTAGCCTCGCTCAGGTTAAAGAAAGCAGCAGAAGGACGATCGAGTTTCCCCAGGTCAAAAAGTTGTTCACCATCATCTTTAAGTATGGTGTCTACCCGTTTACTTTCATTGATGCTCCTGGTAAGTATTTTAGGGCGATAAAGGATTTCAAAATACTGTTCCGCCGTATAAAAATCAGCCAGCTGGTGTATTCCCCGGTTGACATGCCATCCGAAGTACTGACCTCCCGCAGAGCTACAATTGAAATACCCACTGGGCACCCAACTGATCCATTCATCGTCACTTGAAACAAACAGATTCGTAAAAGGAATAACCGTTTCTCCCAAATTGTTAAATGCATTTTCTATATCACGATACGTTTTATCACCAATATTTTTGACATGGTCTATGGCTTCTTTCCATGCTTCTCCGGAAGCTATAAGAGCTAAAGAATCTACTCCTAGTTCTTTAAAATATTCCATCCACTCATTCCCTTCAAATACTTCAGCCATTGACGGAACAAGCCCCGGTTCATTAAGTTTCCATATTTTAATCGTTTGGTCCTCTCCACCTGACGCCATGTAGCGGCCGTCTTTAGTTACGGCAACCGTTCTGACCCCTGCAGTATGCCCGACAAATTCTTTGACCAGGTTTCCACTTAAGTTGTACATCTTGAGTGAAAAGTCACTTCCAATAATAACATTACCCGTCTTTGTAGCTTGAAAATCAAGAATTCTACCATCTTCAAATTCATCATTTTTGATCATTGCCTTACGACCTAACTGGATCTCATAGGCACTAATTTGTGTTAAGGCAGCGTTCGAGGCTTTTGCGTAAGCATTTTTAGGTTTTCCGGGATCCTGTTTCAGAGAAAAGCTTTTAAAGTCGAAGGCACAATCAAAGGGATTGCCGTCAGGTGTTTTACCAATAAACAGATCTAATTCATCTCCAAAGGACAGGTCCCATATCACACTTCCTTTCCCTTTTATCGTCCGTTGCACCTTGCCATTGATAGGGTTCCATATTTTCAACACATTATTATTACCTCCTGCAGTACAGGCAAGGTAACTACCTGATTCGGAATCGGGAGAGAATGCTGCGCTGAAAACGGTATTATCATGACCGGAAAAGGTGGATAGCTTATTACCGGATGGGATAGAAAACCCTATGCCTTTTCCCAACTCATCCATCGCTATCAAGATTTTAGAGTCTTTTGAAAAAGCAATAGCATTAATCACTTTACCATTCGTATCGAGTGATTTGATAAAACTGCCGTCTGCACGCCATAGTAACAAGTCCTGAGCAAAGCTGCTGGAAGCTATATATGCACCATCAGGAGAAAATATAGCTTTGTTAATAAAGTCTTTATGCTTCTTCAACTCACGAGGAACATAATTGATGTTCCCCTGGCTCAATCCTGATAAGTTGTAGATCAACACATTACGTGAATCAGAAGCTACTGCCAGCGCATTTGTCTTTTTGTTAAATGAAAGCTGTGACACTCTGGAACCTACTTCCAGGGTATGAATGCTTTTTGTTTCTTTAGCTCCAAGTATTTGCCAGATCTGTACCGTCCCATCATCACTGCCACTAGCCAGATATTTCCCGTCACCCGTAAAGTCCAGGGTATTGATGACGTTGGAATGCCCTATTGCCGTACTAACCTGTTTACCTGATTCCAGGTCGATAAATATGATATAATTGTCATTCTCTGCATGAACAGGATACCCGCTCACCGCCAGCAACCTACCATTTGGTGTTATGGCAGCACTGTATAACATCCCCTTTGGTCCGTCCCCGATCTCAGATTCGTATTTATTCAGAAGCTCCCCGGTAGTCGCATCCCATACACGAATGGTTTTGTCTTCTGAGACAGATATAATACGTTTGCCATCCGGCGTATATAATACATTGAATATTTTTCCGGAGTGCCCTATGGAGTTGATCACAATTTTTGGAGCGGAACTTTGTCCGATCGCAACCTGCGTTATTATAAAGGTTAAAATAAAGGCAACTAAATAAACAATGGCTGGCTTGTTATTCATTGGAGTGTTTACACTAAAAACTGAATATCAACAATCTACGAATAAAAATAATTATTTTTTAACTAGTTTGGAACTATTGAAGATCTGATGACCCTACCGCAATGAGCTCATTAAGAAAGCGTTTAGTATCAATCCTGTTTTGGTCTGTTATTTCTGCGGCTTTTATTGGTCCGGGCACATTAGCCACCGCATCCTCATCTGGCACTAATTTTCAGCTACAATTGGTTTGGGTATTGATCTTTGCCACATTGGCCTGTATCGTACTTCAGGAAATGGCAGCCCGTTTGACCATTATGAGCAAGAAGGACCTGATCACGATCCTCAGTGAAGCACCTTCGTCTTGGCCGGTTTACGCTATCGGTCTTTCGGTAGTATTAGGCTGTGCAGCCTACGAAGCAGGCAATATTCTGGGAGCTATCGGTGGCCTGCAGTTAGTGATAGATCTAAAAGGACCCTGGCTTACACTTCTGGTAGGTGTCTTTGCAGCTAGTATACTCTGGTATGGTAATATTGCATTTGTAGCAAAAATACTGGGCGTCCTGGTCGCTTTTATGGGTGTTTTATTTCTTGCTGTAGCCTCTAACGTAGATTTTCAAAGTACGGAATTATTAAAGGGCACTTTTATTCCGTCTATTCCTACCGGCGCAGAGTGGCTGGTACTTGGACTGATAGGTACTACCATTGTTCCCTATAATCTTTTTCTGGGCTCAGGGTTAGGTCATGGTAAGTCTTTGAATGACATGCGTTTTGGCCTTATCCTATCTGTTATTTTGGGGGGTATGATATCCATTGCTATATTGATTGCAGGCACACAAATCACGCAGTTTTTGTCTTTCACAGATCTCGCAGTTTTACTGGGTGACCAATTAGGTAGTTGGGCCTATGGCTTCCTGGGGCTTGGTCTTTTTGCCGCAGGGCTTACTTCGTGTATTACTGCTCCACTGGCCGCAGCACTTATTTTCAAAGTATTTTTTAAAGGAAAGCACTATAGCAGTAAAAATAATTACTATCGACTGGGTTGGGGTATCGTCTTACTCACAGGAATAGCATTTGGCCTTTCAGAAGTAAAGCCGCTTCCTATTATCCTGGCGGCCCAGGCCCTGAATGGATTAATATTACCGATAGTGGGCATACTTCTGATCGTAAAAACGAATGATCCTACGTTAGTAAAACGTCATACTAATACTTTAGCGCTGAATATTCTCAGCTTTATTATCCTTGAAATATTATTACTGATCGGTTTCAACAACTTGTGGAAGGCCCTGGAAAGTATGCTTGGTTTTACGTTAATGGAAACCACCGCTTTTAAGATATTACTCTTGCAGTTGCTAGCCTTACCTTTTTTGATCTACACGTTAAAAACTGTTTTGCAAAAACGTCATGCTGGTTAAAGCTTGTTCACTTTTATATCTTCTAATTCTATCCTGGAAAGTTCTTCCAGCTTCCCGCTTAAAAAAACATCATCCGAATCAGCCGGCAACCCGGATTTTGGGGCTTTGTAATTAATATAATCTGCAAACCTTACCCCTTCTACAAATCGTTCATTCAACGCCTCTCTGAAACGCATACCTCCACCATCGGTGCTATATTTATAGGCCAAATAGTCTATGGTATAATTTTCAACATTGATCCAATACACGAATATATCCTCAAAGTCTTCACCACCACCTTCCTGATTAAAGGTGATCTGTATTTTATGGTAGTCTTTTCCTTTTATATTCTTATCTCCCAGGTAACTCTTGTTCACAGCCGGGTCATTCAGTCCGTAGGGCAATAGTGCAAAATAGATCACTGAGTTTATCGAATTACTATATTTTACGGCCATAGAATCAGGTACAGCTACTTCGTGACCATCTATTTCTCTTGTGAAACCATCATTCGTCAAAACATCCCTGATCACCCTTGCAGAGTCTTTAAAAAGCCGCACATATTCATAATTGCCACCTGTTTTTTTATAGCCGTACTCTTTACCACGAAATAGAAATTCTATTTCCGTATTATCATACTTATCTCCACCGGCTTTTAAAATAGCTTGATCCACAATTTGTTGTGCATCCTTATTTTCTGCAGCACAACTGATTAAGGCCAAAATGGCCATGAGAATACTAATTTTTTGCATGGTCTGGTTATACGTTTTTACACTGAAATAGTTTAAATCAGCTTGGCATGAGTGGTAATATAGCGTTCGGGAAGCTCTCCTGCTGTAGCAGCCTGATAATCAGAGTAGCTACAGGGGATAATACAATTTCGGGCATAACGCTCTTTCCCTTGAGGAAATGGAACCTCCATCCACCACTTTTCACTGAGTTTACTCTTGTAAAAGCTCAGTGTTTCCGGTTCTGATGGCATAGAAACTACAAACTTCATGTAGTCATTCATTTTAAATCGTTGTTCGTTCTTACGATGATAGTATCCTTCAATAAAATACCAGATCATAGTGGCCGTAACAGCTGCCGTTTTCTGTTGACTGTCATCAAGCTCCGGCTGGTATTCATAAAATCCTGCTGAGCTCAATTTTTCATTGAGTCCGGCGTACCAACAAAGCTGACATGCCTCTTCTCCGGTGAGCCCAAACGGCTGTGCACGACTGCTGCCCGGAGCATCGCTCGATTTGATAGCTGTTATATCAAAGGAGAGCATATCTGCATTACGAATGATAGGCTCCATATCGTTGATATTTGATCTTAAATGCCCGATACGGTAAGCTTCAAAATAAAGCTTCTCAAGAATATTAATAGCCTCCTGATCGATGAGATAACTTTGGTAAGCCAGGTGACTGTAGTTAAACAGGTAATTTGGCTCGTGCAGCAATATCTTATGGATATGACGGTGATTGGCCGGTGCACTTTTTTCCTCTTCCATATCCAGAAACGCATCCACATTTAGTAAGCTTATCAACTTATCCATATGTTCATATGCCTGAAACTGTCCAAAGTCGAGGTCCTGCGAGCCTCCAATGATCACCGGCAGCACATTACTGTCTATGAGCATTCTACAAACCTCTGTTACCCGACCTAGTGTTTCATCAGCATCTATTCCAGGTCTGATGTTCCCCAAATCAACTACCTTGTATGCGCCGTGACCTTTTTTGAGTTGGTACAGTTTCCTTCGGATGGCATCAGGAGCAGTAGTATCATCAGTTCCACTAGCTCCTACAAGCGCGATATCCGCCTCTTTATAATCGGGCATATTATCGACGTTCACCTTACTATTTTTGTAAAAGCTATTGGTGCTCTTTATGTCGCTAATCAGCGCTTCATCCAAAGGAGTGAAAAAAATCTTGAGATCCATGGTGGTGCATTTAAATTTAAAATTACCTTTTTGACCTGGAACACAAAAGAAAAAACCAGGTAGTAAAACGTTTAGAGGTCAAACTGAGGCTTAATCCAATATAGAAGTATCAAAGTATTGAAAGCCAAAAAAGGGGAAAATGTACAATAAAAAAGGGCCGTCTTTCTTGAAAGACGGCCCTTTTAATATTTTAGAATTTAATTACCCCCCAAAATCATCAAATCGTATATTTTCAGGTGGTATACCCATTTCATCCAGCATCTTCAACACTGCAGCATTCATCAAAGGAGGGCCGCAAAGATAATACTCTACTTCCTCCGGATCATCATGTCCTTTGAGATAGTTATCAAATAATGCCTGGTGTATAAATCCAAGATATCCATCCGCCTCTCTATCGTCCAAGGCTTTTTTCTCTTTCCAATTATCTTCCTCTAACGGCTCAGACAGCGCTATATGGAAATTGAAATTAGAGAAGTCCTTTTCTATATTCCTGAAGTGATTTACATAGAACAATTCTTTTTTAGAACGCCCACCATACCAATAAGAAACTTTTCTATCCGTTTTCATCGTATGGAAAAGGTGGAATATTTGTGCTCTTAAAGGAGCCATACCGGCACCTCCGCCGATGTAGATCATTTCTCTTTCTGTATGATTAATGGCAAATTCTCCATAAGGCCCTGAGATAGTAACTTTATCACCTGGTTTCCTGGAAAATACATAGGAAGAACAAATCCCCGGATTCACATCCATCCATTTGCCAGCATCTCTGTCCCATGGTGGCGTGGCGATACGGATATTCAACATAACAATGTTTCCTTCTGCCGGATGATTAGCCATGGAGTAGGCACGGAATATCGTCTCATCATTTTTCATAACCAGATCCCAAAGCTTGAAGTTATCCCAGTCTTCCTGGAAAACATTATCCGGGTGACCGAGCTCCGGCTTAGGCACAATATCCATGCCGTCGAATTTAACTTCTATCGGTGGCACATCTATCTGAATATAACCTCCCGCTTCAAAGTCCATTGTCTCACCGTCAGGAAGACGCATGACAAACTCTTTGATGAAGGTAGAGACATTATAGTTTGAGACTACCTCACACTCCCATTTCTTGATACCAAATATTTCTTCCGGTATCCTGATCTCCATATCTTGCTTCACTTTTACCTGGCATGACAGACGTACTTTTTCTTTTTGCTCCGACCGGCTAAGATGACCTACTTCCGTTGGCAGTACATCTCCTCCACCTTCGTCTACCACGCACTTACACATAGCACAGGTACCACCTCCACCACAAGCCGAAGGTAAAAACAGCTTTTGTGCCGAAAGTGTAGACAAAAGTGTAGACCCTGCGGTAGTCACGATCGCGTTATCCACGTCGCCGTTTACAATTATTTTAACTGGTCCTGATTGCACAAGTTTAGACTGTGCATATAACAGAATACATACCAGCAGCAAAATCACTATTGTGAATGCTGCGATTGAAGTAATGACAATTGAACCCATTGATTGCTATAAATTTCCTACAATAATTTCCCCACAAAGGAAATACAAATATATTGATCAAATTGTTTAAAACTTATAGTCTACAGGTCTAATTTTTATGAACCATATGATCTGGCTGTGATCTCTTTTATTTATTTTCGGCTCATGATCATTAATCCGGCCGACCGGCTACAGTCTACATCCGAATACTATTTCTCAACCAAACTTCGAGAGTTAGCCCGTCTGAACGCCCGGGGTAAGGATATCATTAACCTCGGTATAGGTAGTCCTGACCTTCCAGCGCATCCGGAAGTAGTAACGGAACTGTCTCACTGGGCTGAAAAACCTTCTTCACATGGCTACCAGAGTTATGTAGGTATTCCTGAATTTCGTGAAGCTATTGCTTCTTTTTCAAAGCGCATATATGGTATTGAACAAAACCCTTCCACAGAAATACTACCGTTAATGGGTTCTAAGGAAGGTATCATGCACATTTCCCTGGCCTTTTTGAACCCCGGTGATAAGGTATTACTGCCGGACCCGGGTTATCCTACTTATGCAGCGGTAACACGTCTTGCACAGGCAGAGGCAGTTACCTACGCTCTGGATGAAAGTAATGGATGGCTTCTGGATATGGATTATTTAGAAAAACTGCCCCTGCCGGATATTAAGCTCATGTGGCTCAATTATCCGAACATGCCAACAGGTGCAAAAGGTTCGCCTCAGCAGTTAGAACGGCTAATAGCACTGGCACACGAACATGAATTCTTAATTGTGAATGATAATCCTTACGGGCTTCTGTTTGACGGACAGGCCACCAGTATTATGCAGCTGGAAGGAGCCAGGGATGTGTGCCTTGAATTGAATTCTATGAGCAAATCTCATAATATGGCCGGATGGCGCATTGGCTGGTTGACAGGTGCATCGCATTACATTCAGGCTATTTTGAAAGTAAAAAGTAATATGGATTCCGGTATGTTCCTGCCCGTTCAAAAGGCGGCTGTCAAAGCTTTGAAACTCGGCCAGGACTGGTTTGATCAGTTAAACACCATCTATGCTCAACGCAGGACCATTGCTTTTGAAATAGTACAGTGCCTCGGATGCACCTACCAGAAAGAACAGGGGGGTATGTTTGTGTGGTCCAAAGTACCGGAACACATCGACAGTGTCGAACATTGGATCGATGAGCTTATACAAGAAGCTCATGTTTTTATTACCCCAGGCTTTATCTTTGGCCGAAATGGCGAACGTTTCGTCAGAATTTCATTATGTTCTGACGCTATTATACTTAAAGAGGCATTAGCCCGAATAAAAAAATATCTTGGCAAAGTTTGATTTATGGAAGTAGCAGTTGTTGGCCTGGGGTTAATGGGAGGCTCTTTGTCTTTATCTCTTCAGCAAGAAGGAAAAGATTATCATTTTATAGGAGTTGATAGCAATGAACAGCATTGCGCCACTGCTCAGGCTTTAGGTATTGTAGAAAAGTGTGTAACCCTTGAACAAGCTGTAGCATCTGTCGACCTGATCGTACTCACTACTCCCGTAGACGTTATTTTAAACATACTTCCCGAACTACTCGACAGGGTAAAGCCAGGACAGGTTATCGTTGATTTCGGCAGTACCAAAGCACTTATATGCCAGCAGGTGAACAATCATATAAACCGCTCACAATATGTAGCCGCACACCCTATGGCGGGAACCGAAAACACAGGGCCCGAAGCAGCTTTCGCGGAACTCTATAAAGGATGTATTAATATTCTTTGTGAAACAGCCCTTTCAAGTAAAGAAGCTCTGAATGTGGCCCGGTGCTTATTTGAAGACCTGGAGATGACCGTCATAGACATGGAAGCGGCTGATCATGATAAACACGTCGCCTATATTTCCCATCTATCCCATGTATCTTCTTTTATGCTAGGGCGAACTGTATTGGATATTGAAAAAGATGAAAAAAACATTTTCAACCTGGCGGGCAGTGGTTTCCAATCTACTGTAAGACTAGCTATGAGCTCACCGGATATGTGGGGGCCTATCTTTTTTCAAAATGCACAGCACATTTCTTTAGCTCTCGAAGAATATATTCGTCATCTCCAGGAATTTAAAGATAAAATTGATTCCAATGACAGGCACTCCTTATTGAAATTGATGAAAGAGGCTAACAACATCCGAAGGATCTTAAAAAAGAAAGACTAGCTTTTCATTCCTTGGCGGAAAGAATAATATCTTTTTAAGACCTAAACAGGTGGTAAGCAGGCATTTTAAATTGGTTTTAAACATTGATTTAGATATTTTTACTTTAAATATTTCCTGAACGGATGTAATCTTCTTTTGTGCTGAGATTTCTTCTTTTTTTTCTTTCTTTTCTCTTTTTACCATTATATCATCATGCTCAGGGTGTTTTAGACCTTGGAAAGCTTGGAGAAAATGAAGTTGTGAAACTCCAAACATACTGGCAGTTCCATTATGGCGATTTTTTGACGGATAAAGAAATGCAGAAGCAGGAGAAAAAGACCTACTTCAAAGCCCCTAATTCATGGACGGGAGAGCTATGGAAGGAGAATGAGATGCCCGCACACGGCTATGCCACCTATTACCTAAAGGTATATGTACCTTCTTCCCAGGAAAAACTGGCCCTTAAAATACCTCCAATGGGTACTGCCAGTAAGCTGATCATTAATGGTACTGTTCTGGCTGAGGTGGGTAGAGTAGGAAAAACAGAGCAACAGGCAGAGCCAGCATATAAGGACATTATTGTTAAAGTCCCTGACCATAAGGGAGAGCTAAATATTGTATTTCATATCTCCAATTTTGACTATCGAAAAGGAGGATTATGGCAGGCCCCGGCACTCGGCTTTACGGACGCTGTATATCAATATAAAGCCAGAAAATACCAACTGGAATTCTTTGTCTTCGGAAGTATTTTTTTCATGGGATTCTACCATTTTGGCCTGTTTTTGTTTGGGTTCAGAAACTCGCTGAACATTATTTTTGGAAGTATTTGCCTGATTTCTGCCATACGCGCTTCTTCCGTAGGCCAGTATGTAATCGTTGATATATTCCCCTCCATCTCCTGGGAATTACTCATACGCATAGAATTCATTAGTTATTTTATGTTCATTACAATTACCGTGTTTTTCATACGTGGCCTTTTCGATAAGATTTTCAGTAAGATGGCCATAAAAATAATAACGGGGGTATTTATTGGCCTTAGCTTTTTGACCATCTTCCTACCAGCCAAACTAAGTTCATATTTAATTCCATTCTCACAGCTGGCTACTATTTCATCTGCACTGTATTGCTTCTTTGTACTAAGTAAGGAAGCTCATAAAAAGAACCTTGAGGCCATTATATTTATGATCGGGTTATCAGCACTGACCTTAGCACTGATCAATGATGCTCTTTTTTACAGTAACATTATACTAAGCGGATCTCTGTTCAATTTTGGGCTCATGTTGTATTTCGTGACACATTCTATGATCCTTGCCCGGCGGTTCAGTTTTGCTTTTTTTGAGGTCAACCGACTTACTATGAAGCTTCAGGGTAGCAATGCCACGCTGGAAAAAAAAGTGCTTTTACGTACTGAAAGGATCGAAAATCAAAAAAATGAACTGGAAACAAAGAATAAAGAACTACAAAAGCTAAACGTAGAAAAAGATGGCTTAATTAGTATTATAGCCCACGACCTGAAAGCACCTTTTAACAGGAGCAAAGGTCTGCTGAACCTGTTGCACTCCAGCGGACCTCTCACTAAAGATCAGGAGGAAGTCATCAATATGATCTATAAATCTACAGATCAAGGATTTGAACTTATTTCAGACCTATTGCTGCTTTATGGTGAAAACCAACTTGTACAAAAAAAGGAACTGATAAATCTGAACAGCTTGCTCAAAGAAACTACTCAGGCGTACAAGAAACTGGCCGCTGCCAAAAAGATCAAATTAAACGTTGAATTAGAGCGCAATACCGTGATGCTGAATACAGACCTCGGACTATTTACCAGAGTATTGGATAATCTGCTAACTAACGCTATTAAATTCACGGATCATGGAAAAAACATCTTTTTAAAACTAAGCAGGGATAATGCACATATATGTATCTCTGTCAAAGATGAAGGGCAGGGCATTCCTGAAGAGGAGCATAATTTATTGTTTAAAAGGTTCCAAACGCTGTCCCCCAAACCTACTGGTGGCGAGGGTAGCACAGGGCTGGGGCTTTCCATCGTAAAACAGATCATGGACGAGCTTTCCGGCACGGTAACCGTGAACAGTCAATCGGGAAAAGGCAGTGAGTTTATATTGAAGTTCCCTTCCTGGTAACCAACCCGCTCACTTAGCCTATTTCATAAGAGTAAGTGAGTCTGTGTATCTCTATCTCTTCTTTTGCCCCGGACGTAAAAATAACATTGGTATCGGCATTAGTCAGCAATTCCTGCAGACTGTCCGTGTTAATTTCACCGATCACATAACCGGAATTCTGTCCAATATATTTTTCTGAAACATTGGTAAATAAGTTAAAATTGACGGGCTGTTCCGGGCTAAAACTGACGTACACTTCTTCAACGGTTGATTGAATGGCCATACTTGAAACCTGCCTTTGGCTGTAACGATAGTTATTTGCAATGGCATTAACATCTGACAGTACTGCAAGACCCGTAGGCAGCTTACCCGCTCCTTTACCCACCAGCACCTGGTCATCGGCAAACGCACCTTGCACCAACACGGCATTATACTCATTTTCCACATGATAAAGCGGACTTTCTTTACTTACAAAATGTGGAGCAACATAGGCAGAAAAATAGTTGTTGTACTTAACCGCCTTAGCAAGCAGTTTAATCTTGAGACCCCTTTCTTTTGCAAATGTTATATCCGATTTGGTGATATCCTGAATGCCCTGATTAAAAATATTATCCGGATGTACGTGAACACCAAAAGCATGTTCTATCACTATGCTCAACTTATATTTTGCATCATAACCTTCCACATCTAATGTAGGATCTGTTTCGGCGAAACCATTTACCTGGGCAGCTTCCAACGCTTCTTTATAGCTCTTATTCTCTTCGATCACCTTGGTCAGAATATAATTGGTGGAGCCATTGAAAATACCTTTTATCTCCAGTACATTTTCCAATGAATAATAGTCTGTCAATGTCTTTATAATGGGAATACTTCCGCACACTGCACCTTCATAGAGTATTGGAGTATCATATTCCTGCTGAAGTGCAATAAGCTTATCCAGGTTTTCCGCTACCATTTTCTTATTGGCACTGATGACGGGTTTACGTTGTCTAAGAGCGTCAGAAACGATCTCAAAGGCCAGTTTGGCATCATCGATAAGTTCTACGATCAGATCAATGTCTTCATCCTCTAAAATGGATTTCGGATCAAACACAAACTTATCTTTGGATAAAGGCCTTTCCTTGTCAAGGTTTTTGACACATATTTTCACTATTTCAGCAGCTACCTGAGGGTTATCACTCAGGGCTTCATGAAGCCCCTGACCTACACATCCAAAACCAAACAATCCTATTTTATATTTCTTCATGATCTTTTTATTCACTGGTTAAAAAGTGTTCTATATGCTTACTGATACTGTTGGCCTCTACTAAAAAACCATCATGGCCGTACAGTGATTCTACCATTTGGAACGTGGCATTCTTCATGTTTTTAGCAATAAATCGCTGTTCAGCCACGGGAAATAGAATATCACTTCTAAGGCCTATGATCAGGCTTTTAGACTGAATGGATTTCAAGGCAGCAGGTACTGAACGGCGGCCTCTCCCTACATTATGACTATCCATGGCCTTGCTCAGGTACCAATAGGCATGAGGTGTAAAACGCCGAACCAGCTTTTCTCCCTGGTAGTACTGGTAACTGCTGGCTTTAAAATCATCTATTTTGTTTTCAAAATCAGTTTGGGTTTTGCGGTACGTATTTTGGTTACGGTATGAGAGCATAGCAATAGCCCTGGCCGCTTTGAGCCCCTTTTCTCCAGCTCCCGGATATTTTTCCTGTAAGGTAGGATCTGCCTCCATGGCCATACGCTGAGCGGTGTTGAATGCTATACCCCAGGCCGAATGCCTTGCATTAGTCGCTATAGCACATACATGTTCAAAAAGATCATTTTCTTCCACAGCCCATTGAAGCAACTGCTGTCCACCCATAGACCCTCCTATACCCAGGTAGATCTTTTCTATGCCCAGATGAACCTTAAGTAACCGATGGGCATTGACCATATCCTTTATAGTGACCGTAGGGAAATCCAGTCCATATTTCTCTCCGGTCACAGCATCATTATGATCTGGTCCGGTAGACCCGTAACATGAGCCCAGCATATTGGCACAGACAATGTAATGATCTTCCGGGTTGATCAGGTGACCATCACCTACCAGTCCGGGCCACCATTCAAAGGGGTCTGCATTGGCCGTTAAGGCATGAAACACCCATACTACATTATCTTTGGCAGGGGTTAACGTACCATGTGTGGTATATGCGATCTCAAGTCCCGGAAGGGAGACGCCCTCCTCCAGGACAAACTCTTGATCGTAATGGAAAATTTCTGATTTAGCCCCCAACAACTTCGCCGGCACTGATTTTACTGAATGCATTCTCTAAATCTGATTTTATATCATCTATATGTTCTATACCTACCGAAATTCTTAATAGGTTGGGCAGCACGCCTGACGCCAGCTGTTCATCGTCCGACAACTGCTGGTGGGTGGTGGCAGAAGGCTGTATGATCAGTGTTTTAGCATCTCCAACATTAGCCAGATGACTGACTAACTTCAGACTATCTACAAATTTTGTCGCCTGCTCTTTGTCACCGGTAAGTACAAAAGACAGTACCCCGCCAAATCCTCTTTTTAAGTATTTCTTAGCCAGTTCGTGATAGGCGCTACTTTCCAATCCGGGATAATTTACTGATGCCACCTCCGGTCTTGCCTCGAGCCATTTGGCCAGTTCCAGTGCATTAGCTACCGTACGTTCCACCCGTAATGAAAGCGTTTCAATCCCCTGGAGTAATAAAAATGAATTAAATGGACTAATAGCCGGACCAAAATCCCTAAGCCCTTCTACTCTGGCCCGGATGGCAAAGGCCACATTAGGAAGTCCAAGTGGATTGTCAAAGCCAAACGTATCCCAAAAATTCAGACCATGATACCCTTCCGAAGGTTCGGTGAATTGTGGGAATTTTCCGTTGCCCCAGTTGTAGTTTCCACTGTCTATGATCACCCCGCCGATAGAAGTGCCATGCCCCCCGATCCACTTTGTGGCAGAAGCAGTCACCACTGAAGCACCATGTTCAATCGGTCTGAAAAGATAGCCTCCTGCTCCAAAGGTATTGTCTACCACCAAGGGGATATCGTATTTTTTAGCCAACACAGCTATAGCGTCAAAATCAGGAATGTTAAAGCCTGGATTACCAATGGTTTCAAGGTATATAGCCTTGGTTTTATCATCAATTAGTTTTTCGAAATCCTCTGCTTTATCACTTTCTGCAAAACGTGTTTCTATTCCCAGCCGTTTAAAAGCTACTTTGAACTGGTTGTACGTTCCTCCGTAAAGGAAGCGGGTAGACAAAAAGTTATCTCCTACGGAAAGAAAGTTATTCAGGGCTATAAACTGAGCTGCTTGTCCGGAACCTACCGCCAACGCTGCTACACCTCCCTCAAGTGCTGCTATACGTTTCTCAAAAACGTCAGTAGTGGGATTCATGATCCGGGTATAAATATTTCCGAACTCTTTCAGCGCAAAGAGGTTAGCTCCGTGTTCTGAGTTTTTAAAAGTATATGAGGTGGTCTGGTACAAAGGAACCGCTCTCGAACGCGATGATTCCTCTACATCTTCATATCCAGCATGAAGCTGAAGTGTTTCAAAGTTTAATTCTTGTGACATGATCTTGATCTTTTAAGTATGTAGTGTTATGAAATGTTTGATTGAATTTGACTTGTAGCTATAGCTATGGCATTAAGCATGCGGAGGATGCCCTCCGGAAACTTATTACCACGCCTGAATAACTATGATACTAGGCGCTGACTAACAGCAACAACAACAATGAATAATACCGGGAGACCCGATAGGATCAAATACTGTTTTTAAGAAAGTGGCTAATAAACCTGTTTGGTGCTGGATCGCTCTTTTCATTACTATCAATTTATATTTTCCCGGTTCACCACTGTGGTAAACCTTCAAGGGATCAGGAATTAGCACCTTTCCATATTTATTAACTTTGGACGGTTGCTAGCGCTTCAACGAGCCTGTCTCTTCACGCTTCTGTATAAATCGATTATCCAAACAGGATGATCGAATTGATTCAGCAAACGTAGCTACGCTAACGAATGTTTCCAAATTATTTCAAAAAATTTTATTCCGTTATTCTGTGGGCCTTCGAAATATTGTGAAGGTATAACGGCATACTATCATCAGGATCCATTCCGCCTAAAGACACTTCGCCCCGATTGTATAGTTTCATGGTAAATCAAAACCAGTATCGTTTAACTTTATTTGTTATCGTTAAAAATCAGAACCTATCACATATGATACGAACCGGCTTACTATCGCTTGCAGGCGTATTAATCATTTCATTTGCCGCCGCCCAGGATTATTTTCTAAAAGATAAAGGCCCTTTTAACAAGGCCATTCCAAGTCCCGAAGAGTTCCTTGGCTATCCTGTTGGCGACCGGCATACCAGACATGACCGGATAGTCGCCTATTTTGAAAAACTGGCTGACCTTTCAGATAGGGCCACCATTACCTACTATGGAAAAACCCATGAGCTACGGCCCCTGGTAATGCTTAATGTAACGGCCCCTGAAAATCACTCGAATATGGAAGATATCCGAAAACAGCACCTGGAAGTAGTAGATCCGGATAAAACGGTCAGTGATTTTTCAGGCTTACCCATTTTTATAAACCTGGGATATAATGTCCATGGTAATGAGCCTTCCAGCGCAGAAGCTGCTTTGTTAACCGCCTATACGCTGGTGGCTTCTCAGCAGGAAAGCATCACCAGTTACCTCCGTGAAGCCGTTATTTTCATAGACCCTACCATTAATCCGGACGGAAGAGACCGTCATACACAATGGGCCAACACCTACCGTGCAAATGTACTCTCAGGTGATCCTATGGAAGCAGAGCACAACGAAGCTTGGCCCAGGGGACGAACCAACCATTATTGGTTTGATCTGAACCGTGATTGGCTGCTGGCTATCCACCCTGAAAGCCGGGGTAAACTGAACTGGTACCACCAATGGTATCCCAACGTTGTAACTGACTTTCATGAAATGGGAACACAAAGCACCTACTTCTTTGAGCCAATGAAGGCCAATGCCTCTTCAAACCCTATCATGCCAAAGGAAAATTACACTACACTGAATGGTACATTTGCAAAATACTTCAAATCAGACCTGGATAAGATCGGGTCGCTGTATTTTACCAAAGAAGTTTTTGACGGGACCTATCCGGGCTACGGTTCTTCTTATCCTGACCTCCAGGGAGGCCTTGCGCTCTTATTTGAACAAGCCAGTTCCAGGGGTCACCTCCAGGAAACTCCTATGGGCGAGATTACCTTTCCATTTACCATTCGCAACCAGTACACATCCAGTTTTGCTACCATCCGGGCCGCCGTAGAAAACAAAGAGCTGCTGTATAGCTATCAACAGGATTTCTTCACATCAGCCATGAGTTTATCAGCCAAAAGTCAGGTAAAGGGTTATGTCTTTGGCGATATAGCGGATAAAAACAGGACAAAGGCCTTTATCGACAAGCTTCTTATTCATAAAATTAAAGTATATGAACTCAGTCAAGAGGTAACAAAAAAAGGGATCCCCTACCGCCCGGGCTCTGCCTACGTGGTCCCAACCCATCAGGAACAATACCGGATGGTACAAACCATGTTTGAAACGTACAATAAATACGTTGACAGTGTATTCTATGATGCTTCTGCCTGGTCAGTGGCTAATTTTTACAATATGCCTTACAGTAGCTACACCGGTAGCATCTCAAGAGGCAAAGAAATTACTGCCGAAAATAATCGGGTAAATACGGTCACATTCCCGTCATCCGACTATGCTTACCTGATACCCTACAATGACTACAACGCGGTTCCGGTACTCTATCAACTACTAAAAGAGGAAGTACGTGTCACAGCAGCTTTTAAACCCTTTAGCTTAGATGGCAAGCAATATGGTTATGGTACTTTGATGGTGCCTGTCTTTAAGCAAAAGGTTTCTAAAGACAGGCTTTATGATATTTTAAAAGAAGCCGGTGAGCAATGGAAGGTAGATGTGATACCTGTGGCTACGGGCTTTTCCACCAGCGGAATTGACCTTGGAAGCCGCTATTTCCTGCCTGTACAAAAACCAAAGGTACTGTTATGGGTGGGAGAAGGCACTTCTTCCTATGAGGCCGGAGAGGTCTGGCACTTACTGGATACGCGAATGCATATGCCCGTGACCAAAGCACGGATACATCAGTTCAGGCAGGTGAACCTTGATAAATATAATACCATGGTGATGATATCCGGCAGTTACAACAGGCTGGATTCTTTAAAAAGACAAAATATCAAAGACTGGGTAGCTGCAGGCAATACACTCATCACGATAAGGAACGCCTCGAAGTGGGCTATTGAAAAGGGCTTAGTTCAGGAGAAGCTCATCGAAGATGAAAGTAATGACGACAAGAAAAATGGTAAGGACAAAAGACCGGTCAGACTCCCTTATGTAGATGCACCTGAAAACCTGGGTAAAAAGCGCGTGGGAGGTGCCATCTTTGAGGTAAACCTGGACCTTACTCATCCGATCGGATTCGGGTTTACAAGACAAAAACTGCCTGTTTACCGTAATAGCGAGGTATGGCTCCGGCCTAGTGAAAACCCTTACGCCACAGTAGCCAAGTACACCCGTAACCCACATATGGATGGGTTTATTACTGAAAATAATCTGAATAACTTTTTAAAGCCTTCGGCTTCACTCATTGTAAGTTCGCTGGGAAAAGGTCGCGTAGTACTTTTTGCTGATAATCCAAATTTCCGAGGTTCATGGTACGGAACTAACCGATTATTCCTGAACGCTCTGTTTTTTGGAAATCATATTAAGGTGCCTGAGTAAGAAGAGTTGAGTGCAAAGAGCATGGAGCATAGCGTTGTGATAGGCTGGCACTAAGTGCTGGATGCTTGTAACTGAACTTATGGGTAAATAGGTTTGACAGGGGATTCTTGCAACTTCATAGCATGCATTCAGGCAACGCCGTAACTCGATCATTATGGTGTAGAGAACAGAGAGATGTTGGATTAAAGGGAAATGACAGCCAGACCAGAACCCTCAAAATTCTGAATTGAACACTCGTTTGGAGTTTTTCTGATTACAACACGCTATGAGAAGACCACTTCTTCTTCCTGTGTCGTCAGTGATGCAAAAAGTAGTTAGTATTTAATCGTGCCTGTGATCTCAAACTTTACCGTATCCTGAAGGATCATCTTTTGAGTTCCTTTGATCTTGTAGCTTTTTAACAGCACCTGATCATGAATGTCTTCAAAGAATAAGGTTACGATTTTTTGGCTGCTGTTGAGTGGATTTTTTTCTTCCCACATTGCCTCAAACTTTCTTAATTCCCCTACCCGCTCCAGGTAATAGAGTTTGAAAAATTTCACTTCAGCATCCACCTTGTCAGTACTCGTCGTCCGAACAGTGAGATTACTGTTTGGATCATCAGTGATCTCAGATACGTATATACCGTCAAGTGTTGGGTTACTGATATCCGCCTTTTTAAGAATATTCAATTCATCCTGCCATTGAACACTATCCGGTGTAAATGTAACCACAGCGGAATCCGCACCTATATACGCTTTTTTCTCTAAGGCCGCGTTGTTTGTATACAACGCGACCTGTTGTGCAGATATAAGACTATCTACTTTGTAATACCGTGATGTGGTATTACTGTTTGACACTTCCTGACACGACCATAGGCCGAGTAGAACAACCCATATACTCAACCTCATTGGGTCAATATATCTCCGTTCATATCAGCAGGTATCTCTACTTTCATGAAATCTAAAATAGTGGGTGCCAGATCGCCAAGTTTACCATCTTTAACAGGGCCGTTAAACGCATTATCAACGAAAATACATGGTACCAGGTTAGTAGTATGGGCTGTGTTAGCGCTACCATCCGCATTGATCATGATATCAGAATTGCCGTGGTCAGCGATTATGATGGTCAAATAGTCATTCCTTAACGCTGCTTCACAAACCATCTTCGCACAACCATCCACTGTTTCACATGCTTTTACGGCTGCTTCAAAAACGCCGGTGTGGCCTACCATGTCCGGGTTAGCGAAGTTCAGGCAAATAAAGTCCGGCCAGCCTGAGTCTATTTCAGGGATGATCTTGTCTCGTATTTCGGCTGCGCTCATTTCAGGCTGAAGATCATACGTAGCTACTTTAGGTGACGGGCACAATATCCTTTTTTCACCTTTAAACTCGTCCTCACGCCCCCCGGAAAAGAAAAAGGTGACGTGCGGATATTTCTCCGTTTCCGCTATTCTGATCTGGTTCTTTTGGTTCCTTTCAAGCACCTCACCCAATGTATTGGTCAGGTTGTCTTTTTCGAAAATTACCTTCACACCGGTAAATGCCTCGTCGTAACGGGCCATGGTAACGTAGTAAAGGTCCAGCTTATGCATGCCATGCTCTGCAAAGTCTTGCTGATTAAGCGCCATGGTGATCTGCCGCCCACGATCGGTACGAAAGTTAAAGCAAATGACAATATCACCTTCTTCAATAGTAGCTACAGGAGCATCATTAGCATCCGTAACACTCAATGGCTTAATGAACTCGTCCGTAACATTATCATCATAGCTCGCCTGAATAGACTTAGACAGATCGGAAGTCTTTTCCCCTTCTCCTTTCACCAAAAGGTCATACGCCAGTTTTACGCGCTCCCAACGTTTATCGCGATCCATGGCATAATAACGGCCAATCACAGAAGCTATTTTTCCTGTGGTTTGATCGGCGTGGTCCTGCACCTCTTGTATATAAGCTTTGCCGCCGTTAGGGTCAGTATCCCTTCCATCGGTAAAGGCATGGATAAATACCTTTTCCAGGCCATGATCAGCTGCCACGGTACAAAGTCCCTTTAAGTGGTTGATATGTGAATGCACACCTCCATCAGACACCAGTCCGATCAAATGCACTTTTTTGTCTTCCGTTTTGGCTTTGACAAACGCTTCCTTAAGCACAGCATTTTCATCAATGGTGCGTTCTTCGAAAGCCTTGTTGATCTTTACCAGGTCCTGGTACACTATACGTCCGGCTCCAATGTTCATATGACCTACTTCCGAATTACCCATCTGACCTTCGGGAAGTCCTACTGCCAAACCTGATGCTTCCAATTTGCTATTGGAATATTTTTCGTAGAGTGAATCTACAAAAGGAGTATTCGCTTTTTCTATCGCTGAGACCTCCGGGTTAGTACCTATTCCCCAGCCGTCTAATATCATTAAAAGTACTTTTTTGCTCATTTTTTTTAGCTGCTTGTGCGGTGCAAAACACGTGAATTTTAGAGTGGTTTTCAACGTCCTATGGAAAAACATTTTGCCCTTTCGTAAGGCCTTGAGCGGTTTTTATATCTTTGATCCATATGGCCAAAAGTAAAACTTCATTTTTCTGTCAGAACTGTGGGTATGAATCTGCCAAATGGCTTGGAAAATGCCCCTCTTGCTCCGAATGGAACACATTTGTAGAAGAAAAAGTACAACCCGCTTCCAGCAAAAATGAATGGCGCCAGGCCAGTCAGTCCAAAAGTAATCGACCTACACTGGTCACCGAGATCACCACGGAGAAAACACCGCGGATAACCAGCAAAAATGCTGAGCTGAACCGGGTGCTGGGCGGTGGTATAGTGCCCGGCGCTGTGGTGCTCATCGCTGGTGAGCCTGGTATCGGGAAATCTACCCTTATGCTTCAAATTGCTATTTCTGTTCAACAGAAGGTGCTGTATGTATCCGGTGAAGAAAGCGAGCAGCAGATCAAAATGCGCGCTGACCGCATGCGTGAAGCATTATCATCGCAGGAGTGCTATGTACTGTCAGAGACTTCCACAGAAGGGATATTTACGCAAATTGAAACGCTAAAACCCGACCTGTTGGTCATAGATTCCGTGCAGACCCTTCACTCCGGACAGGTGGATTCGGCGGCCGGAAGTATTTCACAGGTAAAGCAATGTACCTCAGAGATGATCAAGTACGCCAAAGAAACTGCTACCCCGGTTTTTTTGGTTGGTCATATCACAAAAGACGGCGCCATAGCAGGACCTAAGGTATTGGAACATATGGTGGATACAGTATTGCAGTTTGAAGGAGACCGGCACCTGACCTATCGTATCCTTCGCACTACCAAAAACCGTTTTGGCTCCACTTCGGAACTGGGGATCTATGAGATGTTAAGCTCAGGTTTACGCGAAGTATCCAACCCCTCAGAGATCCTTATCTCCCAAAAAGATGCTGACATAAGCGGTGTAGCCATAGGCGCCACGCTGGAAGGAAACCGCCCGCTACTGATCGAAATACAGGCGCTGGTAAGTAATGCTGCTTACGGCACCCCACAACGTACTTCCACCGGGTTTGACGGCAAAAGATTAAACATGTTACTGGCTGTATTGGAAAAGCGCTGTGGATTTCGCCTGGGGCTTCAGGATGTTTTCCTGAATATGGCCGGTGGCATTAAAGTAGAAGACCCGGCCATTGACCTGGCCGTATGTGCAGCCATAGTTTCTTCATTGGAGGAAATAACAGTCTCAGAAAAAGTATGTTTCGCAGCTGAAGTAGGCCTGGGAGGAGAGTTGCGAACGGTAAACCGGCTGGATGCCCGTATAGCCGAGGCTGAGAAATTAGGGTTTGAAGAAATCTATATTTCCAAGTATGGTATGAAGGCACTAGAGAATGGTAAGCACACCATTAAGGTCCATGCCTTTTCTAAATTGAACCAGGTGTTTGGAGAGTTATTTGGTTAATTTACTCGCATTATCGATCCTACCCGTTTTGATATTTTACTATGAAAAAAGCAACTTTATTTCCATCTATCTGTATAGGGCTGCTCACACTATCTTGCACGAATAAAAACTACGAAAACACTATCCGGAACATCGTATCGGAGTATTACAGTACCTATCAAGAACGCACCGACTTTGAAAAGTTTCTGAGTTTCTATAGTGAAGAGATTATCCTTGAGGATATCATTAACGCAGACAAGATAGCAGGCAAAAAAGAGCTATCCAATTTTTTCGGTTGGAATCGGCCTGGCTTCCGTAAACTTGAATCTACTGCTCTTGTCATACATGAGCAGATCATTGAAGGTAATACAGCAGTCACAAAAGGGCATTTTACGCCATTCACATGGCATGAGGTTGATTTTGAAGCAATGCACTTCACCACACTACTGACTTTTGACGAAGCAGGAAAAATAATCAAACAGGTGGATTGGATAAACTATCCTTCCAGCCTGGTAGACTATAGTACAAGGAAAAATTCGAATGAATGGATTGGGGAATAGATCAATGAATATGTGGCTTTGATACTGACCGAAGAGATCACTCATTCAACACGAATCCGTGCTTGATGTTTATTCAGTAAATTTAAAGCCAAAGACACAGCTTTAGCTAACCATGCGACCAGACAAGGCCTTGCCCACCCTGCATAGCACATTGCCAGAACGTTATAAGCAATTTATGTTATGAGAATTGTGATTTTGTTATATGCAATAGTAATTATAGGCTGTTCACCGAAGCAAAAAGAAAAACAAACATTAGTTAATGCCAATCTATTAGATGCCGTATTCCCTGAAAGTGCTGAACAGGTAGCAATTAGATTAACCAAACATTTTGATAAAAAATCACTTTACAGAAAATCAAACCAGACCGGTATCGGCGAATTAGATGAAATTGGCTTCATAAATCCATTAACTCCTAATATTAATTGGACGCTTTTTCCGACATTACACAATGACTCATTATATGCAATCAGTATCTATTATAATGGTGATAATTATTTAAGAGACGCTCAGCTTATATTTAGTAGTTATTTAAACAAGTTTGGACATCCAGAAATAGATACACTCCAGAGGCCAGCAGATTTTTTAGTAAAGGCCAAATGGACGAATAACGTTTTAATTGAATTCACATATCGCGCGGAGGTAGTTTTATTTGTAAATTATATAGACACACGAATCTTATATAAAGTCAATCCTGACGAAACAATGTATAATGAGTATGGTGATAGTTGGGACTTCTCACTATGGGATAATTTTTCAAATAAACCCTTCCAAATGAGATACCTGAATTGGTAAAATATAGCTCAATCACGATCGCCAGTTGGGGTTTTCAAACAAATAAAATGACCTACATTTATTAACAGTATTGGAGCCTGAAAGCTCATAGCACGAAAACCACTACTTTTATATAGGACCGTTATAGGACATTTAAATGTTGGAGGATATAATGAAGACCATAACCTGGAAAATACATCTCAATTCTGACTCAAACACCGTCTTTCACTTACTCACTTCGGCCGAAGGCAGGTCAAAATTCTGGGCTGAAAAAGCGACTGAAAAGGGAAGTATCATTCACTTCTCATTCCCTAATGGCCTGACCTATGACAGCCGGATATTAAAGACTGTTCCTTCCGAAGCATTCCACCTGGACTATTTTGATAGTCTGGTAAAATTTCAGCTGGAACCTACCGAAAATGGCGGAACGGACCTTACCTTAATCAATGAAAATGTGAATGAAAACGACTTTCCTGAAGTAAACGCAGGGTGGGTTTCGGTACTAATGAATCTTAAAGGAGTTGCCGACTTCCAGTGTGATTTGAGAAATCATAATTCGAAAAAGACCTGGGATCAGGGATACGTGAATAATTGAATTTCTCCCTCCTCAGCTCCTCCCTATGGTAGAGGACTCTGAGCCCAAGGTCACCTAACTTAAAAACCCTTAAATTGTCGACACACCAAAAACGTCGAAGCTTATTTCTATAGCCTTACATGTTACTGATGTTCAGAGCATTTTTTAGGAGAGAAACGACTGAGAGCATCCACCCGTCCATATCACAATGAGAATAACCCCAATAAACCAGAAGCATTAACAGTACCTCGATAACTGCCAGGATAAATTTTCTGGTAAATAATTCAAAAAAAATGCAATGAAGTTAAAAAGCATCGTCTTGTATAGATGAAGACCCGTTAGAAGGCTTTTGATGAATGTCAGAAACAGAGAATAGTATAAAACTTAGTGCATTTTTTGGCAGGGAATATGACCGGCTCAAATCATATGTCCATTCAAAGATCACTGATAGTGCCGACAGGGATGCTGAAGACATTATTCAGGATGTTGCTTTGAAGTTACTTTCCGGTGCGGACAACTATTCTCCCATTAATAATGTCGCGGGGTTCGTTTACCATTCCATAAGAAATAAAATTATTGATACCATTCGAACCACAAAGCAAAAGACCAATATTCAGGATGAAAGTGAATCACGATTGGTCGAGTTGGCAGAGTTGTTTTATGGCAGATCTGATAATTCATATTCCGAGCAAATGAAGCATGAACTGGTCCGGACAATTTCAAAATTAAAACCGCACTATAAGCAAATAATCATTGCGGTAGATTTTGAAGGGTTCAGTTATAGAGAATTGTCATTAGAAACCGGGATACCGGAGGGGACATTAATGTCAAGGCGCCACAGGGCCCTTTCTATTCTGAACAAGCAACTTAAGAAAGATATTAGCACTTAGAATTAAAGAAAATGACAAATTATTTTAAACACAAAATGAGAACCAAGAGGCCGGCAACCATTGCGGCGTGGGTGGTATTGGGAATTACGGCGGCCGCAGGGTTTGCCGTATTGTTCGGGTTTGTTATCATGTGGTTATGGAACGCCCTGATGCCCGATATTTTTGGACTGGTAGAAATTGACTACTGGCAGGCAGTCGGGCTGCTCATTCTATTCAAAATTCTATTCAGCGGTTTTGGCGGAGGTTCAGGTAAAAAACGTTCTTCTAAGAAGAAATATAAATGCAGTGATGAGCGCACTAAAAGCGATTTTTCAAAATGGGAGCTCTATGACAAATTCTGGGAAGAAGAAGGAAATGAAGCCTATAAAGCATATATAAAACGTACAAGTGGAG
The DNA here is from genome assembly GCF_007097395.1 of Fulvivirga sp. M361. Classification (GTDB taxonomy): domain Bacteria; phylum Bacteroidota; class Bacteroidia; order Cytophagales; family Cyclobacteriaceae; genus Fulvivirga. The sequence continues at coordinate 268,641 of NZ_VKDC01000004.1, forward strand.
TTAATAGCGAAGAATAACGTTTCAATTGAAAACATGGATAACTATAAAACACTTTCCATCCAATTATTGATCTTCAGGACCGATATTAAAACCAGGAAAAAGGCAAAAATGATCAAACCACTTTTTGACCATCACAGACTGATCAATAGCTGGTCTGTGGACACGGAAGATATAGACAATGTATTAAGGATTGAGGCCCGTAATGGGATCGGTGAAAACGATATTATCTACCTTCTAAAAACATGCGGCTTTCATTGCGAGCCGCTGGAAGACTAGCGTCTGGTCAATGCTAAACTGACGTATTGGGTTAGATGATGTAACTCTATTTGCAGTGTTGGAAAGTTCTCGATCAGTCAGCAACAGGTAAGGGGCAGAGGGCGTAGAGCAGAGGATAAATTAAAGTAATAAAAACGGGTCATTTTGCCTACTGATTATCGCCTACTGCCGACTTTAATAGTTTACCGCCCTTTGAGCATTGACACAACACTAGTGTGCTCTGACCGGGTTTCTATTCATCTCCTTTTCGAGGGTTTGGGTCTTTATAGGTCTGGTCTACCATGGGGCCTGTTTTCATTCCTCCCAGCAGGTGAAGATGCAAATGGAATACGGATTGCCCGGCATCTTCATTGGTATTGATAGCTAACCTGTAACCCGTTTCTGCGATGCCATATTGCTTGGCAAGGTCCCTGGCCACAAGAAACATCTTGCCTACCAGCAAGGCATCATCATCTTTCAAATCGTTGATCGTGGCGATCCGTTTTTTGGGTACGATGAGGTAATGTACAGGAGTTTGCCTTCTAAGGGGTACAAAAGCGATGATCTCTTCATCTTTATACACTACTTCGGCGGGCAGTTCTCCATCCCATATCTTTTCAAAAGGGGACTTCACGGCCAATTTAGCCATTTTCTTCTGTTGATAGACTTCAGACTGGCCCCGGGCAGATACTGTGAACATTACCAGCAGGACGATCAGGTAAAACTTTCTCATCTTTAAAATTCAGTTTTTTTTAAGGTGAATGCACGTTAATGTCAATTGTTTACTCCTTAGTGTCCTCTATGAGAGAGGTGAAGAAAATGACAACACTCCGTTGAAAACAGTAATTCCTCCTCAGCCCTCTCGTAGAGGACTCTGAGAAAGGTGAAGTGATCTTAATAAAAGTACGCTGTCTACTTCTGTTTTCACGGAGTGTTATTTATATCTATAAAGTACACCACTTTATACACCTTATTACACAGCCTCATAAAAGTGCATCAGATAGAATTAAGACTTAGTTTATGAACCGATGCAGTATATTTATAGCAATGCCGGGATTATTCAGGTGGTGAGGGATAGTTGAAAATGGAGCGATTAAAATAAAAGCCGCTACAAATGGTCGGGTATCGACAAGCCCGACCTAAGTAAGAACCGGATAATCTCATCTACGAGCTAATGACTAAAACAATTAAAGTAAACGCTTATGAAACAGCTGAGTACAATTCTCCTCCTGGTAGCAACAGTTTATGCCTGCAAAACAGAGCAACAAACGGAATCCCAAACGAATTCCGAAACGCTCAACGATGCTGAAGTGAATGACTGGATCTATCTTTTTGACGGTACCAGCACGAAAGGTTGGAGAGCTTATAACGGTGAGGCACTGCCGGAACAGTGGGTAATAAAAGACGGAGCGCTGACTTTTGATACTGAAAAGAAGCTCGAATCTGAGCATAAAGGAGGAAAGGACATCATTTATGGCGCTGAGGAATTTGACAACTTTGAACTTTATTTAGAGTGGAAAGTACCCGAAGGGGGAAACAGTGGTATCTTTTATCATCTGAAAGAAGGGTATAACAGCCCACCGGAAGTTAGTCCTGAATACCAGCTATTAGATGATCTTAAATGGGAGGAAATCAATAATGCGACATTAGAGGAATGGCAAAAAACGGCGGCTGATTATGCCATGTATGTTCCGGATAGCACGATAAAAATAGTGAAGCCTGCCGGAGAGTGGAATACCTCTAGGATCCGTTTTACACCGGAGCTGGCAGAGCACTGGCTGAACGGCAAAAAAGTGCTATCTTTTGTGCCCTGGTCTGATGATTGGTATAAAAGAAAAGCAGCAGGAAAATGGAAGGATTCCCCTGATTATGGAAAGTTTAAGACCGGCTACATCGGGCTGCAGGACCATGACAGCCCCCTATGGTTTAAAAATATAAAGATCAAAAAACTATAACCTACCGGGAAAATGAAAAGGAGAGAATTCATAAAAGACACGGCCGCATTAACATCAGTAGCTTTACTACCAGCATCCGTTTTGGCACTTTCGAAAGATGGAAAATTAAAAACAGCTCATATTGGTGTTGGAGGTATGGGAATGGAAGACCTTAAAGCCATTTCATCTCATCAATCAGTGGTCGTTACTGCCTTGTGTGACGTGGATTCAAATGCTTTGGCTGCAGCTAAAAAGTTACATCCCAATGCAAAAGCGTATTCTGATTACAGAAAAATGCTGGAAGAGATAGGCAATGCCATAGATGCTGTGTTGGTATCAACTCCGGATCATACCCATGCACCGGCCTCTATGAGGGCCATGGAAATGGGCAAGCCCGTATATTGTCAAAAGCCACTTACCCACCATGTGTCGGAAGCAAGGGCGATGGCTGAATTAGCCAAAGAAAAAAATCTGGTGACCCAAATGGGTATCCAGGTGCATTCCTTTTACGATTATAAGTTAGCCACCTTACTTATCCAATCAGGTATCATAGGCAAAGTCAGTACAGTACGGGCCTGGTCTCCTAAAAACTGGGGCTATGACGGTCCGGCCCCACAGGGTAGTGACCCTGTCCCTGAGCATTTGGACTGGAACCTTTGGCTTGGAACCTCTTTAAAAAGGCCTTATAAAAAAGGCATTTACCATCCGGGCAATTGGAGGAAATTGCTGGATTACGGTTGTGGGACCCTGGGAGATATGGGGGTGCATATTTTTGATACTCCATACAATGCACTGCAACTGGACGTTCCCGAAACCATTAAAAACAGTTGTAGAAAACCCACAGGTTTTGGATATCCGGAAAATAATGTGGTCACTTACGAATTTCCCGGTACGAGATACACCACGGATACTTTAAAATGGGTCTGGTACGATGGACAAGGAGCGCCGAATGTGCATGAAGACCTCAGTTTGCCCAATAAGGAAAAGGTCCCTGAACAAGGGGCTATGTTTGTCGGCGAAAAAGGCAGGTTGCTGCTACCACACTTTATGGAACTCCCCAGGCTGATAGTAGATGGAAAATATAAAAATATAGATGCAGAGATATCAAAAATTGAAACTTCCCAAAAGTTAGGAACACCCATCCGAAATTACGATACAGAAGGCCCTAAACATTATCACCAGTTCGTGGATGCCTGCCTTGGAAAGGGGGAATGTAGCGCGCCCTTCTCTTATTCCGCCAGATTAACGGAGGTGATACTTTTGGGGGTCATTGCCGGTCGTTTTCCAAATAAGACTTTACATTGGGACAGCCAGACGGCAAAATTTGCGGAGCCGGAAGCAAATCAGTTTTTAGATGCTCCATATAGAGATTTTTAATCCATTGGGGAAAAAAACTCATCTTAAGTGAGCCCGTACCACAGTAACCACTTCTGTCAAACAGTCGTTTGTGTTTCATAAGTGATAGCTATCACTGTAACCGGCTGGCTCACATGGATCGAAACGTTTTATCCCCCCTGATCATAGGATGTTCTGCGACCAGAAGGGAAATATTACAAAATGGTAAACAATGCCTGATAATAATATTAACTCAAGAATAAGATGCTATTTTAACCTTGGAGCAATTTGCTTTATCATTTGATATATTCTAACTATCGGAATTGGAGAAGAGTTGACTGTCCTGATAGTGCTAGTTTTCAACCTTCTGGTTTTTTGGAAACTAAAGAATCTCGGACAAATAAATTCACTTCGATGGATAACACTAATTTCAATTCTAACAACTTTTTCTTTTTTCGTAATCCAGTACCAATATCGAAAAATTGTTGATTGGAGTTGCATTAAACTTATTTCTGACTCACAAGCTAATACCAGTTATCTCTTGACAACACTTTTGTTTTCAATTCTAACCTGGGAACTCGGAATTGGGCTGATTAATAGAAACCTGAAGAGGACTATCGGTCGCACGGTTGATTAAAAATAAAACAAACAATCGCTTGTGTTTCACAAGTGATGGCTATCACTAAGGCCTCCCGGCCGACACGCACGGATCAGAATATTTTATCTCGTTCAGGAACAAAGCCCTCTGGTAGCCTTACCAAAAAACCTCAAGAAGGTTTACAAAGACTTTTTTGAAGTTCTTTTATAGAAAAGTTATCAAAAACTCGAAGCAGGTGTTCCTCATTACTAATCGGAAAGAAGAAATAAGGTTGCTACGCTGCACTTGACCAAAAGTCTTGAAAAAATTAAACCTGTCTGACTATCAGCAAGAAAGAGCGTGGCCAACCATAAGGCCAGGATACCGAGAGAAAGTTAGTGGATTGGCAAAAGGGAGTAATCTCCAAAATGCACATCGCTCAAAGTGTCATCACGTGCTCAAATGTCAAAATTTTGTAGTATCTTATCCGCTTTCACGCATTGATATTCACCAGCGCCTTCCATGAAACAGTACTTCATGGCATTTACTTTTTGGGTCCCCCTGGCAGAAACCGTTAGGGCTTCGGATAAGCTGGTAAGTATGCTGGCAAAGTCAAAAAAGGTTCGCCTTAATTAAATATTCTAATCAAAAACAGGTCCCTCAAATAGATTAAATGATGTTAATATCATGTAAATACTATACCATAAGAAATTGGGTCATTTTTATTTTATTCTCTCCGCTATTCGCTTTTGGTCAATATGATCCGTTAGGTTATCCCAAAATCACCAACTACACAAAAAATGTCTACCATGCTGCCATGCCCAACTGGGATATTACCTCAGATGCCAAAGGCAACCTATTTATTGGCAATGATTACGGGCTAATGAATTTCGATGGTCACAACTGGAACCTACTACTTCAACCGGACAACAGAACGATCATCCGGTCTCTCAAAATAACACATGGAGACACACTTTTCATAGGTGCACAAGGAGATTTTGGCTATATGCTTAAAGACCAACTAGGTCGCCAATCTTTCCACTCACTGGTACCTCTGTTAGAAAAAAATGTCAATTCCTTTGGAGATGTCTGGAGCATATTTGAAAAAGACGGGTTCGTTTATTTTCAAACACATGCTGCCATTTATGTTTTCAAAGACAATAAAATAATGGCACATATTCCGAAGCATGAATTTTCCTACGCCGCAAAGCATGCGAATAAGATTTTGATCATGGACCAGGGATACGGGTTATGTGAACTGGAGGATGGAGAGATCCGGCTGATCCCCAACGGAGAAAAGCTAAAGCATATCGTCTTAAAATTTATTCTGGACCTCAAAAGCCAGGGATTGCTTCTGGGCACTATGAGCGATGGGTTTTTCTTATTTAAAGACGGGCAGCTTTCTCCATGGGAAACGGAAGTTTCTTCTTATATGAAAACTACCTTGTCAAATGTCTGTCTATCACTGTTTGATGGCACCTATGTACTTGGCACAGCGGGCAAAGGTCTCATCTTTTTTGATCGTAATGGCAGAATTATCAAAAAAATAGACAAGCGTCATGGCCTGATCAACAACACCGTGAACCACCTCTATGAAGATAACAATTACCAACTCTGGGCAGCTTTAAATAATGGTATTGCACATATTGAACGCAGTTCCAATTTCTCCTATATAGACGAAAGAAGTGGACTGATCGGAGCAGCCTATGCTTTTTTAGTACATGATGAAAAACTCTACATAGGTACCAGCGAAGGATTGTTTTACAGCGATTTCTCACGGGATACGCAGGTATTGGACTTTAAAATGATTGCGGGGTCCTCCGGGCAAATTTGGAGTTTGGACCTGCTGGATGGTATGATCTGGGTAGGGCACCATTTAGGCGCTTTCATCTTAGACCGCGAAACGCTCATCCCCATAAATACCTCCGAACAGGGTGCCTGGATGTTCGAGCATCCTCCCGGCCGAAACGACCTTATTATACAGGGATCTTATCAAGGCATCTTCCTACTCGAAAAAGTAAATGATACGTGGCAAACCAAAACAAAAGTGCATGGGTACGCCCAAACCGCACGAGAATTCCAGTTCGATCCGGACGGGTCACTTTGGCTCACACACGGATACAAAGGCATCTACAGGATGAAACTATCCGATACGTATGACACCATCGTGTCTCAAAAATTGTACACACAAAAAGAAGGGCTCCCCTCCGATCTTTTTAATAACATTTTCAAAATTGACAATGAAATCATTTTCGGAACCCAACAAGGGGTATACCTATACGACCACGCGCAGGATTCCATGTTAAGAAATGACTATTACAAGGGTACTTTAGGTACTTCAAACCTGGTCAGGCGGCTAAAAAACACGCCGGACAACAACCTGTTTTTCATCTCAGGATATGACAACACGGACCAAATTGGATTTATTCACAACCAATTCTCCGGAAAAGAAAAAAAAGTAGAAGTACCATTTCAATTACTGCGTGGAGAACTGATCCCCGGATTTGAAGCCATAGAGTGGGTCGATGATCAAACACTACTTATCGGCACAAAAGATGGGGGTGTCCTATATCGAAAAAGCTATTCTCGTAATTACCACCAGCCTTTTTGCACCCAGGTGTCTAAGGTGTACTGTACAAACAAGAATGACTCCATTATATATGGAGCAAATCACCTGGCTATCGATACGACCCGGAGGACCGGTCATCAAGTACTCCCTTTTGAAATGAATGCATTGAGATTTACCTATAGCGCTACTTTTTTCGAAAGGCCTACCTACACGCTGTTCCAAAGCAAGCTGGAAGGAGCTGACAGAGACTGGAGCCAATGGTCACAGGTCACTTCCAGAGGCTATAACAATTTAAAACCGGGCAAATATACCTTTCGCGTCAGGGCAAAAAATATATATGACCTTACCGGCCGGGAAGCAAAATTTACCTTTGAGGTCCTGCCGCCCTGGTACGCTTCTACCACTATGAAGGTCCTATACCTTGGTGCATTCCTTGTGTTTATAAGTTTTGCGCTTTGGTATAGGAACAAGCGGATCTTTCAATCGACGGAAGCACAGACACAAAACAACCACGAGCAGCTTCGGAGACAGCAGGAAGCCTATCAAAAAGAAAAGCTGATGATTGAAAACCAGATCTTCAAACTCAAAACAGAGAAGCTGCAATCGGACGTTAACTTCAAGAGCAGGGAACTGGCCTCTTCAACCATGCACATGGTACAACTGAACGAAACAATTATCCATCTCCAGGATCAGATCAAAAAGATTTCTACCCTGGCCAGAGATTCCGTAAAAGAACATCTGGAAAAAGTAATTCACGCCATGAGTGACATACTCCATGGGGAGCAACACTGGGAGAGCTTCGAAATGCACTTTAACGAGGTCCACAACAACTTCATCTACAGGTTGAAAGAAGCGTACCCTGACTTATCTGCCAGAGAGCTTCGTCTCTGTGCCTACTTAAGAATGAACCTGTCGACCAAGGAAATTGCCCCTCTCATGGGCATTTCATTACGTGGAATAGAAGGGTTAAGGTATAGAATAAGAAAGAAAATATCCGTTGATGGCAATGATAATCTGACTGATTTTATTGTCAAGTACTGATCTCTATACAAGAAAAAAGTCCTTTATGAGCCTCAAAACAAGCTATCCTCAAATTTTGAGTAGTAAAATCGTAGTGCCATAGTGTTCTTGTTGTATCCCTATTTTATGTTTTCCCTTTGATCAGGCTTTACTTTGACCTTATGAAATTTCCTTGACAGGGAATTAATGCATGGATTAAAACGAGCGCAAGTTTTTATGCCAGGCCTCCCAGAGGCCCTCACCCCAAAAGACAGGTAGAAAATGATCTGCCCTGGTCATCGATTGCCAAAGCAAGCTTACCAACAGTTTTTATTACAAGGATACTATCCTTACGAATGGCGCTGTGTCTGTTTGCAGCAAGTAATCCATTTTCTCCTGTCTTTTCACAGATTGAATTACACCAAATCCTAACATCTATGAAACATTATTTATTAACACTATTCATTATTGCCATGAGTTGGACATTACAGTGTAATGCGCAACAGTTCGACCCCGGAAGTGGTAAAACCGTACTGCTCATTGGCCAGACATTCCAGCAGGAATACAACAATTATATCACGGGCACCGGACTGACACCCGCCGGGGGGTCGCATTACGGATCACTTTACCTGGGTGCCTTAGAGCAAGGCGACGATGATCCGAACGCAAAATTTCTTGACTATATCAGGACACAACAAGACAACCCCTATGCCCTGGTTGCCTTAAGCATTAAGGACAACACCGCTGCCGGAGGCTACGGACAGATGATCAGTCCGGATTGGGATTTTTTTAATTCGAATGCCGTTTGGGAAGCTTGTAATGACATTGGAAATGGCGTTTGGGACACTCAAATTGATGCCCTGGCACAGACATTTGCTTCGCGGCCGGATGTCAAATTCTATGTCAGAATCGGCTATGAAGTCAGTTTACTTCTATTTGCCTATAATGGCAGCGCGTATGTAAACACCTGGCTGGAACAGCAGGCAGGCGCCGGGATCAACGTGTTTGATAACCCCGACGGGGTAGCCAACATGGACCGTCAGGCGTACATTAACGCTTACAACTATATTGCCCAAAGGATACGAAATACAGCGAGCAATGTAGACTTTGTCTATCATCCGGTGCGCGGATTAAACGACACCAAATGGCTTTATCCCGGTGACGAGAATGTAGACTGGGTGGCTTTTTCTGTCTTCAACAATGACATTTGCATGGAAGTGAACGGAACATTCAACTGTCAGGGTCAGGAGATTGATCCGCAACTTCAGGCGTCAATAGACTGGTCCAAAGCCAGGGGCAAGAAAATTATGATTGCCGAGTCAGCGGCACAGGCACCCGCTGCAAGCTCACCTTCGCAATTCAATGTGTACCTGCAAAAACTCCACAATGTAGTGGTTGACAATGACGTCCGGGTGCTTGCCTATATCAATTCCGACTGGCCTTCGAAAGGCTGGGATGCCAACTGGGGGGACTCGAGAGTGGAAATCAACGCAACAGTGCTCAATAACTGGAAAAATACCTTTGGCGCCGGCTCCCGCTATATTCATAGTGGAAGCGTGGTGACACCTCCCACCTGTAATGATGGTATTCAAAACGGTAACGAGACCGGTATAGACTGCGGCGGGCCTTGTGAAGCCTGCGACAGTAATGGATCGACCTGTAGCGACGGGGTCCAAAATGGGGATGAAACAGGTATAGATTGTGGTGGGTCCTGTACCCCTTGTGATACCGGTACACCCGGAGACTGCCAGGGCAGCTGTCCGGACTCACATCCCTTATTCCTTTGTGGACAATGTTATGCCTCTGAAGCTCAGGCCCAGTCGGCAGGCTGCTCCGAAGTATGTGACACTTCAAACCCTCCACCCACCTGTACCGATGGCATTCAAAACGGTAACGAGACGGGCATAGACTGTGGCGGAGCCTGTACTCCTTGTGATACCGGTACTCCCGGAGATTGCCAGGGCAGTTGCCCGGACTCACACCCCCTATCCCTTTGCGGACAATGTTACGCCTCCGTGGCCCAGGCCCAATCGGCGGGCTGTTCTGAAGTTTGTGATAATTCAAACCCCACTCCTACCTGTAATGACGGCATTCAAAACGGTGATGAGACGGGCATAGACTGTGGCGGTTCCTGTACCGCTTGTGACAGCAGTTCACCGACTTGCAGCGATGGTATCCAAAATGGTAATGAGACGGGTATAGACTGCGGCGGACCTTGTGCTCCCTGTTCAACTTCCGGGTTACAAGGAAACCTGGTCCCGGGCAATGACAAGATCCTGCTTTCTATCGGTCAGGACCTAAAAACCATCAGTGATTATCAGTCCGGTGGTGTAGAGGCCCGGGGGTTTCCGCAAATGGGAGGCGTCGTCAGCTATCTGGCTTTCTTTAGCCTGTTATCCAACCAATTTCCTGCATATGGCGCACTGGGAGAGGACCCTTCCGGCAACAAGGTAACATTCGACATAAACTGGGGAGCCGGACCATTGCACGCCTCCAATGCCGGAGACGGTTTTGCCAACGCCACCTTAACCATTGGGCTGAGCATCGCTGAAGGTTCGGACCCGGGAGACACCTGGTGTGCGGGATGTATTGAACAGATCGGTAACGGTATCTGGGACAACAACATCAAACGACTGGCAAAGTTCGCCAATGATCATAGCGACCTGGCGATCTACCTGCGGATCGGGTTTGAATTTGACGGCAAGTGGAATAAAGGCTACAGCAACACTACCCACTTCAAAAATGCATGGAAAAGGATCGTAGACGTTATGCGTAATGAAGGTGTGACCAACGTGGCATACGTCTGGCAGTCCTCCACTTCACCGGTGGATGATGTCCTCGAAGGGTTCCGTGAAGACATCACTGCCTGGTATCCGGGAGATGAGTATGTGGATTGGATGGGATTGTCCTGGTTCATGCTACCTAATGAAACACCTCCGGTCGGCGGCAACCCGGCTACTCAGGTATCTTTGGCCGACGAGTTGGTGAATTTCGCCAGACAACGTAATAAGCCCGTATACCTGGCGGAGTCCACACCACAAGGTTATGACCTGACCAATCTGACCAATTGCAACGTGAGCCCTGTTTGGGACGGCACCGCAGCAGCAGGATGCCAGTCCAAATCAGCATCTGCCATCTGGAATGAATGGTTTCAGCCCTTCTTCGATTATATCTACGCCAATAAGGATGTCATCCGCCAGGTCCACTACATCAATACAAACTGGGACGACGATACGCAGAAATTCGGACCGGGCAGTGGCTACGCAGAAGGGTACTGGGGGCGAGCAGGTGTGCATGTCAACAATACCATCGCTCAGAACTGGGCTGCCGAGTTGAACAAAAGCGTCTGGGTACATGGCAGCGCCACACTCAATAGCAGCCTGCTTACTTCAGCCAATGCTTCGCGCCTGTCAGGTGAGTTGAAAAAGGAAAAATCTCTCCAGTCTGACATCCCGGGCGGGATTCGCCTATATCCTGTACCCACGAAAAATCAGTTGATCATTGAAGGAAACCCTGATCACTCGCCTTTCAACATTTTTGATATCACAGGGCAAACACTGATCAGCGGTGCAGGAAGCAAAATCGATGTTTCCCATCTGCAAACCGGTTTATACTTTATCCAATTGGGCAGACAAAGATTTAAATTCTTTAAAGAATAGAAACCGGCAGCATTGGAAAGTTCAAGTTAAAAGGAGGCTAATGTCTCCTTTTTTTCTTCCTCGTCAGTCTCTCGCAGAGGACTCTGAGCCTGAAGATCGACAAACTACAAACAATCGCTTGCGTCTCGCAAGTGATGGCTACCACCGAGGCCTCCCGGCCGACTTCTACTGACCTGAACAAGTATCTCACCTCACATTCGGCACGTTAAAATGTTGAAATTTATTTCTAGAACTATTACATGCTACTAACCCTCAGAGTCCTCTACGAGAGACTGAGGAGGGGGATACCCGGAAGATCTACCTCTCCAGACCGATACGCCTTGTACGTTCCTCAAGGATAGGAAATTCTTCCTGGCTATATCCGTACCTGGCAGGCATATTGGAACGGTTCCAGGTCATATACTTCTGCTTTAACCTTTCGACAACATCAGCATATTGATCGTGAACATCTTTTGTTTCATTCGGGTCTGTGGCTATATTATACAGTTCCGTTCGCTCTCCATGACTTACCAGTTTCCATTCTTTATCTCTTATCGCCCACTTTTCATTTAGTTTCCAGTATAAATATTGATGAGGGCTATCAAGGTTGTTACCATTGAGGTAAGGCAGGAGGTCAACGCCGTCCAGATCATCCAGCGCTCCCCGGTGTCCGGTTGCACTCAATATAGTAGGAACGATATCGAGAGATGAAACGGGCAGTGTGTATGATCTGCCACCTTCAATGTTTCCACTCCAGTTAATAAAAAAGGGAATTTTAATACCTCCCTCATAATATTGTCCTTTTTTCCCTTTCAGTGGGAGGTTGTAAGAATAATTATCTTGAGGGTGTCCTCCATTATCACTTAAAAAAACTATAAGTGTCTTCTCCATCAGGTCATGTTGCTTAAGCTTATCAACCACCTTCCCAATATTTCTATCCAAAGCATATAACATTGCGCACATTTTTCTTCTCTTCTCGTTCTCCACATAACTAAATCGATCCATGTCCTGCTGAGTTGCCTGTAATGGGGCGTGTACTCCGCTAAAAGGTAGATACACCAAGAAAGGATCCTCACTATGCGCATCAATAAAACCACTCGCCTCATCTCCAACTGCATCCGTAAAATACCTGTACTCCTTATCAAGGATCCGATTCCCACGCATATATTTCTGTTCGCGGTTTGTGGAGTCAATATATAATGCAGCGCCTTCGAGAAATCCATAAAAAACGTCAAACCCTCTCTGTAAAGGCATTAACTTTTCATTACCTCTTTCACCTCCCAAATGCCACTTGCCAAAAACACCCGTGTGGTACCCTGCTTTCTTTAGGCCTTCTGCAATCGTAGGTACGTTCAACGGCAATCCTATAACATCAGCCCGGGTTCTTTTAAACGGAGCTGGATTGTCTTCGCTTCCCAAACGCTGTTGATAAATACCTGTCATAAGTCCTGCCCTGGTTGGTCCACAGACCGATGCTGTGACGTACCCGTTATTGAATATGACCCCATTACGCGCTAATTCATCAATTCTTGGCGTCTGAACTGTATCATTTCCATGATATCCAACATCATGATACCCAAGATCATCGGCTAGTATCAGCAATACATTTGTTGGTGTTTTTTTCATGTCGGCATTTCTTCCAGCCGGATTGCATCCTGTCAATATCAGAAATGGGATCAAAGTCAATAACAATGGGTTCATATTAAAAGGATTATTGCTGACGCTCAATAGGGTATAAAACTAAAATAATCCCAGGGTATTTTATATAAGTGTTTATTTTAATCTACCTGATCAGTATCATTTTCGCTGTTGATTTCGCTCGTTATAACAAGAGTTTGAGCTCCTTCTGGAGCGCATTTAGCATTTGTAATGCGCATATTCTTGATGAACTTATTTTGGATAGTTCTTATGGTAAAATATTGAGGTATCATACTCCAAAAGCTACCTCTAAAGTACACCCGGATTACAAATCCTATCCCTAAATCAGCACGCATGGCGCTATCGCTATATGCGCGCCAGAGGAAGCAAACGTAAAACTTCAGGCTTACTTCTTACCCCCCAAATACTTCTCCAGCATCGCCACTTTTTCGTCTTTCTCTTTGAGCAGCTCCCGATATAACTTTTCGTTTTTCTCGATGGTCTCCATCAACTTATCCAAAGGGTTGAAAGTGCAGTTGTAATTTTGACCACTGACAGTTCCACTGATTGAACTATTATGAACAATATTATAGACAGTGGCATTTTCATCGAGGTTTTTAATGGCATCAGCCGTCACACCCATCGCCTTGGCCACCTTTTCCAGCTGTTCATCGTCCACCTCTTCGCTGGATTCGATGTTAGATACCGTCTGCTGGCTCATATCCATTTTTTCGGCTAAGTCATCTTGCGTTAAGTTTAGTAACTCGCGCATGTGTCTTACCTTTCTTCCAATGTGTTTGGGGCGGGGTGTTGTTGTGTGTTCCATAAATCAAATATATTAACTCGGGTGCTAGTTACAAAGGCGCTCGCCTTTCTTGGTAAAAATACCCATAATGGCTGGTAAAATTACCATCCAATTACCAATGAAAATGGTGCAATACAAAGGGGGTGTTAGTGTACTTAGCGTTCACCGAAAGCTAGTAATAACCCTACCACTTAAAAAAAGAACGCCATGGACACACCCGAACGATATGATCAGCTTTATAAAGCAGTATGCGCCGGTGAGACGGAAAGTATTTTCAAATGCCTGGAAAAAATAGAACCCGGGGAAGTACGTACCCGTATCATCTCATTGATTTTTGACGATGTCGATCTGTATGGGATGGTACAATGTGCCTTAAAGCCTCACAGGCTTGGGTATATTGTACGCCAGTTTTGCCACAACCTGCAAAACAGGCAGACGCAGATGTTCGTCAGCTTCTCGTGTAAAGGCTATACCATCCCTTTAGAGGAATTACTTTCTGCGGAGCCTGCCCGTTATGAAGAAATAAAAAACAGGCTTTATAGTACCCTGATACACCTGTGCGCACATGTAAAGGTAAAAAATGGCACGTTCGTACTGGTAGACCTGCACTCGACCCAAAGCAGGCTGGCTGTATCGCTGGATACCGATGTACCCTTCCTGCACGGCATTGATAATTCTAACGAACTGCCCATCTGCATGGCGCTAAATCATGTCCGGCAAATGGGTGGCAAACTACATGCGGACTGTATAGGCCTGAGCCTGAAATTTTTTCGGCTTACCCTTACCCTGGACTTTGGCCTTAACGGAAACAGTAAAAAGCCTCCACCTCGCAGTTAGTAGCATGCGGTGCACTTGCTTATGCCCGTTCTATGGCTTAGCATGATAAGCTATTACCGCAGGCCCTGGACATAGAACGCCTGAAACGTTTCATCCATATCAGGTCCACCCGGCCATCAGCGATACTACTTATCGGGTAACAGGAATTCATCCTTTCATTGGTTAAAAAGATAAGGTGTAAGGTTTTGGTCACCTTTACGTATTTCGTTGATTCCTCACCCCGTTCAGGCCGGCCATTGCGATTAATGGCGGGTACGGTTATTCCTGTTTTAGGGAGCTTTCACCTCTTTTTGACCCGTGCTGATATACAAGGCGGTACAACCCGGCGGGGTGTGGCCGGTGGATGTTTTTGTAGCTTTAGGGGCGGTTTTGCTCATGACTTTTAAGGTGAAACATACCCCTGACACCGTGCCTTACAAACAGAAAATCGTCCAGCGTAAAAAAGTAAAAAACGCCTGTTTTATTCAATAAACGGTGAGTGTAGTACAACCGCTTCCAGTGGTACTTTCATCACCTGCCCTACGGCGCTTGCCCACACTACCACGGCTCGATATATTTGATTTATGGAATGTACCACACCCCGCCCACTACCCGGAAAAGCCCTTCACACGTTAGCCCAGTCTACCTCTTAATAAATTCATGACTACTGGAGAATATCATTTAAATGGTATTGAAAAAACTATTCATCCGGAAAAGAAAAAAAGTGCAGATATATCTTTAATACGAAAAAAAGATAATATCGAAGTATTGATTGAGGTCCTAAATGTTCATTTGGAAACCAAAAAGATCGAAAATTATGATGATCTGGAATATCACTTAAAGTCAAAATTTGAGGATAAATCAAAAGACAAATTCGTAAATCCCGATAAAATCATTTTTATACAGCCAGTTATTTGGACGAGTAATTTAGAGCAATTGAAAACGTTATGCGAGTTTTATTCTGAAGCAAACTTCAAGACTGAAAATGTAATAGTACCAATGAGCTATTTAACTTTCAAACATCCCGATGGCAAATATGAACATAGATTCGAGAGTCTTAATACAATTTTAAATGACTAATAACAAACGAAAAACAAACAATCGCTTGCGTCTCGCAAGTGATCACTATCACCCAGGCCTCCCGGCCGGCTTCTACTGATCTGAGCATAATATCTCACGCTCCATCCTCTTAGTTAAGCAGTTGAATTTCTTTTTCTGGTAGGATATAACTTCTGCTTAAAATCTGTGATTTCATCTTTCAGTTTCGTGTTAGCACTATTCAATAATTCATTTTGATGTTTCATGATACTTAGGAGGTCATGCATGGCATTAAGGTTTTCCAGTTGAACAGAAACAATTTCCTCTAAATCGGCTTTAGTGTATCTTCTACTCATAACTTAAATTTATTAGCAAATAACATCAATTATTAATGATGTAAAAATATAATTTCAAATTTTAATACGCTAATAAATTGATGTAATAAGTTTATTTAAGTGCCTAAAAAGTCAATATACAGTTCAATTTCAATCAATTATATTTGTTTTAAGCACAAACAGATTTAACCTATACGCAACTAAAAATGGCTAAAAAAGCAATAAATAGACTAAAAGTAGTTCTAGTGGAGCAAGGTAGAACTAACAAGTGGTTAGCTGAAAAACTGAATAAGAATACAGCCACCGTCTCAAGATGGTGTACAAATGAAATGCAACCCTCTTTGGAAACTCTTGTGGAAATTGCGGATACTTTGGGAGTAGATGTAAAAGACCTTTTATTATCAACTCAATAAAAGATACTGAAAACAGTATAGAGAACAAGTTTATATTGAGATGAAAGTAATCCCCTTACCAGTCCCAGGAGAATTAAAATAAAACAAACAATCGCTTGCGTCTCGCAAGTGATCACTATCACCCAGGCCTCCTGGCCGGCTTCTGTTGATCTGAACACAGTATCTCACCCCATACAAAACGTTGAAGCTTACTGCTGAACTCTTACATGCTAATGGCCCTCAGAGTCCTCTACGGGAGACTCTGAGGTGGTGTGATGACGAAAAACTTCACACCTGCCCTTCCACCCTAACCGTCAATCGCTGCACCCCATCCTTCAACCCAAAGCCTTTAAGCCGGCCATGAATACTACGGATGTGCGCTATGGCCTTTTGCAGGTCTTGATCTTCATCGGTTTTGATGAGGTCATATAAAGAGATGTCCGTGTCGAGTGCCAGGGTTACACTACTTTCTGTACAGGTCAGTACCACCAAGGCATAGTGCGCCTTTTTAGCCATGGCGCCGGTGAGCAGGTAGTACACAATCAGGTAGAGTTTGGCATGCTGCTCGGCAGACAGCCAGTGGCAACTGCCCGAATGGGAAAAAGAGATACGCATCTGCGGCAGGGCAGCGTCCAGGCGTTCGCAGAAATCACTCAGCCGGCCCGTGAGCCCACACTTATGCTCCATATAGGACAGTAGCTGCATTAAACTTTCAGAGACGGAGACCATTGTCTTCAGGCCGGTGCGTACTACATCAGTCGTAACTTCATCCTGTGATTTGGGCATGTTGGTATCGGTAATACTGGTGGATGATTTGCGGTTTTCCGAAGAAGAGGTGTTCATAGCTTTAGGGGTTAAATACAACAATCAAGCCTTCACAAAAGCAGTGGGCTATAGCAAAACAGAAAAAATTGAAGATTTTTTTCAACAAAAGGCGGTTGTAATACAACACCTTCCGGTTGTACTTTCACCACCTGTCCATCACAGTGCTTGCCAACTCTGCCAGGGTTTAATATATTTGATCCATGGAAAGTACTACACATCCTCACCCCGTACACCTTGGCAGAAAGGTTATGCAGATGCGTGAATTGCTAGGCATATCGCAGGAAAGCATAGCCGGGCAGTTAGGCATCAGCCAGCAAGCTGTTTCTAAAATAGAGCAGAAAGAAGCGGTAGACGATACCACGCTAGACAGAATAGCCAAGGCATTAGGGGTAAACTCAGATGCCATCAAAAACCTGGATGAACAAGCGACAGTTTACAACATAGTTACGAATCATGGAGCGGTCAATGAGGGAGCAATAATTGGTAATCATGGCTACAATTACCAATGTACTTTCAACCCTGTTGACAAATGGGTAGAGGCCATTGAAGACAACAAAAAGCTGTACGAAGAGCTCCTGAAAAGCGAGCGCGAAAAAGTAGCCCTATTGGAAAAAGTACTGGATAAGCTGAAGTAACGCACCACCCGCCACCCGGAAAAGTCTTTCATAAGTTAACCCCCTCCCTTCTTTGAACCTTAATGCTGTAATTATCGCTACGGAAAAAGTAGCCGGGCGCAAACTGTTAAAAAAACAGTACTTAACCAGGTCAGGTATTGCATTGCAGCAAGATCAATCCATAAAAACGCTGTACAAAATCACTAAAGGTCGGTACAAAATCATTTTGCCGCACTGAAAAATCATTCTGCCGCATCAAAATATGACAAAGACGCATACTAATATCATGCTGCCGCATCCGGAAATAGCACTGCGGCACCCGAAAATCACAAAGCCGCATGAAAAGATCATTGCGCTGCGCCCGGAAAAGACATTGCGGCATACAAAAACCGCAACGCCGCATACCAAAAGTATAAAACGGCACGCACCCACAGCAAAGGTGCACCGCTGAGGCACTCCGCCTCTGCCCGGCACCATAAAAACAACCCATAATCAATGTTTAACCCTTAATGATTTAGTACAATGAACAACACACTAGAAAGTCAACTGCTTTTCGCACAAAACGCTATCGTCAACGCGCTCAACTACAAAGAGATGAAAATTCTGCCTGCCGAATTCGGCTACAACGAAGCTCGCTTAAATGAAGTTTAAATACCTGACCCTGTGGCTTGGAGGTAGGGTTCTATGACTTTCAGCAGAAGGTCTGCTTTAAAGACAGTTTGTTACATTATTCGTAAATATCAAAACACTTGAAAACACAATGGGTTCTATTTACAAGTTGTGCTGTATTAAATGAAGAAAGAGTTAATCATATCAACTGACCATACTTTGGGCGGTTCTCCTCGTTTAGAGGGAAGGCGGTTGGACGTCAGACACGTGATATGGGGAATTACAGAATTTGATCATGGGGACATGCAATCCTATCAGGATAATTTTGAAGTTACCACTGATGAGATCAGACATGCAATAATGTACTGCAAAGATCAGATCTGTGAATTACAAGATGTTCCTCAATCCTGCAATGGTTGCAGCAAAAGGTTCAGAAAAGATACTGAAACCTGGGAAGAATACTTGAAGGAAATGGGAGGAATAGAAAATATTGAAACAGACGGTGATCCGATCATTACATTAGGGGGGGATTCAATCCTACCTGGAGAATTAGAAGATCATAAGAAAGATTTTGAGGGAGTGAATAGTTGGGAAACCGCCCGGAAACTACACCTGAAATTAAAAGATCAACTCAACCTGCCCGCATCATATGAACAGATAATTGATGAAATAAATTGAAAAATATCGGTACCCAAACATTATGTAAAAATGCCCCCACCAGAACATTTGTAATGTGATCTGTCATAGTTTAAAAAGGTGGTAAATTATTCCATTTGCCTTAGCAAAGAACGCTACAGCATCGTCCTGAAAATAATGCAAGGCTGGTAGCATTAAAAATGCCGAAATGAAAGGGAATGTAAGCTCATAAGCTTTGCTGAAAATCGGCACGCTTTACAAAAGCACGCCAGCGGGGTTTCTTCTATTTAAGTTTTTTCAATAATTCTTTAATAAGATTTTCCTTATTTAAGTTTTTACATATTTTCTTAATTAAGAACTGCATTTGATTAAAAATCAAGGAAAGAACAATCTGCGAGTCAGTCAATTGGCAGAGATTTAGGGTGAAAAAAGCGTAGCCCATCTTCCGAAGTCTTACGGAGGGCAGCAGCCCCTCATTCAGGGGTTTTCATATTATCGCAATTAGCTTTTCATTTACAAAGTCATCTCGCAAAGTAGTAAAGACATCTTACCATGTAGAAAGAATGTGGCGGACTTGCTATGGGGCAAAGATTTCTTCGCTTTGCTACGAAATGACTAACTCATAATAATGCGCATATAAAATCCGGAAGTCATCTCGCAGGGATCCTTTCAGCAGCAAAGACCATCTGAGAATGCTTTAACGACCTGAATGTTAAGTTTTACCATAGGCATCTTTACCCTGCTGCAAATCCATACCGATGACTTTCTTGCATTAACGAGCTGTCACATCAGGGTGGGGCGGCCAATCCGTTATTTCATTATTAAGAAAATACCAATCAGGATTTTGAGTAGCTATGAGCGCTTCTTTTTTAGCACGGGTCCAATTTTAATTTCCTTTTCTCTTTCAATGGCACCCATCGCAGTATGATGCTCTTCGAAATAAATCAGGTGATAACAGAAATACCTTCCGGCTAAAGTTTTCGAATGACCACGATTTAAATAATGTTCAATTATTCTGGACGCTAAATCATTGGTCATCCCGGTGTACAATACCTTTTTCTTCGGATTCGTTACGATATACACAAAAAACGATTTCACGATAATGAATATAGACTTTGACTTGCTTTGCTGCAAGGATTCCTATGGATGACTTCGTGGTTTTAAGAACGATTCTGCGCATTTAAGTCATGCCGCAGGCAACTTTGCCATCCTTACAAATATCGAATAGTTTCTTGAAGTACTGCTTTCTTTATGGTAAAGATCACCTCCAACTGGTCCGCTTTTGCAAAGCGGATCAAGCAGTGATCCCACACAGAGATCGCCAGCATTTCCAATGCGGGTTTTAGAAACTCCGTACATCTTAAAAAGTATGACCTGCTTTTCGTATGCCTCTCTGGCAGCATAAAAAGCCTACCAAAAAACCCTGAAAACAAAATTAGGTGTAATACCCAATGAATATATCCGCGTATCAATGAGCTCATTTTCCAATGAAGGCGTGGTGCGGAATTCACGATTGAGCAGGTTTTGCCGGTCGTAAAGATTGAACACCGAAATGCCTGCACGGTACTTCACATTCTGATTTTTATTCAAATGAAATTCATAAACCGCCGACAGGTCCAGGCGATGGTACACGGGAAGGGTGGCTTCATTGATCTCGTCATACACTATGGTGAGAGGGCCGTTGCTGTTGTCACTCTCCGTTACATTGGTGAAGGATTTACCGGTATGCCATTGCCAGCCGAGAGACAGGTGGAGGTTCCCAACGTCATAAAAATGGGACCATTTAATGGTGTGTTCGATGTTCCAGTTACCAGGAAAGGGCTCATTATCATTGAGCCCAAAGAACTTATTTTCCGAAAACAAGTACGAATACCCCAGCCAGGTTTTGTATTTATTGAACTGCCGCTTGACAAAAAGATCTACCCCCTTAATATCACTCGCTCCTATCCTGTATTCATTATCTACCGGGTTGAGAAAACCAAACGTAAGCGAAGTAATGCCATCGATCCGTTTGAGATAGGCCTCTGCATCAATAAGCCAGTTCTTTTGATCGAATAAAACCCCTGATGTGAACTGGTAACTGTCGATGATCGGGAAATTATCGTCAGATGAAAGTGTCCAGACCTGGTTTTCAAGGGACAGGTCACTAACTACTGACTCCCGGATCTGGCTTACGGTCTGACTCCTGTACTCCATAGAGGCTGTCAGGTGCAGTGCATCTGACATCGATTGTTTGACCGAAAGCCTGGGCTCGATAAATACTTCATCAAGGTCCACATAGGTATTACAGCGGATCCCTGCCACCATCCTTGTCTTTTCGGTTGAAAATTCATATTCCGCATAAATGGCATGTGTAGTAAGTTCAGCGTCATCATCGTCCAGCACCAGGTTATAAAGTGGCGTTCTGTTCTCAAAAGCATACTGTATACGGTTATGAGAAAACTGGTATCCTGATAAAAATGTACTCCTCTTTGACAGAGGAAAAGCAGCATTTACATTAAATCCGTTATCCCTGACACGATTTTTTTTCGAAGCTATGTCCGTAGTATCATTTTTTGTGCTTTGGAACTCATAATTCAACTGATACCGGGTAATGTAAGCATCTATATCCAGTTGAAATTTTTCCGCACTGTGTTGCCATCGCAAGCCATAGCCTTCATTTTCTGTTTTTAGGATATCGTTAAACCTCCGGTCCTGGTCGGTAGAAGCAAAATCCAGATCATCCTTACTATATAGCATATTCATAGTGAAGAGGTCTCGCTTTCCGGGGCGGAAAATGACTTTTGTATTATAATCGTTGAAGAAAAAGTTATTGTCTGCCTGTTGATTATCTGCGTTTGACCCCTGAACAATTTTCGTGTTTTGAAAGACACGGTCGGAGAACTGATGATATGTGAAGGTTTCCAGGTAGTCGTTGTAAGACCTTCTGCCGGAAAGCTGGACCGAAAGCTTGTCCCTGACCAGGGGTATATCTACATAGGCATCTCCATAGATCATATTGAACCCCGCCCCGCCGGAAATTTTCTCCACAACATCTTCACTGCTCTCAATATCGATCACGGAAGAAACACGGTCGCCATATTTGGCGCTTGTCCCGTTTTTAATGAAAGTGACTTCTTTGGTGATATACGGGTTGAAGGCTGAAAGCATCCCGAAAAAATGTCCCTGACTATACGTTTTTATCCCGTTCCATCGCACCAGATTGAAGTCCGGCGAACCGCCCCGAACAAAAATGCCCGAAGCTGTTTCAAAAGGACTGCTTACTCCCGGAGCCTGCTGCAGGCTTTGCAGCACATCAGGCTCTACTAGCCCGGGTAAAACCTTCAGCTCTTCCGGCATTATCCGTAACAATTGGTTTCTTTTGGATATGCCTACAGCCATATAGTCACTAATGACCACCCCCTCTAACACAGAAACGGAATCGGCCAAGGTAATGCCTAAACAGACTACATTGAACATTTCCCGGGCCTTACTTCGCCGGTTGACATACCCTAAATGATGAATGCTTAATTCCTCCTCATAAGGGACCGCTTCCATTTCAAAATAACCCGAGTCATTTGTGACCATACCCGTGCCGGACTGCACGGCCAGTACAGTGGCCCCGGCCAGTGGCTGCCCATCTTCACTTAAAATGTAAGCACAAATGTCAATGCGGTCTGCCGGGGTGAAAGGGCGTATTACGATATAGCTTTTATCCACCCTTTCAAATTTCAGGTGGGTCTGTTTTTCCAAAAGAGGTAAAATGGTTTCTTCAGACCGTGACAGTTCAACACTTAATGAAACCCTTTTATCATAGATCAACTGATCGGCAAAGGAAAAGCTGATGTTATAGCGTTGTTCCAGGTCGGGTATTACGTCGCGTAAAGGCCGATCCTCAAATTGCTGGGAAAGGCAATAGCATTGCACACCAAAAAAGCATATCACCCAGCAAAACAACTTCATAAATCAATCCTTCAGCAGGACGGTTCCGTCATTCCTGATTTCGTATTCGATCAGCAAAGCCCCCATTACAACATCCAGTGCTACGTTCACATCGCTATGTGGAAAACTCCCGGTATAAAGCTGTTCTGCCGGTAATTGATCATATACAAAGTCCACATTGAACTGATTTTCCAGAGCCATTAACACATATTTGACCGGCATACTTTTAAAACGACTTTCACGGGACGCCCAGCCCGGAGCGTTCTCTTTTATTACGGATAAAGACTCCGAGCCATCCAATGACCTGAAGTGGTCACCCGGTTTCAGAATGTGCTCACTGTGAGATGTTACTACTTTTACTTTACCTTCATAGCATGTGACTGTCAGCAGACCGTTCATGGACTGCACATTGAATTCCGTGCCCAGAACACTGACCTCACCATGACTGGTGCTTACCGTAAATGTGTTACCCGATGCCACTTTAAAATACGCCTCTCCAGCCAGCTCAATTTTTCTTTGCTCCTGCCAGTTTTGAGAGTTATAAACCGCCTCGCTCCGGGCATTTAACCGCATGTCCGAGCCATCGGGCAAGGTGATCGCCATTTGTTCGCCATAGTCTGTGCTCACCAGTGTATCCCGTGTGTAGAAATAAAAGAAACAGGCCAGTAGTGTGACCGTAGCCGCAATACCATAGCCCCAAAGCTTAACCGTTCTGGCATGCGATGCCTCGCGTGTAGCATTAGTAGCCTGCCTTCCTGATTTAACCCGGGACAGTATACTGTCCGTATCAAACTCCTCGGCCATAATATGACCTGAAGCCTTTACGATCTTCTGATAGGACCTGTAGTCATCACTGGCTTCAAACTCCTTTCGCTCCTCTTCCGTCAGATCGTTATTAAGCCACCGGGCTAAAAAAGTATCGTCTCTGTTTTCGTTCATTTTCTACTGGTCTTGTAGGTGTAACGTTTATCGGTGAAGATCACCCTACCCCCTCTGGCTAAAGATCACCGATCCGGTCTTTTATTTTTTTCAATGCTTTATGCATAAGTTTCTCCACGGCTTTGACTGACACTTCCATAATTTCAGCTATTTCCCTGTAGGTCTTTTTCTCCACCCTGTTCAGCAGGTATGCCGCCCGCTGTTTTTCAGGTAATGACGCAATGGCATCCGTCAGTTTTTCCATAAATTCCTTTTCGAGGATCTGGTATTCCGGAGACTCATTGTTCACATTATTCAGCTCCACGGCCTGTTCACGATACCTGAGTTTTACCTGGTCGTGCCTTTTAACGCTCACAAAAAGATTAGACGCCACCGTGTAAATAAAACTTCTGGCCTTTTCCAGGGGCACTTCGGCGCATTGCTGCCAAAGTTTGGAAAAGGTCTCCTGGACAATGTCCTGGGCCTGCTCACGATCTCCAAAACGGTAATATAAGTAACTGGCAAGTGACTTTACCTGGTCCTTGAAGAAGGCATCAAATTCTGATTCATCGCACAGCGTTTTTTTAGGATCAGGCATAGGCTACATGAAAGGGTTTAAAACTATCGGTTTTTTCCTTCTTCACAAATCTTAAAAAAATATTTGAACAGGGGGGTAGGGTATTGTTTCCGTAAGCGCGTTTCATGTCCGAAGTGGGAAAATGCCATTTCTGATTTTTTAAACAAAACCAATAGAACAATGAAACTTATCAAACTATTCGGATGCCTTTTTATTGTGTCCTTCCTGTCGCAATCCTGCGATCCGGAAATTACCCCCTGCCCTCAACCGCGCTTTACGGTAGAAGTGGGTAATAGCCCTAACCACATTATTGCCACTGCCGATTTTGAAGGCATTGAGGATGTAGTTCATAGTTGGTACATAGATGATAACCTTGTAGAAACGATAGAGCCGGGAAATAACCGAAGCAATAAATTTGACGCAGACCTCTCTAAGGCCGGCACCTATCGTATTTGCCTTAAAGTGGAATCAGAGGAGTGTGACGAAGCTCTAGAATTCTGCCTGGAAGTAAAAATCGAAAAAGACGGACCAACGGATGAAGACTGTTTTCAGCCTGAATTCCAAATAAAAGAAACCGACAGGCATGACGTCTTTTCATTTCATGCTGATTTCGACGGTATGGATACCCTGGTGTACAGTTGGTACGTGGATGACCTTTTGGTAGAAACGGAAGAACTTAATGATAACAGAGATAACAAACTATTATGGGATTTTGACCCGGGTCAATATACTATTTGTATGGTGGTTCAGTCGGATGTTTGTCCGGACAACCTTAAATTCTGTCGTGAACTTACTGTAAAGGCTGCGGATTGCCCTGAATTATCCTTCGTTGCAAATGAAGACCCTGTAAATGTCTACACCTTTAAAGCTGACTTTGAAGGAAAAGAAGCACTACAGTATAAATGGTATATCAATGATGACTTGGTAGACCAGGAAAATACACCCGGTAGCGAAACTGACCACCAGCTTTACTGGCAGTTTGGCCCGGGAGAGCACACGATTTGTATTGTAGGTATATCCGACCAATGTGAAAAGCTGGAATTCTGTAAGCAGATCGTTGCAGAAAACCCTGAAGGATGCCCGGACCTTTTCTTCCGAAAGGAAAAGATAAGTGACAGAAACTATAAGTTCTTTGCTGAATTTGAAGGGATCAATGACCTGCAGTGGTACGGCTGGTTCATCGACGGTGAATGGGTAGAAGATGAAAGTACCGCGAAACAGGGGGATAATATCCTGGACTATGTGTTCACGGAAGGTACGCATGAAATATGTATCATGACAGAGACACCGGATTGTCCACGAGGCACAGAATACTGTAAAACCATTGATGTAGTATTTGAGCAGTCTTGTAAAACACTCTCTTTCACCGCCAAAAAAGAAGCCGACGCCCCTGCCTACACCTTTACTGCCGACTTTGAAGGTCGTGATGACGTGACTTACATATGGTCTGTTTCTGTCAATGGAGATCCTGTTGGAAAAGAAGTCCGTGAAGCCGGAAGTAATGATGATCATGCGTTTTACTGGCAGTTCCAGCCTGGTGAGGAGTACCTGGTTTGCCTGAAGCAAGATGGTGTGGAGTGCTCCAACTACCAGGTGTGTAAAGAATTTATCATTACCCCTTGATCTACTCACGCTATGTCATGCTCCCTATCGAATATAACGTATCCGAGAGCTCAACAGGGCATGTCATAGACAGGAAGCCGTCCGTAACGTCGCGACGGCTTCTTTTCATTTATTTTTTAATAGTAATTTTATGGGAAGGTTATGTAAGTTAAAGTGATGACAAAGGTTTTCCTACATATCGTGATGCTGTGCATGGCAGGATGCTGCATACTGTTCCAGTCCTGTGTGGATGACGACCTGGATTTTCCTGAAGGTGAATCGATCGATATAACAGAAAGCCTGGCGCTGAATTCCTTCCTGAATGCCATTATCACTGAAAGCATAAACCTGAACCAGGTGGAGATCATCTACCCTATCAACCTGGCATTTAACTCCAATGTAATCATAGAGATCACCAGCGACGAAGGGTTGTTGGAATCCATCAGAAGTCAATCCAATACTTTACATATCACGGGAATAGAGTTTCCAGTCGCACTGATAAGTGACAACAAAACATTTACCCTGGAAGATGAAGCTGATTTTATCAATCTCCTGGAAGAAATAGACCTGCAAACTATCCGAAAGGACTTTGACGCTACATTCAGGAACTGCTTCAACCTGGTATATCCGGTTACCCTGATCAATGCAATGCAAAAGGAGGTCAATATAGCCACGGATACCGAATTAAGTACACTATTTCAGACCGAGGGCACTACGTATCAGCCAAAATTTGTATTCCCCATCCGCCTGTCTGTCTTTGAATCAAACACAGAAGAAGTGATCAACAGTAATTTTGACCTGTATGAAGTAATGAACAACTGCGACGGCTGTCCGGAGCTTGCTTTTACGGTAGAGCCATTAACTACCACCCGATACAGCTTTCAGGCTGATTTTCCGGGGATCAATACCCTGCCTTCTTATGACTGGTTTATCGATGGAAATTTTGTAGAAAGCGATGGGGTCATACACCAGGGAGATAACCAATTGACGGAGACATTCACTCCCGGTGAACATGAGATCTGTATCAAAGCACAAACACCCGATTGCGCGTTGGGGACATCCTTTTGTCGTCAATTGACTGTAAAAGACCCATGCCCGCAACTGTCCTTTGTCAAGGAAGGACAAGAACGCTTTTTTACTTTTACAGCAGATTTTGCTGAAAAAGACGAAATTATCTATGAATGGAGGATCAGCATAAATAATGACCCGATCACTTCAGAAGTGGAGGGGCCTGACGGAGATAATATGCTTTCTTTCCAGTTCAACCCGGGCACTTATGAAATTTGCCTTTTTACTGAAACGGAAGAATGCCCGCAGGGAACAAGTTTTTGTATTGATTTAGTAGTGGAATGATGAGTTGGCAAGGAGAAGGACTTTGTATCTTGTTTGTAAATGTTTAGAAAGCCTGAAAACGGAATGGTTTGTTTAGCATGTTGTAAAACACATGTGAAGACCGGATTTCAAATAATATTGCTAACAGGCTTATTATCATTTCTTGGATGCAAAGAAAAGACAGAATCGAGTATAGCATCAACCACATTAGAGCTTGATGACTCCACGAAAGAAAAGCTTAGGAATGAACTAAAACGAGACTCAAACAGACCATTTGATTCTGAATGGATAAGGACTACAAATTTAGAAAGAACTATTGTAGATAAATATGGATTCGAAGGCATCAAACTGGTTTTTGAATACCGAAATAGTAAGAATTACTATGATAAAGGGAGTTTCCCATCTGATTGTCCCTGGTATTCGTTAAACAGTCTTTCAATCAAAGAAAGTATAGAGAAAAATTTTGAGCCAATCAGGGCCAAGCTACCTCTTTTAATTAACTCTCTTAAGGACAGGTGTGAATTCATTTATGCGGAAAAAAAGAACCAAGATTGGCATTTGCATTATTTTTTGCGAATGAAACTTTACAATGGCGGGAACTATTATCGCATTTATACAGGAGGGCCTCCTAAAAATAATATCAAGCCAAATTCCAATCTGCAATCTTTTCAATGGGAAATTCCGAATGATTTAAAAGAGTTTTATTCCATTCATGATGGTTTTGGTGAAATTTATGATGCGAATTTCATCCTTAGCTCCAAGAATATTGAAGTAATGGGAGAAAGGATGAATCCAATAGTCAAAAAACTTGGGGTTACACCAGAGGACTATTCTTTCAATGACTTATTAGAATTTTTCCCGGATGGTATCGGTAATACCCAATGTTTTATTCGATCTAAAAAAGATAATATCAAAACTGTTGACTGGGATCATGAAGTTTGGAAAATTTCCAATGTCATTGGGTTTTATGATTTCATAAATGAAAGAATGAGTGAAATTGATGAAGAATAGAAACATTTTACCTCCAGCTGGTCCTAATTTTATAAAGAGGACTAAAGGGTAATTCCATACCAAGACAGCCCGTATAAATGTGGGTTTTAGAACTTCAATACTCTTTTACAAAGTATCACCACCCTCTTATTTTGGGGTCGGGTCATATGGAAAAGTTTCTTGGTGATGAAGATGTTCTTGGGGTGAAAACGATTTCCGAATTGTCTGATAGAACCCCGGTACAGTTCAGATTCAGCGGGATTCATAAACTTGATAAATACGAATACTTAGTAAGAATAGGAGAATGAACGGAATAGAACAAAGCCTATAAATGAACCGGGAGATAGCTTTTTACTTCATCCATAGACCTAACCTCCACAGCCCAGACTCTTCTTTAAATCACGATCAGGAAGGCCTCCAAAACCTTCGCGGACAGACCGGTCTTCCGTTTCTTTTACCTCCTCTTTCTTCGTTTTTGCTGATTCTTTGACTTTCTTCTTACTCATAACCAGGGCACCGTTCAAATAATAAAATCCTGACCTCACAGGTTGTACGTTTATTAATAACGATCATTGTAGTATAAGAGTTAACCTTAACCACATTGTAATGAGCCATTCAAAAATCATCTTTATCTGTTTTGTATGCCTTATGTTTGCAGGCTGCAATCAAAAAAAAGAACACGTGACCGATAAGCCCATTCCTCCAAAAGCGGAAAAAATTGACAAAGAGTTAGTAGCCCATGGACAAACCAGAATGGACCCATATTACTGGCTCAATGACCGTGAAGATGCTAATGTGATCAGCTACCTGGAAGCTGAAAATGCTTATACGGATACCATGATGAAACATACTGAAGTGTTTCAGACCAACCTGTACAATGAAATAGTAGGAAGGATCAAACAGACGGACGAATCTGTACCCTACAAATCGAACGGTTACTGGTATTATACCCGCTATGAAGAGGGTAATGAGTATCCCATCCACTGCCGCAAAAAAGAGACCCTGGAAGCCCCTGAAGAGGTGATGTTGAACGTAAATGAAATGGCTGAAGGCCACGAATACTACCAGGTGGCAGGCCTTAATGTAAGCAAGGACAATAAATTACTGGCATTTGGGGTGGATACGGTAAGCCGCCGCAAATACACGATATATGTAAAAAACCTTGAAACCGGGGAGCAGTTGGACCTGGCCATTAGCAATACTACCGGAGGTAGTACCTGGGCCAATGACAACGAAACACTTTTTTACACACGGAAAGATGCTGAGACCCTCCGGTCAAACCAGGTATTTAAACACAAGTTGGGTTCTGCTAACCTGGGTGAGCTGATCTTCGAGGAAAAAGATGAAACCTTTTATACGGGAATATACAAGACAAAGTCAGACGAGTTTCTCGTGATCTGGTCAGGCAGCACGCTTACCAATGACTACCGGATTTTAAATGCGAATACACCGGATGAAGAATTTAAGCCTTTTTCACCACGTGAAAGGGGTCTGGAGTACTCCATAGAGCATTTTGAAGATAAGTTTTATGTGGTGACCAACTGGGAAGCCCAGAATTTCCGACTAATGGAAACCCCGGATAATGAAACCGATAAAAGTAATTGGAAAGAGGTGATTGCCCACCGGCCCGACGTGTACATGGAAGGCATAGAGGTCTTTAAAAAATACATGGTGATCGAGGAGCGTGAAAAAGGCCTTACCCAGCTTCGGATCATTGATCAAAAATCCAAAGAGGAGCATTACCTGGATTTCGGTGAAGAAGCTTATACCGCATACATATCCATTAATCCGGAGTTTGATACTGAGCTGCTACGTTATGGATATACGTCTATGACTACTCCGAATTCTACCTATGACTATCATATGGAGACAAAGGAAAAAACGCTTCTGAAACAGCAGGAAGTTGTGGGTGGCTATGATGCATCAGCTTATGAAACGAAACGGTTGTATGCCGAAGCAAGAGATGGTGTTCAGGTACCTATTTCCCTGGTTTACAAAAAGGAATTAAAAGGAAATGAGGCCAGGCCAACGCTGCTATACGGTTATGGTTCTTACGGGGCCACTATTGACCCAACGTTTAGTTCAGTACGATTGAGCTTACTGGACAGAGGATTTGTTTTTGCCATTGCGCACATCAGAGGAGGTCAGTTGCTGGGCAGACAGTGGTATGAAGATGGCAAAATGTTCAAAAAGAAGAATACATTCAACGACTTTATAGACTGCGCGGAGCACTTAATTGAGCAGCAATATGCGGACAGTGAAAACCTCTTCGCTATGGGAGGCAGTGCAGGAGGGCTTCTGATGGGGGCCATAGTCAATCAAAGGCCTGACCTGTGGAAAGGAATAGTAGCTGCCGTACCCTTTGTAGATGTAATGACCACCATGCTGGATGAAAGCATCCCACTCACTACCGGCGAATATGATGAATGGGGGAATCCCAATGAATTAGAGTCTTATGAATATATGCTGTCATACTCTCCATATGACAATGTGGAGAGCAAAGCTTATCCGAATATGTTGGTCACTACCGGACTGCACGATTCACAGGTACAATATTGGGAGCCTGCCAAATGGGTGGCCCGATTACGGGATATGAAAACGGATGACAACCGGTTACTTTTGGAAACAAATATGGAAGCAGGTCATGGCGGCGCTTCCGGAAGGTTCCAAAGGTATAAAGAAACAGCGCTGGAGTATGCCTTTATCCTGGACCTGGCCGGGGTCACAGAATAGACCCGATGTCAGTAAAAGCTTAATTACTTGATCAAAATCAGTTTTTTACAGTATTGGATTTAAGAGAGAACGTTTGTTTTAGTTGACATAACCGCATATCTTCGCATTGTTTATAATCAATCTAAATAAAGGGATTTGAAGACGAAGAGCGTAGTAGATCTTAAAGCTGGAGAAAGTGGTATAATCAGTGGATTTCTCGATGATACGTTGTCTTTGAAACTCCTGGAAATGGGCTGTCTTCCGGGGCAGTCTATTAAATTTAACTTTGCAGCTCCTTTCGGGGACCCAATCTGTGTAAGTGTAGCCGGCTATAATCTTTCCCTTCGTTTGGACGAAGCTGTCACTATTTCCATTCAGTAAATGGGCGACAAAGCAGTCAGGAGAATTGCCCTTATCGGGAACCCTAATTCTGGTAAATCATCCCTTTTTAACCATCTGACTGGTCTCAATCAGAAAATAGGGAATTTCCCGGGGGTTACTGTAGACAAGAAAAAAGGGTACTGCATGTTGGACGCTTCTACCAAAGCCGAGATCATTGACCTGCCGGGTACCTACAGTATCTACCCTAACTCTACGGATGAAAAAATTGTATTTGACATTTTAGGAGACAAGAACAGTGCCTTGTACCCTGACCTGGTAGTGGTGGTGGTAGACGCCTCTAATTTCAAACGGAACCTGCTCCTGTTTACACAGATCCATGATCTGAACATCCCTACCGTTCTCGCCTTAAATATGATGGACCTGGTGAAAAAGACAGGACTCAATATTGACCATAAAAAGCTTGAGGAACAGCTCTGCATACCCGTAGTACCTATAGAGGCAAGGAAAGGAAAAGGCCTGGACGCATTGAAAAAGGCACTAAAAGGTCAATATAAAACAGAGCGCAAACCCATCTTCAATGCACACAGCCATGCGTCTGAAGCTATCGAAAGTGTTAAGAAGATCTTTTCTTTGACCGAAGATTACCGGGCGTACCAGCTGCTACAGCAGCACCGCATCAGCCAGGGGTTGCAGGAAAACGAAAAGAACCTGTTAAGTGACATTGCTGAAAAGCATGCATTTAAAAAAGATGAGCTCAGGAGGACGGAGACTCTGGAACGATATGCCTCCATTAATGACTTTATTCAAGGGGTAGTAAAAGAAAGTTCGGCAATACTTCCCAAACGCTGGACACAAAAACTAGATAAGCTATTTACTCATAAGATATTAGGCTACCTCATCTTCATGAGCATCTTATTCCTGATCTTCCAATCCATATTTGCCTGGGCAGAAGTACCCATGGACCTGATCGATCTGGGCTTTTCCACCTTTAGCGCCTGGCTTGGTCATGTATTACCTGACGGAGTGCTTACAGACCTGCTGACAGAAGGTATTGTGCCTGGCCTGGGCGGGATCATTATTTTTATTCCTCAGATCGCTATTCTTTTTGCCTTTATCTCCATCCTGGAGGAATCCGGTTATATGTCCAGGGTAGTGTTTCTGATGGATAAGATCATGCGGAAATTTGGTCTGAACGGCCGAAGTGTGGTACCCCTGATCTCCAGTGTAGCCTGTGCCATCCCCGCTATAATGGCCACACGTACCATTGACAATTGGAAAGAACGGCTGATCACCATATTTGTCGCTCCGTTTATAAGCTGTTCGGCGCGTTTACCCATCTACACGATCATTATAGCCCTGATCATTCCCGATGAACCGGTACTCGGGATCTTAAACTTACAAGGCTTCGCGCTAATGGGGATGTACCTGCTAGGCTTTTCAGCAGCGTTCATTTCAGCAGCAGTGATGAAGGTTATCCTTAAAACGAAGGAACGAAGCTTCCTGGTGATGGAACTTCCTACCTATAAAATGCCGCGTTGGGGTAATGTAGGTATAACCATGTATGAAAAATCCAAAACGTTTGTATTGGAAGCAGGTAAGATCATATTGGCCATAGCTATTATACTTTGGGTATTAGCCTCCTATGGTCCGGGAGATCGTATGAAAAATGCACATGAAGTAATGGCAAACCAGTTTCCTGGTTTAGATGCTGTGGAATTAGAAAGCAAAGTGGAGGCATATCGCCTTGAAAACTCCTATGCCGGAATATTCGGCAAAGCCATCGAACCGGTAATTACTCCCCTTGGGTACGACTGGAAGATCGGAATTGCATTGATCACTTCTTTTGCTGCCCGTGAGGTATTTGTAGGCACCATGGCCACTATCTACAGTATCGGAGGAGTAGATGATGAATCCACCATAAAGCAAAGGATGGGGGCTGAGATCAATCCGGATACCGGCTTGCCCCGTTATGATTTTGCTACAGGATTTTCTTTACTGGTATTTTATGCCTTTGCTATGCAGTGTATGAGCACACTTGCCATCGTATACCGGGAGACCAAGGGTTGGAAATGGCCTTTGCTACAACTGGGGTATATGTCAATGGTGGCTTATCTATCGGCACTGTTGGTGTATCAATTATTTTCGTAAGGGTTCAATCGTAAATTCTTATTATTTCTCCATTGCCTTTCCCCTGGATGCTCCTGACATAAGCGTTGACTGTTTTTTCCATTGAGATTGGATTGTGCCCCGGAAAATAATCTTTGTATTTTTCATAGGCGTCCTCTACTACGCCCAGGGAAACGACATTGACCCGGATCCCATTTTCTATTTCCAGCGCAACGGCCTGAACAAAACTGTGTATCCCGCCGTTGACCATCGCAGCACTGGTCGTCTTAACCACCGGATCATCTGCCAGGATACCGGTAGATAACGTAATAGAACCTTTTGGATTAAGGTAATTTTGCCCGATCCGTACCAGATTGACCTGACCCATTAATTTACTTTTCAATCCGATGTAATAGTCTTCTTCCGTTAACGCACTAAAGTCGGCCCATTTTGCTTCACCTGCTATACAAACGATGGCATCTACATGGCCGGTTTTCTCAAACATGGCACTTATTGAATGGCTGTCGGCAATATCAACAATAACATCTCCACTCGTTCGCCCTGCAATGATCAGTTCGTGATGATCAGCGAAGTGAGCAGCTACTTTACTTCCTATCGTACCCTTCCCTCCAATAATCACAATTTTCATAACATCTTTATTTATTATCAACAAACATTTCCAGGCTCTATACCCTTAGCTCTATGCACTCTGCTCATACTCACAGGCTAAGTACTACTTTTTTCTTAGCTATTCTAATCAAAAGAAGTGCTCTCGAACTGTCGCGCCCGAC
Organism: Fulvivirga sp. M361; assembly: GCF_007097395.1. Lineage (GTDB taxonomy): Bacteria > Bacteroidota > Bacteroidia > Cytophagales > Cyclobacteriaceae > Fulvivirga. Next base: position 302,947 of record NZ_VKDC01000004.1, read on the forward strand.
GGGTTTGGAATAGATAAAAAATTCATCACCGTCTTTCTGTATGTTATCATCCGGTGCAGATCTCTCCGGGGCATAGGCGTAGGCAGACCATATTTTTAACTCCGTAGGTGTGAGCCCCGTCGAATCGGTCATTGTTAACACTTTTATGCTTGTCTCATCCTCTTTTTTCCATTGGTAAGCGCTATCTGACTCTATTTTTTCTGCCATGGACTTTCCCATGGCCAACGCCTGCCGGAAGATCTCATGTTCACTGATCTTCCTGATCTCACGTTTGTCCATTTCTTCACGCAACGCCTTACGTTGGTCTTCCGTCAGGCTGGTATTACATGCTGTCAGGCCGGCGATCCCCATAACGACCATTATAAGACGTCGGACTAAAGTGCCGGAAAGAAGGTAACGGCGCATATTCAAGGGTAAGGTTCTCATCATATTTACCTTAATGAAATGCAAAACTATCATTAAATGGTCCCTATTGCTTAGTTTTGTAGGATTAATCTTATCTCATATGATTGAAAAGCTGGAAGATATAAAGCATCGTTTTGAAGAAGTAGGCCAATTGATAGTGCAGCCGGATGCTATGGCGGACATGAAAAAGTATTCTCAGCTTAGTAAAGAGTATAAGGACCTGGAACGGGTAGTTACCAGGTACAACGCATATACAGATGTACTGTCAAACATAGCCAGCGCTAAAGAGGTCTTGAAAACGGAAAAAGATGAAGAGTTTCGTGAGATGGCTAAAATGGAGCTGGACGAACTGGAGCCACAGCGCGAAGCTATGGAAGAGGAATTAAAACAACTGCTCATTCCCAGGGATCCTAATGACGACAAAGATGCTATTCTCGAAATACGTGCAGGGACCGGCGGTGATGAAGCAGCCATCTTTGCCGGTGATCTCTTTCGCATGTATCAACGCTTCTGTGAAAAAAATGAACTCAAGCTAACTGTACTGGACCTGACGGAAGGTTCCAGTGGCGGGTATAAAGAAATAGTGAGTACCGTAACAGGTACAGAGCCTTACGGGACGTTAAAGTTTGAATCAGGGGTACATCGTGTGCAACGGGTACCGCAGACGGAAACCCAGGGTAGAGTACACACTTCTGCTGCTACCGTGGCCGTACTGCCTGAAATGGATGATGTGGAGGTAGAAATTGATATGAATGATGTCCGGAAAGATACGTTCTGTTCTTCCGGTCCCGGAGGGCAATCTGTTAATACCACCTATTCTGCCGTACGTCTGACACACGCGCCCACCGGTCTGGTAGTGTCCTGTCAGGACCAGAAGTCGCAGATCAAAAATTTTGAAAAAGCCCTGAAAGTACTTCGTTCAAGGATCTATGAGCTGGAGCTTGCAAAACATAATGAGGAGGTAGGTGCACAGCGCAGGTCAATGGTAGGTAGCGGAGACCGCTCCGATAAAATCCGGACGTATAACTATCCTCAAAGCCGTGTCACTGATCACCGCATCAACTACAGCCAGCACAACCTACCGGCTGTCATGGATGGTGAGATAGTAGAGTTCATCGAGCAACTCCGGATAGCAGAGTCAGCAGAGAAAATGAAAGAAGGAGCAGTGGAATAAAAGCTTTCCCACACCGTTAACACATTATGTTGAAAAACCTCTGTCTATATCTGGTATTGGCCATAGCTTCTTTTGTGGCCTGCACCCCTGAAGCTGAAAAATTCACATTTGATAGTGAAGCTTTCCTTCGGTTTTCCACAGATACTATTTTTTACGATACCATTTTTACCCAGGTGGCCCCACAAATAAAGAATGTCACCAAGCGATTTCGAGTATTCAATGACAATGAAAAGGCCGTTCAAATCAGCCAAATTGCACTGGCTCAAGGGTCCAATTCTGCCTACACGGTTTTTGTTAATGGCCGTGGCGGATCGCTGTTTGAGGACGTCCGATTACTCGGGGAAGATAGTTTGCTGATACAGGTGGAGGTAAGTATCGACCCCAGAGATGAAGGCCTTCCATTTATTGTAGAAGATGAACTGACGTTTTTAACCAATGGCAATGAACAAAAGGTACAACTCGTATCCTGGGGGCAGGATGCCCACTTTTTTAGAAATGCCATATTACCCTGTAATACCACATGGACAGCCGATAAACCCTATGTTATTTTTAACAGCATACTGGTAGACAGTCTTTGCACACTCACCATAGAAGCGGGTACCCAAGTATTTTCGCATAACAGCTCATTTATCCTGGTGCAAGGCACTATTGATGTTCAGGGCACGGCAGACCAAAAAGTTACCTTTCTTAACGACCGCTTTGACGATGGGTTTGAAAATGCTCCCGGGCAATGGGGAGGCATTGTTTTTCTACAGGGTAGTGACAATAACAGGATAGAGCATGCTGAAATACGAAATGCTGAAGTAGGTCTGTACCTGGGCACACCGGATGACGATACGGACCCCGACCTGATTGTAGGGAATACACGCATTGAAAACATAGGGGGTAATACCGTGTTACCCATTGGCGGGGATTTTGTACAGCCTGGGTTTGGTATAATAGGCATAACTTCTGACATGTATGTCTATAACACTCTCATTAACAACTGCTCGGAAAATGCACTGGGTAATTATGCAGGGGGCAACTATCGATATGAGCATTGCACCTTTGTCAATTTTGGGTTCTCCTTTTTGCGAGAGCAGCCCACCGTAGTTTTGGCAAATAACTTACTGCTATCCAGTAATACCGCTCTTGTGATAGACCTGAACGTGGTCATGAAAAATACAATCATCTGGGGCAATCTGTCAGAGGAACTTTTAATTAGTGAAAATCAGCAGGCCGCCGTTACACTTGACCTGACCCATAACCTGGTAAGAGGAACCAGCGAAAGGCTTGACGAAACAAATATTCTCAATGAAGACCCTCGCTTTTTCGATCCGCGGGATTTTGGTTACAGCCTGGATACATTATCTCCGGCAAAAGATGCCGGTACAGACATTGGTATTCTGTTTGACCTGGAAGGAACACAGCGCGATGCCATGCCAGACATCGGGGCATTTGAAAGAATAGAAAACTGATATGTACTTCTATCAAAAAGAAATTCGGCTAAATGCTCATCCACGAGGATTCCATCTCATTACCAGTAATGTGTTAAAGGCTATACCTGAAATAAAAAATATTGAACAAGGCCTCTTACAGGTATTTATCAAACACACTTCTGCCAGCCTTACCATTAATGAAAATGCAGACCCAACGGTAAGAACAGATTTTGAAAGTCATATTAATCAGATGGTTCCCGAAAACCAGTCCTACTATAAGCATACTTTTGAAGGCGCTGATGATATGCCCGCCCATATTAAGGCTTCATTAATGGGAACGTCAGTAAATATCCCTATCACTAATGGCCGGCTCAACATGGGCACCTGGCAGGGCATTTACCTTTGTGAACATCGGGACTATGGAGGTGAAAGAAAACTGGTGATCACCGCCATGGGTAATTGATCCGGCGACTTCTGTTTCACGAGTATGTCTACTGATTCGATGGGTTGATGCAGTTTTACGTAAAAGGTTATTATAACTGTAAAATAAACCTCTCAAACAGGCTTCCGTGCCAACTATTTGCTCTTTGAATGGTTCTAATAGCATGAGTAAGGCGATAGTGTGGTTTAGGAATGACCTCAGGATCAAGGATAACGAGGCATTATGGAAAGCATGTCAAAATGGGAATGAAGTCTATCCTGTTTACGTATTTGATCCTCGATATTTTGGCACGACAACACTCGGTTTTGAACGGATTGGCAGTTTTAGAGCTCAATTTTTACTGGAAAGTTTAGAGGGGCTGAAATCTAACCTTCAAAAGATAGGAGGGGATCTTATCATAAGGCATGGTAAGTGTGAGAAGGTTATTGCCGAACTGGTAGATACACTGAAGATAGATCAGGTATATTGTGGTAAAGAGGTCGCCCATGAAGAGCAACAAATGGCAGATAAACTGGAGGAAGAATTGATTAAAAAGGGTATTTCATTAATCCAATGCTGGCAAAGTGCTATGTATCATGAACAGGATGTGCCATGGCCTATCAAACAAGTACCGGATGTGTTTACATCGTTTCGTAAAGAATCAGAGAAAACGGTGGAGGTAAGAGAAGAGTTTAAAGCACCAACCGCCATTAACTACCCGGGAAATGTAGATCCGGGAGTGCTACCGGAACTATGTGCATTTCGATTACCTAATGAAAAAAGACATAAAAACGCAGTTCTTGATTTTAAAGGAGGAGAAAAACAGGCCTGGAAGCGACTCAATGACTATTTCTGGAAAGATGATCTTTTGAAGACCTATAAAAACACCCGCAATGAACTCATCGGTAAAAACTATTCTTCTAAGTTCTCACCATGGCTTGCACTGGGGTGTATCTCGGCCAAATCAGTCTATCATGAAATCAAAAGATACGAACAGGAACGAGTGAAAAATTCGTCCACCTACTGGTTGTTTTTCGAACTTTTATGGCGAGACTTTTTCAAATTCATGACAAAAAAACATGGAAAAAGTATCTTCTTGCTCACTGGTATTACCGGCGACGCTCCTCATATGGAGGACAACCTTGAAAGCTTTGAGCGATGGAGAAGAGGGGAAACGGGTGAATATTTCGTGGATGCCAATATGACAGAACTTAATGAGACCGGGTATATGTCAAATCGTGGTCGTCAAAATGTAGCCAGTTACCTGGTGCATGACTTAAAAGTAAATTGGACCTGGGGCGCTATGTGGTATGAAAACCGGCTTGTGGATTATGACCCCAGTAGTAATTGGCTAAATTGGGCTTACATTGCCGGAGTGGGTAACGACCCACAGAAGGGTAGAAAGTTCATACTGGAAAATCAAGCACTGAAATATGACCCTCAGGGAGAGTATGCCAAACTTTGGCTAAAGACTGTTCACAAGTGACATAGCTAAAATACACGGGTAAGCCGGTAATAATCGGACATGGTAATCCGAAATGCCTCACGTGCCACAGGGTCTTCCAAAAACGGAGCGCCATCCGGTAAAGTGAATTGATAGTTAGCCATAATCCCTTCATATAACAAAGAGCTGAACTCGAGCATGTTATTTTTATTCATCGCATCCAGCTGATGCACTCCGGCTTCGCCACTTTCAGTATGGTGCCATTGTATAGTCAGTGGCTCATAGTTTTGTAGAAAAGTATTGGGTTCTAATAAAATATATGCCTCATCCTGTAAGTAATTTATTACAATGGCCGGGTTAAGAAGTGGTAGAGAATCTCTTTGCAGCCGCGATTTAATCCGAAATATATTGAATTTGGCCGCTTTGTTCTCTTCCAGGTCATAGTAAGACTGTCGCATATTCTTGAAGAATATCTCCGTGTCATCGCCTGTTTTAAAGGTGAACTTACTACGGTCTATCCCTTTGTCTTTATCCAATTGACAGGAAAAAAGAGTCGCTATACTTATAAACGTCCATGAAATTCGCATAAGAACAAAACAGATATGAATAGCATTATGTTGAAGGTACAAGTTTTACCCCGTTATTATTTCAGCAAATTACTCCGAGTAATACACGCGTTTCACACGTTGGCTAACATTGGTAAGGATTTCATAGGGTATGGTACTTGTCTTATCGGCCAGCTCACGAATGGAAATATTATCTCCGAAGACCTCCACCTCATCACCTTCCTGTACGTCAATGCCTGTTACATTAACCATGGTCATATCCATACACACATTACCCACCACTGGTGCCCTGGACCCATTTATCCATACTTCCCCTACACCATCACTTAAAATACGGGGAAAACCATCTGCATAACCAATGGCAATAGTGGCAATAGTGATCTTTTCCTGCGCCACTCCTCGTCGCCCATATCCAATAGTATCTCCGGGCTCCACAGTCTTTATCTGAGAGATCACCGTTTTTAATGTGCCTATCAACTGTAGATCATCCTGCCTTAAACCATTAGACTCTAACCCATAGAGACCGATACCTAACCGCACCATATCAAAATGATATTCGGGAAATCTTAAAATACCGGATGAATTGACCAGGTGTCTCACGGGATTGATCTTTAACTGCCGGATGATCATCTGACTTAATTCGTTGAATGCACCAGCCTGCTGATGAGAAAAACTGTTATGCACATCGCTGTCTGACCCGGCCAAATGACTGAAAATACTTTTTACTTCCAGGTTTGGATGCGTCTTTAATATGCTGATCAGCTCGTTTATGGTAGAGGTATCAAAGCCCAACCGCCGCATCCCGGTATCCAGTTTAATGTGTATTCCAATAGGTTCTTCTCCTATAAAATCCAGTAACTTACCAAGAATTGAAATACTGTATACCTCAGGCTCAAGTTGGTACGTCTTAAGCTTTTCAAAGCTTTCCATACTGGGGTTCATTACCATGATCGGCAAGCGTATCCCCTGTTGACGTAATGTCACTCCCTCATCTGCATAAGCCACGCCCAGGTAGTCAACCTGATGATACTGCAATAAATTTGCTATTTCAAAACCCCCGCTACCATAGGCAAAAGCTTTGACCATCACCATCATTTTAGTATTATCTCCTGCCTGTGTTCGATAAAAATTCAGGTTCTTGGTTAAGGCATCCAGGTTAACCTCCAGTACGGTGCCATGTATCTTTTCTTCCAGGAGTTTTACCAGACGTTCGAATCGGAAGTTACGGGCCCCTTTAACCAGGATAGCTTCGTCCTGAAATTGATGGCTACTAATGCCGGCCATCAGCTCATCGGTAGTAGTGTAAAAACATGCATTGGGAGGAAATTTGTCCCGACACTTTCCAATCTGTTCTCCTACCCCTATAAACCGGTCGATCTTAAACGCGGCTAACATTTCAGCTACTTGTGTATACAAGGGCTCATGATCACTACCGGACTGCAAAATATCAGAAAGGATAACCACTTTCTTTTCTCTCTTCCCCTGATGTTCTAAAAAATCAAGAGCGGTATACAGACCTGCCAGGTCATTGTTATAGGTATCATCTACCAAATAACAGTTATGCGTGCCTTTTTTTAATTCCAATCTCATTTTAACTCCTTCCAAACGCTCCAGGCCTGCCTGAATAATATCGGCACCTATATCAAAATAGAGCAGGCATGTAATGCAGTGCATTACATTTTCCACGGATGGTTTGTCTTTGAAAGGAAGATGAAAATCATAGGACCTGCCATTACAGTCAACGGACACTAGATGGTCTTCTTCCCTGGTAATTCTAACATCACTGTTCTGGTGGCGCCCCCAGGTAAATCCTCTTGGGCTTAGTTCTGCATCTATCAGTGTATGGTCTTTGCAGTACACTACTACCTCAGCACTTTTAAATAGCAATGCTTTTTCAGCTACTTTTTGTTCGTGGGAGACAAACCCTTCATCATGTGCCGGACCTATGTTAGTGAAGATACCAATGGAAGGCGCTATTATCTTTTGCAAATGTGTCATTTCACCGGTTTGCGAAATGCCAGCTTCAAAAATGGCAACTTCATGGCCTTCTTCTATTTGCCATACGGAAAGAGGAACACCCAACTGCGAATTATAGCTTCTTGGACTTTTAACTACATTCCTGACAGGACTAAAAAGGCGATACAGCCATTCTTTAACAATGGTTTTTCCATTGCTTCCGGTAACGCCAATCACAGGAAGGTCGAACTCACTTCGATGAAAAGCAGCTAAACGCTGTAAGGCCGTTAGTACATTTCTTGCACAAAAAACGTTGGCATGATCCGGTAGACTTACAGGCCGTTGGACCACGAAGTTACGCACCCCCTTTTCATAAAGGTTTGTCACATAGTCATGACCATCGTGATGAAGGCCCGGAATAGCGAAAAACACACTACCCTCCAGCGGAGTAGATTTCCTGCTATCAGTAACCAGGTATTTGATGGCAATATCCCGGTCAAAATTCAGAAATTCGCCCTCAGTAAGTTGCGGCAATTGCCCAAATAGGATCATGCTTAAAGATACCGATCCATTCTATTATTTCAGGCTTTTGATCGTTCTTCCACCTTTTGCCAGTGAATGATATCCATGATATTATTGAGATAATCACCACGTTTGTTCTGATAGTTCAGGTAATAAGCATGTTCCCATACATCAATACCCAGCAGTGGGGTACCCTGCATTTCAGCAAAGGGCATTAAGGGATTGTCCTGGTTAGGTGTAGTGGTCACCTTCATGGACCCTTGTCCATCCTTGATCAGCCATACCCATCCTGAACCAAATACAGATTTACCTCCACTGATCAAAGCACTTTTAAGTTCATCTACCGAACCAAAATCCTGATCGATTTTAGTAATGAAATCAGCAGAAGGCATGCTTCCTCCCGGGGTCAAACTTGGCCAAAAGAGTGAATGATTGTAGTGACCTCCACCATTGTTTCTAATACCATCTGGCAAATTCCCGTCTTCAAAAAGTTCTTCAAAGCTGCTCATTGGCTTATTGGCAGTTTCCAGTGCAGCCTTTAATTTGTTTACATATCCCTGATGATGTTTGCCATGATGTATTTCCATCGTAGTAGCATCTATGGTTGCTTCCAACGCATTGTAGTCATAAGGCAGGTCTGGCAATTGAAGTAGTTCTTCAAAATTTGATACTACATCTTGTTCAGCTGTTTCTTCCGTCTCATTACCGGATTTAGAAGTACAGGCCGACATAATGACAGATGGCGCCACTCCTGCCGCCAGCGAAGACGTAGCCAGTGTTTTTATAAAAGATCGTTTTTTCATGAATAAGTTGGTTTAGGACAATGTACAGGAAAGCGTTCAGTTCATATTGATCTCATGAAGGTAAGGCATAAGCACTTTTTTATCAACCTCAATCCTTTAAAAATAAGTTAGTGAGAAAAGCTTGCATGGGCCGGTTAGAAATTATTTTGATTAACCAAGCGCTCTAATGTCCGGCGTGAGATGAGTTTTGATCATGGAGTATGTTATAATTTCAACACCATTTCATATTGGTTGAGCTGGTTTTGAAATCCAAGATTTTCAAAGAAGTGATGCAGACTTGTATTCTTTTCAGATATATTAAGTACTGTAAAATTATGCTTTCTACTGGTATGTAGCACTTTTTGTACCATGCTAGACCCTATTCCTTTACCACGAAACATTGGATCGACCCCAATTTGGTTGATCCGGCCAAAGGCAGGCTGATAAATGATATAGCCCATACATTGACCTTCTTCCTTTCTGGCTTCCATGACATTGATATTTGGCAAATTTTGCTCTATCATTTCCCGGGAGTCAAGGAAGGAGGGGTCATGATCTGCAAAAGGGGCATAGGTCTGCCATAATGGTCTCGGCACATCTATATAAGAGACACCTTCCACCTTCTTTTTCCTGATCGGTTTGATCAGCTTATAGCATTTGAAAAAATCACATTTTTCAAAGCCCACAGACTCATATGCCCTGATGGCTTTATCGTTTGTGGTAAGCACCTCCAGGACACTTTGTTCTATACCTTTTGTATGGAAAATGGGAAGAAGGTGATCGTACATTGCTGCAACCAGCCGCCGCCCACGGTATTTAGGACGTACTCCTGTACCTCCATTATAAGCGGTAAGGACACCTTTATAGTTATTAATGGCGGTGAATATGAAGGCAGCAAGACCCCCTCCTTCATGAAAGACACCGCATGAAGACTCGAAGGAAATTTTAAGTCGTTGAACGAACTTTTGTACAAATTGCTCTTTGGTAAGTTTAAAGGGAACACTATAATCGGAAAATGAATCGAGAAATGCCAGATAGATGTCTGTAAGTATTCCCGGGTCAAGAGCTTCTATATGGAAGGTTTTGTTCATTATATCAATCGTGCTCCGTTTGGAACATCACCTTTATCGTCCGGCCGTGCAAGAACGATATGACCATCGGCATCTGCAAAACCCGTGATCAGCACCTCAGACATGAACGGACCGATCTGCTTCTTCGGAAAATTAACAACACATATGACCTGCGTGTTCATCAAATCCTCCTTAGCATAGTGATAGGTAATCTGGGCACTGGATTTTTTTATTCCCAGGTCACCTCCGAAATCTACGGACACCTTATAGGCAGGCCGACTTGCCTCAGGAAACTCCTCTACATTCACGATAGTACCTATTCGCAGTTCTACCTTATCAAAATCACTCCAGGTTATTACTGTCATTGTATAAATTTTTGTTAAAATATGTAAATTATAGTACATGGCGAACCAGTGATCGAAACAATTTGATAAGTAGTTCGTATATTTAGTACCTCTCAAGAGAGCTGTATGAAATCGAATTACTCGAAGCTGTTTCTAGCACATATTGTCTTTGCATTTTTAGTCATGTTCAATCCTGTTCAGGTATATGGACAGGAGGGTGACTATTTTTATGAAGATGAGGCACATGAAGACCAGGCGAATGAATCAGCGATTATGAGCCCTGATGAGCATTATGTGGTAAAGGAAAAATCCAACACCAAAACTTCACGCCCTGCTTCAATAAAAGAAAGCAGTAAAAACGCAAAAACCGCTGCAGGCAAGAAAAATACTCCTCCGCTACAAAAACCAAAGGAAGCGCCTGTTGTGAATGAAGAAACCCAGGAGATGTCTTCACCACAGGACACAGAATCGCCACTTTCTTTTAATTTCTTGTATTATATTATTCAGAAGTTCAAATTTTCTGACGTCATTGACGAATAGTAATCTGTCAATTGTGTGTCAATCTGCTACCTTTTATAAAATAATAACAAAAGGATCATCGGATATTTGCAACTTTGTTGCATAATGCTTTTAAAGTCTTTACCCTTTCTTTTATCTCTGGGCCTTCTAACGGGTTATGCTAACTCATATGGTCAGGCTAAAAATTGTGCCAAAAACTGCACTTGTACCGTATCTGGTGAAATTGTGGATGCAACAACAGGAGAAGCTGTCGCTTTTGCTACTGTAAAAATCATAGATAGTGACAAAGGAGTATTATCTAATGCCGAAGGGCATTTTGAGATCAGGGGTTTATGTGTGACTGAGGTAGACATTGAGGTATCTCACATTGGCTACAAGCGTATTATGCATCACCATGACATTTACCATCCGCGGCTGCAAGTGCAGTTGGCTGCTGACGAAGTAGTACTGGAAAGTATTATTGTAGAAGGGGAAAGTACAGGCGCCGGTCTGCTCTCACTGGCAGAGGTAGCACTGGAAGGAAAAAAACTGGATGAAGTAAAAAACAAGTCATTAGGAGATGCACTGGCCACTTTAAGCGGGGTTAGTACGCTAAAAACAGGGCAGAACATAGTGAAGCCCGTAGTCCACGGACTGCATAGTAATCGTGTATTGATCATCAACAATGGGGTGCGCCACGAATTCCAAAATTGGGGTGCGGAACATGCCCCTGAAATAGATCCTTCTCTGGTGGATAAGCTCAGTGTGGTGAAAGGCGCAGCCACAGTACGTTATGGGCCTGATGCATTGGGCGGCGTGATACTGATAGATGCGCCACCCCTGGAGTTACATGAAGACTGGAATGGAGAAGTTAGTCTTTCGGGAAACACCAATGGCAGATCAGGTGAAGGTAGTGTAGAGTTACATAAAGGTTTTGACCGGACTGCTTTTTTTGGTCAGGCTTCCTGGATACAGCAAGGTGACTTATCCGCTCCTGACTATCAACTCACCAATACAGGGAAAAAAGAATGGAGCGCTGCTGCAGGTGCACGTTATCATTGGCCTCATGTAGATTTGAATGTTTACTATTCTCATTTTAACCAGGAACTGGGCATTCTCAGGGCTTCCGTTTCCGGCAATTTAGTGGATCTTGCGAACAGCATCGAAAGCGAAATACCTCCTAATACACGACCTTTTTCCTATGATATCAATAATCCAAGACAGACCGTAGAGCATGACCTGTTTAAATTGCAAGGCAAATGGAATGGTGATCATCAGTCTTTGGATGTTCAGTACGCATTTCAATTGAATAAACGGAAGGAGTTTGACGTACGCCGCGGGGCAAATAACCAACGTCCGGGCATTGACCTGGAACTAATCAGTCATATCCTGGAGGCAGACTGGAAGCATGCCAACTTCAAAAGGTGGGAAGGTAATATAGGTGTACAAGCTATTTATCAAGATAATAACAACCAGCCTGGCACTAACACAGTGCCTTTTATTCCAAACTATAATGTCCTGCGGTTAGGAGCTTATTTGATAGAATCACTTCCTATAGGGAACAACTGGGTAGAAGTCGGTTTACGCTATGACTATCAAAACTTTTCTGTAGTAGGCCGTGAACCTGATAACAGTGTATACAAAAATGAGCTGACCTACCAAAATGCCTCATTTACCACAGGCTATCGATGGAAGTTCAGCAAGTCTAAAAGTTTTAGAACGAATCTAGGAACAGCATGGAGAGCTCCCAACGTTTCAGAACTATACAGTTTTGGCCGGCACCAATCTTCCATTGACTATGGGTTGCTACGTTATAGTATTAGCGAAGCAAATCTGGTAACAACGGATGATATCCTTACAGAAGAAGAACGTCCGGTTCCTTCAGAAATTGGTGTTAAATGGGTGAACACATACCAGTGGAAGAATAAATTCATTGACGCGGAAGTTACCGCTTATGTTAACTATATTGATAATTACATTTATTCGCGACCCGGCGGTATCACGCAAACGGTACGTGGTGCTTTTCCTTTCTTTCTATTTGATCAAGCTGATGCACTATTTTTTGGATTGGATGTAAGCAGCACCATCAAACATAGTGGTAAGTGGAAATCTGAGTTTAACGGAAATTATTTATGGGCACGAGATATAGAAAATAATGACAATTTTGTAGCATTACCTCCAGTCAACCTTGCTTACCGAATCTCATTTAATACCAGGAAATTGGGTCCTTTTCGATCCTCAGAGTTTACGCTGGATCTGGGGTATACATTTCAACAGTTTCAGGCACCCAGAACTATTTCTGTCCGAACGCTACTGGAGGCAAAAAGCGATGACATTAATATTTTTGCTGAAAACGCCGCTGATTTTGATTTTATCGACCCTCCTGACGGGTATTTTTTAGCAGGGTTTTTATGGCGTTCTACCATTGGCCCTGTCAATACATTGCTACGTATTGATAATCTATTGAATGTCAATTATAGAAACTATACCGATCGCCTTCGTTACTTTGCTGACGATGCAGGTATCAATGTAGGCTTAACCCTTTCCTATGCGTTCTGATGCTTGATTTAAATCATACTTTTCTTGTAACACTATTGTATTGTTCTTATACTTGTACTTGCAACAATATTGCATTAATCTAAACAAACATGAAACACATTAACTATTTCCTAAGTCTTTTAAGCCTCCTGAGTTTGGCTACATTATTCAGCTGTAGTGACGATGACCCCCCTTCTGCCGAAAATGAAGAAGAAATCATTGATCTGGTGAAGCTGACCTTTACACCGGCAGGAACCGGAACACCCATAGTTGTTGAAGCTAAAGATGATGACGGAGAAGGTCCCGGAGATTTTGAGCTTGACCCTATCAATTTGGCGGCAGGTGTGATATACACACTAACTATTGAGGTCAGAAATGAAGAGGAGGGTGAAGACATTACAGAAGAAATAAAGGGAGAAGCTACGGCGCATCAGTTCTTCTTCGCCTGGACAGGCCAGATCTTTGAGAATCCTAACGGATTGGGTAACTACGCTGATGACGGCCAGAGTCAAGGGCCATATGGGAATGAAGGAGGTTCAGTATTATACGCCGATGAAGAAACAGACCTTCAATTCGAACCGGATGAAGATGGAGTAGTTCCACGGGATAATGTTCCTGTAGGTTTGACTACCACCTGGGAAACTATAGAAACACCACCCATGGATGCACAACAGTTCAGAGTAGTATTATTACATCAGCCCGGATTAAAAACGGCTACTTCCGATTCTTCCATTGGAGATCCTGATGTAGACCTTACGTTCAGTATTACTATACAATAAACTCATGTCATAACGACCTATTCAGATGAGATCAGGTTGTCGGACATCGTAAAGAGTCATCGGGATTTTCCGATGGCTTTGTTTGTCTAAAAGTGTTATCAAAATAGTGTTAAAGTAGTTCTATCACTATCTTTAACTACAAAAATAGGTGAAAACCAAACCGTTGGTATGCACCGTCGTTTAACTATCTGTACTGAGGAAATCATTATTCGGTAAAAGTAATACTGATAACTTCCTCCAAAATGGGTTTAGGTTGAATGTTATCAGGGAGGCCATTCTAAGAATGGCCTCCGATTTTTTAAAGTAATATGACGCAGGCTGTATTTAAACGGTTAATATCAGTTTGCCAATAACTGAATCTGTTTATTTTTAGTATCTTATAAAAGAACCAATATATTTGATGGTAAGGCAAGGAATAAACAAAAAATGAAGTATATACCTCTTATCCCTATCATTACGCTTTTTCTGGCTTCTTGTGACAGACCTAAACAGCCGGACGCATTGCATGATCAAAACACCACTGAAAACCTGGAAATAGCTCTTGACTATACGCCGGAGATGGTCGGCCCAGGCATTATTTCAAGAAGTTCATTTGAAGGACATGCCAGCATTACACCAAATGGAGATGAAATATATTTTGCTGTTTATTCAAATGATCACGGCTACAGTACCATAGCCTACTCTGCTAAAAAAGAAAATAAATGGTCTGAGCCGGAGATCGTAAGCTTCTCAGGGCGTTACAGCGATGGATCTCCGGCATTATCACCTGATGGTAAAACACTCTACTTTAGTTCCAGACGGCCAATAAATGGAGACGTTATTAACACGAGCAATGATCTCTGGTACGCTAAAAGAAATGTAGATAGCAAATGGGCTGCTCCTCAACGATTGAAAGGAAAAATCAATACACCTTACAACGAGTTTTCGCCCTCTGTTGATCAGAAAGGGAACTTATACTTTTGCTCAAACCGACCTGATGGGTATGGCGACATGGATATTTATTATGCAGAATATATTGATGGAAAGTACGGGGACCCTATACTTCTTAATGATTCCGTTAACTCTCAGTATCACGAAGGGAACGTGGGAATTTCGCCTGATGGAAAGGTGCTTTATTTGATGGTCCAACATAAGCCGGGAGACCTGGGTTATGATGATATTCATTACGCGGTAATGAAAGGTGACACCTGGAGTAAGGCTAAAAATATTGGCCCAATAGTAAATACTCCGACGTATGACTTCTCACCAAAAATATCTCCGGATGGTAAGATACTCTATTTTTCCAGTCGTATAAACAGAGATTACAATGCCCCTCATATCGCTTATACTTACAACTCTTTTCAAAAGCATTTAAATTCTCCTTTAAATGGATTGGGGAATATTTACCGGGTAGAGTTGAGTTCATTGAATTTGGAACTGGATGAGTAGTATTTGGGGAAAGATAAAGACTGAAGTAACGGATGTATCAGATTTCATAGGCCAAAAGCTAGCTAAAGAATTTATCTCAAATAGTAGTTCTTTAGAGGACGCTCTTATAAAACTCCTTGCCGGGAAACTGTCAGATGATCAGTTTGAAGCACATGAACTCATCCCCTCGCTCAGGACTGCTTTTTACAAAAATAAAACCTTATCAAAGATCATTGAACAAGATCTCGTTGCCTACTTTGAAAGAGACTTTGCATGTAAATATTATGTGGAAGTACTGTTTTTCTTTACCGGGTTTCAGGCTTTGGAAGCTTTCAGGATTGCGCATGAGCTGTGGAGTGAGAAAAGTGATTTTACCGCCAGGTGGATACACAAACGTGTAAGCGAAGTATATAGCGTTGATATACATCCGGCTGCTGATATTGGTTCAGGGTTAGTAATAGATCATGGCATAGGAGTGGTGATTGGGGAAACATGTAAAATAGGAAATAATGTGTTTATTTTTCATAACGTCACCCTGGGTGGAACTGGAAGGTCCGATGGCGCCAGGCATCCCGAAATAGGCTCTAATGTGGTGATTGGAACTGGTGCAACAATCCTCGGTAACATTAAGATTGGTGAAAACTCAGTGATAGCAGCGGGAGCTGTGGTGCTAAATGATGTGCCTGAAAATACTACCGTAGCAGGAGTACCCGCAAAACATATAGGTAAAGCCAATAAAATTCAATGACAAACAGACACCTCCACTAAGAACTATTCCATTGCCAAACAGCTCTTCATACATTCGTCGCTATAAATCTACAATACTTGCAGCTAAGTCGGCCGTCATAGTATCCTGATCTCGATTCAGATTGATTTCCGCAATATCATACTTTTAGTCGCCAACAGGAATTGAAATGCTTCTGATGGCAAATAAGGTGTAACAAGGCTTTGAAAAGTCTCGTTTTCAGTTCAAATTAACATTAAAAAATTCATCAAAAACCCGCGTGGAAAATACTATACACTCGATGCAAAATATAGTTTGGAATGCATTACGAACTGCTAAATGCGCTCCGGAGGTTAAGGCCAAACCTCTAAGACCTATTTGGAATACGTAATATGTAAGTGTAACATCAAGAATTTCACAAAGAAAAAATGAAGATAACAATATTTGGCGCATCGGGTTCGGGAACTACTACCTTAGCCAGGTCTTTATCGCAACGATTGGGTTGGGTCCATTTGGACGCTGATGATTATTACTGGGCAAAAACAGACATCCCTTTCCAAAATAAGCAGCCGAAAGAGGTGAGGAATGAAAATTTGAAAAGAGATTTTGAAGTCACTGAAAATGTAATAGTGAGCGGCTCTTTAGTGACATGGAGTGAATACTGGAATAGTGCGTTTGATTTAGGAGTGTTACTAAGGTTACCTCATAAAATCAGGATGGAAAGGTTAAGAAATAGAGAAAAGAAAAGGTATAGCGAAAAACTAAAAAGTGATATCGAAATCAAAAACAAATATGAAGCATTCATAGCATGGGCAGCGAAATATGATGACACATCGTTTAATGGGAGAAGTATCACTCAACATAAAAACTGGATCAAATTACTTACCTGTGAAACGATAGAAATAGAAGGGGATCTAACAACTGATGCAAGAATCAATATAGTCATTGAAAAAATAAAAAATACCTACAACATTTAAGCGTGCAGGTATTGCCTGAACCTGGTTGTTTAGTTTAAAAAAAGAAGCAGGTCAGGTTGATCAAATTAAGATTCTATGGTAACGCTTACATTGCCTGCCCCGGAAGAAAAGGCCGCAAACAAATGAAAGCCGCCAAGTGGCGCGGTGCTATTATACGCCAGCAGGTAAAAAGAGCCTTCATAATCCGCATCACCCTCTTCATAATCACCTACAAAACTATACACACTGGTACAACTGGTGGACGAAGCAGTAATGTCCCAGGACTCAAAATAGGGGCCCGCTGAATAACCGGTCGTTGTACATTTAACGTACAGTGTGTGATATATTCCAAAAGACTTATACTCGGCTATTGCATCGATAGTCTGAAGCCCGGGGCCAGGTGTAAAACTGGAGTTAGAATCCGTATCCGTAGCATAATTTGCCGGAGGGCAGTATGCCGTTGTTCGTGCGTTGTTAATATCGGAATTTTCACTTAACAAGGCCAATACGTCATCATAAATACTGAACTTTTTAATATGCTTTACCGGTAACCAGATCTTCATACAGGTTATTATACATTTCATTTGAGGCTAAAACTGTCTCAGATGTCAGATCAACCTTTATTAAATGGTCTCCAATTTTCACCATATGGTCTTTGTTGAGCACGGTGGCCATAATCCCGTATTCATCGGCGACGGATGCATCTATTGTCAGATCCAACGCTGCCATATAAGCTTCAAAGTCACTGATCGAATGAAACGTAAGTAAGTCCGGGGCTACAGGGGTGATATCATCTACACCGGTGGCATTTTCTTCCGTACAGGAAAACTGGCCCAGGTATAGCATACATAGTAAAAAAAACGTGAGTGAATTTTTCATAATTTTCATTGTTAGAGATTGTTGGTTGTACGACCCGGTTTTTTAGGGAGCTTTGGATCTTTTTCTCCTATAAATTAACCTGTCTCTTTTTATAAATACAGCGGATCAAAAGTGATTAACCTATGGGTGTAATATTTCGCGATTTTAATCACTTTGCAATCTACAATACATTGATAATCAATAATATATGAATTATTAATTCAATTTCAATACACAAATTTCTATAACATTAATTATGATTAATTCATATTAAAATATTGTTAATTTTATTCAATAAAGATGGTGCGCTTAAGAGCAAAATCTAGTTTCAACTCATGGGTCTGAGCATAGCCAAATGTATGATCTTTGTTGAATAGGCAACCCGGCTTGGCAACAGGTATGAATATCATCATGTTTAGCGATACCACATCTACGATTTGATCAAATAAAAGTATAGATCAGCCTGGCCGGTCAGCCCATAAAAATGAGTTTATCAAAATAGAATGAACGTTCAGGTATGCAATTAAATGAACTGACAGCAAGCTTTGCAGCGTATTGGCCATTGGATGAACAAGCCATTACAGCCCTTGAGGATTGCGTAGTTAGCAAAGCAATAAAGAGAAAAGAATATATTTTAAGGGCTGGTGAAGCATGTGATCATTTCACCTTTGTGGTCAGGGGGTGCTTCAAAATGTATAAAGTAGATGACGGTGGCAACCAGCATAATCTTCAGTTTGCTACTGAAAACCATTGGATAGCTGATTACGGAAGTTTCTATGGGGAGGAGCCAAGTGAATTATGCATTGAAGCGCTGGAGGCTTCAGATATCCGGCAGATCCCAAGAAATAATTTGTTTTACCTGTATGATAACTTTCCTGTTTTTGACAGGAATTTCAGGATCATTATTGAAAACACCTTCATAGAACAGCAAAAACGAGTGTTACAAACAATCAGCTCCACTGCAGAAGAGCGGTATTTATACTTCCTGGAAAAATACCCGGAGTTAGCCCACCGTGTTTCCAATGTACAAATCGCCTCTTATATCGGTGTGACACCTGAATTTCTGAGCACAATACGAAGAAAAATAGCTCTCAAATAAGGACACATCAGGCATCTGCCAACGTAATTTCTTAAACTATCTTATAGGTAGAACATTTTTGAGTTTTCCACCTTTGTAAGCAAAAGGAAAAAGAAAGTTTTAATTTAAATCCGGATCATGGCAAAAACATTTCAAGGACTAAGAACAACCATATATCGCGTAAGCGACCTTCCTAAAGCGACTGCCTGGTACGCAGAAATATTTGAAACAGCACCTTACTTTAACGACACTTTCTATGTGGGATTTAACATTGCCGGTTACGAACTAGGTCTGATTGCCGATGAGGCGGATGATGTAGAAAAAACGGGAAATGTACTTACCTACTGGGGAGTAGAAGATGTTCAAAGCATATATAACAAACTTCTGTCTGCCGGCGCCGTCGACTACGAAAAACCTCACAACGTAGGAGGCGAGATCATGGTTGGTGCCGTCAAAGACCCATGGGGAAATGCATTGGGGATCATTTACAATCCACACTTCGCCCTTGAATAAGGGTATTTCTAAACTTCATATTCCGAAGGTTTTATTTTGATCTTAGCCCCGCCATTATTGATAGCTTCGTGTATTTTGTAAATACAAACTTCACTTTTGTATGATTCAATGGCCGTGTAATTAAGCGTTTCTTCCCCCCGGACAGACTCAATGAAATTGTAAAGATGGGCAGTATGGGCCCTCATGTTATAGACTTTGTCCATATCGCCCATTTCCTTAATGTTGTAGCTAACCTGCGGAGCAGTTTCTCTGATCCCGGAATCCGCCTGGGCATTTGCTTTGTTTTGGTCTTTATACATGGTCATATCAGAGCCACGGCTCAGGTAATTCATATCTACATATTTCTGCCATTCCGAAGCATCCACCCTGGACTCACGGTAGATCTTGTTTTCTTTACCCTCTGATATGATAAATGCCCCTTTATCTCCCACAAACCTTTCAAAATTACCTACGGCACGTGAGTTCGAAATATTCTCATAAATGCCTATTGATTTACCTTTTGGAGTGTCGTACTCTAAGATAGCCGCCATAGTATCAGCCTGCTCATACCCATGGTATGAATTGTTACCGGTAGCATACACCGTGTGCGGAAAAGCATCCAGAAACCAGTTGAAAATATCAATCTGATGAGAGCCAAGATCGGAAACTACGCCTCCGCCCAGCTTTTTGTAATTCCGCCAGTTGTAGACCTGGTCAACGGTATCAAATCCATACTTTTTCAAAACCGCCAATTGAATATTATCCTCTTTTTTGGGCTGCTGAGTCCATATCTGAGATCTATTCCATTGCCCTATAGCATGAGTGATCCTGCCAAACACCTGCTCTTGCTTCAGAAGTTTCTGATAAGTGAACCGGTAACGGTCATTACTTCTTCTTTGACGTCCGATCTGCAACAGCTTACCGGTCTCCTTCATGGCTTCGGCCATTTTTCGGGCATCCTGTATATTATTGGACATCGCCTTTTCACAATAAACATGTAGCCCGTCCTTTAATGCATCTACAGAATGCTGCATATGCCAGAAATCCGGTGTGGCAAGTACTACCGCATCCAGCTTTTCTTTCCTTAGCATCTTATAAAAATCCTCGTACGCGCTGACCTTCGTGTTGTATTTAGCTTCAAATCTATTTTTAGCGTTTTCCCTTCTGCTTTCTATAACATCACAAACGGCCACCAGATTAGCGCCCGGGATCTTGGGAATATTTTGGAATATCATACCGTTGCCTCTACCTCCGCAACCCACAACAGCTACGTTCACTTTATCTCCTACCTGCAAAGGGTTAGCAGTGATGTGAAATGGCTTGGCCAATATCAGCCCAACTCCGGCTAAAGTGGTCTTTTTCATAAAGTCTCTTCGCCCACTATTTTCGTCGTTATTTTTCATGGTAAGTTTGGTTAGATACTATAAAATTAGCTATTCTGATCAAGAATTTGGTTCCAGCATTTTGATTTTCCCTTCCTTTGCATAAGCCACCCAACGTAACCCGTCGATCTCCTGCCATACGTCGAGAATTTCAGGTTCTGTCATCAGGAAAAATGCCGTGGAAAGCGCATCACTATAAGCCGGGTCATCGGCACACACCCAGAGTCTGTCATATAGGGGTTGAAAAGAATTCGTACCCGTTCTAGGGTCAAAGATATGTTGCCCTTGCCAATAAGTGCCCGAAGCGCTGACGCTGGTATTCATTATCTCGACCTGTACCTCATCATTTGTAGCTGCCAGTGAAAATGGCCAGGACTGATCTTCAGTACTTCTTACCAGCACTGTACTATCCCCGGCGTTTAGCTTGAAAGCTTTAACCTCCTGACGAACTAAATATTCACTCATTTCATTCAATGCAAATCCCTTTCCGATGCCCCCGAGGTCAAGATACATGCCCTGTTTTATTTTATAAACCCGGGGCTCATCAGGGTCTACATAGATACTGGCATTTTCCTTCTCTTCACGGACCTTCTGTAGTGCATGGATTACCTCTTTATCGTTGAGCAGGCCTTGCTTGCCTGCTCTGAAGATATCCATGTACTTCCCTACTCCCACGTCAAAGGCTCCGCTTGTCCATAACATCACCCGGATGGATTTTTTCAGCACCTCCCACGATTCATTTTCTATCAGCACGCTATTACCTTCTTTAAGATCGTTGATCCTGCTTATATCACTATCCGGGACAAATCGGCTCAACGTTAGCTCCAACTCGTCCATTAGCTGACATGCCTGGCCCAGGACCGAATGGATTGCTGCGGAATCAGAGTCTGCCACTTCCAATACGAACCGGGTGGCCATTGCTTCATGTTCTATGGCGTCCACGCTACAAATTACCTTTTTTTTCGTTTTTGCAATGTGAATTTTTGTTTACCGGTTTTATTCGTTGTCCAAGCTGGTTTTCAGCCCTTAAAAAACACTTCTTAGACATATCGTAACTCTCATAATATCAAATGATTACACTCAAAAAAGAGAGGGGTGTAAGAGCAATTGTTCCCTGACTAAGTGTTCAAGTGCTTTTTATTACCGGGCAGGAATGCTGTTAACTTCTCGCTGTTTTTCGTAATTTCCTTCGGATTATTTATCCGGTGAAATATATTGCCAGTTATTAACTTGCTAAAATATAAGAACTTGCAATCCTATATAAGGCAAGATCCCAACACCTTATTATGCTCGACCTATGAAAAGAAGAACTTTTAACAAAAATGCCATAGTAACAGGCCTCGGCGTCGGTTTGACCGGGCTAAAGGGGTGTACCTCATCGAATAAAAAAAGCGAAGCTCAAACCGTTGATGATATGCCATTTTTTAAATTGTCCCTTGCGCAGTGGTCCATTCATAAAATGATCCGGGAAGAAGGGCTGGACCCGTACGCATTTGCCGACAAAGCCAAAAAATGGGGTTTTGCAGGATTAGAATATGTGAGTCAATTATACCAGGATGGTCTTCAAAAAAGCTCAAGTATCAGTGTAGGTCTGCAACAGATGGTAAAGCAGTTAAAGGTCAGAAGTGATGACAATGGCCTCGAAAACCTGATCATGATGGTAGATCTGCCTCCAGGGGAGGGGGATATGGCTGTGCTCGATGAAACACTCCGGAAAAAAGCTATTGAAAATCATTTCCCTTATGTGGAAGCTACAGCTGCACTTGGATGCCATTCTATGCGCGTAAATATGTTCGGAGAGCTAGACCCTGGTAACTGGAAATCTACAGCGGTGGATGCATTAGGGGAACTTGGTGAATATGCAGCCAGCGGCAACGTGAATATCCTTATCGAAAATCATGGTTACCTCTCGTCCAATGCACCGCTACTGATGGAGGTAATTAATGAAGTAAATTTACCCAACTGTGGAACGCTGCCCGACTTTGGTAATTTTTGTTTAAAGCGCGCGGATGATCAGCGATGGGGTACTGCCTGCATAGAAGAATACGATAAGTACAAAGGCGTGGAAGAGTTAATGCCGGCTGCAAAAGCCGTAAGTGCAAAATCATATGACTTCGATGCGGATGGAAATGAAACCAGCATAGACTATCAGCGCATGCTTAAAATAGTAAAAAATGCCGGATATACGGGGTACATCGGTGTGGAGTATGAAGGAAATCGATTAAGTGAAGAAAAAGGAATAATCGCCACTAAGGAATTATTAGTTAACATCGGGAAAACACTGGCTTGACGCCAGTATCAAACTATTTGCTTCCATGACTACCAAGGTAAATATTCAACTCTCTACTATGATGTTCCTGCAGTTTTTTACGTGGGGGGCATGGTTTGTTACGATGGGTACTTTTTTAGCTACTGAGCTAAAAACGGATGCCGATGCTATAGGAGTAGCTTACATGACACAGGCCTGGGGCGCCATTGTAGCCCCATTTGTCATCGGACTTATAGCAGATCGCTTTTTTTCTGCGCAAAAACTACTTGGAGTACTTCACATTTTGGGTGCCGGATTATTATACATGGCGGGTACATCCGGGAACTTTGCCCAGTTCTATCCCTACATTTTGAGCTACATGATCGTTTATATGCCCACGTTAGCATTGGTCAATAGTGTGGCCTTCCATCAAATGACCGATCCGTCAAAGCAATTCGCAAAAGTCAGACTCTGGGGTACCATCGGCTGGATAGCAGCAGGAATGCTGATCGGATATGTTTTTCAATGGGAAGCCAAGAACATGCTTGGGTCCACCTTTATGTTAGCGGTCATTGCTTCGGGAACGTTGGGTATTTATAGCTTTTTCCTGCCGGAAACCCCTCCTTCCACAAAGAGTCAAAAGGCAAGTATCAGAGATATCCTGGGGTTAGAATCCCTTGGATTATTGAAGGATAGAAACTACCTCGTCTTTTTCCTGACATCGGTACTGATATGTATTCCGCTGGCCTTCTATTATAGTTTTGCTAACGCTTTCTTAAACGAAATTGAAATGCAAAATGCTGCTGGAAATATGACATTCGGTCAAATTTCGGAGGTGCTCTTTATGCTGCTTATTCCCATTTTCTTACGAAAGTACGGGCTTAAGATGACATTAGCCGTGGGTATGCTGGCGTGGGCATTGAGGTATGCCCTTTTCGCCTATGGCGATGTGGGGCCTTCAGTTTGGATGCTCTTTCTGGGAATCATCCTTCATGGCATCTGCTATGATTTCTTTTT
Source organism: Fulvivirga sp. M361 (assembly GCF_007097395.1). GTDB lineage: Bacteria > Bacteroidota > Bacteroidia > Cytophagales > Cyclobacteriaceae > Fulvivirga. The sequence goes on from NZ_VKDC01000004.1 coordinate 327,026, forward strand.
TGTATCAGGTCAGATCTTTACCGATCACAAAGCAGATGACAAAATAAGAAGTGCTGCACAAGGCCTCATTACCCTGGCCACTTATGGGGTAGGCATGCTGATTGGATTCAAGACTGCGGGACTCATTGTGGATCATTACGTAGTCCCTGGTAGTCATGATTGGCAAACTATCTGGATGCTCCCCGCGGGTTTTGCTCTAGCAGTACTTATTGTATTTGCCTTCACTTTTAAGAATGAACAGATAAAAACCAAATGATCTTACTTTTCAAGAAAATGAAACGCCATTATACTGCCCTATTCTTTCCGTTTTAATTTCAGTGCAACAAATACCACAACCCACTCAGCCGTTCGAACGTATCGGCTCACTTGATTTTCTGAGAGGTGTAGCCCTGTTGGGGATACTGATTATTAACATTGAAAGCTTTACCTATCCTGATCCCTGGAGTCCCTATAAATATGGTTTCTGGGACCCTTGGGACCACAATACCCGATTTTGGGTTTACTTTCTGGCACAAGGTAAGTTCTTCAGTATGTTCACTCTGTTGTTTGGTGCAAGTTTTTACATTTTTTTAGAGCGGCTGGAACAAAAAGGGATTGGTCTGAAAGCATTGGATATCTACGCCCGGCGATTATTATGGCTGTTCATTTTTGGGGCTGCTCATGCGTACCTACTCTGGGATGGAGATGTACTCTATCACTATGCCGTATGCGGATTTTTGTTATTCCCGTTTCGCTCTTTTACGATCCGTTCACTTCTTTTGATACTGCTCATCCCGATTGCCACCCTACTGCTTAATTCTTATAACAGGGTGACTGCCACACAAAAACAGTATGCAGAATTTATACAAGCCAGTAAAATAAAAGAAGGACAACAAACGGATGAAACTATGAAAAAGATCCAGCGTTGGGAAAGTAGGACAAAAAAGAAAAGCGCCTTAGATTCAGAGGTACAGGTGCCCAGGAAAACATATTTCCAGAGTGTTCTTACCAATGCTGAACATACTAAAGTGCACAAGGGGGCGGTCCTGTATCAAGGCATTTTATTCCGAACCCTGATCATGATGATCCTGGGAATTATACTCTACAAGTCAGGAATATTTCTTAACTATCAGTCTGTCAAATACTACTGGCCCATTGCCATCACCTTGCTGTTAGTAGCGCTCGTAATCAATTATACCAGGTACTATCATTGGAGTTTTGAGTATTTCCATCCGGTGAAAAGTATTTGGAAGAGTTGGTTATTTACCTTTCCTAAAGAATTATCAGGACTTGCCTATGTACTTGTTTTGAACGGTCTTTATCAAAAGTATCTGGCATCGGTAAAACTCAAATTAATATCCAATATAGGTCGGATGGCACTGACCAATTACATCATGCAAAGTATGATTTGCGGGTTCATATTTTATGGTTATGGCCTGGGCAGGTACAATCATTATTCCAGGTTTGAACTTTTATCCATAGTGGCGATCATCTGGTGCCTACAGCTTTTTCTAAGCTGGTGGTGGCTGAAAAAGTTTCGGCAAGGACCGCTGGAATGGTGTTGGAGGAAACTTACTTACGGTAATATTCAGCAGGTTTAAGACCTTATGCACCTGGTACAACATGTTTTTTAACATATTGATCTGAAATACACCTGCTGACAAGGGCATTGATAAAACTTATACCCTGCCATATACGTCCGATCATAGAGATAAATTTAACAGGATTTAACAGAAAAAAGTAATGATGACCAGATCTATTTATTTGACCAGTATTTTTTTACTTCTGATAATGAAGGTAAATGCACAATCGGCACAAGATTCATTAGCCATTAAACAGGCTGCACTTGATTACATTGAATCACAACACCATGTTGATCCGGCCCAATTTGAACGTGCTGCCCATCCAAGAATGGTAAAGAGGACCTTTTGGAGGCATAAAACGGCTGAAAAAGAATACCTGGGTGAAACGTTTAAAGATGCTATGGTATTACTGGCTGGAACCTATAATCAAAACGGTGATAAGTTTCCGGAAAACCCTAAAAAGGAAGTGATAATACTGGATATTTTCGATAAGACCGCTTCTGTAAAACTCATTGCTGATGAATGGATCGACTATATGCATATTGTTAAGCTAAATGGTAAGTGGAAGATTGTGAACGTACTTTGGCAATTCAATGATTCATCCAGGCATTAAAATTATGGTCCAAAAAGACAACCCGATCAAAAGAATTACTTAGTAAGAGTTTCAGAATAAAACTAGTTATCCAAAATAATTAAAAACCCGTTTTTGCGGGGGTTTGGGCAGGTTTTGCGATTGGAAAGCTTCGGCAATCTCCTTATCAGGGAGTGTGGTATTTATCTATCTTTCCACTTACCAGGATCAAGTGAAGTATGAAAAACGGCCTGAATAGTTGCGGTTTTGTTTTCTTCATTTATAGTGAAATGGATCATATAGGGGTATTTCTTAAGTGGCTGGCAGTGTACATCATCATAACGGATCTGGAAGAAGGGGTTTTCCTCGAGAGAAACCAAGTGTTTGTTTAGTGCAGCTTCAAACCTCTCACCGAGTCCGACCTGTTGTTCATCGTAATAGTCAATAGCCTGTTGGATATCTTGGAGAGCAGCAGGTTCAATAATGATGCTGTAAGCCATTAAGTTTTTTTAAAACGAAGTTGCTTACGGGCTTCCTGCCATGGGATCAGTTCTTCAGGGTTGGAATTCTTAATGCGTTCCCTGACAATGGCTTTATGTCCATCCGGAATATCTATTTCCTCCGCTTTATCAAAACCCAGTTGGTGAATGAGTTCCATAAAGAACTGGTATTTACTATCGGGAATATTTAGGGTTATTTGTTTCATTATGATCAGGCAAAGGCCTTTTTAGCTTTAACATTCTGTAAAAGACCATCCAATGCATAAAGGATATGCTCTTTATCGGTACGAGGTAACTGACTCAAATCTTTTAGTCTTTGCAGCATCCCCGGATCTTTAAATAATTGGTCATCCTCTGTCTCCCCCAAAAGATAACCCACTGTCGTATTTAAGATTGCAGCAATTTTTTTAGCGACTTCTATGGAAGGTATCATTTCATCCCTTTCGTAACGACCAATTACAGAAGTAGATGTTCTCAGTAGCTTGGCCAGTTCACCTTGCGACATTTTTTGTTCCTTCCTCAGTTCAGCGACTTTTTTTCCAAACGCACTCATGACAAAACACTTATAAGGAATACAAAACTCCTATTTTACTAAAAGAAAACAAATATAAAACCCTTATATGAGTTAAAAAAGTTGTTTCCATTAATGTATTTGACATCCGGTCACATCAAATCAAATGTACTTTCAATGGATTCATTAATGCCCGACAGCATCAAAAAAGCTTGTTCATGGATACTGCAAGAGACTTACTGTTATATTTTGAACCCTTAGAGAATCATAAAATTCGACTCCTGGCATTAAAACTGAATAACTACAAGCATAGGGTTATCGCTGAATTTGAGCATTACGACTTTAACGAAACTCCTCAAATCATAAAATTTGACAAAATCACCGGTGAAATTCACTTGGTCGCCAAAGACAAAAGGTATAGCAACTGCACGCTATTTTTCAACTTATAAGCCTGATGTAAATCATTTCTGTATTAAGAAATTACCATTTAACTTCACTCCAAATTTATTAATCACACTAAATCATTTTCTCCCATGAGAACCCTCTATAGTTTAGCTTTAATAGTAGTCTTTTTATTTACCCAATGCTCCTCTGACGACGACCCCGATAAAGCGGGATTTCCGAAAGCTGAAGAGGGTACCATGACAGCGCTCGTTGGAGAAGACGAATGGGTAAGTGACCCCAACGAAACAGCCATTTCGATCATTGACAATACTATCAGTATTGGTGCAAAAGCACCGGACGGTAGCAGTATGAGCCTGGTAGTAGTAGGTACGGAGACCGGAACCTATGAGATCCAAACCATCAATTCGGGACAGATCCCCTTAAACTCAGCCGCTTTCTCTCCAGCAAATTTAGCCGTGTCAAACCCTACATTTGCCTCTTTGAGTATTAGTAATAGTGCTAAAGGATCCATCACTATTTCAAACATAGACACAGATAATGCTACTATGTCTGGGTCGTTTGATGTGACATTATCAAGGTTTGTTGACGGACAAGAAGAACTAATAGACGTAACCGGAGAGTTTAATACAGTTGGATATACAGACAGTGTCGTTCCAATTGATGATAACTCCTTTAGTGTAAAAGTAAATGGAGTTGCCTTTGAGCCTGAACTAATATCCGGAGCCATAGTAGCCGGCAAACTGACTTTAGTCTTTAATAATGGGGCTGTTCAAGGTATCAGTATTGACCTTCCAACCAATGTTTCTACAGGAACACAAAATTTAGGAGGATTTGGGACTGCCATTAGCGCTTTATACTACCTTGGGTCTGTAAGGTATTCTTCTTTTAATGGAAGCGGCGCTGTAATCGTGACACAACACGATACTACCAACAAAAGGATTGAAGGTACATTTAGCTTTGATGCTGAGGAGTGGCCCCTCGGTTCCGGTACCGTATCTATTACGGAAGGCGAATTCGCACTAACTTATAAGTAAACAAAAATATCACATGTATTCCCTTGCCACCGAATAGGGGATGGCAAGGGAATACAGCATCACAAAATATATTTTATGAAGAAAATTATACTATCCGTAATCTTAAGTATTAGTACGCTATATGCAGCCCTTAGCCAAAGTATGAGCGTTATGGTAAGGACTAATATCAGCATTGGTATGGACTATCAGTCGCTGGATTTCAATGGAAATGAATTATTTTACAGTCCTGGCGGAGGAATAGGTATAGAAGGAGGGCTACAGCTGGAGATGATAGAAAGGCTTTATGCCTATATCAGTGTAGGATACCAGCTGAACCTGGCGCTTCAGGCTGAAAATGTTAACGGCTCTTCCAATAAAACCTCATTTAATTTTAACCGGAAACTCATCACGTTAGGAGCTGCAAAAATTATAAAATTATCTGAAAATACTGTTCAGGGTTTAATTCTTGGCGCAGGCATGAACTACAGTATCCCCGGCAAAATACGCATCGAAGAAAACGATGCCGATTTTGGTGAAATATCTTATGAATCCGGTTTTGGATTTCACCTGGAAACAGGGCTAAGGCTAAGGCTTTCAGAAGGGCTTTACCTGGACCCCTCCATAAGGTACAGATCACTTGATCTATCAGGAAAATCGTATAACAGAGGATCTTTTGAGTCTCTGCCTGATTACCTCCAAGAGCTTGATGCCAGTGGGTTGGAGTTAGGCGTAACCATTGTAAAGACATTAAAATAATCAATGAGATGAGTGCGCTTCCCTGGATCCAGGGAAGCTTACACTCCTTTAGCAACCATTACAATTGCCATCAACGGGCTTAGGTTGACTTTTCAATTATTTTATGGTTACTGTTCATCCTCCAGGGCGATTATTCCGGATTCGCTCACATGGATTATCTTTTCTATTTTCCTGGTCGGTGTCACAATCTCAAACCTGTAATTACCATGTGGTAAATTGCCCAGGTTAAAGGGCTGAACAAATGAGGGCTGTTTCCGGGTACCGTACGCCAGCAGCCAGTTCCCTCCCAGCAAACTGATCTTCACTTTTCCCGGTGTAAGTGACCGATAGATTACATTTACGTACTTGCCAATCGTTTCTAATTTTACCTTCTCTACAAGGGTTTCATTATCTTTTTTGTTACCAAAAGTCAGTCGGGCTGTACTTAAAACTATTAAAAGTATCAGCACCAGGGGGGTGAGGTTTCTTATCATATGAAATTCTTATCATGCTTTACTCTAAGTCGAAAGCAGGCAGAGGTTTGTAATCACCCTATTGAAAAAATGATTTGGATCTACCGGAGGTTCTCACATGATAAGTCCGCCTGAAGTTGTTTTGACCTATTTCTCAAGAACACACGCACAGTATATGTGCTATCTTTACCGGTGCCCGGTTTTATGGTTAGATTTAAAAGTTAATAGATACCCCGGACCTGTATACAGCAGCTCTTGGATAATTTCCAATATCTATTCCATCAGAAAACACATTGTTCGACGCAACTTCCGGATCAACCCCTGAATAGTTGGTCCAAACGATCGGGTTTTGGGCCGCCACGTAGATCCGGATATTTTTTAATCGAATTTTTTCTAGTCGTAATCCTAACAGAATGAGCATTGAACTACTTGCAAAACGGGTATTTTAGAAAAGTAAGAATATAACTTAAAAAAAGGAGCAGGTCGAGTAAGGTTTAAAGCCTCCACATTGTAAGCATATTTGTACTTGGGAATTCCCCGTATATTAAGCTCTGCAAATGCCTATTTCTCAAAACAATATCCACCGATATCAGTTACCAATTATGACGTAGGTTAATCCATTTACTACCACCTTATGAGAACCACCGTTTTGTCCTTCCTGGTCTTCACTTTAGGCTTTTTAGAAACTTCCGGGCAGCAGTTAGTGATCAAATCTCCGGTTAAATTTTTAGCGCTTGGAGACTCTTACACGATTGGACAAAGTGTACCGGCAAAAGACCGGTGGCCGGCACAACTGACTGATTCCCTGGTTCAGTTGGGTTTTGAAGTTGAAGGCTTTAGGATCATAGCAAGAACAGGCTGGACCACCGGAAATTTGCTCAGTGCTTTAGACCGGGAATCTCCGGACACTAATCATACCCTGGTCAGTTTACTTATTGGCGTAAATGATCAATTTCAGGGATCAGGTATTGGTCTGTATAACGCCGGGTTTAGAAAACTGTTAAGCCGGGCCATAGCCTATGCCGACGGCGACACCAGCAGGGTGTTTGTGCTTTCTATCCCGGATTATGCCTTCACTCCTTTTGGAGGTAACAACCAAAATATATCTACGGAAATTGATGAATTCAATGCCCTTAATCGTTCGATATCAGAAAATTACAAGATCAGCTATTTTGATATTACCGACATCTCCAGGAGAGGACTGACAGAACCCGGACTGGTAGCTTCGGATGAGCTCCATCCGTCAGGGGCCATGTATGAGCTATGGGTAGGCCGGGTCATTGCCGGGGCTGAATTACAACCTGAGAGAGACATAGAAACTGTCACATCAGCAGATAGAAAGATGAAAAGCGCATCACTAAGGTTTTTCCCTAACCCGGTCCAATCGGACCTATACTTGGAAATTACAGGGCGTACTGCCATTAAAATAAGTACGATGTCGGGGCAAATTTTGAAACAGTTGGTCCTTTCTAACAGTGGAAGGATCCCTACAGGCCCATTGAACAGCGGACTGTACCTGTTACAATGGAACAATAAAAAGGAGAGTGGTAGCGCTGTTTTCATGAAAAATTAAGGGGTCGCAACACCATGGTCTTTTACGCTGTGAAAATAACACTGAAATAAAACGCCTTAAGCATCCCCCAACCACGCTTTAAAATGACTGGCTTTTTCACTACTCACCGTTACCGGCTCATCTATGGGCTGCTTCAACTCTATCAGTAACTTCCCTTTGTGAAATTTATGCACCTTTTTAATGGCCGGAAAGTGAACAATAAACTGCCGGTTGGCCCGATAGAATTGATCAGGGTCTAATTGCTGCACCAACTCATCCAGGTTAAAGTCCATCAGGTGAGTGTGCCCGTGGCTGGTGGTCAGATGTACCACCCCATGGCGGGTCTGAAAATAAGCGATATCAGTGGTTTCGATAGAGATAAGTTCTTCCCCTTTTTTAACAAGAAACCTCGTCTTGAACTTTTTGTCATCCAACCGGATTTGACCAATGAGTGCATTCAGGTCCAGTGCATTGTTGTTGCCAAATGCGCTTTTCATCTGCTCATATTTGCTCAGGCTTAAGCTTAGTTCTTCTTTCTTGATCGGTTTTAAAATGTAATCAATACTATTTACTTTAAACGCCCTTAATGTATACTCATCAAATGCAGTAGTAAATATTACAGGCCTGCTGACCGTTACCGCATCGAATATCTCGAAGCTAAGCCCATCACTCAGCTGTATGTCCATAAAGATAAGATCCGGCAGATGCTCTGTTTCAAACCATCTTATGCTTTCCTCCACACTGTCCAGTACATCAATGATCTCAATTTCAGGGTTGATCTCTTCCAGCACCTTCTGAAGTCTTCGAAAGGCCGGGGCCTCGTCTTCAATGATCAGTACCTTCATACGCTCGGGGCCATGACTTTTTGGGTTTCACTTTTTACCTGAAGAAGCGGTACGGAGACCAGGAAATTGTGATCAGTAGTGATCACATCGATATTTTTATGACCAAAATAAGCATAGCGTTCACGAATATTGACCAGTCCCGTCTTTGTGGACTTTTCAATCACATTTTTCTTTTGCAGATTGTTTTTCACCACTACAGAACGAGACCGGTCTACAAACACTTCTATGTTCAACGGGTGGTTTTTAGAGATACGATTATGCTTGATAGCGTTTTCTACCAATATCTGGATGGTGAGCGGAGCAATACTTAGGTCCAGATATTTGTCCTCTACATTAAAAACCGCGTGAAGATTCTCCGGATAACGGATCTTCAAAAGGAAAATATAGTTCCTGGCAAATTCAAGTTCATCCTTCAGGGTTACCAGTTCTTTGTCTTTATTCTGCAGGATATAGCGATATACTTCCGATAATTTCTCAGTAAATTCTACTGCTATTTTGCCATCTTCTGCTATTAATACCGTAAGTGTGTTCAGGCTGTTAAACAGAAAGTGTGGGCTCATCTGGTTTTGCAGTACTTCAAATTGAGTACGTATTTGTTGATTCTTCAAGGCTTCATTCAGCTGGATACTCTTTTTCCACTGCTCAAAGAAGTATACATTTTCATACACAGAGCCTATTACCATGGCACACAAAAAGTTTAGCGGCACATGACCAAATGCCTCCGTAGGGTCCATAAGCTGTTCCCAGCCTTTGAACTGAAAGAGCAGACAAAGCAGTGGCTCCCCTATGGTAAGAAATGCAATAAGTGACAGTATGGTCATCAACAGTCGCCTGGGTGTCTGCCTTATTTGCGGGTATTTTCTACGGAACAGCATAAAGAGCATAAAAGCGCCGTTCCAGAATATGGTGGTAAAGGTAAAGCTTACAAAATATTTAGAAACGTAGCTGTCTTCCGGTTCCTTATGCAAGAACATCATAATCATAGCCAGCAGCACTATCCCTGTCCATCGTACATATACTTCCCTTACTCTCACGTCATTTACTCCTTTAATGAAGAACAAAATACGGAATAAATGCATGGAAAACGAACCTGAAACAAACCAAAGCAGTGCCATGCCGGGGTGAAACCGGGAAATCACCTTGTGAAACCGGAGTATACCCGGATAACCCCGGATCTACAGCTTATGGATGGAAACAACGTGTTCAGCTCATTATTTACCAGCTCCACCCACATTCTCATTTTATAAAAAAGCTCACACCTCTAAGTTGGTGTCATCAAAAACGCAATAAATCATGAAACACTGGTTCCGATTCATAACAATAAAAGGCTTGACACTCATTGGTATAGCAACGTTTGGGCAAACCCAAAACGTCAAAGGAAAGATCATGGATGCTCAGGCCGATTATCCGCTGATCGGTGCGTCAATATTATTATTGGACTCTGACCCGGTAGTAGGAGCTGTGACCGATATAGAGGGTGAGTTCAAGTTAACCGACATTCCGGTAGGACGCCAGACATTTGCCATTCAATATGTAGGTTATAAGAGTATTACCATGCCCAATGTGTTAGTCACTGCCGGAAAAGAAGTGGTCTTGAATATTAAGCTGGAAGAATCGGTAGAAAAGCTTAATGAAGTAGTGGTTACAGCTAATGCAGACAAAGACGCGCCACTGAATGAATTAGCTAAGGTCAGCGCACGGACTTTCAGCCTTGAGGAAGTAACGCGCTTTTCGGGAGGCAGAAACGATGTGGCCCGATTAGCTACAAGCTTTGCCGGAGTAAGCGCCCCTAATGATTCAAGGAACGACATTGTAGTTCGTGGGAACTCACCCGTTGGATTATTGTGGAGAATAGAAGGCATACCTGTCGCCACCACAAATCACTTTGCCACTCTTGGTACAACAGGCGGTCCTGTAAATGCATTGAATACCAATTTATTAAGAACATCAGACTTTCTTACAGGTGCATTCCCGGCTGAATATGGCAATGCCAACGGGGCTGTATTTGATGTGAATTTCAGAAATGGTAATGCAGACAAGTATGAATTTACCGGACAGCTAAGCGCTTTTAGCGGATTGGAATTCATGGCAGAAGGGCCATTGAGCCAGGCCAAAGGTGCTTCTTTTGTAGCCTCATATCGTTACGGGATCGCCAGTGTTGCAGCCACAGGTACCGGCGCCATACCCTATTACCAGGATTTCTCTTTTAAGCTAAATCTCGGGGAAACCCGTTGGGGCCGCTTTGAGCTCTTCGGCATCGGAGGGCTTAGCAGCATTGATTTCCTGGGAGATGAAATTGATGAAGATGATCTCTTTGCCAACCCGAATGAAGATGCATTTGTAGACAATCAACTCGGATTGATCGGGTTAAACCATACCTTGAGATTAAACAAAACTACTTTCCTCAAAACCTCACTAGGTGCATCCACAAACTATAATCAATACCTCCAGGATAACTTTATAAATGATAATGATGGTAATCTCATCGGTAAGTTCAGGTCCGTTAACGCAGAAAATCGTGAAAACCGGTTTACCTTTTCCAGCACATTAAATAAAAAATTCAATGCGCGCTGGAGTTTACGAGCAGGGGTACTTACTGAGCGATATCAAACCGATTTTAGTACGGAAGACCGTGATAACCGTGTAACTATACCAGATGAAAATAATGATGGGGTCCCGGATTTTTTTATCACGCAACGGGACTTACAAGATGGTTACTTCCTGACGCAGGCCTTTGCACAGACAGAATATAAAATAACGGACGACCTGAATATAACGGCAGGATTACATGCTCAACATCATGAATACACAGAAGATTTTGTTGCAGAACCCAGGGCAGCTGTTAGCTGGCAGGCACGCCCCAATCAACGCCTGAGCCTGGCGTATGGACTGCATGCCCAGGCTATTCCCTCGCCTATCCTTTTCTTCGAAGAAGAAATAGCCACAGGTCAGTTCGTACGTACCAATGAGCGCCTCGATTTTATGAAAAGTCATCATTTCGTGCTGGCTTACGACAGAAATTTAGGCATGGACTGGAGACTAAAAGCCGAAACATACTACCAAAGCATTTTCGACGTACCGGTAGAACGCATTCCCAGTAGCTATTCCATTTTAAACGAGGGATCTGGTTTTATATTCGACGAAAAAGGATCACTTATAAATGAGGGCACCGGCCATAACTATGGTATTGAGCTCACCCTGGAAAAATTCTTCAGCCAGGGGTATTACATGTTGATGACCACATCGCTGTATGAATCCCGGTATGAAGGCAGCGATGGAATAGAGCGCAATACAGCATTCAATAATAACATTGTGTATAATCTTTTACTTGGAAAAGAATGGAAGTTCGGTGTTGGTGGCAGGAATGCATGGACGTTTGATAGCAAGTTCACCACTGCCGGAGGCGCCACCTTTACGCCGGTAGACCTTGAGGCAACACGTGCCAATGCAGGAAGAGAACTGCGAATGGATGAGATCGCTTTCAGTCAACGCTACGACGCTTATTTCCGCTGGGATGTAAAATTTGGAGTACGCCTGAACAGCAAAAACAAAAATGTCTCTCACCAGTTTTTTGTTGACCTGCAAAATGTGACAAACAGAGAAAATGAATTTCTAAGAAGGTATAATGAAGTAACCGATGAAGTTAACCAGGTGGATCAAATTGGTTTCTTCCCGGACATACTGTACAGGATACAGTTCTAGCTCGAGAGGGTTGGAACAAGGCATAAGGTGGTGAACAGGTGAATTAAAAAATGATGAAATGGAGTTATCAGGAAATAAGGTATTGATTACAGGCGGGTCCTCAGGAATAGGACTTGCCATGGCCCGGAGATTAGAATCTATGGGAAACCATGTGATCATCACCGGGAGGAACAGAAAGAAACTGGAGGCCGCAGCAGACCGCTATGGGCTCGATTTTTATCAATGCGATCTGTCCGTACCTGACCAGTTACTGGCATTAACAGAGGCTATACGGGATCAACATTCTGACATTAACATGCTTATAAACAATGCCGGACTGCAATTCAACTACAGTTTCACGGATGAAGTATCTTTTGAGAGGATACAATATGAGGTAGAGGTTAATTTCAATGTAGTGATGAAGCTTTGTGCCGCTTTTGTCCCCTTACTTTTAGGGACAAAAGAAAGCGCTATCGTCAATGTATCTTCCGGGCTGGCGCTGAGCCCCAAAAAGTCCGCACCGGTGTACTGTGCCACTAAAGCAGGTGTACATATTTTCAGCAAAGCACTGAGATATCAATTAGAAGGGTCCAATGTTAACGTTTTTGAAGTGCTACCTCCTCTTGTAGACACTCCTATGACCGAAGGAAGGGGCAAGGATAAAATCTCCACACAGCAGCTGGTAGATGAATTCATCACTGCCGTGGGTAAAAATATATATGAAATAAATATTGGTAAGGTGAAGCTACTTAAACTAATGCATCGCGTCGCACCTGCCATTGCTGATCACCTCTTAAAAAATAACTAGTCATGATTGAAGTATTTGCTACCAACATTCAACATATGAAAGATGCCCGGGTTATCCAGGGATTATTCAGTATCGTATTCCCCAAATTTGAAATTAATTTTGACTTGAGTGATATAGATAATATCTTGAGAGTTGAGTCCGCCACACCGATAGACCCGCATTCGGTAATGTACTATGTTCAAAATCTTGGATTTTCTATCCAGGTACTTGAATAAAAAACATAATACTGCCGGCACCGCATGTGAGGGTTGAAAGATAGGTGAACTTCTAAATAGAAGAGTATAAATTGTTTTCCCAAATAAATGATTCTTTATGGATACTAACCAGGTATTTCAAATTGTCAATACAGCGGTGTTACCAGGCTGGATCATTTTAGCTGTTTTTCCGGGAAAACGATGGAGAAATATAACCATTTATACTCTGGCGCTATTCATGGCTCTTGTCTATGGGTTCTATGTTATCACAGGGTTTTCGGATTTTAACCCATCCGCTTTTAGCACGTTGGCAGGTGTTAAACACCTTTTTACACTCGATCAGGCCGTACTTGCAGGCTGGATACATTACCTGACATTTGATCTGTTAATAGGCAACTGGATAGTAAACCAATCCATCAGACATAAGATAAAGCATTACTGGGTGATCCCCTGCCTGTTTTTCTGCTTTATGTTCGGCCCACTGGGGTATCTTTTCTTTTCATTGGTCAGGGTATTTAAAACCAGGAGTCTTGCTTAATGTATTTCAATACCTGGCCTCTTCTAACCGTATTTTGGCTTATGGAGCAATGTTTTTCGGTTTGGTAAGCCTGGTTGTTCTGGTGTTACTTCCCTTTGAAACGCGCCTTATATTGGGGATCAACCTTTGGATAAAGCCGCTGAAATTTGCTATTTCTATTTTCATTTTTCTGGTTACCAGTATCTATATACTGGAACCCTTGCCGTATTCGGAGAGCAAACGAAGCGTTATGAGCTGGATATTACTGATTACCATGCTGGTCGAGATCATTTGCATTCTATTCCAGGCGGCCAGAGGTCAACTGTCCCATTTTAATATTACTGACCCTATTGGTGCCATCATGTTTCCGTTGATGGGCCTTGCTATCACCATTGCTTATTTGGTCTATGGCGTTATATTATATGATTACTTCCGGCTGCAGGTCTCTCTTCCAGGCGAATTGACCTGGGCCATACGGATAAGCATCATTATCTTTTTGATTGGGCTCATTTCGGGATTCATGATGGGAAGCAGCCTCAAGCATACCATCGGTATGGCAGATGGCGGCCCCGGATTACCTTTTACCAACTGGAGTACTGTGGCAGGAGACCTGAGAGTATCCCATTTTATCAGCATCCATGCCATCCAGGTACTCCCATTATTAGCCATTTCATTGCCTTATATACTGCCACAAAATTTCCCTATCAAAAACCTCGTGATCATATGTGTTTCAGGTACAGTTTACCTGGGTTTCACTGTTGCAACACTTTTACAGGCCCTCCACGGAAAACCTTTTATCCGAATATAAAACCGCTTGCCCTGATCAGGTCTGAAATCTGTCAGCAGACTGTAATAAAAGGCACCAGGCAGATCACTAACCTTTCGAATTCACAACGTGGCCACCAAAATATCAGGACATAAAAACACAGATGAACAGATGAAAATAACAGGAATAAAACAACCGTTTAAGACAGGTTTTAGAATAGCATTATTATTCGTTGCAGGCATTGTACTAGGTATGTTGCCTGCAAAACAAGTAAATGCACAGGGCAGCACGTCTTCCTTATTATGGAAGATAGAAGACAACAGCCTCGCAAAGCCCTCATACCTTTATGGAACAATACACCTGATCTGTCCCGACGATTTCTTTTTCACCGAGGCTACCCAAAAAGTATTGGACGAAGTAGAGCATATTGCCATGGAAATAGACTTGAGTGATCCGCAGATGATGACTAAAATGCAGCAGCTGTCTTTAAATCCAGGCAGAAAGAATTTTAGTGAAGACCTGACCGAAGAAGATGCAAAAGTGCTCAATGAATTTTTACAGGCCAACTATGGAGCTGATCTTACACAACTGGGGGTTATGAAGCCATTTGCCCTGTATTCTATGATAATAATAAAGGCCCTCAAATGTGATCAGCCAGCATCTTATGAACTGGCTTTTGTGAAAGAAGCTACCAAAAGAGAATTGGAGATCAGCGGGCTGGAGACGCCAGAATTTCAAATGGGATTGTTTGATGATATCCCGCAGACAGAGCAGATCCAATGGATAGTAGAAGCCATTGTTGAAAAAGAAGATACTCAGGAGGAATTCACCCGAATGGTAGCAGCCTATAAAGAACAGGACCTGAAAGCCTTGTCAGGTATAATTATGGAAAACGACCAGTTTGCCGGGTATGCAGACATGTTACTGTATCAGAGAAACAAGGATTGGATCAGTAAAATAGAAAAACTGGCAAAAGACGGATCTACATTGATCGCTGTCGGTGCCGGACATCTCGGCTCAGACCAGGGAGTGATTGCCTTATTGAAAAAAGAAGGATATACCATAAGCCCGGTGCCATAAGAAACTAGTGTCATCTCACACCTCAAATAGCGTTCAAACTATTTTTTCGGTCTCCTTTCCAAAGTTGGCAGTAAGCAAAGAGCAGTCGGCAATATTGTGTAATAAAACTTTTGCCTACTGCATATTGCCGATTGCTGACTGGTCGACAGCCTTACAATACCTCAAATATACTTGCCCTCTACCCTACACGTCCGTTGAGGATCGACTGAACACTGCTTGGCCCGGTCTAAGTATTGAACAGGAGTTGGCCTGAGCCTTCTCCTGTTTTTGTTTTAATAGGTCTTTATGTTGATATCTGATTGTTTATTCATCTGATCCGGTGTAAGTAGAGTGTAAAAACAAATAATTGTCCATTGAATTGTCCAAACACCGCTAAGCATTCCTCTGAGCAAAGTATTTTACCTTGTAGGATCATCCTTTAAACCCAAATTAAGATGAAAAAACTACTTTTATTCAGCTTGCTGTCCATCTCGCTTTTTTCCTGTAGTGATGAAATGGAAGAACTTAATGTACAAAAGCAGGAGAACGTATAAATCAAAGGCATCCCATACATTCAACTTGACGATACCGGCAATTTCGACCGGTCTCAATTAGATGAAAAACGGATCCGCCTGGCTGAAAATGGTTTCAATATGTTAGAGAAGGACAAGCTTTATTTGTTTGACAATAAAGAAGAGGCAGAGGCTTTTGCCTACCGGCCCTTTATATCGGACGAAGTTCAACCAACACCGGGGATCACTTCACGGCAGATGGCAACACAATACAGGTTACCGGACGGCCCCAGTTATGTCGACTTTTACAGTCATGTCACCGGAGGGCCCAGGTATTTTTTTATCGACTATTATTGGATGGAGGCCGAGGTCTCCTATCATGGTCACTGGAATAAAAAAAGTTTAAGACGCTTACGTTCAAACAGTAATACTAAGCTTTATACCAGGGGAAGGTGGCCTTATGACCCGGATAAATGGTATGATTTTCCGAAGGACTATACAATGGATCTTGATAACGCAATATCAGAGGTCTATGTCAACAATTCGGAGACAAACGCACATATTGTCCTAGTGCTTTATGACGGTCAGAATTATGAAGGCAGACAATTATTGATTCGTCTTGGAAGCGGGGATGCCCACAGCTACAAATTAAAGCATGTTTTCGGTTTAAATTACGATAATAAAACCAGTTCTATCAAAATATCATCAACCTGATAAAGTAAATCTGCCGGAACATAGCTTTCGGGTCTTTGTGCTCTTTAAAGAAATGAATACATATAAAACAAAGCGGGTAACTTCAAGAAAAATCGATCCGTTTGACCTGGTTTTAACTAAACCATTCAACCCCTCTCATTGGTATAGAAGTTAAAACTCATAAAATGTGCTCTATCTCTTAATAAAAGGCTTTTCTCGGAAAATCAGATAATAGGAAAAACGTCCGGTTTGAATACTACAAAGTGTATGAGATAAGTATTAAGAAAGCTACAAACCTCAAAATGAGTGCTCCATTTGGCACTCATTTTGAGGTTTGTAGTTCGGTTTCTATTCCTTTTTACCCTATGACCTTGTTCTCTGCACGATAAAGGCCGGGTTATACCCTTATCAATATCCATTAAACGCTATGCCCCAGGCTCTTCGCACTCTGCTCAACCCCTCCCCAAAGTAGTCAAACGTTCTATGTCATTATGAATGGAAAGCGTTAATAAAGTGGTGGCAGTGCAAAAAACAGGGCTGGTAATACAGTGGTGACCATTCCAACTACCGTCTTCATTTTGTATGGACAACAGTCGATGGGAGATGTCTTTATACCACTGTTCCCAATCCTTGTCATCATTTACCACTAAAGATTCACCGGTTTGTAAATAACTCAAAAACTCTTCGCCCCCATTATTACCAAAACCACTCATTACCCGGTCTTCCTGGGCAGTATTTTTAGAAGACTCATATACCTGGTAGGCAGTATTATACCTTGCCGCCTCTTCACGACTGTATCCTATATCCATCAAATTCTCCACAGATACGTCAGCGTCCTCCTCTAACTCCCCATTTATCTTAGCTTTTTGCATCGCCTCTTTGACCTTACGGGCTTCTTTAGCGCTGGAACGAACGGAACCTGATACGGAATACAAAACAATTCCGGCACCTTTATCTGTCTTAACCTTCCCGGACGACGCATCATAATTGCCTTTTTGATAGTCACGGGCCTTTTCCAGCACCACTTCGTCTATTTCTGCTCCTTCATATTCAGCAGACTCCAAAGCCGTTGTAGCCAGGGATGATTGCAATACACCTGCCCAACCGGAACCTTTGAAACTACCATCTGCATCCTGGGCCTCCTGTATCTTATCCACACATACGTTCAGGCTGTTTTTCGCTCGTTGCTTTAGCTGATCATTATCCAGGTGGGGTATGATATTTGAAAAAAACTGTGCTGTCAGTACTGCGTCAATATTATCTCCTAATTTGGTCTGGATCTGCGTTCCGGAAAGCGTTGTGATCTTCAAACGATTATCAGGAGTTGACTCTACAGCATCTAATAAATAAAATAATGCCTTCTTCAATTGTTCCGGATATTCACCTGATTCCAATGTATTTCCCGTTCTTAAAAGCGCCATGGCCACCATAGCGGTAGTTGCCGGATCGGCCTGTACAGCATGTGGGTCTAGTACATCCTGTCGCTGGTGAGTGCCGGCACCCCAACCACCATTATGCTGCTGCGCCTGTATGATCCAGCTTAGCCCATTTTCCAGGGAAGCCGTAATTGCTTCGGAAGGTAAATAGCCATCAATATGTGGCGAGGCTTGCTCACCAAAAAGTGTTTGAAATACGCAACCTCTTGGTGTGTAGCAAACGGTAATAGCTTCCGAAAAGGCGGTCTGCACCTTTTGAACAGACCTGGGGGAAGATGTGATAAGCATAACCCCTCCTATCAGGGCTAAACTTGATGTTTTAAATGTTGTCATAATAGTTCATTTTGTTGACTTGATACAGATGAGATGTTCCAACGGCCCAAATTCCATAAATCACGATCAGGTTTTTTCCGGAACTTATCAGAATGATTTATTGGATTGGAATAGCCAGGCCAATAGAAGCACTTTGCAAAAATGTATTACTCATTACGCTATGGACTTCCTGAAAACACTTTCCTTGATTTATTCCGAAGTCATAGACTTCTCAGTCCATCATTCTTAAAGGATGGGTAGGCATAAGTTGCGCTCCGCTAAACTGAAGCCAGGTAGGGTTGTAGCAACTTATTTGCTTTCATTGCCTTCCGTTGGGGTTCTTAAACCGACCAAGAATCCTAAAAAAAACCTATCACTCGCCAAAGGCATAGCGATTGTTTCTCTTTTTTAACACCCGAGCTACTGATTTATGCGGAACCATAGTCATTAAACAAGAGCATAACGACACCTATCTTTTTTCAAAACCAAGATAGATTACGTATTCCTTTCTACTATTTCCGAATCATCCTTTTCTGTAGTAAAAAAATCTGTTACATAGACCTTTTTTAAGGTTTTATCTACATGGTAAATGATCTTGATAAACTTGCCTTTACTCCGCTCAAAAAGAAGGTAACGATAGCCTTGTGGACGATGGGATAAAAGAGGTTCTGGCGAACCACGATGATAAAACTTATCTAAACTAAGGGCTTTATCCTTGAGGGAGGTAGTTATCCGATCAGCTCGATCAAGGGAGTAATGTTCAAAAAGATATTCAGCTACGTCATAGAAGTGGATGTTTGCCTAATAAGTAAATTCTACCGGGTAACGGAGTTGCGTTTCGCTTTCTTCCAATTTTCAAAATCTTTGTTAAACTGAGATGATGTAATGGTCTTACCTTCGGCTATATCACGTTCCGAAACGTCCGCTCTACGGTTCATCTCATCTTTGTTAAGTAAATCTTTTATATAGGTAAGAACCTTCTCTTGCTGATCGTTTTCTAACAACAGTAGATGACTGATCAACTCTTTTCCAATCACTTTTTCCATAATTTCGATCCTTGATGCTGATTGTAAAGATAACGTTTTCATGGGTCATTTGGATTTCCTTAACAAAAGAACAAGCCGCAGGCTTTAAAAAGTGAGGACCGACAGCATATCTTGAAGACACCGCACGCACTGATCCGGGAGACTAAGACGCGGCTTACCTTTGGATAAAACGTTAGCTTCGTACCTGCATTACAATGCTGGCTTGTTTCCTTCCTGATCTTCAATAATCCGCGGCGGACTTGTTTGGGTGAGGGTATGATAAAGTAGGACATCCCATTACAGGTTTCAAGATACGTATTTCCTCTATTTTAGGCCTCTTAAAGTCGCTAAGGCCCGTTCATGTTGCGGTAGTTCATTTGTCAGGTGAAATGGAAGTGTATATACTTCCACACGTAGCAAAGTTTCCGATATCCATGGGTGTGATAATGCCCTGTGAGCTTCCTGAAAAACGCTTTCCTTGATTTATTCCGAAGTCACAGACTTCTCAGTTTAGCATTACTAAAAAATTGGTAGGCATAAATTACGCTCCGCTAAACTGAAGCCAGTTAGGATTTTCAATATAGTCATAATAGTTCATTTTGTTGACTTGATACGGATGAGATGTTCCAGCCACCCGGATTCCATAAATCACGATCAGGTTTTTTCCGGAACTTGTCAGAATGATTTATTGAATTGGAATAACAAGGTCGGTAAAACCACCTTAGAAGCACCTTAGGGAAGGTCCTTGCCGGTTGCTTATCCCTGTAAAAAAATGAATATTTGTGACTTCGTTGCAACCACTTATGCCCAAGGTAAAAGATCCTAAAGAAACCCCTTTAATGAAGCAGTACAACGCTATCAAGGCGAAGTACCCTGGTGCTTTACTCCTGTTTCGTGTGGGCGATTTTTATGAAACTTTTGGAGAAGATGCTATCCGGGCCAGTAAGGTGTTGGACATTGTACTCACCAAAAGGGCCAATGGAGCAGCCTCACACATAGAGTTGGCCGGTTTTCCGCATCACTCGTTGGACACCTATTTGCCAAAATTGGTAAGGGCGGGCAACCGGGTAGCCATTTGTGACCAATTGGAAGACCCAAAATCTGTTAAAGGCATTGTAAAACGGGGAGTCACCGAATTGGTAACACCCGGACTATCTTTTAATGATAATGTGCTGGACAGGAAATCAAATAATTTCCTGGCGTCCGTTTTTTTTGGAAAAGATAAGGTCGGCGTTTCTTTCCTTGATCTGTCTACAGGTGAATTCATGACCTCCACGGGTTCCAGGGAATACGTTTCTAAACTGTTCCAGGGCTTTAATCCTTCTGAAGTGATTATGAGTAAGTCCGACCGTGATGATTTTAGCACACTGTTTGGAGACGAATATCTCACGCACCACTTGGATGAATGGATATACAATTTCAGTTTTTCCTATGAAAAGTTGATCGAGCACTTCAAAACGACATCGCTCAAGGGATATGGCATCGAAGGAATGGAAGAAGCCATTACCGCAGCAGGCGCTGTATTGCATTACCTGGAAGCAACGGAGCACAAAGAGATGTCACACATCTCATCCGTATCCCGCATAGACGAAGACAAATATGTATGGCTGGATAAATTCACCATCCGTAACCTGGAATTGGTTTATGCCCAGCATGACGGAGGAGTACCGCTCATTGATATACTCGATGCCACTGTCACGCCTATGGGTTCACGTATGTTAAAAAAATGGATGGTACTGCCATTAAAAGAACTCACGGCTATTCGGGAGCGGCTTATGGTGGTGGAAGCCTTTCGTGAAGATGAAGAACTCCTGGAAGAGGTGGTCCAATCCCTTAAACACATAGGGGATGTAGAGCGACTCATTTCTAAAGTGGCAGTGGGCAGGATCAACCCGCGTGAAATGCTGCAGTTAAAGAAAGCGCTTTCCTATACGGCGCCTATCAAAACGTCACTAACAGGATGCAAAGTAGGGCCGCTAAAGAAGCTGGGGGATCAGCTCAATCCCTGTGAGTTTTTATTAGAACGGATCGAAAAAGAGCTTAAAGATGAGGTGCCTATCGTGTCCAATCAGGGCAACATCATTCAAGATGGTGTCGATGAGGAACTGGATGAATTACGGAAAATAGCCTTTTCAGGTAAAGATTTTCTACTACAAATACAACGGCGTGAAATAGAACGCACAGGCATTCCATCACTTAAGATAGCTTATAATAAAGTGTTTGGTTACTACCTTGAAGTCAGCAATGCGCACAAAGAAAAAGTACCGGAGGAATGGATACGTAAACAAACTCTGGTAAATGCCGAGAGGTACATTACCGAAGAGCTTAAAGTTTATGAAGAGAAGATACTCAATGCGGAAGACAAGCTCATCGTCATAGAGCAACGTTTGTTCCAGGACCTGATCGCCCAGGCAGGAGATTATGTCACCCAGGTGCAACAAAACGCTCGAATTCTGGCCATGCTGGATTGTCTCACTTCTTTTGCGATGGTAGCTGCCAATAACAATTATGTAAAGCCGCAAGTGAATGATTCCACCGTCATTGATATCAAAGAAGGAAGACATCCGGTCATTGAAAAACAACTGCCTGTAGGAGAAACTTATGTACCCAATGACGTTTTCCTGGATAACGATCAGCAGCAGATCATGATCATAACCGGTCCGAATATGGCAGGTAAATCTGCCCTGCTCAGGCAGACAGCACTCATTGTATTACTCGCCCAAATGGGCTCCTTTGTACCTGCCCACAGCGCTTCCATTGGAGGAGTGGATAAGGTCTTTACACGTGTGGGGGCTTCGGATAATCTGTCCAAAGGAGAATCTACCTTTATGGTAGAAATGACCGAAACCGCCAGTATTCTGAATAATCTTTCAGATCGAAGCCTCGTGTTAATGGATGAGATAGGTCGGGGTACCAGTACCTATGACGGGGTATCCATTGCCTGGTCCATTGCAGAATATTTACATAATCATAGGGATCATCGTGCAAAAACGTTATTTGCTACGCATTACCATGAACTGAACCAGCTGACAGAAGACTTTCCCAGGATCAGGAATTTTAATGTTTCAGTAAAGGAAGCAGGTGATAAGATCTTGTTCATGAGAAAATTGAAAGAAGGAGGTAGCGAACATAGCTTTGGTATCCATGTAGCGCAGCTGGCAGGCATGCCCAACAGGGTGGTAATACGGGCAAACGAGATCATGCGCTTTCTCGAAAAAGACAAGCATAAAAATGATACTTCTGAAAAGCTCAAAGAAGTGCCTAAAGCAAACTATCAGATGAGTCTGTTTGAGGCCGATCCCAGGTTCAAAGAAGTTCAGCAGATGATAGATGCACTGGACATCAACACTATTTCTCCTGTTGAAGCCTTATTAAAACTTAATGAGATCAAATCTGTACTTTCAGAAAAAAAGAAGTAATGGCATTCTGATAAAACCATCCGGCCTCTGTTTACTCCCGAAAGATTTGTTAAACTCATAGCCACCGGAGCATGCACTTTTTCTCTTCATTAAATAAATCAGTAATTTTGCTCATTCAAAGAGGCTAAAAGAACGTATGATGTCGAATAATGAAACACTGGAAGTTAGGAATAAGCCCTTACTAAAACAGGAAATAGCGTTCCTGATCGTGCATTTGCTCCCTTTATTTGCACTTTTAACCGGAGCCACACTTTTCGATTGGATCGTTTGTGCTTTCCTTTACTTTTTCCGAATGTTCTGGATTACCGGAGGGTATCACAGGTACTTTTCCCACAAGTCGTATAAAACATCACGTTGGTTCCAGTTTGTGATTGCTTTTATGGCTCAAACCTCCGCTCAAAAAGGAGTGCTATGGTGGGCAGCACATCATCGTCACCATCATCGTACCAGCGATACTCCTTCAGATCCGCATTCCATGAAACTTTACGGGTTTTGGTATTCTCATGTAGGCTGGATCATAGGGCCTGATTATAAAAAAACAGATTATAAAACCATTGGTGATTATGCCAAATACCCTGAATTAATGTGGCTAAATAAGCACTATTTGGTGCCTCCGGTTACTTTGGCACTTATTGTCACCGCACTTGGTGCATGGGTCAATGGGGGTAGTATCTTGCTCATGTTCACACATCATGGACTCTCTACACTTTTCGTGGGTTTCTTTTTGAGTACAGTGATCACCTATCATGGTACTTTCTCTATTAATTCCATCATGCACAAATTCGGTAAGCAACGTTACGAATCAGGGGATGAATCCAAAAACAGTCTTTGGCTTGCATTGTTAACACTTGGTGAAGGATGGCACAATAATCATCATTACTACGAAGTGGCTGCAAGGCAGGGGTTCTTCTGGTGGGAAATTGATATCACGTACTATGGATTGAAAATATTAAGCTGGCTGGGCCTTATTTATGACTTGAAAGGTGTCCCGGGACATATCAAATACTCTAAAAATAAGCAGCACGCCAAAGAACTGGCAGCGAAGATAAAGGAGAAGGAACTGTCTATGGCAGAACTAAGAAAATCAGCCTGATAGCAAGCCAGCATTAAGTATTCTTCCGTACGTTATCATTTTACCTGAGGTGTTAAGCTTTACATTATTTGAGCATTCATTTCGTCTTACAATCGCATAGAAGCACATGCCAATATTGTCTATGTCATTTGCTATCTTTAATTGAATTATTAGAGGCATGTCTGAAAAAAAAGGGTTGTTGAACTTCTTGAAGCTGGATAATATTGTTGAGCACTTTATAGGTCTGGTTGAATCCAAAATTGAGATCGCCAAGATCGAAATAAAGGCGGAACTGGCGCAGGGAATTTCTAAAGGGATAGTTGCCTTGCTTTTGATATTCTTTATGGCGCTTTTCTTTTTATTCCTGAATATAGCAATAGCATTGTTCATTGGGCATGCTGTGGACAACCTGGGGCTGGGCTTTTTAATGGTTTCGGGATTTTACCTCGTTGTTTTCATCCTATTGTATCTTATGAAAGATTTCTTGAAGCTGGATACATTTTTTGAAGATAAGCTGAGTGATGTGTTGAAAAGAAACAAGCCTTAGATCGATGAATTCGTCGAAAAAAATACAAGAGTTGAAAGATATTTCGAATAAGCACAAAGAGGCGCTTGAAAAAGATATATCATTTGCAGTAGAAAAGTCAAAAAAGGTGGCCTTTAGAGTGGTGCTTATTGGTGGAAGCCTGGCGTTGGCATGGGTTGTGACGCGTTCCTTACTAGGAGAAAAGACAGCAAATAAGGCAAATAAACCTACAAACCTGGCAAAACCCTCTCGATTTGCGAATACCCGGAATTTTATTTTGTCACAATTAATGACTTTTTTACTTTCTTTGGCCAAAGAGAAATTGACAGATTATTTACAAGAGATAAATTCGATCCATGTCGATACTGAACATACTGAACGAAAGAAAAGTTAAAAGGCAAAAGTCCCTGGCGATCTTAATAGATCCGGATAAAGTAGATGACCTATCTTCCCTGAAGCAGCTACTGCCTATGAGTGAAGAGTGCTATGTAGATTTTTTTTTCGTGGGAGGGAGTCTTATGACTAACAATAATCTTTCACAGGTAGTAAAAACCATCAAAAATCTTACGGACATTCCTGTGGTACTCTTCCCAGGAAATACAATGCAAATTGATATCCGCGCAGATGCCATTCTGTTTTTGAGTTTGATCTCCGGCAGAAATCCTGACCTCTTGATCGGTCAACATGTAGTTTCAGCACCTATTTTAAAAGGTAGTTCGCTGGAAATATTACCTACGGGTTATATGCTGGTGAATGCAGAAAGTACTTCTGCCGTCTCTTACATGAGTAATACCCGGCCCATTCCTCCTGATAAAGATTCTGTGGCTACCTGTACTGCTATGGCCGGTGAGATGCTGGGCCTGAAACTGATCTATATGGATGCAGGTAGTGGTTCCAGGCAGCCTATCCCGGCAAGGATGATCAGCAAGGTACGAAGGTCTATTGATGCGCCTTTAATCGTTGGCGGCGGCATCAATTCATCGGAAAAAGCGAAACATGCGCTGGAGGCCGGCGCAGATATGATCGTTATAGGCAATGCCATAGAAAAAGATCCCAATCTCCTGATTGAGATCTCCGAGAAAATCTATGACTTCAATAAGTCGCTAAACATTCATTAATGTCTCACGCTTACGCATTTTTCCTGCTGGTATGCCGTACATCATTTTGAAACGTCTACAGAAATAAGCAGTATCTTTATATCCGCATGATCTGCCGATATCCCTGATACTCATTTTAGTAGTACGTAGTAATTTGACAGCGTACTCCATCCGTTGATATTCGATGTAATCCTGAGGATTAATACCTGTCAACGTTTTGAAATACTGACCTACATAATCTTCAGATACTTCTGCTACTTCAGATAAAACCTTATTAGTCAGTTCACCTCCAAGGTTATCCTTGATATACTTGAATAAAGTGATCAAACGTGGGTCTTTAAAATAGGTACTGTTAGTGGCCATTTGCTCAACGAACATCCTGTTGTCGATGATGTGTCGAATAGACTCGATCACCAATAGTTCGGTTTTCGTCTTAATAGCTCGTTGGTTCCCTTCTTTTTGCTGACTTTCCTCAGTGATGATCTCGTATAATAACGAGTTCACTCGTGTATTCTCAAGTGAGAATGCAGGAATGTCAAGCGCAGTGAAAAAGTTAACCGTGTCAAATACTTTCGTCTCAAAAACAATCATACTAAAGTCTGCAGCCACAGTTCCGGTGATGTCCTGTAAGTTGGACGTCCTGAAAAACTCTGCCTGTTTGAAGCCAAACTCTTCCATTCCCAACACAGTAGTTTTCTCAGTAACCTCACCAAAATGTATTGGTGTCAGACGATGCGCGGGAATGAATAATGCATGACCTTCTTTTAACAATTCCTTGTTTTTGCCGAAGTAGACAAGTCCTTTTTTGAGAATAAGTATGACATTTTCAGTATCCTTAAAATCCTTGATAGTAAAGGGATTTGTTACCTTAACGTTATTGGACTTGACATACTTAATTCCTAAGGATTCAATTATTTTGTTGTAATCTTCCATTAACCATGTGCATTAATTCAATACACTAATATAAAAATAAACAATTAACTTACATGCACTATTCTAAGAATAGTATGATTTTTTTGAGAAACGGCGTTTTTAGCCTTTGAGCAGCTCTCTGGCGATTACAATTCGTTGAATTTCTGACGTGCCTTCGTAGATCTGAGTGATTTTTGCATCACGCATTAAGCGCTCTACATGGTATTCTTTTACAAATCCGTATCCGCCATGAATTTGTACTGCCTCTACCGTCGTGTCCATGGCCACCTGTGAGGCGAAAAGTTTGGCCATTGCACTTGCATGCGCGTAAGGTTTCTTTTGATCCTTCAAACTGGCGGCCTGAAGACAAAGTAAACGGGCTGCTTCAATTTGCGTAGCCATATCAGCCAGTTTGAATTGTATTGCCTGATGTTGTGAAATTTCTTTACCAAAGGCCTTTCTTTCCTTTGAATATGCCAGGGCCAATTCATAAGCCCCCGAAGCAATACCAAGCGCCTGAGATGCAATACCAATTCTACCTCCATTTAATGAGGCCATAGCAAATGCAAAGCCAAAACCATCTTCTCCAATCCTGTTGGCTTTTGGAACCTTCACATCTGTAAACATTAAGGAGTGCGTATCAGAACCTCTAATGCCTAACTTATCTTCTTTCTTGCCTACTACGAATCCTTCCATATCTTTTTCCACGATAAGCGCATTGATCCCTTTATGTTTTTTTTCCGGGTCTGTCTGAGCAATTACGATATAGATACTGGCACTATTCCCATTCGTAATCCAGTTCTTGGTGCCATTGAGCAGGTAGTGGTCACCTTTATCTTCAGCCGTAGTTCGTTGACTCGTGGCATCTGAGCCGGCCTCAGGTTCAGAAAGACAAAAAGCTCCTATCTTTTCACCGGTAGCCAGCCTGGTAAGGTATTTTTGCTTTTGCTCCTCCGTGCCATAGGTTTCCAGTCCCCAACATACCAATGAGCTGTTTACTGACATACAAACAGAGGCTGAGGCATCAATTTTAGAGATCTCCTCCATGGCAAGGACATAAGAAACACTGTCCATACCCCCTCCATTATAAATAGGATCTACCATCATTCCCATGAAGCCCAATTCTCCCATCTTCTTGATCTGCTCTGCCGGGAATTGTTGCTTTTCATCTCTTTCAATTACTCCTGGTAATAACTCCGTTCGGGCAAAATCTCTTGCAGCAGCCTGTACAGCCAATTGTTCTTCGGTCAATTCAAAATTCATTTTCTTCAAGTGGTTTAGTATTACTTTATAAACAAAAAAAGCCCACAAATATTTGCGGGCCTCAAAATTACAACTTATTTAAAATCAGCTTCAATCACGATTTCCTAAAAACAAACTGATATAATAAAGTAATGTTACGAGTGATCCAATCGCCGCTACTACATAGGTCATAGCTGCCCATTTTAAAGCATCTTTTGCCATGTCGTATTCTCCGCTATCCACAATGTTTCTACCTTGCACCCAGGCCAATGCGCGTTTACTTGCATCGAACTCAACAGGCAGTGTCACAAATGAGAATAATGTCATCACACCATAAGCACCTATAATGGTCAATAATACAAGTTCATAAGGAAATGCACTGAATAGGAACATACCTCCAAAGAGCATAACCATCATGATCACATTCAAAATTTTAGCACTGGCATTTTGCAAAGGCACCATAGCAGAACGAAATTCGAGCATGCTGTAAGCTGTAGCATGCTGAACCGCGTGGCCGCATTCATGAGATGCCACCGCTGCTGCTGCAGCATTTCTACCATGATATACCTCTTCGCTTAGATTAACCGTTTTGTTCATAGGGTTGTAGTGATCCGTCAGGCGGCCTTGTACAGCTGTCACTTTTACATCATGTATGCCATGATCAGCCAACATCAGCTGGGCAACTTCGGCGCCGGACAGGTCCTTTCGTAAAGGCACTTGTGAATATTTCTTGAATTTGCTTTTCAACCTTGAGCTGACCGCAAAACTTATGATCCCAAATACAATAATTATTATCCAAATTCCCATGATTGTATTTCTCCTTTCTTTTTATAGATTTTTGATCTTGTTAATAATGCCGGAGGTAGAATAGCCAGGTACCAAAGACACCGTTTTCACCTCTCCACCATTTGAGATTACAATATCCGCACCAACGATATTTTCTGCCAAATAGTCATCTCCTTTTACGAGAATGTCCGGTTTTAGTTCTTTTATAAGACTATAAGGCGTATCATCGGAAAAGTGCACCACCATATCCACAAATTCCAGTGCGGCAAGCATTCTGGCTCTTGATATTTCATCTGTTACAGGCCTTTCTTCTCCCTTAAGTTTTCGTACAGACTGGTCCGTATTTAATCCCACAACCAGACGATCTCCAAGGTTACGTGCTTTTTCCAGGTAATCAATATGACCTAAATGTAAGATGTCGAAACATCCATTGGAAAAAACTACTTTTTGACCTGCACCCTGCCATTCATTCATCCGTTTTTTGGCTTCTTCCAGGTATTTTATTTTACTTGCCGTGCTCACTTTTATTTCTATAATACTGACTAAGAAAAAGAGACAATGCTCCGAAAAGGATGATGATCGCTGTCTGCCACCCATGAAGTATAAACGTATAAGCCACAGCAATGTCCTGCTCCAGGCCATATAATATTACCAACCCCAATGGCACCAGCACATGGTAGCTGCCTGCCCCACCCGGTAGTGGTATGGCCATCGCTATGCCTCCAATAACAAATATGGTGAGAGCGGCCAGCAAACCAATAGTGGAAGTCTCCGGAAAAGCCATGAGAATGAAATAACTCATAAGATAGTATAACACCCAGATCAATAATGAATAGAGGATGAAATTAACTTTACTATCCAGCCTGAAAATAACCAATACACCACTCTTTACCCCCTTGAAAGCCTTTCTGGATTTAGACAACAATTTCAACGTAAAGTACCGGTGTGATTTATAGACGTAATAAATAACGAAGAAAAGACCAAGCGCAAACAAGGCAACACCTATAAATAACGTCATTGAACCACCTTCTTCAGAAGGGGCCGTTTCATCAAGGTTTATTTTCCCAAAGAAGTATAACAAATTGTCCAGCTGGACTAAAAAGGATGTGCCTATTAGTAATAATAAAAATATCAGGTCTATTACTCGTTCTGCTACCACAGTACCGATAGATATATCTACCGGAGTTTTATTCAGACGATACAAGGTATAACAACGCGATACTTCTCCTCCTCTCGGAATGGCCAGGTTAATAAAGTATCCTACCATTACAGAGATGAATCCATCTCTGAGGCTTAAAGGATGGTTCAGGGGTTTGAGCAGAAGCTTCCATCGTTCCGCCCGTACAACATGACTGAGTACGGCTGCTATGGCTGATAACATGAGGTAAAGTTTATCAGCTGATACCCAGGCTTTCCCTATAAATTCCCGTTTACTTTCCCCTTCGGCAACTTCTATGTTTTGAAAGGATATCCATAGAAGTGTCCCTGTGACGCCTAACATCACTATGTATTTAAGGACATTCACAGCCTTATTGCTCATAACCTATAAAGGTAACTTGTTGTTAGCATCAGGAAAAATGACCGTAGGCTTGAATACTTTGGCCTCCTCAAAATCCATATGAGCATATGATATAATAATGACGATGTCACCTACCTGGGCCAGCCGGGCTGCGGGGCCATTTAAGCAGATCATGCCACTGCCCCGTTCTCCGGTGATCACATAGGTTTCCAGACGCTCACCATTATTGATATTCACCACCTGCACTTTTTCTCCTTCTATGAGATTTGATGCGTCCAGCAGATCCTGATCAATGGTGATACTACCCACATAGTGCAACTCGGATTGAGTAATTCTTACCCGATGTATTTTTGATTTTAAGACTTCAATATTCATTATGTATGATCACATTATCAATAAGCCGCACAGCACCTAAGTATCCGGCAATACACAATGCTACGGACTTCTTGCCTTTTATGCCATCTATCTTTTGTAATGTCCATGTATCAATGAGTTCAAAGTATTCCAGTTCTGCTTTACTTTTTTTGAAAAAATCTTTAACCTCCTGT
This sequence comes from Fulvivirga sp. M361, assembly GCF_007097395.1. Classification (GTDB taxonomy): domain Bacteria; phylum Bacteroidota; class Bacteroidia; order Cytophagales; family Cyclobacteriaceae; genus Fulvivirga. The sequence goes on from NZ_VKDC01000004.1 coordinate 357,317, forward strand.
CGAACAGTTTCTACTTTCATACCCTGCTTTATGAGCTCTTCACCCCTCTTTAATGAAGCATAAAATATGGTTGCTTCATTTCTGTCACTTATACTTAAACGCCTGTTTCTTGACGATAAAGCCAGTCCATCCGGTTCGCGAACAGTAGGAATGCATCGCAACTGTACATCAAATGACAGGTCGTTCACTAATCGCTGGACAACCGCAAACTGTTGAAGGTCTTTCTGACCGAAGTAAGCGCTGTCCGGCTGCACAATGTTAAGTAATTTAGCAACCACTATACCCACACCATTAAAGTGGCCAGGGCGAAACTGTCCCTCCATGGTATGCTCAAGATTGTCAAAATTCAGGACCAACCGCGTTTTTGTCGGATACAATCCGTCTCTTTCCGGAGCGAAAACAACATCATTTCCCCGGCTTTCCAACAGCGCTATATCTTCTTCAAATGTATTAGGGTACTTATGCAGATCTTCAGAGTTGTTAAATTGTAACGGATTAACAAAAATACTTGTAACTACTGCATTATTTTCCTTACGGGCGTTTTCTACCAAAGATAAATGCCCGTCATGTAATGCTCCCATGGTGGGCACGAGACCTATCGTGGCGCCCTGTGCTCTCATACTTTTTAACCATGCCTTGAGGTGTTTGATTTGCCTAAATAACTGCATTTGAGACCATTCAAGAGGCCGCAAAATTATGTTTTTTAAAAACACTTAATGCGGATTAGAGCTAAAATTTTAGTACTTTTGTGGATTAATTTTTTGTTAATCAAATCCGTATCAATATGTCAAAACTTCGTATTCTATATGTAGCCAGCGAGATCAATCCGTTTTTACAAACTTCCGAAGTTGCAGATTTCGTAAGAAAGTTGCCTCAGGCAATGCAGGAAAAAGGAATGGAGATCAGAATATTGGTCCCCCGGTTTGGATTGATCAATGAGAGGAAGAACAGATTACATGAAGTTGTAAGATTATCAGGTATTAACATTGCGGTGGGTGAAGAGGAAAAGCCATTAATTATTAAAGTGGCCTCTATTCCCAACGCCAAATTACAAGTCTATTTTATTGACAACGAGGATTACTTTCATCGTAAATCCGTCTTTCACGATAAAGAAAACAAATTTTATGAAGACAACGATGAGCGGGCAATATTTTTCTGTAAAGGCGTTATAGAAACCGTAAAAAAACTTGGATGGGCACCGGATGTTGTGCATTGTAATGACTGGATGACCAGCCTGATACCTTTATATTTAAAAACCACCTATAAGAACGACCCTTTGTTTAAGGAAGCCAAGACCGTATTTTCAGTATATAATACCAGTTTTTCACACAAGTTTGACAATGACTTAATTGAGAAAGTGAAAATGATGGATATTGAAGATAGCATGCTGGCAAACTTACAAACAGCCGATTTCAATGGTTTTATCAAATTAGGGGTAGAATTTTCTGACGCTGTTATCAAAGCAGAAGACCATCAGTCACTGGATGGCTTGTTTGGAGAGCTAACAGAGGAAAAGAAAATAGAAACCATAGAGGACAACGAAAATTTTACAGATTCATACTATAATCTATATAATGAACTTGTGGGCTAAAAGGCTTGGGCTGTGTATCTTCTCAGCCCTCGCATTTTTTTCTTGTGAAGAAGAGAAAACAATAGGGTTACCTCAAGATGACAACTTGGGGGTTTTTTTTGTAGAAATACCACTAAAAGATTACCTGGGCCAGGTTTGGGTTGACGATCTTGAAGCAGATAATAGTGGGACACTCATTGCCGGAGAACATCAGGATCCGGAGTTCGGTACGATCCGTTCTACGGCTTATACCCATCTGGTACCTCCGCTTAGCAGGGTGGGTTTCAGTGATACACTCGTTTTTGACTTTGTAGGTGCTGAAATGGTCCTTAGAATTACAGACGCTTTTGGCGATTTAGAGGGAAGCCCTGCCGTTGAATTAGGATTGTACCAGTTGTCTGAGGTAATTTCCAGCGATGTTGACTACACCAATTCGAGTAACGTCGCCGCAGACCGGAAAGTGGGAAGTGCAAATTTCAACTTTGTTTCCGATTCATTAGGGCTGGAGTACACACCGGAATTAGGTATTGACCCCACACTTTTTGATACGGATAGTGTATATTTCTATAACACTCGTTTTGATCTGGACCCGGTGGTCTGGAAAGAGATCTTTGACAATCACATTACCTTATTAAAAGACGATGAAAATGTAGCTGATGACAGTGTTTTCACTGTGTTCAGCAACACTGTAAAAGGATTTAAGATAGTACCAGAAGCAGGTAATACTTCCCTGGTCTATTCAAGTACCAACCCACAAGGGGAACGGATCAATAATATTGTCAGGTTTTTTTACAGGGATAATGACTCTAACCTGGATACTTTATTTTATTCATTTAATACGTTCGCATCATTTAATGAGGTTTCTCCAAATGCTAACTCAGGCTGGACAAATGGCCGATTCAGCACCATTACTTCCAGTTATGACCCTGTAGTATTGGATGACCCTAATGTATATATCCATGCAGGAGCTAATTTATTTGCATCCGTCGACCTGGCGCCATTCTTAAACTTTGCAGATACTATTCCCTCAGGAGTTGTTGTACAAAATGCTCAACTGTTTATAAATGGTGACTCTACCTTACTTGACAAAAGATTTAGAACTCCTGCAGGACTCAGCGTCACATTGACTTCGGATGAAGAACTGGAAAGTTCTGAATTTTCGGTCATTCCCAGCGGCACCTTGTTTGGCCCGGGTAGTCCATTCGCTGAAGTACCGGTAAATCTTACTTACGACAATGACTCTGTTAACGTGATTACAACACCTATCTATTTGAAGGAAGTAATTACAGCCGGAACAGATTTAAACAGGGTCATACTTAAAAGTGCTTTTGATAGAGAATTAAGCCGGGTGATCATTCCTAAAGATTCTATCTTCCTGAGAGTATTTTATAATTCAATTGACTAAAATATGTGTGGTATAGTAGCATATGTAGGGTCTCGAAAGGCCCACGATGTGATTATTAAAGGCCTCAAACGCTTGGAATACAGAGGCTATGACAGCGCAGGCATCGCTTTGTTAAATGGTGGATTGAACATCTATAAAAAAAAGGGGCGTGTTGTTGACCTCGAGAATACGCTTGAAGAAGAGAGCCTTTCCAGTACTATAGGCATAGGCCATACACGGTGGGCCACACATGGAGAGCCCAATGATGAAAATGCCCACCCACACTATTCTTTTTCTAAAAAACTGGCCATTATTCACAATGGTATCATTGAAAACTACAGCTCGCTCAAACAAGATCTGTTAAATAAGGGGTATACGTTCCAAAGTGATACCGATTCCGAAGTCTTTATTCACTTTATAGAAGACATACAGAAAAACGAAAACTGCACATTGGAAGAAGCCGTTCGGCTGGCCCTGACCAAGGTAGTAGGTGCTTATGCCATTGTGATCATGTCTCAGGACAATCCTAATATGTTGATCGCCGCCAGAAAAGGTAGTCCATTGGTCATTGGAGTCGGGAAAGACGAATTTTTCCTGGCATCAGATGCAACACCCATTATTGAGTATACAAATGAAGTAGTCTATCTAAACGACTATGAAATAGCCATAATAGAAAACAATGAGCTTCGCTTAAAGAATACCCAGGACGTACCCAGCACACCCTATGTCCAAACCCTTGACATGGAGTTGGAGGCCATCGAAAAAGGAGGTTACGAACACTTCATGCTGAAGGAGATCTTTGAACAGCCAAAATCCATCAGCGACTGTATGCGAGGGCGTTTAAATGCGAATAGTGGCAGGTTAGTACTGGGAGGTATCCGGGAATATGCAAATAAACTTGTCAATGCCGACAGGATCATCATGGTGGCCTGTGGCACTTCGTGGCATTCCTGCCTGGTAGCAGAATATTTTTTCGAAGAGTTCTGCAGGATACCTGTAGAGGTAGAATATGCGTCAGAGTTCCGTTACAGGAACCCTATCATCAACGAAGGAGATGTAGTGATCGCCGTGTCCCAATCGGGTGAAACAGCAGATACGCTGGCAGCGATTGAATTAGCCAAATCCAAAGGAGCAATCATTTTTGGTGTATGTAATGTAGTAGGTTCTTCTATTGCAAGAACATCACATGAAGGGGCGTATACACACGCAGGCCCTGAAATAGGAGTGGCATCTACCAAGGCGTTTACGGCTCAATTGACCGTTCTTAATATGATCGCTATGAGAGTAGCCCAGAAAAAGGGAACCATAACGGAAAGAAGGTACCATGAGCTACTGGTAGAAATGGAAAACATCCCTTCCAAAGTAGAAAAGGCGCTCACACTCGATGAAAAAATCAAAGATATAGCAACTTTATTCCAGGATGCACGTAATTTTCTGTATCTGGGCAGAGGATACAATTTCCCCGTAGCACTGGAAGGTGCTTTAAAACTCAAAGAGATCTCATATATTCACGCTGAGGGCTATCCGGCCGCAGAAATGAAGCACGGGCCTATAGCACTTATAGACGAAGAAATGCCCGTTGTTTTTATTGCTACCCGTGACAGCTCTTACGACAAAGTGGTATCCAATATCCAGGAGGTAAAGGCCCGTAAAGGAAAAGTGATCGCAGTAGTGACTGAGGGAGATGCACTTATCCCCAAAATGGCAGAATTTGTGATCGAAGTCCCTAAAACAGATGAAGCTTTAATGCCATTGGTATCCGTTGTTCCATTACAGCTGTTATCATATCATATTGCGGTTATGAGAGGGTGCAATGTGGACCAGCCAAGAAACCTGGCAAAATCTGTCACAGTGGAGTAAAGGTTTTTAGGATTTTTAATATTATTCCAACGTAATAACCTCAGCTTCAGGACTATTGATATAGCTTTGAAGATATCGGTCTATCTCAACAGTGGTTTTGTAGTGCTCTACGATAGTTTTTACCTGGTCCAGGTGCTTTATGCCCAGACGTTGATGGCAGAAACCAAATCCTTTGTAAGCTCCTTTTTCGACCAAAATAACAGAGTTTTCATCCAAATAACGGCCTGTTCCTACAATGGCATACGAATGATCATCAGTACTTAACGTTTCTATTAACTCTTGTACCCGATGATTGTATATGCCAGGTTCTTCGGCGCCGATACATGCCCCTTTGCAATTTCCTTCGTCCAGGTCGTAACAACGCTCTGTGGTTTTATGTATACCGCATAATCTGGGACAGAGATCATATTCTTTGGCTTTAGCAATTAGAAAATGCCACGCATCAGCATGGGTATTGAACACAATCAGTCCTTGCATTCCCTTCATTAGCTTACCTACATTGATATGCTGGTAACCCAGTCTGTCTTCATATCGGTATAAGGTCCATTGATTCTGGACATATTTTTGAGAACGGTTGTACTTGGGCCAAAGCCGTTTTATCTCCTGCGATTCCAGTACCAGGGCTAATAACTCATTTCCCGTCAGTTCATATTGAATATGGTGCACCTCATTACGTATATACTGGTTTCGCGGGTCTTTAGAGCGCCCTGAAAAATGCCCGCTGATCCGGCGTTTAATGTTTACAGCTTTTCCCACATAGATCACTTCACCTTTATCATTCAGAAAATAGTAAACTCCGGGCGATTCCGGCAGCGCATTAAACTCCTGCTTAGGCAAATTTGGAGGAAGTGTGGTTTCTTTTGACCCCTTGTGAAGCGCAATCTGTACAAACTCAGCGTTTTCATTCAGGAGTTTTTCAAATAAAATGGCCGTAGCCTCAGCATCTCCTGCCGCCCTGTGCCGGTTCTTTATCGGTATTTCCAATTGTTCGCATAAATTACCCAAACTGTAGGATCGAAGTCCCGGAAATATACCCCGGCTCAGCCGTACGGTACATAGTCTTTTTGGGCCAAGCTCCAGGCCTGCTTCTTCCAGTGCGGTTTTTAAGAAGGAATAATCGAAATGGACATTATGTGCTACGAAAACTTTGTCCTTGATCAAGTGATGTATTGCCTGGGCTACCTCTTTAAAAACAGGCGCCGTGGCTACCATATCATTCGTTATGCCTGTGAGCCCTGTAATATACTCCGGTATTATTTGCTGTGGGTTGATCAGTGTGACATAGCTGTCCACAATACTCTCACCATCATGGATATAAATGGCCACTTCCGTGATCTTATGCTTTCCGGCAAAGCCACCTGTAGTTTCAATATCAACTATGGCATACATACTCCTAATTTAACAAATAGGTGTTTAACCACCGGATAGTTGTAAAAATTTTGCAATGAGTTCATACGGTTTTTCCCTAACATTGTGAACTGTTTAAATCCGGTAAGTATGAGCGACACAGAGAGCAAAGAGCCTCTAAATTTCATTGAGCAAATCATAGAAGAAGACCTTAAAAACGGCAAACACGGAGGGGTGGTCCATACTCGATTTCCTCCTGAACCAAATGGTTACCCCCACATAGGGCATGCAAAATCCATTGTGTTAAACTTTGGACTGGCGGAGAAATATGGCGGAAAATGCAACCTGCGTTTTGATGATACCAACCCGGAAAAAGAAAGTTCCGAATATGTAGAAGCCATTAAGCGAGATGTAGAGTGGCTTGGATACGAATGGCATGGAAACGCCCTGTTTGCTTCAGATTACTTCGACCGGCTTTATGAGTGGGCGACAGAGCTAATCAAGAAAGAAAAAGCCTATGTAGACGATACCCCGGTGGAACAGATTCGGGCAGAACGTGGTACGCCTACAGAGCCTGGAAAGGAAAGTGCGTATAGAAACCGGTCCGTGGAGGAAAACCTGACACTCTTTTCAGAAATGAAGGATGGTAAATATCCCGACGGAGCTAAAATATTACGGGCCAAAGTTGATATGGCTTCCCCTAATATGCACATGCGTGATCCGATCCTTTATCGTATCAGACATGTAGAGCATCATCGTACAGGAAACAGCTGGTGCATCTACCCAACATACGATTTTGCCCATGGACAATCTGACAGCCTGGAAGAGATCACACATTCGCTCTGCACATTAGAATTTGAGGTACATCGCCCACTGTATAACTGGATCATCGAACAACTGGAGATATTCCCATCACGCCAAATAGAATTTGCACGGCTCAACTTAGGGTATACTATTGTCAGTAAGCGAAAGCTACTCCAACTGGTAGAAGGGGGTTACGTAAGCGGTTGGGATGACCCACGTATGCCTACCCTATCCGGGATACGACGTAGGGGATATACGCCGAATGCCATCAAGAACTTTATTCATAAAGTGGGAATTGCGAGAAGAGATAGTATCACAGATGTGGCACTATTGGAATACAGTATTCGCGAGGACTTGAATAAAACGACCAATCGTGTTATGGGCGTGCTGGACCCTGTTAAATTGACCATTACCAACTATCCTGAAGACAGAGACGAAGAGCTGACTGCCATCAACAATCCTGAAGATGAAAGCGCCGGTACCCGCAAGCTTCCATTTTCGAACGAGATATTCATTGAACGTGCCGACTTCATGGAAGACCCTCCCAGAAAATTCTTCCGGCTGGGCCCCGGACGTGAAGTAAGACTTAAATACGCCTATATTATTAAGTGTGAAGATTTCAAAAAAGACGGAGATGGTAATATTACAGAGATCATCTGTACCTATGACCCTGATTCCAAAAGTGGTCAGGATACCAGCGGAAAGAAAGTGAAAGGTACATTGAGCTGGGTTTCAGCAAAGCATGCGGAGACAGTAGAAGTGCGGCTTTATGACCGTTTATTTAAAACCGAAAACCTGAATGAAATCGAAGATGATTTTTTGAACCATCTCAATACCGATTCATTGAGTACATTGGATAATGTAAAAGTAGAGCCTTCATTGAAAAATGCACAAGCGGGTAGTCGTTTTCAATTTGAGCGTCAGGGTTATTTTGTAGTAGACCAGGATTCTGGTGATACTAAAAAAATATTCAACAGAACTGTTACGTTAAGGGATAACTGGGCAAAACAATCCCGGAAATAAGAGAAGAAAAATTGATAACAGTATTGCAAATTAAGCTCCCTTACTTAAATTTGCAATCCAATTGGAAAACGAACAACACTGTTTGTTTCTCAAGCGAGAGTAGCTCAGCTGGTAGAGCGCAACCTTGCCAAGGTTGAGGTCGCGGGTTCGAACCCCGTCTCCCGCTCCATTAGTAAACAAAATATGCCGGACGGGTTCCGGCATTATTGTTTGAGACATGTTCCTGATTTAACAAAGGAATAACAGTCAGAAAAGTCTGACTCGCCAGATATTTAAAATAGTTGCCCGGGTGGTGGAATTGGTAGACACGCAGGACTTAAAATCCTGTGGGCATTGCGCCCGTGCGGGTTCAAGTCCCGCCCCGGGTACACTGATTATCAATCAGTTAAGAGCTTCAAGAATTTCTTGAAGCTCTTTTTGTTTAGGCTTGGTTTAAACATAGTTTAAACATTTTGACAGCTAATATCCTGAAAACCTTCGTTCGCATTCCATCTCAATAATTAATAGCATTAGATTCACTAAGCAGAATGAATACCGAAATTTCTATTTTGAAAGATTCTGGAAATAAAGGGTATCACTAGTTTCGGTCATAACGACAAAAGTTTCATGACCTCTAACCTACCTTAAAATGTAGTTAGTCGAGTAGGTAAAGATGAATTATACCCCTAAACCTCTCAATTGTAATCTTTGTGATCTTTACAATTTGTTTCTTCCTCTCTGCCGCTTTTGCGTTTGGATATATATATGGGCAACGGAATGGATATGACAAGGCTATAGAGGAGTTACACGAAATGGCGGGGCGTACAAGAGGAAATGCCTAAAGGATCAACTGATATAGATCTCGATGTAAGTTTTTACTCGAAATATAACTAAATTTTTTGGCGAAAAAATAAGATTATATCTATCTTATATAGTAAATATAGATAGGTACATTGTTTGGTTTGCCACTAAAATATATAAGTTGTATAATCCTTTGGCTTTCAAGCCTTTTCATGTCGCCCACGCAGGGGCAGATGCTTGCTATCGAAACGCCTCGTCCCTTTTCTTTTGAGACATATGGGATGGAGAGTGACTTTTACAATTCACCATCTATACCAAATAGTGTAAGTCAGATTAGTACTTTTCCCGATTATACGAGACAAGGTGGATTGACTCGCCATCAAGTGAATCTTCAGAGTGTAGAAAATGATATTAAGGCGTATAATGATCGAAAAGCTCAGACAGCCTCATTAATGGCCGAAATAGATCAAGCAATGTCTGCTCGCTCTATTAACTACACTTTCCCTAATCTCAATAATGATGCAAGACATCAAAGATTTGAACGCGCTTTAGATCAATTGTCGCTCATGTTAGATGATCAACAGCCTCTAGACATTACGAAGGCCGTATCAATCGTAGAAAATGCTTATGACCCAAGTGTCACTTATCAGGACTTGAAAAGACAAGTCCAAAATCTCGCGTTTCTCAGTGATTACATCTTAAAAACAAAAGGCTTACCAGAAGGCGATAACCTCTCCAAAGTCATGTCAATGTTTCATGTCATGGCGGATACAACGACTATCACGCTTGAAGGTCAAGAATTTGAGCAAACCTTTTATCCCTTACTCTATGATTTTGATGACCCTTGGGGACGACAAGACTATTCTAAAATGTTTGTATCCAAACTCCTTCGCTTTGGAACGGGCAATTGCAATTCATTACCACGCTTGTTTCTGATGGTCGCAGAAGAGCTTAATGTTGATGTGTCTTTGGCCTTTGCCCCTAATCATTCTTATATCAAGTTTCAAGATCGCTATGGAGAATGGCATAATATTGAACTTACCAACCAGATGCTTACCACCGATGATATTATCATGGAAAGTGGTTGGGTGAAGGCAGAGGCCATTAGAAGTGGTATTTACATGAATCCTTTGACCAAGAAAGAGATTATTGCACAATCGGTTAATGATCTGGCTCTAGCCCATGAGAAACTTTTTGGGCCAAGTGAGTTCTCTCTGCGATGTGCAAATTTGGCCTTAAAGTACAATTCAAAGAGCATAACTGCGCATCAAATAAAGGCCAGTTATCACACCAGTCTTTTGCGCTATGTGGTTGAGCAATACAACCAACAAAAGCGCTCCAAGACTGCTTTTTTTCAAGATAAAAAGGCTATCGCAATCAAGTCAAAGATGGAGACGGATTATCAAATCATAGATGACTTGGGGTTTTCTGAAATTCCGGAAGAGGTTTATAATCAATGGATAAAAGCCATGGATAATGAAGGAAATAGACAGGCCAGTCGAACACGACAAAGAGAAATGCTAAATTCACTTAACAAATACTGACATGAGACAATCGGTCATTGCATTAACTACGATCATGTTACTCATAATGAGTACTTCATACAGCCAACAACCTTTTGAAAGGCTTGGATACACTGTACCGATCTCAACCTTGAGCCAAGGAAAATATAGTGAGGATTTTACCTCAGACTCTCTCGTTCAGGTTGGCAGTGTTATGCTCAATCGTGTGACTGGCAAAATCGTTTCTTTTATCACCTATGATACGATGTATTCTGAACACTCTCTTGATCCACAGCTAATCAGCAGATTCATGTCTCAGGATCCGTTGGGAGAGAAGTTTTATCCACTTTCACCTTATAACTATGTAGCGAACAATCCGATTCTATTTGTTGATCCAGATGGGCGTGAGCTTGTGGTTTACTTTAAAGGTAAAGGATCGAATACTAAATTTATTAACCAGATTAACGCCATGTTTGACGGCCAATTTAAACTTACATTTACCCAGTTTAAAGACGGTGATGGCAACGCGGTAAAGGGAAAGTACACTGTTGGTATTCAGGCTACTGAAGATGGGGGTGATGTCAGCAAATTAACTGAAGGCCAACAGGCGTTTTATAAAGGGTTCAAACAAGTAGTTGATCACTCTGTAAGAGTTGATTTAGATGTATTTAACGGTAACAGTAAAGTCGATGTTGGTAACTACCAAAACAATGCTTTAGATGTCGGTGACACCGAGCAATTTCCTGAGTATGATGCAACAAAGTATGAACAACAAGGCCCAACCCAAGGCGGAAAAATAATTCATGAAGTGAGAGAGCAGTTCGGCAAGGCTCTTGACGGTAGGAAAAAGGGTGATTGGAGAGGTTATAATTCCAATCATAGTCGAGCCATTGGATGGGAGAATTCTGTGAATGGCAACACACGGTTAGGAGATGGTGGAAACATTGATTCAGGTGTTATTCAACAATTCAAGCTTAAGAATGGTAGTGTAGTTAAATACAAGATAATTGGTCATCAATCGCAGGAAATTCTTATCGTAAAACCTCATAACAAATGATATTCAGATATATCTGCATATGCTTGTTTGCTCTTGTTTTCATGAGTTGTGATAAGCAAACCAACACTATTGAAGGTGAATATCATGGTTTTTTTTATGAGACATGGTACAGGGTTAAATTAAGATCTAACAAGGAATTTGAGTTTAAAATTGAAGGGCATCAGGGTGATGGGAGTGGGTTTGGAACCTATGAGATCAGCAACGATACTTTGACTTTCCACTTAGCAGAAGGAAGCCAGCCCTTCAGTATGGACATAGAAGGTGAGAAGTATCTTATTGAAAATGATTCTTGCCTCATCAATATATGGACAAGGCTAGATTTGTGTAAAAATGTTCCTCCCGATCAGGAATGGTCGAGTAGCAAAAGGAGTATTTATTATCCTTACAAGAAGCCTGTTAATAACGATGTGCGCGATGAAATGAATCAGGCTTTGTTTAGTGCTCTAAACGTTGAAGATGTGAGGAGCTACATGCCTGATACAGTTGATCAAGTTATTTTGAAATCATATCATGAAATTTCTGGTCAAGAAGGTTTTACCCTGAGTCAATTTGGGAAGCCTGTAATGGTGAAAACTGAGCTGGAAATTAAACAAGAGGGTCATGGAAGTTTTCTAGAAATTATGGATATCAATATTCAAGACGATCAGATGTTAATGTTACTGGCATACGGACAAACCTATCTTAACTATGCAGTTAATTTCACGAAAGTTGAAGACGGCTGGGAAGTTGAAAGTACAAAGGTTTATTGATACTCTTTCTGATGAATAGTAGATCAGTTTTATTGATCATAATCTTAAGTGTGTTTATCGGTCGGATCAATACCCAAGCGCAGAAAGTTTCTACCAATAACAGATTATATAACGAGGCATTTGATCACCTAGCTGGAATGCTAAGTGGAGAGATTGAGATTAGTCTTAAAGATGCCGTATATCAAGTCGAAAATGCCTATCTCGATGATAATTTGAGTTATGATTCATTTAACCTCTCAATTGAATATTACACCAATATTGCCCGATTATTTTTAGAAAAGTCCGAACTGGACTACATGGGTGATGATAAAGAGAATATCAGGAAGAATGGAGCCATATTTACAGTAATGACTGCTAAGGAGAATATCTATTTAAAAGATGATTACTACCTCATGCCAGATCCTTTTCTGTACGATTTTGATGATTTCTGGGGTGAAAGAGATTGGACTAATATGTTCGTTTCCAAATTACTCAATACCCATAGCGGCAATTGCCACTCACTCCCACTTTTATATAAAATTCTGGCAGAAGAATTAGAAGCCAAGGCCTATCTTTCTTTTGCACCAAACCATACCTATATCAAGGTTAGGTCTCAAAACCCAGAAATTGGATGGTATAATACTGAGCTTACCAGTGCAACCTTTCCAATTGATGCTTGGATTAAGAGCAGTGGTTATGTTCATCTCGATGCAATCAAGAACGGGATTTACATGGATACGCTCTCGAAAAGCCAAGAAATAGTGATGTGTATGATTGACTTAGCTAAAGGTTATGAAAGGCATTTCAAGAAACCGGATGACTTAGATTTTTTAGTTCAATGTGCTGATACAGCACTGGCATATTATCCAAACTATGTGAATGCGATGCTTTTGAAAGCTGAAACATTGAAGAAGAAATTTGAGGCCATAATGGATAAGGAAGGAGCAACTTACGCTAGTCAAGTTCTTTCGATAGATGAAAACAAAACACTCTTTGAGCAAATGGAAACTTTATACGCCAAAATCTTTCGTATGGGGTATCGCACGATGCCTAAAGAAATGTATGCAGAATGGCTTAGTGATCTAAACAAACACGCTGATAAGTATACTAATAAAGCATTGAACATTGATTAAATATCTCATGGACTTGGCTTCTTGTAGCTTGCTTTAGTGATTTTAGAGTTAATCTCATCAAACAAGTTTTGCTGTATCAATCCTGCATAATGTTTCTCTGTTACTTGTACAGATGAATGACCGAGACCTTTGGAGAGTTTGCGAATATCAATTCCTAATTGCAAGCCAATATTCATCCAAGTGTCACGGAAGCTGTAAGAACGTACCCTCTTGTATATGCCTGCCATAGTCGCGATCTCTTGGATATGTTTATTGAACCATCCAAGGCGGTCGTTCTTAACCTTAAAATGTAGTTAGTCGGAGTAGGTAAAGATGAATTATACCCCTAAACCTCTCAATTCACACTGCTCTTATTATGCAGTCGCTGTAATCTGAAAAATAATAATCAAAAGATCGGTACATGTCCTCATACGAAAGGGTAGATATAGGTTGTGAATTTTGAAATGCTACTTTCAATTGATTGCCATGAAATTAAGTACTTAATAAGTGGATAATGAGCATTGTAAAATCTCATTTAAGCTATTTTAAGTGCTATATTTAGTGTTGGTAATAGGGTGTTCCTGTTGTCTGGCAAAAAAAAACCAACCCAATAACCTAATCTTTTCGTTCCTCTATAACGGATTTTAAAATCATCATTGCATTCAATACTTCTGGGAAACCATTATAAGGTAAGGTTTGTAAAATCACATCTTTTATTTCATCTGCTTCCAAGCCAATATTAAAACCTGAATTTATATGAAACTTTAGTTGTGGTAGAGTGTAACCCTTTGTTGTAAGTGAAGCTATTATTATTAGCTGTTTATCTCTTTTTGACAAACTACTCTTTTCATAAATATCACCATATCCGAATGTTACAATGTAATCTGAAAGTTCTGGTGCTATTTCGGAAAGATTATCTACAATATTTTGGAATGCGTTAGAATCTAAAGCATTCAGATTTTCAATCCCTTTTACATATCTAGTTGAATTTGTTTGTGTAGAATCAAGTACAACTTGACCAAGCACGCATTGACCAAACAAAAAACATATTAGGCTTAATAAAAAGGGCTTATAAAGTTGTACCACCATCTACGATAATTTTTTCATTTCGTAACACTCGAGATTTATTCGATAGGAGAAACTCTACAATGGGAGCAATATCTGTTGGTTGAATGATTCTACCAATTGGCGATGTTGAAGAGAAATATTCTAATAAATTATTAATTGCTTCATCAGTCATTCCAGACTTTTTCTGAATTGGACTTTCGGTTACGCCAGGGCTAACAATATTTACTCTAATTCCTCTATCTGCAAGTTCAATATTTAGAACTTTAGCTATACTTTCCAAAGCTGCTTTACTTGCAGTGTAAACACTTGTGTCAGCAAAAGACTTAAAAACAACAATTGAAGTATTTAATACAATGCTTGAGGGGTTGTTCAAAATAGGTATGAATTTTTGGACTGTAAAAAAAGCACCCTTGAAATTAATATTCATTGTTTCATCAAATAATTCTTCGGATGTTCCTTCAAAATTAGATGCTCTAAAAACACCTGCGTTGACGAACAAACCATCAATATTTCCAAATTGATTTTTGACTTTTATTACTAATTCATCAATATCACTTAATGAAGATGTGTTCGATAAAAAGCCAAAGCAGTTTTGCCCTAATTTTGAAATAGCACTATCCAAATTTTCTTTAGTTCTTCCTGTTATTATTACTCTATAATCTAAATTCAATAGATATTCAGCACAAGCAAATCCAATCCCTGTTGTTCCACCTGTAATTACAATTATTTGTTTATTCATCTTATAATTTCTTTTCGCAAAAAAGAAAAATAACTATATAATTGACAAGTACTTACTTTTTAGTAAGTTACTAACCAGCAAGTCGGAAAAGCACGTTTTGATATGAAAACAGAAGAAAAAATAATTAAAAAAAAATATCAACAAGCCAAAGAATGTCCAATAACGATATTTATGGAACAAATTGGTGGAAAATGGAAACCTGTAATTATTTGGCTTTTAATTTTAAACGAAGTAATGCGATTTAATGAATTGGATAAAGCAATTGATGGAATTAGTCAAAAAATGTTATCACAACAATTAAAGGATTTAGAAAAATTGGATATTATAGATAGAAAATCTTACCCGGTAATTCCACCAAAAGTCGAATACCGATTGACTGATAAAGGAAAGTCTTTGAAAGAAAATCTGACTAAAATAATGGAATGGAGCAATCAAAATCTGAAATAGCTTGCGCAAGCTAATGAGTAGACGACCGTGAGCCATAAGCCCACAGCCTTCCCCGTACTCGGATACGGGGGTGCACCTCCACATACTTACGCAGAAACTTCAGCATTGGCGCCACCACTCAGCGTACTCGCAACATGAAGTCACCTATATATGTTTCGCAGGTTTATGTCTGTAATAAACCAGATGTTCCACCACTTGACCCTACCCAGGCACTTTAGTGATAGGTGAAGCCCTTGGGAAACAGTATGCTGGTTAAAAGTATGGATATGGATTGTGAATTTTGAAATGCTACTTTCGATTGACTGCCATGAAATTAAGTACTTAATAAGTAGATAATGAGCATAGAAAAATCTCCTTTACACTACTTTTAGGGCTATATTTAGTATTGGTAATAGGGTATCCCTGTTATCTGGATGTTATAGGCAAATTAATACAAACAGAAAGTTATGAGCGAACAATCAGAAGGAAAAGAAGAGCAATCAAAACTCAAAACAGCAAGTTCGTTGGTTTTTATAAGTCATGATACCAGAGATGCTGAAATTGCTGAAGCTTTTAGTGTATTATTAAAGAGAGTAAGTGCTGGTGTTCTCAAGTCTTTTCGTTCTTCTGACAAAAAAGGTAATCAAGGAATTGAATACGGCGTTGAATGGTATCCAGAAATAATTAAGAACATTCAGAACGCAACTGATGTAGTTTGCTTACTAACTCCGAATAGTGTTGATAGACCTTGGATTCTATTTGAAGCGGGAATGGCCAAAGGAAAGCTGAATACTCCTATTTTAGGAGTTGCAGTTGGGCTAACTCTGAAAAAAGCTTCAAACGGCCCATTTGCACAGTTTCAAAATTGCAGTGGAGATGAAGATGCATTATGCAAGCTCGTTTTTCAATTGGTTGACAGAATACCCAATTCTGAACCAGATGAGGAAACAATAAAATTCCACGTTCAAAAATTCATCGCATCAATTGACGAAATTTTCTCAAAAAGAAAAACCGATACGGAGGATAACCATGTTGTGGAATACAATGAAAATGATACTCCTAAACTATTTGAGGAGATTAAAGTCATGTTCCAAGATTTACCTTCAAGAATCGAAAGTAGAATTGATCCCGAATACAGAGATAGAAAGAGAAGAAGGAGGATTCATCCAAGGATGATTGAAGAATTATTTCATATGACTCCTAACCCTACAATTGGAATATTAATGGCTTTAGCGCTGGTGAAAGACAAAATGCCTTGGTTGTATGAACTTGGAACAGAAACATTGAGAGTAATAAAGTCAGATATTTCATCAAAAGAGAAAGAAAAAGCTATAATACAATTTGAGGAAATGGTTGAAATGACAAACCATCATCCTATGATGGAAGAATTTTTTATGTCGAACTCCAAAGAGGATTATATAATATTTCGGGAGTTACCAAGAATGTTAAGAAAGAGCATGCACAAATTAATGGATGAAAACCTTGATTAAAAGGAGAACTGCCAACACATAGCCCTGCTAAATTTTTAAGATTACCCTTTAGAAGTTATAAACAACTCCCTTACTTCTACATCCCAGATTTTAGTGATTTCATAGAACGTATCAACTGATGGTTGTATGTCACTAGTAACCAATGGGAAACAGGAATTATTATACCCTGTTGGTCAAAAGCATGGATATGGGTTGTGAATTTTTTAAACGCTACTTCCAATTGATTTCCATGAAATTAAGTATTTAATAAGCGGATAATGAGCATAGAAAAATCTCCTTTAAGCTGTTTTAAGTGCTATATTTAGTATTGGTAATGGGGTGCTCCTGTTATTTGGATGCTATATGCCACAAAATCCTACAACAATGTTTAATCAAAAAAAATCTCTTGAAGTTTATTCCGCTGCAAAAGCTACTATTATGGAAATAGGGAAGTCTAAAGAGGAAGTTTGGGACTATTTTGCTTTAGCATTTAAAGAAACGCCCGACAAATATTTGAACCTATCCTATAATGGCTATCCTTTTGAAATTGTAAAGGGTGTCAAAGACATAATTGAAGTTGGTAATGTTTATAAAAATTATGATAACCGCGACAGTGTAAATTATTTCGAAATCACTGATTGGGGTCCATATACATACTTCTCGTACAATGAGAACCATGAATCAACCAATGCTGAAGCAATAAGCAAACAGGAACCTGGAGGAAATAGAATGGAATTTTTCTTCAAAGATCATTACGAAGGAACCATTGTTGAAATTCATCGCAGACAACAAGGAACTGTAACTAAAAGAGAAATGAAGGAGGTAGCTGATGGTGCACGAGTCTTACTCTCAAGTATTTTGAACAACTATTACAACAAACTAGGTCAACATCCTCACAGCATGCATATTGAACTAAATGACTCTCTGAAAACCACTAATGGAATGAAGTGATAAGGCATATAACAAACACTATAAGCTATCTGAGCTATTTGCAAGGGCTGATACGATAAGATACTTTTCTAGAAATTTGAAAAGTCCAGCTTACGGATGATAGTTGAACGTTAGACAGCACTACCGCATGATCAAAAAACTCATTTCTATCACAATACTCGGGACTATTTTAGCTTGTGAAACTCAAAAACCAAACCCCTTGATAGGATCATGGGGTGAGTGCCGAAGGGATGGTACTTACAAGGAATATAAGATCAACAAACATTACACGACTACATCTGTATCAGATTTTCAGAATCATGATTATGACAATGGAATGTCATTTTACAAATGTCACATTCTGGATGGCATGTTAATTGTAACTCAAGGAATTAATGTGGATTTGATAAATCCACCAGAAACACTTCGCTTTGAATTCATTACCTATAATAAAGTAATTCTTAAAAATTCATACGGCACTTCCGAACTAACAAGAATAGAGAATGAAGGACATATCGTTGATTCAATTAATCTAGTAAACTGGCGCGAGTCTTATCTAAAAGCTTTCCTTCAGAGATCTGAACAGGCGGACTGTCCTGATGTACGAACGGACGAGGAAAAAAATCCTCTTATTGAACTTGGCGAAGTTGAAGATGATTTTGAAGAATTAACTGAAATCGAAGAGTAAGTAGCTCACTAACATGGTATATAGCGCATGTGTGAACTGAGCGTCTAGCAAGTTTATAAACACTTAACTGTTTAGCTGCTACTGTGAATTTAATGTGCCTTTATATCGGCAGGCTAGAAGATTTTAATCTCTGAATCGTCATGTATAAATTTCGAGCATTCCATATAACTCATTGTTGATCAGCCCAATACTGTTTTCCTTGATCTAAGTCTCCTTTTATTCTGATCTCTGTCAGCATCTGCCAATTTAGAGACTTTACTTTTGTTAAGATTCTTATGTCCTAACTAGCAATATCAATATTGTTGAAGTTTCAATCTTATTGTTTTGTTGACCTTATTACCACTATGAAAACTACCCTACTAGTATTTTGCTTCTGTTGCTCTCTATTTGCCTTTGGACAAACCACCATCACCATCGATGGTAGCAATGGATTAGAGGATGTTGTTGTACGTCGTTATGCAAAACCTGGGAATGAGCACATGGCCGATCAGAATTATGAAAACTATCAAAGAATAAGTGCCACAGCCTGGACTGCCTCAGGCTTCCAAACACTTTTTAGATCTTTCATGAAGTTTGATCTAAACCAGGTTCCGGCGGAATCAACGATTATCTCAGCCGTACTATATCTGTACAGTGACCCTACTGTAACATCCACAAGTGCTTACAATGGAAATAGTCAATTGAGTGGTTCCAATGCGATCAGTGTTTTTCGGGTCGTCAACTCGTGGAATCCGAGCACAATTACCTGGAATAATGCTCCGTCTGTTGATGTAAATGGTATGGTCAATGTTGGTTCGTCGACTTCAGCTACGGAGAACCGCCAAATTGATTTGACATCTCTGGCAAGTGATTGGCTCAATAACCCAACCAACAACTATGGGATTTCCTTTCGACTAGTAAATGAAGTGCATCATCGTTCCCGAAATTATGCAAGTACTGAACATCCAAATACTACCATTCGACCTAAATTAGTAATAAGCTATACAGGTTCTTCAAGTTCTGATTCGGATTGTTCTTCCGAAAGATTGGATTCGGCAGCAATTGTAAATCAGCCATGGTTTGGTAATAACGCGTTTTTAGAGAATTATATTGCTAATAGCCCGGATTACAGCGGGCCAAGGGGAGGGGTTCCGGTAGCTCGAGCAGGAGTCAATGCTACCTATAATATACCTATATACCCGATTATTTATCGAAATTCGGATGGTACCAATCAAAGCATCGATTTATTTCGGATGCAAAATGTCATACAATCCGTTAATCAGATTTACTTAGATGCTGGGACTGGTATTCGGTTTTATATTAACTCAGAACCTGCCTATATCAACAACACGAATTATAATACAGATATTGACAACCATTTAGAATCGAGTACAATGATGTACCGCCATCGTCCTTCTAAGGCCTTTGGTGTACATTTTATCCATTCGTTGGGAGATGAGGATTTCGGCGGTCGGGCACAGCGCTTGTTTGCCAAGTATAACAATGCGCTTACCGTTGGAACACGTTCTGTATCTGATTTAGCCAGTACACTAGCACATGAGTTGGGTCACAACTTAGATTTGGATCATACTCACGACCCCGGAAGGTATTTTTGGGGACTTTCTGATCGTGATAACGGAGACTTACCGACTTGCTTTCAGGAATCAGTGTCACGAACAAGAAAACAAGGTGCTCTTTGTGTTATTTCGTGGCTGGGAGGCAACCCCAAAAAATGTGAAGTGAACAGCGACCGACTATGTGATACACTGGCAGACCCCGGTCAGTCCGGCAAAGTCGATACTGCTTGTGTTTATACAGGTGGGGGAAAAGACCATTGGGATGCTGCCTGGGACCCCATGACAGACAATGTTATGTCCTATAGCAGAAGAAAATGTCGGCTTTCTTTCACACCCATGCAGATAGCGATCATGGACATTACCTTGACCGAGTTCCTGAATGAACGAAACATACGTGATATAAAAGTCGATCAGTTTGAACCGAACAATTATTTCTCCTCACTACTTCCGACAATTGCCCTGGGAAATACACAGAAACACGTCCTCACTCCAAGATTTAATTTCACTGAACTGAGTGATATAGATATCACCCGGTTTACGGTGACACAGACGGATGTCTTTCGAATTGAAACTGCCCAGGCCAACGGAAGTGGTACCATTGATACACGAATAAAGCTCTGGAGAGGTGAGATTTTGCTGGGTTCTGATGCCGTTCAGAACTTGACGCTGGTTAGGTCAGATGATAACTCGGGTGCCGGAAGCTATTCTAAAATGGAATTGCAACTGACGCCTGGCGATTACTTTGTTGAAGTCGAGTTTATTTCTCCGACATCACTGAGTAGCCCTGGGAATGAACCAGAATATCTACTTTCGGTGATCCCAAATATTTGTAATGAATTTGCGGAAAATGCTGCGAATTATACAACTGTGGCTCCTGAGAACGTCTGTGAGGGAACAGGATCACTTGTTACTATTGCTCCGAATCCTTACCCTTTAACAACCTCCTGGAGTTATGATTCACGTCTACAACTCAGATATACCACAAGCTCTGAAGCAACTACTTCCGCAAGTTTCATGGCACGTACTGGACGAAGCGGGCCTTCATGGGTTCGGGCTACGATCTCCAATGGGCTTTGTACTACTGATCTAAATCAAACCTCTATTGATTGGGTAGGTATTCCACCAACTCCTATTATCAATGGGCCTTCTTCCGGCTGGTTAATGCTACCCCACACCTTCGAAACGGATCCAATCCCCAATGGAAGTTTTACTTCTCTTGACTGGATGAACGGTACAGATTATACTGTCTTAGATCAAGGAATTTCAAGTGCTGGCAGTGGTATGTCAAAAGGTCACGCGGAAATTAGATTTAGTCCTCTCCCTCCCCCTTTTACTTCTCATTTAATATTACTTATGCAAACCAATGATTGTGGATCAGTTATGGGCAACTACACATTTTTTGGGAGCCAACTCTTTCTTAGCCGATCCGCTGATCAACTACATATTACATTGGAAGGAGTAGATTTACAGCCGGCGTCTTCGTTAAATAGGGAAGATGTAGGTGTGGTAAGTTCAATCGAAGATCAAACCAAACACAACACCATAACTATTAAAAATGAAACAGGATTAACTTTAATCCATGATTCATTTCAAAAAGAAGGCTATTACTTTAATGCAAATGGTTTGAGTGGTATGATTTTCATTTACATCCTATATAATGGAGAAGAAATCATGTATAAAGTAGTATTGAATTAGATCAAAAAAAATCTTAAAAACTATGAAGTGGCTATACCTAATAACATGTCTAAGTCTTGTTTCTTGTAGCGGTGGCGATGATTGTGCTGACGAGCCCTTTGAATATACCGATATATTTATTCTCCTTCAAATCAGGACAGAATCCGGGGAAAATGCTTTGTTTGGGCCATTTACCGGGTTTGATAAACTTTATAATGTTGAAGATGTCCGCTTTTTTACACCGACAGATACCCTTCCCATTGTAGAACTGGACTGGTCAAAAGACTGTGGGTATTCATTAGGCATACAACCCTTCAATGAGCGATACTTCCCTGAGTTAGAGGTGCTGGAGCAGAATGAACTGACCCTTTATTTATCTTATGGGGATGGGGATGTCGATACTGTAGATGTCTATTATGATATTTTTTTGAAGGGCTGCATTGTCTATGAGTTGGACTCCATTCATTTTTCAATGAATGGCGTGCCCGGCACCTACAGTCAGACATGTTTACGATACACATTGACAAAGGAATTCTAGCTACCGGACATGAGAAACTATGCATTATTATAATGAAATGTACAATGAACTACAGGGAAGTATTATACAACTTATCTTTAAAAATTAAACGATTAAGCAAAAAACGATGCAATACTTTACGTTACTACTATTGATGACAATTGGTTTCGAAACGGCTGGCTATGCTCAGGATTCGACCAGTTTAGACAAGTCAAATTTCTATAGTACGGTTTTAGCAGACAAAATCTGTCTAGCCATAGGGGATGAAACTAAGCATACTCAAATAGTTAAGATCATGGACAAGCGAATTAAACGGCTGTCTAAGGTCCAGGATAAATTCACTACCAGTAAAAGTAATTTCATGCAGGATCTGGAAACGATTAACAGTGAAATCTTTGATGAACTGGAAATGATAATCGGAAGAGAGAAATTCTCAAATTTTCTTAAATACCGAGCTCAATTAAATGGAAAAGAAAGGTCAGACCGAAGTGAAGATTCATTGGAAGACTTGCTTTTGAAGTTGTAAATGGACAACAGCTTTCCAAAGACTATTCTCTCGTCTCAAGGAGCTCTCTTCCATCGGGCTGTTATTTATAGATATTACTTAAGCTAAAATCCGATGACAGTCTCCAGTGCTTCATCTGTATCCTTATGAACAAAATTACCTTGATAACCTATTGTCGTAGTCAGGCTCGTGTGTCGGTAAAGCTTTTGAAGCATTTGTGGAGATACCTTATCCCCAGCAATATTTCCGAAGCTGTGCCTGGAAATATGCATGGTCACCTTCTTATCAATTTTAGCAAGGCTGGCTATTTGTTTTAAATAATAATTGAACTTCTTATTAGCCGTACGGATTTTAGCGTGGACATCTTTTTCATCATCAATATTCGCTTTTTTCAATTCGGGAAATATAAAGTCATCTTTTGCTCTTTTGTCCCTTGAATAATAGTTTAGTATTTCGATCACCTTAGAAGGTAGCTTTAAAGAATCCACTTTGTTGTTTTTGCCCATTTTATACACCAGACGGTTATCACTGATCTGATTCCATTTCATACGAAGTACATCTGACACTCTAACACCAGCAAGATAAAATGAGAACAAGTAGATATTCCTAGTACACCGTTCTTTAAATATCATATCAAATAATAATCAAATCATCCATTTTGTATTTCCATTTGAATACGACGGGTTCTTCATTGATGGCACTTATTCCCTGGTAGATTCTTTCGATCAGT